>NZ_JH815220.1:0-3438 GCF_000158375.2 Clostridium sp. 7_2_43FAA
CCCGAAGGAACTCCTCTCGCTCGACTTGCATGTGTTAGGCACGCCGCCAGCGTTCGTCCTGAGCCAGGATCAAACTCTCAATAAAAAGTTTAATCTTTGCTCAAATTACTTTGAGTCTTAATGTTAAGACGTCTAAAAGAATTGCTGGTTTGTTTACTTAACTTATTTTCTGTTCAATTTTCAAAGACCATTTTCTTCATCGCCCTCAAGCGACTTTCTTATCTTATCACTTATTCACTTTCTTGTCAACAATGTTTTTTAACTTTTTTCAAGTTATCTTGCTGCAATCAATTCGTTAATAAGTGACGAGTTACATAATATCATGTTAGATTCCCCCTACTCTTTATGAAATAATCTTATTTTTATAAATTATATTGATTTCTCTATACTTTTCTTCTATTTTCTTATTTTTTTAATTACTGATACACCAGGATAGGTTAATTATATATTTTTATGTTAACACCAGTGTAAATTGTGTATATCCTTATATATATAGATATTTCTGTTTGTTTAATCCTATATTTATATACAATTATATATAGGATTTTAATTTTACAATCTATATATAATTGTATGGTTTATATGATTATTTTAATAATCTTCATAATTAAAATTAATAATACATTATAAAGTTAACTTACTCTTTTAAACAAAATAACAACACTAAGCTTATGAATAATAAAACTGAGTTTATATAAAATCTAAATTTAGATAAGATATAGTGCTTTAATGTAATATTTTATATATTGTATGAATATAACCAGTTAATTAATATAATTGAAGTAATCTATCTATTTAATGTTTATTTATAACTTTTATTATATAAATAGAAATAGAAGGCACACTTTCGTACACCTTCTATTTCTATTTACTTTATTTTATTTTATTTATTATCTCTTTAATTCTGCTTTTATTGCATCAGCAACAAATTGCACATTTGTTCCAACTATTACTTGGATATTTCCTTTTCCAGGTCTTATAACCCCTCTAGCTCCTAGAGCTGTTAAACTTTTATCTTTAATTATAGCGTTATCTTTAACACCAAGTCTTAATCTAGTAACACAGTTGTCTACTGATACTATATTTTCTTTTCCACCTAAAGCTTGGATATATGCTTTAGCTAATTCATTCATATCTCCACTAACTGCTACATTTTCACTTAATTCATCATCGTCGTCTTCTCTACCTGGAGTCTTTAAGTTGAATTTAGTGATTACGAATCTAAATACTACATAGTATAAAATTGCAAATACTAAACCAATTGGTATTAACCAAAGTGGATTTTCAGCCATTGGAGCCTTAAAGCTTAAGATCCAATCAACAAATCCAGCACTGAAGTTAAATCCAGCTCTTACTGGTAATAATGTACAAACTATAGCTGAAACACCTGTTAAAGCAGCATGAACTACATATAGTCCTGGTGCTAAGAACATGAATGCGAATTCTAATGGTTCTGTAACTCCTGTAAAGAATGAAGATAATGCAGCTGCTAATAATAATCCATATACAGCTTTCTTCTTATTATCTTTAGCAGTATGATACATAGCTAAAGCTCCTGCTGGTAAACCAAACATCATTACTGGGAAGAATCCAGTCATGTACATTCCAGTTACACCTTGAGTACCTGTTCCTGCCCAGAAGTTTCCGATATCATTAATTCCTGCAACATCAAACCAGAATACTGAGTTAAGTGCATGGTGAAGTCCTGTAGGTATTAATAATCTATTAAAGAATGCATATATACCTGATCCAACAGCTCCTGTAGAAACAATTGCCTTACCAAATGATACTAGTGCATTGTAAACTACTGGCCATACAAAGAATAATACAAGTGCTGCAACTAATGATGCTAATGCTGTCATAATTGCAACTGATCTCTTACCACTGAAGAAACCTAAAGCATCTGGTAATTTAGTATTTTTAAACTTGTTGTAACATGTTGCCCCGATTAAACCTGCAACAATACCAACGAATTGAGTTTGAATTTTTGAGAATGCTGCTGGTACTTCTGCAACATCTATTCCTTTAAACATTCCAACAACTGCTGGGCTTAATAAAGTTGTGATCATAAGCCATGAAACTAAACCAGCAAGTCCTGCTGTACCATCATTATCGTCTGACATTCCAACTGCTACACCAATTGCAAAAAGAATAGCCATATTATCAATTAGAGCTCCACCAGCTTTTAATAAGAAAGCTGCCATAACATTGTTAGCACCCCAACCTGTAGGGTCAATCCAATAACCAATACCCATTAATATACTTGCAACAGGTAATGCTGCTACTGGAAGCATTAAAGATTTTCCTAATCTTTGAAGATACTTCATCATAATAATAAATCCTCCTTAAATTTTTTTATATACAAATTTAAGCAGCTGTATAATATAATTCCGAGTAAGAAATAAAAAAAGCCGAAAAGGATATTATAGATATATAAATCCTCTTCGGCTCATGCTCAACTAATTGATAACACGCCTAAATTTGTACACATATTTTATTTACAATATTATTGTATCATCTGTTG
This sequence comes from Clostridium sp. 7_2_43FAA, assembly GCF_000158375.2. Lineage (NCBI taxonomy): Bacteria > Bacillati > Bacillota > Clostridia > Eubacteriales > Clostridiaceae > Clostridium > Clostridium sp. 7_2_43FAA. Next base: position 2,525 of record NZ_JH815220.1, read on the forward strand.
TTATTGTTTTCAATATCCTTTTTTATTATTTTTTGATGATTTTCTTAAGATTTCATTAATTATATTAAATATGCTCATCTTTGCTAACGATTTCATTAGTTTTTTTTTATTTAGTTTATTGACAACTATTAATAACTATATATATAATCATACTAGACGTGTTACTGTTTAATCAGGCATGAGTCCATCTATAATTTTAGGGCTTATGCCTTTTGTTTTTAACATTTTGTATATAATATTTATGTATTTATTCTTAGATATTTATAAATACTATAAGTATTAATTTATACACTCATTAAAATTTGAAGTAGAAAGGATGTGGATTCCTGATTATTCAGGAAATACTATGTTTAATTTTATTAAGAACTTATTTAAGTCAGACTCAAACAATGAAAATGCTGTAGTTAATCCTAACGCACTTGTTGCTCCTGTTTCTGGTAAGATTATTCCTTTATCAGAAGTTCCAGACCCAGTTTTCGCTGAAAAACTAGCTGGAGATGGAATGGCTATAATAGCTGAAGGAGATACTATTGTTGCTCCTGCTGATGGAGAAGTTACTCTTATTTTTAAAACTAAGCATGCATTTGCTATGACTTTAGAAAATGGATTAGAGTTACTTATTCACATAGGATTAGAAACTGTTTCTCTTGATGGAGAAGGTTTTGAACAATTAGTTGAACAAGGTACAAAAGTTAAAGCTGGTACACCATTAATTAAAATAAACAGAGAATTAATCTTAAGCAAAGGATTATCTCTTGCTACACCAGTATTAATAACTAATGTTGATGCAACTAAGTCAATAACTCCAGTTGAAAGTGGAGATGCTGTTGCAGGCAAAACTGTAGTTGTTAACTTCGAAGTATAATAATTTTTTATAAAATAAAAATCAGCCATATTTTATAATGGCTGATTTT
>NZ_JH815220.1:3538-140209 GCF_000158375.2 Clostridium sp. 7_2_43FAA
TTTATTTTATAATTGAAACTCTAAATCTCTCTATATGCATTGCTAAATATGCAACTTCATCTTCTGATATAGTCGGAATCTCTAAAGTTCTACAGATTATTTTTTTTGTCTCTTCTGCAATTTCATATGATACCCCATATTTTTCTTTTATAATATCAATCAAATCATTTTTTATCGGTGTATCAGTAATTATTCTTTCTATGGCAAATCTTATATGAGTTAGGAACCTTGCATAATCTAAAGATCTTCTATCTATTTCTATATTTAATCTATCTTCAACATGCTCAATTATAGAATTACTTAAAAAGCTATATTTTATAGTATTAGATAACTTTCCATTATTTCTGGCTGAATGAATATGTAAGGCAATAAATCCTTTTTCTCCTTCAGGTATATCTAATTTTAATTCCTCACTTATTCTATTTGCCAATCTACTAGCCATTTCAAACTCTTTATTATATAAGGTTTCTATTTCTACTAAGAAAGGATTTTGTATCTCTTCGTTATCTTCTAGCCTTTTTATTGCATAAAATAAATGATCTACTAATCCTACATGAATATTCTCATTAAGATCCTCTCCCAATTCATCCGTTATTTCAGCAATTACCTCTTCAACTAATGCAATTAATTTTGTATCTACCCTATTTAAGATTTCTTTAAAATTTCTTTGATTTTCCTTATCTTCAATTATGAACACCTTCTCTACTGAAGTCCCTTTTTTTATAATATCTCCTGTTTTTTTGCCAAATCCTATTCCTTTTTGAAAAAGTATCTTTTCCTTTCCTTTTTCCCTTACAAGTAATATGTTGTTATTAAAAGATTTCACTACAGTTGTATTTCTATTTAATATAATCTCTTTCATAAACACCTTCCTCTTATCACGTATAATAATTAATATTATTTTTCTAATATCTTAAAAAAGGTTATATGATCCTTCCAGGCCCCATTTATAAATAAGTATTTTTCATTTAACCCAATTTTTTCAAACCCACATCCATTAAGTACGGCTTTTGATTTTTCATTATTTGTTAAAACAGAAGCTTCTAATCTATGCAACTCTAACTCATCTCTTGCATAATCTATAACTAATCTTAATGCTTCTTTCATGTACCCTCTACCTTGAAAGTCCTTATCAATAGAGTATCCTATTATTCCACTTTTAAAAACTCCATAAACTATATTAGATATCTTAATCTTACCAATTAGTTTTTCACCTATATATATTCCAAAGTCTATTCCAGTACCACTCATTAGATGTTTATAACCTTCTAATAAAATATCTCTTTGAACCTCATATGTGTAAAAGTTATTATCCCTACTTGGCTCAAAATTACTTAAATGATCTTTATTTCTTATGTTATATTCTAATAAAGCTTCTGCACAATCAGGAGTCAAATTTCTTACAGTTACATTTTCTCCAACTAAATTAATTAGGAAACTCCTTTGAGTATTGTTATACTCATTTCTATTTATTCCAAAGCTTAATTCATCTAAAAATACTCCATTAGAAAAAAGATTTTCAGTAAATATCCCTTCTAATGTAAATCCTAAATCTAAAAATACTTTATAATCAATATTTTCATCTACTAAAACATTGGTCTTATATATATTTATATCTTTAAATATAGCTCTTAATATACTTTCTACAGTTTCTTTTAATAACTCATATTTATTTTCTTTATAAAACTTTAGTTTAACGGTACATTTTTTATTGTCCTTATCTAGCTCAACTATAGTAAATCTTCCTATAAATATATTATTTTTATCTTTTATAATATAATCGCTAAATGTCCCTTTAACTAAATCTATACTTATTCCTCTGTTTTCGCTCATAACAAAATCTCCTAAGTTGTATATATTCATACCAATAATTATATTATAACGATAAACGTACATTATGCACAACATATTATATTCGACTAATTAATCAATATTCGAAATTGAATTAATGTTCATTATTACAAATAAACTTTCATATAATTAATTACTATTAAGTATCTTAGGAGTTTATATGCTTATTTTAAAGCTTTTCAAAAAAAATAGAAATAATAATAAAAAGAATAGTGTAAAAAGTTTTTTTAAGTTTTTTCTAATACTATCATTAACCCTACTAGTCTGTAAATTATTTTTAAATTGTAGATCACAAGCAAATAGTTCAAACCATTCAAATATTAATAATATAAAAATAATTTCTGAGGAAAGTTTAGTTAAAGAAATTAAAAATGTCAATAAAATAATTCCTCTAGAAGTAGAACTTTCAAAAACGGTAACAATAGATAAAAGTTGGGGCGAACTTAAAATATTAAAGAAATATAAAAGAATAAGATTCTTTGCTAACTGCTCATATTCTATAGATTTATCCCAAATTACTACTGACGATATAAACATTGATAATAAAAATAAAGAACTAAATATAATATTAACTAAGCCTGAAATCTTTAGCATTAATATTAATAGAAAAAAAACAGAGTATGAAGAATCCTCTAATGGTTTACTTAGATTTGGAGAAATAAAATTAACTTCTGAAGAGTTCGATTTAATTCAAGAAGAAGTGAATAAAGGTTTTGAGGAAACTATGAAAAGTGATGAAATATATAATAAGGTTATCTCTAACACTAAAATTTCTTTAGAAAAACTATTAGATCAAATAACAGAAGACAAAATGAATATCAACATATCTTTTAAATAAATATAGCTTATTTTCTTTATAGATGTATAATATATTTAAATAATTTATACAATTAAATTTATAAAGGAGTGATAAAATGAAGAGAATAGTTTTAGCAGGTGGATGCTTTTGGGGAGTAGAAGAATTTCTATCTAGATTAAATGGTGTAGTATCTACAGAAGTAGGATATGCAAATGGAAGAACTGAAAATCCAACTTATGAGGATGTATGCAATAAAAATACTTATTTTGCTGAAGCTTGTTTAGTTGAATATGATGAAAACAAAACATCATTGGAACATATATTAAATGAATATTGGTCAATAATTGACCCCACTGTATTAAATAGACAAGGACCAGACGTCGGAAGTCAATATAGAACAGGCATGTATTATTTAGATGAAAATGACTTGGATACACTTCTTAAAAGCAAGGAAGAAGAACAAAAAAATATGATAAAAAAATTGTTACAGAGGTAAAACCGTTAGTTAATTATTATAAAGCTGAAGAGTATCATCAAAAATATTTAAAGAAAAATCCAAATGGATATTGTCATATAAAATTATAGTAGGAATATAGTAACAAATAAAACAATAAAAAAACTCAGCTAGAGCTGAGTTTTTTTATTGTTTTATAGAGTAAGAATTATAAAAATTTAAGTTTAGAAAAATACCCCTTGTTAAATTTTTACACCATATTATTTATCATTAATTTTTTATTATATTTGCCCTCATCTTATCTGTAGCTTCTTGTAATGATGTTTGCCAATCTTTAACTGATTTATCTCCAGTCATTACTGAATCAACTGTACCAACATATATATCAGAATATGTTAATCCTTCTACTGGTTCAGTTGCTGCAAAAACTCCAAGTAAAGCTTTAGCACCGTTATCATACATCTTTAATAACTCAACTTGTAATGGCTCTAAATATTGATTTGCAATTTCCATAGATCCCTTAACAGGAACAACTCCCTTAGCATTTTCAGCTATAATCTTAACTGCTTCATCACTATAGATATAAGCCATAAACTCTTCAGCTAATTCTTTATTTTTAGCATCTTTTGGAATATACATTTGTTCTATAAAGCTTACAGAATATTGGTCTCCACCATCCTTAAATGCTGGATAAGCCATGAATCCCCATTCAAAGCCATCTGCCTTTGGAGCATCCTTCATTTCATCTGGTAACCAAGTTCCATTTGGTATAAATAACGCTTTATTATCTAAAACTAACTGTTGATTATTTTTAAAACTTTGATTATTAGCATTTGCTACAACTGTTGGATCTAAGTAATCCTTAAGTTTTCCTACTGTTTCTAATGCTTTAGTTGCTGGTTCAGAAGTCCAGAAACCTTCTTTATAATTCATAGCATCCTTAAATGCCTCTTCTCCACCTGCTGCTGCAAGCATTGGTGGAATCATACAATCTAAATAACCAGCAGTTGGATATGACCATAATGATATTCCATCAGCCTTTGCCTTGTCACCTAAAGCAAACATTTGATCCCAAGTCTTTGGAAGCTCGTACCCTTTTTCAGCAAATAAAGTTTTATTATAGAATAAACCTGTTGGACTATAGAATAATGGCAATAAATATGTCTTTCCATCTCCATATGGATTTGTAGCATAGCTATCTGTAAATCCAGGTAGTAATTTATCCTTTACTGTTACATCTTCTCCTGGAACTTTCATATTTAGTACATTTGATAAATCCTGTAATCCTTGTTCCTTAGTAAATGTTTCAGTTAATGCATCTGGTCTTCCAGTTGCTAAATATATAAAGTCCGGAACATTTCCTGCTTGAATTTGAGGACGAATAACTTCTTCTATATTAGAAGCAACTGTTAATTCAACGGTTACGCCTTCATGGGATTTTTCAAAGTTTTCCTTTAATTTTTCCCAATAAACCTTTCCATATCCACCTTCAAAAGCAGCAATTTTTAAAGTCTTTGTTTCACCAGCAGAGGCTCCTGTACTATCTCCTTTTCCTCCACATCCAGTTAAGCTAGTCATTACCATAAGTGAGCTTAATAATAAGGCTAATGTTCTCTTTTTCATTACATTTCCTCCCTTTCCCCTTTTTAATATACCAATTAATAATTTATATTTTAATTCTATTACTTTGTAAACGTTATTTATATAATATTTTTGCTTATTATTTTATTAATATTGCTTATATTCTCAATATTGTTTTATTGATACTTTTTATTATAGATATATAGTTCTCCTAGAATCCCTGCCATACCTATAAATATTATTAATAATCCTAAATAACCATTAATGGTATTACCTTTAATAACCAAAAACATGGATAGAAAAAATATCACAGTTAAAATTATATTTTTTACCATCTTGCTTCCTCCTTTAAGGATGTGATAAAAACTTTAGCAGAAAATCAACCTACTCATCATTCACATTCAATTTAATATTATTTTATATCAATCCATTTTATTTCTGCAGGATCTAATTCCATAACAATTAATTTACCTTCGCCATCATAAATATTTGATGTTTGCTTTTCATTAGAATTATTTATAACCGCATATCTATTTGATTCCAAATAAGCCGATACTTCGCAATAAGGATTATCTGAATACCATCTCTTCATTTCACTTTCTTTATTTGCTGCATAATAACAAGCTCTTGTTAGAATACGTGTGTTTTGAATTGAATATGGTAATCCAGCTATATATACAGTACGACCTTTTCCATAACTATTTGCAGCCATTAATAAATCGCCATTTGTGTACTTTATTATTTCAGTTGATTCTTTTACTGAATAAATATTTTTTTGACCTTCTCCAAAGTTTAACTCTTCAAATATATCTTCTGTTATAAAATGCTTATCCAACTCTTGCTTGAAGTATTTATCTGTACTTAATGAGAATCCTAATTCCTTATCTATTCCTAAAGCATCTGAAAGTTGGAAGTAATGTCCTCCATTTAGTACAGCAGAAGGCTCTCCAATTCCTATGAATCCTCCGCCGTTATATATCCACTCTCTAATTTTAGTAACAATTTCCTCATCAAGCCATTTTTCTCCACCACTAAATGCAGTGCCTGCATCTCCAGCATTTATAATTACATCAATGCCATCTGGAACTCCTTGATTTTTTATATCATCAAAACTTATAAAGCTTACATCTACACTCATACCACTTAAAGATTCTATCACTCCTAGATATGAATATATTTGCTTATACCATAGGGCATGTGCAACCATATGTGTTTGCCATGTACGTAATTTACCCCAACAATTAAGAACTGCAACTTTTAATCCGCAATGAGGCTTATTTCCATTTATAGTATCATATATTTCTCTAAATTCATTGCATACACTCTCTATATAATCAACAAAATTAGGGAACTTATATGCTAATGATAAATATCCTCCATATCCTATTCTATCTACTGGTTTTCTCATTATTGCACGTCTAGCTGTTATCCAGTTTTCTCTAGCTTCTATAGTAGGATCATTTCCTTCATAAAATGTATCTGGGAAAAAGTATGGTAGAAAACGTCCTTCAGTATATTTAACCCCTGGAATATCTGATATCATTCTAAGAGTAGCACCGCTACCAACAGATCCAACTACTGCATCTAATCCTATATTCTCAAAATATTTACCATAAGGCTCTGTTCCTATCCAGTTATCACCAAGGAACATCATTGCTTCTCTTCCATGTTCATGAGTAATATCAACAAGCTTTTTAACATTATTAGCTACGAATTCTTGTTGAAAATCCATGTAATCTAAGAACTTTTTGCTTGGAACTCTAAATGAACTATTGTAGTATCCTTGGTCTATAATATCCTCTGGTCTTAGCTTATATCCCTTTACTTTTTCAAACTCTCTTAAGGCCTCAGCACTTACACTTGAACTATATCCAAACCAATCAACATACTTTTCCTTTGCTCTATCATTAAATACTAATGTAAAGTGATAAAAAAATGTTGTGAATCTAACTACATCAGTTTCAGGATGCTCATCTAACCATTTATGCATTGCCTCAAAAATATACTTGTTTGTCTTTGGTTTTCTTGCATCAAATGGCATTTCATGAGGTCTATCTCCCCAATTATTAGTTATATGATTATACATTTGGGTAGGATCCCATATGCAATATGCTAAGAATGATACTGTGTATTCATGCCAGGCTTTTGCATCATTTATTATTACTTCTTGTGTTTCTTCGTTATAGCTCCATTTATTTAAATCAACAACTTCTCCAGTTGTCCTATCTATTACTTCCCAAAATTCTTTAACATCATGATAAGAATCCGGCTTTACTTGCTGATCAAAATATCCTTCCATTATTTTTATTACTAATGTTTCACTAGTAGCTAAATGATGCTTAGTCATTAAATAAGTTTGTTGTAATTCTTCCATATTTTGCTCTGCCCACTTATTATCACCACGTGCAACAAAATAAGTAGAATATATCTTTTCTGCTAATCCCTTTATTTCTCTTGGTAGCTTAAATCCATCACAATCACGTATTGCATCTGCCCCCCACTTTTCTGCTATCTCCATTGTCTCTTTTATAAAATTATCATCCGTTGGAATTGTAACTCTCCCTTTATTCATTTTTGTCCTCCTCTATTATTCTTTTATTCCGCCTACTGTCATACCTTCTGTAAGTTTCTTTTGAACTAATATATATAAAATTATTGTTGGAATCATAACTATAACTAAACCAGCATATAGAGCTCCGTAATCAGTTGCTGTTTTTTGAACTTGCATTAAATTTATTAATCCTAATGGTAATGTTTTTGCTTTATTAGGAAGCATAGTTAGTGCAATTATATATTCGTTCCAAAAAGCTAAGAAATTAAATAATATAACTGTTATGATACTAGGCTTGGCCATTGGCATTATAACGTGAATTAAAGTTTTTAAATTACTACATCCATCTACGTAAGCTGCCTCTTCATATGCCTTAGGTAATGATTTAAAAAATGTCATAAGTAAGTATATAGTGAAAGGTAAAGCTGTTGATGCATAAATAATACTAACTACTATTCTGCTATCTAAAAATACTGTCATACTTGCTGGTATTGCAAAGATATTTCTTACTAACTTTTCTCCATCTAATACCAATAAGAATATAGGTACAACAATATAATTTACATTTATAAATAATCCAGCTGAAAATAGTAAATTTAATACCTTTTTGCTTTTAAATTCAAATCTTGATAAAACATAGGCTGCAGGTATAGATACAACCAATAAAATTATTAACGCTAGTCCAGTTACTATTACTGAATTAATAAAATATTCACCCATGTTTGCTTCAATAAATGCTTTACGGAAATTTTCTAAGTAAAATCCTTTTGGTAATGCCCATGGATTACCATAAAACTCCGATTTATGCTTAAATGATGCTAATACAGCCCATCCCAAAGGAATTAATATGCTTAAAGCAAATATAGTTAAACATAAATAAGTAAAAATTTTCATTAACTTTTCTGTTGATGCCTTTTTATATGATTTTTCCATATCAATCCCTCCTTAGAATTCTATTACATCTCTTTTTGTTGCTTTACTTATTACTAGTGATAATCCAAAAGAGAAAATAAATATTATTACTCCTATAGCCATACCGTACCCATATGATGAGTTAGAATACGCCTGCTTGTACATATAACTTAGGAAAACTTCTGATGATCCATCAGGTCCACCAGCAGTCATAACCTTTACAAATAAGAAGCTTAAATTTATTGTACTGATTATAAAGAATGTTAAAGTAGTTCTTATAACATTCCAAATTAAAGGTAATGTTATTTGTAAAAATTGATTCCATCTTGATGCCCCTTCTAATTCTGCTGCTTCATAAAGGCTTTCCGGAATACTACTCATACTTGCCATATACATTACCATATAATAACCTACTGCTTGCCATATCATTGCAATAGCTATACACCATATAACTACCTTTTGATCACCAAGCCACATTCGTTTTAAATTTTCTAAACCGAGCGAACCAAGACTTGCATTTATTATCCCTTTTTCAGGATCTAAAATTGCTGAAAATATAGCTGATATAACTACAACTGATAAAATATTAGGAAAATAGAAAACTACTCTGAAGAAATTTTTGAATTTAGTATCTTTTCTAGTTAATACTGCGGCTGAAGCTATTGCTAAAATCATAGTTACAACCGTTACTATTACTAATAGAAATATTGTATTTTGAAACGCTTTAATAAAATTGCTATCTTTAAATAATATTGTAAAGTTGTCCAATCCTACAAATTTCTTGTTATTTGATAATCCCCCCCATTTAAATAATGACATCCAGAATACATTTATAGTTGGAATTACCATGAATAATATAAAAAGTATTAGTGCCGGGATTACTGAAAATCCTATAAACACTTTATTTACAGTGCTTTTCTTGCGCATTTTTATAATTCCTCCCCTCATTTCTCTCTCTACATATATTTATTCTACCTTCATGAAACCTTTTACACAATAATATTGTTGCTCAGTTTTATTGTAATATTGCTATCTAAATATTATTAAAAATTTATATATATTGTGTTATAATAAATAAAACAATATGTAGATTGGAGGTGTATCATGGGTAATACAAGATATTTAATCAATAAAAAGAACTATGATCCAAATTATGAACTACTTTATATCAGTAAATCAAAATTTGAAAACGATTGGCATAGCACAGCTCATTTTCATCCATTCACAGAAATATTTTTTATAACTGATGGAAAAGGAGCCTTTCATTTAGATGATGCTATTGTTAATGTTAATAAATGGGACCTAATTGTAATTAATCCCAACTGTTTACATACAGAAAAATCATCTTTATCAGATTCCCCTTTAGAATATATCGTTCTCGGGGTAGACAACCTGTTGTTAAATTTTCCTGAATCCTATAGTTTGACTAATAATGAACAACAAATTAATCTATATAAAATAATGAACTTTTCTAAAGATAAAGATTTGATACTTAATTACTTTAATCAATTAATTAATGAAGTAGAAAATAAAGAATTTAATTATGAACATGCATGTAAAAGTATCTTAACACTATTCATAACTCACATCATACGCAGCACAACATCGCTACAATTTATAGAAGAATCTCAAGAAAAATTAAACTTAGAATGTGTAAAAATAAAAAATTATATTGATTCCCACTATGCTCAAAATATAACTTTAGACTTTTTATCTGATTTGTCTTATATGAATAAATTTCATTTAGTTCATACATTCACTAAACATATAGGGGTTTCTCCTATAAACTATGTTATAAACAAGCGTATTCAGGAAGCTAAAAATTTACTAGCCACTACTAGCTATTCAATTAGAGATATTGCTTCCATCGTTGGCTTTGGAAACTCCTCTTACTTCAGCCAAATGTTTAAAAAAGTAACTGGAATTTCTCCTAAAAGTTATAGAGTAAAAAATTCAAAAGATAAAGATATTTAAAAATTCAGGAGTAAGATTCATTATAAAAAATAACAAATCTTACTCCTGAATTTTAAATATTTATTACTTAAATTTTATATAATACAATAAAATACTAGCTTTATTTAAATGATATAAAACAATTTTATTTAACCGCTAGTTCTTTCGTCTTTCACATAACTTATATATCAATTAAATTTCACCTATAATAGATTTTATAACTTCTCCACCAAGGATCATACCTGCAACTGGAGGAACAAATGATATACTTCCTGGTATTTGTCTTTTAATTGCACATTTTTTAGTACCACCTGTACAAACACAACCAGTCTTACAAGTAACCACATCTTCATCTTTCGGTCTTCTTGGCTTTTCTTCTGAATACACAACTTTAAGATTTTTCACACCTTTTTTTCTTAATTCATATCTCATAACCTTAGCTAAAGGACAAACTTTCGTATCATATATGTCAGCAACTTTAAATTGTGTTGGATCAAGCTTGTTTCCTGTTCCCATTGATGCAATTATGTTAATATTCTTTTCGTAGCAGTACTTTGCTAAAGCTATTTTAGCAGATACAGTATCAATTGCATCTATTACATAATCAACATCATCAGGAATTAATTCTGCCAAATTCTCTGGAGTAACAAATACTTGGTGAGTAATAACATTACACTTTCTATTAATAGTAAGTATTCTTTCTTTCATAACTTCAACTTTTACTTTGCTTATAGTTCCATATGTAGCATGTATTTGTCTATTTAAATTAGTTAAGCAAACAGTATCATCATCAACTAATATTAAGGTTCCAACTCCAGCTCTTGTTAACGCTTCAACAGCAAAGCTTCCTACTCCACCAACTCCAAATACCATTACTTTTGAATTTTTTAGTTTTTCTAGTCCATCATTTCCTATAAGTAATTCTGTTCTAGATAATGGATGTTGTAACATTCACTTCTCTCCTTTTTATATCTTATGTATATTTCACCAAAGAATAATTTTAATTTATATCTTATTTTAGACTATTATTTATTTATATACAATAATATTATTTTCCATATAATAAAAATAGTATAACTTAACATAATTTCTAATAATAAAATTATATGTTTTATTTAAACGAATTTTATTATATGATAATATAAGTTATAAATTGCAAGACTATTTAATAATGAAAGAATAAAAAAATGAAAAAGTAAAAGAATTAAGGTTATTTTGCTACGCAAAAATTAAATTATAAGTGCGAAGTACTTTATATTCAAAGATCTACCAAGGATTTTCACCTTAATTTGTTCATTACTTCATTATTTCATTTCTTAATTATTTTGCTTTGCAAATATATTTCAAGGAGGTTAGTCATGATTTTAGGAATTATAAGTGCAATGGCTGAGGAATTAGAATTACTTCTAAAAGATATGTCTATTGAAGAAGAAACAAAGAAAGCAAATATGACTTTTTATAAAGGAACTCTAGGGGATAAAAATATAATTGCAGTTGTTTGTGGTATTGGTAAGGTAAATGCTGCTATTTGTACTCAAATATTAATATCTGAATATAGAGTATCTTCTATAATAAATGTAGGAGTTGCAGGCGGAATTGGTAAAGATATTTATCCTGGAGATGTTGTTGTTGGAACAGACTTAGTTCAACATGATATGGATACAACTGTATTTGGTGATCCCCATGGTCAAATTCCAAGGTTAGATACTTTTTCTTTTAAATGCGACGATAAATTAGTTAACGCTGCTTTAGCTGCATGTGAAGATATTAAAGAAATTAATACATTCTCTGGTAGAATCGTATCTGGAGATCAATTTATATCAAGTGTTGAAAAAATTCAATGGTTTGAAAAGGAATTTAATGCAATATCTTGTGAAATGGAAGGTGCAAGTATTGCCCATGTATGTTATTTAAATAATATTCCATGTGTTGTTATTAGATCAATATCTGATAATGCTAATAATGGAGCTCATATGGATTATGAAAAGTTTATTCCTATAGCAGTTAGAAATTCAACTATAATTTTAAAGAGTATGTTAGAAAAACTATAATAAAATAAAACAGATAGGCAATGGAATTTAATAGTCTATCTGTTTTCATTTTATTATAGAGATTTAATTTTAGGATATAAGCTTTTATCTTCTTTCTCTATTCTATTTTCTAATAGTTTCAATACTTTTTTGCTTTCTATCAAAAATTTATCTTTATCATTTAATATCTTATTTTTAGTATTAAATTGATTTTTAAACTCAGTAAATATTATGTGAATACTTCCCATTTCTTCGCTATATTCTTTAGATATATTTCTTAAATTAGTATTACTACTATTAATTAATTCTGGATACAAAAACTTGTCCTCTGTTTTCATATGAATATTTAACTTTCCAGCAAGTGTGTTTATATCCCAAACTAATTCATCCAAACTATCTTCCATATTTCTTATGCTTAAAATGCTATTAATTTTTTTTAATAATCCTTTTATATCTAAATGTTGTCTTTCTAGGTTATCTATATTCATATATGTAACTCCTATCCTTACTTTTATCTATTTTTAACTTAACTAAATTATAAAACAAACTTGTCCCATTTTATGTGATTGAAGTCACAATTTTACTTATTATAAAAACTAACATAATAGCAAAACATTATAAATAGAATAAATTTTTTATAACCACTAAATAAATAAAAACATACGCAAATAAAATGCATATGTCTTTATTTATCATATAATTATTTGAAATAATTTTGATGTTAGAAAGATTTGAATATATCTTTTTTTGCACCACAAACTGGGCAGTTTTCTACATTATCTCCAATTTCAGTGAATCCACAAATTGGACATACATAAATAGTTTCATCACTTATATCTTTTTGTTGCTTAGCCATATCTTGAGCGTCTTTAAACATTTTAGCATGTATTTTTTCTGCTTCTAAAGCATAATGGAAAGATCTTTGAGCATCACTTTCATTTTGGAATTTTGCAGTTTCTAAATAAACAGGGTACATTTGATCTATTTCGTGTAATTCACCATCGATTGCACCTTGTAGGTTTTCAACTATATTTGTATGACCAAATATAGCTCCAGCTGCAACTGTTTTATCTCCCAACTGCTCATTTAATACATTAAAGTGATTCTTAGCATGACACCATTCTGCATACGCAATTCCTCTAAAAAGTCTTGCTATATTTGGATAACCATCCTTTTCAGCTGAGTCACCCCAAATTGTGTAACGCATATGAGCCATACTTTCTCCACCATATGCCGAACTTAAAAAATCTACTGTCATTGCATTTTTTACTGACATAATTTAAACACATCCCTTCTACTAAATAACATTATTATTATTCCAAATATACAAATAATAATTCATTAAAGTCTTTTAAATATAATAATAAATGCATTTGATGCCCAATTATAAACTATGTCCTCCCCCCTAAAATTATACATATAACTATATAAAAATATTTCGAATCTATATTAATTAATCAATTTTATGGTATTGCGTTCTTAGGCCTTTATATAAACATATTTCTAAATTCAGCTTTTTATTTTCATAAAAAAAGAGTTATAAGCTTAGATATAATCATTTTAATCTTTATATCTTAGATTTTTATAACTCTTTTATCTTATTCTTTAATTAACTTTATATTTATAATGATACTTTTTTTATTCTTTTCTTAATATTTTATTCTAGTAAACCCTAAAATTTATGAATAAAAAGTCCACTTCTAGGCTTTGGCTCAAACCATGTTGATTTTGGAGGCATTATCCTTCCGCTATCTGCTATATCCATAATATCATCAGTAGTCGTAGCATACATAGAAAAACTAACTTTCATATCTGTATCTGCTCTTCTTTCTAGTTCTCTTAATCCTCTAATTCCTCCAACAAATTTAATTCTTTTAGATTTTCTTGGATCATCTATTCCTAATATCGGTTTTAAAAGATTATTTTGAAGTATTGAAACATCTAGTTGATCTACTGGATCATCTGGATTAAATATTCCATTTCTAGCTTCTAGCAAATACCATTGTTTTTCTAAATACATTCCAAAAGTATGCTTTTCTTTTGGTTTAACTTGTTCATTACTTTTAGTAACTATAAAATTTTCACTTACCTTATTTAAAAACTCTTCTTTTGAAAGTCCATTTAAATCTTTAACAGTTCTATTATAGTCCAATACCTCTAACTCGCTATCTGGATATGAAATTGATAAGAAATAATTGAATTCCTCGTCTCCAGTATACTCTTCATTCTCTGCCCTCTTTATATGTCCAACCTTTACTGCTGATGCTGATCTATGATGTCCATCAGCAATATACAAATATTCTACAGATTTAAATAATTCACTTATTTTATTTACTATACATTCATCCTCTATGATCCATACAGTATGTGATACTCCATCTTCTGACTTAAAATCATAGACTGGCTCTTTTTTCATCCATTCATTTATTATATTTGAAATATTTTTGTTTGCCCTATAAGTTAAAAATATAGGACCTGTATGAGCCTCACATTTATAAACATGATTAATTCTATCAATTTCTTTATCTTCTCTTGTTAGCTCATGCTTTTTTATTATATTGTTAGTATAATCATCTATTGAAGCACAACCAACAAGTCCAACTTGACTTCTTCCCTTCATAACTTGTCTATAAATATAAAATTTAGGTTTTTCATCCTCTATATAATATCCCTTTTCAATCATTTTATCTAAATTTTCTTTTGCTTTTTCATAAACCCTATCATCATATGCATCAATATCATTTGGTAAGTCTATCTCAGCTTTATCTACATGTAAAAATGAATAAGGATTACCTTTTACCATCTCTCTAGCTTCATCACTATCCATTACATCATACGGAAGTGCTGCTATTTTATTTGCTAATTCTTTTATAGGTCTTATACCTTTAAAAGGTCTTATGACTGCCATTAAAATTCCTCCTAAATCTATCGCCTAGCTAAAAAACTCCTGTATAACTGAAACTACCTCTTCTCCAATTCTATCTTGTGCTTCCATTGTTGATGCACCAATATGTGGAGTACAGCTAACTCTTGGATGATTAACTAATGCTTCATTTGTATTTGGTTCTACTGCAAACACGTCTATCCCTGCTCCTGCAATTTTACCGCTATCTAATGCTTCTAATAGAGCTTTTTCATCTACTACTTTCCCTCTTGCACAATTTATTATATAAGCCCCATCTTTCATAAGCTCTAACTCTTCTTTTCTAATTAAAGATCCATTTTCTTTATCATAAGGAACATGTAAGGAAATAAAATCTGATTTTTTAAGTAGATCATTTAATTCTAAAAATTCATATTTTATATCATCTTGCTTACCAAATACATCATTATAAACTACATTCATACCTAGAGCTGTAGCTTTATTAGCAAGTGCCTTACCTATTCTACCCATACCTATTATTCCTAATGTTTTACCCCCAAGTTCAATTCCCTCATACTTCTTCTTATTCCATTCACCATTTCTCATAGTGTAATTTGAAGTTCCAACAAATCTTGCTACAGCAAACATATGAGCTAGTGCTAACTCTGCAACAGAGTCTGAACTTGCATTTGGAGTATTTTTAACTGTTATTCCTTTTTCATGAGCTGTATATATATCTATATTATCTATTCCGACCCCAGCTCTTATTATAAGTTTTAATTTTCCGCCTGAAGCTTTTTCTAATACATCTTTAGTTACTTTTGTTGCAGACCTTACTACTAAAGCTTCGAAATCTTTAAGCTTCTCTCCTAAAACTTCTTTATCATAATGTTCATCTATAACTTCAAAACCTAATTCTAATAATTTATTAATTGCATTTTCCTGCAAACCATCACTTACTAATATTCTGAACATCTCTTTGCCCCCTGTTCTCATTGCTCATAATTATTATAAATTACAAATTAAAACTTAATGATATATATTATTTTCCCGATTTTTATATCATTAATAATGACTAATTCATCATAGCCATTATATTCACACTTTATAATTATTACTCTAACCCCAAAATTTCATTTATATTTCTTAAAAGCTCATTTACATCTTCCATTTGGCAATCTGCCATATGAGCTATTCTAAATGTTTTATCTTTTAAACTTCCATATCCATTTGATATTTGAAATCCTCTTTTACCTAATTCTTTATTTAATGCAGAAACATCTATGCCTCTATTGTTCTTAACAGTAGTTAAAGTATTAGATAAATAATTTTCATCAGGGAAAATTTCAAAATATTTTTTTGCCCATTCCCTAACAACTTTAGCCATTTCTATATGCCTTTTAAATCTATTTTCTAGACCTTCTTTATTTAATATATAATCTAATTGATAATCAAGTGCATACATATGTGGTATAGATGGTGTTGATGGATATTGGTAATCCTTCTTTTGAATATATTTATATAAAGATAATAAATCTAAATAAAATCCTCTATTTGGTACCTTTTCTGCTCTTTCCTTTGCTTTATTTGAAAAAGTACATATTGCCATACCTGGTGGCAATCCAATTGCTTTTTGAGTTGAAGTTAAGCAAATGTCTATTCCCCATTTATCAACTTCAATTTTTGTTCCTGCAGCAGAACTAACTGTATCTACTATAAAAACTACATCTGGATATTTCTTTACAACTTTACCAATACTTTCAATTGGATTCATTACCCCTGTAGATGTTTCATTATGAGTTACTGCCACTAAATCATATTTACCTGTTGCTAATGCTTCATCAACCATTTCAGGCTTAATTGCTTTTCCCATTTCTACTTCAAATAAGTCAGCAGGAACGTTATTCGAGGTTGCCATTTCATACCATCTCTTTCCGAATGCCCCAACGGAAAATACAGCAGCCCTCTTTGCTGTACAGCATCTTATAGCTCCCTCCATAAGTCCACTACCTGATGTAGTTGAAAGTAGTATTTCACTTTCTGTGAAAAACAACTTTTTTAAGTTATTACTAATTCTTCTTTGAAGCTCTGAAGCTTCTTTGCTTCTATGACCAATCATAGGCTTTGCCATCTGTTCTAAAACATCTGGTCTTACCTCAACTGGCCCAGGAATAAATAGCTTTTTATGCATCGTTCCACTCCCCCATATAATCTTTATTTTTATTGCTTATTTAATTATTGTTAATTTTACTACTTTTTTACACCATTAACAACTATTTTATTAATCTTTTTATAATAATATTGCTTTGTAGACATAATGCTACTACAATCACTTTTCAATTATTAAAATAATAATTTTTATTATCATATTATGCAATAATAATATTTTTAAACACTATTTTTATTAATAAAATAGGTTATAGCATCATTTATATTCTCTAAAAATGCTATAACCTATAATTTAAATTATATTTATTATGTAAAATATGTAGCAACTATTCTTTTTAAGCCTTTTGTTCATTCTTTAATAAATCTCTTATTTCTGTTAACAGTTCTTGTTCCACTGTTAATTTTTTCTCTTTTTCCTCTTCTTCTTTTTTAGCTTCCTCTTCACTCTTACTATTTAATTTTTTAACTATTTTTATAAATATAAATATTGATAGTGCTATGATTAAAAAATCAACTATATTTTGAATAAACAATCCATAATTCAATGTGACTGGATCACTTCCACCTTCTCCTGGCTTTAATACATATGCAAGCTCTGAAAAGTTAACTCCTCCAGTAATAAGTCCAATTGGCGGCATTATAATATCCTTAACTAATGATGAAACTATTTTATTAAAAGCTCCACCTATAATTACCCCAATTGCTAGATCTAATACATTTCCTTTCATCGCAAAGTCTTTAAATTCACTTATAAACTTCTTTCCTTTTTCCTTCATCTAATCAGTCCCTTCATAATAATTGTCAAATGTTAGAATCGACTCCGTTTCCCTACAATATTTTACACACATACATTGTCCCAAATGCCTAGGACACTTATAGCATAGACATCCTTTATCATCACCATTACAACCCCTTTTATACTCTGGACAATAGTTGCAATTTATTCCATTACCTGCTGGCATAACAATCCCCCCATTAAAATTAATTTATATTTATTTTATCACATGAGTCAATATATAGGCTTAGTAATATTTTGCAAATCAAAAAAATAAAAAAATGAAGGAATAAAAAAATTATAGTAACGAATTTTTACAACCTCCATATACTGATCTCATAAGAGGCTTTTCACTCATAATAGATTGAAAAAAACTTCTAACTCCCATCTATATAAACTTTTGGGAACTATAAGTTCCCTCTCTCATTAAAATAAAAGAGATTCAATTAAAACTGAATCTCTTTCACTTTTATAAAAACATTTGAAATATTACTAAAAATATAACACCAGGAACTCCTAAAAATCCTGCTATCAATGCTGTTATTGCATTTATTCCTATAGAAAATCCAAAATAAGAACCTACAATATTTGTTAGGTATAATAAAACTATTCCTATAACACCATTTATTAAGACTTTTAATGGCCATTTCAAAAATTTTATTAATAAATATAATAAAACTAGCCCTATTAACCCATATAAAATAATATTTAAATCCATATAAATTCCCTCCGATTAATATTATGTATTATCCAACAATAATATTAATTTATTAATATATTAATTTATTCTTTTTAATTCTCTTTTTTTAGCCATAGTTATTAAGTAATTGTATCTAGTCTTGGCCACATCTTCTGCATGGATAGCTAATTCAATTAACTGAGGATCACTTACTGAATTGAATAGTGATCTCGCTACTTCCATTTCTGTTATAGCATCTTTTATAGCACTTAATAATTCTAAGTCGTCCTCACTGTACTCTGTCCTATTTCTTTCTGCACTTTGCATTAATAAATCTAAAATTACCCTCTTATCCATTATTATCCTCCCAAATAATTTATATATTAAATTATTATCCAATTTTTAACATAAATATTCAGGGATAATTAATTTTTCTTACATTAATGGTGCAAAAACTCTTAATATAGCAGTTATAAATTTATTTGACCATTTAATTCTATGGCAATCTTCTATTGTTATTAACTTACAAACTTCTAATGTTTCCATAAAATCATTTTTAATTTCCATCAATGATTTTGTTTTATAAAGTAGAACCCCACATTCAAAATGCAAATAAAGACTTCTATAATCCATATTTATAGTTCCTACAACACCTATTTCATCATCTGATACAAATGTCTTAGAATGTATAAATCCAGGTGTATACTCATATATCTTTACTCCTGCTTCAATAAGCTGAGCATAATATGCTCTTGTAACCATATGAACATACCACTTATCTTCTATATGTGGAGTAACTATTATAACCTCTACACCACTTTTCGCTGCTAAAGTTAAAGCAGTTACTAATTCATTGTCAACTATTAAATATGGAGTGTTTATATAAACATATTCTTTTGCTTTATTTATAATATTTAAGTATACATTTTCTCCTACTGTTTCATCATCAAGAGGGCTATCACCATAAGGTTGAACATATCCATCCCCCTTAAACTCCTTATCGTAATTTACATATGGCTTATATTTTTCATAGTCTTCTTTTTGACCACAATTAAATTGCCATGATTCAAGGAACATCATAGTTAAATTCCAGACAGCCTCTCCTCTTATCATAATCGAAGAATCTTTCCAATGACCAAATCTAACTATTTCATTTATATATTCATCAGCTAAATTTATACCACCTGTAAATGCAGTATGACCATCTATTATTGTAATTTTTCTATGATCTCTATTGTTCATTATAACTGATAAAAATGGTACAAATGGATTAAATGATAAACATCTTATTCCCTTTTGTCTTAATTTTTCATCATACTTATACGGAAGGGTTCTTAAGCATCCCATGTCATCATATATTAATCTTACATCTACGCCTTCTTTTACTTTTTCCTCTAGTATTTCTAATATACTATCCCACATTACTCCTTCTTGAATTATAAAATATTCCATAAAGATATAATGTTTTGCTTTTTTTAATTCTTCCTTTAGTTTTTCAAAAAAATCCTCTCCAGGTGATAAATATTTCGTGGTAGTATTCTTATATATAGGGCTTGCTGCATACTTATTTAAATATTTTACTTGGTTTGCAACACCCTTATCCTCTTTTTCAATCTCATTAAGTATATCTCTATCTTGAGTTAATAATTTAGCAGTTTCATTATGTATATTAATCATTTTTGCCCTAAATTTCTTAGTGGTTTTTCTTAATCCAAATAGTAAATAGAACAATCCACCAAATACAGGAACTAACAATACTGGTATAGTCCATGCAAGCTTGTATGATGGATTATCCTTAGTACTAACAATATAAATAACTGCAAATATACTTATTAGAGAAAATAATACATATAGATATACAAAAGATTCTGTAAGCTTCCATATAGCGAAAATAAGAATTGCTAATTGAAGACAAATAAGAAGTCCAATAATTGCCATTCTACTAAATAGAAATTTTAATATTTTACTCATATATCCACCTTTCAGTTATATTTATATCTCTTTTCTACCTTCTAGTGCCTTTGAAAGCGTTACTTCATCAGCATACTCCAAGTCTCCTCCTACCGGTATTCCTGATGCAATTCTAGTAACTTTAATATCTAAAGGCTTCAAAATTCTTGATATGTACATTGCTGTTGCTTCCCCTTCGATATTAGGATTTGTTGCTATTATTACTTCTTTAACATCAGCACTCATTCTAGCAACTAATTCTCTTATTCTTATATCTTGTGGGCCTCTTCCTTGCATCGGTGATAAATTCCCATGCAATACATGATATGCTCCATTATATTCTTTAACTTTTTCCATAGTCATTATATCTTTAGGCTGTTCTACAACGCAAATTATATCCTTGTCTCTACTTGGATTAGAACATATTGAACAAGGATCCTTGTCTGTAAAATTACCACATATTGAACAATACTTTATTGTTCCTCTTGCCTTAACTAAAGCATCTGCAAATTCTTTAACTTCATCTTCTGGAAGATTTAATACATGCAATGCTAATCTTTGAGCCGTCTTTTGCCCAACACTAGGTAGTTTGGCAAATTCCTCAATAAGCTTCTCTATAGCAACTGGATAAAAATCCATAAAATCATCCTTTCTGTAATTTGAATATATAAAAAGGCGAAATAAATTCGCCCTTTATGTCTTAACTATAATTATGAATTGTTTATAACTAATTAAACATCAATTGTTAATTTATGATTTTTAATTAAAAAGCTAAAAACAATATAAATTATTATTTATTAGAAAAGTCCTGGTATATTCATTCCACCAGTTAATTTCCCCATCTTATTTGCGCTTTCTTCTTCTGCTTTTCTTAATGCTTCATTTACTGCACTAAGAACTAAATCTTCTAGCATTTCAACATCATCTGCATCAACTACTTCTGGTTTTATGTTAATTGAAACTACTTCTTTTTTACCATTTGCTTTTACAACTACAGCACCACCACCAACTGAAGCTTCAAACTCCTTAGTTTCAAGGTCCTTTTGCATTTGCTCCATATCTTTTTGAAGTTTTTGCGCTTGCTTCATTAGGTTGTTCATATTTCCTCCACCAAATCCGCCTGGAAATCCTCCTCTTGCCATAAAAACATCCTCCTTTTATAAAAATCTATTCTTTATTATATAGTATTTTTATTTATTTTACTATATTAAAGCTACTATTTGTATTAATTTTCATTCTTATTATTCTTATTTTTTATTTCGTTTATGTGCATATATTATAACTTACTTTTATTCATCTAAAATATCTACCATATCAGATCCTAAAGTTTCTAAAAGCATATCAGCAGTAGATTTTTCATTGTTTGATACTTCTTCAACTTCAAACGCAATTTTTATATCTTCTCTAAAAATTTCAGCTAATACTTCTTGAATTATAGCCCTATATTCTGGCTTTTCTAATCTATCTTTATTAAATTTAAATTGATCTTCATATTCAATAGTTAAAACACCATTTTTACATTCAACTGGCTTTCCAGTAAGCATTGATGCATATACTATCATAGCCCTTCTTGCTTTAAACCTTTCTAAAATATCCTTCCATGATCTTTGAATATCATTTAAAGTTACCTTAGAATTTTCATTTGCTACAATATCATTACTTCTAAGCTTTGGTTGTTCTCTATTAGGTTTATTAGTAACAACTTCTTTTTTTGAATCGCCCTTATTAGTAGATGCTGCACTTACTACTTTAAGACTACCATTTTTTAATCCTTCTTCAAGCTTATTTATTCTAGTTAAAATGACCTCATTTGAAGTATCATATTCTATTTTGCACATTTTAATAACAGCTAATTCTAAATATAATCTAGCTTGCTTGCTTACCTTTGCATTAGATTCAGTTTCTTGAAGAATTCTTATATATCTCATTACTTCTTCTGCTCTAATTTTGCCAGCTTGCTCTTTTATTAGAGCTATATTTTCCTCTGACATATCTAATACTTCTTCAGGATTATTAGTAACTTTAGCCATTAATATATTTCTATAATGAGCTATTAAATCTTTAATAAATAGATAAATATCTTTTCCTGCATAAACAACTTCATCTATTATACCAATTGATTTTTCTACATTTCTTTGTATTACAGAATTAGTAAGATTAAATAAATGATCATTTGTAACAAGCCCAAGCATATTTATAAGAACATCATATTCTACTGCTCCATTTCCCATTGATATAGCTTGATCCAATATGCTTAAGGCATCTCTCATAGCCCCATCTGATACTCTTGCGATTAAATTTAAACTTTTATCATCTGCAAGAGCATTTTGCTCATTAACTATTTTTCTAAGACGTTCCGTAATTTCATTATTATTTATTCTTTTAAAGTCAAATCTTTGACACCTGGAAAGAATAGTAATAGGAAGTTTTTGAGGATCTGTTGTTGCCAAAATAAATATTACGTTATTTGGAGGCTCTTCTAAGGTCTTTAAAAATGCATTAACAGCACCAGTAGATAACATATGAACCTCATCCATTATATAAACCTTAAATCTAGCTTCTTGAGGAGGATATTTTACATCATCTATAATATCTCTAATTTTATCAACACCATTGTTAGAAGCTGCATCTAATTCAGTAACATCAATTGCTAAACCATCATTTATTTTTCTGCACATCTCGCATTCATTACATGGTTCCCCATCTTTTAAATCTAAACAATTTAAAGCCTTAGCAAATACTTTAGCTGTTGTTGTTTTCCCTGTTCCTCTTGTTCCACAAAAAAGATATGCATGAGCAATTCTGTCATTTAATATTTGATTTTTAACTGTTGTTGTTATATGTTCCTGACCAACAATATCGTAAAAGTTTTGTGGTCTCCATTCTCTATATAAAGCTGTATATCCCATAAAATCATTCCTTAAATTTAATTATTTACTTATATTATAAACTAAAGATGAAAATTAATGAAGGATTGAAAGTTTTAATTTCAAATCCTTCATATTTATTTTTTCAACATGCAAGTCCTGCAATAAAAACTTTCATTTTACTTTTCTACAATCACTCCCATGACATAACTTACAAATGTTGTAATTATTTTTCGTTAAACATTAAACAAACCCATCTTCTTCTAATTTCCACATTATTTTTTCTTTACATAACCTTAAATTAAATAATCTAAATAAATTACTTTTATAATGAATCTTTTATTATGCTCAGTAATATCTATTAACAGATTTAAAAAATAGGTTAAAGTAAATCATATTAACTTACCCTTATGGTATAATATAACTTGTTCATCCCTTGGGGTGAAATTAAGATATAGAGGTGAACCTATGACAACAAATTTTATATCAAAAACAGATAAATTATTTAAAGATACATTAAATGATATTCTTACAAGTGGAGTAAGTACAGAAGGTCATAAAGTAAGACCAAAATATAAAGATGGTACTCCTGCACACACAATATATATAAATCAAGTTGTGGAAAAGTATGATATCTCTAAAGGTGAATTTCCTATTACTACACTAAGACCTGTTGCATGGAAATCAGGCATTAAAGAAATTTTATGGATATATCAAAAAGCTTCAAATGAACTATCAGTACTTGAAGAAATGGGAATTACTTGGTGGGGAGATTGGGAAGTTAATGGTACAGGAACAATTGGTCAAAGATATGGTGCTACTGTAAAAAAATATGATTTAATGAATAAGCTATTAGATGGATTAAAAAATGAGCCTTATACTAGAAGACATATTATAGACTTATATCAATATGCAGACTTTGAAGAAACACCAGGATTAAACCCTTGTGCATTTCTTACTGTTTGGTCTGTTAGAGATAAGTATCTTGATGTAACACTTCATCAAAGAAGCTCAGACTATTGTACAGCTGGACATATAAATAAAACTCAATATGTTGCTTTAATGATGATGGTAGCAAGACATGTTGGCCTAAAGCCTGGAGTGTTTATGCACGTTGTAGATAATTTACATATTTATGATAGACATGTAGAACAAGCAAAAGAATTAATAGAAAGAACTCCTAGTGATAAACAACCTAAATTAATACTTAAAGAAGGTAAAACAAATTTCTATGACTTTACTATTGATGATTTTGAAATGGTGGATTACGAGCCAGTTAAACCACAACTAAAATTTGAATTGGGGATATAATATTATGATAAGTTTAATAGTTGCCATGGATAAAAATAATGGCATTGGAAATAAAAATAAGCTACTTGCTCATATTTCTGAAGACTTAAGGTATTTTAAAAGAGTAACTGATGGTAATACAATAGTTATGGGATATAACACTTATATGTCATTACCTAAAAGGCCATTACCTAATAGAAGGAATATTGTTCTTACTACTAAAGACATAAAATTAGAAGGTGCTGTAGTAGTTAATTCTATAGAGGAATTATTAAAATTATTAAATACTGAAGAAGAAACATTTATATGTGGTGGTTCTAGTATATATAATCAAATGCTTCCATATGCAGATAAGCTTTATATAACTCATATTTTTGATGAATTTGAAGCTGATACATATTTTCCAGAAATTACAGATGAGTGGGAAATATCAGAAAGCTTCTGTCATAAAGAAAATATAAATCATAAGCATCCTCATATATTTACGATTTATACAAAAAGCCTTGATTAAAATAAATTTTACATTTATAAATCCATCTTTTAAAATAAATAGTTATTTACTCAAATAATTATAACTATATTATGAAATAAAGATAAAGAAAACGAGGGTATCCCATAAGGAATGCCCTCGCTTTCTTTGTCCTATTGTATGTTAATCCTATTGAAGAGTAACCTTTGATTAAATAAATATTCTATGTAATACTTAAACATTTATTTTCTACCTTTTACATTAAAAAAACCCTTCTTTTGGTTAGAAAGGCCTAAAATTAAAACCGTGCACCTAGCTTTGACAGTAATCTATAAGCGTTACTATGTAGTTAGCTCTGACAAGATTGATCCATATCACACGCAGTAATCGCTTATCGCTGCTTCCTTCCGGACCTGACGAGGTTCACGCACTTACGTCGTATGGGACCTTGCCATCAACACCACTTGCATAGGCAGACCCTACAGATTAAAGCCTAGGCTAGGAATTCAACCCCGCTATAGCGGATTGCGGGTTACAGGGCACCGCTGACTCCCCATCTAGCACGGCTATGGCGGAGAGAAGGGGATTTGAACCCCTGATAGAGTTTCCCCTATACACGCTTTCCAGGCGTGCTCCTTCGACCACTCGGACATCTCTCCATAAAATAATATATAGCTATTTAATTTTAACTACTGCTATATATTATCACATACTAATTCATATTGCAACATTTAAAACTTGATGTAACTATATTACCTAAGCAGCCTTATTTTTCTTATTTATCCAAACAATTAAAACTAATCCTAGTAATATTCCAAGTAAGCTTACCATTTGAGCTGTTCTTAGTCCCATAAACATTAAACTATCAGTTCTTAATCCTTCTATAAAGAATCTTCCTATTGAATATAAGATCATGTATCCACCAAGAACTATACCATCATTTGCTTCTTTTTTCTTATAAATAATATAAACCAAAATTGCACAAACTAATAAATTCCATATTGATTCATATAAAAATGTTGGATGATAATAAACTCCATTAATATACATCCCTGTTTGTATAAACTCTGGGAACTTACTTATAAACTCTTTAGATACTGGGCCCCCATGAGCTTCTTGATTCATAAAGTTACCCCATCTACCAATTGCTTGAGCTAATATAACTCCTGGCATTATAACATCTACATATCTTAAGAAGTTTATTTTTCTATACCTTGCAAATATGTAACCTGATAATAATGCAGCTATAACTCCTCCATGGATTGCCATTCCACCATTTCTTATGTTAATTACATCCATGAATGAATGATAATTTTGATATTCAAAAGCTACATAGTATAACCTTGCTCCAATTATTGATATTGGAAAAGTTATTAAAAACGCATCTATTATTATATCATAATCTAAGTTTTTCTTCTTCGCTAACATATATATTAACAACATAGCAGCTAATACTCCAAGTGATATTATTATTCCATACCATCTTATTTCTAAGCCAAATAATTCAAAAGCTACTGGATTCATTTTATTTCCTCCTCTTATAGTAATTATTTTTAATTATATAACTTTTTAGATAATTATACCAAATAAATATGAATTATTTATAAAGACATAATTATAAATTTTATATCTTACTTCTTTGTTTTATAAAAAAAGAAGTTAACAGATCACTACATTCTTGATTGTAACACCATTTAACATCTACATGCCAATTAAATATATTATAGTCTATTAAATTTATAGTAGAGCCACAAGCTCCCATATCCTTATTAAAAGTTCCTATAAATAATCTTGATATTCTACTTTGTGCTATTGCTGCCGCACACATAGGACAAGGCTCTAAAGTTACATACATCTCGCAACCTGATAGCCTCCAATTATTTAACTTTTTACAGGCCTCTTCTATTGCTAATATCTCTGCATGAGCTGTTGTTAACTTTAATTTTTCTTTTAAGTTATGTTGACTTGCTATAACTTCTCCATCCTTAACAACAACTACTCCAACCGGAACTTCTCCTATGTTATATGCATTTTTAGCTTCATTTATTGCTAGATCCATATAATCCATAAAATACACCTTCTTATTAAGAATCTTTCCATTATAAAATAAAATGGAGAACTTAATTTTACATAGTTCTCCATCTTATCTTTAAATTAAGTGTATATTCTAACTTTCTTAATTCTATTTTTATCCACTTCTTCAACTACAAATCTGATATTATTAAGATTAACTTCTTCTGATTGCTCAGGAAATCTTCCTAATTCACCAATTACTAATCCTCCTACAGAATCAAACTCTTCTGATTCCATAGTAACACCTATTAAATCACCAATATGATCTAATCTAGCGCTTCCATCAACGATATATTCATCTTCTTTAACAACTATTATATCATTATCTTCTTCATCATCATATTCGTCTTCAATTTCTCCAACTACTTCTTCAATTAAATCTTCTATAGTAACTATACCAACATTTCCACCATATTCATCTAATACAACAGACATGTGATTTCTAGTTTTTTTCATCTCATTAAATAACTCACTAATCTTTTTAAATTCAAAAGTATAATAAGGCTCTCTCATGTAATCTGAAATCTTAAAATTCTCCTTACTTTGAGAAGCTATTATTAAGTCCTTGACATTTAATATTCCTATAACATCATCTATGTTTTGATTATAAACTGGTATTCTTGAGAATTGCTCAGTTTTAATAATATTTATAACTTCATCATAGGTAGCATTTATATCTACCGCCACTACATCAACTCTTTGAACCATAACATCCTTGACTTGAGAATCTGCAAATTCGAAGACATTGAAGATCATTTCTTTTTCCACATCCTCAAGTACTCCCTCTTCTTCACTAACACCTACCATGGTCTTTAGCTCTTCTTCTGTTATAAATGGTTCTGTTGCCTTTGGATCTCCACCTAAAAGTCTTATAAATAATCCAGATATAGCTGTAAATATAGCTATAAATGGTCTAAATAACTTAACTACAATATTTATAATTTTACTAACCTTTAAAGCAACACTTTCTGAATTTTGCTTTGCTATAGATTTTGGAGTTATTTCACCAAATATCAATACTAATATAGTCATTACAATGGTTACAACACCTACTGCACCTTCTCCAAACGCTTTAACAGCAACTGATGTTGCAAGTGCAGATGCCCCTATATTAACAATATTATTTCCTATCAATATTGCTCCTAATAACCTACTTGGATCTTCAGCAAGCTTTTCAACTAGCTTTGCCCCTTTAACTCCTTCTTCTACCATATGTCTTATTCTAATTTTACTTAGTGCCATTAAGGCAGTTTCTGACATAGAGAAAAATCCTGACATCAACAATAATATTACTAATAATACTATCTGCCACGTATAACTCTCCAAATTTATTCACACTCCTAAATTAAATAATTTTTTTATTTTATATTATATCATATCTTAAAATCAATATAATGATTTTAATAAAAAATTTAAATATCTTTCTATAATATATAATATTTACCACATAAGCTTTATATAATTAAAAATTTAAAATTATATAATTATTTATCTTACTTGTACACATAAAAAGGACTATAACTAATTTTATATTCCCTTTTTTGTAGTTACCTTAAAATCTTTCTTGGTAACTACATATTTTAATATATTTCTTAGTAAGCACCCATTTTGTAGTTACTTTAATATATTTCTTAGTAACTACACAATTAGTAGTTACCGTAATTTATTTTTTAGTAACTACACCATATAAATAAACCTTATAAAAATATATCTTACTTTAATACTTTCATTTGTATTCTTAGTATTATAAAAAAACATAAAACCCTCAAGCCTAATAAAATTAAGGCTTGAGGGTTTTACGTGGTATCCCCAACAGGGATCGAACCTGTATCTGTCCCTTAGGAGGGGACTGTTCTATCCATTGAACTATGGAGACATGATTACCAAATAAATTGTATAATAATATTAGGTATATGTCAATATTATCCTACTTCTATAATATCCTCCATAGCAATTATTTATTCTTCCGTTCTTTTAATTATTACACCATTTGGCTTTATAATAAAATCCATAGATACCTCTCTAATCTTAGATTTAATATTAATTTTGACTGATAAGGATACCTCATATATTCTTCCACATCCATCTAATGATTTTATTTCATCAATATCAATTATTTCACATTTTTGAATACAATACCTTATATTTTTTCCATATGCAATACACAACTGATTTTCTATATATGGATTTAAAAGATTAAGTATAACGCCTTCTTCCATGCTAATTTTAAATTTCTTTTTTCTAAGTATTGCAGATCTTGTTTGCTCCATTAATCCACCTTCTTCTGGTGATTTAAGTTCATATTCATCACAATCATCTTCTATATACTTATAATTTTTTAATTTTCCCCAATTCTCAACTTTGTAAAATTCATCAAATCTTGAATTGAATTTTACAAATATGTCTGATTCATTTAATTTAGTGTGTTTTTTTATTAATCCTAAATCCGCCTGCCTTATAGCTGTAATTATCAACGGTAAAGCATCTCTAAATATTCTATTTCTTTGTATTACTTTATTTTTATCTCTTTCATTTCCATCTACATTTAGATAAAGACATAAAACATAATTATTACCATTTTCGCACCATCTACCATATACCTCATCTCTTTTATCAGTCACATGATCCTTATTATAATCTTTCGCAACTGTTATTAATATATCTCCTGTATCATCTGAATGAGTAACTGTATAGTTACGGGGAATTATTGGACCATCTTGAGATATCCCCTTCTTAAAATCAATTATAAGTTTATTTGGGTCTAGTTTATTCAAAACCTTTCACCTCTAAAATACTTTTTATTACTTACTATATGTTTATTTTACTTATATAGTTACTTAAATTATTAATTGCATTTACATATGAATATTATTACATTATATTATAAAACTCCCATATAGCTTCAATTATATATCATCAAACTAATTATCCATATAATTATAGTTATTTAGCCTCTACTGTTTCGTTATCCCTCTATAAATATTAAATTCATCTTTTAAAGTTATCTATTTATATACTTTTATATGCTTTAACTTTGTTATATACTTTATTTATGAAATTTTTAATAAATATTGAAAGGATTTGATTTACATGCTTAGATCCATTGCTTGGTATATAGTCTTCTTTGTAGGGTTACTACTTAGTATGCCTAGTATGATAAAAACTAAAAGACTTGATAAAAAAGGTTTAGAAAATGAAAAGGAAAAACTTGTTCATAAAGCAACTACAGCTTGGGCTAATAGACTTTTAAAAGTTGCCGGAGTTAAGGTTACAGTTCACGGGCTAGAAAATCTGCCTAAGGATCAAAATGTATTGTTTATAGGAAATCATCAAGGGAATTTTGATATTCCAATATATATAACTAAAATTCCTGGATTAAAAGGATTTGTATCTAAAATAGAGGTAAAAAAAATTCCTGGAGTTAGTACATGGATGGAATACATGCATTGTATCTTTATGGATAGAAGTAATTTAAGAAAAGCTGGTGAAGCTATAATTCAAGGCGTTAAAGTATTGAAAAATGGTCATTCATTAGTTATATTCCCAGAAGGTACAAGAAGTAAAGGTGATAAAATGGGCGAATTTAAAGCTGGTAGTTTTAAATTAGCTACAAAATCTAAAGTTCCTATAGTACCTGTTACAATGAGCGGATCTTATAAAATAATGGAATCTAACAAGAAAAAATGGATTGTACAACCTGCTCATGTAGATTTATATATCCACCCAGCTATAGAAACTGCTAATTTAACCAAAGAAGAACAAGATGCTTTACCTAAAAAAGTTTATGAAATAATTAAAAGCAAATTACCTAATTAAAAAAGTGAAAAATGAAAGAATTAAAGAGTTGAAAATTTGAAGAGATAATTCAACTTTGTTGAATTATTAAAATGAAATAGCTAATAAAAAAGATAGTAGATGGATTATGTAAAATAAATCTATCTACTATCCTTTTTATTAAAGGTTCAAAGTACCTTCTATTCAAAAATCCTTTCACTTTTTCCCTTTTCACCATTGATTTTAATTCTCATCTAAGCAGCTAACTCGTTCTCTGCTATTACATTTTTAATCCACTTTCCTGATTTCAATCTTCTTCTCTCAAAACAAATTTTAATAAATTCCTCTGTGCATATTAGTAAGTATACAAATGTTATTGGTAACTTAAAGACTATAGCTGCTAAAAATGCCATTGGAACTGCATAAAACCAAACTGTTCCTAGTTGTACTAATGTGGAATAAAGGGTATCTCCACCACCTCTAAATATACCTACAATCATAACTACATTATAAGATCTTATAGGACATATCAAAGCCATTACTCTTAAAACTGCTACAGTATCATTAAATGTTCCTGCTTCTACATTAAATGGCTTAACTATTTGAGGAGCTAAAACCCAAACTAAAACTCCTATTATTAATCCAAGAACCGGTGCAACTTTTCCTATTTTATGTGAGTAATCAACTGCAACATCTTCTTCATTTGCACCTATCTTATTACCAACCATAATAGCTGCTGCAGAGGCTAGTCCAATGCACAGTACCATAAACATATTATTTAAAGTAGTTGCAATTTGCATTGTGGCAACAGCGCTTGTCCCTATTTGAGCATAAGCAATTGAATATGCAGTCATCCCTAATGACCATAATAATTCGTTTGCTATAACAGCTGTTGATGTATTAAAGTATATTTTCACAAAGTTTATATCAAAAGCAAATAACTCCTTAATCTTTGAGGATATAATATTCTTTTTACCATATATTATTACAATTATATAAATCATTTCTATAGTACGTGCTATAGTTGTAGCTAAAGCAGCTCCTGATACCCCCATTGGTTTTACACCTAAATTTCCAAAAATAAATACCCAGTTTAAAAATGCATTGCTTAATACACCTATTAAACTTGCATACATCGGTGCTTTGGGTTGCTCAGAACTTCTAAGAGCTGAAGAAAAACCTTGCGTAAAATTAGTAAATATAAAGCTTATTGCAATAATTCTTAAATATTGAACGCCTAATTCTATAACTTGAATATCCCTTGATAAAATTTTCATTATTGGTTCCGCTATAATAAATGCAGCTCCTCCAAATATTAATGAAGCTATAAACCCAATAGTAATATCTAATCCCAATACCTTTTTAATGCTAACTATATCTTTTCTTCCCCAATATTGAGACATAAATACACTAGCTCCTGCATTTATCCCAGAAATACATAGCATAAAAATAAAAAAGTACTGATTTGCTAATCCTACAGCTGCAATAGCTTCTTCTCCTAACCTACCAACCATTAAATTATCCACAAGGTTTAATGATGAAGTAATAAAATTTTGAAATGTTATTGGTAAAGCTAGCGTAAGCATGGTCTTTAAAAATGTTTTATCCTTTAGTATCTTTTTCATCTAGTTCCTCCAACTTTTGTTTATTTAATTTAATGCATAAAAAAAGAGCATATGGGTAGTCTGGCCGCCCATCTGCTCTTTAACACTTAATTTTTTCCTTAGTTATTTTCTAATAATTATTTGAATTTGTCAACATTATTCTTCAAAGTTATCCACAATTGTAGATATATCATTCTTGTAATATTCATATCTTTTTCCTGACTTAGCAATCTTAAAAAAACCTAATGTGACTAAATAATTTAAATCGCTTCTAGCAGTTTCATATGAAATATCTAATTTATTTTTATAGTTGTCAATAGTTACAACATTATCCTTAGATGATAAAATGCTGTTTATAAATTTAATATGTCTTTCTTCTAATCTTACATTATTTCTTTCAATTAGTTCCTTTAATATCCTTTTACCAAATTTATAGTTTAATTCATTATTTAAAGCTTCAACCGCCTCTCTTAATGCACTTATGTAAAATCTTATAAAATAAGTTATATCACCATTTGAATATATACTATTTTCGATTGCAGCTTTGTATTTTTTTAATTTTGAATTTATAAGTGTTGATAATGAACAGTATTTTATAACTTCATACCCATTAATCAATAGATATTTATATGATAAAAGCTCTGAAATTATAGAGTTATATCTTCTAAAAGGCTTGTTGACTATTATATACAAATATATTGTTGCAGCTACTATTAATGCATTTTTCCCTTCGTCTTCATTTATTAAGGAAATTAAAGTCTTTATATTACCTGCATTTGACTCATTTCTAACAATTCCTTCTATAGCATTCTTATTATCTTTTATACCTTCTCCATCAACAATACTATATAAATTACATATAAACTCTTCATCTATATTGCAGCCATTACTAATAGCTAATTTTAAATTCTTTAGTATTTCATCTGAAATAACTATATTCTCTAAATTAGCCAATCCTAGTAACTCAGCCTCTTCAGCTGAATTATATATCTTCTCCCTTATCTTTGAAGATATATAATTAAATACCCCTAAATTATTTGCTTCATTAATAAATTCTGTATTACTAATAATATCCTCTGTATTATTAAACCAATAATTTACAAATGGTTTGAAATTAAAATTACTTTCAAAAGATATTTTCATTCTATCATCTTCAATTATTTTCCATATATTTTCCAATTCTTCTTTGTCAAATATTCTTCTTGAAATTTGTTTCTTACTAAAATATAAATTGTTAAAATCTTGAATAATTTGAGCATCCATAACTTTTTCCTCACTTTTATTACTAAATATATTAATATAAAAATACTATTCATTATTTCATTTAAATACTATCATTTTACTAATTATATACTATTGATTTACTTTATAATTATATATTAAAATACTTATAGTTATATTTCAATGATATTTTTATACAAATAAAAAAGGGAGAGGCTTAACCTATCCCATAATATGTAAAATTTATATTTTCCTTTATATTCCTTTTTATTTTCTTTTAATTAAATCTTTTTTCAAATTTAATAAGTTTTTCTTGAATATCTGTATGATTTCCAGCATATCCTATTAACTTTCCATTTTTACCAGCAACTCTATGACAAGGTATTACTATAGGAATAGGATTTGCTCTATTTGCTTGCCCTATTGCTCTTACAGCCTTTTCGTTACCAATTGCTTTTGCTATATAACTATAACTTTTTATTTCTCCATATGGAATTTTTATTAATTCATTCCATACTAGTTTTCTAAATTCAGTTCCTTCTATATCTAATTTTAAATCAAAGTCTCTTCTTTCTCCTGCAAAATATTTATTTAATTGAGTAATTACATCCAAGCATATCTTTTTATCTTCTATTAAATTATTTTTCCCCTTAAATTTGATCCACTCTTCTTCTATTAATTCAATTCCTCTTAATCCTTTTAAACTTTTTACAATATATATAGAACCTATTATGCTATCTATTTTGTAAAAATATAATTTTTCTCTATAATTCTCCATATTATTCCTCCATTCAAACGTTTACTTATTGTTTTTTTAATATTTATTGCAAAATAACTTATTTTACTAATAAATAATACGAGCATATTTCTGAATTATAGTGTATACTAAGTTAGTTAAGAAAAAATAATATTACATTATAGCAAAAATTTAATAGTACTTAAAATCATAATATGACCTGTTATAGTACATACTATAGTTATGATTTAAGATATGTTATTTAAATTATATAGCTAATATAAAATAAAAAATATATTATATATATTTAATTATATATTATTTTAAATACTAAAAGAAAGAGGATTTTGAATGAACGAAATAAAATTTAGTAACTTAGGGCTTAAGGATACCCTTTTGAAATCTATTAATGATTTAGGTTTTGAAAAACCATCACAAATACAAGCTGAGGCAATACCTGTGGCTATACAAGGATATGACCTTATAGGTCAAGCTCAAACTGGTACTGGTAAAACTGCCGCTTTTGGATGTGGAATTATTAATCATATTTCTAAAAAAAGTGGACTTAGCGCTATAATTTTAGCTCCAACAAGAGAACTAGCAATACAAGTTAATGATGAGCTAAAAAGATTATCAAAATATGATGATTTAACAATACTACCTGTTTACGGTGGAGATCCAATAACAAACCAAATAAGAGCATTAAAAAGAAATGTTAATATAGTAGTTGGTACTCCTGGTAGAGTTTTAGATCATATAAAGAGAGGAACTATAAAACTAGATCAAATTAAGTTTTTAGTTTTAGACGAAGCTGATGAAATGTTGAATATGGGCTTCATAGATGACTTAGAAGATATAATAAAACAATTACCAAGTGAAAGACAAACTTTATTATTCTCAGCAACTATGCCTGATCAAATAAGAAAATTAGCTAAAAGATATATGAAACCTGATGCTAAGCATATATCTATAAAGAAAACTTCTATGACTGTATCTACGATAAGTCAAAACTTCTTTGAGGTATCTCATAAGACAAGATTTGAAGCACTTTGTAGAGTTTTAGATTTTGATACTCCATCATCTGCAATTATATTCTGTAGAACTAAAAAGGGCGTAGATGAACTAGTTGAAGGTATGCAATCAAGAGGATATGTAGTTGAAGGTATGCACGGAGATATGTCTCAAGCTCATAGATTAAGAACATTAAAGAAATTTAAAGAAGGTTCTTTAAACTATTTAGTTGCAACTGATGTAGCTGCAAGAGGTATAGATGTAGAGGGTATAACACACGTTATAAACTATGATTTACCTCAAGACGTTGAAAGCTATGTTCATAGAATAGGTAGAACTGGAAGAGCAAATAGAGAAGGTATAGCTTATTCATTAGTTTCTCCAAAAGAGTATTCAATGTTAAAACAAATAAAATCAGTAACTAAAAGCGATATATCTAGAAAAAATATCCCAACAGTTAATGATATATTTAACAGTAAATCAAAATCAATATTAGAAGATGTAACTAATACTATTAATGATTCTGATTACTCAAAGTTTATCCCAGTAGCAACAGAATTAACTCAAAAGTATGATTCTGTAGAAATTATTGCTGCATTAATAAAAAATAAATTCAATGATGATTTATTAGAAACTTATACATCTGATGTTTTAGAAGCTCCTAAATCAGAAGATATCCGTTTATTCTTATCTATAGGAAGAAGAGATGGCATAAACCCTAAAACTCTAGTTAACTTTATTAAGGATACAGCTAGAATAAGAGCTTCTTCAATAGGTGATATAGATATATTAGAAAACTTCTCATTTGTTAATATATCTCCAGACGTTAAGGATAAAGTTCTTGATAAATGTATCGGTGTTAAGCTTAATAAGAGAAAAGTAAACATCGAAGTCGCAAATAAAAATAGAAAAAGAAAATAATTAAATAAAAATAAGGCTATTTTAAGCTTGAGGCAAGCATTAAATAGCCTTTTGTGTTATTTACATTTCTTTTTTATCCCTTCATAAAGATACCTTAAATACTCAATATTTTTACCTTCTTTTTCAAGGATACTTATTCTATCCTCTACTCTCTTAATGGTTTCCTTTGCTTCATCAAAATCCTTATGATTTATACATGTGCTTGTATATTCTAATAAATAATCTATTTTTAATACTAATTCTGCTAAATCTTCTCTATTATCATTTACTAAATCAACTAATAAAGAATATATTTTAGGAGATGTATCCTTTCTTACACTACTTAGTAAATCATTATTTTTACTAGTTTTTCTTCCCATATAATCACCTCTATCTCTAAATCTGTTCTTATTTTATTATTTTTTTATCATTTATAATAATTTATATCATATTTTTATAATATACCCAATACATTTTAAAATATAAAGGAATTTTAGGAGGTTTATATTAATGCAAAAATATATTTGTGTACCTTGTACCTATGTTTATGATCCAGAATACGGTGATCCAGATAACGGAATAGATCCTGATACAGCTTTTGAAGATTTACCTGATGATTGGGTTTGCCCAGTTTGTGGTGCTTCTAAAGATGAATTTGAGCCTTTAGATGAATAATTTATAATAAAAAACAGTCTTACCGACTGTTTTTTATGTTCTCTTAATTAAATCAATTTTAAACTTATTTATATATACTATTGTATCATTAGATAAGTTAGCAGTATCATTAACTATCTCATCTATTTCATTTAATATTTCATTAATATCTTCTTCATTTTTAACTTTATCATATACTGAGCACCCTAAATAAGATAACTTCTCCTTTGCTTCATTGTCAAAGTGTAAAAGTGGTATTCTTGATACATATCCTGATGTTATCATATTGCTTCTATTTAAAACACCTCGAACTAAATAAGTCACTAAAGTAGAGTTTAAATACGCAAGTAACCAAAATGCATCTTTATCATCACATATAATACAAGTATTTACACCAAAGGTGCTTTCTTTGGGTAACTTGCAAGCTGTAAATTGTACCCCCATTGAAGAGCAAATTATTCCTGACTTATATAAAAGTTCTTTATTTCTTACTATAAAATTAGGAATACTTTTAGATATATTTATAAAATCCTTATTTATATACATGATTTTATTTGTATAATATTTATCTTTTCCTGGATTCTTATAAAATGGAACTGTATATGGATCATTCATTTCTTTTGATAAATACAATTTATCATTACCTGTCGATATTCCCGTTATACATTTAAATTGTTCTCCTAATCTATTAAGTGTAAATAAGCTTTTAACCTTTTCAGGACACTCTATTATAAATTCACTATTATCCATTTTATTATTCAATACTATATCATTTAAATTGTATAAATTATTATTAGATGAATCTAAAATATTAATTAGCTCTTCTATGCTTCTACATCTATTGTTTATAATTACATTTTCTTGGTAGCTTAATCCCTTTTGTAATATAACTATACTAGTCCTTACTTCAGCACCTTGCTCAAAAAACAAATCAGTAGGACACATAGTTATTTCATGTATAGAGCAGGTGTTCAATATTTTCTTTCTTAGACCTTGATAACTTTTAGAAGTTAAAAATGAGTCGTGAGTTATTATTCCTATAACAGCACCATCTTTTGCTAAATCTATTACAGCCGAAATAAAAAGTCCATACATATTATGAACACCTACATCATTGAAATGCTTTTTTAATTCCTTTTTATTATCCCTTATATATTGAACTTCATGACAATTATAAGGTGGATTTAAAACATAATAATCATAATTTAAGTTTTTTATTTGATTATTTGCACTAACAAATTCATAATAGTATTTTATAAAATCTGTATTTTTAAAATTACAATTATACTCTTCTTTATACTTAATGATATCTATACCATAAGTTTCTATATTAAACTTATTAAAAGGATTAAGCATTTCTTCTCTTCCACAGCATGGATCTAAAACACTCTTCCCATTATTATTTACTTCCATTACCTTCATTGTAATATAATCACATATAAAACTTGGAGTTGAATAATAACCTATTTGTCTTTTATCTATAGATAAATCATTTATTATTTTTTCTCTTAAAACTTTTTCTTTTCTCCCCATAAATTCCCTCTCCAAATTTGATTTTATGAAATATTACAAAAGCACATATCTTTCATATAATAATCTCTACAATTAAAAAGATTATTATTAAATGGGAAATCTATTTATATAAAATCTTCAAATTAAATAATTCATACTAATTATTTAATAAATTATCAAAATTATTAGCACTTAATACTAAAATATCTCCCTTATTAATAATTGTAGATCCTTTCGGAACTATAACTTCATCTCCACGTTTTATCATTACTATTAATATATCCTCAGGGATATCAGAATCCATAATGGTCTTATTAACCCACTTGCTATCATCAAATATATTAACTTCTAAAAGCTTTGTACTCTTGTCTTCTTTATAGTCATTAAATGTTCTTAATACAGGAGTACTATCATCAACTAAATCTAACTTTTGTGCTACTTTTGGTATTAACGTTCCTTGTATAGCTACAGATAATAATGCTATAAAGAACACTATATGGAATATATCATTTTGTATATTAACTCCATAAGTTATAGAAAATATTGCAAAAACTATTGATGCAGCACCTCTAAGACCTACCCATGATATGAAGATCTTTTCTTTAACAGAATAATTAAACTTACTTAAAATTATAAATGTCGCTAATGGTCTTGCTATTACTATCATAAATATCGATATTGCTATAGATATACCAACTACTTGTGGTAATTTAGATGGGAAAGATAATAAACCTAAAATAAAGAATAAAGCAATTTGCATTATCCAAGATACTCCATCAAAGAAATGGAATAAACTCTTCTTGTGAGGTATCTTACTATTACCTATTATAATCCCTGCCATATATACGCTTAGATATCCATTTCCTCCAAGCCATTCACTTACTGCATAGGATAATATTGCAATGGCAGTTATAAATATTGTATAGAAACCCTCTACTTCAAAATTAGCACGTCTAATTACATAAACAGCCCCTTTAGCTAATATGCTTCCTATTAATATTCCAAATACTATTTGCTTTATTATCATTGGAACCATAGAGCCTACCCCTGTATTAGACATGAAGGTTAAAACTATAAGTGTTAACATATATGCAATAGGGTCATTACTACCACTTTCTATTTCTAACAAAGGTGCCAGTGAGCCCTTTAAGTTAAGTTTTTGAGAACGTAGTATTGAGAATACTGAAGCTGCATCAGTTGAACCAACAACAGATCCTATAAGAAACCCTTCTAATAAACTCGTACCTAATATAAAATAACAAAATAATCCTGTAAGTCCTGCTGTAATTATAACCCCTAAGGTTGACATTAATATAGATGGAACAGCTGATTCCTTAGCTGTTTTCCAATTAGTACCGAACCCTCCATAAAACATTATAAATACTAACCCTAATGAAC
This sequence comes from Clostridium sp. 7_2_43FAA, assembly GCF_000158375.2. Taxonomy (NCBI): domain Bacteria; kingdom Bacillati; phylum Bacillota; class Clostridia; order Eubacteriales; family Clostridiaceae; genus Clostridium; species Clostridium sp. 7_2_43FAA. The sequence goes on from NZ_JH815220.1 coordinate 43,615, forward strand.
ATAGCTTACTCGTTAATTCATAATCATCAAAGTATATTCCTACAATTCCATCAGAGCCAAATAGCATTCCTAATACTATAAAAATTAAAAGCATTGGAACCCCAAATTTGTATAAAATCTTACTGGATGTTATGCAAATCAATAATATTAATCCGCATATAATCATTAATTCAATCATATTACCTCCTTAAAAATATTTATTTTATCCATTAATTATACACTAAAACTTATAATCATTCCAATCTACCAATTTTGTTCATTCTCATAAAAAAAGTAATGAATAACTATATGTTATCCACTACTTTTGAAATTACTTATTTTATTTTCTCATATATAATTGGATCTACGAATCCAAAAGTAATTTTCCCATTTTTCCTAAAAACCTCACTCACATACATCTTTTCATCTTCAATCTTTTCTTTTAAAGTAAATTCAGTTTCAGGTGTAAAATTACTAACACTTTCTCCCTCAAAAAATCCATCATTTTCTTTATAAACCATTGGAGTAAATTTCTTTGATATCTCTAACTCATTATAATCCATTATTAAATTATCATTATTATTTTTGAATTCTTCTTTACCTATTCCTTTTGGTAACTCATAAGAAGTTAACACTACTTCATTTTCTTCATTTAAATTAAATAAAAATAGATGTGGTAATATATTTGTAAATTTTCCTTGTTCATAATAACTTTCTTCTATAACAAAATATCCATTAAAATTCTTTGGTAAATTCTTTATTTTATTATTACATACACCATTTATATGCTTTGCCTTAGGGTGTATCACTTCACCAGCTGCAAGCTCTCTATCTATTTGTCCATTATTATTAAAGCTTCCACATAAATTTTCTATAAACTGTTCTAACTTTTTCAACGTTACCACTCCCTACATTTAAATAATAAAACTTAATATTTCATTATATCTTTATATATTCTTTTGAAATATATTCTAAACAAAATATTTAACGTTAAATATATCTATTTCTAAATTAATTATACTGCTTATTTTTAAGATTATCTCTTTAGAGAACCTCATTTATATGTAATTATTTATTGTTATATGAATTTATCTTTATTATAATTCACTTTCCGAATTATATGAACGCTATTCATAAAAATAGACTTACCAATAATTTATATTAAAAGTAAGTCTATTATATTTAATTATTATTGACTATTAATTTATTCTAATTACTTCTCCTGGGTATATTAAATTAGGGTCACTTATATTATTTATTTGTGCTAATCTTTCCGTTGTTGTTCCATACCTTTGTGCTATTTCTGATAAAGTGTCTCCCTCTTTTACTATATAAGTTGTAGCTGTTCCCCCTGATGTGTTTCCTGCTGAACTATTTGAACTAATTTTCAAAACTTGTCCTGGGTATATTAAGTTTGGGTTACTTATATTATTTATTTCTGCTAATCTCTCTGTTGTTGTTCCATACCTTTGTGCTATTTCTGATAAAGTGTCTCCCTCTTTTACTGTATAAGTTGTAGCTGTTCCACCCAAGGTGCTTCCTGTTAAACTATTTGAACTAATTCTTAAAACTTGTCCTGGGTATATTAAGTTTGGGTTACTTATATTATTTATTTCTGCTAATCTCTCTGTTGTTGTTCCATACCTTTGTGCTATTTCTGATAAAGTGTCTCCCTCTTTTACTGTATAAGTTGTAGCTGTTCCCCCTGATGTATTCCCTGCTGAACTATTTGAACTAATTTTCAAAACTTGTCCTGGGTATATTAAGTTTGGGTTACTTATATTATTTATTTGTGCTAATCTTTCCGTTGTTGTTCCATACCTTTGTGCTATTTCTGATAAAGTATCTCCCTCTTTTACTGTATAAGTTGTAGTTGTTCCACCTTGATTTATATTTGGAATACTAGTATTTCCTCCTGATATTAATATTCCATCTGTAAATACATCTAAAGGACAGTATCCACTTATTCCTGGTACAGTTCCTGATTCTGAATATTGGAATCCCACCCAACTATTCCATATAGGATTATCTCCAGGTGTTGTAACATCATAATTTGCTATCCATAAAGGATATTTTGATAAGATATTTGTAAGACTTGTCCTAGCAAAGTTAGTATATGTGTATACAACAACATCTTTCCCTGTAAGCCTTTTAACTTCTTCTAAAAAGGTTACGCACATATTAGATATCTCAGCTGCTCCGTATCCATCTGATAATTCAATATCTAAAGCTAATCTACAATTAAAACTTTTTCCCTTTACATAGCTTGAAAAATAATTGGCTTGAGTCTTTGCATCTACTCTTGGCCTAAAGAAATGGTAAAACCCTATTAGCATATTATTACTTCTAGCCCCTGAATAATACTCATCTGCTCTAGGATTTAAATAATAGTCACCTTCTGTTGCCTTTATATATACAACTTGAACTCCACTATTACTAACTTGATTAAAGTTAACCTCTCCTTGCCAACTTGATATGTCTATTCCTTTGTATTTTCCAGCACTTATTGATTGCATATCATCCTCTCCTCTAATGTTAAAATTTAAATATTTTAAGATATAATATAATATGCAATCATTCTCATAAATGTAATTGATACGTCACTTAAATATTTATGAGAATTATAAACATCTACCTAATCTCCTTTATAATCTTTTAAATTTAACCATCCTAATAGCTAGAATTCAGTTATAAAACTTCGATATATAATTTAAATACTCTAGTATTTCATACCATTATATACTTCTAATATTTTATTCCATGTATATTGTCCTATAATTCCATCTAGTGATAAAGCAAATAATTTTTGAAATGCTACAACAGCTTCTCTAGTTGCATTACCAAAAATTCCATCTGCTGCAATAGTAGGTATCCCAATTTGATTAGATATACTTGCTAAATAATATTGTACTTCCTTTACTTTTTCTCCTCTTGAGCCATACTTTAATAAATAACCTGGATACTTTCCATCAAATTCATTATCAGGTACTCCTGGATTACTATTGTCTATATTTTTATAAACTTCAAATACTTTATTCCAAGTAGCTAATCCTACTATTCCATCTGTAGATAACCCAAATAATCTTTGAAATTTTATAATGGCGTCCTTTGTCACATTACCAAATATCCCATCTACTGATACATTAGGTATATTATAAGACTTAGAAATTTCACTTAAATAACCTTGAAGCTCTCTTACCTTTTCTCCTCTTGCCCCATATTTCAATAAGTATCCTGGATACTTACCATCACCCTCTGGTTTTCCAATTCCTCCTCCATTTCCACCTGATTCACCTATTTCTGGCTCTTGATTTAATTCTGCTAATCTCTTTACCCCAACATAAATATTAGATATCTTATACCAAGTAGCTCTACCTACAACCCCATCTGGAGTCAAATTGAATACTCTTTGAAACACTTTAACAGAGTCTTCTGTTTCCTTTCCAAATCTTCCATCTTCAGGATAAATCCTTGGAATAGCTGGAAAATTTTTAGATACTCTATTTAATTGTTCTTGTATTACTTTAACATTTTCATTTACATCACCTATTCTTAATGAATAACCAGGATATGACTCAGGTACTCCTTCAACATATTCTGCTCTAACTAGTACTTTATCATAACCAAAATAATATTTTATTATATCCAAAGCAGACATCCCTGCCTTAGCTAAATCAACAGTACCCCATTGTGATAACCCATCACACTTTACAGTTGTTCCATTACAATATTGAGCAAAAAATGGTGTTTGATTTCCAATTGTTATAATGTACTCGTTAAAAATTTCATCGACTATCTTACTTATATTCTCAAATATATTTCTACCTTTTACAAAATATTGATCATATGCTGTTGAGTTTGTTACTTGAAATGGATATCCCATATTCCTATACCATTCTGTATAAACTCTATTTAATGCAAAGGAAATTTGACAATATACATTAGCTCTTATTGCTTCCTCTGGCCAAGTAGGATATATCTCACTAGAAGCAACATTCTTAATATAATCTATAAATCTTACTGTAACATTTTCTGCATATGAAGTAGGACTTCCTAAATGTACAGTTATAAATTCAGGTACATATACGTTTCTAAGAACAAAAGGAGCCATTGAGAAACCCATTTCTATATTTTCAGTTGACTTCTCAACACCTTGTTGATCTTGAATAATTATTTCCTCCTGGAGATTTTTTTCCCCTGATTCAATACTTGCCTCTTCCATTTCTATATCTTGTATTGAAGTTATTCCATCAAATACACTTACTCCTTCAACAATAACATCTTTATATCCTTCCGCTCTAACCTCTATATTATATAATAAATACGGATTTTCACCTTCTTCATAAGGCTCCTGAGATAACTTCCTATCTAAGGTAACTACTGATATTACTTCACTTCTTCCACTTATATCAAATGCATTTTCTTTTTCATAAACAATATTCCCTATTTTTGAATTACTAATTCTAATGCTACCGTTCGTAATTGGTAACAAATCTTTTATTCTAAACAATCTTACTAATATATTTCCTTCTGCCAATCTAATACCCTCTAAAATTATTCTTACTATATTTTACTCTATCAAATTTTAAATGTGCTATAAAGAATGCTAGTTATAAAGATCATAACTCACTACTCCGCTTATAATTAGCTTAAGTTTAGTATATTTAAAAAGTTATCTATCTCTTCATTTTCTAAATATATTTGTCCTAATGTTCCATGCTTTAAATCAACTTTCTTTAATGAATGAAAGTCAGATCCTGCTGTGTATATTATATTTTTCTTTTTAGCTACATTTATAAAGTACTCTGTCTCATTATCCTTATTTCTATAATACTTTGCTTCTATTCCATCAAAATTTAAATTTATTATTTGTTCAAAAACACCTCTATCAAGTAATGTAGGATGAGCTAAAACTACCTTTACATTATAATGATGTAAAAAGTCTATTCCAGCTGAAGTTGCTATCTTACCTCCCTCTGATTTAAAACTTAGCTTTCCCTTAAAGTAAATTTGACATGCTTTGAATTTTCTTGTACATAAATTATTTAAAATCATTTTAAATTCATCACTTTGATATTTATCATCAGTAAAATACCCTAGTATATGAACTTTATTACCTTTAAATCTAGTTGATAATTCTATCCCAGGTATTACTTTTACACCATGTATTTGACCAACATTAACTGCTTGCTTATTTCCACTTACAGTATTATGATCTGTTAATGCTATAATATCTACTCTTCTTTCTTTTGCTAACAATACTATTTCTCCTGGTTTTAGTTCTCCATCTGACTCTGTTGAATGAATATGAAAATCTCCCTTTCTGTACATTTTCTTAATACCTTTTAATTGATTGTACTTCATAATATCTAAATATATTAGTTTTTGATATACTCTTTATAGAAATTAATATAATCTACATAATAAAATGGCTACAATATAGATATGAATACTTATAGATTTAGAAAGGATTTTTAATGAATTATATAGTTTGTGATTTAGAATTTAATCAAAAATATATACCAAGTAATACTACTGATAAAAATAATAACGAATCAATTGATAGTACTATGAAACAACTTCCTTTTGAAATAATTCAAATTGGAGCTGTAAAAATTAATGAAAATCTAGAAATAACATCAAATTTTAATGAACTAATAAGACCTATCGTCTATACTGATATTAATCCTTATGTAGAAAATATAACTAAAATAAATAAAGATATGTTATCAAGCTGTGAAACCTTTTCTAATGTTTATAAAAGATTTTTAAATTTTCTAGGTGATGATGAAGCAGTTTTATGTGTATGGGGAAAGTCAGATATAAAAGAATTTCTAAGAAATATAAAGTTCAATAACTTATCTACTTCACTATTTCCCAGTAAATATATTGATGTTCAAAAACACACATCAAAACTATTTCATATTCAGAAAGGAAAACAAATTGGATTAAAGACTGCTGTTGAAATGCTAAACATAGATTTTGAAAATAAATTCCATAATGCTTTTTATGATGCGCTTTATACATATAAAGTCTTTAAAAAAATTTATAATCCATCCATAATACCTAAGATATATAATGATAATAATAGAACACATAAAACCAAAGTTAAAATTGATACTGATGCTTTATTTAAGCAATTTAGTAAGATGTATGATAAAGAAATAACAGCTGAAGAAAAATCTATGATAAAAACTGCATATAATATGGGCCGGACTGGACAGTTTGTAAAGTAATTTTATATTAGTGCCTATATTAAATTATAAAAAATAAAAATCTGCTATAATGATTTTATAGCAGATTTTTATTAATTATTAATAATCGCATTAATAGTAGTTTGCATCTTGTTACTTAAATTAATATCCTTTAACAACACCATAGATATTAAATCCAGGAGATACATAGCAGAAAACTGTGTATTAATGAATCTACTCCTATCTACAAAATTAGGATTATACACTATAAACTTTATATCTGAATACTTGCTTACTGTACTTCCCTCAAAGCCTGTAATAGATACTATCTTTGCTCCATTTTCCTTAGACTTTCTTAAAGAGTGTATTACTTCCTGTGTTTCTCCAGATATAGAAATTCCTATCACCAAATCATTTTCTGACACAATTGAACTATTTATAATCATCATATGGGAATCTGAAATACAGTGTACATTAAATCCCATTCTTAAAAGCCTTTGCATCATTTCTTTACATGTTAGTCCAGAACTACCAACCCCATAAATATAAATATTCTTCGCTTTCTTTATTTCATTTACCACTTTGAATATTTCCTCTTTATCTATTAACATTTTAGTTCTTTCTATAACTTCGTTATAATATTGATATGTATATGAGAAAATGCCATCTTCATCATTTATCGGTAATTCTACTTTATTTGATCCAAGCTTTATTTTCATATCTACAAAGCTATCACATCCAATTTTTTTAGCAAACCTTGTTATTGTTGCTCCTGATGTTCCTATTTCTTTAGCTAAATCAGTAATATTTATATTTTTAATTTTATCACCATGCTGCATAATATAATCTGCTATATCCTTTTCCTTATCGGAAAACTCATTATATTTTCTTTGTACCTCACATAAAATATCCACTTAATATCCTCCATAATCTAATATATATTAGCCTTCTTATGCTATAACTTATATTATATTTTAATTAAACATAATTAAGGTAATTACCCCAAACTATAAAATATATGACTTCAATTACATAACTGCATCTAAAGGTATGAAGTAATCAATTTATTTTTGCACTAATAATATTAAAACATTAATTGAAGTATATATATTAGAATAACATTAAAATAAGCTAAATAAAAGAGGTAGAGATTTATGTCTCTACCTCGCAAGTATTATAATGCTTTTAAAATTTCATCATTGAATTTCTTTGTAATTAATTGTGGTCTTGTTATTGCACTACCAACTACAACAGCACAAGCTCCTTTTTCTAAAGCAAGTCTTGCCTTTTCAGGAGTATCGAAGTTTCCTTCTGCTATTACTTCTGATTTACAATCTTTTATTAAAGCTTCTAACACTTCAAAATTATTCATTCCCTTAGAATGTTCTGTATATCCAACTAAAGTAGTTCCAACATAATGGAATCCTAACTCTCCAGCTCTTAAGCCTTCTTCTATAGTTGATATATCTGCCATAAATGTTTGAGAAGGATATTTTTTAAAGATTTCCTTTAAAAATTCTTCATCTTGATTTATTGTAGCATCTAAAGCTATAACATCAACTCCGGCTTCAACAAGCTCATCAACTTCCTTCATTGTTGGAGTTATATATGGCTTCATATTTTCATAATCTATTTTTATTATACCTATTACAGGTAAATCAACTTCTTTCTTTATAGCAACAATATCTTGAACACTATTGGCTCTTATACCTATAGCTCCACCTTCCTTAGCTGCTACAGCCATTCTACTCATTATATAAGAGCTATGTAGTGGTTCATTTGCTAGTGCTTGACATGATACGATTAATCCTCTATCTATTACTTTCACTCTTATTACTCTCTCCCTATAATTTCATTTATTTTTTGCTTTAATGGATCTGCTTTTGCTCCAAATATTGCTTGAATTCCACCTTTAACTTCTAAAACAGCAGTTGCTCCTAAAGCTTTAATTCTATCCTTATCTACTTTACTTACATCTTTTACAGCTACTCTTAATCTTGTTATACATGCATCAACATCATCTAAATTTTCTTCTCCGCCTAATGCTTCTAAAATTTGAGTTGCTGTTTCATTCATACTATCTTTTGTTACAACCTTAACTTCTTCACTATCTGCTTCTCTACCTGGAGTCATAACATTAAACTTAGTTATTAAGAATCTAAATGTGAAGTAGTATAATGCAAACCAAATTACTCCTACTATTAATACATATATCCAATTTGTTTTATCATTACCTTGAAGAACTCCGAATAATGTGAAGTCTATTAATCCACCTGAGAATGTATTACCAATTGATATATTTAGTATATCTGCTATAAAGAATGATAATCCATCAAAGAATGCGTGAACTACATATAACCATGGTGCAACGAATAAGAACATGAACTCGATTGGCTCAGTTATACCTGTAACAAATGATGTTATTGCTGCTCCTAAGAATAATCCACCAACTAATTTTCTCTTTGCTTTAGGTACACAATGATACATAGCTAAGCATGCTGCTGGTAATCCAAACATCATTGTAGCAAAACGTCCTGCAAAGAATCTTGTTCCTTCTGTAAATAATCCAGTATGGTTTGGATCAGCTAATTGTGCAAAGAATATATTCTGAGCTCCTGTAACAGTTTGACCTGCAACTGTTGCAATTCCACCTAATTCTGTGTACCAGAATAATGGGTAAATCATATGATGCAATCCAACGGCTCCTGTTAATCTTAGCAAGAATCCATATAAGAAAGTTCCTATTGGTCCTAATCCAGCTATTGCATTACCTGCTGAAACTAACCAGCCTTGGAATGTTGGCCATATTAAGAAGAATATTGCCCCAATAAAAATTGCTGAGAATGAAGAAACTATTGGTACAAATCTTGACCCTCCAAAGAATCCTAAAACTGCTGGTAATTGAATGTTTCCATATTTATTATGAAGATATGATACCGTTAATCCAATTACTATAGCTCCAACAACACCAGTATCTATTGATTCAACTGCTGGGTTAAAAGCTGTAATCATTCCTTTTATTGAAGCATTCATAACTAAGAATGAAACTGCACCTGCTAGACCAGCAGTACCTTTATCTTTCTTAGCAAGACCCACAGAAAGACCTATACACATAATAAGTGCTAAATTAGAAAATACTACATCTCCTGCAGATGACATAATTGAGAAAATTCCTTGTAACCAAGAAATATTTAAGAATGGATAAGCTTGTACGGTATTAGGGTTTGATAAAGCTCCCCCTATACCAAGTAATAAACCAGCTGCTGGTAATATAGCAATTGGTAACATAAAGGCTTTTCCAATTTTTTGTAACTGTTTAAACATTTATATGCCTCCTCTATTATTGAAAATTATTTTTATATTTTTTTATTATTGAAAACCTTTTTCTTTTGAATACATTTACATATTAACATGAAAATTATTTTTATTCAAGTATTTTTTTTAAAAATTTTTTCACACCTTATTGTGCATATTTTCTCTTTATAATTATATTTTGATATTACACTGTTTATTATTCAAAAAAATAAAACCGCATCACATTTAATGATACGGTTCTAAGTTCTATTTTAAAATATTCCTATAACTACAGAGTTCTATGCCTATAGAATCAATAAACTCCTTAAGCTCTTTAGATGTAAGTATCTTTAGCTCCTCTGCTCTTTTTATGTTATAAGAACTTGTCTCCATAATAAAGCTATCAATATATGCAGGATGACTCATAGTTTCCACAATTTCATATTTATCTAATTTATTTTCTAAGCTTTTAAAAGCCTCTAGACTAACTGTTTTATCATAAAAAATCCCTTCATAAGGAATTACTTTATCATAATCTAATTCATATTGTAGTCCCCCTCTTATAGGAAGATTATATTTTTCTACTAACCTTTCAATTACCGGTTTTAGAAATTCAAATGTATGAACATGATGATGTGAATCTAAATGAGTTATTTCAATTCCTATACTTTTAACTTTTTCAATTTGAGCGCAAAACTCGTTGTATATTTCTTCTAAACTAAACCTCTCCATATCCTTATCTGGATTTATCCTTTTATAAAAAAATCCATTTTCATCTATAATTGTTTTATGTGAATTTAATACAGGTTTATATGCCGACAAAGTTAGATGCACCCCACATCCTAGATCTGGGTATTCCTTTAATAATTCAACTGCATGATCAAATCCTGGCATTCCAGCCATTATTGAAGTACTCCTTACAACCCCATTTCTATATGCATCAATTATTCCATAATTGGCGCCTCTGCTAAGCCCAAAGTCATCGGCATTTATAATTAATCTCATACTATTTCTCCTTTCCCTTTCTATATAAAATAATCTTAACAAATTAAAAGTTAACCTAAATACCTAAACACCTAAATAAATTTATAACTATTATATTCTTTATAAATCATAAAAATAAGTAAATACTTTAATCTCCATTTAACACATATTAACTTAAATAAAAGCATTCTAACTGCAACTAAGTTTTGCAAATTAAAATTATATTTAATTTACGTCTTTCCTTAATTTATTTAATATTTAAAAATAACTATATATTATGCATTATAAATTATAGCATCATTGTATAAATACTTCCAATATTGTATTTATCTTTCTATGCTACCTGATTGCTATTATGAATAAACTAAACTACTGTTACTAATCCTAATATATATCAAATAATAATTGTATATGTGAGGTGTTTACTAATGAAAAAGTCTCTTAAACTTTGTTCCATAATTCTTTTAACTATACTCTACTCACTTGCACACATTAGCTACTATCCTAAGGCATTTTCAGAATTGAATCTAAAAGAAAACTCTGCAAATAATAATACTTTACCTCATCACTTTCGAATGATTTCTGCTGAAACTAATCTAGCAAAAAATCAAGATATTAACTTAAAAGGGTTAGATAAGTTGAATATTTCTGGAAGTGGTCAATTTTCTGAATCTGGCCTTTCTTTAATAAAAAATTCTATACCAAATAAATTTTCTATAATAGATGTTGATTTAAGGCAAGAATCTCATGGATTTATAAATGGAATAGCTGTAAGTTGGGAAAACTCAAATAATAGTGCTAATAAAGGTTTAAGTTTACCCGAAGTCTTATCCGTTGAAAATAAACTTTTAGAATCTATTAAGATCGGTACTCCTATAACTTTTTATAATACTAAAGATACTGTAATTCCTGAATCTGTTCAAAACGAAGAAGAACTTGCTAAATCAAAAGGAATGCAATATATTCGTATTCCTGTAACAGATGGCAATTTACCAACAGATGACATGGTAAAATATTTCATTGATTTTGTTAGTAAGTTACCTAATGATACTTGGCTTCACTTTCATTGCAAAGAAGGAATAGGCAGAACTACTACATTTATGATAATGTACGATATTATGAAAAATTATAAAGACGTAAGCTTGGATGATATTATTAAACGCCAAGTAGTATTATCAACAATAAGTGATAAAAGTGCTCAAGATTTTTATACTGGAAATCATTTTAAGTTTTTAAGTGATTTTTATTATAGTTATACAGCTAAAAATACTTATTCTATGAATTATCAAAATTCTATCAATAGCTTAAATGATTATTACATTAAAAATTGCATTTTACCTAAATATTTATATGTAATTTCTGATACTGATATGAACAAAGAAGAGCAGACTATGATTTCTGCTCTTCAAGGCATTATATCGAGTAAATCTGACTTTCAAATTTATATCCTTCCTTCTAATCAACCTGATTACAAACTGTGGCTAGATGACTTAAATAAAAATTATAATATTAGCTATGAAAATATATCAGACCCTTGGAAGCTATTAAATATCTTTAAACATAATATCAATGGTTACATATTATATAGCAATTCAAATCCTTACTCTATCAACAATGCCTGCTCTCTTGCATCACTAAAAAATTCCCTACCTATTGATGAATCCCTAGAATCTAAAGTTCAAAATTACGAAATAACTAATCTAATTGAAGATTGTAGAAATACAGGTAAACACTGGGCCTATAAAAGTTTATGGAATTCAGGATTAAATCATACTACAGTTATAGAGCTATCTCCCGAAAAATCAATGGCTTTAAGAGACTATGCAATAATGTCAAAATCACTTATATTCTATGAATATGATATAAATGATTTTTCATTAAGAAAGGATATATTCAGCTCTATGGATGATATTGCTCGTTGCCTAGGATGGGGCCCTGATGAGTTTAATAATGTAAGTATAGCTTCAAAATATGGCGTAGATACTATCGCTGCAGATTGGTCCTATAATTTATCCGTATTGAGTTCATTTCCTATTAATGTACAAACTCAAAAGCACCACAATGACGTTCCAGCTGAAGATAATATCCATTATGTGACCTTTATTATGTCTGATGGGGATAATCAGCAATGGCTACTAGGAAGCAATTATAGTTCAGAAAAATGGTATGGATCTAAAAATAGAGGAAACTTTAATTTAGGTTGGACATTAAGCCCATCTCTTTATTATTTAGCACCTACAGTATTTAACAAATACTATGAAAGTGCAAGTTCATCGAAGTATTCTGATTACTACATTGTTTCTCCTTCTGGAAATGGCTATATATATCCTAGTAAATTTCCAAAAACTAAATTGGATAGCTATACACAGAGATTAAATAACTATATGAAGCAAGTTGATCAAAAATATGTATTAATAATCGATGATAATGCTTTATACGATAATTCTTTATGGGACAAATATACTTCCTGTCCAAACATAGAAGGTCTATTTTATCTTGATTATAAAAAAATAATAATTACGAAGGTAAAATAGTTTGGTCCAACGACAAACCTATAGTATCTTGTCGTGATTTACTTTGGAACAACCTAGAAGATGAAAAAGAACTAATTAAAAATATTAATTCTAGAGTTGAATTGGGTTATACAAATATTAAAACCCCAGAATCCTATACCTTTGTTTATGTTCATGTATGGAGTAAAACTATGGATGATGTTCAACATGTAGTTGATAAATTAAATAACAATCCTCAAGTTAGAATTGTTAATCCTGATATTTTTATGAAATTGATTAAAAATAATATACTTGCTACTTATTGATAAATTTATTTTTTAAAGATAATTTAATTAAATCTATAAAGCATCATACTATTTCACTATTATCTCACTTAAATTCAAAATTATATTTTTTATATAATCTTCTAGAATTTTAAAGGACATAACGAAACGCGCCCCCCTTTTAAGCCATTGATTCTACTAGCTTACACGGCAAAAGCCGTATCTATTAACATAGCTACGGCTTTAAACTTTTATTTATATATTGAATTAACTTTACAATATTAATACTAATTATCTTGCATACTTCACAATAATATCCCTTAGTGTAGCAACCACTTCCTTACCAGCTCTATCATTATAGTACTTTGCAAATCTTTCATCTGCTACATACATTTCTGCTAATCCAATATGAGCTTCTTTTGAATAACTAGGCCATGAAAAACTTAGCCAAGCTTTGTGTTTTTCGTAAACACTCTTAGCTTTTTCCGAATCTAAATCTCCTGAATTGAAAACCTCAATTAAATCTTCAAACATATCATTTTCTATACTTTGCATTTTTTTTAAATCTTGTTCAGTCATATTCATAAACTTTTTGTTAGATTCTTCTACAGTCTCTGAACCATACTTTTCTCTAATTTCTTTTCCATATTTAGCTTCATTTTCTTGTAATTTTTGCTTTTTAAAGCCTTCAAACTTCTCCTTATTTGACATATCTATCTCTCCTTTATTATATTCTAATGTCTTTTCTACAATTAAAATCAATTGATCAAGTTGATTCCGTCTAGAAATAAGTCTTTGGCGATGTTCAATTAAAGATTGGCAAATATCAAAATTAGGATTAGATATTATATCATGTATATCTTCCAGCTTCATATCTAACGATCTATACAGTAATATCTGTTGTAATAAATCTACTTCTTTTTGACCATAAATACGATATCCTGAAGAATTAACTCTACAAGGTTTTAGTAAACCTATTTCATCATAATATCTAAGAGTTCTAGTACTTACGCCTGCCAATTCAGCTAGCTTTTTAATTGTATATTTCATCTCATTACCTCCTGACAACTTAATGATAAAGGATTACGTTGCGTTAATGTCAATAAAAATATTATATTTTTTATTTTGTAATCTTAAGCATAAAAAAGCTTAAACTATATAGTTTTAATTTTCACAAAAATATTAAGTTTATTAAGCTTTTATAGTATTTGAATATAACTTTTTATAATGCTAGAATTTATTTAACCGATAAGTATTATTTATTAATATTTACTATTAATATTTTTAGGAAGGTGAATTAATATGTTAGATCAAAAAACAATTGATATAATTAAAAGTACAGTACCAGTATTAAAAACTCATGGAGTTGAAATAACAACAACTTTTTATAAAAATATGTTTGAAAAAAATCCTGAAATCAAACCATTATTCAATATGGATAGACAAGAGTCAGGTGAACAGCCTAAGGCATTAGCTATGGCTATCTTATCATCAGCGCAAAATATAGACAACTTACCAGCAATTATGCCTGTAGTAAATAGAATTGCAGAAATTCACTGTAATGCAGGCGTTAAAGAAGAACATTATCCAATAATAGGAAGCAACTTATTATTTGCAATTAAACAAGTTTTAGGAGATGCTGCAACAGATGAAATTATGGATGCTTGGGAAAAAACTTATGGAGTTCTAGCAGGTATCTTTATAGATGTAGAAAAGAAAATTTATCTTTCAAGACAATAACTTACTCATTTACTTATTTATTATATATTTATATTATGATAAAAGGATTATGGTAGTCCATAATCCTTTTATCTAATTTACTATATAATCCAAGATTAATATACTACCACTCTCTACCTGGATCATCATCCATACTATTAACAGTTCCATGAGGATATAAAACTGAATAGTGATCTAACACTTCCTTTTCATTTTTACTATATGAAAAAACAAATAATAATTTGAAATCATAATTTATCTCATATCCAATTATTCTTTCATTCAACTCTGTTTTAACTTCATATTGTGGTTCTCCAAAATATGATATTATATCTTCTAAATTTAAATCTTTTAATGATTTATCAAAAGATCTTATTTCAAATATTTGATCTCCTTTATTACATCCAAATGCTAAATTTTTACTTTCAAAAGTATAATAAAGTCCTTTAGCTTCAGCTATATAGTTTGAAGTATCTTCCTTGCCATAAGCATTATTAACTTCATCAATAATACCATCTTTTGCTTTAAATTCACTATTTATAACCATTCCACTTTTAGACTTGTCTTTTATATTATTCAATAGGTCACCCTTATAGTTATCTACATTTTCAGTATTAGTTTCACCTAAGTTATCTGTACTCTTAGGTTGAGCCTCTTTAGATGAGTCTTTGCTTGTATCTTTGTCAATCTCTATAGACTCACTG
This sequence comes from Clostridium sp. 7_2_43FAA, assembly GCF_000158375.2. Taxonomy (NCBI): domain Bacteria; kingdom Bacillati; phylum Bacillota; class Clostridia; order Eubacteriales; family Clostridiaceae; genus Clostridium; species Clostridium sp. 7_2_43FAA. The sequence continues at coordinate 59,265 of NZ_JH815220.1, forward strand.
CTATTACTTTTATTATCATTAGATGACTTATTATATCCACATACTGTAAGTGAAATCATAAAAGTTGCTATTATAGTAATAATTAGTACTTTCTTCTTCATTCTATTTACTCCTTATTAAATCATTATCTATTATATTATACTTATTTTTAATATATATTTTCATTTCTATGTAAAACTTAATATTAATGCTATAGTTATTCACTTAAGCTATCACTTGCAAAATTCACTATATTATCATTCCCTCTATTCTTTATCGTCTTAAAATTAAACATATAAACTATTAAAAATTCCATATAATATTCAAATAACTTCCTATTCCGAGAATTTTATGCCTATAAACACAGTATAAATATGACTTTTTATATAACAAAAATGTTCAATTTATAAAGTGTTATATACATCCTAAATTTTAAATGCTATAATAATAATCCATTTATTGATACATACTATTATTTGTAGGTGCTAATAAATGAATTCTTATGGAAAGTGTCAGGTGAAATTTATGATTGATGCAAAATTATTAGTTGAAAAGGCTTATGAAGCTCAAAAATTTGCTTATACTCCTTACTCTAACTTTCATGTTGGTGCTGCATTACTTGGTACAAACGGTAAAATATATTTAGGTTGTAATATAGAAAATGCGGCTTTTACTCCAACAAACTGTGCTGAAAGAACTGCTTTTTTTAAAGCTGTATCTGAAGGACAACATGAATTTCAAGCAATTGCTATAGTAGGTAATATGGCAGATGCTGAAGAAACTGAATACTGTGCTCCTTGTGGAGTATGTAGACAAGTAATTGCAGAATTTTGTGATCCAAAAACTTTTAAAATCTATCTTGCTAAAAATAAAGATGAATTTAAAGAATATACATTAGAAGAACTTTTACCTTTAGGCTTTACTGGAAAAGACTTAAATAAATAAATCATTTGATTAATTTCTATTAAATAAGATTAAGCCATAAACTATAAAATAGTTTATGGCTTAATATCATTTAGACTTTTCTTTTAAGATTATTCTATCTATACTCTTTTTTGATAAGAAATATTTTTCAGCAAGATCCTTCCTGCTTACCCCATCCATATATTCCTTAAAAATATTATAGTTTCTTAAATTAATTTTGTCTCTAGTAGTTGTATTGCTCCCCAATTGCTGGCTATTACATTCCTTCTTTGGAATATAAATATATTCTCCATCTATATATTTTTGAATTAACTCAATTATTTCTAAAGGTAATACCTCTTTTGCCTTTATATAACACATAATGCCCTCCTAAATTTATATGTTATTTAGGTTTAAGCAAAGGCTATTAATTTTATCTTATTACTTAATGCAATAGCCTTGCTATGCATTATTAGCAGGTGTTGTCATAAAAATCCTCCCTTTTATACCACTATATTTATTATTTTACTTTTTAATTATTTAAAATTAAATTTATTAATAAAATTGACCATATTATCTTTATTTTCTTTTAACTGTTTTACTCTATTTACGTTAGCCCCTGAAGGATGTGGAAAATCCTTTAGTATTTGTTCCTCTTTTATAAGTCCCTTATTTTCTAGGTAAAGTAAGACTTCTTCTACCGCCCTACCTAGTGGTATTAATAAAATATCTTTATAGTTATCCAAACTATTAAACTCATCAATAAAATTTTCATAAATATACTTCATTAAAAATTCACTCTTTATTAATTTAGGAGTATGCCCAGAGTAATTTTGTTTTTTAGCAAAAACAGGATAAGGGATTAAAGAAACTGTATGTAGTAAATAATCTTTTTCATTAAATAGCTCACTACAGCTATTAATTCTTAAGGATTTATTTAAATTTATCTCATCTAACATACTTATTATATTTTTTCTTATTACTCCACTAAACCTTCCTGCCACCTTACACTTATATTGAATTTCTTTAATATCACTCCCTAACTCAAATTCCTTTCTAGCTGTTGCAATTGCTGTACTCATTTGTTGAAATCCTGGAGTTATTCCAATAATAAATATCTTTGCCTTTGGATTTAAATACTCATTATGTGGCGCATAATATATCTCTATGCTATTTTCACTATCTACTAAAAAGTCTTTAATTAATAACTCTTCTTTAGTGTATTTATCTTTTAATGGTAACTTCATTATTTTTTCTTTATATTCATATAAGTTCTTTTTCATATATTTTCTCCTAATCAAAATTCTTTGATAAATATATATTTACTCAATTCTTGAGCTTTTCTAAAATACATACTTATTATATATGTTTATCTTGATTCACTATTTATATCAACTATTTCTTATAATTATTTACAGCTATACTTACAATATACAATCTAACCACACAATAATTATTATTAATCCTAGATTTATCTATCAGTTATAATTAATATTATTCTTACTCTGCTATATATAGTGTAGTTACTACAATTTCTAATCAAGTAACTACAACTAAAAACATCGCTACTCAGATTATTAAATTTATTTTCATATGCGTATTCATCATACTCAAACTTTACTTTGTTCATTATCTTGAAATATAAAATACTGCTTTTCTATATTAAATTTTATCATTTAAAATTATTTAATAAAACTCCTTTACTCCCTTGATTTAAAGTTAAGTTTAAGTGTTAATCCTTTTATATTGAAAAGTAAAATATTAGTCACTATAATTTATATCATAGAGAGGTATATATAATATATTGATACAGATAAAATGGGAGCCTTAGGTCTTTGTAAAAGTGGTTTCTATTCAATTAAAGCTGCTCAAATAGAAAATAATAAAGCTCTAAAAATAATTAGTCTAACATAATATAGAATAAACTTTATTAAATATCAAATTCATCTGCTAAAGAGAAGGGACATATTCTGTGCTCTTTATGCAGCAGTATGTGTTTTTATTATTATAATTAATAAAGGAGAGAATTGAATATATGTCATCTAATAGAATAGATTTACTTGTTACCTTTGATAAAAATTATATTCCACCATTTCAGACGATGCTGAAATCGCTAGTGTTAAATAATCCAAGAGAAACATTTCATATTTGGTTACTGCACAGCGAGATTCCACTAGAGATGCTACAGGAAGTTGAAGAATATTGTGCAAAGCAAGGGGCGGCTATGACATCTATAAATGTAGAACGCTCCGTGTTTAAAAATGCTCCTGTTTCAAAGAGATATCCACAAGAAATGTATTATCGCCTACTAGCTCCGCTTATTCTTCCCAAATCAATAAAGAAAATTCTTTATCTTGATCCGGATATCCTTATTATTAATTCAATTCGCCCTTTATGGGAAACTGAACTTGGAAACTACATATTTGCCGCTGCATCTCATGTAGGGGTTACCGGAGTTATAAATGATATTAATCGTGTCCGATTAAGAGTAGATCATGATTACTACAATTCCGGTGTTATGCTTATGGATTTAACAAAGGCACGTTCCATTGTTAATGTAGAAGAAATTTTTCAATGCGTAAGAGAGCATAAGGAAGAACTTTTACTTCCAGACCAGGATATCTTTAATTATTTGTATGGAAAACAAACTCTTCCTTTAGATGATGCTATCTGGAATTATGATGCTCGAAAGTATTCTAATTATCTTCTAAGAAGTGGCGGTAATTATGATATGGATTGGATTACTAGAAATACAGTAGTACTTCATTTCTGCGGTAAGAGTAAACCTTGGAAGCACTCTCAAAATAATCGATTTGCGATGCTATATAAACATTATATGCAGATTTCCATTAGATAAAAATAAAGATCATAACAATAAAATGTTATTTTTTACCCAATACTTATTAATTTTAAAAAATTTTTATTCAACAAATGCTTGTATTTCTTGCAGAAAATGTGAAAATGTTTATCCACTAGGAAACATTCATCTTGAAAATAGAAAGCCAAATTGGGGAAACAATTTTAACCATTGCATGGCACGCATTTGTCGATGTCAAAAAGAGGCTATTGAATATGGTAAAAATACTAATGGCAGGGTAAGATATATTTGCCCAAAATAAATATATCTTTCAAGCTCATTTAAAAATTGCTTTTTTAGAATATATTTAAATGTGATTTTTAAATATTAAGTTACCTATTAAAATAAGGGCTAGTTGAATTGCGTATTAAAATTAAAACTAGCCTTTTACTATGATATTAATTGCTTAAACAGAAATATTAAGCTAATATTATTGCATTTAATTTATTGTTAGAATTCCACTGGTTTATTACTTTTTTCTTGAATCATCTTTGCTAATATGCTGTACTCCAGTAAATATAAAATTTATAAGCTCAGTTAGTGTTTCTTACTGAGACTCCTTTGAATCAAGATAATAATAATTTTTTCTTCCTTCTCTACTTACATTAACAATTTCAGCTTATTTTTATGTAGTACGTCTATATTTTATATCCGGATATACAATTACTAATTTTGTAACTACATGGCCATTAGATATTAAATTTTAAAGCTTTCGTAATTTTGGTGAGTACTTTACTACCTCTGAGAAAAATCCACTATATAATACACCTAGTCCAAAAGACTCTGCCATTAGTGACATATTTAATGCTGAAAGTGAAGCATTAATTTCTTTTTTTGATACTAAATGTATCTTCAATTTCTTTTTTTACTTCTTCAATTGCTTCTGGAACAAGTCATAATAGCTCTTCAATATTATTTCCTCTAATTAAATCATCTATTACTTCTTCTTTACTTGTTTGTTCTATCCAATATTCAACTAATGAGTCCTTATCTATTAAGGAATCAACATGAATTGCATCATCAAGAATCTCATCTAATAATTCTCTTGAAATATCTTTTAGATTAGCTGAACTTTTATAAATTATGCTATAATCATCAATCATTACATAACCTTGTTCATCTAACTCATTACACCAATTAATAACATGCCCTATTGATAATTCTTCTAATCCATTACCTTTTAGATTTTGGTACATAGAAATTATCCTATCATCAACTTCATTTTCTCCAATTTCTTTTGCTATCTTTACTGACATACTCAAATCATTTAGGAATTGCTCCTTTAACTCTTCATTGCTTATACTGTTTATTAATTTTTCTACACTACTTATTTCTTCTGTTGCTATACTCTTATATTTATCTAATACCTTCTTAATTTCTCTTATTATATATTGCTGAATTATTGAAGAAACCTCTTCATTAACTGCAATGAATACATTATCTTTATTAAACATTTATACTCCCTCTTTCTATACTTTTATTTAAATGTAAAAAAGTCTTAATCACTATCTTTATAGCAATTAAGACTTTTAGATTTTATTTATTTCTTGTTTTAATATTTCAATGAAGCCTTCTGAAAATACTTTCTCTCTTATTGCCTCTTTTATTAACTCTATTAGTTCTAGTTCTGTTACATCAATACTTCTTAGAATGTATGTTTCATCACCTCTTCTAGTTGCCTTGTAGACACAGAACCTTACTTCATCTCTCTTTAGTTCTTTTATGTAGATTTTCTCTATTGAGTATGTGTACTCTCCTTCTCCAACTTTTCCTTGGCTTTTTATCTTACAGTATTTAGTTTCCTTGATTATCTTTTCTTCACTTTTCTTACTCACATTATTTCAACCTCCTTATCTTATTCTAGTAGGAATTTAGAAAGTTCTTCTGTTATTACTACTACGATTGAAAAATCACTAGAAAGTAAAAATAGTGAAGAAGTCCAATTAACTCCTTCACTACATTCAATGATATCAGTATATTCTGGTATTAAACCTTGTAACTTATATTGTTTCAGTATTTCGATATCTGCGATATTTTCTTCTATTAATACATATCCACCCAAATCGTTATATATATCTCTATTTGCTCCATAATTATCATCTAGTATTTCTATAGTTTCAGATATACTATCAATAACTTCTATTGGATATTCCTTTAATTCTTTTAATTGATTCTTTAAATAAATCTTCCTCATTATATATTTCCCCCTATAAATATAAAAAACTCTCACCTGTATATTCAATACAAGTAAGAGTTTTAGATTTCCTATATAATAATATATATTTAATTTTATCTTTGTAATAACTTAAGATTCCGAATTAACTCAGCAATAAATTGAAATTTATAGTGCATCAATATAATTCTTTGCCTGTACTAAATCCATAGAAGTAACTTCTCTCAACTTTTTAACAGCTTCAACTTCTTTACCACTGTTTTTCAGATGAACTATATATTCTTTTTCTTCATCAGAAATAAAATATGTAGCTAATTGCTGATTTCCAGTTTCTTTACACAAGTTATCAATCTGTATCTGTTGAGATTTAACTTGTTTCTTTAATTCAGTTATTTTTATATAAAGTAAGATTAAACTAATAAACATTAAAGTTAATATACCATATTCCACAAAGTTCACCCTCACTGCAAATTCATATTTATTGATCAATTTAATAATCAAATAAATCGCTTAATAATATAATTATTAGTCAATTATATTATATTTTGAAAATACCGTTCTATTTAATTTTATTTTCATAAATTTTAAGTTACTAAAAATTCTCTTCTATAAATTAATTACGTATGTAAATATTACTGAAGTTCCTAATAAAATAGCCAAATCAATCAAAGCTAATTTACTCTCTTTCTTTATGATTGCTATTACAAGAGTAATAATACTTACTATAATATTAGTACAAGCTAAAATAATATTAGTAAATAATCCAGTAAAAAGTATAGTTTCTAATAGATATAAACCTGTAATAATAAATAGAATAGTGTGCATTATTTTAACCAATTTACTCCTGTTCGTAAAAGTATTATTAATCATAGTATTTCCCCCCTAATCATATTAATATTTAAAATTATTTAGATATTTATTTACATATTATACTATATAAATACCGTACTATTCAATTTTCAAAGAACAAATTTTATTAATTAATTCGCAATAACTTCAAATTATTCACCTAATTCTATTCACTAAATTGAAACTTACACATAATGTTTTTAGTAAAATAATACCCTATAATTATTCCTAACATATTAAGGATAATATCACATATATAAAAAACACCTCTATTAGTGAATAATTGAATGGCTTCAATTGTAATAACACCTGTAAATAAATATACTGCAACGTATTTAGTTGATTTATTTTTTAATAAATACTCTATAGAAAAAATAATATTGCATTAAAAATGTTTTGAAATAATACTTCAAAGTCTAAAAAGTTAAATAACAGATAAATAGTAATGCTTATGGCAGTATCTCTTATTTCTGTTCCGAATAACAATATAAGCATAATACCTATGTAAAGTGAAAAGAGAAATTTAAATACATAAATATTTACTTTTTTTGTTCTACATAACCTCATTGTAATAAAAATAAATAAAATTTTCATTATTAACACTATTATAGATAATAAAACATATAGGCTATCCATCTCTTGAAAGAACATAGTAACTATGTTACTTGTTATAAAAGAATTTATAACAAATCCTAACAATACACTTAAAATTAAATCAAATAAAAGTAAAATTTTTAATTCACTAATCCACCTCTAATTTTAAATACTAATCCTCTATTAAAATAGTTTAATACATAACTAAATCGTATATTAATTATATCGATAATATTTATTCTTTTATTGTAAATAAAAACCCTTACCTATATATTAAATATAAGTAAAAGTCTTAATCCCTTATAACCCTATTTCTATTTACAATTTTAGTAAAAACCTCACTTATTTATGATACGGTTCTCCGTATCGGTGTTAAGTGAGGTTGTAAACTTGCTCATTACTTTTCTCCTTTTCTAATATACTTTTAAAATTATAATTTAATTATGATCTACATCCCCATATTATTCTATATAGTAATGTTCAAATTCAACATAGTTGCTCCAAAACTTCTTAACCTAAAAGAAGAAGGAGCACCCTTAACTGATACTCCTTCTCAAAACTTACTTTAGTTATCCCTTACCATCTTGCCCCATTACCCTAACATCATAATAACTTTCTCAAGTGAATATCAAGAGTTTTCTAAATTAATCCTTAACAGCTAGTTAATCTTTTAAATATTCTATTAATTCTTCTAATTCATTATCATCTTCATTTAATTTATTAAAGTCTTCTAAATCAGTTTTTATATCTTTTTCTACTTCCCTTTTAACATTTAATTCATTGATAATATATCCCATAGAAAATGTTGCTATTGAATAAAATGCATACGGTAATGATGAATTAATGTAATATGTTATTACCACTAATATACTTTTACTTACCACAATCTTACCTGATGCTACAAGTGATAATATATATACATGTGAATTATATATAGTTAATAATGTATATGCTAATATAATTATTGAAATAACATATAGTACTTTACTTATTAAATTTACATCTTTAAAATGTTTTACTTTCATACTTAATTATTCCTTCTAAAAACTTATTGTTAATAATATAATTTTTATTAATTAATCTGTGTTAGTTTTTTATTTTTTAGAACAAGTACAACATCTACTTTTTTAGCTAATTCCTTACTATGAGTAACCACTATTACACACTTTCCATGTTTATGTGCACTTGTTTTTAATATTTCTATAATTTCATCAGCTGTATCACTATCTAAATTCCCCGTTGGCTCATCTGCTAATATTACTGGTGAATCTGTAACAAGTGTTCTTGCAATGGCAACACGCTGTTGTTGTCCCCCTGATAGTTGTAATACGTTTCTATTAATTTCATCATCAGCTAACCCTAAATTGTTTAATATTTTCTTATTCACCTTGGGATTAACTATTTTTAAATTTTCTAAAGGTGTCATATAATCAATTAAATTATAATTTTGAAATATTAATGAAATATTGCTTTTTCTATGATTCTCATATCCCTTTACTTTTATATTTTGATTATTATATAATATTTCGCCATTTCTAGGTTCATCTAATCCAGCCAATAGTGATAATAACGTTGACTTTCCTGAACCCGAAGCCCCTAAAATAGCGTAAAGTTTTCCTTCTTCAAATTCCATGCTTATATCATTTAAAACTTTTTTTCCATTTTTATATGAATAATTAACTTTATTTAATGCTAAAATTGACATTTATTTTCCTCCTAGCTCATTTTGGATAATATTTCTTTTGGTTTTAATCTAATTATTGATGCTGATGATGCCATTACTGAAAGTATGATAATAACTGTTCCTATAACATATACATAAATTAATTCTTCAAACTCTACTTTTACATCTATTTCATCTACTGTACGAGTTGCTAAAGAACTATTAACATCATTTCCTAATGAAAATCCTCCAAATCCACTTTGAACGTCTTGAACCGCTTGCTTACCTGCTTGTGCAACTATTGTATTTCCTATATTTTGTGAAATTACCTTACTTGAGAAATATGATCCTCCAAAAGCTAATATACTTATAAGTAATAATTCAATTATATATTGATAAATAATATTAAACTTTGAAATTCCTATTGAAAGTAATATACCGGTTTCATGAACTCTTCCTTGAATCCAAAATGCTAACACTAATGAAAGTATTATTACTCCAGCTATTATTGCTCCAATTAAAACCATATTTATAATCTTATCTAAAGAATCAAAAGACTTAGATAAAGCTAAAAATGTATCTTCACTTTTTACTATTGTATACTTATTCCAATCAGTAGAAATATCTTTAAATTTTGATGTTACTTTATCTACATCAGTATCTGTATTGAAAGTAGCATTTGTATATTTTACATTTCCATCTGAATATCCATATAAAGTTTTAATAGTATCTACATCAGTAATTAAAAGATTTTCTGGCATTTCTAATTTATGTCCAGCTCTTTCAGTATTTTCACTTTCAAAAATACCTACAATTTCAAGGTCATAATCACTTTTAGATAAAGTTGATGCATTAAAATCTCCAGCACTCTTTGTTGCTTTTATAGTATCTCCAACTTTTAAATTATTTGCTTCTGCTAAAGCCTTATGAATTAATACCTTGTTTTTATCAGTAGCAACAATATGTCTACCATCAATCAGCTTTAATGATTTACTTATAAACTTAATATCATATTCTGAACTTTTATGTGCTTCTACAGAAAAAAGTTTTTCATATTTATAATCATCATTATATTGAACTACATTTTTTTCAGGTTTTATATAATTTACATTTTCTAAATCTAAACCAGCTCCTTGAATTGCTGCATCATAATTCTTAACACCTTCTACCTTTGAAACCTTATCAATTAAATTTTCTGGAATTGTTCCTTCAAAATTACCCGCAAAATTAGCTTGTAATTCAAAAGTATTTGCCATATCCTTGTTTGAATCTTGTCTTGCTATATTTGCTGCCTTTTTAATTGAAATTCCACTTAAAACTGCCGTTGCTATTCCAAATAATATAAATAACATAATAATACTTTTTATTTTTTTTCTTGTTATATATAATATTGATCTCTTAAATACATTCATATTTATGTCCTCCTTGTTTATTAACTTGAGTACATTCTATCAACCTAATATGAAATATTTATGAAATTTAAAAATTAAGTTTATAAAATTCATTAAGAATCGTATTAATTAAATTATTTTTTATAAAAAAATAAGGATATTATTAATCTAATACCCGTTATTTTTCAACTATTTTATTTTTTATTAAACATGAACAAATTTCAAATAATTAATTAAAATCAACTTCAAAACTCATTCCAGTTAATATTGATTTAAAAGAATAATCTAAATTATACATTTTTAAAATTTGTTGAACTATGTATAATCCTAACCCATTCCCCCCACTACTCTTATTTCTATCAAAATCAACTCTATAAAATGCCTCAAAAATATGTGCTAAATGTTCTTCTGAAATTGGCTTACAATCATTTTCTATAATAAGTTTTTTATCTTTTATATATATTCTTATTTCCTTTCCTTCATCAGTATAATTTACTGCATTAGAAATAATATTAGAAATTGCTTTAGTAAATAATTTTTCATCTACTTTAATATTAAAAGACTCTTTTAAATTCATTTTAATATTAATTTTCTTTGACTTAGCTATTAATTTATATGGTTCTATGTTCTTTTGAACTAAACTACCTAAATCTAATACACTTTCATTTTTATTATTTATTATATTAAGTTTTGAAGTATCTAAAATTTCCTGAACCATTTTACTTAATTCACTAACTATATCCTTACATTTTTCTAAATATATATAATGATTTTTATATTTTCCTATATCATATAGCATATTTTCAATCATTATATACATACTCATTAGTGGTGTCTTAAGCTCATGTGATGCGCTTCTTAAAAAATCCACCTTAATTTTTTCAGATTCACTTACATTTTTTATTTCCTCTTCCAATGATACAATTGTATTTAATAAATTTTCATATAAACTATTTACATTAGCTGCTAATATTCCTATTTCATCTTCAGTTTTTACCTCACAAAAGGCTTCTTTATTTAAATTCTCCATTTTTTTTGTAACATCACAAATTTCTTTTATTGGAGTTGTAATTTTTCTTGCATATATATATGATGCAATAAGTGCTATAAGCAAGCTTATAAAAATAGAATATGGAAGTATTTTTAATATAATATCTCTTGTTTCTGTGAATGATTCTAAATCCATTACTATTTTAGCACTTCCATTTACATCATTACTTTTTTTAAAGTCCCTACTTTTTATTATTGATAAATTATTTATATTAATATATTGACCGAATATTTCTCCATTTTCATCATCAAAACTTTCTATAATATTTTCACCACTTAAATTAGGAATTATTAAAGAGTTTTCTGTAATTTCCTCTTCATTAACATATATATCTACTTTGTGCAAACCTTGAAATACCCTTTTTTCATCTCCTATAGTAAGTAAAACTTGAATATTATATTTTTCAGCAAAATTCTTTGCTATCTTAAATGATTCCTTATTATCAGATTTATTTACTTGTTCAATTAAATCTTCAATAATTTTATCAGCTTCCTTTTGTTTATTATTCACATATACCTTGGGTAATGCTAAATAAATTAAAACATTTGAAATTAAAATTATTACACTTATTATCCCCATGGTAAATATATATGTTTTTGAAAATAGCTTTAACTTATTCATCATTGCTCCTCAAATTTATATCCAATTCCCTTAACTGTTACTATACAATCTAATAACAACTTTTTTCTTATATTTTTAATATATACATCAATAACCCTATCATTTGGTGCTTCTTCAATCCTCCATAAATTATCTAAGATTTGTGCTCTTGTTAAAACCTTTCCCTCATACTTTAATAATAACTCTATTAATTTTATTTCCTTAGGTTTTAAATCAATATTTTCGCCATTCTTTCTTGCTGAATATCCTTCAAAATCAATTTCTATATCTCCATAACACCACTTTTTATTTTCACTAACTTTTACTCCTCTTCTAAGAAGTGCTTCTATTCTTTTATGTAAAACTATTATTGAAAATGGCTTTGTAATATAATCATCTGCCTCTTCATCAAAACTCATAATTTGGGTATAATCATCACTCATTGCTGTTAACATAATTACTGGAACATTGCTTTCTTGTCTAATTTTATTTAAAACAACAAATCCGTTAGCCTTTGGAAGCATTATATCTAAAATTACTAAATCAATTTTATTATTCTTAAATAATTCTATTGCTTGCATTCCATCTTCTGCACTTATAACGCTATATCCAACCTCTGCTAGATATTCACTTACGCCTTCCCTTATTTCTTTTTCATCTTCAACAATTAATATATTAATTTTCATTTATATTTTCCTCCATTTTATATAATATATATCAAAATGAATTTATTTTATAAATACATAATAACATAAAGTTTCAATTATATTATAAATATAAAAGTGCTAATTTCATAAATTAACACTCTTAACATTAAATTAATAATATTATTTATATATCAATTCCACATATAATTTATCACTAAAGTTCTATATATAAAGGCTTACTTAAATGATAATATTCTCAACCCTCCCCTTCTCAAATTCCCTTATTTATTAACCTAATTTCAGTAAAAACCTCATTTACTTATGATACGGTTCTCCGTATCGATGTTAAGTGAGGTTTTTTATCTATTATAAAAAGTTCAAAATTTCGTTTTATTTAAATTATATATACTTTTTCAGCCAATCTGGCATATTAGGGTCATCAATTTTCCAAGATTGTTCAATCTGCTCATCTTCATGCCAATTATTTTCATCACCATCGAAGAACTTCTGCCTGTGACACTTGTACTTAACAACTTCGTCTCCTTCAAGTCTGTACTCATTCCAATAATAATTTTGCTTACCATAACCTTTCCATTCTTTAGTAATGTAAATTGTCATACATACCATCCTTTCATCATTATAATTAGAAATTTATTACTCATATTCTTTATGTTGAATTCCAATTTATATAACTAAAAATTTATTCCTCAATAAAGTAATCTGTATCTATTTTTTTCACTTCATATATTATTTCTGTTGATACTCCAACATTAAATTCAATCATATACTGTGCTAACTGCATTCCATCTATTAAAACTATATTTTTCGTATTTATAGCCTTAACATATTCTCTAGCTTCTTTAGAAAAGGTTGAAGTTGTTATAAAAATCCCCTTACTTGCTCCTGGAGTATCTAATGCTCCAGAAAATTTTTGAATTTCTGGTCTGCCAACTACTGTATCTTTCCACCTCTTGGCTTGAATGTATATACTATCTAGTCCAAGTCTATCTTCATTAATTATTCCATCTATACCCTCATCACCAGTTTTCTTAGTTGCTCTTCCTGCTTCTTCTCTTGAACCTCCATACCCCATCTTTATTAATAGTTCTATTACTAATTTCTCAAAGAAATCAAATGAACATGAGTTAATTTTTTCTAATATTTCATCTGCTAATGAAGTTTTTAAGTTTTCAAAAGCATTTGCAATTTCTTCTGAGGGTGTTTTTTCATTTAATGATACTTCATTAATTGCACTATTTTCTTCATTTCTATTACTAGCATTAATAAAATCATTGAAACTACTATATCTTAATAAATCTTTTGACTTTATCTCTAATGGATTTTCCTGTAGTAACTCTAATCCTAATTGTGTAATCCTAATTGTTCCTCTTCTAGGTGCTTCTACTAATCCTGCTTTTTTCATATATGTTTTTGCCCAATTCACTCTATCATAAAAAACTTTCTTTTTTCCACTTGGCAAAAGTTCTCTTAACTCTTTCTCTGTAATATTTAACTTTTCAGCCAATATATCTATACATTCTTTATTTGTATAAATATTTTTATTTCTTAATATTTCTAATAAAGGAAGCATTAATTGCTCATAAGTAGGTATTGCCATATTTTCTCTCCTTTTATTAAATTGTACATATAATTACTCAAACTTTCTTATTACCATAATTATAACATTTTAACTTATATTGCAATATCTAAATTCAATGTATTTATTCCAACATTTCTTAACCCAAAAGAAGAAGTAGTACCCTTCATAGATACTCCTTCTTCATTGCTTAAATAATTTATTAAGTTTTATTTAAATTAAAATTCTTTATACTAATATTTTTAACATAAAAAATATATATTTAAATTCTACCTAAATCTTGTAACATTTTTTTAAGTGCTTCAAACATCATATACATCTCTTTACAATCTATTAGTGACATTTTTAAAATTTTATAGCTTTTATTATATTCACTGTAAAAAGGATATCTAACTGCATTATACAATCTTGAAAGCTTTACTCCATGCAATATTTGATTTTTAATTTGATTACTGATTTGCTCTCTTAGTAAATTATCATTACCAGCTATAATTTCTATAAGAAAATCTATTGAACTATCTATTGAATGTCCTGTTTCTCTTATTTTATTTGCAAAATATTTATTTGATATATCAACTTTTTTACAAATAAAAAACTTCACATACTTTTCCATAGATTGTATACAAAAATAAACAGATTGATTATAATATCCTTTTTCATATAAAATTTTTGATGTCTTCTCATCTTCTTTAGAAATATTAAAGAAAATATTTGCCATATCTATACCATTGTTAATATATGTAGTTCTTCCTAAATTCATGTTTTCTTTTCTCATTGAGGTTCTCCCTGTAAAATTATATATTTATATCATTAAATTTATATACAACTAATTCTACTATAATATTCAATTTTCTTACTATTATATATAAATTAACTCTATATACTATATATTATAATTTCATCTAATAACAACCTCAATATTACATTCTGGTGATATCTATATAGCAATATCTAAATTCAATGTCTTTATCCCAACATTTCTTAACATAAATGAAGAAGGAGTACCCTTTATAGATACTCCTTCTTCATTACTTAAATAATTTATTAAGTTATCATCTAATTTAATCTTAATTGAATCAATCTCCCTTAATTCATTAATAGTTATTTCTGAAATTATCATATGTAATAACTTCTTCTGTTGCTCTCTTGTTGAACTTTCAGTTAATACCTTACTAAAGTTTTCTAAGATACTTTTAACAAGTTCATATGGCACTTCCTCATTTACATCATCTGAAAGTGTTACTAATAATGGAGCTTTCTCTTCTTCTAAAGTCTTAAATCTCTTCATTAGTTCTTCTTTTCTTAACTTAAACTCTTCCTTAGTTATTATCTCATCCTCATAAGCTTCAAATAACTTAGCCCTTTTTTTATCTAGCTTCTCTAATTCATTATCTATTTTTGATAAGTCTTTCTTTGCAGGATTTACCTTTCTAATTCTTTCCTTATTAACATTATCAACTATTGTTTTCACCATTTTATCATTAGATAATAACTCTGATAACTTACTAAATACATACTCATTAGCCTTATCAACTCTTATTGAATTACTGCTACATATTGCTATACCTTTATTCTTCCAATTTCCACAAGCATAGTAAGCTATTCTTCTTTTACTTCCATCTTTTAATGTGTTTGTTGTTCTCATTATTACCATTCCAGCTCCACATTTAGGACATCTTAGTATTCCTGTTAGTGGATATTCTCCGTCATATATTCTTGAAGGCTTACCCTTCTTGCTTTCTAAAATTGCTTGTACCTTATCCCATAGCTTTTCATCAATAATAGCTTTATGTATTCCATCAGTTATTATTGGATTCGCATTGATGTTTCTTCTCCTTTTTTCTGACCAATTCTGTCTTACATTATATCTTATTTTACCTATATAAACTGGATTAGTTAGTATATCTCTTATTGAACCTACTGAAAAGTTATTACCTTTCTTAGTCTTATAACCTAGCTTATTTAATTGATTAGTAATAGCTTTATATCCTTTACCACTAGCATATTCATTGAATATAAATCTAACTGACTCTGCTTCTCTTTCATTAATAGTGAGTACTGTTTTAGTTCTTTTAGCTCCCTGTTGCTTTTCAAGTGGAACTAGGTCATATCCTAATACTTGACCACCGCACCATTCCCCCGCTTTACTTTTGGCAATCATTCCCATTTTTACATTCTGAGCTATTGTGCCTCTCTCAAATTCTCCAACTAAAGCCATCATCTGAAACTGCATTTTACCAGCTGGAGTACTATTATCAAACTCCTCTGAATATGACTTAAAAGCTATATTGTTCATTTCTAACGTTTCAGCTATTTCTAATACATGAGTTAATTTACGACTAATACGATTTATCTTCCACACAAGTACCATGTCAAACTTTTTTTCTTCTGCATCCTTTAATAACTCCTTTAAGGCTGGTCTATTATTTATAGCTTTTCCACTAATTCCTCTATCTGAATAACACTTGGTTACTATGTAATCCATCTTACTACACCATTCAGTTAATAGCCTTTCTTGTTCAACAATACTGTAACCTTCTTCCGCTTGTTCAACAGTAGAAACTCTACAATATATTGCTATACGCTTTTTTCTTTTTTCCATTATTATATTATGTGCTAAATTTTTAAAATCCATCTTTATACGCCTCCAATTTACTTTTATCTTATCTAATTTATAATATATACTTAACATCTATTTTTATAACGGAAAATATTGTTGCTATTATCATTTCAGCACTTCAATATTTTCCATTTGTTGTTAACTATATAATTTATATGTACTAAATTTAAGCAACTATCTCTATTTCTCCAGTATTATTGAAGTTTTCTACTGTAAATCTAGGATTAACTATTACTATTGAATCATCAAATATGGTTGGTACATCGTCACCTAAACAGCCAATATCAAATGTCCACTCACCAAAGCCTATGCTTTCCACATACTCTAAGAACTCTTCAATTAATCTAATATAATTATTTTCATCAAAAATCATTTGAATATTCATAGCCCACCACTCTATAGTAAAACCCCTTTCAGTTTTAAATATAGCTCTTGGTACTATAGATAAGGCTTTAAGTTTTTTAATTAATTTTGTTATACTTTCAGTAGGTATTTCTATTGATAATCTAACTAGAGTTTGCTCCCCATTATACCTATGCTTTCCCTCTCCTCTCTTAATCATTTCTTTAACTATTTTCATTTCTCTTTCCTTCATGTTAATTACTCCTTTTCATTTTTTATTTTATTAACTTGATACCAATCATAATTTGATTAGTATCAAGTATTATGTACTATTAATTAATTTAGAATTTCTTTATCACCCTCACATTTCTGGATATAATCTAATATTACTTGTGATAAAGCATTAATTATCTCTTCAATTTTCCTTTGGTTGTCCACTTTCATACCTCCCTAAATAAAACTTTTATAAAATATAAATGCTAAAAAAACTGCATCATATACTCCTCACAAAAGTAATATCCTGAAAAATCATTATCCTCATTCTTGCTAACTACTATACTTACATTTTTATAGGTTCTTTTAGTAAAAACTTTAATCCCCCTAATACATAAGTTGGTTCTAATTTTCTTTAATTCTTTTTCAAATATATGCTCTTTTTTATAGCTTTCCAGAAAATTGTACTCGTCACCTACCCTTTCCCTAAACTTAGATAATAAATATATAAAATCTCTTAACGAGCCTTCCCATTTATGACTTGTATCAGTAAATTTAATTATGTACTTCAATAATTGATTACCTTCATTTCTTTTTACATCTCTTACTTGTTCAACATAAGTATCAAAATAATTACTCATTAGTTAACCTCCACTTAATTGATTTTATTTAAAACTAAACTGATAGTATAATCATCTAATCCCACACTCTCATATGCTCTATACTCCTCCTGTTCTTTTATCAACCTTTCCCATTCTGAAATATCATATATACCTTCTACCTTAAGTCTCGTTCCATCTTCATATTCATAGTCATAATCAAGTTCAAATACAACTTCTTCATTCATTAATTCTTCATACTTTGAAACTAAATTCATATTCTCTAATATTACTGAAACACTCTGTTCTTTTAGTAGTCTTCCTTCTATTTCTACCGTCATATTACTTTTAATAAGAACTCTATCATTGTAAATTACATCCTTACTAATGCATTTATAATTAATAACTATTCCTTTATAATATCCTGGTTCTAAATTATTACACTTACTACAATTTTTTATAAACATATTATTTATCTCTCCTTACAACATTTATTTTATGTAGTCGATATCATTCTCATTTTGAATGATATCAACCTTATGTACTAAACTTTATATTCAATTACTCCAAAAAAAAGTTTTCACTCTTTGAATGATATTCTTTCATCCAATCATTAAACCACTTACTATTCATTATTTTTTCTTGTTCTTCTAAACTTACTTCACATTCATAAGCTCCCTCTAATAATGTAAAATCATCTCTCTCATTTAATCTTTTCATATATAATTAATACCTCCTACTTTACTTTTATTATTGCTATAGTAAGTCCATTATGTTGTATATATTCAACATCTGAAAATGTTATAGATGTCCTATTACTAAAATCTAATCCATACTTATCAGTTATCTCTGATACTAGCTCAGAAGAATATATCACCGCCTTTCCATTATCAGTTTTAATATTTAAAGGATTATTATTATTCGGTAATTCTTCCCCTATTGCAAAGCTATCTCTTGAAAGTGATATTGATATATATTTAGGATTATTCATCCTACTCACTGCTTCTCTTGAAATACTAATTTTTTTTACAGATTTAGAATTTACTATTCCAACTACTCCTCCCTTACTTGTACTTCTCGGTATAGTTTTACTTTTAGCTGGCTCAAATCCATCTAAAACATTGTTGTTTAAATGCTCTCGTACTTTAATCTCTGGCTCAGCATCTACTGATTTCACTAAATCATTTTTTTCTTGAAACATATTCAACTCTTCTGTTGTCTTTTTTTTAACTTCAATATCTTTGCTTGTTGGTGGCTTTCTTCTTCTTATTACTGCCATTTTTATCATTCCCCTTTCATTGTTTTTCTTAATTTTAGTGCTCATTCATGGCTCAATCTCAATATACTATAATTACTTATTATTTTCTTATGACTCACTATCAGCTATTTCCGAATAAAAAGGAGGAAGTCCAAGACTTCCTCCCGTGATTTTTAAAATATTATTTTCAATTTAAATTATCTTCATTTTCCTAAGCATTACGCTATATTTTCTCCATATTGCTATCACTATTTAGTAATATAGTTTTTAATATTATATTTCTTCCATATATTTATTGTACTTTGTAGGATTAACCATATTATTAATCTTCTTTTTAACATCTACTATTGATTTAAATTCTCTCTTTTTAAATTCCATAGCTTCCTTAAAAAATATATCATTATCTATTTTATTATCCTTTATAATATCATTAAGTATCTTTTTATCTATTATCTCAAATACTATAGTATCTATTTTCTTAGTTATTAATCTAATATCCTCATCAAAAGTAGTTAAAATAGTAATATTAGCATTTTCTCCATAATATTCGTTAAATTCTTTTATTGTATTATTAATAAATTCCATTTTTTCTAAAATAGTTGATTTTCTATTATTTTTATTATTAGTAATACTAGTATACTTATTATTCCGTCTATCTTTCCCATATGAAATGCTATTATAAACTATATCTTCCTCTGTATATAGAATTCTATAGTGTATATATTCCGCTCCTATAATCATACCTAAATTTACATTTAATATTCTCTTTTTACTTCTTTCATATTTTTTAACCTCAGCTGATGATATTGTTCCCAAGTGAAAATATTTTAAAATTAATTCAAAACTCTTACTTTTGTTACTTATTTCTTTCATCTGTATTATTTCCCTCTCTTATTCCTATAATTATTTCTATTTTAATCAATTTTCAATTAATTTTCACTAAACTTTAATAAAAAAATAAGAGCCTTAATTTACTTCAACAAGTAAATTAAGGCTCTATTATTTCTAATATGCTGGTTCAGTTGGCTTAGCACTTCCTGGGTTAAACATATAAGTATTTCCATTATCTACATAGTCAAATGGAATAGCTGTTTTATTATATTCATTAAACATTTCATCCATTGTTAATGACTTATTTAAATGAGGAACATAGTATCTCTTTACTGATGATTGTTGTTTTTTCTTTTCTTCCTCTGCCTTTTTAGCTTCTTCTTGCTTCTTTTTTTCTTCTGCAATTCTTTGAACTTCTATTTCATTTATCGCTTCATCGGATTTCTTTACTAATTCCTCAGCTTTTACTTTTTGCTCATCTGTTACATATTGTGAACCTATTATCTTATCGTTTATATGATTTTTACATTCAACATATTGTTTATTATTGAACATATTTTCTGCTTCATTTAACAATGCTGTTATATTATCAACTTCTTTCAAGTAATTATCTATCTGACTTTTTAAGTTATCTATATCTTCTTTTATTGCATAGTTTATATAATCACTATTTATTCCATTAGTCATCTCTTTAGCTTCTGTTATTTTATTCTCATCAACTAGTTTTTTAGCTTTCTGATAGCCATCAACTATTGAATATATTTTATTAGCTTCTTCATTGTCTTTATCTTCATCAAGAGCTAGTTGTAATGATGCTAATGCTTTATCATACTCTTTACTTTCTATTGAAGTCTTAGCTTGTTCAATTGATTTCTTTACAACACTATTTCCACATCCAACAAGTATTAATCCTATCATTAATACTCCTACTATTAACAATATCTTCCTTTTCATCTCTTCTCCTCCAATAATTACTTCTTCCTAGTCAATACGATTGCATCTCCATCTATTTCAACATTATATTTCTTAAAATCATCTTTACTTAGAACTTTTCCTGCTAATCCAGCTATCAATAGTGGAAATACAAATATTCCTCCTATTATTGATATATTAGAAAGATTATTTATTGTTTTCTTAACATTACTATTAGCTTCTTTCTTTACTTCCTCTACTATTTCTCCAGTAACTACTATCACATCATACTTTTCATCAATTGCATCTTTCATTGACTTTCTTGTATTTACATATATCTCCTTTTTCATATTTCTCTCCTTTTATATGATAAATTTTCCTATAATTATATTATCATATAATTATATATATTTTTGTAGATTTTTGTAATATAGTATGCTTTTTATGACTTATTTTTTATATTTTCTCTATTGATTATTGCTTGTAACCATCTTTCTGAATAATCAAGCTCTTTAGCTAACTGCCTTACATTGCTTCCATCATACTTCTCCTTTAAATACCTAATCACATATTCTTTTGAATACAATCTTTTAGGAAAATTAAACTGTTGTCCTTTGAAATTACTATGTATTTCTCTTGTAACCTCCTCTCCTATGCTTTCAAAAATTATTGAATATACCCCATTAAAATCCTCTTTTGTAATATTCATATCAATCTCACCTCCCTAAAAAATAATAACCACTTTAAAATGATTATTCATGCGAATAACTCATTGAATAATTCTGTTAAAACTTCATGCTATGTATAGACTCCTTTCTTAATACTATTTAATATATAAAAAGAGTTAATGCTTCTTCCATTAGAAACATTAACTCTCTTATCGGATTTATAATATATATTTGAACATATAAGTAAAAACACTTGATTTAGCCTTTATTCGTAGCTTTTATTTTGATTGCTATTATTTATTCACTCTTTATTAACTCTCTGTTTTCTGATGTGTTATCGTTGCTTTTTTATATATTTATATTGGTTGGTAGATTATATTTTCTTATCTCTATCACCTTGATTATTATTTCATTCATTGATTAGATTTTCTTTATTCTACTATCATTAATTGATATAGTTAGTATTTCTTTATCAGTTACTATCATTACTACATCTGATTAGTTATCTTAGTATTATTACTCTAATTATCTTACTCAATTAACTTATTGAATTATCAATCTTCGATTATTATATTTCTTGATACTATTATAGTTTTTACTTGATTAATTATATTAGTAAATCTTATTATTCTAATTACTTCTATTACTTATTGCTACAATTCTTAATTGATTATACTTTTTTCACTCTATTATCATTACTTGATACTGTTATTATATTTTCTTAATCAATTACTTTTATTATATTATCTGATTAATTATATTATTTTCTTATTCTGATTAGATTTACTTCTTATCAATCTATACTTCTTTATTAATTTATTCTTATTATCTTTTCTTCTATTCTATCTTTATTTTTAATTGAAATAGATTTTTAGTAATCTATTTCAATTCTTATTTTTCTTTAGGTTCTTATCCCCCCTACCCCCCGTCGCTTTTTCCAAGCTCCGTGTTCTCAGTTCCTCTATCCTAGTTCCAAGTTTCATTATTTATATGTTTTACACTCTCAATTCTTTTATTTTTGAGTGGAATTGATTCACCCGATATATATTATGTGTTCCCGATTCCCCTTGATTTCAAGTGGAATTATTGAGCATAGGATTTTCTGTACCTTCAAGCTCATACACCTTTTCTTCCCTTATTATCCTAGCTTCTCAACCTAATACATTTCATTTTCAGTGAAAAAATTCATCAATGACATATTGTATTGTTGAATTGCTCCATCGATTTCAAGTGGAATTAGGAACGGTAGGATTTCCTATGCTTTCAGATTTCGGTATTCCTTCATGCCTTGTTATCTTAGATTGCAAAGTTATCAATCTACTCTCTACTATGAATTTCGGTACCTTTTCATCAGTTCATCTGAAAACCGTCGATTTAGCCTCTATTCACAGCTTTTCAATTTTGGTGCTACTCTTATTCACATTTTTTGAAATCTCTGTTTTCTTATGTACTATCGTAGCTTTTTGAGGTATTCCTCCAACTGAATGACTAGGATTGTCTATTACATTTCTAATCTTTCAAGTAAAAGTATCTATTATTATTTTCTTATGTTTATAACTTCTTATTTCTCTTTTCTTTATTACTCACTTCTTAATTTCTTAACTTATAAGTATTATTACTTATTAACTACTAAAAAAATATATTCTTAACTTCTTATAATAATATCGTTATAATCAAGTTATTATTTCTTAATTATAACGATACTATCTTTCTTAACTTATTACTTCTTTATTTACTACTTCTTATTTATTGCTTCTACAGAAGTTGCTACAACTGTTAATATTGTTCCAACTACTTTGATTACTGCTATAACATCCATTAATTTCTCCTCCTATCTTTTATAAGTATATATATATGAATAGCTATCTAGCACAGGTATTAACTTCACTACATATTTACCTTCTTCAAGCTCTATATATACTAAAGTTTCTTTATCATAGCCTGTACCATTACATAGCTCTACAACTTTACTGAAGTCTTTTATCAATGTAAACTGAATGTAATTTAGTTCTTCTTGTAGTTTCTTTAGGTCTATTTCTTTTCTATCATTCAATTCTATTATTAGATTTTTAGAATTCCATTGATTAGCAAGTACTCTGTCATAGAAGTCAAAACGCATTACTCCTAGAAGCTCTTTACTATCATAATCAAAGGTCTTTTCTTTTCTTATCCTGAAAATCTGTAAGTAATCCAGTTCAACATTTCCTTCATCCTTTAGCTTATCAATCATGCTCCACATTATAAGTTGTAATCTTACATCTACTTCCTCATTTACACCTCTAGTTACATATCTATTGTCTTTCTTGAACATCTTTAATTCTCTCCTTATTATTAGTTTTCATCTTTATCTAAAAAGTAAAAAGGTTATACCTTATTAACTAAGATATAACCTCTTAACAATCTATTTCAGAATATAAATATTTATTATATTCATCTTCATATATGGTTTCTGGAACAAGTCCTAATAATTCTTCAATATTATTTTCTCTAATTAAATCATCTATTACCTCTTCCTTACTTGTTTGCTCTATCCAATATTCAACTAATGAATCTTTATCTATTAATGAATCAACATAAATCGCATCATCAAGCATATCATCTAATAGCTCTCTTGAAATCTCTTTTAGATTAGCTGAACTTTTATAAATTATGCTATAATCATCAATCATTACATAACCTTGTTCAGCTAACTCATTACACCAATTGATAACATGACCTATTGATAATTCTTCTAATCCATTACTTTTTAGGTTTTGGTACATAGAAATTATCCTATCATCAACTTCATTTTCTCCAACTTCTTTTGCTAACTTTACTGACATACTCCAATCATTTAGAAATTCCTCCTTTAACTCTTCATTGCTTATACTTTTTATTAATTTTTCTACACTTCTTACCTCTTCTGTTTTTATACTCTTATATTTATCTAATACCTTCTTAATTTCTCTTATTATATATTGTTGAATTAATGAAGAAACTTCTTCATTAACTGCAATAAACACATTATCTTTATTAAACATTTATACTCCCTCTTTCTATACTTTTATTTAAATGTAAAAAAGTCTTAATCACTATCTTTATAGCAATTAAGACTTTTAGATTTTATTTATTTCTTGTTTTAATATTTCAATGAAGCCTTCTGAAAATACTTTCTCTCTTATTGCCTCTTTTATTAACTCTATTAGTTCTAGTTCTGTTACATCAAGACTTCTTGGAATGTATGTTTCATCACCTCTTCTAGTTGCCTTGTAGACACAGAACCTTACTTCATCTCTCTTTAGCTCCTTGATGTAGATTTTCTCTATTGAGTATGTGTACTCTCCTTCTCCAACTTTTCCTTGGTTTATTATCTTACAGTACTTAGTTTCCTTGATTATCTTTTCTTCACTCTTCTTACTCATGTTTATTCAACCTCCTTATCTTATTCTAGTAGGAACTTAGAAAGTTCTTCTGTTGTTACTACTACAATTGCATAATCGCTTGAAAGCAAAAATAGTGAAGAAGTCCAATTAACTCCTTCACTGCATTCAATTATATCAGTATATTCTGGTATCAACCCTTGTAATTTATCTTGTTTCAGTATTTCGATATCTACGATATTTTCTGCTATAACTATATATCCACCTAAGTCAGATTCTATATCCCTATCAATTCCATATGCTTTGTTTAGTATGGATATTGTTCCTCTAATATTTTCAATAACCTCTATGGGATACTCATTTAATTTTTTAAATTCTTCTTTTAGATAAACCTTTTTCAACTTATTATCCCCTCCTCATAATAGTAAAAGGCTCTTACATGTTTTTACATATAAGAACCCTTATCACCTTTATAATATATATTTATATTATTAATTAATACTTCAATATAAATTCCGAGTTATTAAACATAGCTCTCTCTAATTCTTCAATAGTCATTTCTCCAGACCTTATTTTTTCAGCTCCTAGTAATAAATTTACTACATTAACAGCTGAACCGTTAACCCCAGTAGTCATGCTCAATCTTCTTAATTGTTCTTCAAATTTGCCCTTAAAGGAACCTGATATGAATACAAAATAATACTTTTTGACTTCTTCTGAAAAGTTTTCCCACCACTTATTAGGGTTTACTTCCTCATCTCTATTAGAGTTTTCTCTAACATATCTCTCCATTTCATCAGCTTGACTTATAGGTAAGCTATACCCTTCTGAATAAGCTTTAGTATCTACTATTATTCCAAAATTATCTTCTAAAGTTGTTGAATAAACTATACCATCAGGTTTTCTACTTCCACCTAGATGCCTTCCTTTAAATCCATACTCATTAACTAACAACTCTAAAACTTTCATTTCAAATAACCTATTTTGCTTACTATCAAATGCTAAATCTATTAATGATAAATACTCATGTGAAATATGACTTATTTGCCCTCTTAATTCATCTTTTAATAAGCTAATATTACTCTTTATTCCCTCTGTATCTCCTGTTTTAGGTATAATAAAATCATTAATTGAATCATATATTTTATACCCAGTTGTTTCACTCTTAATATTTATACCTGTATTAATTAATCCATTAATATCGTCTTTAATAGTATTAATAGATTCATTAATACTCGCTAATTTCAACTTTCCTTTTATATCCTCTAAAGTTAATACCTTATTAGATTCAATTAATATTTTTAAAATATATGCTCTTCGAGTTCTTATATAATTTTTATCTATTCCTTTTGTTGCAAGCATTTCCCAAAAAACATTTTTTGAAACCCTCGCAACTTTATTTATTCCTAATAATCTTCTAACAGCTTTTAATCCCCTATCCGTAATCATATAAGCATGTCCTATTGTTTCGCTATATAATTCACCACCAAAATCTACAGTAACCAATTTAGGTCTTTGTACCAATAATCCTAATTTTACTAACCAACCAGAAATCATTCTTGCATATTTATCAGAAGACCCATCCCAGTCTGTTTTAATTTTATTTTTTTCCTTCGGCTCATCTGTAGTAGCTAATGTCATAATTAATACATTCAATGGCAAACTAGTAAAACCAGCTTCCCCTACAAATCCTAATTTCTTACCTATTTCATATTTTGTTAAATGTTCTCCATTGGAAAGCAATGTCAAAACCCTTGCTACTGGTGGATATGATAACATTGCTTCTTCTAAAATTGTACTTTCCTCATTGCTATCATCTTCACTCTGTACATACTTTCTTCCTACATCGGTTATCTCAAATGTATCTGTATCATAATTATATTTAATAAAGCCTAAAGCATGTGCCCATCTTACAAAGTTATCAGATGACCAATCATCTATGAACTCTTTTCTTTGTCCTTTTACTGTGGCTTGTACTATTCCATTACATCTTGCAGAACTTCGTGGAGTAAAAGATGTCCCTACTAAATTACAATACTTTATCTTTAAAGGATTAGCATTTAAAGCATTTAATAGTTCTTTTTGCCCATCTCTTTCGTCTACTAACTTTTTTATTTTCTTATCTTTTAATTCATTATATGTCTTTGATGTATTATCAAATATTGCTACAACTTTTTTTAAGCTTTCAAAATTACTTGGATTCTGAACCCATCCAAAAGTTCTAATAGTTTTATTATTTACGTCAATTATGTTAATCATATATACTCCTCCATAAATCCATATATATTAATTTTATCATATATATGAAAAAAAAGAAGAATATACATTCCAGTATATTCTTACATCTATTACAGTATTAATAATTAGTTATTAATACTTCTTCACTCTTCCCCTTTTTCGTATTGTAACTTGAATTTGAATAATCATGATTTAAGTACTTTACATTATATTTTTTACTCCATTCTTTTAATATCTCATTACTTTTGCCTTTATGTTCAAAAACATTAGATAATGCAAATTTTATTCCTCTTTGGTTTACTCTATCTAAATAATCTAGTAACATTTTTTCTTCTGTTTCCGTCCAATTTTTAAATCCTCTATTTCCATCATTATATGAACCTGTTGTAATTAAATATGGTGGGTCACAATATATAAAACTATTTCCATTAAGATTTTCAAATGATACATCAATAAAATCCTTACATGTAAATATTATATCCTTACTATGCATACTTTCTAGAAACTTAACTAAATTACCTTTTAATACAGATGAGAATTGACTTCTATTTCTTCCAAATGGATTATTATATTCAAAATTTCTATTAAATCTAAATTGATAATTAAAAGAATAGCATACTAATGTATATAAATCTAATGGATGCTTAGTGTTATTATAGTATTCTCTAAACGCTTTAAACCCCTCTTCATTTTCTTTTGATAATTTGAATTCATCTATTCTTCCCTCGATATGTTTTATTATTTTTTCCTCTGTATTATTATTAAATTCATTAAATAAATCAATAATAAAGTTATTATAATCATTGCATATTACTTTATTAGCTTCTACATTTATACCAACATTAAATCCTCCAGCAAATAAGTCAATAAATGTTTCTATTTTGTCTGGAAACATAGGGATAATCTGCTCTAACAATTTATACTTACCCCCAATGTAATTTAATGGACTTTTTATATATTTCTTTTTTTCTTTGCCTTTATACTTACTTATATTACATTCATGTTTTTTATTATTTTTGTTATTAACACTTGGTCTACTCTTTTGTTTTTTCTCAATATAAAATATTAATTCATATAATTCTATAGTTTTTTGTTCATGCTTACTTTTATATTTTCTGTACGGTATTTTATACAATTTGAATGTACTATCTATACCATATTTTTTAAGTATTTTCTCTATTTCATCTACTGTCATTAATCCGTCGGTACTATAACTAACAACTATATGTTTAAAGTTTGCCTCCTTAATTAACATTTCAAATGATTCTTTCACATATCTTTTATTACAATACTTCGATTTTTGCTTATCATAATTTCTTAACCCTGTTACTCCATATATTTCTGGATAATCATTCCTTGCTATAGTTTCTAACACATGATAGTTCGGTACATATTGCCTTGAATTATATGGTGGGTCTAAATACAAAATATCACCCTCAATTTCTTTTATTAATTCATTAGCATCTTTATTGAAACACTTATTCTTTTTATTATTATCTGTTATGTCTAACCTCTTTAGTTCAATAGTATTTAGTGCTCGTTTATCCCACTTTTTTAAATATGCCCCATAAGTTCCTGATATATTAGATACATATGGAATTCCTTCAATTAAACATGCTAATAAATATGAATACTCTTGTTCATCTATAAGATTATCTCTCTTCCATTCATCAAGTTTAATTCTTATAAAATCTATTCTATTTGCATTTTCTTGTGTTACATACATTCTATTACACTTCTCATTTGGAGCATAGTTATTACTTGTAAAATATAATTTATCACTAAAATTAATATAACTAATATCAAATGTCTCTAAATAATTAATAGGGTCATTTATTCCTATCAACTTCAACTTACTAAATTCAGGAACTTTATTATTTTCTATCGTTGCTTTTTGTAATATATATGAAAAATACATCAAATCGTTAGAATACACTTGATAATATTCTTTAAAATATCTAGCTACAGTCCCTGTTCCTGAAAATATATCGCAAAAAATATTAGACTCATCATTAACATTATCATCTATTACTTCCTTTATTTTATCTAACAATAAGACTTTACTTCCTATATATCGCATTTTTTCTCTCCTTTTTTTACATCCCTAGACATCCATAATAATATTACTATAGTTATCTAAAAAATTCAACCTATTTAATTAATTATTATTTTAAATTGAAAAAAGGTTATACTTAAACTTCTTATTAAGTATAACCTTGAAAAACAATTATCCAATTTCAGTAAAAACCTCACTTATTTATGATACGGTTCATTCTTCATTATCCTAAATGCTCTATAAACTTGCTCTAATAACATAACTCTAAATAATTGATGAGGAAAAGTCATCTTAGAGAAGCAAAGCTTATAATTTGCTCTTTTTATAACTCTTTGTGATAGTCCTAAGCTTCCTCCTATTATAAAAGCAATATTAGAGTTGCCCATAACTCCACAATTTTCTATGTAGTTTGCAAATTGCTCTGAAGTTAAATTTTCTCCTTTTAAATCCATTGCAATTACAAACATATTATCTTTTATTTTAGATAATATAAGTTCTCCTTCTTTATCTTTTATTTGTAACTCTTCTTTTTCAGATGCATTATCTGGAGTTTTTTCATCTTGAAGTTCTATTATATCTAATTTACAGTATCTACTTAGTCTTTTTGAGTATTCATCAATAGCTTGCTTTAGGTATTTTTCTTTTAATTTACCTACTGAAATTATCGTTATATTCATTCCATTTTCTCCTCATATGCTATATATTTTATTATTTCAAATCTATATAGGTATCTATCTCTCTAATATCATCTGCATCAGAAAAACTTTCTACGTCTATTATTGTCGTATCCTTATCTACAGCTGGTCTTTTCTTTAAATAAACTCTTAGAACATCTGCATTATAAACAGCTTGAATTTTATTAGCTTCAATATTGGGTACATAAAAGCTCTTTTCTAGATTAGATCCTTCTTGAAAAACTGCAATCATTGAATTTTCATTATTAAAAACTTGATTTCTCTTAACTTTAATTCTTATATGATCCTCTTCATAATCTATATCTATATCTTTCTTATCAAATCCAACTAACTTACCTTCTATTAGGTATCTATCACCATAGTCAATAAAATCTAAATCTAATTCATCATCTATGCTTTCTAAAACAGAATTTACAACGTCATTATTTAAAACTGTGTCAACTATATTATTTATTAAATTTTCATTTGTTATTAGAGTTGTAAAAACTTGATTGAATACACTACTAAATGTTCCTCCAAAAATTCCAACCATATCACTTCCACTATTAAAGCTACTATATTGATAACTATTATTGAAGCCATTATTCATATTATTATTTCTATTATTCACAGCTCCATTGAACATGCCACCCATCATATTGTTAATTAAAAAAGGGAACATCTCAAACATATATATCTCCTGCCTTATAAATTCTTATATAATATAATTATTTAATACAAGAATTTTTGACACAAAAATTAAGAAATGACGGCATTTAAATTTACTTTTTTCAACATACACCTTCACTTCTTAATTTTTCAACTTATTTAATCAATATTTTATAAGCTGTTTAAATAAATATCTTTATTTTTAAATCTCATTGTAAATTCCTAATTTTTAATTATTCTAATATCCTATATTTTCATTAATAAATATCACATGCATTCTATCTTTTTTACCTTGGCTTGCTATAACAGTAAACTCTCTACATATTTTTTCATTACTTTTACAATCCATGCAATATCCTACCTTAGCACATGGTGTCTTCTTATTTAATCTCTTTGCATTAGCTGGTGCACATATTTCTCTGTTTCTTTTAATAGCTTCATCAATATCCTTAACTATCTTATTTACTCCAACTAAAAGAATAACCTTATCAGGTCCATATAACATTGCTGCAACCCTATTTCCATTACCATCAACATTATATAATTTACCATCTTCAGTTACTGCATTACTACTTGCAAAGTATGCATCTGCTAGAAAGCTTTCTTTAAAGATTCTAGTAATCTCCTCTGAAGTTAATCCCTCTTTATATCTATCTAAGAATTCATATCTTCCACTTCTTAAATGATCAATAACTCCATATTCAAAAAGAGACATAGATCCACCACAAGACACTACTGATCCTTCTTTAACAATTTCATTTATTTTTTCTATTAATTCTTCCTTTGTATTTACTAAATATCCGTTCATATTATTATTATTTAATGCTTCTATGGTTCTATTTATCTTTTGCTCATTAACCCATTTCAAATTACTATCCATATATTCCCCCAATATTTATAATATATATTATTCATAATAGATTAAGTGTTTTTTATAACTAATATAAACTTATTAAATAGATATCCAAATATACTTATTTGTAGCAAAAAAAGACCTATTTAAATATAGGCCTCTTTTATTTTTAATTATTTTCCACAGCACTTTTTATATTTCTTTCCACTTCCACATGTACAAGGATCGTTTCTTCCTATCTTATTTTCATTTCTTACTATTATAGATTCTCTATATTTCTTTTGAATTTCTTTTCTCTTTTCAGGTGAGAAGATTCCTTCCCATTGTGGTAAAGTGTATAGATATTCTGCTTTAGCATCTAACATATTGTAATATAATTTCTCTAAATCTACATCTAATGCTATTTCATCAGTAGCTGTTAAAGCTTCTAAATCAAGATCATTCTTTAAACTATCGTTTATTCCGTCAACGAATCCCATAATAAATTCTGGAGTTGTATTATGCTTATTAGCTAAATCATTAATTGTAAAAGTATAATTTTCCTTATGCTTTGATAATATATCTCTGTATATAGCCTTTTCAATTTCCATATACTCATTCCAAAAGGCTTGCTCTCCCTTTGTTTTAACATATTCAACTACCATATCTGTCCATTGTTTATATAAACTCATATGTTCCTTCTCCTTTTTAATGGTTTTATATTAAATTTATTATTTTTTACTCATTCACTTTAATTATGTACTCTGCATTTTCACTACAATAACTACATTTCATATCTTTAGCCTTTTCCATAATAGGAAAGGTTTCTTCATAGTTGATTAAATCATCCATTGCATCATCAATATGAACTTTACATGCATATATTTCCTTACTATTCATAATAACTCATCCTCTTCCTTATAACTAAACTTCTATTATGTTACTTGGACTATGCCTATTAGCCATAGTTAAGTCAATATCCTCTTTAGGTACTATACCATGCTCCTTCAATACAGAACTAACTGTTTCTAAAGCTAAATCTGGATGATTATTAGTTCCACTTAAGTGCCCTAGTATTATTTTTTTATTTGGCTTATATCTAATTAAGTCTACTATTGCTTTGCCACAATCTTCATTAGATAAATGCCCAACTTCACTTAGTATTCTTCTTTTTAAAGTATAAGGATATGGCCCAAACTTTAGCATATTTACATCATGGTTACTTTCTAATAACATAACTTCTGAATCTCTTATATTATCTCGTATTTCTTCTGTATATATTCCAAAGTCTGTTATAACACTAACTTTTTTGCCATTATGATGCATAGTATATCCAACTGGAGCAACAGCATCATGAGGTATATTAAATGATATTATATCTAAATCCTTTATAGATAGTGTTGATCTTCTATCCATTATTCTCATATTATGCTCTTTTATTTTACCTATACTTCCCTCCATAGCCATCCATGTATCTGAATTGCTATATATAGGAATGTCATATTTACGGGATAATACACCTATTCCTTTTATGTGATCTGAGTGTTCATGAGTAACAAATATCCCATCTATATCACTTGGATTTTCTCCAATACTTTTTAACGCATCATCTATTTTTTTCCCTGGTAAACCCGCATCTATTAATATCTTTGCATGTTCTGAAGCAACAAATATACTATTGCCACTGCTCCCACTATATAATGAGCAAAACTTCATTTTACCATCCCCCATGCAGATATTATTCCTCTACTCTCATTATATCTGCACCTAATGCAGTAAACTTATTTTCAATATGCGGATATCCTCTATCTATATGTTCTATTTCTAATATTTCAGTTACGCCCTCTGCAACTAATCCTGCTATTACCATGGCTGCTCCAGCTCTTAAATCAGTAGCTATAACCTTAGCTCCCACTAGATTTTTACATCCTTCTATTATTGCTGTTCTTTCTTCTACTTTTATAGTTGCACCCATTTTCTTTAATTCATCTATATGCTTATGTCTACTTTCCCAAATGCTTTCAGATATTAAACTTTTACCAGGCACTATGCTTAATAGAGCTGACATTGGCTGCTGAACATCTGTTGGAAATCCTGGATATGGAGCAGTCTTTACATTAACTCCTTTTAGGTCTCCTTCAACGTATACTCTAACGCTATCATCGCCTTCTTCAACTATAGCTCCCATTTCTATAAGCTTTGCTGCAATTGATTCTAAGTGCTTTGGTATAACATTCTTTATAGTTACATCACCCTTAGTTGCTGCTGCTGCTATCATAAATGTACCAGCTTCAATTTGATCTGGTATAACGCTATAATTACATCCTGATAATTTTTCGACACCTTTTACTCTAATTACATCCGTTCCAGCACCCTTTATATCTGCTCCCATAGAGTTTAAGAAATTTGCAACATCTACTACATGTGGTTCCTTTGCAACATTTTCAAGCACAGTTGTTCCTTCTGCTAAAGTCGCTGCTATCATAACGTTTATAGTTGCTCCAACTGTAACAACATCAAAAAATATGTTTGCTCCATGAAGGTTCTCAGCCTCAACAATTACTGCACCATGCTCTATAGTAACCTTTGCTCCTAATGCCTCAAATCCTTTTATATGTTGGTCTATTGGTCTAACTCCTATAGGGCATCCCCCAGGAAGTTCTACTCTAGCCTTCTTAAACCTTGATAGTAATGCTCCAATAAAGTAATATGATGCTCTCATTCTTCTTACATCATCAGTGCATGCTTCTACACTTCTAACATCAGTAGCATCTATTTCTAAAGTGTTATTATCTAACTTATTTACTGAGCAACCAAGACTAGTTAATATTCTTTCCAAACAATGTACATCTTCTATATCAGGTACATTATCAATTATGCACTTTCCTTCACTAGCCATTATAGCTGCTGGTAGTATGGCTACAGCTGAATTTTTAGCACCATTTATATCCACTGATCCTTTTAAGACTTTGCCTCCATTTATAACTAATTTTTCCATCCATTTCACCCTTATCATAATTTATATATATTAATCTTTCCTATTATTTCAATTATTATCCATTATTAAACTTATTTACTTAAATTACATTATTAATTTACATTCTTAAAAAACTTACAATACTCATTATAACATAAAAATAATTTTAGGAAATAGAGTTTTTTATTCCAATTAGCATTTTCACTAACCTTTATAATATTTCAACTTTTCTTTATATTATCTTTTTTAATTTATTTTAATATGTTATAATTTATAACAAAGTTTGTATTCATTTAAAATACATAAAATAAAATGAAAATATAGACTAATTTGATATGAGAGGCTAAAGCTATGAAATATTATTTAGTGGCATTATTTGATGAAGAATCTTATAAAAACTTAAATCCTATACAAAGAAATCTATCTAAAAAATTTAGAGCTAATAGGAATTCTCCAACTCCTTATATTCCATTAGAGATAATAGAAAATCCTAATATAGATAAATTGGATGTTGTTGTAGATAAAATAGTTAAACCTTATAAAAATTTTAAGGTTCAGCTATCTACTGAAGTTTCAGTTTCAGAAACAAACAAAACTTTAAATATGAAGATAGAAGATGTAGGGTATATAAAGAGACTTACAAGATTAATGAGTGATACATTAAAACTACATGGATTTAATACACAGAATTGTAATAGCGAACCATCAATGCATATATCTTTAGCTAATCTTAATTACCTACCAAAGGATATGAAAAAATTTGATGGTGAAGTTAACTTTAAATCTAATTGTGAAACTCTTAAAGTTGATAGAATAGAGTTATGGAAATTCTCTACTAACAAAAGAGAAACATTAATAAAGAGTTATCCTTTAAAAAAGAATCTTTATTTATAAATATTAAATATCAGAAAGTGCTTAATTATTCTAAGCACTTTTTTTATTTTCTTAATATATAAAAAATTTATTTTTTTGTATTCGTTTACCACACTTTTCATTTATAAAATATTTTTGTAAAATATATTATAGTAAATCCTTAAAAGCAGGAGGATATTTATGAATATTATATCTTTTTTTGAATCGCAAAAAGAAAAAAATAAAAAAATCATTATTGATAATAACTTAAGCGACTATAAAATCTGGGCTAGAAAACATCTAGAATTACATACAAAATTAAGCTATCTAGCTGATGAAACTAAATGTTATAAATATTGGATATCAGAAGATGAACCAATGGATAAGTCAATATTATTTGAAAGATATTTAGATTGCTTTTCTCATATAATTAATCTTGGTTTAGATAGACATTACGATCATATCGAAGAAATCCTTATTAAACCAAATGATTATTGTTTAAGCGATCAATTCTTAAATCTATTTATAGATTTAAATGATTTAATAATATCACCTTCTGAAGATCATTATATAACACTTGTTGAAGATTTTATTAGCTTAGGAATTACTTTAGGTTATTCAGAATCTAAAATTAAAGAATCATTTATTTAATATATAATTAAAAACTTTCTATAATTAATAGGGAGTTTTTTTCATATTTCTCTTCTTTAAGTGGAATACTACTCCTGAGGTGATTTAATATGCTAGCAATTATATATGCAATAATATCAGGAATATCTATGACACTGCAAGGCGTATTCAATACTAAATTAGAAGAGAAGGTTGGAACCTGGGAAACAAACGTCATAGTTCAAGCCACTGCATTAGCTTTAACATTAATTATTGTAATGTTCTTTGGAAAAGGAAGCTTTAAAGCAGTGAAGGAAGTAAATAAACTCTATTTACTCGGTGGTGTCCTTGGTGTAATAATTATTTTTACTGTTATGAGAAGTATTGGTGCAATGGGAGCAACATTAGGAATTGCTGTAATACTAGTTGCACAGTTAGCTTCTGCTGGAGTTGTAGATGCATTTGGCTTATTTGGAGCCGAAAAAATATCATTCCATCTTAAAGAGTTTATTGGAATAGCTATAATGATATTAGGAATAGTTATATTTAAATGGAGAGGTTAATACTTCTCCTTTTTTTATATAATAAATTATAACATTAACAAAATTGATACTTTTAATATACTATATATTGTAATCAATTTTAGGAGCATAGTATGTTTTCTTCTAATAAAAAGTTAGATACAAATTTAAAGAGTTGTATGTTAGCAAAGCCCTATAATAATTATAGGATACTTATTAAATATAAAAGATTTCAGGATAACCTTATAAAGAAGATTATATCTTATAAAGGGGAAGTTATTAGCAATATAAAGCATTGCAATATAATATCCGCTAGACTAAATACTAGAGGTATTCAAAGATTATTAGAATATCCTGAAGTTGAATATATTTGCTTTGATGAATATTTATTTTTATGTGGCATGAGCGTTAGTACTGCAAATAAAGTAAGACTATCTAGCAAAACTAAAAGTACTGGTCATGGTATAGGTGTTGCAATCATAGATACTGGAGTTTATCCTCATCCTGATTTAGTTACTCCATATAATAGGATATCTATGTTTGTTGACTTGATAAATGGACTAAAATATCCATATGATGATAATGGCCACGGTACTTGTACCGCTGGAATAATTGCAGGAAATGGTGAAAAATCAAATGGTATGTATCGCGGAGTCGCTCCTGGATGTAATATATATTGCTATAAAGCATTTGATAAGAGTGGTAAGGGTTATATATCTGATATACTTCACTCTATGGAAATGATTTTCGAAGAGTCTGAAAAACATAATATTAAACTGTTATGTTTGCCATTTGAGCTTCTACATTATAATGTATTTCTGCAAAAATGTTTTGATATAATGGTTTCGTTAGTAAATAGTAAAAACATAACTTGTATAGTTCCAAGTGGTAGCAATAAAAATTTAGATGGGTCGATTACAGGAATTGCTTTATGTCCTAACTGTATAACAGTTTCAGGATATGACTCTACGTCCAAGGTAAAGCCTTATACTTATTCATCTATAGGATCATTAAAGAAAGATTTAAAACCTAATTTATGTGCAGCATGTGTTGATATAGTTTCTTTAAACTCTAACACTAATTACATTTCTGAAAAAGATGGTACTAAGCTTTATCCATCAAAACTTGATAGCTCATATAAAACATTTAGTGGTACTTCCTTAGCTGCCGCTTATGTAACTGGTGTTTGTGCTTTAATTTATGAAAACAATGAAAATTTAACTCCAAAAGATGTAACTTCACTTTTAAAAGTCTCATGTGAACCACTTGATATGCCAAAGAATTGCCAAGGTGACGGAAAAATAAATATAAACTCTATATTAAAATGAAAGGTACTAATTTAAGCACCTTTCATTTTATAATTTTTTATATTAAACTATTGTACAATATAATTAGTAGGATCTACCGGTTCATTATCTACTCTAAGTTCAAAATGTAAATGAGGTCCAGTACTAAATCCAGTACTTCCAATCGCCCCTATTATATCTCCCTTTTTAACCTTATCTCCTACCTTAACATAAAAGTCACTTAAATGACCATAATATGTAACCATATTATCTTCATGCTTAACTATTATTAAATTTCCATAACCGCCATCATTGTATTGTGCATAAATAACCTCTCCATCCATTGCAACTAATGCATCATCCCCTGTATTACCTGCAATATCTATTCCCTTATGAAAAGAGTTCCATCTCTCTCCATATCCAGAGGTCATGTATCCCCCCCTAGTTGGACTACTTAAAAAAGCAACTCCATAGTCATAGGGATTTTTTGTTCCTCTATATATCTTTTTACTAACTTGTTCCTTTATTACTTCTTCACTAACAACTTTAGTTTTTATTAGTTTGTTATTTTCATAAGTGACTTCTTTAACTTGTTTCTTTAATCCAATCTCTCCATATTCAACCTTACTTTCTCCTAAGTACATTGAATCACTTGGTATTATTATTGTATTAGGCTGAATCTTTATATTTTCCTCGCTAGTATATTTCACATTTAGCTTAATCTTACTCGACGCTTCGTGTGATAATTTATATATATAATTAGCTAGCTCATCATTTGTCTGTAATAAACCTACATCAAATCTACTTTCTTGTAAGTCTATATTACCACCTATTTCAAATGATAATATTGAATCCTCATTGATATTCATTTCATCTATAACTTTCTTCAGAACTAAATCTTTTATGCTAGCTATATTATCTTCCATTGAAGTATATCCTATTACTTTATTGTCTAATTTAACTTCATACCCATCTATCTTACCTGTTAATGCAACAAATAAATTTTCAAATACGTTATCAGATAGAGAATATCTTGAACTATTTAAGTCAATATTATTTAATGCCTCATTTGTATTTGCACTAACTTTAATAGAATTAATATTTATAACTAGAATAATACTAAATACCAGTAATACAACATATCTAGTTATTATTCTCGTGTCTCCTTTGATATCCATAAAATCTCCTTTCAGATTAATAATGTTAAGCAACACATCTATTAGTTTTCCCATATTTAGAAATAATATTCTTTTTATATATTCCGTAGTTTAGTTGAGCCTACTTCAGCACTTTGCTATAATTAACTTATTATACAATTAATCTTAGAAAGGTGGATGTAAATATGAGCACTTTTATGCTTAAATCAAAGCCTTTAAAATTTACTCCTGTCAGCAATGCATTTATTGAAAAATATATGCCTAAAGCTAGAGGGGAATTTATTAAAGTATATCTTCTTATGCTTAAATATAATTTTACAGGCGAAATTGGTGTTAATGCATCAATTTTAGCTACATCATTGAATTTATTAGAGTCTGATATAATAAATGCCCTTAACTACTGGAATGAAGAAGGAGTAATTAAACTAGTTCCAATAGACAAAATGGGAAACTTTGATATAGAATTTATAGATCTTTCATCTGAAAACACTGTTAATAAGAACGAAATTAATATATTAGCTGAGCTTTCAGATGAATCTAACAATGGTATGCTAAAAGATATAGAAAAATTATTAGGCAGACCACTATCCCCTAGCGAGTTCACAACTTATATAAGCTGGAAAAGGGACTTTAATTTTTCTTCAGAGCTTATACTACTACTTATAGAGTACTGTGCTTCTAAGGGAAAAACAAATCATAGATATATAGAAAAGGTTGCCTTGGCTTGGCATGAGATGAGCATAAAAACAATTGATGATGCTCAAAATTATATAAGAAAAACAGAGGATAAATGGGGTACCTATAGAGAAATCTTAAAATTCTTAGGAATTAGAAATACTGATATAATGAAACCTCAAGAAGATATGTTAGAAAAATGGACTACAAATTATAACTTTTCATTAGAAATAATAAAGAAAGCATGCGATATTTGCTTCCAAAGGTTAAACAGGGCTGATTTTAAGTATATAGATGGAATATTATCCAGTTGGAATAAAGATAACTTAAGAACATTAAAAGAAATTGAAGAAAAAGAAGTTTCTTATAAAAATTCATCTTCTAAAAAGAATTTTAACAATCAAAAGTCAAATTCATATGAAAAGCCTAAATTAAGATTCAATAACTTTAAAGGCCGTGACTATGATTATGACGATTTAGAAAAGAAATTATTAGGATGGGATAATGATGATTAAAGGATATGAAAAAGAACTAACATTAATATATGAAAATATACGACTTGAAGAGGAAAAAAACTTAGAAAAAAGACGTAAAGAAATAAAGCAAAAACATCCAGACATATTAGAATTAGATAATTTAATTCAGAAAAAATCCCTTAATTTAGCTATGTCAATTTTAAAGGGTTTAAATGAATTAGAGCTCAAAAATCTAAAAGAAGAAATAGTTGATCTTAGATTTAAAAAATATGAGGCTCTAGTGGCTAACGGATATGATCAAGAATATTTAACACTTCATCATAGATGCCCTAAATGCAAAGATCAAGGATATATCGGTAGTACAAAATGCATTTGCTATAAGAATAAATTAGTTAACCTTTACTATAAGGACTCTGATTTGCAAGATTCATTAAGAATTAATAACTTTAATAATTTTGATTTATCTTTATTTGCTAATTATAAAATAAGCGATGATAAATACACACCTAGAAAAAATATTGAAAATATTCTTGAGTATGTAAATAGAGATT
Organism: Clostridium sp. 7_2_43FAA; assembly: GCF_000158375.2. NCBI lineage: Bacteria > Bacillati > Bacillota > Clostridia > Eubacteriales > Clostridiaceae > Clostridium > Clostridium sp. 7_2_43FAA. The sequence goes on from NZ_JH815220.1 coordinate 99,944, forward strand.
TTATACCAAACTTCTCTAAAAGTGACGACAACATATTATTTTATGGTGATTCAGGAACCGGAAAGACTTTCCTAAGTTGCTGTGTGGCAAAAGAGCTCCTTGATAAAGGTTATTTAGTTGTTTATAGAAGTATAGATGAACTTATTAAAAATTTAAGAGAAATAAGATTTGAAAATAATTATAATTTAGAAGATCTTTTAATAAACTGTGATCTATTAATAATAGATGATTTAGGCGCAGAACAACTTACTGAATTCTCTGCAACAGAATTCTTTAATTTTCTCAATAAGAAACTATTAAGAAAGAAAAAGATGCTAATTTCTACAAACTTATCTTTACCTGATATAAGTAAGAATTATTCTGAAAGAATTTCTTCTAGACTCCTAGGGAATTTTAAGTTATATAAGTTTTATTCTGAAGATATAAGGATTCAATTAAATTTAAAGAAAAAATAAAAAGAGAGATGTATCAAAATAAATTTTGATATTAGCCTATAAAAAGGGAAGTTCGAATTCGAACTTCCCTTTTTGAGCATATATAAATAATAAATAAAACTTCTATTTAATCTTAAAAACATCCTTAAGCAAGTAAAATCAATGGTCTAAAAGAGGCTCACGAAACGTTATACCCTTACAAAAAACAAAAAAGACTCTAGATAATTCTAAAGTCTTCTGGAGCTGGCAATAGGAATCGAACCTACAACCTGCTGATTACAAGTCAGCTGCTCTACCGTTGAGCCATGCCAGCGCATGTTAATTTTTATCGCACTTTAAAGTGGCGACTCAGAAGGGGCTCGAACCCTCGACCTCCGGCGTGACAGGCCGGCACTCTAACCAACTGAGCTACTGAGCCAAATTTTATGGTGGAAACAACAGGGATCGAACCTGTGACCCTCTGCTTGTAAGGCAGATGCTCTCCCAGCTGAGCTATGCTTCCATAATGGTGACTCCTAGGGGAATCGAACCCCTGTTACCACCGTGAAAGGGTGGTGTCTTGACCGCTTGACCAAGGAGCCATGTTTCTTTTTGCTTTTCTCAACCGAGCTGTTCTGTCGGCGAGCACATTAACTATAATACATAAATTTTAATATAGTGTCAACACTTTTTAACAACTTTTTTTTTTATTTTTAAATTACTTTATTTATACGCGCATTTAAGTCAATAATTTAGTACCGTCATTATCGAACTTTACTACATTTATAACCTTTTCATATCTTAATAAATGGGATTGATTTTCTTTTATTTCTTTTTTTATTTTATTCATTTCAAAATTACAAAATTCTAAAAATTCTTCTTTCTTTATTTCTTCTATATTTATATTATAATTACTTTTCCTAAAATTTTGTCCACTAGCAATTATCCTTATAGGAATCTTATTATTTATTATACAGATTATCTCCTTTTCCCATATTCCTCTCTTATTTACTGAGTACTTATCCTTTAATAAGTTTATTTCCTCTACACACTCTTTAAATTGATTCTTAAAACTATCAAATAATATTTTATAAAATTGTACAGATATTCCCCTATTTAATTTTATTTTTAGAAAGTCCTTATTATTTATTAAAAATTCATCTACGTCTGATTCTGGAATGAATCTCAAATCCTTATTTAAAAATATATTAATTCCCTTAGAGTTAGGATAATTTACTACACATTGATCATAGTTCATTCTTCTTAACTTAAATTCTTTATTATAATCTTCATTATCTTCATTAATTACTTTAACTATCATAATTTCACCTCATTACTATATCTCATGTAATTTAAGCTAACCGTATTTCATTTATTCCTTATTTATTTATCTCTTTACTTATTTTATTATTCCATATTTATAAATTTATATTATATATATTTTTTTAATATTACAGTTTTAAAGAACTTATATTATAATGTGTATTAACTCATATTTACTGGTTTATATAATAGAATTTATATCTAAACTTAAGAGCTACTAAAAAATTTTACATATATAGAATATTATTATATTAACCAAAAAATTTATAATATGATAAAATTAAAATTATTAATTTATTAAGGAGATTTATTATGATTCATCATGATTTAATTATAGTTGGTGGTGGTGCTTCTGGCTTATCAGCAGCTATTACTGCTAAAGATTTTGGATTGGATGTTGCCATAGTCGAAGGTACTGATAGGATAGGAAAAAAAATATTAACTACAGGAAATGGTCGTTGTAACATCTCTAATAGAACAATTTCATTTCCTTTCCTTTCCTACCATAGCGAAAATCCTGGCTTTTTTACAAATGTTTTATCAAGTTTTAGTGTAAATGACACTGAAAATTTCTTTTTATCATTAGGACTTCCAATTGTAGAATTAAAAAATGGTAAAATGTATCCTAAATCACTTCAAGCATCTTCAGTTGTAGATATATTAAAATTAGCTTTAGAAGATCGAAGTATTCCTTTATACACAGATTGTAAAGTAAAAGATATCCACAAGAAAAATGTTTTTAAGTTATCCACAAGTAACGAAGAAAATAAGTTATTCACATGTAACAAATTAATTTTAGCTTGTGGAGGAAAATCAGCAGTGAAAACAGGATCTGATGGTTCTGCTTATAACTTAGCAAAATCATTTGGGCATTCAATAATTGAAACCATTCCTGGAATAGTTCAATTAAAGTTGAGTTACCCTTATTTAAAATCCATAACAGGAGTAAAATTTGATGGGTATGCAACATTATTAGTTGATGGTGAACCCATAAGAAAAGAATTTGGAGAAATTCTCTTTACTGATTACGGAATATCAGGCCCTCCAATTCTTCAAATTTCAGGTCATGCATCTAAAGCTTTATTAAAGAAAAAAAACATTGAAATTATTGTAGATATGATGCCTAATCAATCATTATCTGAAATAGAAGATTTTATGGAAAGTCATTTTGCAATGTTTTCTCATAGACCTGTTATAAATTCTTTAATTGGAATAGTAAATAAAAAATTAATTCCAACGTTATTAAAGGAAGCTAAGATAGAAAATTTACATAAGCCTTGCTATGACTTACAGTGGGATGAGAAAAAAAGACTTATTAACTTATTAAAGAATTGGAAATTTAAATGTATTGATACTAATGGATTCAATCAAGCACAAGTTACTATTGGAGGAATAAACACTAAAGAGGTTGATCCAAAAACACTTGAATCTAAGCTAGTTAAAAATTTATATTTTTGTGGAGAAATACTAGATGTAGATGGCGACTGTGGTGGCTTTAATCTCCATTGGGCTTGGAGTTCAGGAAATTTTGTTTCAAAAAATATAGCTAATTCTTAATATAAAAAAAGGAGTAATAAACAATCAGCTTATTACTCCTTTTATAATCTAGCACTTATTCCAACGACCAATTAATCTCGTTAATTCTTTTCCATCAACAGTTTCTATTTTGTGAATAGTAACTATTTCATCTCCCTCTTCTACTCTAACATCTGTAAATACCTTAACTTCTTCGCCATATTTACATTCCTTCTCAAATGTTACCTTAACTTCACTTAATACATAATTATTTACAATATCTTCTGGTAATGTCTCAACAGCCCAATCAATGTATTTAGTATTATTTACATGCTTATTAAAATCTATATCTGTATATCTTATCTTGAAGTTTCTTTGATACTTATGTTCATCAATCTTTTCTAATCTAGGAAGCTTAAATTCCTCTTTCATATCGCCATCCACACCATAAACATTATATTGTTCCTGTGGTATTCTCATCATTCTTCTTTTTTCTAAGTTAACTAATAAAAATATAGCATTAGCAGATACAACTATATTTCCACTACTATCTTTAATTTCATAATTCCTCAAAGCATAAAATTTCTTAAACCCTACTGCTTCAGTTTTCACTGATAATTTTTCTCCATACATTGGATGTCTAAATACTTTTACATGATAGTTATAAAATACCCATGTCATATTATTTTCTAGTAAACTTTCCATACCTGAACCAAGCTCTTCTGATTGCTTTGTACCTATATCAGATAAAATATTTATTATAGTTGACATTGTACATCTTAAATTGCTATCTACATCATAATAATGCAATTCATATTCCTTACTATAACTTTTCCCCATAATATCCTCCTAATCCAAACATCAAAACCTTGTATCTCTACAGAGTTGATGTACTATTATAATTATAGCACTTTTTATATAATTTTGAAAAAACTATACTTAAAGATTCTTATAACTTCATTTTAATAGAATCTATTATAATTCAATTCATTGATTAATCTCTCTATATCTATTCCCTTTTTTATGCACATATCTTCTATTGTAATTCTACTATTACTACTAAAAATTCCACATCCTATCCCAAAGCTTAATAATATTTGTTCAACTTGAGGATTTTCTTGTATAGCCTCTAATACGGTCATATCTTTATTTATCATATACTCACCTCTACTATGTTTTCTTTTTATAGTATTAGTTTTATTTATATTATTATGTATAAGGTCATTTATACATATAAAATAAAAGGCCTATTTAACTAAATATAATCTAGTTAAATAAACCTTTCTCAATTTACATTATAGGATCTATAAAATTTTCTACAATATTACTTCTATCTAATGATAGTATATTTAAATAAGATATTGTATATGCTTGAATTGAATATTGTCCTATTATAGCTATTACTATCCCAACTAAAGGTATTACTTGAATGATAGCTAAAACTAATCCAATACCTATTGTTATTCCAGATATAGCTGCCAATTTCCCTATAGTTGACCAGAAATATCCCTTTTTAAATAGCATAAATGTTTCCCCTATTGCTTCAGTAATAGTTAAATCCCTTACTATTAGCATTGAAGTAAATAAAGATGTTAATGGTGTCACAATAACAATTATTGCAATTATTAAAGGAATTAATATTATTAATCCAATTCCAACAGTTAATAAAGCTAATAGCATTGTTAATAAGGCTATTACTACCACAAATGCAAAAGTCATTAACCAAACTAATATATTTAATCCTAAAATACTCCATTTTCTTTTCCAAACATATTTATTGGCAGATCTCCAACTTACTTCATTTCCTTTATTAGCATCATCTAGTATTTTAGTTATAATTCCATTTGCATATAACATCAATACTGATGATATTAATGCTATTAAAATTATAAGAAATATTGTTCCTATTCCTATGAACGGTATTGCTTCATCAAAATAAGAATATGAATACGAGTATGAGTATGAAATATTTATTAAGCTTGAAAAAACTATCCCTATTATTACTCCAAATAAAACTACAATTGTAGGAACGATAAATATTCCAATAACCTTTAAAATTTCTAACACATTATCTTTACATAAATTAAATGCTCTCGATAACATTTCTGAAACTGATAAATGAATTTTCCTCTCTTCCATAAATTCACCTCCTATATTTAAATCATATTAACATATATATTAATTTTACCACAATTTATTTACAATATTTATTAAATATATTCTTTTTTATACAATATCATAAATAATTAAGGAGAGTATTATAAAAGTTAATACTCTCCTATATATTTTATAATTCTTTTGTTACTCTTATTGTTTGATCTCTTCTTGGACCTACACCAACTATTGATATCTTTGTACCTGTAAGTTCTTCAATTCTTGTTAGATACTTTTTAGCATTTTCAGGCAATTCATCATAACTTCTAGCCTTTGCTACTTCTTCACTCCAACTATCGAACTCTTCATATATAGGTTCGCACTTTGCTAAATCATCTAAACTTGCAGGGAAGTAATCTATAACTTTATCATTAAACTTATATCCTACACAAATTTTAAGTTTTTCTAATCCAGCTAAAGTATCTATCTTAGTCACACATAATGATGTTAATCCTGATACTCTTACTGTTGTCTTTAATATGACAGCATCTAACCATCCACACCTTCTAGATCTTCCTGTAGTTACTCCATACTCATGACCCTTTTCTCTTATCCATCCACCGATTTCATTATCTAATTCAGTTGGAAACGGCCCCTTGCCAACTCTTGTTGTATATGCCTTTGCAATTCCTACTGCATTAGTAACCATGGTTGGTCCAATTCCAGAGCCACTAGCTACACCGCAAGCTGTAGTGTTTGATGATGTAACATATGGATATGTTCCATAATCTATATCTAAAAGCATTCCCTGAGCGCCTTCAAATAAAACTGTTTTATCTTGTTTTATTTCATCATATAACCTTACTGAAGTATCTTGTACATATGGTTTTAATCTTTCTGCAAGTTCTAGATATTCTGAAAGTATCTCATTATAATTTAATTCTTCTCCACCTAAGACATTTACTATATATTTATTTTTAGAATCTATATTTTCCTTTAATTTTTCTTTAAATATATTTTCCTTTATAAGATCACATACTCTTATTCCAGATCTTTCAAACTTATCTGTATAACAAGGTCCTATTCCTTTTCCTGTTGTACCTATGTCATTTTTCCCTCTAGCTTTTTCCTTTAGTTTATCTAAAATCTTATGATATGGCATTATAACATGCGCTCTATCACTTACTATAAGTTTTTCTGGTGTAACTTTAACACCCTCACCTTCTAGGTAATCTATCTCTGTAAATAAAGCCTTAGGATCTACAACAACACCATTTCCTATAATATTTAATTTATTATCATATAATATTCCTGATGGGATTAAATGAAGTTTATATTGCTTATCTCCAACTTCAACTGTATGACCCGCATTATTTCCTCCTTGGAATCTAACTATTACCTCTGCTTCTTCTGCAAGGTAATCCGTCATCTTTCCTTTTCCTTCATCTCCCCATTGAGCTCCTAGAACAACAAATGCTGACATTTACATTGCCTCCTTGTTAAAGGACCTATGAGTCCTTCATTAATAAAATTAATTAATATTAATCTCCACATAACATATTATCAAAGCATAAATGAACTTTCAACTAATTTGCGAATATTTTTTTGCATTAATTTAATATAATTCGTATAATGAAGATAGTAATTACTTATATTTTTGATTAAAATAAATAATTTATTCTATAAAAAGGAGTATTAATATGAATATTTATGAGAAATCCCTAAAATATCATGAAAACTTGAGAGGTAAAATTGAAATAACATCAAGATTTAAAATATCTAATGAAAATGATTTAAGTTTAGCATATACTCCTGGAGTAGCTGAACCATGTAGAAAAATACATAAAGATCCTAATGATGCCTATATCTATACAAGAAAATGGAATACTGTTGCAGTAATATCTGATGGAACAGCTGTGCTTGGATTAGGTGACATTGGTCCTTTAGCATCTCTTCCTGTCATGGAGGGTAAATCTATATTGTTTAAAGAATTTGGAAATGTAGATGCCTTTCCATTAGTTTTAGATACTAAAGATGTTGATGAAATAGTTGAAACAATTATAAGGATATCTAAAGGCCTAGGAGGAATAAATTTAGAAGATATATCTGCTCCTAGATGTTTTGAAATAGAAAAAAGACTTAAAGAAAAATTAGATATACCTGTTTTTCATGATGATCAACATGGTACAGCTATAGTTGTATTAGCAGGCTTAATAAATTCATTAAAATTAGTTAATAAAGATATTAAAAATATAAAAATTGTTATAAATGGTGCTGGCTCTGCTGGAACTGCTATATGCAAGTTATTAGTTTCCTTTGGCGCAAAAAATATAATAGTATGCGATAAGTCAGGAATAATTAGCTCTTATAATCCAAATTTAAATGATTCAATGAAAGAATTAGCCCTAATTACTAACAAAGATAACATAAGTGGCAATTTAAAAGATGCCTTAATTGGTGCTGATGTATTTATAGGGGTTTCTGCTCCTAACTTAATCACACAAGAAATTGCTAATAGCATGAATTCAGACTCAATAATTTTCGCTATGGCAAATCCTATTCCAGAAATATTCCCAGATGATGCAAAGGAAGCTGGGGTAAAAATAATAGGTACAGGAAGATCAGACTTTCCAAATCAAGTTAATAATGTATTAGCCTTTCCTGGGATTTTTAGAGGTGCTTTGGATGTAAGAGCCTCCGATATTAATGAGGAAATGAAAATTTCAGCTGCATATGCTATTGCTAATTCTGTAGATAAGAATGATCTGAATTTTGATTTTATATTACCTAAGGCATTTGATTTAAATGTTCAAAAAGCAGTTGCTGAAGCAGTTAGAAAAGCTGCAATTAAAAGTGGGATTGCTAGAATATAATATTTTATTATTTACTATATAAATTTAGTATTTTTATAATTAAAAATAACAAGAGGAGATTTAATAAATCTCCTCTTGTTATTTCATATTTTTAGATTTTTCGGCACACTTTTCCATTGCCTTTATTACTGCATTTCTAAATCCATTACTTTCTAACTCTGTTACAGCTTCTATAGTTGTTCCTCCTGGAGAACAAACCATATCCTTTAATTCAGCTGGATGCTTACCTGTATCTAAAGCCAATTTTGCCGATCCCAATATACTTTGCTCCGCCATTTTATATGCCTTATTTCTTGGTATTCCAAGTTTTACAGCAGCATCTGCCATAGCTTCTATAAACATAAATACATAAGCTGGAGATGATCCACATAATGCAATAAATCCATCAAAATACTTTTCTTCTAATATTTCATATTTACCAAAATTTTTAAAAATATTGCATATAAGTCTTAATTCTTCTTTATTTACATTTAAATTAGGACAAATAGCTGACATTCCCTCACCAACTAAAGCTGGTGTATTTGGCATAGTTTTTACTATTTTATAATCTTTATCTAACCATTCTTCTAAGTCAGATAGATTTATTCCTGCAGCTATAGATACTATTATAATATCCTTTTTTAAATTTCCTTTTATTTCGTTAATAACCTTTTTATACATATTAGGCTTTATAGCCAAAAATAATATATCAGAAAACTTTGCTACCTCTATATTATCTAATGTACATTTTACCTTAAACTCATCTATTATATTACTCTTTGATTCTTCACTTCTTGTTGATACCATAATATTATCAATATTTATATAATTTGAACTTATAAGTCCATTAAGCATTGCTTTTCCCATATTTCCACAACCTATAAATCCTATCTTTTTATTCATTACTTTCACCTTCTCTTTAATTCATTGTAAATAAATTTCTTAATTAATTATTATTTATAAGTTTCACCATTATACTCATAGGATAGCTTTATATTTTAAACATAAACTAGCTATAAAGGAGGGATAGTTATGACAAATAATTTATTGCTCACAGATAGAGAAAATAAAATAAATAATTTATTAGAGTTTAATCCTTCAAAAGAAAATATAAAACCTATTATTAAAGTAGTAAATAGAGACAAGTTCTACGACATTTATATTTTACTTAGAGGTTTAACTAAGGAAGAAATTTTAATAAAGTATATAAACAACTTTCTTATTTTAAATCTCTCCTTAAAAAATAAATACAATAATAAAGTAAATTTTAAAAGATCATTTTATTTAAAAAATGTAGATATAAACAATACTGAAAATATTGCCTGTGCTAATTTAATTTACTTTAAAATTCCTAAAACTCAAAATTAAATTTAAAAATAAAGCTATGCATAAGCATAGCCTTATTTTATTCTTTATAAACTAGCTCTAAATTGGCAAATTTACTTTGTGATCCTATCCAAGCCATTTTAACAGTTCCCACTGGGCCATTTCTTTGTTTTGCTATAATACATTCACCTATGTTCTTTTCTTCTGTTTCCTTATTATAATACTCATCTCTATATAAGAACATAACAACGTCAGCATCCTGCTCTATTGACCCTGATTCTCTTAAATCCGAAAGCATTGGTCTATGATCAGCTCTTTGCTCTGGGGCACGTGATAACTGAGATAATGCAATTATAGGGCATTCCATTTCTTTTGCAAGAGCCTTTATAGATCTAGATATTTCTGAAACTTCTTGTTGTCTACTTTCACTTCCAGCGCTACCACTCATTAGTTGTAAATAGTCTATAAGAATCATATCTATTCCATGTTCCATTTTTATCTTTCTACATTTAGATCTCATTTCCATTACACTTAAACCAGCCGTATCATCTATATAGATTTTAGCTTTAGATAAAGGACCCGTAGCTCTAGCTATTCTTTCCCAATCATCATCATCTAAATTACCAGTTCTAAGCTTTAACATATCAACATTAGCTTCAGAACAAAGCAATTTATATGCTAATTGCTCCTTAGGCATTTCTAAAGAAAATATAACTACACTTTTTCCTTCCCTTAATGCTGCATTTTCTGCTATATTTAATGAAAATGTAGTTTTTCCCATAGATGGTCTAGCTGCAATAAGAACCATATCTCCTTTTTGGAATCCTGATGTCTTAGCATCTAAATCTCTTATTCCTGAACCAACACCAGTTATTGACCCCTTATTATTAAATAATCTTTCAATTTCTATAAATCCTCTTTCCAAAACTGTAGAAAGTGGTTCATAATCATTTGATCCTTGTTTTTCTGCTAAATCAAAAATCTTTTTTTGAGCTAAATCTAATACATCATCAACTTTATCTTGTTTATTGTAACTTTCTTCTATAATAGCTGTAGATGATTTTATTAACTTTCTTAATAGTGATTTATCTTCTACTATTTTTATATAGGCTTCTAAATTAGCAGTCGTAATTACTGATGAACTTATTTCTGATATATAAGTAACTCCACCAGCCTTATCTAGGTTATCTGTTGATTTTAAATATTCTAATAAGGTTACAAGGTCAACAGCCATATCTTGTGAGAACATTTCTCTAATAGCCTTAAATATAACCTTGTGCCCATCTCTATAAAAGTCTTCATCATTTAATTTTTCTAAAGACTTAGCAATAGCACTTTTATCTATTATCATGGACCCAATTACAGACTGTTCTGCTTCTAAACTTTGAGGTAAACTCCTCATTATTGGTGCTTCCATATGTAACCTCCTTCCTTTTCATAATAATATATTATATCAAACTTTTATATTATATAAAATAAAATTAAGCTTCCAAAAGGAAGCTTAATTAATAATTTACTTTTCAAATACTATTTCCATCAATTCTTCTATATGACTTATAGCTTTAACTTCTATATCTTTTAATTCTAATGGTATTTCTTTTTCATTTGCCTTAGGAATAACAACAAGTTTTATTCCTTTTCTTCTAGCACCATATATCTTCTCAAATATTCCGCCAACAGGTTTAATATTTCCTCTTAATGATATTTCACCTGTTATAGCTATATCTTGTCTTATAGGTTTTTCTAGTAAAGCACTTATTATTGAAATAGTAATTGCTGCTCCTGCTGATGGTCCATCAATTTTTCCTCCACCAACTACATTTACATGTATATCATAATCCTTTATATCTTTGTCAGTAATTCTTCTTATTACTGATGCTGCGTTAAATACAGAATCCTTCGCCATTGAACCTGCTGTATCATTAAACTTTACAGTTCCCATTCCTGGTTTTTTAGATTCAAATACAACAGTTTCTATTTCTAGTGTTGAGCCTAAGAATCCACTTACTCCTAATCCATATGTATGGCCTATTTCAGATTTATCTATATCATCAAATATTTCATAAGGTACATATCTCCCTATAGAAATAACTTCTTCTACATCCTTAAGTGTAATTATATTGCTGCCTTTATCCTTTGATTGATACAATGAATAGCCATAAGCATCTGCTAATATATTAACAGCTTTTCTTCCTTCTATTGTATATCTGCTTATAAGGTCAGCAATTCCATCTTCCAATTGAACATTTAATTTTTTAGATGCATTGTCTATTATTCCTTTAATATCACTAGGTGATAATGGCTCAAAATAAACCTCTGTGCATCTAGATCTTAATGCTGGATTTATTTTCCCTGGTTCTCTTGTAGTTGCACCAATTAAAACAAAGTCTGCTGGGGCACCTTTTTCAAAAAGATATTTTATATATTCAGGTGTGTTTTCATCATCTGGATCATAATAAGATGATGAGTACTCAACTCTTTTATCTTCTAATACTTTTAGCAACTTATTTTGAAGAATTTCATCTAACTCACCAATTTCATCTATAAATAAAACTCCTCCATGAGCTTCAGTTACTAATCCAGTCTTAGGTTCTGGAACACCTATCTCAGCTAAATCCTTCTTACTACCTTGATATATAGGATCATGAACTGATCCTAGTAATGGATTTGTTATTTCTCTTGGATCCCATCTTAACGTAGTTCCATCAACCTCAACAAACTTAGAATCTCCATCAAATGGAGTAGACTGTAACTTCTTAGCTTCTTCTAACGCTAATCTTGCTGCTGAAGTTTTACCAACTCCAGGTGGTCCATATAAAATTATATGCTGAGGATATGGAGATGCCATTTTAGATATAAGTGATTTTATTGCTCTCTCCTGCCCTACTACTTCATCAAAGGTTTCAGGCCTTAAAAGACTCATTACGTTTTTATTAATCTTTTTTGAATCTAGTTCTTCTAATCTTTCTAGCTTCTTAGTAGTTTTTGCACTTTCAGGACCTTTTTGCTTTTTTAATATAGATAATTTAATATCATCCATAAATTTATCTTGTCTTTCTTGAAGTGCCTTTTCAACTTGTGTTTCCACTTTGTTTTGAACATACTTTCTAGCTATGTTTTCTGATATATAATAAATTGTATCTTCTAGTACACCTCTTAATTCCTCATCGCTTGGTACAGATTTTATACCTTTTCCATCTGAGGCAATTACATTTAATGCATATACTCTTTCACATATATTAGGAGAATTCGCATACTTTTGAAGTTTGAATCTTACAATTCTTGCTCTTACCGCTCCCTCATCTAATACATTATTTAATATTTGATTTATAACATTTACTTGTGCATCTAAAGATAACTCACTATCTAATATACTTTCTATATTTGTTTCGTCATAAGTCTTCAAACTTAGTCCTCCTTATGATTGCGGCGTGATTATTACTTTCATCTTAGTTGAAACTTCTGGATATAGCTTTATTTCTATATCGTAACTACCAGCAACCTTTATTGTATCCATAACTATTTTTTTCTTATCCACTGATAATTTAAATTGTTTATTTATTAATTCAGCTACATCTTTACTTGTTATAGCTCCAAATAATCTTCCACCATTTCCACTTTTAGCTTCAATCTTAATTTCCTTGCCCTTTAATTCAGATGCTAACTTTTGTGCGGCTTCAATTTCTGCTAATTTCTTCTTTCTTTCATTTTCCTTCTTAGTGTTTAGGATGTGCATGTTATTGTTATTTGCTTCTTCTGCTAACTTTCTTGGAAATAAAAAGTTTCTTGCATATCCGTCTGATATATCAACAACGTCTCCTTTTTTTCCTACTTTTTTAACATCTTGTAATAATATTACTTTCATGTTATTCACCCACCTTTAAATGTTCTTCTATTGATCGTTTTAGTATTTTTATAGCACTTTCTATTGATGTATTATTTAATTGAGCTCCAGCCATATTCATATGACCACCACCACCTATTGCTTCAAGTATTACTTGAACATTAGTTTCTCCTATAGATCTACCACTAATAGTTATATCTCCATTTATCTCTGCTAATACAAAGCATACATTTATTCCAGATATATTTAGTAGCTCATCGGCAGCTCTAGCTGCCATAAATCCCTTTTTTATTCTTTTAGGAGCAACTGCAATAGCTAAACCATTCTTAACTTCTGCAGACCTTATTGTGTCTGCAATAACTAAATAATCCTCAAGATCATCCATAAACATCTTCTTAACTTCAATTGTATCAGCTCCAAGTCCTCTTAAAAATGATGCAGCATCAAAAGTTCTAACACCAGCTTTAAAGGAAAAGCCCTTTGTATCCATAAATATTCCTGCAAGTAAACCTTCTGCTTCCAATCTATATAAGTTAGGCTTTTGAACCATATACTGAATAATTTCTGTAACCATTTCAGATGTAGATGAGGCATATACTTCTATATAATTTAAAATTGCACCTTCAACTATATCTGGGCTTCTTCTATGATGATCTATAATTATTTTTCTTTGTGCCTTCTCAACAATACTTGTATCTAATATATATCCTTTATTATGAACATCTACTATAATTAATAAAGTTTTTTCATTAATTTGTTCATAAGCTTCTTCTTTAGAAATAAATAAGTTATCATATTTAGGATCACTTTTTAGTTTAGATAAGAAATAATCAATAGCTGTAGTATCTGCTCCTAATATGATTTTACATGGCTTTCCTAACTGTTTTACTACAGATGATATTCCTACAGATGAACCGAAACAATCCATATCAGGATTTTTATGACCTATAATAAAAACATTACTACTCTCATATATTAATTCCTTTAATGCATGAGATATAACTCTTGCCCTTACTCTAGTTCTCTTTTCTATTTCTCTAGTATTTCCACCAAAAAATTTTATTTTTTCATTATTTTTTATAACTACCTGATCCCCGCCTCTACCTAGTGCTAACTCTTTTGCAGTAACAGCAAATGTATTATTTTCTAGAGGACAAGTTCCACCTCTTCCGATACCAATACTTAAAGTAACTTCAAATTTATTTCCCCTATCTATTTTTGATATATCTTCTAATATAGAAAACTTATTATTTATCTCTTCGTCTATATATTTATCTTGTACTGAAAGGACATATTTATTAGAGTCATATTTTGTTATCATTGCCTTAAGTTTTTGAGCATATAAATTTATTGTTTTTTCAATCTCAGCAACTAACATTGGTCTATCGCTATCTAATGTAGTTTCTAAAGCTTCTGCTAGGTTATCTACTTCTATAAGCATTATACTCTCTTTAGTATTATCTATATTTTTCAAATTACTTATATCATTAAAATAAACTATATATAATTCTTCATTTAAATCATATTTTTCTATTTTAGTTGCATATACCTTATATAAAGAATCTAATATTTTTATTTTTTGATGCAAGTCTCTATCACAAGTTAATAGTCTAGATAAATTTAGCCCTCTAGCAATACTAACTACATTTAATCCTATAGGATTTTCATTTGGTACAAATTTTTGGAATTCTTTATTACTCCAAAAAATCTCTCCCGATTCTTTTATTAGGGCTAACGGAAATATTAAATTTAATATATTACTATTTATATCTCTATTTATATTTTCTTTGATTCTTTCTATATTATCATCAGATTTACCTTTTACCATATATTCACTTAAGCTAAATATAATAAATAAAATTAACAATATAGATCCTAAAAGAGTGCTTTTTATATAATAAAACCCTATACATGCGCCTACAAAAATAAGTGGTGTAATTATAGGCTTAATACTTTTAAGCCTTGTTTTTATTAAATCATTCCATATCATAAGATTAATGGTGCTCCTTTAAATGTAATTGAAGTTTACTTAAGCTTCTCCCATCCTTTTCATACTCATGTCCTTCTGCTATACCAACTTGTAATTTCTTTTTCATATCATCATCTACATCTTGACATGAATATCCTAATTTTTGAGCCAATACATATAATACGAGTATAGCACCTGATATGCAATTTAAAATTGCATCTTGAGCTACATTACTTCCCTTAGTAAGTAAATGATAGAATTCACCTATTATACATAATAAATTTGCTTTTAATTTTTCTATCATTTTTATATTAGCCATTATATTTAAATCATCTCTCTTCACCCTGCTCACCCCTATACTAATACCCTTGTATTTATATTTTAATTATAAATTACTTTTATTGCAACAAATTATGAAGTCTTTTACAATTTTTGTAAAATAATAATTGTATTAATATAATAAAAAACCCCTGATATGTCAGGGGTTGATTATACTACTCAGTTGTGAATGGTAATAATGCTATATTTCTTGATCTCTTTATAGCAGTTGTTAATTCTCTTTGGTGCTTAGCGCAAGTTCCAGAAATTCTTCTTGGTAATATCTTACCTCTTTCTGTTACGAACTTTCTTAGCTTAGTAATATCTTTGTAATCTATTGCTTCAGCCTTTTCTACACAAAAAGCACATACTTTTCTCTTAGATCTTCTCATTTTTCCAGATCTCTTCATGTCTTTCATGCTAATTCCCTCCTTCTTATTAGACTAATTAGAAAGGCATATCTCCATCATCTACAGGAGTCATGTCTTCCTCAAAATTCATTCCACCAAAATTATTTGATGAATTTGAATAATCAGAACCAGTATTTGAAGAACCATATCCATTGTTATATGAACCTTGGTCTCTTCCAGCACCCCCATTGTTACCTGATCCTATAAACTCAAATGAATCTACAACTATATCAGTTGTATATCTTTTAGTTCCATCTTTAGCATCATAACTTCCAGTTCTGATGCTTCCAGTAACAGCTAGTTGTCTGCCCTTTGTAAGATATTGTGCTATTGTTTCACCAGTTTTACCAAAAGCTATACAATTGATAAAATCAGTTTCATCCTTTTTAAAAGGTCTTGTTACTGCTAAAGAAAATCTTGTTACAGCAGTACCACTTCCAGCAGCAAAATTAAGCTCTGGATCTTTTGTTAGCCTTCCAATAAGTATTACCTTATTCATGACAATATCACCTCTTACGCTTCTTGTTTAACTATGATGTGTCTTAAAACACCATCAGTAATTCTGAATATTCTGTCTAACTCTTTAGGTAGTTCTGAATCAGCATTAAAGTTGATTAATGTATAGAAACCTTCGTTAACTTTTGCGATTTCGTAAGCAAGCTTTCTTCTACCCCAAACGTCAACATTTTCTATAGTTCCTCCACCGTTTTCTATTACACCCTTAAACTTTTCGATGTTAGCTTTGCAAGCTTCTTCATCTAATGATGGGTGTAGTATGAATATAGTTTCGTACTTTCTCATCATTTTCACCTCCTCCCCTCGGACATTGGCTGTGCTTTGCACAGCAGGGATTACAATTAAATATTGTAACATTATTCATTTTCTTTTGCAAGTTTTAAATTTAATTACTATAAATTAACGATTTTTTTAGCATCTTTTTGAAATTTGCTTCTTGGTAACATTATTATTCTTCCACAACCAGTACACTTAATTTTGATATCTGCTCCAAGTCGTATAACCTCAAATTCCTTACTTCCACACGGATGTTGCTTTTTCATTTCTACTATATCACCTAAATCAAAAGTCTCTATCATAATTAAACCTCCAACCATTTAAATTAAACAAATTTATTATTTACTATTTGAGTCTTTGGATATGGTATCTCTACCCCAGCCTCATCTAATGTCTTCTTTATTTCTTTTCTTAATTCTCTTTCCATCTTCCATTGAGATAAAGGCTTTGATTTTCCAACTACTCTTATTGTAACTCCTGATGCATTTAATGATATAACACCTAATACTTCTATCTCTTCCTTAACTTCATCTTTATTTTTTTCTTCAAAATTTTTACATGTATCTTCGATTAAGCTAATTGCATTATCTACATCTTCTTCATATGCAATTTCTACATCAACCATAAATCTCATATTTCCTCTTGAATGATTAGTTACTTCTAACACAGCTCCATTAGGTAAAACATGAACATCTCCACTAAAATCCTTTAAAACAGTAGATCTTATTCCAATATTTTCTACTATACCACTATAAACACCTATAGTTACGTAATCTCCAACTCCATACTGATCTTCAAAAAGTATAAAAAAACCATTTATTAAATCCTTAACTAAACTTTGTGCTCCTATACCAACTACAAAACCAACCGCACTCAACACAGCTGCTGATACCTTAAATGTACTTCCTATTATTATGGCTGCTCCTGATATGTAAACAGCATATTTAAGTGAACTTTTTAGTATAGCTCCTACAGTAATTGCCTTTTGTCTATTCATTGAAAAGCTTAATTTACTTTCAATCTGATTTTTTACAAACTTATCAATTAACTTATCTCCTATTTTTATAGCAAGATACATAGCAACTATAAGTAATATTAATCTTATTCCTTTATTAAGTATAAATTCCAGAGTACTTACTGCATTTCCCATGACCTCTTCCCAATTCACATTTAAAATAATCTTTCCATTATCATTTATACCAGGACTAACCCATGTTAATAAGTTTTGCATACCTCACCTCTAATACTATTAAATTATTTCTTTAAACTCATTTTGCTCTTTCTCATATATATGTTTATATCTTATACTATCCCTTGATATAATTTCATCTATGTATTTTTTTTCTTCTATTCTAATGCAAATTCCACAGCTTTGTGTAATTGCTGTAGGAGTTGGCATCATCTTAAAGATCATATTTTCTTCCTTTAACACTTTTTCTCCATTCATAGCATCTAGCGTATTTTTAAAAACTATAATATAGTACTTCATAATGTCCTCCCTTTTCAAGTTTATTTATGTTTAATTATATTATATATATGTTTTAATTAAGAATCTATATTAATAACTTTATATAATCTTATTCATTTATAAAAATACTCACTATATTTAAATATATGTATTTTTTATCAAAAGCCAATTTACTTAAGACTTACTCTTCTATTACATTTAAAATCCCCTTATTTTATAAATTTATTATTTTGTAAATACTATTAAAGTATCTTATAATTTTATTATAAGATTAAGCTTATATAAATTAAAAGGAGTAAATTATGAATATATATTTAGATAATTCAAGTACAACATTTCCTAAGCCTAAAAATGTTGTTGATTCTATATGCAACTTTCTAACTAACATTGGAGGAAACCCTGGCCGCTCTAACCATAATAACGCTCTACAAACTAATAGACTTTTATTTGAGGCAAGAGAAATTATATCTGATTTTTTCAAATTTAATTCTATTGAAAATGTAATATTTACTAATAACATAACCACTTCATTAAATATATTAATAAATGGATCACTTGTAGCTGGAGACCATGTAATAACATCTTCTATGGAACATAACTCTGTTTTGAGACCATTAGTTAATTTAAAAAATAAAGGAATAATAGAATTAGATATTGTAAATGCTGATAAATTTGGTTTTGTTTCTATTGAAGAAATTAGAAGTAACATAAAAATAAATACTAAAATGGTAGTTCTTAGCCAAGCTTCTAATGTAATAGGAAGTATTCAACCAATTAAGGAAATTGGAGCTTTATGTAAAAGCAAAAATATATTTTTTTTATTAGATACTGCTCAGGGAGCAGGAGTATTAGATATAGACTTTACAGATCTTAACTTAAGTGCACTAGCTTTTACTGGACATAAAAGTTTATTTGGTCCTCAAGGAATTGGTGGTTTTATAATAGATGATAGTCTTAATAATATATGTAAGCCATTTATTTTAGGAGGGACTGGAAGTTTGTCTCATTCATTAGAACAACCTGATTTTTTACCTGATAAATTTGAGTCTGGTACTCTTAATATGCCTGGAATAGTAGGCTTAGTTGAAGGGATCAAATTTATTAAGAATGAAGGAATAAATACTATTTATAATAAAAATAAATTTTTAAGGAATCATCTTGTCAACGAAATATCTAACATCAAAGATATAATTCTTTACGAAGATATTAATAATAGCAATTATACCTCATGCGTTTCATTCAATATTAATAATATTGATACTGCTGAATTATCATTTGCTCTTGATAATGATTTTGGAATAAAAAATAGATCTGGTCTTCATTGTGCTCCACTTGCACATAAGACTATAGGAAGTTTTCCATCAGGTACTGTAAGATTAAGCCTTAGTTACTTTAACGAAAAATCAGATATTAATTACACAATAGACTGCATAAATAAAATAATAAAGTCAAAATAACCTTGAATATAAACCTCCCTTATTGTCAATAATTTCAATAAAGGAGGTTTTTCCATGAATGAACCATTTTCAATCGATTCATTATCGCCTAATTCTTATATGGAAATTAGAGATTATTTATATAACAACCTAAAGGATATACTTCACTCAAATAGAGATATAATCTTCATTTGCATAGGAACCGATAGATGTACAGGTGACTCCCTAGGTCCACTAATTGGATATAAATTAAAGAACATTTCAAAAAATAAAATTCACATTTATGGGTCATTAGAAACTCCTGTTCACTCTAAGAACCTTATTGAAATAATAAATAAAATTAATTTGAATTTTGACAACCCTTATATTATTGCTATAGATTCTTGTTTGGGGAAGATAAGTAATATAGGGAAAGTTTTTATTGATAAAAAGCCTCTTCAACCTGGATTAGCCTTAAATAAAAATCTCCCTCCTATAGGAGATTTAAGTATTACAGGAATTGTAAACATTGGAGGAAACTTTGAATTTATAGTTTTACAAAATACACGATTGTATACAGTAATGAGCCTAGCTGATTGCATATATAAAGGTATTTATCATTTCATATTGAAAGTATCTAAAGAATTTGAATATATTAATAAACCTTCTAAATTAAATTATTTACAAGAAAATGAGAGCCTATAAGACTCTCATTTTTTTATTTTTTATTAATTGCTTCATTTAAGACATATGATTCTTCTTCAGATAACTCATATCTTGAAATTCCCTTATCAACTGGTTTTGCATATGTAGTACTATCTTGTCTTGAATAAATTCCAGTAATTAGAACACCATCATTATATGAATCTAATATTGCTATTGAAAAGCTTAAATCGCTTCCTACATCAGGAAAAGCCTTGTATCTCATTATAGCTATTTTATTTACGCAACCTTTCATTTCTTCCCTTATTACATCGCACTTATTAAGGGCCTCATTTGAAAACTCCATAGCCTTATCTATTTCATCTAACTTAGAAGATATAAGTTCTTCTAAATTTTTATTATTTACGCCTCTCATCATTCTTCTATATTTCTTTTCAAGTTTATTTATAGATCTTATTAAATAAATTACAATTATAAAAAGTAGTAACATTATAATAAGTAATCCAACAATAATAAAAGGTGAATTTTCATTTATTATTTTAAGTACATCTTCCACTTTTAATGCTCCTCTCTAAATCTTATATAGAAATAATATAAAATGTTTCACGTGAAACATAATTTATATATTTCATAATGTTTCACGTGAAACATTTATAAATTAATTATTTCTAGTATCCTTTGTAAATCTTCATTTGAATAATATTCTATTTCTATTTTCCCTTTATTATTTTTATTGCTAATACTTACTTTAGTTCCAAAATAATTTTGCAATCTTTCCGTTACATCCTTATAATATGGATTTATCTCTCTTACTTTTTCTTTATCTTTTTCCTTTTTCTCAGATCCTAAATATCTTACCAATCTTTCTAATTCTCTGACAGATAGTTTTTCGTCTATAACCTTTTGAGCTACTTCGCATTGAATTTCAGGGTCTTCAATTGATAACAATACCCTTCCATGCCCTTCTGTAATAACTTCATCAATTAAATATTGTTTTACAGTTTCACAAAGATTAGTAAGTCTTATTACATTACTTATTGCCACTCTAGACTTTCCTACCCTTTTACTAAGTTCTTCTTGAGTTAAATTGAAATCACTTAATAATTTTTTATATGCTATAGCTTCTTCAATAGGATTTAAGTCTTGTCTTTGAATATTTTCTATTAAAGATACCTCTAATATATTTTTTTCAGTTAACTCCATTATTATAGCTGGTATTTCTTTTAATCCTAATAATTTTGCAGCTCTCCATCTTCTTTCACCAGCAACTATTATATAACTGTTATCTTTTTTATTTAAAATTATAGGTTGTATTATTCCATGTTCTTTAATTGATTGAGCTAATTCTGCTATCTTTTCATCATCAAAAGCCTTTCTTGGCTGATCTTCATTGCTTCTAATTAAATTTATAGATATAACTGATGGTTTATTATTTTCTTTACTTCCGTTATCATTAGGAATTAATGCACCTAACCCTTTTCCCAATGCTGATTTTTTATTCATAATTATTCACCTACTTACTGCCTACTTAAAAACTCTTTTGTTAATGACTTATAAGATTCAGCGCCCTTGCACTTTTCATCGTATAGCATTATTGGCAATCCAAAACTAGGAGCCTCTGCTAATCTTATATTTCTTGATATTTTAGTTTCATAAACCTTCTCATTAAAGAAGTTCTTCACTTCTTCAAGAACTTCATTACTTAAATTAGTTCTATAATCATACATAGTCATTACAACACCTTCTATTTCAAGGTTCTTATTTAATGATTTTTTAACTAATTGAATAGTGTTTATAAGCTGTCCTACTCCTTCAAGTGCATAAAACTCACATTGAATTGGTATTAATACTGATTCAACTGATGTTAATGCATTAATTGTTAATACTCCTAATGATGGTGGACAATCTATGAAAATAAAATCATATTCATCCTCTACTTCTTTAATTTTATTTGTTAAAATAGTTTCTCTATCTTCTTTACCTATGATCTCAACTTCCGCACCTGCTAACTCCATTGTTGATGGAGCTATAAATAAATTTTGTACTAATTCACTTTTTAATATAACCTCTCTTAATGAGGCATCTGATGTTAATACATCATACATTGATAATTCTAAATTTCTCTTATCTAAGCCTAACCCACTTGTTGTATTTCCTTGGGGATCTATATCTATTGTTAATACCTTATAACCCTCCATAGCTAGATATGCGCATAAGTTTATGTTTGTAGTCGTTTTTCCAACTCCGCCCTTTTGATTAAATATACAAACCTTTTTCATATAAAAGCTCTATTTTAGAGCTTCACCCCCCTTCTCATATTAATATTATATATACTTTTTACTAATATTAAAAGATTAACATAATAAAAATTGATTAAATTAATAATCAAATTTAAATTCATAAAAAAATAAGTATATTCTTATTAAATAAGAATATACTTATTAAAGTTATTTTTTAGGTATAGAAACTGTTATTTGTATAAACTCCTCATCATCCTTAAACTTATATTCAGCTGGTATATTAAACTTATCAAATACTTGCTTTATAGTGTTTACATACAGTTTTGCCGGAAATACACTTTTAACCCTTTTCTTCTCTTTGTTATTTAATTCTTCTCCAGCTAATTTTAACAGTTCTTTATTAACTGCTTCTTCTGTAGCTTTAACATTAAGAGAATTCTTTATTACCTTTTCTACAACCTTTAATTGTAGTTCTTCATTAGGTAATGATAGTAACGCTCTTGCATGCCTCTCTGTTAATTTATTTTCTATACAAACCGATCTAACACTCGGAGTAAGTTTTAATAATCTTAGCTTATTAGCTATAGTTGATTGTTTTTTACCCATTCTTTTAGCTAATTCATCTTGGGTAAATTTATGATCATTTATAAGATTATAATAAGCCTCAGCTTCTTCTATAAAATTTAAATCCTCTCTTTGTAAATTCTCTAACAAAGCTATTTCAGCAGATTGTGTATCAGTTATTTCAATAATATTACATGGTACATTTTCTAATTCTGCCATTCTTGCAGCTCTCCATCTTCTTTCACCTGCTACTAATTCAAAGTTTTCTCCTCTTCTTCTAACAGTAATAGGTTGAATTATTCCATGTTCCTTTATAGATTGAGATAATTCTTCTAATGCTTCTTCGTTAAAAAATCTTCTAGGCTGATAAGTATTTGGAAATATCTTATTTACACTTATACTTGTAATTTCTCTATTCATATGCACCCAACCATCCCCTATTATTCTAAGTTACCATTTTATTCAATAAAGTAAAAATTCTATTTTCTTCTCTAATTTCCTTCTTTTTATTATCTAATATTATAAGACAAATTAGTTTATTATAATTTAATAAATTACAAATGGACTCATATATATCAATAAATTTTTATTAATCGACTATTTTTATTTAGTTATATTGTAGAATTTAATTCTATTTTATAGGTTTTTTGTTTATTGTTCCTGCCTTTCTAGGATATACCTTTGAGCATTTATTAATTTTTTTAATTTCTACAATATTATGCTTCAGATCAGATTCTTCTATATTTACCTCAATTATCTCTTTTAATTCTCCACCTAAAACTGCTATTGCCTTGTGTCCATCTTTAATTTCTTCTTCTATAGCAGGTCCCTTTAATGCTACAAAGTGTCCACCTACTTTTATGTAAGGCATACAAAACTCCGATAATACCGCCATATTTGCTACTGCCCTTGATGTAGCTACATCAAACTTTTCTCTTAATTCTGGTTTTCTTGCACCATCTTCTGCTCTTGAATGAATTGTAATTACATTTTTTAACCCTATATTATTAATAACTGTATTTAAAAAATTAATTCTCTTATTCAATGAATCTAATAATGTTATTTGAACATTTGGATTCATTATAGCTATAGGTAAACCTGGAAAGCCTGCTCCTGTTCCTACATCTATTATAGTTTTTGCATTCTTAATAGCATCTGATTTAAAAGCCTTAATACAATCTATAAAATGTTTTTTTATTACTTCCTCATCTTCTGTTATTGCAGTAAGATTAATCTTTTCATTCCACTCTTGAAGTAATCTCATATATTTTATAAATTGCTCATATTGATGCTCTGATAATTCCATTCCTACTTCTAAAGAAGCCTCTTTCATTAATTTAAAATATTCCATAGTTCCTCCAAAGAAATTTATTTCTTATATTGATGTTCTAAATAAATTAATAGTACTGATATATCAGCTGGTGATACCCCTGATATTCTTGATGCTTGCCCTATACTTACAGGTCTAATATTAGATAGCTTTTGAATTGCTTCTGTTCTTAGTCCCTTTACGTCCGCATATTCTAGATCTTCAGGAATTAATTTCTTCTCAAACTTTTTAAATTGTCTTACTTGATCCAATTGACTATCTATATAACCTTCATATTTAGCAATTGTATTTATTTGTTCCCCGATATCATCTTCATAGTCAGGTCTATCAATATCTAAGCTTTCTAAGCTAAAATAATCTAATTCTGGTCTTTTAATTAATTCATAGAAGCTTATAGGCTTCTTAAGCTCTGTTGAGCCCATTGAAACTAAGAATTCATTTGTTTCTTTCTTATTTGTTATTTGAAGTTCCTTTAATCTCTTTGCTTCATTTTCTATATTATTCTTTCTTGTTAGGAACCTTTGATATCTTTCTTCTGTTGCAAGGCCAACTTTGTACCCAATTTCAGTTAATCTAAAATCGGCATTATCTTGTCTTAATAATAATCTATACTCAGCTCTTGATGTCATCATTCTATATGGTTCATTAGTACCTTTAGTAACTAAATCATCGATAAGTACGCCCATATACCCATCAGATCTAGTTAATATCATAGGCTCTTTATCTTTAATCTTTAAAGATGCGTTTATTCCAGCAACTATCCCTTGTGCAGCTGCTTCTTCATAACCTGAACTACCATTTAATTGCCCAGCTCCATATAATCCATCGAAATTTTTAAATTCTAATGTTGGTTTTAACTGAGTTGGATCAATTGAATCATATTCTATTGCATATGCAGTCCTCATTATCTCTACATTTTCTAGTCCAGGAACAGTTCTTAGCATTTGTAACTGTACATCTTCTGGAAGTGATGAAGACATTCCTCCAATATACATCTCTTGAGTATCTTCACCTTCTGGTTCTATAAATAATTGATGTCTTTCCCTATCTGGGAATCTCATAACTTTATCCTCTATTGATGGACAATATCTAGGTCCTACCCCCTCGATTAATCCATTATACATTGGAGATCTTTCTATGTTTTCTTGTATTATTTTATGTGTTTCTCCACTTGTATAAGTTAACCAACAAGAAACTTGTTCCCTAGATATATCATCACTCATAAATGAAAATGGAACTATCTTTTCATCTCCTGGTTGCTCTACCATTTTTGAAAAATCAACAGATCTTTTATTTATTCTCGCTGGAGTACCAGTTTTAAATCTTCTTAATGATATTCCTAAATCGATTAATGATTGTGATAATTCATTAGCAGCTGCTAATCCATTTGGTCCACTATTATAAGTAACATCTCCTATTATTATTCTTGCTCTAAGATATGTACCTGTAGTTAATATAATAGCCTTACAACTGAAGTATCCACCATTCTTTGTAAGTACACCTTTAACTTTTCCATCTTCTACATCTACTTCTATAACTTCTAATTGCCTCAAACTAAGGTTTTCTTGATTTTCAAGTACATTCTTCATTCTATTTTGGTATTTCTTTTTATCTGCTTGCGCTCTTAAAGAATGTACAGCAGGCCCCTTTGACGTATTTAGCATTCTTGATTGAATAAATGTGTTGTCTATATTAACCCCCATCTCTCCACCTAATGCATCTATTTCTCTTACCAAGTGACCTTTTGCAGTACCTCCTATATTAGGATTACAAGGCATCATAGCTACAGAATCAAGATTAGTAGTACAAATTAATGTTTTTAATCCCATTCTAGCTGCTGCAAGTGCTGCTTCACAACCAGCATGACCAGCACCAACAACTACTACATCGTATTCTCCCGCATTATATTTCATATTTATATTTCTCCTACTTTCCACAACAAAATTCTTTAAATATTTTATTAACTAAGTCTTCTTCTAACTCTGAACCAGTAATTTCTCCTAAAGCTTTTAAGGCTGCAGTTACATATATTGAAATTAAATCAAGAAACTCATTATTTTTAACTCTTATTAGAGCATCATCACAATTTTCCTTTGCTCTAATTAAAGCTTGCTTATGTCTTGAGTTAGATACTATTAAACTTTCGCTATCTATTTTACCATTAAAGAACATATTCTTAATCTCATTTTTTAATCCATCTATTCCAACATCTTCTTTTGCGGAAATTTTTATTATATTTTCAAAATTATTTAATAAAGATTTATCTAATTTATTTTCTAAATCTATTTTATTTAATAAAACTATAGAATTTTTATTTTTTATAGCTTCTATTATTTCAATATCTTCTTTATCTAATTCCCTAGAAGAATCTAATACTAATAAAACTAAATCTGCCTCATTTATTTTTTCTTTTGATTTTTCAACTCCAATTTTTTCAACTATATCTTCAGTTTCCCTTATTCCCGCCGTATCTATTATCTTTACTGGTATTCCATCAAGATTTATATATTCTTCTATTACATCTCTAGTAGTTCCAGCAATATCTGTAACAATTGCTCTTTTTTCTTTCAAAAGAACATTTAATAAAGATGACTTTCCTACATTTGGTTTACCTACTATAGCTAAACTTAATCCATCTCTTATTATCTTACCTTCATCTGCACCTTTAAGTAGTTTACTCATATCATCGCATGCTTTTTCAAGACTATCTTTTACTCTCAATGGAATAGTCGGGTCAACTTCCTCATCATCTTCTGTAAAATCTACAGCATATTCTATTAGAGCTAATACATTTAATAGATATTCTCTAAGCTTATTGATTTTTTTAGATAATGAACCTGTACTTTGCATTAAGGCTGATTTCATTGCTAATTCAGTTTTAGCTGTGATCAAATCCATAACTGCCTCTGCTTGAGATAAATCTATTCTTCCGTTCAAAAATGCTCTTTTAGTAAATTCACCTGGCTCTGCTATCCTTGCTCCAGCCTTTATAACCATTTCTAGAACCTTATTTGTTGATGTTACTCCGCCATGACAATTTATTTCTACAGTATCTTCTGCTGTGAAACTTTTCGGCCCCTTCATATAGCTTATAATTACTTCATCTATTAGATCTTCTTTATCTATATCAACTATATGACCATATCTCATAGTATAAGTCTTCATATCTCTTATATCTTTTCCACTTTTGGCCCTAAAAATTTTAGAGACTATCTCTAATGCCTCATCACCAGATACTCTTATAATTGCAATTCCACCTTCTCCAATTGCTGTGGATATAGCGCAAATTGTATCAAATTCTTTCATCATCTATCCTCCTTAAAGTATTTTAGATAAATTCTTTCGTTCAATATATCAGGTATATTTATATTATACCCCATTTTAACTAATATTCATTTTACAAAACTATTTGAATTAAGTCAAAATAAATAAAAGGTAAGAAAGCCAATTGGCCTTCTTACCTTTTATTTCTTTATATCCACTACAACTCTTCTGTAAGGCTCATCACCTTCGCTAAATGTGTAGACATATTCATTATCTTGTAAAGCAGAATGTATTACTCTTCTTTCATAAGGATTCATTGGTTCTAACTTATAAGGTCTTCTAGTCTTTCTAACTTTATATGCAGTTTTTTCAGCAACTCTTTTTAAAGTATCTTCCCTTTTGCTTCTATAATTCTCAGTATCCAAAACCACTTTTTTATAAGGAATATCATGCCCCTTATTAACAACTAGCGAAGCTAAATATTGTAGAGAATCTAAAGTTTCTCCTCTATATCCAATAATTAATCCCATTTTAGGACCATTTAAATCTATATGAACAACATCATTAACTTCTCTAATCCTTATTTCAGCTTGTACTTTCATATTCTCAAGAATACTTCTTAAAAATACTCTTACATCTTCCTTATAATCTCTTTTAACTTTAACTAATATTTTTGCTGGCTTTGTTCCTATAATATTTAGAAATCCTTTTGATCCTTCATCTAAAATCTCATATTCAACCTTATCTTCTGTAAGATTTAATTCTTTTAAAGCGCTTTGCAATGCTTCACTTACGCTTTTCCCTGTCATTTCTAATGTTTTCATACCCTATTCACCACCTAGTAAATACTAAATATAATAATCTTAATTTTTTTTCTTAGTCTTTGGTGTTGCTTTTTTTGCGTTTTGAATAGTTTTTAACTTTTCTTCTTCTTCTTTTGCTACCTTTTTCTTTTTAGCTGGCAAGTAATTTAAGAAATAAGTTTGTGCTAATTGTATAGCTCCACCTATTACCCAATAAATAACTAGAAGGGAACTAAAGTTGATAGCCATTACCCCCATCATACCTGCCATCATGATATTCATACTTCCCATATTCATAGGACTATTTTCATTTTTAGGCATTGACTTAGTTAAAAGTAAACTTGGTAAATAAGTACTTAAGAAAGCTAATACCGGCATTATAAAGTAAGGATCTTTTTCAAATACATTTGGTATCCATAAAAATGATGGATGTACCACTGATCCCTTATCTATATTCATAAACACATAATATAACGCAAATAGTATTGGTAATGGTAATAATGTTGGAAGACATCCACCAAACATACTTACATTATTTTCTTTCATGCATTTTGAATACTCAGCTTGCATCTTTTGAGGATCATTTGCATATTTCTTTTGTATTGCATTTAATTCTGGTTGAATTTCTTGCATTCTAGCATTTGATCTATTAGCCTTTATATTTAATGGAAGTATTAATAATCTAATTATTATTGTAAATATTGCGATTGCTAATACATATGAAACCCCACTTGGTTCCATATTAAATACTGAAAGAATAAAATCATGTAGAACATTAAATATACCTGTCAAGAAATTTGTTATTGGTGATAAGAAACTCATCATCTTTTATGCGTAACCTCCTTATTTTACAGGGTCGTATCCACCCTTAGCAAATGGATGACACCTTAAAATTCTCTTTATAGCTAAAAAACCACCCTTTATTGCTCCATATTTATTAATAGCATCTATTGCATATTGTGAACATGTAGGAACATAAATACATGTTGGTGGTCTCATTGGCGAAATATATTTTCTATATAAATATATAGATCTTAACATTATCTTCTTCATTATTTATATAAGCCTGCCTTTAAAAAAAGTTTTTTCATTGCATTTTCAACTTCTGAGAAACTTTTTCCTTTTATCGCGCTTCTTGCTACAAACACAAAATCGTAGCCACTCTTAAGGTCCTTTTCATTAAGTCTATAGCTTTCGGTTATCAATCGTTTACTTCTACTTCGAACTACGCTATTTCCAACTTTCTTACTTACTGAAATTCCTACCTTATTATAAGTAAGATTATCTTCTGTTTTATTTTTTCTATTATTAAAAGTGTATAAAACTAAAAGGTTATTAGCTAAAGACTTTCCCCTTCTATATACTAATTTAAACTCATTATTTTTTCTTAATCTGTATACCATTGGAAACTCTATACTCCTTTTTTCCTGCTATTGCAGAAAAAAGGCCACTATTTGCGGCCCTTATGCTGTTAATCTTTTTCTACCTTTTTGTCTTCTTTTCTTAAGAACAGTTCTTCCTGATGAAGTTTTCATTCTCTTTCTGAATCCATGTTCTTTTTTTCTTTGTCTCTTTTTTGGTTGGTATGTCATGAACATTTCACTACACCCCCTTTAAATTGTAATTTCTATAGTAAAAACTATAATTCCTATTTTAAATTTACCTTATCATTATATATATATCATGTTTTTATGTCAATACACTATTAATTTTCAAATTCTGTTGATAAATATAAGAATTTACCACAGTTTTTTGTGGATAACTCCTTGAATACTCTATTTGACTTATGTTATTATAAATATTGAATGTGAATAATTTTACTTTTACAACAAGTTATCCACACCTGTGGATTAAATTGTGCATAACTTGTTTACTTTTTCTCTATTACTTATCTGTTTATATCTATTTTTAGCTAAAATATTGCTTTTATACCATGTTAATAATGTGAAAAAAGGTACATACTTATATTGTGGATAACTTTTATTTATAAAAAATATCAACATAATTATTAACATGTGAATATTTTTATTATATTTATTAACATGCACTTTCATATGTTAATAAGTGTGTTGATATGTTGTTATTAACTATTTAATATTTAAATTTAAAATTTATTTTATGGAGGATATAAAATGAATAATGATCTAAAATCATTATGGGAAAAAACATTAAATATAATCAAGGGTGAAATGAGTGAAGTTAGTTTTAATACATGGATTAAAAGTTGCGAACCTATTTCTATATCTTCCAATATAATAAGAATCAGTGTTCCAAATTCCTTTACTCAAGATATATTGGAAAAGAGATATAAGGACTTAGTTGTAAATTCTATAGAAGCTGCTTGCTCAAAAGTTTACACTGTAGAATTCATGGTAGCATCTGATATTCAGGAAGCCGAAGAAAAGGAAGAAAAAAAATCAAAAATTGATGATAGAGGATCTATTACTGTAAATGATGAAATGTCTAGTTTATTAAATCCAAAGTATACATTTGCTTCTTTCGTTATTGGTAATAGTAATAGATTTGCTCATGCAGCTTCATTAGCAGTAGCCGAATCACCTGCAAAAGCCTATAATCCTCTATTTATATATGGAGGCGTTGGTCTCGGTAAAACACATTTAATGCACGCAATTGGTCATTATGTTTTACAAAATAATTCTAATGCTAAAGTTGTATATGTATCTTCAGAAAAATTTACTAATGAGCTTATTAATGCAATAAGAGATGATAAAAATGAAGAATTTAGAAATAAGTATAGAAATGTAGACATTTTACTTATAGATGATATTCAATTTATAGCTGGAAAGGAAAGAACTCAAGAGGAGTTTTTCCATACATTCAATGCATTACATGATGCTAATAAACAAATAATTCTATCATCTGATAGACCACCTAAAGAAATTCCTACTTTGGAGGATAGATTACGTTCTAGATTTGAATGGGGCTTAATTGCTGATATTCAAGCGCCAGATTTTGAAACTAGAATGGCAATATTAAAAAAGAAAGCTGATGTAGAAAAACTAAATGTTGCAAATGAAGTTATGGTTTATATTGCAACTAAAATTAAGTCTAATATTAGGGAGTTAGAAGGAGCTTTAATTAGAATTGTCGCTTACTCGTCACTTACTAATAGGCCGATTACTGTTGAGTTAGCAAGTGAAGCCCTTAAAGATATAATATCAAATAAGCAAAACAGGAATGTAACTATAGACGTTATACAGGATGTTGTTGCTGGATATTTTAACCTTAGAATAGAAGACTTAAAATCTCAAAGAAGGACTAGGAATGTAGCCTATCCTAGACAAATTGCAATGTATTTAAGCAGAAAGCTAACTGATATGTCTTTACCTAAAATAGGTGAAGAGTTTGGGGGCAGGGATCATACTACTGTTATACATGCTTATGAAAAAATATCTGATAGTTTAAATACAGATGAAAGCCTACAACACACAGTAAATGATATAACAAAGAAGCTAACTCAAAATTAATTAACAACTGTACATAAATATATTGAATTGTTTGTGGATAACTACTAAAATCAATATTGATTGTTAATACTGTGGATAAGGTATATGATTTTTGTTCAACTTATCCACAATATTTTTTTATAAGTAATTTAGTATTTTCAAGGGGTATAAGTACTTATTAACATATCAACAGCCCCTACTACTACTATTATTAATTTATATCTATATATTTATCTATATCTATAGATATCTAATGTATATAACTTAAGGAGGTTTTTATATGATATTTATCTGTGAAAAACAAAAACTACAAGAAGGTATATCAATTGCCAATAAAGCCATAACTGGTAAAACAACAATGCCTATTTTAGAAGGAATCTATATAAATGCTAAAAATGAAGGATTAACATTAATAGGATCTGATATGGATGTATCTATTGAAACAAAAGTTGATGCTGATATATTAGAAGAAGGTATGATCGTAATAGATGCAAGAATATTTGGAGAGATAATAAGAAAATTACCTAATTCAGATATAAAAATAGAAACTTTAGAAAATGATATAATACAAATAACATGTGAAAAATCAGTATTTAACTTGGTTTATATGAATGGAGAAGATTATCCAGCTTTACCTAGCATAAATGAAAATCTTTCAGTTGAAGTTTCTCAAAATATATTAAAAAATATGATTAAAGGAACATCATTTGCAATAGCTCAAGATGAAACTAGACCAATATTACAGGGAATTTTATTTGAGGTTAAAAATAAAAATTTAAATTTAGTAGCATTAGATGGATATAGATTGGCAGTAAGAAGTGAGTTCCTAGATAATGATAATGAAATAGAAGTAGTTATCCCAGGAAAAACATTAAATGAAGTTTCAAAAATATTAGAAGATGTTTCTGATATAGTAAAAATAACATTTACTAACAATCATATATTATTTAATTTAAATAATACAAAAGTTATCTCTAGATTATTAGATGGTAAATTTGTAAATTATTCATCTTTATTGCCTCAAGAGCACAAAATATTAGTAGATGTGAATAAGCAACAATTACAAAGTTGTATAGAGAGAGCTTCCTTAATGGCTAAGGACAGCAATAGTAATTTAATAAAATTAGAAGTTCAAGAAGAGAATATGATAATAACATCTAATTCTCAATTGGGAAAGGTTAGGGAAGAACTTACTATAAATCTGCAAGGAGAACCAATACAAATTGCATTTAACTCTAGATATTTATTAGATGTATTAAAGAATGTAGATGATGATGAAGTTAAATTAGAGATGACATCAAGTGTTAGTCCTTGTGTGATAAAATGTAAAAATACAGATAATTCAAAGTATCTTGTTCTACCGGTTAGATTAATAAGATAGAAAGGAGATTATGCATAAAGAATGAATTAATATGCATAAAACTGGAAATGGATGAAATTAAAATAAATACTGAGTTTATAAAATTAGATTCATTTTTAAAGTGGTGTGGAGCTGCATCTTTAGGATCAGAAGCTAAAATGTATATCTTAGATGAGATGGTTAAAGTGAATGATGAAGTTTGTACTCAAAGAGGAAAAAAATTAAAACAAGGTGATATAGTAGAGTTCAATGGAGAAAAGTATAAAATTATTTAATAATAATAAATATTTATTACCATTAACCTAATAATTACTTTTATTCCTCTAATATGTTATAATTAAAATAGGTGTAAAAATGTATATTAAAAGACTACAGATGTTAAATTATAGAAATTATAAATCTTTAAATATAACACTTGGTAAAAATGTAAATGTATTTATGGGGGATAATGCTCAAGGGAAAACAAATATTCTTGAAGCAATTTATTATTGTGCTTTTGCAAAATCACATAGAACTTCAAAAGATAGAGAATTAATAAATTGGAACTCAGATAGTGCATATGTAAGTTTATTGGTAGGTAAAGATAGACTTGATAAAAATATCGATATAAATATATTAAAGGATGGAAAAAAAGCCATCAAGATTAACAAAATTAAGGTATCTAAAATAGGGGAGTTGTTTGGAAATTTTAATGTTGTTATGTTTTCCCCAGAAGATTTAAAGATTATAAAAGATTCTCCTGGAGTAAGAAGAAAGTTTATTGATATGGAGCTATGTCAATTAAATTCTAAATACTATTATAATCTAGTACAATATAATAAGGTTTTGAATGAACGTAATGTTGTATTAAAAAATAGAAAGCTAGATTCAGAAATTTTAGATATATATGATATACAATTAGCAAATTTTGGGTATCATATAATAATAGAAAGACTTAAATATATCAATAAGTTGAATTTCTATGGAAATGATATTCATAAAGATATATCTTCAGGAAAAGAAAATGTAGAGTTTAAATACATAAGTACAATAAAGGATCTAGAAGATATAGAAAATAGTTTTTATGAATTACTAAGAAGAAATAGAAAAAAGGATATTGAAAAGGGAACTACTAGTATAGGACCTCATAGAGATGATTTTATTGTGCTAATTAATGATGTAGATACTAAAAGCTTTGGGTCACAAGGACAGCAAAGAAGTGCTGTCCTTACAATAAAGTTTTCATCTTTAAAAATAATAAAGGAAATGACATCAGAGTATCCAGTTTTATTATTAGATGATGTTTTATCAGAATTAGATTTTAATAGAAAGAGATATATTCTAAGTACGATTGGAGAAATCCAAACTATAATAACGTGCACAGGAATAGAAGATCTTACAAATTATTTAGATAATAGCTCCAGGGTCTTTAAGGTCAAAGAAGGAGAAATCCTAAATTAAAAGGAGGAATTCTTATGTTTTTACATTTAGGAGAAAATGTTGTTGTTCCAATTAAAGATATAATTGGAATTTTTGATTTGCAAACTACAATGTATAGTTCGGATACTAGTGCATTCATAAGAATGGCAGAAGAAGATGGGTTTGTAGAGAGAATTTCTAAAGAAAAACCAAAATCATTTGTTATAGCTGAAGTTAATAAAATGAGTAAAGTTTATTTATCTCCAATATCATCTTCAACTTTAACAAAGAGAACAAATATAGATTATAATCCATAACTCCAATGTTAAATCTTCATGTGATTATAATAAAACTTCATTAAGGAGGAGATTATGTTGGAAAAAAGCAATCAAAGCTATGATGAAAGTCAAATTCAGGTCTTAGAAGGATTAGAGGCTGTTAGAAAAAGACCAGGAATGTATATAGGAAGTACTAGTTCAAGAGGATTACATCATCTTGTATATGAAATAGTTGATAACAGTATAGATGAGGCTTTAGCAGGATTCTGTACAGAGATATCAGTTGCAATAAACGAGGATAATTCAATTACTGTAATTGATAATGGAAGGGGTATGCCAACTGGAATACATCCTAAAATGGGAAAATCAACAGTAGAAGTTATAATGACAGTTCTACATGCTGGAGGAAAGTTTGGAGGCGGAGGTTACAAGGTCTCTGGAGGATTACATGGTGTTGGTGCATCTGTTGTTAATGCATTATCAGAATGGTGTGAAGTAACAGTATCAAGAGAAGGGGATATATGGCAACAAAAATATTCTAGAGGGAATGCTGTAACTGATTTAAGTAAAATAGGTAAAACTGAAGAGCATGGTACAAAAGTTTCATTTAAGCCAGATACAGAGATATTTGAGGAAACAGAATATGATTTTGATATATTAGCAAATAGGCTTAGGGAATTAGCATTCTTAAACAAGGGAATTAAAATCATATTATCTGATGCTAGAGAAGAAGGTAAAACTGAAGTATATCACTATGAAGGTGGTATAAAAGAGTTTGTATCTTATTTAAGTAGGAATAAGGAAGTTTTACATCAGGATCCAATTTATATTGAGGGGGAAAAAGATGGTATAATAGTTGAAATATCACTTCAATATAATGATAGCTATACAGAAAATCTATATTCATTTGCTAACAACATAGATACTATAGAGGGTGGTACTCACTTATCTGGATTTAAAACAGCATTAACAAGAGTAATAAATGATTATGGTAAGAAGTTTAATCATTTGAAAGAAAATGATAAAAACTTATCAGGAGATGATATTAGAGAAGGATTAACGGCAGTAGTTTCTGTAAAAATATCTGAACCTCAATTTGAAGGACAAACAAAAACTAAACTTGGGAATTCAGAAGTTAGAGGTGTAGTAGATTCTATAGTTGGTGAAGGAGTTTCTATATTCTTAGAGGAAAACCCAGGTATAGGTAAAATTATAATAGATAAAGCATTAATGGCTGCTAGAGCTAGGGATGCTGCAAGAAAAGCTAGAGAATTAACAAGAAAATCAGTATTAGAACGTTCATCATTACCAGGAAAATTAGCAGATTGTTCATCAAAAGATCCTTTAGAATGTGAAATTTATATAGTTGAGGGAGATTCAGCTGGTGGTTCAGCTAAACAGGGAAGAAATAGAAGGTTCCAAGCGATACTTCCTCTAAGAGGTAAAATATTAAATGTTGAAAAACAAAGACTAGATAGAATATTAACAGCTGATTCAATAAAATCAATGGTTACAGCTTTTGGTGCTGGAATTGGAGATGATTTTGATGAAGAAAAGTTAAGATATAACAGAATAATAATAATGACAGATGCTGATGTTGATGGAGCTCATATAAGAACTTTATTATTAACATTCTTCTTTAGATATATGAGAGGACTATTAGATGGAGGACATGTATATATAGCTCAACCACCACTTTATCAAGTAAAAAAGAATAAGAAGGAATATTACGCTTATTCAGACGCAGAACTTGAAAAATTATTAAGCGAAATTGGTGGAAAAGATAATTCAACAAATATACAAAGATACAAAGGTCTTGGAGAAATGAATGCAAATCAATTATGGGATACAACTATGGACCCTGAAAAGAGAGTATTATTAAAGGCTACTGTAGAAGATGCTATAGCAGCAGACGAAATATTTACTATATTAATGGGAGATAAGGTTGAACCAAGAAGAGAATTTATCCAAAAGAATGCTAAAAAAGTAAGCAATTTAGATGTTTAGTACTAAAACGAGGTGAGGTACATGAGTTTAAACGAGGGAAAAGTTATATCTATTGATATAAATAAAGAAATGAAAAGATGCTACATCGATTATGCAATGAGTGTTATAGTTGGTCGTGCTCTTCCAGATGTTAGAGATGGTCTAAAGCCTGTACATAGAAGAATATTGTTCTCTATGAGTGAATTAGGATTAGCACCTGAAAAGGGATATAGAAAATGTGCAAGAATAGTCGGAGAAGTTTTAGGTAAGTATCATCCACATGGTGATTCATCAGTTTATGATGCACTTGTAAGAATGGCACAGGATTTTTCTATGAGATATATGCTTGTAGATGGTCACGGAAACTTCGGATCAGTTGATGGTGATAGTGCTGCTGCTATGAGATATACAGAAGCCAAGATGAATAAAATTGCTGCAGAAATGTTAAGAGATATATCAAAAAATACAGTAGATTTTATTCCTAACTTTGATGGTGAAGAAAAAGAACCAGTTGTACTACCATCAAGATATCCTAATCTTTTAGTTAATGGTTCATCAGGTATAGCTGTTGGTATGGCAACTAATATTCCTCCTCATAATCTAGGAGAAGTAATAGATGGAACAATTATGCTTATAGATAATCCTGAAACAACTGTTTTAGAATTAATGACTGCTATTAAGGGTCCTGATTTTCCAACTGGAGCTACAATAATGGGTAAATCAGGAATAAGAGCTGCTTACGAGACTGGTAAGGGAAGAATAATAGTTAGAGCAAAAGCTGAAATAGAAGAGGAAAATAATAGGCATAAAATAATAGTTACTGAAATACCATATCAAGTAAATAAGGCTAAACTTATAGAAAATATAGCTGATTTAGTTAAAGATAAGAAGATAGTTGGAATATCAGATTTAAGAGATGAATCTGATAGAGATGGTATGAGAATTGTAATAGAGCTTAAGAAAGATGCAAATCCGAATGTAATATTAAATCTATTATATAAACATACAAAAATGCAAGATACGTTTGGGGTAATAATGTTAGCGTTAGTTAATAATGAGCCTCAAGTATTAAATCTTAAACAAGTATTAGCTAATTATATAGAATTCCAAAAGGAAGTAGTTACTAGAAGAACTGTATTTGAATTAAATAAGGCTGAAGCTAGAGCTCATATACTTGAGGGATTAAGAATTGCTCTTGATAATATTGATGAAGTTATAAATATAATAAGATCATCAAAGACTACTGAAATTGCTAAAAATACACTTATAGAAAGATTCCAATTAAGTGAGAAGCAAGCACAAGCAATTCTAGAAATGAGATTAAGAAGATTAACAGGTCTAGAAAGAGACAAGATAGAGGAAGAGTTTGCTGAACTTATGAAATTAATAGATTATTTAAATTCAATATTGGCAAGTGAAGAAAAACTTTTATCTGTAATAAAAGATGAGCTTATAGAAATAAAGAATAGATATAATGATGAAAGAAGAACATCAATAGAAAAAGTAGTTAATGATATAGATATTGAAGACCTTATTCAAGAAGAAGAGGTTGTAATTACTTTAACACATTCAGGATACATTAAGAGAATATCTGCTGATACATACTCTTCTCAAAGAAGAGGGGGAAGAGGAATACAAGCAATGTCTACAAAGGAAGATGATTTTGTAGAACATGTAAATGTGGTATCGACTCATTCAGATGTATTATTCTTTACAAACAGAGGAAGAGTTTATAAGTTAAGAGCATATGAAATACCTGATGCAGGAAGAACAGCAAAAGGAACAAATATTATAAATCTTATAGCTATAGAACAAGATGAAAAAATTGAGACTGTACTTTCAGTTAAAGATGATGTAAATGAAGGATTCTTATTTATGGGAACTAAACAAGGGTTAGTAAAGAAAACACCTTTATCTGAATTTAAGAATCTTAGAAAGAATGGATTAATAGCTATAAACCTAAGAGATGGCGATGAACTTCTAAAAGTTAAGATAACTCGTGGTGATGCAGATATTGTTATAGTAACACAAGACGGAAATGCAATAAGATTCAACGAGACTGACGTAAGACCTATGGGAAGAACAGCATCAGGAGTAAGGTCAATCAATTTAAGAAAAGATGATATTGCTGTATGCATGGATATAGCTGTAGAAGGAGAAGACTTACTTGTTATTAGTGAGAATGGATTTGGAAAAAGAACTCCTATAACAGAATACAAGAGACAAAAAAGAGGCGGAACAGGATTAATAACATATAAATTATCTGAGAAGACAGGTAAAGTTATAGGTGCAACTATATGTAAAATTGACGATGAACTTATGTTAATAAATACAAGTGGTGTAGCTATAAGAATAAATGTATCTGATATATCAGTAACTAGTAGATCTACAATGGGAGTAACTCTTATGAGAACTACAGAAGAAGAAAAGATAGCTGCAATTACTAAAATATCAGGAAGCATTGATGATAAAGAAGAGCAATTAACTTTAGATAGTGAAGATATAAACGATGAAGTTAAAAGTGAAATAGCAGTTGTAAATGATTCTGATAACAGCCTAAATGAATTATTAGATAGATCTGAAGAATAATAATAAACTATATAAACCTAAATAAAAATAAATTGCAATTATTATTATCAAATATAGATATAATTGCAATTTATTTTTTTATAAGCTATAAAGAATATATACAAATATAGTTACAATTAATCAATTTAATGTAATCATACCCTGGCGTATCATTAATAGAAAAAGTTAGATATTAATAGAAAATTTGAGAAAAATAAATATAATTTATTAAAATATAATATATTATAAAAAACTTATTTAAAGTTAAATGTTAAGATAAATCTCGTCGCTGAGAGACGCGATGAAACAAGTCAAAAAAACTTAAAAAAAGTTGTTGACAAGAAATAAAACAAATGATAAGATAAGAAAGTCGCTTGAGGGCGATGAAGAAAATGGTCTTTGAAAATTGAACAGAATATAAGTTAAGTAAACAAACCAGCAATTCTTTTAGACGTCTTAACATTAAGACTCAAAGTAATTTGAGCAAAGATTAAACTTTTTATTGAGAGTTTGATCCTGGCTCAGGACGAACGCTGGCGGCGTGCCTAACACATGCAAGTCGAGCGAGAGGAGTTCCTTCGGGAACAATCTAGCGGCGGACGGGTG
>NZ_JH815221.1:0-91987 GCF_000158375.2 Clostridium sp. 7_2_43FAA
AGCATAAGCTAGTAAGACCCCTTGAAGAACACAAGGTTGATAGGTCAGAGGTGTAAGTGTGGTAACATATTTAGCTGACTGATACTAATAGGTCGAGGGCTTGACCAATAAAAATAGGCTTGAAACTAATT
The DNA here is from genome assembly GCF_000158375.2 of Clostridium sp. 7_2_43FAA. Classification (NCBI taxonomy): domain Bacteria; kingdom Bacillati; phylum Bacillota; class Clostridia; order Eubacteriales; family Clostridiaceae; genus Clostridium; species Clostridium sp. 7_2_43FAA. The sequence continues at coordinate 132 of NZ_JH815221.1, forward strand.
CATGTGCAATTTTCAGAGAACACTCTGAAATCTGGTGATGATGGCGTAGAGGAAACACTCCTTTCCATTCCGAACAGGAAAGTTAAGCTCTACAGCGTCGATGGTACTGCATGGGCGACTGTGTGGGAGAGTAGAACGTTGCCAGGTTAATATGGCTCGATAGCTCAGTCGGTAGAGCAGAGGACTGAAAATCCTCGTGTCCCTGGTTCGATTCCTGGTCGAGCCACCAGATAAAAAGCACTAACATTTGTTAGTGCTTTTTTTATACCCTATAATTTTTTTACTTAAGTTCTTCTAAGACAGCATCAATATGTCCTTTAACTTTAACTTTTCTAAAATCTTTTATTAAATAACCTTCTTCATTAATGATAAATGTACTTCGTTCTATTCCTAAAACTTTTTTGCCATACATATTTTTTTCTTTGATAACATCATATAATTCACAAACAATCTTATCTTCATCACTTAATAAAATAAAAGGTAAATTAAATTTCTCAATAAATTTATTATGTGAATTTAAGTTATCTTTACTTATTCCAAGCACTATAGCATTTTGATTTGTGATTTTATCTATATTATCTCTAAAATCACATGCTTCTGTAGTACATCCTGGTGTATTATCTTTAGGATAAAAGTATAATATTACCTTATTTCCTATATAATCACTTAGTTTATGTTCTTTTCCATCAGACCCCATAAGAGTAAAATCTGGTGCTAAATTTCCTATTTCCATTATAACATCCTCCTTTTAGATCTTATATAATTATAATACTATTAATAATTATTATCAACAAATAATATAAATACTAATCGTAAAATTAGATTAATTAGATAAATATTATATATTTTATTATAAACTCTGTTATAATTAATAAGGATTAAAATTTAAAATAAAGGAGATATTTCAATGGAAGATAAAATTTTAGTTACCATAGCAGGCAAAGAAATTAAAGAATCAGATTTACAAAATATGATAATGAAGTACCCAGCTGATAAAAGAGCATATTTTGAAACAGTAGAGGCAAAGAAGCAATTATTAGAACAAATGGTTTCATTTGAGTTAATCAACATGTTAGGTAAAGAGTTAAATATACAAGACACAGAAGAGTATAAGGAAAATGTAAGACAGGCGGAAAATGATATATTAACTCAGCTAACATTAAATAAATTATTATTAGAAGTTACTGTTACAGATGAAGATGCATTAAATTATTATAACAATAATAAAGGGGAATTTACTCAACAACCTACAGTTTCTGCAAAGCATATATTAGTAGATTCAAAAGAACTTTGTGATAAAATTAAGAGTGAAATAGATTCAAAGGAATTAACTTTTGAAGAAGCAGCTATGAAATATTCAACTTGTCCTTCTAAAGAAGAAGGTGGAAATCTTGGTGCATTTGGAAGAGGAATGATGGTTCCAGAATTTGAAGATGAAGCTTTCAAATTAGATATAAATGTTGTGAGTGAACCAGTTAAAACACAATTTGGATATCATTTAATAAAAGTTGAAGATAAAAATGAAGGAAGAGAAATGCCATTTGAAGAAATAAAGGCACAAATAGTTAATAAGCTATTACAAGAAATGCAACAAAGAAAATATTTAGATGTTGTAAAAGAATTAGAAAAGAAGTACGGAGTTACTAGAGCTTAAGAGATATTAAAAAAGGAATTGATTCATCAATTCCTTTTTTGTTTTATAATAATTCATTAAAGCTAAATATGTATCTATCTGATAATTCTATCAAAGTATCTTTCTGGTTTTCTGATGCCTTATCATATACTGAGTAGACATGCATGCCTGCAAGTTTAGCTCCTTTAACGGCTTGTACAATATCTTCGAACACTAAGCAATTTTCAGGTGCTATACATAGTTTTTTTGCAGATAATAAATATATATCTGGATTATCCTTTGATTTCTTTACGTCTTCAGTTGTAGTTATTGCATCAAAATATTGATATATATTATTATTTTTTAATGTAGCCTCCAATAATTCAACTGAATTACTAGTTGCTAATGCTATTTTAATTCCTTCCTTCTTTAATGAATCCAAATATGGAATTACGCCTTCTTTTAATTTAATAGTATTAGAATAGTGATAAAAGGCCATATTATGCCATGTAGAAATTATTTTATCTATATCATCATTTATATTAAATTTGTTTTTAAAGTATATTGCTGTTTCTGTTAAAGTAAGATGAGTGATTTCCTCTTGAAGATTTTCAGGAACAGCATAACCAAAGTTACCTAGATACTCTTTATCTATTTGAGCCCATATTCCCATTGAATCTATTAATGTTCCATCTAGATCAAATATGACTGCTTTAATATTATTCATATATGTAAACCTCCTATTAGTTATTATTCAACATAATATTATAATAAGTTAAATATTTAGCTTAGTTATATAATTATTTTATTTATATAAAAAAATTTAAAAAAATTATAGCAATAGTGAAACCTTTTTCATATACTTATTTTAAGTAGAATTTTGAAAAGGGGATAAGATTTATGTGGATATTAATATTGTGTGTCTATATATCTATAATACCAATAGTATTAATTTCTTGTAAATCTATTGGATTTGATGATGAGCTTAAGGAAGTAAATGATTATATAGATTGTAACTAGCTATATAAATAAATCTGTGAATACTAAAATAAATCCAATTTTATTTTATAAATTATAAAAAATAAAAAATCCTCTCGAAAAGAGAGGATTTTTTGGTCGGGGTGACAGGGATTGAACCTGCGACCTCATGGTCCCAAACCACGCGCGCTCCCATCTGCGCCACACCCCGAAGTACATTATAATTATAGTAAGTATAATCTATTATGTCAACACTTTTAAAATAAAATATTAAAATTATTTCTATGGCAATTAATAAGTATAAGTTCATAATATTAGCATTAAATTATGTATAAAACAATATAGATTTTATGCATTTAAATAGAAATATAGTTATACTGATATTATCTTTACTTATAGCTATTAAATATGATATCTTTTAAGTAAATTATAAATTTTACTTATAGTATATTTATCTTTAAGTTGTTTAAGATATTCAAAAGTAAATATTAATAAATTTAATAAAGCAATACTAAATCTATATTTCTAATTTTAAATTTATATAATATATAATTTGCTTGGAGGTCAAAGTTATGAGAGGAAGTACTGTAGTTATTATTTTAGGAAGTATAGGATTTTTATTAATGGGACTTTTATCATTAAAAAGTAAAAAGATGAGGAATTTCTTGAAGGATAGTGGAGTCTATAATGATATTGAGAAGTTTATGAAGCTTAACGGAATATTTAATATATCTATAGGTCTTTTAGGGATTATTTTAGGTGTATTAGATTACACATTCATAGAAAAATCAAAATATATAGTAATAACATTTATAATTGTTATTGCTATAGCATCTTTTATACAAAGTAAGATGCTGAAAAAATACAGGAATATATAAAGTTATATATTCCTGTATTTTTATTTGAATAAGTCTTTTTTTTCTTACAGTACTATCAATTACAGCATCGATAAATTTATGTAGAAATTATTTGTAAAACTATTATATAAATGATAATATATAACATATAATTATAAAGAGATTTAGATTAATTTAGTTATGTTTACATAACTAGTAATTATCCAGATATGTACAGTATACATTTACATTGTCTAAACATCTCATTTTAAAAAAATTACCATTGTCCAAGCTTTCCATAAGTGTTATAATGGTAATATATCACGTAGGGAGAGGGGGATGGTCTAAGGACCAAACATTTATGAAAAAGAAGATTTTATCTATTGTTATGGCTGGTGCTTTAACAATAACTTCGGTAACGCCGGTTTTTGCTACTCCTAATCAGGAAGTAATAGAGAATCAACAGAAATATGATGACATAAGTAAGAAGATTGAGGATATTCAAGGGAAGATATATAGTTTAAATGAACAAATAGCACCATTAGCAGAAAAGGTTGACAATAATAAAAAGCAAATGGATTCTATTAAGGATGAAGTAGAAAATACTAAGAAAGAAATAGAAACTTCAAAGGTTGATATTTCAGAAAAAGAAGAAGTATTAGGAAAGAGATTAAGAGAGCTGTACAAATCAGGTGGACAAGGTAGTTACTTAACACTTTTATTTAGTGCGGATAGTTTTAGCGATCTTATATCTAAATTAGATTCTGCTACTAGACTTGTAAATATTGATAAGAAAATAGTAAAAGATTTAGTAGATAAGAAAGAAAAATTAGATGAAAAAGTTACTTCACTGGAAGAAAAAAGAAATGAAATAGCTAAGATAAATGAGGAAGTTAAGAAAGATTTAGATGAGTTTACTGGAAAGAAACAGGAGCAAGAAGCTCTTATTGCAGAAATAGAAGCAGAAAGGGCTAAATTTGATAAAGAGTTCTTATCTGTTGCAGAAAGAAGTTTAGTTGAACCACAACTAGCGATACTAGAATCATCTAGTTCTATCACTGATCTTCAAAGTGCTATAAGCCAATTAAGAAGTATCAGAGATAACCAATTAAAAAGCCCTACTGTAGTAGAAGAGATTAATAATTCAATAGAAGCTGCTAAGGTTAAATTAGAAGAGTTACAAGCTCAAGAAGAAGCAGCTAATAAACCAAGTATACCAAATAGAGGACCTGGATCATCAGCTTCAGGTAATGCAATAGTAGATTTTGCATATGGATATATTGGTGCACCTTACGTTTATGGGGCTACAGGTCCAAGTAGTTTTGACTGTTCAGGATTTACTAGCTTCGTATTTAGAAATGCAGCAGGAATAGATATAACAAGAACTACCTATACACAAATTGGGGTTGGAACTCCAGTTTCATATGGAGAATTACAACCAGGAGATTTAGTATTTACTTATGGTTTAGATCATGTAGGAATATATGTAGGTGGTGGTCAATATATACATGCTCCTCAGCCAGGAGATAGTGTTAAGGTTTCACCAGTTACATCATTCTACGCTGCTAGAAGAGTACTTTAATTAGAATTTAATTAATATTTATTATAAACTCCGTCAAAATTTGGCGGAGTTTATTTTCTTTAATATTATATTAGCAAATCTTTTGTTAATTGAAAGTTTATTAAATAGTTATAAAGCAAATGGTTTATATGATATAATTTAGAATGGATATAATATTAATAGCGTGTAAATAAGTGATAAAAATTTTATAATCAATAGTATTGGTTTATTATAATAGTTGATAATAAAAATATAGTTTTAGAAATAATTTGAGGTATTTAAAATGAATAGAGAAATTAGTTTATTAGAAGATGAATCTATTGATGATTTACAATTAGATAACTTGTATTTGATCCAAAAGAAGTCTGGATTTAGATTTGGTGTAGATGCAGTTTTATTATCAAACTTTGCAAATGTAAAGAAAAGACATAGAGCCATAGATTTATGTACAGGTACTGGAATAGTTCCTTTTTTATTATATGGAAAATATAAACCAGTAGAAGTTATAGGAATAGAAATTCAAAACGAAATGGTTGAAATGGCTAAAAGAAGTAGTAAGTATAATGAATTAGAAGATATTATTAAATTTGAAAATGCTGATTTAAAGGATATGAAATTTTTGAATCAATTAGGCAAGTTTGATGTTTTAACAGTCAATCCTCCATATAAGTTAAATAACTCAGGTATATTGAATCCTAATGATAAGTTAGCAATAGCTAGGCATGAAGTTTTATGCACATTAGAAGATGTAATAATAGCAGCTAGAAAGCTCTTAAAGGATAATGGAAGAATGTATATGGTACATAGACCTGAAAGGCTAATAGATATATTTGAGCTTATGAGAAAACATAAGATTGAACCTAAAAGAGTTCAAATGATTCAGCCTAATAGCAAAAAGGCTCCTAATATAGTATTAGTTGAAGGTCAACGAGATGGTGGAGCTTATTTGAAGTGGGAAGCACCACTATATGTATATAATGAAGATGGTAGTTATTCAGATGAATTAAATAAAATATATGGTAGGGAGGTCTAGATTTATGGAAAAAGGTAAGTTATATTTAGTACCAACTCCAATAGGAAACTTAAAAGATATAACATTGAGAGCTTTAGAAGTTTTAGAAAATGCAGATATAATAGCTGCAGAGGATACTAGGCAAAGTTTAAAGTTATTAAATCATTTTAACATAAAGAAAAGCTTATTTAGCTATCATAAACATAATGAGCAAGGTAAGAGTGAAGATATAATAAATAAACTAAAGGGTGGCATGAACATAGCACTAATTACTGATGCAGGTACTCCAGGAATATCTGATCCGGGAAGTGTTATAGTTGAGAAGTGCATAGAGCAAGAAATTGAATTTGAAGTATTACCAGGTGCAACAGCAATAACGACTGCTTTAGTTTACTCAGGGTTAGATACGACGAAGTTTATATTTAGAGGATTTTTACCAAGAGAAAATAAGGAAAGAAATCCTATAGTTGAAGAAATTAAAAATGTTAGAGATACTATAATCTTATATGAAGCTCCACATAGATTGTTAGATACCTTAGAATATTTATTAAATAATATAGGGGATAGAAAAATTGCAATATGTAGAGAGCTTACGAAGCTTCATGAAGAAATCTATAGGGGAAAAATATCGTCGACATTAAAATATTTTATAGAAAATAGACCGAGAGGTGAGTTCGTCTTAGTAATTGAAGGTAAATCTGAGGATGAAATAAAAGCTGAGAAAGAGGCTTTATGGAGAGATTTAACAATAAAAGAACATTTATTAAAGTTGATAGAAAGTGGAATAGAAAAAAAGGATGCTATAAAATTAGTTGCAAAAGAAAGAAATTTACCTAAAAAAGAAGTTTATAAATACTCAACAGAACTATAATTAAATCCCCTATGACTTCATATAGTCATAGGGGATTTAATTATAAATAATCTTTTAAGTATTAAAAATTATTTTTTTAATTCTGTTAAACAATTTTTACAGATGTTTTTACCTTTGTAATTTACAACATCTCTAGCATCTCCACAGAAGATACAAGCAGGTTCATATTTCTTTAAGATTATTTGTTCACCATCTACATAGATTTCTAAAGCATCTTTTTCAGCTATATCTAATGTTCTTCTTAATTCAATAGGAATAACTATTCTTCCTAGTTCATCTACTCTTCTTACTACACCAGTTGATTTCATTATATTTCCTCCTTAAAACAAGTTTCGACATCTTGCAAGTTAATATTACTAAAAATGTAATTAAAAGTCAACATAAAAGAGAAAAATTTTCAAAAATACATATTTAATTTGCCTTTCAAAGTCATAAATACAATATACTACCATAAATTAGAAAAGTCAATACTATTTAATCAAATTTCCAGATAAATAGTAAAAGAATGTAGAATGGCTTGTCCACTAGCTTATGAAGGGGAAAAAAGTATTTCAGCAAAATAAAATTAAAAAAAAGCTAATAAAAAAAGAAAAAATTGTAAAAAATAATAAGGATTATAAATTTTATTATAAGAATTAAATATTTTGAAAAAATTAAGAAACGATAGTTATTTTTGTTGAATTTTAAAGAAATAATAGAATAAAATTAAACAGGCAGAAGTAACTTGTAATAAGTTTATATATACTATATAATTAAAATAAGAATAAATATTTAGAGGTGAATATAATGGTAAAGAAAATAGATACTAATTATATAACAGAAATTGCAGAAGAAATGTCTAATAGCACTATGGTTGGTTATGAGGATTTACCTAAATATGATCTATTTTTATCTCAAGTTATAGATTTTTTAAATGATAAGTTTATAGAAGATAAATATACAAATAATATAGTGCAAAATTATATAAAGAGTGAAGTTATTAGCAAACCAGAGGATGGAAAAAAGAGGGGCTATACTAAAATACATCTTATACAATTAGTATTATTAAGCTATATGAGACCAGTATTAACAACGGAAGAAATTAAAAAGGTTTTCAGATTGGCATTTAATGAAATAAATGATAGATCAGATGATATAATATCTTGGGAAAAAGCATATAAGATATTTTCAGAAACTCAAAGTGAAAGCTTTAAGGATTTCCTAAGTAAGCCAGCTGTAGATGAAGAAAAGTTAGATAACATAATATCAGAATTAAAATTAAATGAAAAAGATGAAAATAGTATAAGAACATTTGTTATTGTAATGTCACTTATTGCACAAGCAAGTGCTATAAAAAAATTAGTTCAAAAGATAGTGAATGAATATCATTCAGAATAAATATTATAAAAATTATATTAATTTAATAAATAAAATTAAAAATCATCATCTAAGTGCATATGTAAATAGTGGGGTGATTTTATGGAAGAGATAGTTAACTTAGTAGCTAATCTAGGCTTTCCTATAGCAATTTCCTTATATTTATTAATAAGAATAGAAGGGAAGCTAGAAAGTCTTACTAATAGCATAAATAATCTATCACAAACTATAAATTCAATTAAATAAAAGCTTTCAAAATAAGGTATTGTTAATAATAAGTAGCAATACCTTATTGATTTTAGAGCCTATTAAATATTAGCTTTTAGGATTATAATATATATATGTTTTGCTTAATACAGTATTTATTAAGACTAGCAATATATTAAATAGTTAATATGCTTATTTAAATAAAATAGTAAAAATAGAAGCATATATTATTTAAAATATATAGATAGGAAAGAACTTTAATGAAGAATAAAATAATTATTAAGGAATCTGTTAGAGGAATAATAGAATATGTTTTAAAAACTGGTAGTTTAGATGATAGGTATATGGGAAAAAGTAGAGCTCTAGAAGGGACTTTAGCGCATCAAAAACTACAAAGCAGTAATGAGTCAATATATAGTCAGTATCAAAAAGAAGTAAGAATGGAGCATGTCTTTGAAATTGGAGATGTGACATTATTAGTGGAAGGAAGAGCTGATGGTATTATTATAGAGGATAATAATATTTGCATAGAAGAAATAAAATCTACAATGAAATCGCTTATATATATAGATGAGGATTATAATGAATTACATTGGGCTCAAGGAAAGTTTTATGCATATATATATTCTATTCAAAATAAATTAGAAGAAATAAATATAAGGTTGAGTTATTTTAATATAGAAACTGAAGAAGTAAAAAGCTTTGATAAAAGATTTAGGTTTAATGAATTAGAAGAGTATATTGATTTTATAATAAATGAATATAAAAAATGGATATTATTAAAGTCTAAGTTAAATATTATAAGAAACGAATCTATAAAAGCATTAAAATTTCCTTTTGATAATTATAGAAAAGGACAAAAGGAGTTAGCTGTTACTTGTTTTAATACAATAAAGGAAAAAGCAGTATTGTTTGCTCAAGCACCTACAGGAATAGGTAAAACAATATCAACTATATTTCCTGCTGTAAAATCTTTAGGAGAAGATAGAGGAGAAAGAATTGTATATTTAACAGCTAAAACAATAACTAGAACTGTAGCAGAAGAAGCAGTAAATAAGTTAAAGGATAATGGGCTTAAGTGTAGAAATATTACATTAACATCCAAGGAGAAAATTTGTTTTAAGGATAAAACTAATTGTAATCCAGAGCACTGTGAATATGCAGTAGATTATTATGATAAGGTAAATGATGTTATATTTGATATGCTTGGAAAAGAAGACAACTTTACAAGACAGAAGATTGAAGGATGTGCGAGAGATAATAAAGTATGTCCTTTTGAGCTATCATTAGATTTGAGTTTATGGTGTGACATAATAATATGTGATTATAATTATGCTTTTGATCCTAGGGCAAAATTGAAGCGCTTTTTTGAAGAAGATGTTGATAAAAATATATTACTTGTGGATGAAGGTCACAATCTTGTGGATAGAGCTAGGAATATGTTTAGTGCAGAAATCTATAAGAGTAAGGTAATGCAAGCGAGTAAACTTATAAAGGGGAAAGTGCCAAATCTATATAAGGCATTAAATTCTATTAATAAGGAATTAATAGAAATACGAAGAGAAGTTCAAGAAGCTGAAAGTATTAGTATCTATAAAAAGGATCAGTATAAGGACTTATATAAATTACTAAGAATATTTTTAAAGGAATGCGATGAGTATCTTATAAAGTCTGTAAACACAGAAGGTTATGATGAAATAAGGGATTTATATTTTGAAATAAGAAGCTTTATATCAATTTCAGAGCTTTATAGTGATGAATATGTAACTTTAGTAGAAGTTAATAAGAATGATGTTAAGGTTAAGTTGTTTTGTGTTAATCCATCTAAGAACTTATCTAAAGTAGTACAAGAAAGTTATTCTACTACAATATTTTCTGCAACACTAACCCCAATAAATTATTATATAGATTTACTTGGAGGGGATGATAAAAGCTATAGAATAAAATTGCCATCGCCATTTAAAAAGGAAAATCTAAGAATTTATGGACATCCGCTTAACATGAGATTTAAGCAAAGAGAAAATAATGTTGATAATCTATGTGAATTGATTTATAGATTTGCAAATGAGCAAATAGGCAACTATATGGTATTTTTACCATCCTATCAATATCTAAAGCAGATATATCAAAGATATATAGAGTTATATGGTGAGGAGAATACTATTTGTCAGAATGAAATTTTAACAGAATCTCAAAAGGAGAATTTTATAAATAAATTTCAAGATGGCGCTAATATACTAGCCTTTTGTGTTATAGGAGGAATATTTTCTGAGGGGATAGACCTACCAGGGAATAGGCTTATAGGAAGCATAATAGTAGGAGTAGGGTTTCCTAAAATATCTAATGAGGGAGACATAATAAAGGATTATTATGATGAAAAAGGGTTTGATTATGCATATATATATCCAGGAATAAATAAAGTAATGCAAGCAGCTGGAAGAGTCATAAGAACAGAAACAGATAAGGGGAGAATATTACTTATAGATGATAGATATTTTACTTTAAAGTATAAAAGCTTGCTTCCAAAAGAGTGGGATATAGTTAAATAAAATAATAAAGGGGGAGTATAAATGAGAGTGATTGACTTAAGTCATACTATAAATAAAAATATGACTACATATACAAAAGATGAGAAAATTGAAATATATAATATAGCTACAATTGAAAAGGATGGATTTAATGAGAAGCTATTAAGACTATGTACACATACAGGAACTCATATAGATGCGCCAAGTCATATGATTAACAAAGGAAAAACTATTGAAGAATTTAATATAAGTGAATTTATAGGAATAGCATTTATGATTGATATTTCTAATATTAAGGAAGTAACAATTAGTGATTTAACTCAATATGAAGAAGAGTTAAGGAACTGTGATTTCTTAATATTAAAAACAGGATGGGAAAGGCATTGGGGAACTAAAAGCTATTTTAATGATTTTCCAAGTCTAACTGAAGAGGCAGCAAAATGGATTTGTGATTTTAGTTTAAGAGGTATAGGCATAGATGCTATATCAATTGATAAGTTTGATAGTATAGATTTTGAAATACACAATATTGTATTATCTAGAGGCAAGCTTATAATCGAGAATTTAACAAATTTGAATGATATAAATAGTGACAAATTTACTTTAGTAGCTACTCCATTAAAGATAGAGGATGGAGATGCTTCACCTGTTAGAGCAATTGCACTAACGAATTAATGTTTAAAGTGTACAAATATAATTATGTTTTAATTATTAGGCAGGAATATAAGAAATATCGATATCATGTATAAACTTAATACTTAATATCGATATTTTGTGTTTAAAATAAGTTAATGTAATTTTAGTATTATAAATTAAAATATAGTGTATAAATTAAAATAGCTAAAATTAATCTATATATAAGTCGTAGCTGGCTTTAAATGATTCTCCAACGCTAAGTTTTTGAATTCCTTCTTTATCTTTAAATTCTCCATTAAAATTATAAAAATCTGCATGTCCATACCAAGGCTCGATACAAACAAAAGGTGCGCCTGTTGGTTTAGTCCATATAGCTAAATAAGGGAATCCTGAAAAATCCATGGATAAGCTCTTATTATGATTTTTAGATTTTAGGCTTATTATATTTGATTCTAAATCACCAAAAACTATAGCATCATCTTTAAATAAGTCTAAAGATAAGTTTATAATATTTTCATTATTGAAAAATGGCTTCTTAGTACCTGTAAAGTATCCTAAATTACTATTAAGTTCCATTAAATCAGAAGTTTCTTTTTTATTTAACTCAAAGTAATAATCTTCAAATTTTTCTCCATCCATTAATGGACACATAAATGCAGGATGGCCACCAATTGAGAAGTAGATATCTTTGTCATCAAGATTTGTTACATTATAACCAACTTTAACTCCATTATCTAAAAGTTCATATGAAAGTTTTAAAGAAAATTTATATGGATATACTTTTAATATATCTTCAGACCATAGAAGTTCAAAGACGATATGATTATCATCTTTTTCAATCATATTAAACTCTCTAGTTCTTGCTAGACCGTGTTGTGGTAATTCATATTCTTTATTATCAACAATATACTTTCCATCTTTAACTTTTCCAACTATAGGGAATAAGATTGGAGAATGATATTTCCAGTACGCTTCATTTCCATTCCATAAATACTCAATTGAGTTTTTTTTACTGAACAAGTTATTAAGTTCTCCACCAAAGGTATCAGTAGAGATTTTTATGTTTTCGTTTTCTAAAAAATACTTCATCATAAACACCCTTTCTGTTTTATATAGCTTACATAGAAATTATACTATATTGGAAGTTTTTTAGAAAGAAATAGATAGCTTTGCTTATATATTTTAAAGTATTGTAGTATTATATATAAAGTAACAGTAAAATAAGATAGAATATTATAAATTAATATATTTAATATAATTTATATGTTTGATATATAATATAAAAGATTAAATAATAAATAATGTGGTGATTTAATGAGTAAGGATAAGAAGGAGAATAAGAGATCTGTAATAGATAGTATAATATATTTTATTGTAAAAATTAATAATGATGATATATTTGCTTTAGGAGCTCAGCTTGCATATTATTTAATATTAGCCTTTTTCCCATTTTTAATATTTTTATTAACTTTAATAGGATTTAGTAGACTAAATTCAGCAGATATTTTAGATGGATTAAGGACTATATTACCAAATAATGTTTTTACTTTAGTAGATACTACAGTAGTTGAAATAGTAGATACTCAAAATGCAGGTTTATTAGGAGCATCTATTGTTCTTTCAATGTGGTCTGCATCTTCAGGATTCAGAGCTGTAATAAAGGGGGTTAACAAGGCTTATGATATTAGAGAACATAGATCTTTTATAAAAAGAGCATTTATAGCAATATTTTTTACATTAGCTTTAGCGTTAATAATAATGTTAACTTTAGCTATGTTAGTATTTGGAGAGATAATAGGTAAATATTTAATATCAGTATTTCCATTTCAGAATATATTAAGGAATATATGGAATATAAGCAGGTATATAGTAGTTATACTTGCGATGATTTGGATATTTGCATGTATATATAGATATACTCCAGCTAGAAAAATTCCTTGGAAAGAGGTCTTTCCAGGTGCCATTGTAAGTACTTTAGGATGGATAGTAGTTTCACTAGCATTTTCATATTATATAAATAATATAGCTAATTATTCTAGGTTATATGGAAGTGTGGGAGCTGTATTTATATTAATGACTTGGCTTTATATTACATCAATGATATTAATTTTAGGGGCTGAGATAAATTCAGTTTTATCAATAAGAAAATCAATGTAGATTCAAAGATTAAGAAGTTAAATAGTTTCTTAATCTTTGAGCATATAACAAAATGTTTATTAGAAATATATAATATTTTGTTTATTTTTGTATAGAAAAATACTAAGTGGATATACTCAAAGAAGAAATATTCAGGAGGTGCAAAAATGAATAAAATAGTATTATTAGGAAAATTAATAAGGGACCCTGAACTTAGAGCACTAGAGGGAAGTGATAAAGTATTCACTAGATTTATAATTGCAGTAGATAGAAATTTTAAAGCACAAGATGGAACAAGAAAAGCAGATTTAATCCCAGTTACAGTTTGGGGAAGAAAAGCTGAGGTAGTCTGCCAATATATGAGGAAAGGAAGTTATATAAGTTTAAGCGGAAGATTAAGAACTGGAAGCTATGAAGATAAGGACGGAAATAAAAAGTATATAGCAGAAGTTGTAGCAGAAGATTTTAAATTTGTAGGAAATAGAAGGACTGATAAAGAATTAGAACAAGCAGAGAATTTAGATGATTTTGCAAATTAAAGCTTAAAATATAAATTAAAATAAATAGTGTAAAAGGGTAAGCAATAACTTAGAGCTTACCCTTTTACATTTAATATAACATTTGAAATTAAGACTTAAATTGTACCTTTACTTAATACAGTTGCCTTATCTTCTTCATTTTGAATTCCATTAATTATCTTAACTGAAGAAGATATATCACCAATTAATATTCCACCTACAAGTTTATTGTTAGCAAAGAATAGTTTTGAATATTTATTATTTGTATTATCAACATAACCTATTTTTTCTAGATTAGGATCATCGAAGTTTATAGTTCCAGCAGAGAATATTTGAGTATTCATTGCTGCAAAGACTGTTGATGAAACAAATTTTTCGAATTTAATATTATCACCAGTAGAATTAGCACCAGCAACTTTTCCCATTTCTATTGCAGCTGGCCAGTTTCCATAATAAACTCCATCTAGTTCAGCTACATCACCACAAGCATAAATATCTTCTACATTTGTTTGCATATATTGGTTAACAACAATACCTCTATTACATTCAATTCCTAAAGGCTGAGCTAAGAAGATATTAGATCTAACTCCAACTGAGTATATAATAGTATCTACATCAATTAACTTTCCACTCTTCAATTGAATTGATTTAACTCCAGACTCATCTGCATTTATAAAATCAACAGCTTCTCCTAATAAGATATTTACAGGAGTTTTATTTACTAAGCTTTCAAATAATTTAGATCCTTCTGAGTCTAATTGACGAGGAAGCATTCTTTCTGCTAATTCAACTACTGTAACATTAATATTACGTTTTTGAATTTCCCAAGCAGCTTCTAATCCTAATAATCCACCACCAATAACAACAACATTTTTTGAGTTTGGTAATTCATTTTTAAGAGCCTCTACATCAGAAAGCTTTTTGATTGTATGAATGCCCTTAACAGTATTATAAGTCCAAGAATTTATTTCTACTTCTGAATCATTAAATTTAACTTTAGTTGGAGGAACAAAATTGTAGCTACCATTTGCTAAAACTAGTTTATCATAACGAATTCCTTGCTTATTATCTAACTTTATTGTTTTTGTTTCTTTATCTATGCTATTTACGTTAGCTCCAAGAATTTCAATTATATTATTTTCTTTATACCAATTTGTTTTTGCAAGGTAGAAAGTATCATAAATTTCTTCAGTTATTAAATCTGAAAGTTGAGTTCTAACATATGAATGTTCTGGCTCATTTGATATAAGCTTAATAATAGCACTTTCATTTCTTTCTTTTATAGCTTTTGCAGCATAGAATCCTGCAGCACCATTACCTATGATTACATAGGTTTCTTCCTTATCGATTGAGTAATTTGTATCTTCTCTCTTAATTTCAATAAATTGATCACTTCCAGCTCCACATACAGGACAAACTTCAGGAACAGTTTCAGATTCAAAAATTTCTCCACAAATTACGCATTTCCATAATTTTAAACCACCATTTGTAGGTATTTCTTCTATTGTTGTTTTAGCTTTTGTCATAGGTGTAAAAGCCTTTTTACCTACGATAATTTCTCCAAATCCTAAACCAAATTCATAAGCTTCTTTTAATTCATCATCAGATGGCTTGAAGTTTATTTTTAGGCTCGGGCCATAAAGTTTCATATTTAATTCTTTAAATCTTGCTTCCATTCTAGGAATAGCTTCACCACTCCAACCGTATGATCCAAATGCAGCTGCCAATTTTCCACCGTGAACAACTGGGTTTAACTTTGAAAGTATGTCACGAATTGGTTCAAGTAATTCACCAACTATAGTAGGTGAACCACATAATAATCCATCAGATTCTCCTATACTGTTAACTATATCACCTATCTCATGATGTATAACGTTAAATAATCTAACTTCAATGTTACCAGCAGCCTCTATGCCTTTGGCTATTTCTTTAGCTAGTGTTTCAGTGTATCCGTATGCTGAAACATAAGGAATTGTAACAATCTTCTTTCCATCTTTGGCTGGACTTTCAGGAGTACTCCACTTTCTATAAGTTTCAACTATTTTCATTGGTTCTTCCACTAGAACTGGACCATGTCCTGGTAAAATCATATCAATTTCTAAATTTTCAATCTTCTTAATGGCTTTTAATACATATGGCTTATATGGTCCAAAAATACAATCAAAGTAGTATTTTAGTGCTTCCATGTAATGATCTTTATTTTCAACTTTACTATTTATTATTGCTTCAGATGAATAGTGAGATCCAAATGAATCACAAGTTATTAAAACTTCATCTTCAGGGACATAAGTGTATATTGAATCTGGCCAATGTAAGAAAGGAGCTGAAATAAATTGTAATGTTTTATTTCCTAAGCTTAATGTATCTCCATCACCAACAGTTATAGATTCAAAATCTCTATTTGCAATTTTTTTCATAAATTTAATTGCGGGAGCTGAACCGACTACTTTAGCATTTGGTGAAATTTCTAACAACTTAGCAACTGATCCAGCGTGGTCAGGCTCCGTATGGTCAACAACGATATAGTCAATATTAGTAATATCTATATCTAAATCTTTTAATCTTTCTATATATTCATCAAAAAATTCAACCTTAACAGTTTCAAATACAGCGGTCTTTTCGCTACCTTTAACTACATATGAGTTATAGCTTGTTCCATAAGGTGTGTACATAATAATATCAAAAATTCTTAAATTTGGGTCAAGAGCTCCAACCCAATGTATATTTTTTTTTAACTCTAAAGATTTCATAAATCGACACCTGCCTTAAATTAATATTATATAATAATAATTATTATAAAAGTTACTATAAAAAATATTATATGTCTAATTATTAACAATATCAATAACTATTTAAAATATTTATTATAAATTTGCATTTTATATTCTTAATTCAAATAAAATATTTTTTTATATCAAAAAATTATAATTAAATGTAGTTTAACAATAATAAGCTAATATTATTACTAAATCAGCAATATAACTATAAATTAGATAAACCTAATAATAGGAAAATACTTAAATCGACAAATGAACTATAGGTTTTTTGAGTGAAAATTTAATTGAAATTAATTGATGTTATATATCTGAAATCTACAAAGAAAATATTGTAAAAATATAAAGGAATATTTTATATATGAAACAAACAATGTTTGACATTGTTTTAATATTATCTATGTTATGTTTTTAATGTAGTGGTTAATAAATTAATTAATAGCTGATAAAGGGGGGGAATAAAATGTATATTGTTGATAGCTTGTACAATGTTACAAAAAATGAAGAAAAAGAAAGCAGATATGCTTATAGGATTATAAGTGAGGACTTCTATGGTGGACAAGCATTTGGTATAGAGGCAGAGAGGCAAGATTTAATAGAAGGAAATGTAATAAATATAGAGAGGGATGAAATCAGAAAGATTTCAAATATAGAAGAAAAAGTTAAAGAACTTCTTAGTTTGATACATGATAATCAAGTATCTCCAATACACCTTGTTGACATATTAGGAGAGTATGTTGATGAATATGTATCAGATTTTAATTTGTAATTTTAAAGTATGGGTAAAAATCATATAAAATCTAATATTTATAGTAAAATATATTTAGAGGTGATTTTTATGATAATTGGAATAGGAACGGACATAATTGAAATAAATAGAATAAGAAAAGCTGTAGATAAAACAAATGGGTTTGTGGAAAAGGTATTTACAAATAAAGAAATAGAAATGTTTAAAGAGAAAAATATGAGATATGAAGTAATTGCAGGAAATTTCGCAGCTAAAGAAGCAATAAGCAAATCATTTGGTACTGGTATAAGGGGATTTTCATTAAGAGAAATAGAGGTTTTAAGAGATGAGTTAGGAAAGCCAATAGTATTTTTAAGTGATAATATAGATAGATTAATAGGAAAATCATATAAATTGAATTTGTCAATATCACATAATAATACATCAGCAATAGCCTTTGCTATTTTGGAGGAATCATAATGTATATAATGTCAACAAATAAATGTAAAAAGGTAGATAGATACACTATAGATGAGATTGGGATACCAAGCATAGTCCTCGTGGAAAATGCAGCAAATGAGATAGTAAATAAAGTAGTCAACTTAGGAGAAAAATTTATTGTTTTTTGTGGAAACGGAAATAATGGTGGGGACGGATTAGCTATTGCAAGAAAATTAATTTTAAAAAATAAAGATGTTTATGTAGTTATTATAAACAGAGCTGGTAAATGTTCTAGCGATTTTTCTATTAATCTAAATATATTAGAAAAGATTACAACTAATATTGCTTATATAAAAACTGATGAAGATATTAAAAGTTTAATACCTACATTTAACAATTATAATATTGCGATAGATTGTATTTTTGGAGTAGGATTAAATAGAAGTTTAGATTCTTTTTATATAAAATTAATTAATATCATAAATGAATGCGCTGGTATAAAAGTGAGTATTGATGTTCCATCAGGCCTAAATGCAGATAATGGGGAGATAATGGGGGCATCTATAGAAGCTGATATAACTTATACGTTTGAAGTTATAAAAAGGGGATTTATTGAGTATAAAGCATTAAGTTATTTAGGGGAACTTAATGTTTTGAATATAGGGATTCCAGAGGATGCTAAGAAAGTTAATTCGGAAAATATATTTATTTTAGATAGGGATCAATATGCACAAATATTAAAAAAGAGAAGTTTATATGGTCATAAAGGAAAGTACGGAAAAGTTGCAATTTTAGCAGGTAGCAAAGGATATACGGGAGCAGCATATATAGCTACTGAAGCATGTGTTAAATCAGGGGCCGGTTTAACGACTTTAGTGTCTTCGAAATATGTACAAGATAAATTAAGTTGTAAGTTAATTGAAGCAATGACTTTAGATATAGAGGAGAGTGATAAGGTAAAAAAACTATTGAATGATTCAGATGTAATTGCAATAGGACCTGGCATGACTGAAGAAAAAGTATATAAAGATATATTGAGTGATATAGGGAATCATGGAGATAAGTTTTTCGTAGTCGATGCAGGTGCACTTCAATTAATAGCAAGAGATAAGAGCATGATGAATGCTTTAAAAGGAAAAGCGATATTCACTCCACACCCAGGAGAAATGGCAAGGCTTATAGGTAAATCTATATCATTTGTTGAAGATAATAGACTAGAGGTAGCTAAGAGATATGCAAAGGAAAATGAGATTATAGTTGTATTGAAGGGATATAATACTGTAATCACAGATGGGAATAATGTTTACATAAATAATTCAGGTAATAGCAAAATGGCTTCAGGAGGCATGGGGGACTGCCTAACTGGAATTATTTCAGCGTTAATAGGACAGAGGCATTCACTTATAAATTCAGCCTTGCTTGGCACATATATACATGGAGTAGCAGGAGAATTTGCATCCAATGAAAAATATTGTACAGTAGCATCTGAAGTTATAGAAAATATATCTAAAGTTATGAATTATATAGTTGGTTAAAGATTAAAGTATGAATAAAATCTGATTAAGGCTAATATTAGTAATTATAAATAGTAAAGCTTTAGGAGGGTTTATGAAAAAGAAATTATTATTAATACTTATGGTGTGTATACCTTTTATATCAATTATTTTAGTAATATTATTTAGAGCTACAGCAGAGCCAACTAATGAGGAAATAATAAAATCTTTAAAAGAGATAAAGTGTTATAGTACAAGAGTAGAATATATAATAAAAAATACGAGAGGAGAAGAACGGGAAGAAACTACACAATATTATTCAAAGGATATTGGTGGTAGAATTGATTTTGGAGAAGATAGATCAAAAATATATAAAGATAATAAAGTGATAGTAAAGGATGGTATTTCGAATAAAGAATATACTATGGAAAATGATATGGATGAGATACATTCGTTAGCCTTTTTAAATAAATTATTATCATATCCTATAGACGAAAATGGAATTAAAGAAGGACAAGAAGAGTGGGGAGATACAGCTTATATAGAGTTTACATGTGAAGTGTTTTTAAAAAATGATCATCTAGATAAAGTCAAAATTTTTATTGATAAACAAGAAAAAACTCCAATAGGAGCTATTATTTATGATAAGGATGGAAAAGACAGAATAAGAATTGTATATAGGGATTTTGAAAAATTAAAGCAATTAGATAGCGAATTGCTAGAATAAGTAAAATAAAAATAACCAGTTCAATATTTAAGTTTGATATTAGTACACGTTAAGAAATTAGAGAAAATGGAGTACATAAGTATAAACAATAGTTTTAACATTAAGAAAAAAATAAAAAGCCAGGTAGATAAGAATCAAATAAATATGGAAAGTCAAAAATAATAATAAATATCATAAAGTGATGCTATTTTTATTCTAATAAGTTATAAAAAATACAAAAAAATATAAAAATAGTAAATTAATCAAGAAAAGTGAAACATAAGTTTTGACAAAGTGACATAATTTGCAATATAATTTATTCATACATAGATTTTTAC
Organism: Clostridium sp. 7_2_43FAA; assembly: GCF_000158375.2. Taxonomy (NCBI): domain Bacteria; kingdom Bacillati; phylum Bacillota; class Clostridia; order Eubacteriales; family Clostridiaceae; genus Clostridium; species Clostridium sp. 7_2_43FAA. The sequence goes on from NZ_JH815221.1 coordinate 20,862, forward strand.
TACCTGGAGGCAAATTATGTCTAAAAATGTTAAAAAACTAAATTTTATAAAAAATGCGGTTAAAATTAAAAAAAATAGTCAATTTATTGAGTGTGATTTAATAGAATATAATGAAAATCAATTTAATACGGAATTTTTTAAATTAATGAAAGCTGGCTATGAAGAGATGGCAAAAATTAATTTGGAGCTTTCACAACTTCCTTTCGAATGCGAATGTGCAGATATTAATGAATATGAGAACTGGCTTTGCGGAGTGTGATATTTCTAATGACGACTATGGTAGTAAAAAGAGGGGATATTTTTTATGCAGATTTAAGTCCTGTTATTGGTTCAGAGCAAGGTGGAATTAGACCAGTTATAATAATTCAAAATGATATAGGTAATAAATATAGTCCAACAGTTATAGTAGCAGCTATAACATCTCAGATTAATAAGGCAAAGTTACCTACTCATGTTGAAATTTCTTCAGAAGAATATGGATTAAATAGAGATTCTGTTGTTTTATTAGAACAGGTAAGGACTTTGGATAAAAAAAGACTAAAAGAAAAAATTGGGCATATGACAGATGCCGATATGAAAAAAGTTAATAAAGCTTTATTAATTAGTTTAAATCTTGCATAAAGTTTTATTTATATAAAAGAGTATATTAAATACTTAAGAAACCCATATTGGGTTTCTTTTATTTATATAGATTATATAGAAAATGACAAGACACAGAGAAAAGTGCTACACTATAAATAAATAGAGTAGCACTTTTGCCAAAAAATATTATGTTTTATGAAAAAAATAAACGATTAGTATATACAGAATAAAAATATTATGCTAAAATAATTTTAGAAAATTTAGCACAATATAGTTACAGGTAAATTAAAATCTTAGGAGGATAAAAAATGATTAAAAATATTGAAGAATTAAGGTCATTAGCTAAAACTGTACGTGGAGATATAGTTTCAATGTTGACAGAATCATGTTCAGGACATCCAGGTGGTTCATTATCAGCGGCAGATATATTAACTACATTATTTTTTGGAGAGATGAACATAGATCCGAAAAATCCTAAGGATGCAGATAGAGATAGATTTGTTTTATCTAAAGGTCATGCAGCTCCTGTTTTATATAGTGTATTGGCGAGAAGAGGATATTTCCCTGTTGAGGAGTTAAGTACTTTAAGAAAGATTGGATCAAGATTACAAGGACACCCAAGCATGAAATGCTTACCTGGAATAGACATGTCGACTGGATCATTAGGCCAAGGTATTTCAGTAGCGGTAGGAATGTCTTTAGCTGGTAAGATAGATAATAAAGATTATAGAGTTTATGCACTTTTAGGAGATGGAGAACTTGAAGAAGGTCAAGTTTGGGAAGCAGCTATGTCAGCAGCTCATTATAAATTAGATAATTTAACTGCATTTATTGATTTTAATGGTTTACAAATAGATGGAGATATAACAAAAGTTATGAATCCTTCACCAATAGATAAAAAGTTTGAAGCTTTTGGTTGGAACGTTTTGGTAATAGATGGCCATGATATAGATGAAATACTTAATGCAATAGAAAAAGCTAAAAATTGTAAAGGAAAACCAACAGTTGTTATATGTAATACAATAAAGGGTAAAGGTGTTTCATTCATGGAAAATCAAGCATCATGGCATGGAACAGCACCAAATAAAGAACAATGTAAGCAAGCATTAGCAGAAATTGGAGGTAACAATTAATGAGTAAGAAGATTGCCACAAGAGAAGCTTATGGAAAAGCATTAGCTTCATTAGCAAATGTAAATGAAAATATAGTAGTTTTAGATGCAGATCTTTCAAAATCTACCAAAACTGCAGATTTTAAAGCTGTTTGTGAAGAAAGATTTTTTAATATGGGAATAGCAGAAGGAAATATGATGGGTGTTGCAGCAGGTTTGTCTACTTGTGGTAAAGTACCATATGTAAGTACTTTTGCTATGTTTGCAGCAGGGAGAGCATTTGAGCAAATTAGAAACTCTATTTGTTATCCAAAGTTAAATGTTAAAATATGCGCAACTCATGCTGGTCTAACAGTAGGAGAAGATGGAGCATCTCATCAAGCTATAGAGGATTTAGCTTTAATGAGGAGTATCCCTAACATGACTGTAATATGTCCAGCAGATGCTGTGGAAACTGAAGCAGCTATAAAGGCTATTGCAGAATATGATGGTCCTTGTTATGTAAGACTTGGAAGAGCGGCAGTAAATGTTATAAATGATGAAAATACTTATGAATTTAAAATAGGAAAAGGTGTAACATTAACTGAAGGAAATGATGTAACAATAGTTGCTACAGGAATAATGGTAGATGTTGCATTAGAAGCAAAAGAAGAGTTGGGAAAGCAAGGAATTAATGCAAGAGTATTAAATATTCATACATTAAAGCCTATAGATAAGGAAATATTAGTTAAAGCTGCAAAAGAAACAGGAGCTATAGTTACTGTTGAAGAACATAATGTAATTGGTGGACTTGGTTCAGCTGTATCAGAAGTAATAACAGAAGAAATTCCAGTACCAGTATTAAAGGTTGGAGTAAATGATGTGTTTGGAGAAAGTGGATTGCCAAATCAACTATTAGAAAAGTATGGATTAACATCAGCTAATGTTGTAGAAAAGGCTAAAAAAGCAATTTCTCTAAAGAAATAACAAGCTTACTATAATAATTTAAAATAAATCACTAAAAATAGCTATATTTACCACTAAAGCTGTAGAAATTATCTACAGCTTTTTATTTTTAAATTTTAAATTACAATTAACAAAAATAGTAATATAATAGTAAATGAAGTTTATTTAATTATTATAAGAAAATATTAGTATAAGATTTGGATAAGAAACAATAAAATGAGGAAAAATAATAAAAATTCTCGAAGAAAGGGGGATATATATGAATAATAAAATAAAAGAATATCTATTAATATTGCTAGGGGTGTTTTTGGTTGCACTATCTTTAGAATATTTCTTTATACCTAATAATATTGCTGCAGGGGGGTTAACAGGACTTGCAATAGTAATAAATTATTATATACCGGCTATATCAACTGGACCTTTAGTATTTATTATGGACTTGGTGTTGTTTGTTGTTGGATTTATTTTTCTTGGGAAAAATTTTGGGGTTAAGACTATAGTTTCAAGTTTTAGCTTAGCTGGAATGATGACTATAATTGAAAATTTCTTTAATCCTCAGGCTATAACAAATGATTTAATGTTAGCTTCAATATTTGGAACCTTTATTACAGCTGTAGGTATGGCAATAGTATTTAATGCAAATGCATCGACTGGAGGTACAGATACAATAGCAAAAATACTAAATAAATTTTTTCATATTGATATAGGTAAGTCTTTATTAGCTGTAGATTTTATAGTAACCTTATTAGGGGCTATTACTTTTGGTATAAACATAGGGCTGTATGGACTGCTTTCAGTAATAATTAACGGAATTGCTATAGATAAGGTAATAGAAGGATTCCATGCATGTAAGGAAGTAACAATTATAAGTAGTAAACATGACGAAATAGCAAAATTTATAATGAATGACTTAGAAAGAGGATGCACATATTTAAAAGGTATTGGTGGTTTTACAGGAAAAGATACTTGTGTTTTATATGCAGTCTTAGGAAGAAGTGAATTTATAAAGTTAAAGCAATATATAGGAAAAGTAGATGAAAAAGCATTTATAACAGTTGGTGAAGTTCATGAGGTTATGGGAGAAGGTTTTAAAAATATACAATAATAGTTAAGGATGGGACTATTTATTAGAAGGAGAATAAAAGGACATATGAAAAAGTTAAAAGAATATATTTTATCTACAATAGGAGTAGCAATAGTTGCCTTCGGATTAGAGTATTTTTTCTTTCCACTTGATATAGCAGCAGGAGGAGTTTCAGGATTAGCTCTAGCTATAAATCAGTTAATAGATATTAATCCAAGTGTATTAGTTTTTATATTTAATTTTATCTTGTTTGCTCTTGCATTTTTTTTAATCGGTGGGTCTTTTGGAGCAAAGAGTATATATGCTACTATAATGATGTCAGTAATAATGTGGATTTTTGAATCGTTTTTTGAACCAAAGGCAATTACAGATAATTTATTTTTAGCATGTGTATTTGGTTCAGCGGTATTAGCTTTAGGTACAGCTATCACGTTTTATCAAGATGCTTCAACAGGTGGAACTAGTATAATTGCTAAAATTATTAATAAATATTTTCATTTGCCAATAGGTCAAGGATTACTATTAGCTGATTGTACAGTAACTTTATTAGCTATTTACTCATTTGGGATAGAAAAAGGGTTATTTGGACTTTTAAGTGCGACTTTAATAGGAATTTTAGTTGATAAATTTATTGCAGGATTAAATCCAGTTAAGCAAGTATTTATAATTACAAATAAGGAAAAATTAGTTGTAGACTTTATAAATAATGATATTGATAGAGGATGTACAATATTAACTGGAAAAGGTGGATATACAAAAGAAGATATGACAATAGTGTATACTGTATTAACATCAAAACAATTTATAACTCTAAAGCAATTTATAAAAAATAAAAATCCAGAAGCGTTCTTAACAGTAAGTGAATCGACAGAGGCTTTAGGTAAAGGCTTTGCAGATTATTAAGAAATAATGAAATTTTTGCAGAAAACTGAATAAATATAGATTTTCTTAGTTGTAAAAGCATAAAAAAAGTTTTTCCTTAGACTTTGTTATGCTATAATAACGCTATGGGTTTAACAACTTTAAAAAAAATACGCTTATGCGAGGTGTTGTGAAATGATAGAATTTAAGAATGTATCTAAGCTGTATGATAATAATGTTAAGGCTTTAGCAGATGTAAATATAAATATAGAGTCAGGTGAATTTGTATTTTTAGTTGGACCTTCAGGAGCTGGGAAATCAACTTTTATTAAGATGTTAATTAAAGAAACTGATCCAACAGTTGGGGATATAACAGTTGCAGGAAAAAAACTTTCAGCAATAACAAGAAGACAAATACCTTATTATAGAAGAAAAATAGGTATGGTTTTTCAGGACTTTAGACTAATACCTACATTAAATGTATATGAAAATGTTGCTTTTGCGATGAGAGTTGTAGAAGCTTCTCAGAAGGAAATTAGAAAAAGAGTTCCTATGGTATTATCTTTGGTTGGACTTTCTCATAAGTACAAGATGTTCCCAAATGAATTATCAGGAGGAGAGCAACAAAGAGTTGCATTAGCAAGGGCAATAGTTAATAATCCATCAGTTTTAATATGTGATGAACCAACGGGGAATTTAGATCCAGAAACAGCTAAGGAAATAATGGATTTATTAGAGGATATAAACAGAGCAGGTACAACTATATTAATGGCGACTCATGCTAAGGACATAGTTGATAATATGAAGAAGAGAGTTATTGCTATAGAGAAAGGATGTATAGCAAGAGATACTAAGAGGGGGATGTACGGAAATGAAGATTAATACATTAAAGTACTTTTTTATAGACGCCTTAAAAAGTCTTAAAAGAAATAGAACATTAAGTATAGCAGCAATGATTACTGTACTAATAACATTCTTTATATTTGGTACATTTACTTTATTGGGGTTAAACTTTAATAAGGCAATAGAAGATGTTGCGTCAAAAGTAGAGATTAAAGTTTTCTTAAAAGATGATATAAAGTTATTAGATCAAAGAGAAATAGAGATGAAATTAAATGAACAAGAAGGAGCTAAAGAAGTAATATACGAATCAAGGGAAGAAGCCTTTGTAAACTTCAAAGAAAGTTTAAAGGATAATCCAGGATTATTACAAGGATATGATTTACAAAACAATCCGCTTCCAAGTTCATTTATAGTAAAATTAGAAGATCCGGAATATGCAAATGCTATTAGTAATGCTGTTAAAGATATGAGCGGTGTAGAAAATATATCAAATCAGCAAGATATGATAAATACTATAAGTAAGTTTGTCGGTGGTGTTAGAATAGCTGGCTTAATATTATTTGCTGTATTTACAGGGGTATCTATATTCTTAATAACTAATACAACTAAAATAACAGTATATACAAGAAGAAAAGAAGTTGGAATAATGAAGTTTGTAGGAGCTACTGACTGGTTTATAAGATGGCCATTTATAATTGAAGGGATGATAATCGGTACAGTAGGTTCATTACTTGCAAGCTTATTACTATTTGGATTATATAAATGGGCTTATGGCTACATAGTATCAAATATGTTCCTAGTTACATTAGTTGTTCCAGGATTTGTACTTGGAACATTAACTTGGATATTCCTTTTGGGTGGAATAATAGTTGGAGCTATAGGAAGTATAGTTGCACTAAGAAAATTCTTAGATGTATAAAATATTAAATAAAAAGAGAGAATAATTGATATGTTTTAAGTGGAGTTTATCTCCACTTAAAACATATTTAAAGAAATCTAGTAGTATAGATAATGTATATATAATCTAGGAGAGTTTTATGAAAGGAAGTATTAAGATATGGAGGATAACAATAGTAAAAGTAGAAGAAGAAATAATAAGTTTAAAAAACCATTAATTATAGTGGGGATAGTTATAGTGTTTTTATTTTCAAATATAATGTTTTTCTACATGGGAAATATATTTGCATTTAATGGATTAAGTTTAAAGAATGTAAGCGAGGATGTTGCAAAAGATTTAAATGATATCAAAGATGTGAAGAAATACGATTTGTTATTTCAAGTAAGGGATGCATTGCTTGCAAAATATGATGGAGAAATAGATGATAATATCCTTTTAGAATCTGCAATTAAAGGAATGACGCAGTCACTAAAAGATCCATATACTGTATTTATGAATGCGAGTGAATACAAGTCATTTGTAGAGCAAAGTGAAGGGCATTTTGTAGGAATAGGGGCTCAGCTTGGAATTAAAGATGATAAAGTAACAGTTGTAGCGCCTATAGAGGGTTCACCAGCAGAAGAAGCAGGGTTAAAAAGCGGAGACGTTATATTAAAAGTTGATGGTACAGATATAACAGAGCCAAATGTAGAAAAAACAGTATCTATGATAAAAGGTGAGCAAGGAAAACCAGTAACATTAACTATTGCTAGAGCAAACTCAAAAGAAATTGATATAACAATAGTTAGAGACGTGATTAAGGTAGTTTCAGTTAGAGGCGAAATAATAGATGGAAATATAGGATATATACAAATATCTTCTTTTGATGAAGATGTAGCAAAGAACTTTAAAGAAAAGATAGTTGAATTAAAAAATAAAGGTATGAAGGGAATGATTCTGGATTTAAGAGGAAATCCAGGTGGTTTCTTAGGCGAAGCAGTTAATGTAGCTTCACAATTTATACCAAAAGGAGAGGTAGTAACTTATACTGTAGATAAATATGGCAATAAACAAGAATCAAAATCTATAGGTGGAGAAGCAGAAGGGATGCCTTTAGTAATATTAATAGATGGAGGAAGTGCATCAGCATCAGAAGTAGTTACTGGAGCACTAAGAGATTATGGTGCGGGAACTATAATTGGAACAACAAGTTTTGGTAAGGGTGTAGTTCAACAATTAATAGAATTTAAAGATGGAAATGGTGGATTAAAAGTAACAACTTCAAAGTATTATACGCCTAATGGAGAAAATATACACAAAATTGGAATAAAGCCTGATGTTGAAGTGACGATTCCTGAAGAAATTTTATCAAAAGAATATGATAGAAGTATAGATCCACAATTTAATAAAGCAGTAGAGGCGATGAAAGATAAGTTAAAATAGGAGGCTCACAGATGGAGTTAATACTATATACATTGAGAACAGTAGCATATGCCATAATTGAGCCAATGCACATATTGATGCTAGTAGTTTTAGGAATAATGTTCTACTTAAAGAATAAAAGAATAACAATAATGCAGAAGATGACTATTGGGGAGAGTATTAACTCCCCTTTAGAACTTACTTTATCACAGATTTCTTTAGGAATAATAGGTGGGGTTATAGTAAGTTTAATGATGAGTAGTTTAGGAATCATATTTAATGAGAATTCTGGAATAGAAATAATGTTTATGATATCAATTTTATTACTATTTATAAAAAAGAGATTTATATGTTTTTCTTATTCTGGGGCAGTTTTGGGAATGATAAGTATTTTGTCAGGTATTTTATCTAATATAACTAATACTGAATCATATATTAATGTAAACATATTATCACTTATGACGTTCGTTGGAATTATGCATGTAGTTGAAGGAGTTCTAGTGATTTTTGATGGTGGTAGAGGAGCTATACCCGTATTTTCTAATAGGAACGATAAAATAGTAGGTGGATTTGCATATAATAGATATTGGGCTTTACCAGTAGCTATATTTATAGCTTTTTCAGGAAGTATTTCAAGCGTTACGACATCAGTTGTTGATACCCCTAATTGGTGGCCAATAATAAATAGAGCAGAAACATTATTGATATTAAGTACTGCTATAATAGGTGCAATACCATTATATGGAGTTATAGGGTATAACTCTGTATCATTTACTAAAGATAAGATTAAAAAGCCTATTTATTCAGGAGTTGGAATATTAATTTATGGAGTTTTACTAACATTGATAGCACAAGTTTCACAGTTTGGTGTAGTTGGACAAATTGTTGTTATAGCTTTTGCACCATTAGGACATGAAATAATGATTAGAATTCAAAATAAAATTGAGGAAGATGGAAAATATATTTATGTAACTGATAATGATGGAGTTTCTGTATTAGAAGTTTCACCAACATCACCTGCATATGAAGCGGGGATAAGACGAGGAGATAAAATAATAGAAGTTAACAATGTAAAAACTGTTTCAGAAGTAGAAATATTTAAAATAGTTAGGGATAGTATTGAAGAAATTTCGGTTAAAATTAGAAGGATTTCCGGGGAAATGCTCGATTTAACTATAATACCAAAGAATAAAAGGTTAGGATTACTTCTTGTACCAAAAATGGTTAAAGTGGATGATGCATTAAGTGTAGATAATGATGACTTTAAAAAAGTATTAGAGCAAATGAAGAGAAAGCGATAAGCTTTCTTTTTATTTCTATAATTATTTTTAAATTAATGGAATATAGAATTTAAAATTTAAAAATGTAATTATTTAAGATGTTGAAATTCTAAGTTTTAGTGATAAATAAAGAGTTTAGGAACATCTATTTTTATTGTTAATACTTTATTTAATAAAAAGATTATTATTAATTGTATAAGGCAAGTATAAAGGATAAAATATAAACATAATAAATAAAATTTATGGGGGTGAAAAAATGCCACAATTTAAGATTGAATCAAAATTTAAGCCAACTGGAGATCAGCCACAAGCTATTGAGAGCTTAGTAAATTCAATAGAAAGAGGAGATAAAGGTCAAACTTTATTAGGAGTAACTGGATCTGGTAAAACATATACGATGGCTAATATAATAGAGAGAGTTCAAAAACCAACAATTATTTTAGCTCACAATAAAACATTAGCAGCTCAATTATGTTCTGAGTTTAAAGAGTTTTTTCCTAATAATATTGTAGAATACTTTGTTTCATACTACGATTACTATCAGCCTGAAGCGTATGTACCACAAACGGATACATTTATAGAAAAAGATGCATCTATAAATGATGAAATTGATAAACTTAGGCATTCTGCTACATCAGCTTTATTGGAAAGAAGAGATGTAATAATAGTTGCATCTGTATCTTGTATATACGGTTTAGGTAATCCGGAAGAATACAAAAAGTTAACTATTTCTTTAAGAACAGGAATGGAAAAAGAGAGAGATGAGATAATTAGAAAGCTTATAGAGATACAATATGAAAGAAATGACATAGATTTTGCAAGAGGAAGCTTTAGAGTTAGGGGAGATTCTTTAGATATAATTCCTGCATCTTCATCAAATAAAGGAATTAGAGTGGAGTTCTTTGGAGATGAAATTGAAAGAATTAGAGAGTTTGATGTTTTAACCGGAAATATACTAGGAGAAAGAAATCATGTATCTATTTCTCCAGCATCTCACTTTGCTACTTCTCCAGAAGTTTTAGAAAAAGCTATAAAAAGTATTGAAGATGAATTAGAAGATAGATTAAGAGAACTTAATAGTCAGGAGAAGTTATTAGAGGCTCAAAGATTGAGACAAAGAACTAATTATGATATAGAGATGATTAGAGAAATGGGATATTGTAGTGGAATAGAAAACTATTCTAGAATATTAGATGGTAGAGATCCAGGAACTCCACCTCAAACATTACTTGATTATTTTCCAGATGACTATTTAATGTTTATAGATGAAAGTCATGTTACTTTACCACAATGTAGAGCAATGTATGCAGGTGATAGATCAAGGAAAGATACGTTGGTGGAATATGGATTTAGATTACCGTGTGCATATGATAATAGACCATTAAAGTTTCCAGAATTTGAAGAAAAAATGAATCAAGTAGTTTTTGTAAGTGCGACTCCAAGTCAATATGAAATAGATCATTCAACAAATATAGCTGAACAAGTTATAAGACCAACAGGATTGATTGATCCGGTTATAGAAATAAGACCAGTGCAAGGTCAAATAGATGATTTATATGCAGAAATTAAGAAAACTACAGAGAAAGGCTTTAGGACTCTTATAACAACGCTAACTAAAAGAATGGCAGAAGATTTAACTAAATACTTGAAAGACCTAGGTATTAAAACTACATATATGCATTCAGATATAGAAACAATAGAAAGAATGAAAATTATAAGAGATTTGAGACTTGGAGAATTTGATGTATTAGTTGGAATTAACCTTTTAAGAGAGGGATTAGATATCCCAGAAGTTGCATTAGTAGCAATATTAGATGCTGATAAAGAAGGTTTCTTACGTTCAGAGACTTCATTAATTCAAACTATAGGAAGAGCAGCAAGAAACTCTGAAAGTAAAGTAATAATGTATGCGGATAATATTACTAAGTCAATGAATAAAGCTATAAAGGAAACTGAACGAAGAAGAGAAATTCAAATTAAGTATAATGAGGAGCATGGAATTACTCCTCAAACTATAATTAAAGAAGTAAGAGAAGTTATTGAAGCTACAAAAGTATCAGAAGAAAAAGTTGAATATAAGGTTGAAGGTGCTAAGAAAGTTTCGGAAAAGGATAAGAAGAAATTAATCAAGAAATATACTGAAGAGATGATGGAAGCAGCTAAAAACTTACAATTTGAAAGAGCTGCAGAATTACGTGACATAATTAATGATTTGAAAAGTAAGTAATTAGGTGATAATGTGATGAATTTATTAGAAAACTGTAAGTTATGTCCTAGAAATTGCGGTGTAAATAGGATAAACGGCAAAAGAGGGTTTTGTGGAGCTGGAGATAAAATAAGGGTAGCAAGAGCTGCCCTTCATTATTGGGAAGAACCATGTATATCTGGAGATATTGGTTCTGGAACAGTATTTTTCTCTCATTGCACATTAAAGTGTGTATTTTGTCAAAATTACAATATAAGCCAATGTGAATGGGGAAAAGAAATAACTGTAGAACGGTTAGCAGAAATATTTATAGAGTTGCAAAATAAAGGAGCCTTGAATATAAATTTAGTTACTCCAACTCATTATGTTCCTCAAATAATCGAAGCTATTGTTATATCTAGAAAAAACGGACTAAAACTCCCTATAATTTATAATAGTAGTGGATATGAAAAAGTAGAAACTATAAAGTTGTTAAAAGGATATATAGATGTATACTTACCAGATATGAAATACTTTGATACAAAATATTCAAGTAAATACTCTAAGGCTAAGGATTACTTTAATTATGCTAAGGATGCGATTAATGAAATGGTAAGTCAAGTTGGTGAAGTTGAGTTTGATGAAAAAGGAATAATACAAAAAGGAGTAATAATAAGACATCTTATGTTACCAGGATTATTATTCGATTCCAAAAAGATAATAGAGCACATTCATAATATATATGGAAATAAAGTTTATATTAGTATTATGAATCAGTATACACCACTTGAAAATGTAAAAACTTATCCAGAATTAAATAAACCATTAAATCAAAAGCACTATGATACAATGATAGATTATGCATTGAGTATTGGGGTGGAAAATGGATTTATACAAGAAGAAGGAACCGATAAGGAAAGTTTTATCCCATTATTTAATTTTGAAGGAGTTTAGAAAAGGGCATTAAGCCCTTTTTGATTTTATATTTTAAATTTTAATATTAAATTTTAATGAAAGAATGAAAAAGTTAACGATGTTTTGCTAAGAGAAACTTAAAATTAAATTGGTAAGGATATAAAAGTAGGCTATTTACAGTAATAAGTAAAGTTAGTCAAAGTATTTACAAATATTTATTATATAATTGACAATAATTATAATAAAATTTAGAATATAATAAAGAACGTTTGTTCGAGATTAATTTTAGAAAAGAAATGAAACACTAATGTTATAAAATAAGAAGGGGCAAATTAGTATGAAAGATAAAATTATTATAAGAGGTGCAAAAGTACATAATTTAAAAAATGTATCATTGGAAATTCCAAGAGATAAATTAGTTGTATTTACTGGTTTATCTGGATCAGGAAAGTCTTCTTTAGCATTTGATACTTTATATGCAGAGGGACAAAGAAGATATGTAGAATCATTATCATCATATGCAAGACAGTTTTTAGGACAGATGGATAAGCCTGATGTAGAGTATATAGAAGGTTTATCTCCTGCGATATCTATAGATCAAAAAACTACAAGCAAAAATCCACGATCAACGGTTGGAACTATAACTGAAATATATGATTATTTAAGATTATTATATTCAAGGATAGGAAAACCATATTGTCCAAAATGTAAAATTCCAATAGAACAGCAATCTGTTGATCAAATTGTGGATAGTGTAATGTCTATTGGGGATAAAACTAAAGTTCAAGTTTTAGCTCCTATGATAAGAGGAAAAAAGGGACTTCATGAAAAGGTGCTAGATAACATTAAGAGAAGTGGATTTGTTAGAGCAAGAATTGATGGGTCTATATATGAATTAGCCGAAGAAGAAGTTACATTAGATAAGAATAAAAAACATAATATAGAAGCAGTTGTTGATAGAGTTATTATTAAAGATGGTATAGAAGGAAGATTAACAGATTCCATCGAGACAGCATTAAAATTAGCAGATGGTTTAGTAATTATAAATGTAATAGATGGAGAGGATATATTATTTAGCGAAAATTTTGCATGTCCAGAATGCGGAATGAGTATAGATGAATTAGCACCTAGATTGTTTTCATTCAACTCACCTTTTGGAAAATGTGATTACTGTGATGGATTAGGAACTTTAATAGAATTAGATGAAGATTTAATAATTCCTAATAAGGACTTAAGTATATTAGAAGGTGCTATTGCTACATGGGGAGAAGGTAGATTGAAAGAAGATTCTTGGACTTATGCAATATTAAAAGCATTAAGTGAAGAGTATGATTTAGACTTAAGTAGACCGGTAAAGGAACTTAGTAGAAAAGAATTGGATTTATTACTCTACGGAACTAATGGGAAGAAAATGAAAGTCATTTATACTAAGGATGGTGTTAAGTCACAATATTCATATGCATATGATGGTGAAATAAATTCTTTAAAAAGGAGATATAGAGATACTAACTCTGATATTATAAAGACTGAAATTGAACAATATATGAGTAATAATAAATGCCCTAAGTGCAAAGGGGCAAGGTTAAAAAATGAAGCACTAGCAGTTAGAGTTGGTGATAAAAATATTTATGAATTCACAACATTATCGATAAAAGAAGAGTTTGAATATATTAATTCTTTGATTTTATCTGAAAAAGATCAAATAATAAGTGATCAAATAATTAAAGAAATTAAAAACAGACTTAAATTTTTAATTGATGTAGGGTTAGATTATTTAGACTTAGCAAGAAATTCTGGCACATTATCTGGTGGAGAAGCTCAAAGAATAAGACTTGCAACACAAATAGGTTCGGCTCTTATGGGAGTACTGTATATTTTAGATGAACCAAGTATAGGACTACATCAAAGAGATAATGATAGATTGATAAGTACACTGAAAAACTTAAGAGATATAGGTAATACTGTAATAGTAGTTGAACATGATGAAGATACTATAAGAGAAGCAGATTTTGTAGTAGACATAGGACCAAGGGCAGGAGAACATGGAGGAGAAATAATTGCAGTGGGTACTGTTGAAGATATAAAAAAGTGTAAAAATTCACTAACAGGTCAATACTTAATAGGGGAAAAGAAAATTGAAATTCCAAGAGAGAGAAGAGTAGGAAATGGAAATTTCATAACTATTAAGGGGGCTAAAGAAAATAATTTAAAAAATGTAAATGTAAAAATTCCTTTAGGAACATTAACTATGGTAACTGGAGTATCAGGTTCTGGAAAAAGTACATTAGTTAATGAAATATTATATAAGGGATTAAATAGATTAGTTAATAGAAGTAAAACTCCTGTAGGAAATCATAGAGAAATAATTGGATATGAAAATATTGATAAAATAATAGATATAGATCAAAGCCCAATAGGAAGAACTCCAAGGTCAAACCCTGCTACTTATACAGGTGTTTTCGATATAATAAGAGAACTATTTTCTACTACTCCAGAAGCTAAAATGAGAGGATATAAACCAGGAAGATTTAGCTTTAATGTAAAAGGTGGTAGATGTGAAGCGTGTGCAGGAGATGGAATAATAAGAATAGAAATGCAATTTTTATCTGATGTATATGTTCCTTGTGAAGTATGTAAGGGTAAAAGATATAATAGAGAAACTTTAGAGGTTAAGTATAAGGGAAAATCAATAGATGATGTACTTAATATGACTGTTGAGGAAGCTTTAAAATTCTTTGAAAATCTTCCAAGAATAAAGAATAAGTTAGAAACATTAAATGATGTTGGACTTGGATATATAAGACTAGGGCAGCCTTCAACTCAATTATCAGGAGGAGAAGCTCAAAGAATAAAGTTAGCATTTGAACTTTCAAAGAGAAGTACAGGTAAAACATTATATATTTTAGATGAACCAACAACAGGACTTCATATAGATGATGTAAGTAAACTTGTTGAAATACTTCAAAGGCTTGTTGAAGCAGGAAATACAGTAGTAGTTATAGAACATAATTTGGATTTAATAAAGTGCGCAGATCATATAATAGATTTAGGTCCAGAAGGCGGAGATAAAGGTGGAAGTATAGTTGCAACAGGAACTCCAGAACAAATAAGTGAAGTAAATAATTCATATACTGGGAAATATCTTAAAAACATGTTAAGATAAGTTAAGTATACTTGTTATTTTTAACTAGAAGTTTTAATATATAATGGTAATAAAATACTAATTTTGAGGTGAAGAGATGGGTTTTTCAAAGCTAATGACATTAGTTTTCGGTGTGGCATTTATGATAATACTTTATTTTATAATATATTATGCACTAAAAATAATGTACAAGGATGTAAAGGGAAGTGGAAGAAGAAAACAATCTTCTGCTAAAAAGAATTATGGAATAGAAGTGCTAAGTACAGGTGAGAACTCAAACTTAGAAGAGGGATCTATTTTATTGTTAAGAGGAACTATAACTATAGGCAGAAAAGAAGGAAATACAATAAAATTAGATGATCAATATGCTTCAGGAAATCATGCGAAAATTATAGTTAAAAATAATGAGATAGTAATAGAAGATTTAAATAGTACTAATGGTGTTTTTATAAATGATGAAAGAGTTAACGGATATTCAAAGATAAGAGCTAATGATCTTATAAGAATAGGCAGTGCTATATTTAAGGTTATAAGAGCAGATAAGAACTAGGGGTGAGTTTATGAATAGTACATTAAAGTTAGAAAAAAGAGTTCTGAAATTAATTTATCTACTATGTTTACTTCTGTTTACTAATTTAGCACTACTAAAAAAACCTTTTGATACTAAAGCGTTAATAATAGGTATAATTCTATGTATAATCATAGGATTTTCCCACTATCTAATAAGACGTTTTTATCCTGATGGGGATAAGTTTATGCTTATATTTTCAAGTATACTAGCTGTAGTTGGAATTGCGGTATTATATAGATTAGATCCTAATTTTGCTATAAAGCAATTAATATGGGCTGTACTTGGAATAATAGCATATATAGCTATAGTTGTAGCATTGCCAGATCTAAAAGGCTTTGCTAAGTATAAAAAAATATATATGATTATTACTTTAATATTTATGCCTATGGCATTAATATATGGTCTTATATTTAATGTGGAAACAAATGGGGCGATGAACTGGGTTTATATAGGACCTTTTGGGTTCCAGCCATCAGAATTCGGAAAGATAGCATTAGTTTTATACTTAGCTTCTTCCCTTATGACATATGAAAGTAAAAATGTAATTAAAGAGGACTTTAAGCAATTAATAGAGCCAGCTGTTATTGTTATGTTCTCATTAGTATGTATGGTTCTGCAAACAGATTTAGGATCAACTTTAATATTTTTTGGAATATCTGTAACTATGCTATATATTGCGACTTCAAAGAAAAAATATGTATTTACATGTTTAGGGCTTTCGGCAATAGGAGCAGTAGGGGCTTATGGCGTTTTTGGACACGTACAAAGAAGAGTGAAAATTTGGCTTGATCCATGGAAATATGCTAGTAATGAAGGGTACCAAATAGTTCAGGGCTTATATGCTATATCATCAGGTGGATTATTTGGTGTAGGTTTAGGTAATGGATATCCTGATTTAATTTTTGCAAGTGAAAGTGATTTTATTTTTGCTGTTATTTGCGAAGAATTTGGTATTATATTTGCAGTAGGATTAATTATAATATACTTCTTATTGTTTTACAGAGGAATAAGAATAGCATTTTTAACAAATGATAAGTTTAGTCAATTAGCTGCTGTTGGGTTTAGTACAATGATAGCTTGTCAGACTTTAGTTATTATAGGTGGAATATTTACTGTTATACCACTTACAGGTATAACTTTGCCACTGATAAGTTATGGCGGTAGTTCTATGTTAACAATGTTTTTTGCTCTTGGTATATTGCAAAAGATATCAGAAGAGTATTAAAATAAAAAAATATATAAAATTGGAATAAAATGTAGTATAATATAAGAAAAGGTAATGGTGAGAATCATTACTTTTTTTATTTTTATATAGTTTGGTTAATTTAATTTTTAGAGAGAAATATTTATAGCTTCGGGGGAGGTAGCATTTTGTCTAAAAAAAGCAAAAGGATAAAATTTGAAGAGAAAGTTAATAAAGATATCGAATTCAGAGACAGTAGAAAGTTGAAGTCTAGTAATAAAAGAAGATTAACTATAACTCAAAAAATATTAATATTTCTTATTACAATTACTTTAATATCAAGTTTATCGTTAGCTGCATATTCATCTTTAATATCGTATAGGAATGAGAAAGCTAGGGTAAATGAAGTTTTAGAGCAAACAAAGGGGTTTGGGAAAAGCTTAATCAGTAATATGATTGTTGATTTAGAAGATTTAATATATTCAGTAGAAAAGGGAATAAAAGATAAGGATAGAGCTAATAGTTTTATAGATTCATTTATGAAAAATAATTTAGATGTAACTTCGATAGCTGTTAAGAACGAGAAGAATGAATTTATAGCATATTCAGGGGGACTAAGTAGATCATATGTAGATGGACTAACTTTTGTTCAAGGGGGATCAATGGGAGTATCTTGGTCAAATGCTATAATATCAGGGGATAAGGGATTTATTGTTATAAAAGTTAACATAGATAATAAAGATTATTTTCTTCAGGTTTCAACATCTATGTTCCAAGAGCAAATTGATGCAATAAATATGGATGGAATAGAAGTTAATTTAACAGATAGTTTTGGAACAATAATGGCAAGTAATAATAAAGAAAAGATAAATACAAAGCTTAATGATGAATTAAGTAAAATAATTGAACAGAATAAAGAGGAAAATGAGGTGAAGATAGGTAATAATAGTAAAATATTTACTTATCATAAATTTACAAATGATTTTAAGATTACAAGTATTTATGATAAAAGTAGTTTAAATAAAAGTATTATTACAAGTATAGTATATACATTAATAATTACTATAATATTTTCTGTAGTAATAATATTAGTTGCTTCTATCATAATAAAAAAGTATTTAAATGCTATAATTGATATAAATAATATGAGTAAATCCATGGGAGAAAAAGACTTTACTAAAAGATCAAAAATAGATTTGGATGACGAAATTGGTGATGTTATAAGGGAGTTAAATAATTCTTTTGGTATTCTTACAACAGTAATGAAGGATAATCTTTCTTTATCAGAAGTTTTAAATGAGAATACTACAAAGATAGATGAGTCATCTAATGAGATGTATGAAGCTTCTAAGCAAGTGGCTACTTCTATTGAAAATATCTCAGTAGTAACACAACAGCAGGCTGATAGCATGGTCAATATATCTAATAATGTTAATGTTTTGGGGGATTCTATAAAGGAAGTTTCTAAAACCATTAATGTGCTAAATAATTTATATTCGGTATTAAGTACGAATGCGAAAAGTAATAATGAAGGAATGCAAGAACTATTAGTAGATAATTCAGATCTTCAAAAATCTATAAAAGATTTATCTAATGATATATTAGATATCTCAGCAAGTACAAATAAAATAAATGATTTTGTAAATATAATAGATGATATAGCAAATAGTATAAATTTAATATCTATCAATGCATCTATAGAAGCTGTACATGCAGGGGAGTTTGGAAAAGGTTTTGCTGTGGTTGCAAAGGAAATTAACAAGCTTGCAGAAAATTCTAAAGAGGCTACTGAGATAATAAAAATTACAACATCAGATATTCATAAAAAGATCAATAGAACAGTTGATATATTGGAGCAAACAAGAAATGTTTCTATAAAAGAAAGCAATAGTGTGAAAAATACTGCTGAGTCATTAAAAGTTATAAGTGATGAGATCATGGTTATGAGGAGTGCTATAGAATCTATAATAAACTCTAATAATGTTGTAACATCTAAGAAAGAAGAGATATTATATATAGTTGAAAGTAGTGCAGCTTCGATGGAAGAAATTGCTGCAGCAACTGAAGAAATTACAGCTATAACAGAAGAGCAATTTAGTTCTACAGAAGAAATAATGAATATGGCTGCAAATTTAAGAGAATTAGCAAAAAAGATGGAAGAGAGTATTGGTGAATTTAAGGTATAATTAAAGATTTTGATGTATAATATAAAAGGAGTATTGCAAAAAGTACAATACTCCTTTACCTATTACTTAATATGATGTGTATTTTTAATTTTACAGTTTAAATATATAGCTTTATAGTTATAATGATATTAATAGATTTTACAAAATAAGGAGGACTTTATGAACGATTTAGCAAAAAGTATAAGAAACGTTATGGTGATATTTCTTTTTTGCTTTATAGCATTAATATCATATATAGCCTATTTTCAAGTGTTTAAGGGCCCTGATATAGCAAATGATTCAGGAAATAAAAGACTTTGGGCTAGAAGAAATGAAATTTTAAGAGGAACTATATATGATAAAGATGGAAATCCACTAACCAATAGTATTAGAGTAGATAAGTTCAATCAAAGTAGAGAATATGTATATGGAGATTTATATGTTCATGCATTAGGATATATAGATGAGAGGTTTGGAATTACTGGCCTAGAGGAAGAATATGATAACGAGTTATCAAAGTACAGTAGTTTTTCTAATGGGATTAGAAGTTTATTAAAAAACTTTGATTTAAAGAAAGCATTTGAAAATAGAGATGAAGAAAAAATAGGAAATGGAATAGTAACTACGTTAGATTATAATCTTCAAAAAGTAGCTTATGATGCAATGGGAGATTTAAAAGGAGCTGTAGTTGCATTAAATCCAAAAACTGGTGAAGTATTAGCTATGGTTTCAAAACCTACATATGATCCAACTAATTTGGAGCAAACTATAGAAGATGCAAATACTGGTGTGGATACTGAAAGCAAACTGTTAAACAGAACAATAAATGGGCTATATCCTCCGGGGTCTGTATTTAAAACAATAACATTAGCAGCAGCTTTAGAAAATGATCCAAGTATAACAGGAAGAACATTTAATGATACTGGGAAAATAACTTTTGATGATGGGACAGAGCTTAATAATTATATGAAGCAAGCTCATGGAAATTTGGATCTTCAGATGGCATATAGAGTTTCAAGTAATGTAGTTTTTGGAACATTATCAATGGAAATGGGAAATGAAAAGTTGAAGGAAGTATCAGAAAGATTTGGATTTAACTCTAGGGTTCCAGGTATAGGAATGTCCATATCTGAAAGTAGATTTCCTTCTTTAAAAGATTATGAATTAGGAAACATAGCACAAAGTGGTATAGGTCAGGCAAGTGTATTATCAAGTCCAATGCAAATGGCAATAGTAGCTGCAACTGTAGCTAATGATGGAGTGCTTATGGAGCCTAAGCTAGTAAACAAGATAGTAGATAAAGACGGAAATACAATTAAGGAAATACAAAATAAAACTTTACAAAGTAATGTTATTTCGAAGGAAATAGCAAACACAATAAAAGATTACATGGGTTATTTAGTTTCTAATAATATATACAGATGGCCAGCTTTTGAAGGAACTAACGCTGGAGGTAAAACAGGTACAGCAGATTATATGCTAGATGATGGCTCAGAGGGAGTGCCACATGGATGGTTCATATCAGCAGCTCCTTTAGATGATCCTAAAATTGCAGTTGCAGTAATAGTAGAGCAAGGTGAAAATGGTGCAGGTTCAGCAGCTGATATAGCTTCAAAAGTTGTAAGGGCGGCTGTACTTGGAGAATAATAGAGTAAAAGGTCGAGAATTTATTTCTCGACCTATTTTTCTACAAAGTTTTAGTTTTTACTATTAGTTTTTCACTATTTATCTTTTACCTCATATATTAAAATAGAGACTTAATTCTTAGGCTTTCTTGTAGAAAGCTAAATAACTTCAGAGGTTAAAAGGAGATATTAGACTATGTTTAGAGTAAAACAATTAGATGTTGAAGGATGTTATTTAATAACACCAACTGTTTCAATGGAAAGCACTTGTGATTTAATTAAAATTTTTAATGATACTCAATTTAATATATATGGATTAAGCACGGAATTTAAGGAAGAATATTATGCAATAGCAAAGCCAGGAGTTGTAAGAGGAATGCATTTTCAGTTACCTCCAGAGGAACATGATAAACTTATAACATGCATAATAGGAGAAATACAAGATGTAGTAGTTGATTTAAGAAAGGAATCTAAAACTTATGGAAAATATACTATGGTTGAATTAAATGAAAGCAATAAGAACCTGATATATGTTCCAAGGGGGTGTGCACATGGATATTATATAAAAGGTAAAAAAGATGCCTTAATTTATTATAAAGTAACAAAACCATTCATTAGAGAGTTACGTGGGGGAATACATTGGGATTCTTTGAATATTCCTTGGGATTTTAGCAATGAAGTTGAGGTTGAAAGTGAAGATAAAGTTTGGCCTAAATTTGAGGGATTTAATTCACCTTTTTAATAATGAGCAGTTAAGAATAGATAATGAATAATTAAGAGAATAATTTAGAGAGGTTAAATTATGAAATCTAACTTTTTAAACATCTCTAGAAGTTTAATACTTAATTGTTCATTATCAACTATTAAGTATTAATTGTAAAGAAATTCCCTTTGTTTACTTTCTTATATAGTGATAAAATTTATATTACAAGAAATACAATTGAAGGGAGGATTTTGATGTTTGATTTTGATTATCATCTTAAGAACTTGCCAGAAAAACCAGGTGTCTATATAATGAAAAACTCTCTTGGTGAAATTATTTATGTTGGGAAGGCAAAAATTTTAAAAAATAGAGTAAGAAGTTATTTTCAACATTCAAAAAACCACTCAGAAAAAGTTAAAGTTATGGTTAAAAATATTTCTGAGTTTGAATACATAGTGACTGATTCTGAAATGGAAGCTTTAATTTTAGAATGTAATTTAATTAAAAAACATAGTCCGAGATATAATATAGCGTTAAAAGATGATAAATTTTATCCCTTCATCAAAATAACTACAAATGATGATTATCCAAGGGTATTTGTAACGCGAAAGTATGCTAAAGATGGAGCAAAATACTTTGGACCATATACAAATGGAACTGCAGTCTATGAGACAATAACTTTGATTAATAAGATTTTTCCTATAAGAACTTGTAAATTGTTAATAAATGAAGGTGGAGAAAAAGTTAGACCTTGCTTAAATTACCATATAAAAAAATGTATTGCGCCTTGTGCTGGATATGTAACTAAGGAACAATATAGTGAAATGATTAATGATATCATGGATATACTTAATGGTAAGGATAAAACAATAATAAAGACCTTAAAAAAAGATATGGAAGATGCATCAATGAATCTTGAGTTTGAAAAAGCTGCTAAGTATAGAGATAAAATACTTGCCATCGAAGCAATAGTAGAAAAACAAAAGATATTTAAAACTATGGAAGGCGATGAAGATTTTATAAACATATATCAAGATGAAAAGGACAGCTGTATACAAATATTCTTTTCGAGAGAAGGAAAAATTACTGGGCGTGAACATTTTATCTTTGAAAATACAGCAGATGATAAAATTGGGGAAGTATTAGAAGATTTCATAACATCTTTTTATGGTGGAACAGCTAAGATACCTAGAACTATATATGTGCCAGATATAGAAGATTCAGAGCTTATAGAAGATTTCTTAACAATAAAAAGAGGGGCTAAGGCTTGGATTAAGATACCTCAAAAAGGCCAAAAGAAAGATATGCTAGAGATGGTAAGGAATAATGCAAAAATAACTTTAGAGCAATTTAAGGATAAGTTCCTTAAAGAAAAGGAAGTAAATAGAATATCTTTAGAAGAATTGCAATATTTATTAGATTTAGATGAATCTCCTTTTAGAATAGAAGCATATGACATTTCTAATATACAAGGTGTAGATTCAGTTGGTACAATGGTTGTTTTTGAAGAAGGAAAGTCTAAGAATAGCGATTATAGAAGATTTAAAATTAAATCAGTAAAGGGTGCTAATGACTATGATAGTATGAGAGAAATATTAGAAAGAAGATTTTCTCATGGACTTGAAGAAATAAAGAAGATTCAAGAGAGAAATTTAAATTTCTCAAGTGGTAAATTTTCTAGTTTCCCAGATCTTATAATGATGGATGGGGGAAAGGGTCAAGTAAACGTGGCTTTAGAAGTTTTAGAAAAGTTAAATATAAGTATTCCGGTTTGTGGTTTGGTAAAAGACGATAAACATCAAACAAGAGGAATTATATATAATAATAAAGAACTTATAATAAATAGAAGCTCAAACTTAATGCAAATGATTAGAAGAATACAAGATGAAGTGCATAGGTTTGCTATCACTTATCATAGAACATTAAGAGATAAAAGAACATTACACTCTATTCTTGAAGATATTCCTAATGTAGGAGAAAAAAGAAGGAGAAATCTATTAATGAAGTTTGGAAGCGTTGAAAACATTAAGAATGCAACTTTAGAGGAATTGCTAGAAACGCCAAGTATAGATAAAAAAGCAGCTCAAAGCATAGTGGATTATTTTACCACTAAGGAAAAATAGTAACAAAAGGGTTACAATTTAAGTATTATATATAAATATGCATTTAATGGGTTGTTTATTCATGAGTTTTAATTTATACTATGAAAAGATATTACTACGTGTATTTTATAAGGAGTTAGGTATGAATAAATATAAAGTATTTGAAAACTTATTTAAAGAATTTTACAAAAGCGAAAATATTATTCTTGATGCAGAAATGAAAAATTATGTTCACTTTAGAGTAGGTGGACCAGCGGATATACTTTTGATTCCAGAAAATAAGGAACAAATTATAAGAACAATAGAAATTTGTAATGAAAAGAACATACCTTTCTACGTAGTTGGAAATGGATCTAACTTATTAGTAAAAGACGGTGGAATAGAGGGCGTTGTTATAAAGTTAAATGATGTAAAGAACATAAATGTTTACGGAGATATTGTTGAAGCTGAGTGTGGAGCTATGTTAAAAGATGTTTCTAATGCAGCTTTAAAAAGTTCTTTAACAGGATTTGAATTTGCTTGTGGAATTCCTGGAACTGTAGGCGGTGCTGTATTCATGAATGCAGGTGCCTATAATGGTGAAATAGCTAATGTGATAGATAGTGCAGAAGTTATTGACAATGAAGGCAAAATATTATCTTTATCAAAAGATGAGCTTGAATTAGGATATAGATCTTCTATAGTAATGAAGAAAAATTATATTGTTTTATCAGCAAAATTTAAATTGCAAAATGGTGATGAGAAGGAAATTAAAGAGGTAGTTGATGATTTGACTTGTAAAAGAGAATCAAAGCAACCGTTAGAATATCCTTCAGCCGGAAGTACATTTAAAAGACCTGAGGGATATTTTGCAGGAAAGTTAATACAGGATGCAGGACTAAAGGGATATAGTATAGGTGGAGCAGCTGTTTCTGAGAAGCATTCAGGGTTTGTTATAAATAAAAATGGTGCTACAGCTAAAGATATATTAGATTTAATAGCATATATACAAAGTGAAGTAAAAAGGCAATTTGATGTAGAATTACATCCAGAAGTTAGAATAATAGGCGAAGATAAAAGATAAATATAGAGTAATAAAAAGGTTCAAGAGGATTCTTGAACCTTTTTATTTTAGTAAATATAAATAGATAAATGCTAATTTATAAATATATAAAAAGTGATTAATAAAATATTGACAATAAT
This sequence comes from Clostridium sp. 7_2_43FAA, assembly GCF_000158375.2. NCBI lineage: Bacteria > Bacillati > Bacillota > Clostridia > Eubacteriales > Clostridiaceae > Clostridium > Clostridium sp. 7_2_43FAA. Next base: position 45,640 of record NZ_JH815221.1, read on the forward strand.
AATATGGTATAATATACTATATTTAAAGTTAAATAGAATTATATTATAATTTAAGGAGTGCAAGATTTATGAGAAGGTTTTATATTAAAGAAAGGTTATTTTCAATAGGAGCTAAATTTGAAATCTTGGATGAAAGTGACAATATAGCATTTATTGCAGAGGCAGATAAGTTTGATATAGGGAAAAATATTAGTATATATGATGCTAATAAAAGAAAAGTTCTTTATATGAGACAACAAATAAGGTTGGGGGCACATAAATATATAGCTTATGATGAAAATATGAGAGAAATAGCAACTATAAAAAAAGAATTTATGGTACCAGAGTATAATATTACTGGAATTGTAGGAGTAATTAGTATGGAATCAAATAGCATGTTAGGAAGGCATTACATAATAAAAAAAGATGGAGTAAATATCGGAAAAATTGATAAGGAGCTAACATTCGGAAGAGATAGATATTCTTTAGAAGTATTAGATGAAAGATATAATATATTTTTTATAGGGTTGTTAGTAATGATAGATATGGTAAGATTCCATGATGATAATTAACCGTAAATAGTATCAATATGATTATAATAAAATAGTATGATTAATAAAATATTATAAAATTTAATAAAAAAGGGGAAGTAATAATGGCTCATGAAGTAGATTATGAAATTTTAGGCAATGAAATGCAGTATGTAGAAATAGAACTAGATCCAAGGGAAAGTGTAGTTGCAGAAGCTGGAGCAATGATGATGATGGATAATAGTATTACTATGGAAACGATTTTGGGTGATGGAAGTCAAAAGTCTCAGGGCGGCTTTTTAGGAAAACTTGGAGGTGCGGCAAAAAGAGTAATAACAGGTGAAAGCTTATTTATGACGGAATTTACAAACTCCGGAGTTTTGAAACAAAAAGTAGCATTTGCTGCTCCTTATCCAGGCAAAATAATTGCAATGGATTTAAGAAAACTTGGTGGTAGATTAATTTGTCAAAAAGATTCATTTCTATGTTGTGCAAAAGGAATTAGTGTAGGAATAGCATTTACAAAGAAGCTAGGAACAGGATTCTTTGGTGGAGAAGGATTTATATTGCAAAAACTAGAAGGTGATGGTTTAGCATTTATACATGCTGGTGGAACTATTGTAAAAAAGACATTAATGCCAGGAGATACTATAAAAATAGATACAGGTTGCTTAGTTGCTATGACTCAAAATGTAAATTATGATATACAATTTGTAGGTGGATTTAAAAATGCTGTATTTGGCGGAGAAGGATTATTTTTTGCAACATTAACTGGCCCAGGGGATGTATGGATTCAAAGTTTACCATTTAGTAAATTAGCATCAAGAGTATATTCAGCTGCACCGCAAAACATGGGGAAACAGGTTGATCAAGGAAGTGTTCTTGGTTCATTAGGTAATCTTTTTGAAAATTAATACTGGAATATTTATTATAACGTATGTATAATTATTTTAAGTTGTTAAATAAATTGAAATTATAGCAATAAATAACAAAGGGGGATAGTCCAGGAATTGGACAGAAAAATGAAATATAGGATTAGAGATGAAGTTAAAAGATTAGGTAAGTATGTAGCAGGAAAGCCAATAGATGAAGTGAAAAGGGAATTTGGAATAGATAAAGTTGTTAAGCTTGCATCTAATGAAAATCCTTTAGGAACTTCCAATAAAGTTAAAAGATTAATGGCTGAATTAGTAAATGAGATGAATATGTATCCGGATTCATCTTCATATGATTTTAAGCAAACTTTAAGTAGCAAGCTTGGGATAAGTAAAGATATGATATTCTGTGGGGCGGGATCAGATTCTTTAATAAATGTAATATGTGAAGTATTTCTGGATAAAGATGATGAAAGTATAATGGCGGAAATTACTTTTCCAAGATACGAGAGTAACACAATTCTTATGGGAGCAAAGCCAATAAAGGTTCCATTAAAAAATAATGGATTAGATTTAGAAGCTATGATAGATGCAATAACGGATAAAACAAAGTTATTGTGGCTATGCAATCCTAACAATCCTACCGGAGGTATTTTTACAAAAGAGGATTTAGATAAAGTATTATGCAAGATACCAGAGGATGTAATTATAATAATGGATGAAGCTTACAGTGAATACGTTGATTCAGAAGATTATCCTAATTCATTGGAATTATTAAAGTCATATCCTAATATGATAGTATTAAGGACTCTATCTAAGGCTTATGGATTAGCTTCATTAAGATTTGGATATGGAATTGCTAATGAAGAGATAGTAGATTATATTAATAGAGTTATAAATGCATTTGATGTAAATTTATTTGCTCAGAAAGCAGCAGTTGTAGCTATAGAAGATGAAGAATTTATAAATACTGTTAAAATCTTTAATAAAGAACAAAGAAGTTATTTAACAAAGAAGTTTAACGAAATGGGACTAGAATGTATAGAATCACAGGCTAATTTTATAATGGTTAATGTAAATGGTGATGATAGGCCAATACATGAATATCTATTAAGACATGGATATATAATAAGACCAGGATACTTATTAGATATGCCTGAATGGATAAGAGTAAGTATAGGAACTAAGGAGCAAAATGTAGAGTTTTGTGAGTTGTTATATAATGCTATAAAAGAAAGAGATAAAGAATAGTTTTGGTAGAGAAGAGTGATAACTTTTCTCTATTTTTATTTTAAAACAAAATTATTTTAAGTATCCATATAGATATTTATTCTGTATATAATATATGCATATTCAACTGTAAGTATAATATTTATTATAACTTATATAAATAAGCTTGATATGTTATAATTTAACTATACAATCTTCGAATTAAAAAGGAGGCATTATCATGAGATTTATAATAGTTACAGGACTATCAGGAGCAGGTAAAACAGAAGCAACAAGAAGCCTTGAAGATATGGGATACTTTTGTGTAGATAATCTTCCTCCAAAGTTAATACCAAAGTTTGCGGAAGCCTGTGTTCAAAGCCAAGGAAAAATAAATAAAGTTGCATTAGTAATAGATATAAGAGGCGGAATTTTCTTTGATGATTTATTTGAAAGTTTAAATTATTTAAAAAGACAAGATTTTAAATATGAGATACTATTCTTAGATGCAGCAGATGAAGTATTAGTAAAAAGATTTAAAGAATCAAGAAGAAGCCATCCATTAGCACCTGGAAGTAGAGTTATTACAGGAATTAATGAGGAAAGAAATAGATTAAGGGAAGTAAAGGATAGAGCAGATATAATTATAGATACATCAAAGTATGCAATTAGGGACTTAAGAGAAGAAATGAATAAGAATTATGGAGATGTAAAGCAGCCAGAACAGCAACTTTCCGTGACTATCTTAAGCTTTGGGTTTAAATATGGAATACCAGTTGATTCAGATTTAGTATTTGATGTTAGATTTATACCAAATCCATTTTATATTCCTGATCTTAAGCCATATTCAGGTAATGATGAGCCAGTAAAAAAATATGTTCTTGATCAAGAGGAAACTAAAGGTTTTATAAAAAGAGCAGATGATATGTTGGACTTTTTGATACCTAATTATAAGAAGGAAGGAAAGAGACAACTTATAATATCAGTTGGTTGCACAGGAGGAAGACATAGGTCTGTAGCTATAGCGAATGCTTTATATAAGAAGTTGCTAGAAAGAAATTACAATGCTTCTGTTGAACACAGAGATATAAGAGAAGATGTACATCAAGGAGCTAAAAAGCTATGAGTATAAAAGATTGGTTGAAACCAGGGGTTAGAATTAAAAGATGGCTTTTCTTTGGAATATTTGGAATTCTTTTAATAGCATTTGGATTTACAGAATTAGCAGTGCGAAGAGTTTATGATTTTTATTACAAAATATTTTATATATTTTTAAACATAACAGGAGTATTCGTTATATATATATCTGTTATAGAAAGTATGAAGTCAATAATAGCACTTACAAATAAGGGATACATTCAGTTATCATTAGATAGTAGGAAAATGGAAAATCTTATATATGAAAAAAGGTTATTAGTAAAGGGGCCTAAGATTGTAGTTGTTGGTGGTGGTACAGGATTGTCAACTATGCTAAGAGGCTTAAAATACTATACATCAAATATAACTGCAATAGTAACAGTTGCTGATGATGGAGGGGGCTCAGGTGCTCTAAGAGAGGACTTAGGGATGCTACCACCTGGAGATATAAGAAACTGTATATTAGCACTTGCAGATACAGAGCCACTAATGGAGGAGTTACTTCAATATAGATTCCCAGATGGAAGATTAAAAAATCAAAGCTTTGGTAACTTATTTTTAGCAGCTATGGATGGAGTAAGTGATAATTTTGAAGATGCTGTTCAAAAAATGAGTTCTGTATTAGCTGTAACAGGAAAGGTATTGCCAGTTACATTAGAGGATATGAAATTAATTGCAGAACTTGAAAATGGTAATAAAGTAGAGGGAGAGTCTCAAATCCCAGATGAAGTATTAAATCAAAATTCAAGAATAAAAAAACTTATGATAGAGCCTAATGATGCAAAGCCTCTGGAAGATGCTATAAAAGCAATAGAGGAAGCTGATGCAATAGTATTAGGACCAGGGAGTCTATATACAAGTATAATACCAAATTTATTAGTAAAAGATATTTCGGAAAGTATAAGAAAAAGTGATGCAATAAAGATATATATATCGAATATAATGACCCAACCAGGAGAAACACATGGGTTTAAAGCCTCTGATCATATAAAGATATTAAAAAAATATGGCGGAAGAGGAATTGTAGATTATGTAATTGCTAATAGAGGAGATATTCCTAGTGATATAAAGAAGAGATATTCATTAGATAACTCACAATTAGTAGAGTTAGACACAAAAGAAATAAAAGGCTTAGGGGTAGAGGTAGTTGAAGCTTCTTTAGCAAAAATAGAAAAAGGTTATGTTAAGCATGATTCAGAATATTTAGCAGAAGTTTTAGTAGATACAATAATGGAGAAGAAATTGTTATATGATAGAAAGAAAATAATAGAATATATGTATGTATCACAAAGAATTAAAGAGAGAGATAAAAAGAATAAGATTGATAAAGAAAATAACTAAGAGGAGTAAAACCCTCTTAGTTATTTTTTTGCTTTAAAGCAATATATTGTAATATTAATGTATAATATGGAAAAATATATAATAATTTGTTAGAATATAGTATATAGCTGGGAAAAACATACGAGGAGGTTAAAGTTAAAATTCAATTTACTCCAAGCAAATTTATTGGTATAGAGGATGTATTTTATGGACGTATTGATGATATTTATAGAAATGATGTTAGTGGTTTTATTGTATAATGCATTATTTAATAAAAATAAGAAAGAGAACTTATTAAAGTATGCTATTATAATAGCAATTTGTAGTGTATTATTTTATAATTTTAAAAATATAAATGTTTTGTTAGTGTATGTCATATTGTTATTATCAGAAATTATTGCAATAGCAATAGTTGATAAAAAAGACAAAAATTTAGTATTAACGGAAATAGTAATATGCGTTGTTATAACTTTTGCATTACAAAGTACATTAGTAACGGTATTGTATTTATTTACTAAAAAAACAAAGGAATTAGCTTTTGTTCAGCTACTATTTTTTGCTATTAGTATATTATTAATTATTATATCTTATAGAAGATATACAAAAAAGAAAAGTTTGGATTTTGAAGAATATATTGAAGATAATCTTTTAATATCAAATATATTTTTAAATATATTTATGTTTTTTATGATATATAAAATTATTTATGATAGCGGAGAATTTTCAAATTTAATTGTTATAGAAATAAACTTACTTATTCTTATAAATATATTTTTAAATGTAAATTTTTATAGGTCATTACATAAAACTGTACTAAAGAATAAAAGTATAGAAGTAAAAAATGCTTACAATCCATTATTAGATGACATAATAGAGAATATAAGAGCAAATGAGCATGAATATAAGAATCATATAAATATACTATATTCAATGATACAGGTATCAAAAGATATTCCGGAGTTAAAGAACAGAGCGAAAAAGTATATAGGTGAATTAGATAACACAAATATATTAATTTCTGTAATAGACATCGAGAGCACGATGATTAAAGCTATTTTATATAGTAAACTAGTTGAATGTGAACAGCATGGAATAAAGTTAAATTATTTTATTGATAGTAATATAGAAGAAAGTTGCTTAGATGAATCAGAGATAACAATAATACTAAGTAATTTATTAAATAATGCTATTGAAGCTACTAAGAATTCGCTAAAAAAAGAGATTACTATAAGAATTAATAAAAGTGAAAAAAACAAAATAGAAGTTATAAATAGTATTTGCGGATTAGATATATCAAATGAAGAAATAGATGGCTTTTTTAAAAAGGGATTTTCAAGTAAAGGAAAGGGCAGAGGGTACGGCTTATATAATGTAAAGAAAATAGTTAAAAAATATAAAGGTGATATAAAGGGAAGAATAATCGAAGAAAACTTAGTTATAGAAATATTAATCTAAATTAATAATTAAAGCTATAATTTACATATAAATTTTTATTATGATTTGTGATATAATTACATGATAACAATAGATAATAAGGAGAAATAGGCCATATGTCATTTTCATCAAAGGTAAAAGGAGAAATTTGCAGACATTCTGAATTAACAAAAGAAGAAGCATTAGCTGAGATTTCAGCAATAATGAAAGTAAGTGGAACAATATCCTTTAGTGGCTTAGGGTTAGCGTTTAGGATTACCACTGAAAACCCAGCATCTGCAAGACATATATTTAGTTTACTAAAAGAACATTTTAATATACATTCAAAACTTATGGTTAAGAAAAGTAATTCATTAAAGAAAAATAATATATATATGGTACTTATAGAGGAATCTATGGGAGTTAGAGATCTTTTAAGAGATACTGGAATACTAACAGAGGTAGAAGGAGTATTAACTTTAGACTACAGAATAGATGAAAATATGGTTAGGACAGAAGAATTAAAAAGAGCATATGTAAGAGGAGCTTTTATAGGTGGTGGAAGTATAAGTAACCCAGAAAAAACTTATCACCTAGAATTCGTTACTCATAGTGAAGATTATGCTAAGGATTTATCAGTTTTAATAAATACTTTTGGATTAAATTCAAAAGTAATACAAAGAAAAAATAGCCATATTATTTATCTAAAAGAGGGAGAGCAAATTTCAAATCTTTTAGGAATAATAGGTGCACATACATCATTATTAGAATTAGAAAATATAAGAATAATGAAAGAAATGAGAAATAACGTTAATAGGCTTGTAAACTGTGAAACAGCAAATTTAAGTAAAACAGTAAATGCTGCAGTAAGACAAGTTGAAAGCATAAAGCTTATTCAAAGAGAAATAGGGCTTCAAAGATTACCAAAAAACTTAAGAGAAATAGCAGAACTTAGATTAAGCTATCCAGATGAGTCACTTAAGGAACTTGGAGAAATGTTGGATCCTCCTGTAGGAAAATCAGGAGTTAATCATAGACTGAGAAAAATAGAAAAGATAGCTGAAGAAGTTAGGTCGGGAACATATTAAAAGAAAGGCGGTGTTTTTGTTGAGTAAAAAATTTACCCATCTACATCTCCATACTGAATATAGTTTGCTTGATGGTTCAGGAAAAATTAAAAAAATAATAAGTAGAGCTAAGGAATTAGGGATGGACAGTATAGCAATTACTGATCATGGTGTTATGTATGGTTGCGTATCTTTCTATAAAGAAGCTATAGAACAAGGAATAAAACCTATACTTGGATGTGAAATATATGTAGCTGCAAAGTCTATGGATATTAAAATAAATGATAAGGAAAATAGCACCCATCACTTAGTATTATTAGTTAAAAATGAAGAGGGATATAAAAATCTTATGGAAATTGTATCTCAAGCATCTATAAGAGGATTTTATTATAAGCCAAGAGTTGATCATGATTTTTTAAGAAGCCACAGTGATGGACTTATTGCTTTAAGTGCTTGCTTAGGGGGAGAGGTTCAGTCATGGCATCTTAAGGATAATTATGAAAAAGCTAAAGAAGTGGCTCTTTTGTATAAAGATATTTTTAAAGATGGATTTTACCTAGAGATACAAAATCATGGTATGGATGAACAAAGAAAAGTTATAGAAGGAAATATTAAGTTATCAAAAGAAACAGGAATTCCTCTAATAGCAACAAATGATGTACATTACATAAATCAAAGAGATTCAGAGTCACATGATGTACTTATGTGTATTCAAACAGGAAAGACGATTGATGATCCGAATAGAAGGAGGTATCCTTCAGATCAATTTTACTTAAAATCCCCAGAGCAAATGTGGGATATGTTTTCACATATTCCAGAGGCTTTAGAAAATACAATAAAAATTGCGGAAGAATGTAACTTTGATTATGAGTTCCATGTATCAAAACTTCCTAAATTTCCAGTTCCAGAAGGTATAGAACCGTATGAGTACTTAAAAAACGTATGTTATTCTGGATTGATAGAAAGATATGAGGTATTTAAGGAGTTCTTAAATAGACCACTAAATGTGGAAGAACTTGTGGATTATTATAAAACAAATGAAGAAGCCTGTGGATATATTGAAAGATTAGAATATGAATTATCAGTAATCAAACAAATGGGATATGTAGATTACTTTTTAATAACTTGGGATTTTATTAGATTTTCTAATGAAAATGGAATTCCAACTGGACCAGGGCGTGGATCGGCAGCAGGTTCAATAGTTGCTTATACTTTAGGTATAACAAAGATAGATCCAATAAAATATAGTTTGCTTTTTGAAAGATTTTTAAATCCAGAAAGAGTAAGCATGCCCGATATAGATTCGGATTTTTGCTATGAAAGAAGACAGGAAGTTATTGATTATGTTGTTGAGAAGTATGGAATAAATAATGTTTCACAAATAATAACCTTTGGAACAATGGCACCTAGAGCATGTATAAGAGATGTAGGAAGAGCTATGAATTATTCTTATGCAGAGGTAGATAGAATAGCTAAAATGATACCAACTATGCTAGGTATTACTATTGATAAGGCTTTAGAAATAAATCCAGAACTTAAAGCAGCATATAATAATGAAGAAAGAGTAAAAGCTTTAATAGATGTAAGTAAGGACTTAGAAGGATTGCCTAGGCATTCATCAACTCATGCTGCAGGAGTAGTTATAGCATCTAAGCCATTAGTTGAATATGTACCACTTCAAAGAAATGAAGATTCTATAGTAGCTCAATTTGATATGACTACATTAGAAGAGCTTGGACTACTTAAAATGGATTTCCTTGGATTAAGGACATTAACAGTTATGAATGATGCTGTTAAAATGATAAAAGAAAACCAAGGAATTGATATAAATCTAGATAAGATTAATTTTGAAGATAAAGATGTATATAATATGATTGGAGAAGGAAAAACAGCAGGTGTATTCCAATTAGAATCTCCAGGAATGACTTCGTTTATGAAGGAATTAAAGCCAGATTGCTTAGAAGATATAATTGCAGGAATATCATTATATAGACCAGGTCCTATGGGTGAAATTCCAAGATATGTTGAATGTAAGCAGAATCCAGATAAAGTTGAATATGAAGTTCCAGAGCTTGAAGATATTTTAAATGTTACTTATGGAGTAATGGTTTATCAAGAGCAAGTAATGGAGATAGTTAGAAAGTTAGCTGGATATTCTATGGGCAGAAGTGACCTTGTAAGAAGAGCCATGTCTAAAAAGAAGCATAAGGTCATGGAGGAAGAAAGAAAAAACTTTATATATGGAGTTGTAGATGATAATGGAAATATAGAAGTTCCAGGATGTAAAAGAAACGGTATATCAGAAGAAGCCGCAAACAAAATTTTTGATCAAATGATGGATTTTGCTTCCTATGCATTTAATAAATCCCATGCAGCTGCATATGCAGTTATAGGATATCAAACTGCATATTTGATGAAATACTATCCTGTTGAAACTATAGCAGCAATGCTTAATTCAGTTATGGGAACAAGTGAAAAAGTAGCCCATTACATAAATTTTGCAGAAAGTCTTGGTATACAAGTATTACCGCCAGATATAAATGAGAGTTATTCCAAGTTTACAGTTAAAGGCGATAAGATTATATTTGGTTTAGCTGCAATAAAAAATGTAGGATATAATGTTGTAGAAACTATTGTAGAGTCTAGAAATAATAAAGGAGAATTTGAGTCCTTGATGGATTTCATAAACAAAATAGATTTATCATCTGTAAATAAAAGAGCAATAGAAAGTCTTATAAAGGCTGGAGCACTTGATTGTTTTGATGTATTTAGATCAAAGCTTTTGGCAGTGTATGAAAAGCTGATGGATAGTGTATCCAGTGAAAGAAAAAGAAATATAGATGGACAAATAAGTTTATTTGGTATGGAAGAAGAAATTGAGCTACCTGAAATTAATTATCCCAATATAAAAGAGTTTGCAAAAAAAAATATTTTAGCAATGGAAAAGGAAATGACAGGATTATATTTATCAGGGCATCCTTTAGATGAATATGCTGATAGCTTAAAAGTTCAAACTACTACCAATATAGATAAGGTATATAAATCATATGAGATAATAAGTGATACATTCAATCAAACTGACTTGCCTGAGGACATAATACATGATGAAGAAAGAGTTATACTTGGAGGTATAATTGCTGAGTCAAATCAAAAAATAACAAGAAGTAATACAATGATGGCATTTTTAAAGCTTGAAGATTTAACAGGTATTATAGAGGTAATAGTATTTCCTAAGACATTAGATAAGGTTAGAGAATCGATTAAGGAAGATAGTTTAGTGGTTATTAAAGGTAGAGTAAGTATAAAGGAAGATGAATTACCAAAACTTATATGTGAAACAGTTGAACCTTTAGAAAAAATAAATACTTCTAAGGTATATATTAGAGCAAATAATTTAGACGAGGGAAGAAACTTAATGAAGGAATTAAGAGTAATGCCTTCAGAATATAAAGGAGATACTACTGTTTATATCTTTACTGCTAATGATAGAAAAAATTATAGAATGCCAAAAGATATATGGATAGATTTGGAATCTGAAGCTGTTAGTTATTTTAAAGAAATAGCTGGAGAAGAAAATGTTAAAATTATAGAATAATAATAAAGGAAGGATTAAAATCTTTCCTTTTTACTTAATTGTATTTTTTAATTAAATATAAAATAATATTATTATGAAAAGTTAAAAAAAATTTACAATATGAATTAAGAAAAAATTATTATTTAAGCTATAAATAATAATTAATTAGGTTATAATATAAGTAAGAAAGTATAAAAAAGTCGATAAAAATCATAATATTGTATTTATTTTAGTTGCATAAACTTTAAGTAGCAAGTAAAATAAATAAGGTGATAAAAATTAGTAAAAAACTTAAATTAATATAGTGCAATAAATAAAATTATTATAGTAAATAAAAAATGGATAATTCCACAGAAAGTGGGACAACCTTTGTCCCGGTGGTGTTAAGGAGGAAACAGCATGAAAAAAATAGCTATTTTAACTAGTGGTGGAGATGCTCCAGGAATGAACGCAGCGATAAGAGCCGTTGTAAGAACTGCTTTACATCATGGCATAGAAGTAATGGGCGTTCAAAGAGGATATAGTGGTTTAATTAATGGAGAATTATTTACTATGGATAGATCATCAGTATCAGATATTATCCATAGAGGAGGAACTATCCTAAGAACTGCTAGATGCGTTGAATTTAAAAAAGAAGAAGTAAGAGTTAAAGCTACTAAGATATTGAAAGCATATGGAGTAGATGCATTAGTAGTAATTGGTGGTGATGGATCATTTACAGGAGCTAAACTTTTATCAAAGTTAGGTGTAAAAACTGTAGGATTACCAGGAACAATAGATAATGATTTAACTTATACTGATTTTACAATAGGATTTGATACTGCATTAAATACAGTAATTGATGCAATAGATAAAATTAGAGATACATCAACTTCTCATGAAAGAGTTTCAATAGTAGAAGTAATGGGAAGAGATTGTGGTGATTTAGCTTTATATGCTGGTATAGCAGGTGGAGCAGAATATATAATAACTCCAGAAAAAGGATTCTCAAAAGAAGAACTTTGCAAAGTAATATTAGAAGGTAAACAAAAAGGTAAAATTCACAACTTAGTTTTACTAGCAGAAGGAGTAGGTGGGGCACAAGAGTTAGCTAAATATGTTGAAAGTGTGACAGGTATTGAAACAAGAGCAACAGTTTTAGGTCATATTCAAAGAGGTGGAAGCCCAACAGCAACTGATAGAGTTTTAGCATCTAGAATGGGTTCTAAAGCAGTAGAAGTTCTATTAGAAGGAAAAACATCAAGAGTTATAGGAATAAAAAATAATGAGATAATCGATCAAGATATAGATGAAGCCTTATCATTAGATAGAAAATTTGACGAAAAGTTATTTGAAATAGCAAATGAAATTTCATCTTAGAATTAAATCTTTGATTTATTACTCAACTATATAAATATATTAATAATATTTTACTAAGCTAAAATAAAATATATACTTAAATTAAAGGAGTGTTATTATATGAGAAAAACTAAGATGATTTGTACTATTGGTCCAGCTAGTGAAAATCCAGAAATATTATCAAAAATAATTGAAGCAGGAATGAATGCATCAAGACACAATTTCTCACATGGAGATCATGCAGAACATGCAGAAAGAATAAATTTAGTTAAGGATTTAGCTAAAAAATACAATAAAGAAATAGCAATAATGCTAGATACTAAAGGACCAGAAATAAGAACTGGAAAATTTGAGCCAAAAAAAGTAGAATTAAAATCAGGTGATGATTTTGTAATATATGCAGGCGGAGATGTAATTGGAGATACAACTCAATGTACAGTTACATACGAAGGATTAGCAAATGACGTTAAACCAGGTAATGTTATATTAATAGATGATGGTTTAGTTGGTTTAGAAGTTCAATCTATTGAAGGAAATAAGATTAGCTGTAAAGTTATGAATACAGGTTTTGTAGGAACTCATAAAGGAGTTAATGTTCCAGGAGTTTCAATAAAATTACCAGCATTAACTGAAAAAGATATAGCTGATTTAAAATTCGGTTGTGAAATTGGAGTTAATTTAGTTGCTGCATCATTTATAAGAAAAGCATCAGATGTAGAAGCTATAAGAAAAGTATTAGTTGAAAATGGTGGAGAACACATTCAAATATTCTCAAAGATAGAAAATCAAGAGGGTGTAGATAATATAGATGCTATATTAGAAGCTTCTGATGGAATAATGGTTGCTAGAGGAGATCTAGGAGTAGAAATTCCTATGGAAAATTTACCAGCAGTTCAAAAAATGATAATAGAAAAATGTAACAATGCAGGTAAACCAGTTATAACTGCTACACAAATGCTAGATTCTATGATAAGAAATCCAAGACCAACAAGAGCAGAAGTATCTGATGTTGCTAATGCTATATATGATGGAACAGATGCTATAATGTTATCAGGAGAATCAGCAAATGGAGATTGGCCAGTAGAAGCTGTTCAAACTATGGCTAAGATAGCAATAGAAGCAGAAAAACAATTAGATTATGAAATAGCTACTTCAAGAGCTAAGAAACATATACCTGCTATAGCAGGAGTTATTTCAAGAGCTGCTGCAAATGCTGCTTATGAATTAAAGGCCTCAGCTATAATAACATCTACTCAAAGTGGAGCAACTGCAGGAAGATTATCTCAATGCAGACCAGATTGCCCAATAGTTGCTGTAACTCCAGATGAAAAAGTGGCTAAGAAATTAGCGTTATGCTTTGGCGTTTATCCAGTTGTTTCAGGACAAATGCAATCAACTGATCATATGATGGAAGAATCAGTTAAAGTTGCGGAAGCTAATGGATTTGTTAAAACAGGTGATACAGTTGTAATCGCTGCTGGAGTCCCTGTAGATAAGATAGGAGCTACTAACTTATTAAAGATAAGCGTAGTAGAATAATAAAAAAAGAAGCCTCTTGGCTTCTTTTTTAGTTTTTAAACAAAAATTAAATTAAACGATAATCAATATCAATTATTTTAACTAAAGTTATATATTGGTTAATATTTAGTATTAAAATGGTATAAATATAGTTAAAAAATAGATAATTAACAAAATGTTAATAATTATATTGATAATATTTAAGTTATAATGTATATTATTATATAAATATTGTAATAATATTAAATGGAATTAAATGGCAACTAATTCTGACTTAGGCATCTTGTGATGCCATTTTTTTTTGCCATAAAATAAATATATGATTTATCAAATATTATGCATATAATTTATTTAAAAGTCTAGGTGTATATTAGCTTAAAGAATATATTAGAAATATGCACCTTTTGTATTTTACATATTTTTATGCTATTATAAGGTGAAACTTTAGAGAATAGTTAAAATTTTATATATAAGATTTTAAGAGGTGATTATTTTGATTGAAAAAAATAATGAATATATATTAGATATAATAGGTGTAGGATATGAAGGAGAAGGAATAGCTAAAATAGATGGATATCCTATATTTATAGAAGGAGCTATACTTGGAGAAAAGGTAAGAGTTCTAATAGTTAAAGCAAAAAAAAGTTTTGCATATGGTAAACTTTTAGAAGTTATAGAACCTTCTAAAGAGAGAGTAGAGCCAAAATGTAAAAATTATAAAAGATGTGGCGGATGTTCTATTCAGCATATGAATTATAAAAAGCAATTAGATTATAAATATGAAAGAGTTAAAGATTGCATATATAAAATAGGTGGATTATCACAAGATATTGTTAATTACCCTATAGGTATGGATACACCAGAAAGATATAGAAATAAAGTTCAATTACCTGTCGGAATGGTTAAGGGAAAGCTTTCAATTGGTTTTTATGCACCAAGAAGTCATGATATAATAGATTTAGATACATGCTTAATTCAAGATAATATAGCTGATGAAGTGACTAGAATAGCTAGAGAATGGATGGAAAAGTATAATATATCTCCTGCGAGTATAGATGGAAAATTTAATCCTCAAGGATTAGTAAGACATATAATGATACGTAGGGGGTTTAAAACAAATGAAGTTATGGTTGTATTAGTAACAACGAAAAATAATGTAAGACACATAAATGATTTTGTAGAACTTATAAAAGAAAATGTTAATGGTATAAAAAGCATTATACAAAATGTTAATGAAGCAGATACAAATGTAATTTTGGGAGAAAAGTGCATAACCTTATGGGGAGAAGATACAATAACAGATTATATAGATGAATTTAAATTTAATATATCACCTCTTTCATTTTTTCAAGTTAATCCAAAGCAAACAGAAGTATTATACTCAAAAGCATTAGAGTATGCAGGCTTAACAGGAGAGGAAGTTGTTTTTGATGCATATTGTGGTACAGGAACAATAACGTTATTTCTTTCTCAAAAAGCAAAAAAAGTTTATGGAGTAGAAATAATAAAAGCAGCTATAGATAATGCTAATGAAAATGCAAAGATTAATAATGTTAAAAATGCAGAATTTTTTGTGGGAAAATCAGAAGAGATAATCCCAGATTTAATTGATAAAGGAATTATACCAGAAGTTATAGTTGTTGACCCACCACGAAAAGGATGCGATATAAAATTATTAGAAGCGATAGGTGATGCTAAACCTAATAGAGTTGTCTATGTTTCCTGTGATCCTAGTACCTTGGCTAGGGATTTGAAAATATTAGAGGAAAAAGGATATAAAACAGCAAAAGTGCAGCCTGTTGATATGTTTCCACATACGTCACATGTTGAATGTGTAGCTTTGTTGAAAAATAAATAATTAATTTTTAATAAATAAGGTCGTCAATTTATAAGATATATTCTTAAATTGATGACCTTTTAAAATTTATATAATAGGTATTAAGGATATACTTAAAGTTATATTTAGTTAATATGAGGGGAAAACTTAGTACGTTGTTTAAAAGTGGGGATTTTTAGGAAAATCTGATTATTATTGAAAGTATGGTAGTTATGGAATATAGTAATGATAAGATTAAAAGTAGAATTTGACATATATTTATTAACCAAGATTTTATCATTGC
This sequence comes from Clostridium sp. 7_2_43FAA, assembly GCF_000158375.2. Lineage (NCBI taxonomy): Bacteria > Bacillati > Bacillota > Clostridia > Eubacteriales > Clostridiaceae > Clostridium > Clostridium sp. 7_2_43FAA. The sequence continues at coordinate 61,720 of NZ_JH815221.1, forward strand.
TATTGTTCAGGAAAGGAATAGAAAAGGAAAAAAGCAGAAAAAAATAGAGGGGCAGGCAAAGACTTTATATTGAAGGTAATATTTATAAGATAGGCTCAATAGTTTGTTTTATTGCTACACCAGAATATAGAGGGAAAGGGATAGCCACAAAATGCTATAAATGATTTTAAAGAAAATTATTATAATATAATTAAGGCTTATCCTAAGTCAATAGGTAAAGCTAACGCTGAAAATAATCATGATCCATTAAAAATGTATTTAGATAATGATTTTGTATAAGTCGGTGGTAATGGAATTTTTGCTATTGTAAAAGAGGAAATATAGTAAAAGGACTTGCTTAGACTTTTGTATTGTGAAGAATATTAGAGAATTAGTTATAGCCATCAATTTAGGGGACTACTCCTAGACTGGTGGCTTTATAAATATTAACTAAAAACAGGGAGCGAAAAAACAATTTGCTACGTCTAATAGGTGTAAGTGCGCCATAAGAGAGGAGGTAACTTATGGATTTCCTTTTGGTACAAGATGAGAAGAAATCGGTTAAAGAACAGAATATAGAAAAAGAAATGAAAAGATTAATGGATACTTATGGCAATGATGTGCTAAGGACGTCATATATGTATCTGAGAAATCTACAGAATGCTGAGGACGCTTTCCAAGAAGTGTTTATTAAGGTTTTTAATAAGCTTGAAAGTTTTAAAGGGGAAAGCAGTGAAAAAACATGGATTATTAGAATAACAATTAATGTATGTAAAGATATGCTGCGCGGTTCATGGTTTAAGAGAGTGTTGCTTACGGATAAGTTAAAAGATAAAAAAATAATTATAGGAATTGAAAATAGAATTATTAAAATAGAAGAGAATAAAATTTTATTTGAAGAGGTAATATCCTTATCACAGCGGTTTAAAGAGGTTATTATACTTTATTACTATCAGGATTGTAATACAACAGAAATAAGTAAAATTTTGAATGTTGCTGAAGGAACTGTAAGAAGTAGACTACACAGAGCGAGAGAGATACTTAAAACCAGGTTAGGAGGGAGGATTGACTTAAGTGAATAAGATGAAAGACTTTAAAAATATAGCAGATGATATTATGAGAGATATAAAAGTTAATGAAGAACTTAAGCAAAAGACTTTGATAAAATATGCAAATAAAAAGAATATTTCAATCAGTAAATTACTAATACCAGCTGCGTGCTTTATCTTAATTCTTGGAATCATAGATATATATCATATTCTAAAGTTAGAAAATAAAGAAAATCAAGATGAAGGTTTAACGAATAATATTATGATGAACGGTGAGCATAGTGAGTCAATTCCGGAGAGTTTTGGTAATAATATACTAAGTACTAAGGAGGAGAAAAAGTGGGCTATAGGTACACTTGATGATGCAAAAATAGATTTTGGAAGCTCTTTTATTATACCCACTTATATTCCACAAGACTATAAGCTTGAACAAATTAACGCTTCAGGTTTTGAGGAAGAAAAGGCATCTAAAATTGTTATTAGTTATTTTTCTGGGGATCAGTCATTTATTATTATTCAAGAAAAGGCTCAAATAGAAAGTGAATTTGATAATTATGAGAAAGTTGATATTAATGGAACTATAGGATTGTTAAAGTCAAATGCATCAATAGATATGGAAAATGAGGATAGCATTAATACTGAGTTACATTGGTCTAAAAATGAAATCCAATATTCAATTATAGGATTAATAACACAAGAAGAAGCAATTAAGATTGCAATATCTATGAAATAATAAATTGGAGGCGGGATTTTTATGAAAAAGTTTAAAAGTATAAGGGCTATTATTTTGGGAATAGTTATAACAGTATTATCATCAAATGTGGCTTTCGCTGAAACAGCTGAAGATAATAAATCTGGAAATCAAATTATGCAAATCACTGTTGTAGATGAAAACTTAGTTAAAAAGCAAGAAGAAATTGATGAGATTATTTTTAATAACAATAGTAAGGAAATTATTGATAAAGGCTTTAATGTCATAAGTACTAGCATAGTTGGTAGCTTTGTTGAGGTTAGAATAGAGCCTTACAATGAAGAAAATGCTGAGCATCTCTATAATATTCTTGGTAGAGATATGATTAATGTTGTTGAAGGGGAACAAGCAATACCAATAGCAAATGAAGATAGTAATACTGATGCTGAGTTTAAAATAACAAGTAGCGAAGATAGTGCTCAAGATGCCGAACTTTATACCTCAAATGATATTAAGGTAAACGATGATAAATATAATGGATTTATTATGCTAGGGTTAGTATTGGCGGTTAGTGCACTTGGTGGAGTTGCTATTTTATCTAGAAAGAGAAAAGTTAGCTTTAGAAGATGATTTTAAAGGGATGGCGGTAGTAATTTTTTATTGTCAATATTTATAATGATCAAAAAGATTTAAAGATAAAAAGCATCTCATAAGAGGTGCTTTTTATAAATTATAATTTTTGTACATTTACGGCCATAGGGCCTTTTTCATTTTCTTGTATATCAAAAGTTATGTTCTCTCCCTCGTGAAGATCTTTTTCAGGGCCTTTCTCTTTAATTTGAGAATGATGAACGAAAACATCATTTCCTTCATTACATGAAATGAAACCATATCCTTTTTCCATGCTATACCACTTTACTGTTCCAGTATATTTAGACATAAAAAACCTCCATTAATTTAATTATCATTACATAGTATCTATAAAAAAATATATTTTAAACTTTAAAATGAAATATTTTTTGTAAATTTGCAAAAACATCTAATATTTCATGCCTATATCAATAATAAGGGGAAGTTAGCCAATTTATGGGTAAATATAGATAATCAATAAAATGAAGAATTAAAAATAAAGGACTATAATATAAGGAGATTTATAAAAAAGATATTGAGAATTTATTAGGGGAGATGTTAAAAGTGTTAGATATCTTAATAAAAAATGGATTAATAGTAGATGGAACAGGAAATCCCGCTTATATTATGGACTTAGGAATTAGAGACGGAAAAATAGTTAAAATTCAAAGCAATATAAATGATGATTCCAAGAAGATTATAGATGCAGATGGACTTGTAGTTTCACCAGGATTTATAGATGTTCATAGTCATAATGATTTAATTCCTTTTATGGATAAAGATATGCAAAGTCTTAAAATAAGACAAGGTGTTACTACGGAATTAGTAGGACAATGTGGATTAGGTGTTATACCTTGTATAGAAGATGAAAGTAAGCTTTGGAAAAATTATATAAAAGGAGTTGTAGGATATCCTAATATAAAATTTGATTTTAGGGATGTTAATGATTATTTTAAAAAGATAAGTGGAAAAGGGATAAAAAATAATTATGCAGTACTTATCTCGCATGGAGCAATTAGGGCTAAAGTAAAAGGATTTAATCCTTCAGAAGCTTCAAATTATGAAATTAAAGAAATGTGTGTCTTAATTGAAGATGCAATGAAGCAAGGGGTTATAGGCATGTCTTTGGGCCTTCAATATATGCCTGGAATTTATAGTGGGAAAGAGGAATTAATAGAGTTATGTAAGGTTATTGAAAAATATAATGGTATAGTTATGGTTCATGTAAGAAATCATGATAGAAACATAATAAAAGCTATAAATGAAGTAATTGATGTATCTAGGGTTTCAGGGGTAAAGATTCATATATCTCATATGAGGTCTTATGATTCAAAGGAGCTTGGATGTATTGCAGATAAATTAATTAATTTAGTTGATAATGCCATAAAAGATGGAATTAATATTACTTTTGATGAGCATCTTTATACTTCAGGAAGTACCTTAATGACTCAGCTTCTACCACCATGGATAACTGAAAAAGGAAATGAAGCCATGTTAGATATGCTTAAGGACAATGAAGTTATAGAAAATATAAAGAAGGAACTTGAAGATTTAGATACTAATTATGAGGGATGGGATAATTATAGTGCTATTGCTACTTGGGATGGAATACTAATAACATCATTAAATAAAGAAGAAAACTTGAAGTATATGGGTAGAACAGTTGAAGAGTTAGCAAGAGAACAAAATATTCATCCAGTTAATTTTATTGCTAAGTTACTTATATCTGAAGAAGGTGGAGTTGGAATAGTAACATTAAATATTTTTTCAGAAGAGGATACCATAAAGCTTATAAAACATCCTCTTGGAATGATTGGTTCAGATAGTATTCCTGCTGGAGACCCACATCCTAGATTATATGGAAACTATCCATTATTTATAAGTAAATATGTTAGAGGTAAAAAAGCGTTAACTTTAGAAGAAGGAATTTATAAGTGCAGCTTATTACCAGCAAAAACCTTAGGATTAAAACAGATAGGAGTGTTAAGAGAAGGGAAAAATGCAGATATAACTATATTTGATTTTAATAATATAGTTGGGTATGAAGACTATATTATTAAATCTAAGAGTCCTAAAGGAATAAAATATGTGATAATTAATGGAAAGTTATCTATGGATAATGAGTTAATACTAGACAATAAAAATGGGAATATAATCAAAAAATAAAACTATTTTATAGTAGATGATTATATATATTCAAATACTATAGAGCATTTTGTATCCTGTTTATTTGTATTAGTTTTTATAATATTTTGAAATGTAATTTAATATATGTATTGACAGATATATGAAAAGGGTATAAACTATATTTAAAATTTAATAAATGCCTCACTTTTATATGTGGGGTAGAGGCGCAAAATTTAACAGTCTTTAGTGGAGCTTGAGAAGGTGATGAAACTATGGAGAAGGAAATTTTGCCGAAGCTTGTAATATTTCTCAGTGTTACTTGCTGGGTCTGCAATTAAGAGTTGCAGGACTGTCTTAATAAACTTCCCGGTTTATTAAGTTGTGCTATCTCAAATGGGAAAGATGAGGATTAGGTTATCTGTAAGATTGGACCTGAGCTTTGCTCAGGTATTTTTTTATAGAATCTTATCTGAATATTTAAGATAGCACCAACCCAAGAATTAAGGGTTGGTTTTTTTATTATAAAAAAGGAGAGGATTCAATATGAAGAAAAAATTATCACTATTAATTTCACTATCATTAGTAGCAATACTAATACTAACAGGTTGTGGCTCAGGAAAGTCAGCAAAAAATGAAAATGTATTTAGGGTAGGAATGGAAGCTGGGTATCCGCCATTTAATTGGACACAAATGGATGATTCAAATGGAGCAGTAAAAATAGAAGGAAGTTCAGAGTACGCAGGTGGATATGATGTTGAAATTGCAAAGAAAATAGCAGAAGGGCTAGGCAAAGAATTAGTAATTGTTAAAACTGAGTGGGACGGACTGGTGCCTGCATTAACTTCAGGAAAAATAGATGCAATTATTGCAGGGATGTCTCCTACAGAAGATCGTAAGGAAACAATTGATTTTTCAAATAACTATTATCAATCACAATTAGTTATGGTAGTTAAAAACAATGGGAAATATACAAATGCTAAAAGTCTAGCAGATTTTAATGGAGCGAAAGTTACTGCTCAATTAAATACATTCCATTATTCAGTAATAGATCAAATTGAAGGCGTAAAGAAACAAGAAGCTATGGATAACTTCCCAGCAATGAGAGTTGCACTTGAATCAGGAGTAATTGATGCATATGTATCAGAAAAGCCAGATGCTACAAGTGCTCAAGCTGCAAATTCAAACTTCAAAATGATTGAACTTGAAAATGGATTTGTTACAAATCCAGAGGAAACGCAAACAGCAGTGGGGATTAATAAAAACAGTGATTTAACTGAAAAAATAAATGAAATTTTATCAGGAATATCAGAAGAAGAGCAAGTGAATATAATGGCAGAAGCTGTTAAGAATCAACCAGCAGCTCAATAAATTTTATAGAATGGGTTATAAAATATAATAACCCATTCTAAACTTACAACTTGCTTTTATTTTAGGAGGATTGAAATGAGTATTGAATGGATAATAAAAATACTTCAAGATAATTTACCTATGTTCTTACGAGGAGCAGGTATGACACTTTTAATTTCCATAATAGGAACCTTGATAGGAACTTTAATAGGTTTATTAGTTGGTGTTATAAGAACAATTCCTGTTCCAGAGAGAGGTATAAAGAAAGTATTTCTTAAAATAATAAATATAATTCTTTCTATTTATATAGAATTCTTTAGAGGAACGCCTATGATTGTACAAGCTATGGTGATTTATTATGGGTCTGCACAATTTTTAGGAATAGATATAAATAAAATAGTAGCAGCATTATTTATAGTATCTATTAATACAGGTGCATATATGTCAGAAATAGTAAGAGGTGGTATAGTATCAGTAGATAAGGGACAATTTGAAGCAGCTCAAGCTATTGGAATGACTCATTCTCAAACGATGATTAATGTAGTATTACCACAAGTAATTCGTAACATTTTACCAGCAACAGGCAATGAATTTGTAATTAATATTAAAGATACATCAGTTCTTAACGTAATTTCTGTTTCTGAGTTATTTTTCCAAACTAAATCAATTGCGGGAAATAACTTCAGATATTTTGAATCTTTCTTTGTTGCATGTTTTATTTATTTCATAATGACTTATACAGTAACTAGAATATTAAGAGCAATAGAAAGAAAGCTAGATGGGCCAGATAATTATATTATGGCAGGAAATCAAATGCAAGTAGAAAGACCTGAAGATATGTTACGTAAATCAAAAGACAATGTAGTGGCGTAATGGAGGAAAAGTTATGAAAAAAGTAATTGATATAAAGCATTTAAATAAATCTTTTGGATCTCACGAAGTATTAAAGGATATTAACTTTTCAGTAGATAAAGGAGAAGTTGTTTGTATAATAGGTTCTTCTGGATCAGGAAAATCAACATTATTACGTTGTATTAATATTTTGGAAAAACCAACTGGTGGTGAAATAATATATAATGGAGAAAATATTTTAGATGATAATCACAATATATATAAATATAGAACTAAGCTAGGAATGGTTTTTCAGCAGTTTAATTTATTTAATAATCATAATGTATTAAGTAACTGTGTAGTTGGACAAATGAAAGTCCTAAATAGATCAAAAGAAGAAGCTGAAAAAGTTGCTATGAAATATTTAGAGGTTGTCGGAATGGGAAATTTTATTAATGCTAAACCTAAACAATTATCAGGTGGTCAAAAACAACGTGTTGCTATAGCAAGGGCTTTATCGATGGAACCGGATGTTATTCTTTTTGATGAGCCAACATCAGCTCTTGATCCAGAAATGGTAGGAGAAGTTCTTAAAGTTATGAAAGAGCTTGCTGAAACTGGTCTTACAATGTTAGTTGTAACACATGAGATGGGATTTGCAAAAGAAGTATCTGATCGTGTAGTGTTTATGAATAATGGTATTATTGAAGAAGAAGGAACTCCAGAGCAAATATTTAATAATCCAGTAAAAGAACGTACACGTGAATTCTTAAAACGTACGTTAAATAATATCTAAAGAAAACTACTATCAAAAATTTGATAGTAGTTTTTTTATTTTTAAAATAGATTTAAAAAATGCAAATAAAATACATATATTAAATGATAAAATTTATCATCTTTTATCTAAATTTAGAATAAAAAAATACGATAACTTAATTATATAGAATAAAATAAAGTTTGTGTATAAGGGGGATAAAAGGAATATGAAAAAGACAATAAAAAAGGAAATAATTCAACTTTTAATTTTCACATCAATAATACCAATAATAGTAATTTTTATAGCAAATTTTTATTCACTTAATAAAAATATTAATGAATTTACAGATTCAGCAATTAAAAGTAGTATTAATTTATTAAATGAGGAATTAGTAAATATTCATTTAAATAGTGATAGAGATGTTTATTATTTAGCATTAGATGCTAATGCTAAAGGAATAAAAGAAAATAAAAATAATGAAGCATTATGGTTTGAAAAAACTTTACAAAATTATACTAAAGTAAATGATGATGTTGTTTCAGCATATATTGGAAGTGAGGATGGAAAGTTTTTATTATCCCCTTATGAAGATATGGGAAGTGATTATGATCCGAGAAATAGAGAATGGTACAAAAAAGCTGTAAATAACCCATCAGAAGTTATAATGTCAGAGCCTTACGAAGATGCACTTAATGAGAGGATTGTAGTTACTTATTCTAGGGCTGTATTTAATGATATAGGAGAACTCCAAGGAGTAATAGCAATAGATAAAAATTTAGAAAAATTATCTGAGATAGTTAGAAATATCGATTTAGGAGAAGGAGCATTTACGACTATATTTAGTAAGGATGGAACTATTATTGCAAATAATGATTCTAGCTTAATTGGAAAAAATGCCAAGGATATTCCTTGGATAGAAAAAGTACTTAATATTGAAAATAACACTAGTAAATATTTGAAATTGGATGGAATAACTTATCTAAGCTATAGATCTATAGAAAGTGAGAGCGGATTAAATATAGCTGCTTTTATTCCAGTTAGTGAGCTTATAAAATCATATGTGGAGGATCTTATATTATCAATAATAGTATTTATATCTATTGTAATACTTGTAATTATATCTTCAAAAATATATACAGGTAAATTAACTAAACCAATAAGACAAGTTGTAGATGTATTAAATAAGATAAAAAATGGAGATTTTACAGAAAAAGTAGAAAGCAAGATCTATTATAATAAGGAAATAGATTCAATGATTAATGGATTAAATACTCTAATAGAGGATATGGGAGTATTATTATCTGGAGTGAAGGAAGCGTCAGAAAAAGTAAATTGTGGCTCTGAAACTTTATTTGGTATTATTTCAGAATCAAGTAATGTAGGAGAAGAAGTAGCAAAATCTGTTCAACAAATAGCAGAGGGGGCTACAAATCAAGCAGCTCAATTAGATGAAGGTGTAAGGGTAGTTGGAGAATTAGAGGATGAAGTAAATAAGTCAATAGAAAGCTCAGATAGGATGCTAAATACTTCAAAGGAAGTTAAAATATCTTCTACTGAAGGAATAGTTGCAATAGAAAATTTAAGTGAGATATATGAAAAAAATAAAGAAGCAAGTGAAAATATGGCTTTAAAGGTTGATATGCTATCAACTAAATCTGAAGAAATTGGAATTATAATTGATGCAATTAAGTCAATTACTGAACAAACAAACCTTTTGGCATTAAATGCAAGCATAGAGGCTGCAAGGGCTGGTGAAGTTGGGAGAGGATTTGCTGTTGTAGCTGAAGAAGTAAGAAAGCTTGCAGAAGAATCAGCAAAGTCAGCTACAGAAATAAATAGTGTTATAGGAGAAATAAAAGGAAATATAAAAGAGATTTATGAAGACACAGTAACAACTAGAAAATTAAACAATGATACTCAAGCGAGTTTATTAAAAACAAAAGAGAAATTTGGAGTAATAGATAATAATATAAATGAATTAGAAGAAAATATAAAAGAGGTTACTTATTCTTTAGATAAGATAACACAAAGTAAGGATACTGTGGTTTATAAAATTTCAGAGGTAGCTGCTGTGTCACAGGAAACAGCAGCAATTACAGAAGAAGTGAGTGCTGCTTCAGAAGAGCAGTCATCTGGGTTGCAGGAGATGGCTGGAGAAGCAGAAACATTAAAAGATTACTCAGAAATATTAAATAATTTAATCAAGAAATTTAAAATGTAATTTAAAAAGTGGCTCACGAAATGAACCGCCCCCTGTCAAGTAGACAGGGTAAATAATATAAAATTATGCTGCTAAGGTGTGGCTTCTATATTCAATAGGAGCCATACCTTTTAGTTTCTTTTGTAATCTTTTTGTATTATAAAATTTTATATATTCATCAATAGCTTGTTCAAGTTCTTCAAAGATTGAAAACTTTCTTAGATAGTACATTTCTGATTTTAAAGTACCCCAAAAAGCCTCCATAGGCCCATTATCAATACATCTACCTACCCTAGACATACTTTGCACTGCATTAATTTTATTTAGTTTCATCTTGAATGTTTTACATGTATATTGGAATCCGCGATCACTATGGAATAGTGGCGTTGCGGTCGGATTCGCTTCAATAGCTTTGTCTAAGGTATCAAAAACTAATTTATTATTGTTAGACTTACCTAATACATACGAAATAATACTATTATCTCCGAGATCTAGTATTGCACTTAAATAAGCTTTGCTTCCGTTAGTCATCTTAAATTCAGTAACATCTGTTAGCCATTTTTCATTTGGATTATCAGCTACAAACTTTCTATTTAATATATTTTCAGCTGTAATTTGTGGAGTACTTTGAATATATCTTTTCTTTCTTCTCCTAATAACAGCAGTAAGTTTTACAGATTTCATAAGCCTGTATATACGCTTATGATTATAGGTTGAATTTAGTATTCTATTTATATTTAACGTTATACGGCGATAGCCATAAATCCCTTTAACTTCTGAGTATAATTTAATAATTTCATCTAAAATAACTTTATTTTCTTTATCTCTTTCAGTTGCGGAACGATTTAACCACTTATAATAGGAAGCACGCCCAACTTTAGCACATTTACATAGTTCAGATATTGAATACCCTAATTCATGTAATTCTTTAATTGCAATATACTTATTTGTGGATGAAATAGTGTATTTATCTACCTCCTTTCTATCTCTTCTAATTTTTTTAAGAAATCATTCTCCATTTTTAAACGTCTATTTTCTGCTTCTAAAAGCTTTAATTGTGCAGAGAATTTTTCTGATTCACTTAATTCTTCAAAGGATTTATTTTTACCGCGTCTGTCGACTAGCGCGTTATATCCATCCTTATTGTATTTTTTTACCCAAGTATAAACTTGTTGATATGAAACATTAAATTTATTAGCAGTTAAATTATAATCGTGAGCGTTAGCAATACAAAATGACACTATTTCAATTCTTTCTTCATAAGTTGTTTTTCTTCCATTAGTCATAAGTTTATCTCCTTTTGTTGAATGAGATTTAAATATCTTATGACCATTATACTTCTTAATCCATTGCTGGAGAATACCAATAGCACTTATCTTATACTTAATACAAATATCATCTAATGATCCTTTACCATCAAGATAATCAATAACGGCTTGAGTTTTAAGTTGAGCAGAATAGGATGTATTATATCCTTTGTTTAATAAACCTTCTTTCCCAAAGGTTTTATATTTACGGACCCAAGCTGAAATAGCACTTTTGTAGATATTTAGTTCATTACTTATTTCAGATAAACTTTTTATACCTCTTAAATAATCTTCAACAGCTTGGACTTTTATCTCGGTTGATACTTTTGATTTTCTTGACATAAAAAAATCCTCCCATTATAGAACAGTTTTATTATTTTAACTGTCTACTATAATGGGAGCATATCAAAACGTGAGCCACTTTTTAAAAATAAGAGATTAACTTTTTAAGGCAATAAAGCTTACTTGAAATTCAATAAATTTTATATTAAATAGATTTCTGAGACTGCGCCTTTTTTATTTCAAAATATAGAGTAAAGACAATAATACACAATATTTACAAGAAATTTGTACATGGAACCATATTTTAAATAATTCATAGTATAAATATTGTAATAAATAAATCTGGAGGATTGCATGAATTCATTTTATATAAGTAACATGAGAAATGATAGTGAAGTTAGAAGTTTTCCACCACAACATCAAGATGTTCAACCAGGAATAGAGTCAATAATGAATCCAAGACCTATATTTGATAATCCTAATTATATGGGTTGTGGAAAGTTGAAGGATAAGGTTGCGATAATAACAGGTGGTGATAGTGGAATTGGAAGAGCTACAGCAGTTGCTTTTGCAAAAGAAGGGGCAAAAATAGTAATAGTATATTTATATGAAAAAGAAGATGCAGAAGAAACTAAAGAATATATAGAGAAATATGGTAGTGAGTGTTTGAATTTAGAAGGAGATATTAGTGAGGAGAGTTTTTGCAAGGAAATTGTAGAAAGAACAATTGAGAGATTTGGTAAAGTGGACATATTAGTGAATAATGCTGGCGTTCAATTTCCGCAAAAAAGTATAGAGGATATAACAGCTGAGCAGTTAGAGCTAACTTTTAAAGTTAATGTTTTTTCTATGTTTTATTTAACTAAAGCGGCATTACCGTATTTAAAAAGAGGAGGCTCTATTATAAATACTACATCTGTTACAGCATATCAAGGACATAAAGAGCTCATAGATTATTCAGCTACAAAAGGAGCAATAACAGCTTTTACTAGGTCATTATCTCAATCTCTAGTGGATAAAGGAATAAGAGTTAATGGGGTAGCTCCAGGACCAATTTGGACTCCGTTAATAGTGTCGAGTTTTTCATCAGAAGAAGTAGCTACATTTGGTTCAGATACTCCAATGAAAAGAGCTGGTGAGCCATATGAATTAGCTCCAGCGTATGTATATTTAGCATCTGACGATTCAAGTTATGTGACTGGACAAGTTATTCATGTAAATGGAGGAACGATGGTGGAAAGTTAAATTACAGCTTTACTAATAAAGTTGAAGTAGTATATAAGTGATGTTATAATTTATGATATATTACATTAAAAGGCTTCGAATTATGTCGAAGCTTTTTTAATATAAATAAAGATGCATCTAGGAGGAAATGAAAAAGTGTCGAGTTCTTTACAAACTAAAAAATCATTGGCAAAATCTTTGAAAAAATTAATGAGATCAACTCCATTACATAAAATATCAGTTAAAGATGTAGTTAAAGATTGCAATTTAAATAGACAAACGTTCTATTATCATTTTCATGATATATATGAGCTTGTAGAGTGGATATATAAAACAGAAGCTATTGAAAGTATAGCTGAATATAAAAGTTATAATACATGGGTTGATGGTTTTTATAAAATATTTTTATATATAGAAGGCAATAAGGAATTTTGTTATAACACATTGAATTCATTAAGTAGAACTCATCTAGATATGTATCTTTTTTCAGTAATAAATGATTTACTTATGGGAGTTATTAATGAAATATCTAGTGATATGAGCATAAAAATAGAAGACAAAAAATTCATGGCAGATTTCTATACTCATGCATTTGCAGGATTGGTTATACAGTGGATGAAAGATGGAATGAAGGAAGACCCTAAGGTATTAATAGAGAAACTAAAAGAGCTAATAGAGGGAAATTTTGTAATAGCACTAAAGCGATACCAACAAATGATTTAAGAATTTATAAATTATTTTGCAATAATAGTTATAGATGTATTATTTATAACGATCTATTCATAATGGATAGATCGCTTTTTTATATTTTTAAATACTTCAAATTAGTTAATTTCTAAGTATATATTATATAGAATAATCAAAGTATAGAAACAATGAATAAAGTATTACATATTATAGAAAAAACTATTATATAGAGGAAGAGAATGTTTATAAAATTTGATGATATTAATAATAGAAAGCTTATAGACGTTAGGACAAAATCAGAATTTTTAGATATGAATATGACAAAATATAATATTCCAGTAATAAACGAAGAACAGCATCTAAGAATAAAAAGATTCTATCCATTAGCTATTTTCATTATAGTTAAAAGTATAATAAAAAATAGAGAAGGAATAAAAGAACTATTAATAGAAGTATCTAATAATAAAAGTGAAGAAGTTATAATTGCATGCTCAAGAGGAAGACTAAGAAGCCCTATTACTTATATATATGCAAGGCTTATTGGAATAAAATGTAGGATTTTATGGGGTGGGTTAAAGAAAAGATATTTATTAAAGAAGGGTATTAGATAAAGTTATTTTTATAATTATTTCTAATATCTTTCTAATATCCTTTTATATTATAATGTGTTATAAAAATAACTATTATAGACAAGGTGTATTAAAAGGTTTACAATTTATTTGGGGAATATTATATAAAAAATATAAATATTATTTACTAAAAGTAAAATAAATAGTATTTATATTTCAATATACAAAAATATGTATATTGAAATTAGAAAATAGATTTTTCTTAATTTATATAGAAGAATTTAAAACATAATAAATCATGGGAGATGAATATATGAATACTATAGTTTGTATCAAGCAGGTACCAGGAACATCAAAAGTTGAAGTTGATGAAAAAACAGGAGTCTTAAAAAGAGATGGAATAGATACAAAGATGAATCCATATGATCTTTATGCATTAGAAACTGCCTTTAATATTAAAGAAAAAAAGGGTGGAAGTATAAGTGTAATAAGTATGGGACCACCTCAAGCTATGGAGGTAATAAGAGAAGCTTTTTCAATGGGAGCTGATAATGGGGTATTAATATCAGATAGAAAATTTGCAGGTGCAGATGTTTTAGCAACATCATATACAATATCACAAGGAATAAGAAAAACAGGGGATTTTGATTTGATTATTTGTGGTAAGCAAACAACTGATGGAGATACAGCTCAAGTTGGACCAGAGATAGCTGAGTATTTAGGGATTCCACATGTAGCTAATGTTAGAAAAATATTAGAAATAGAAAATGATTATATAACAGTTGAGATGGACATGCCAAATACAGTAGAAATTGTTGAGGTTAAATATCCTTGTTTATTAACAGTAGAAAAGGATATATTTGAGCCAAGATTGCCTTCATATAGAAAAAAAATAGAATCAAAGGATAGAGAAATTAAAGTAATATCATTAAGTGATTTTGAAGATAAAGATGAAAATAAATATGGATTGAATGGTTCGCCAACTCAAGTTGAAAGAATTTTTCCTCCTGAATCTAATTCATATCATGAAAAATGGAATGGGAATTCAGATGAAATAAGTAAAAATATATTTAATAAGCTAAAAGAATTAAAGTTTATTTAGGAGGAATATATATGTCTAAGTTAGTTGTAAATCAAGATAAAGTAATAAATATAGATGAGATTATTAAAATTTGTCCATTTGGAGCTTTAGAAAATATTAATGGAAAATTAGATATTAATTCTAATTGTAAGATGTGTAAGTTGTGTGTGAAGAAGGGACCGAAAGGTGCTGTAGAATATATAGAAGAAGAAAAAGTATTGATAGACAAGAGTAAGTGGAATGGAATAGCAGTATATGTGGATCATGTTGATGGAGATATACATCCTGTTACATTTGAACTTATAGGAAAGGCTAGGGAGTTAGCAAGTAAAGTAAAACAAGAAGTATATTGCATATTTATAGGTCATAATATATCTGGAAAAGCAAAAGAATTATTGCACTATGGGGTAGATAAGGTATATGTATATGACGATGAAAGTCTAAACAATTTTAGAATAGAACCATATACGGCAATGTTTGAGAGTTTTATAGATGAAGTTAAACCATCTGTTATATTAGTTGGAGCAACTACTGTGGGAAGGTCATTAGCACCAAGAGTAGCAGCAAGATATAGAACTGGTTTGACAGCAGATTGTACAGTTTTAGATATAAAGGAAAATACAGATTTAATACAAATAAGACCAGCTTTTGGTGGAAATATTATGGCTCAAATAATTACACCTAATTCAAGGCCACAATTAGCTACAGTTAGGTATAAGGTTATGTCTGCGCCTATTAGAAGTGAAGAATCTACAGGAAAATTAATAATTTGTGATGTTAATAAAAATAAAATATCTTCAAATATTAATGTAAAAAGTATAGTTGATAAAAAGAAAGAGCATAGCATATCAGAAGCTGATGTTTTAGTTGTAGCTGGAAGAGGAATAAAGTCAGAAAAAGATATGAGTATGATAAGGGAGTTAGCAGATTTGCTTGGGGGAGAAGTTGCTGTTACAAGGCCATTAATTGAATCTGGATGGGAAGATGCTAGTAAGCAAGTTGGATTAAGTGGAAGAACTGTTAGAGCTAAACTAATAATAACATGCGGAGTGTCTGGAGCAGTTCAATTTACTGCAGGTATGAATAACTCTGATTATATATTTGCTATAAATAACGATGAAAAGGCATCAATATTTAAGGTTGCACACTATGGAATAGTAGGAGATATATATGAAATAATTCCTAAATTAATTCAAAAGATTAAGGGAGATGGAGGGGAAGAGCATGCAATATAATAAAGTATTAGAAAAAAATATAGAGGAAATAAAAGGCTTAATAAATGATAATGATAGAATTTTTTATGGAGAAAATATAAATGAAGATTATAGTCATGATGAATTAGGATTTGTTAGAAAGTTTCCAGAGATAGTAGTTAAGGTTTCTACTACTGAAGAAGTGTCAAATATCATGAAGTATGCTTATGAAAATAATATACCAGTTACAGCAAGAGGATCTGGAACTGGGTTAGTTGGAGCGTGTGTACCTCTTAATGGCGGAATAATAATAGATTTAAGCGGAATGAATAACATATTAGAGTTAGATGAGGAAAATTTAACTTTAACAGTAGAGCCAGGAGTTTTACTAATGGAAATAGGAAAGTTTGTTCAAGAGCATGATTTATTTTATCCACCAGATCCAGGGGAAAAGACAGCCACAATAGGTGGAAATATAAGTACTAATGCAGGCGGGATGAGAGCAGTAAAGTATGGAGTAACGAGAGATTACGTTAGGGGATTAGAAGTTGTAACTCCAAAAGGAGATATTCTAAATCTAGGAGGAAAGGTTGTTAAAAATAGCTCCGGATATAGTATTAAAGATTTAATAATTGGATCAGAGGGAACATTAGGAATAATAACTAAAGCAACATTAAAGTTATTACCACTACCTAAGAAGTCCATAAGCTTGCTAGTACCATTTAAAGAATTGGAAAATGCAATTGAAACTGTACCTAAAATAATTAAATCAAAATCAGTACCAACAGCTATTGAATTTATGCAAGGAGAAGTAATACTTGCAGCGGAAGAATATCTAGGCAAGAAATTCCCAGATCATAGTTCAGATGCTTATTTATTATTAACTTTTGATGGTAACTCAAAAGAGGAAATAGAGAAGAATTATGAAAAGGTTGCAGATATATGTTTAAATGAAGGAGCTATAGATGTATTTATATCAGATACAGAAGAAAGACAAGAGGCTATTTGGTCTGCAAGAGGAGCCTTTTTAGAAGCTATAAAGTCATCTACAACTGAAATGGATGAAGTAGATGTAGTAGTTCCAAGAAATAAGGTTGCTGGTTTTGTAAAATTTACTCATAAGCTTCAAAAAGAGCATGAAATAAGAATAAAGAGTTTTGGACATGCGGGAGATGGAAACTTACACATTTATATATTAAGAGATGATTTAAGTGAAGATGAATGGCAATCAAAACTTAACAATGTAATGAAGAGAATGTATGATAAAGCTAAAGAATTATCAGGGCAAGTATCTGGAGAGCATGGTATAGGATATGCGAAAAAGAAATATTTGAGTGACTCTTTAAGTGAGGAAAATATAGAAATTATGAGAGGAATAAAATTAGTATTTGATCCTAAGAATATATTAAATCCAGGAAAAGTATGCTATTAAAATCAAATTGTCTAGTAACACTATTGTTACTAGACAATTTGATTTTAATTAGAAAATAATCCTAATTAATTTGCTATTTTATAATTATAAGGCTTTAGCCTTAGGGGGATCAACTTAAATAACATTAGTTGCTCTATATATTTTTTCTAGTTCAATACTATATCTATTATAATCATTTAAAACTTTTTTATAGTATGTTTTTCTGTAATTTTTACTTAATATAATTTTTAGAAAATTTATCATTAGATTTCCTCCTTAAAAAGCTCATACTACTTAAATTTAATTAAGTTAATAAGCTGCTATTAAGTTGATGTGAGAATTATATTATATAAATATGAAGAAATTATGGAGATTAAATAAATATTATTAATAAACGAATTTTATAAATATGAAGTAAATTCATAAAATCTTCATTTAAAATGATTAATATTATTATAGGAAAAAATTTTATTGATTTTTAATAAGGAGGATTAAAAATGAATCATAATAATAAAGACAGATATGATTATAAACGTAGTTATTTTAGACATGTGTTTCATATGAGTTTATGTTGTGCCTTGCCAATAGTTATAATATTATTATCACCAATAGTTTATAAATTTTCTCCTAAAGTTAGTGGGGTATTAGGATTAATAGCACCTTTTATATGTCCTTTAATTATGATAATAATGTTACTTATGATGTTCTTAAAAAGAAAAGAAGGAGGATGTTGTGGAAAGGTGGAGAGTAGGGAAAAGAAGAAAATGTAATAGCTTAAAATAAAGATACAGCTGTGATATTTAGTTAAAAGCCAAGCATTATAATAACTATAAATAGCTTAATGGTATTTTATCATTAAGCTATTTATAGTTATTGGATAAAAATATTTATACAACTAATCTATATACTGATGCCGTTAAAAAGCATACCAAAAAGGCTATTGCAGTAGGAATTATAAACGATAGTATTGTCCATTTAATGCTACCAGTTTCTTTCTTTATTGTCCAAAGAGTGGTTGAACAAGGCCAATGAAGTAAACTAAATAGCATAGTATTTAGAGCAGTAAGTAAAGTCCAATTATTATTTATTAAAATTTCTCTTAGAGATTCTATGCTTGAAAAGTCAGTTAATGTTCCTGTAGCTAGGTATGCCATTAATAATACAGGAAGAACTATTTCGTTTGCTGGAAGGCCGACTAAAAAAGCAAGAAGTATAAATCCATCTAGACCAATGGCGTTGCCTAAAGGTTGCAAGAAGTTGGCTATATGGCTTATTATACTTAAATCTCCTATATAGATATTGGCTAATATCCATGTAATTGCACCAGCGGGAGCGGCAACTAGAACAGCTCTGCTTAAAACGAATATTGTTCTATCTATAATTGAAGTGTATAATACTCTGCCTATTTGAGGCTTCCTATATGGTGGTAGCTCAAGTGTAAATGTTGAAGGTATACCTTTTAAAAGAGTCTTAGATAAAATAAATGAAACAAATAAAGTCATAGCTATACCTAATATAACCATAAATGTAATAGATAATGATGGAATTATATTATTTATTGTGTTGTTAGATGTAACAGCAAAGAATACTGTAGCTATTGCAATCAACGTAGGGAAGCGACCATTACAAGGAACAAAGTTGTTAGTTATTATTGCTATAAGTCGTTCTCTTGGGGATTCTATTATTCTACATCCTATTACTCCAGCAGCATTACATCCGAATCCCATACACATAGTTAGGCATTGTTTACCATGCGCACAACATTTTTTAAACATATGATCTAAGTTAAAGGCTATTCTAGGCAAATATCCTGAATCTTCTAGTAAAGTGAAGAGAGGGAAAAATATAGCCATAGGGGGAAGCATTACAGCTATAACCCAAGCTAAAGTTCTA
Source organism: Clostridium sp. 7_2_43FAA (assembly GCF_000158375.2). NCBI lineage: Bacteria > Bacillati > Bacillota > Clostridia > Eubacteriales > Clostridiaceae > Clostridium > Clostridium sp. 7_2_43FAA. Next base: position 80,978 of record NZ_JH815221.1, read on the forward strand.
TATAAGCCTAAGACTAAAATTCCATGTAACCAATCTGGAGCTCCTAGAAAATTAAATAATTCAGTTAATTTATCTTGAAATGAAAACAGGATGTCAGATAAAAGCTGTGAAGGATAGTTTGCGCCTTCTATAGTTAACCAAAATACGATTCCAAGTAAAAGTAGCATTAATGGGATTCCAAATACCTTTGAAGTTATTATATCGTCTATTTTTTTGTCTCTATTTATTTTTTTTACATCCTCTTTTACAAATTTATCTTTTATTGTCTTTGCTTGCTTATAATTCATTTCTGAAATATACTCTCTTAGGTTATCTTTATTTATATTTAAATTAAGTTCTTCTTGAAGTTTCTTTGCTATCATAGTGTTAAATTTATCATCAAATTCATCGAGTTTTTTAAATATATCATAGTTACTATCTATTAGCCTTAAGGCTATCCATCTTTTATTTATAATATCATAGGGTTCTAATTTTTTTTCTACTTGTTCAACGAGATTCTCAATAACATCACTATATATAGTTTTATTTGGGGTTGGAGTTTTCTTTTTTACAGCTAAATTTTCGATTTCGGTTTTAAGATTATCCATACCTATACCCTTATTTGCAGCGGTAAGCACTACGGGTATTCCTAAGGAATTTTCAAGTCCATCTTTATCAATTTGTATGTTTTTCTTTTTGGCTTCATCTATCAAGTTAACGCAAGTAATAACGTTATTAGTTAGTTCAGAAATTTGGTAAACAAGATTTAGATTTCTTTCTAAGCAAGTTGCATCAGTAACTACAACTACAGCATCATAATTGCCGTAACATATAAAATCCTTTGCGACTTCTTCATCAATAGATGAGGAAAATAGTGAATAGGTTCCAGGTAAGTCCACAAGAATATATTCATTATCGTTGTAGCTAAATTCGCCACGAGTATTTACAACTGTCTTACCAGGCCAGTTTCCAGTATGCTGATGAAGTCCAGTTAAATAATTGAAAACAGTACTTTTACCGGTATTGGGATTGCCTGCCAAAGCAATTACATATTGGTTGTTTTTTTTACCAATATTAAAAATGTCCTTCATAGAATTAATTTTACTAGTTTGAGCTGTTAAACCCATTTGAAAATCACCTCTTTAAATTTATAGTTCGGAAACTTCAATAAGTTCTCCTTCTTCTTTTCTTAAAGCAATCATAGCTCCTCTGATTCTATAGACTGTTAGATTATTTTTAGGGCCTTTTCTAAGCACCTCTATTATTGCACCTTGAGTTAATCCTAATGCTAATAGTCTTTCTTTAAGTGATGATTTGGAATTATTTCTTTTTACAATTACGCTACTTCCAACTTTGATTTCTGATAAGTTTTTCATAAATTACCTCCATAGTTTCGTTTATCTAATTTTTTTAGCTTAGGCTAAATTTATTTATAGTTCAATTTATGAAGTAATAATAAATATTGATACAAAAATATAAAATTTTATAAGAATTTTATATTAGGTAGTTAAATATAATATAAAGATAGGTATGGTATGGAGGGGGATATATGAAGGAGCGTGAAGAATTTTATACTTTCAATAACTATTTAAAAAACGATAGTGGATTAATTACAGCTTCAATGGAAGATTACATAGAAATGATATATAGATTATCAAAAAATAAGGGGTTTACTAGGGTTGGAGATTTATCAAAGGCATTAAATGTAAAACCAGCTTCAATAACAAAGATGATAAAAAAGTTAGGTGAATTAAATTTAGCTAACTATGAGAAATATGGTTATGTAAAGTTGACTGAAAATGGAAGTAGTTATGGTGAATATTTGTTAAATAGACATAATACTATAGAAAAGTTTCTAAAGATATTGGGTGTATCAAAGTATTTATTACAAGAAACTGAAAAAATAGAGCATGTTTTAAATAAAGAAACTTTTGAGAGAATAATAAATTTCATAGAAGTGGTAGAAAAATACCCGGATATAAAAGAAAAATTAGATGATAATTTTATAAAAAGTAAAAATTCATAATAAAAAGTTGAATTTATTAATCACATTATTCTTAATTTGTTTAATTACTAAAATTAATGGAATAATAAAGGATGAGGTGATATTTTTATGAAATCCGTTTGGAGTGAAAGTTATAATATTAAGGAAAGAAATCATTTAAAGGAAGATATAGAAGTAGAAGCAGTTGTTATTGGAGCTGGTATAACAGGGCTGCTAACAGCATATATGCTAAAAAAAAGAGGTATAGATGTTGCTGTTATAGATAGAGGAAAAATATTAAACGGAAATACTAAAAACACGACAGCTAAAATAACAATACAACATAATATAATATATGATAAGCTTATAAAAGAATTTGGTGAAGAAAATGCAAAAAAATATGCAAAAGCAAATGAATTAGCTATGAAATCATATAAAGAAATAATTGATAGTAATAATATAGAGTGTGATTTTGAAGTAGAAGATGCGTATGTATATAGTTTAGATAATCCTAAAAAGATAGAAAATGAATATGAAGCAGCAATAAAGATTGGAATAGATGCTGAATTAGTAGATGAAATTGAATTACCGTTTAAAATAGCAAAGGCTTTAAAATTCAAAAATCAAGCGCAATTCAATCCTATAAAATTTTTGAATTATATAGCTAAAGATTTAGTTATTTATGAGGATACCAAAGCTATAGACATAAAAGAAGATACTGTTATAACTAATCATGCAAATATAAAAGCTAAAAGTATTGTTGTAGCAACTCATTTTCCAATAATAAATACTCCAGGGTATTATTTTATGAGAATGCACCAAGAAAGAGAGCATTTAATTGCACTTAAAGATGCTCAGATTCTTCATGGAATGTATTTAGATGAAAAAGATGGTGGCTATACATTTAGACGATATAAGGATTTGTTAATTTTGGGGGGAATCTCTAAGAGAACTGGAGATAATGAATTAGGTGGATCTTATGATAAACTTAGAGACCTAGCCAAAAAACTATATCCTGAATCTGTAGAAAAATATAGTTGGTCAGCTCAAGATTGTATGACTTCTGATGGAATTCCTTATATAGGCATTTATTCTAAGGAAATGCCAAATGTTTATGTAGCCACTGGATTTAATAAATGGGGAATGACATCATCTATGGTTTCATCAATAATTATTAGTGATATGATAGTTGGTGTTGAGCATGATTTTAACGATATATTTTCTCCGAGTAGATTTGATATGACTGCATCTATAAAAAATCTGGCGAAAGATGGAGTAGAAACAGCATATAACTTTATTGCGCAGAAAATACATATACCAATGCAAACAATAGAACATGTAAACAATGGCGAAGGTGAAATTGTTATTTATAATGGAGAAAAGGTTGGAGTTTATAAGAATAAAGAGGGAAAAGTTTATACTGTTTCAACTAAGTGCCCGCATTTAGGATGTGAGCTAAAGTGGAATGCAGATGATTTATCTTGGGATTGCCCTTGTCATGGATCAAGATTTGATTTTAAGGGGAACTTATTAGATTCACCTTCTATAAAGGATTTAAGGTATGAAGAATAAAAATTCATATAGTAATAAGAAAAGCTTTTTTGAAGGGTGGTATTTTAAACAACAATTTGGAGATGATAGTATAGCTTTTATTCCAGGTATAAATATTGATAAAAATGGATTAAGATATGCATTTATTCAAGTGATAACTAATAAGGAATCCTATAATATAAAGTACGATTTTAAAGACTTTTCAATAAGTTATGATAAGCTAACTATTAAGATAAGAGATAATATATTTTCTAAAAAGGGATTGATATTAAATATAGTTAGCAGTGATATAAAAATAAAAGGTAAGTTAAGTTATGATAATATTATTACAATTAAAAGCGATATAATGGGGCCATTTGCTTTATTTCCCTTTATGGAATGTAGTCATGGAATAATAAGTTTACATCATATAGTTAATGGGAAATTGAATATAAATAATGAAGAGATAATAATAAAAGACGGTATAGGGTATATTGAGAAGGACTCAGGAAAGTCATTTCCTAAATCATATTTATGGATTCAATGTAATAGTTTTAAAAATACAAAGGCAAACATTATGGTTTCTATTGCAGATATTCCATTCTTAGGGTTTGAATTTAAAGGGTGTATTGCATCTATTTTATATAAAGAAAAGGAATATAGACTAGCAACTTATAATGGTGTTAAAATAATTAATTACAATGAAAATGGATTGATTATAAAAAGAGGAAAATATAAGTTGGAAATAGAAATAAATGAAAATTATCCTCAAAAACTATTAGCACCAGATGGCGGAAAAATGATAAGAACAATTTATGAAAATATATCATGTAAAGCAAGATTTAAATTCTATAAGAAAGATAAATTAATTTTTAACTTAGAAAGTGAAAAAGCAAGCTTCGAGTATGTTAAGTAAAGAAGGGACTTAGTAAATACTAAGTCCCTAATAAATTACATTGATTTATGGAATGTTCTGTTTATAACATCTAATTGTTGTTCTCTTGTTAACTTAATGAAGTTTACAGCATATCCTGAAACTCTTATAGTTAATTGAGGATATAACTCTGGATGCTCCATAGCATCTAATAGAGTTTCTCTATCAAATACATTTACGTTTAAGTGGTGAGCATTTTGACCAAAATATCCATCCATTAGTGAGCTTAAGTTCTTAATTCTATCTTCAGAATTTTTTCCTAAAGCATCTGGAATTATTGAGAAGGTATTTGATATACCATCTTGTGAATGCTCATATGGTAGTTTAGCAACTGAGTTTAATGATGCTAATGAACCACTGTTATCTCTTCCATGCATTGGATTAGCTCCTGGAGCAAATGGTTCTCCAGCTTTTCTTCCATCAGGAGTAGTACCAGTCTTCTTACCATAAACAACATTTGAAGTTATTGTTAATACTGATTGAGTATGGTAAGCATTTCTGTAAGTCTTGTTTTTTCTTATTTTGTTCATCATATTTTCAACAAGATATACAGCTATATCATCAACTCTATCATCATCATTTCCGTATTTAGGGAAATCACCTTCGATTTCAAAATCAACAGCAATTCCTTCTTCATTTCTTATTGGTTTAACTTTAGCATATTTAATAGCTGAAAGTGAATCAGCACAAACAGATAATCCAGCGATACCACAAGCCATTGTTCTAAATACGTCTCTGTCATGTAAAGCCATTTGTAATTTTTCATAAGAATACTTATCATGCATGTAGTGAATAACATTTAAAGTGTTAACATATAGGTTAGCTAACCAGTCTGTCATTATTTCAAATTTATCCATTACTTCTTCATAATTTAAATATTCACTAGTTATTGGAGCTAGTTTTGGACCAACTTGCATTCCATACTTTTCATCTCTTCCACCATTTATAGCGTAAAGTAAAGTTTTAGCTAAGTTAACTCTAGCACCGAAGAATTGCATTTGCTTACCAACTCTCATAGCAGATACACAACAAGCAATTGCATAATCATCACCCCAGTAAGGAGCCATTAAATCATCATTTTCATATTGAACAGAACTTGTATCAATAGAAACTTTTGAACAGAAGTCCTTAAATCCTTGAGGTAATCTTGTTGACCAAAGTACAGTTAAGTTAGGTTCTGGTGATGGGCCTAAAGTATATAGTGTATTAAGGATTCTGAAAGAGTTTTTAGTAACTAATGTTCTTCCATCTAGTCCCATACCACCAATTGATTCAGTAACCCAAGTTGGATCTCCAGAGAATAAGTCATTATATTCTGGAGTTCTTAAGAATTTTACAAGTCTTAATTTCATAACGAAATGATCAACTAATTCTTGAGCTTCTTCCTCAGTAATTAATCCTGCTTTTAAATCTCTTTCAATATATATATCTAAGAATGTTGAAGTTCTTCCAAGAGACATAGCAGCACCATTTTGGTCTTTTATTGCACCTAAGAATCCAAAGTATAACCATTGAATAGCTTCTTTAGCGTTTTTAGCTGGTCCAGATATATCAAGACCGTAAGTTTCAGCTAATCCTTTCAATTCTTTTAAAGCAACTATTTGATCAGAAAGTTCTTCTCTTAATCTAATAACATCTTCATCGATACATCTAACTTCTAAGCTCTTCTTTTGAGCAATTTTATCTTCTATTAATCTGTCAACTCCATATAGAGCAACTCTTCTATAGTCACCTATTATTCTTCCTCTACCATAGGCATCAGGAAGACCTGTGATAACACCAGATTTTCTTGCTAATCTCATTTCGTCAGTATAAGCATCGAAAACACCTTGATTATGAGTTTTTCTATATTTAGTAAATATTTCTGAAATTTTTGGACTTACTTCATAGCCATAAGATTTTGCAGCATTTTCAGCCATTCTGATACCGCCGAAAGGCATTACAGCTCTTTTTAATGGAGCATCAGTTTGAACACCGACTATTTTTTCGAAAGCTTTATCTATATATCCAGCGTTATATTCATTAATACCAGAAACAGTTTCAGTATCAACGTCTAAAACTCCACCGTTTTCTCTTTCCTTTTTAAATAATTCACTAACCTCATCCCATAACTTCTTTGTGGCTTCTGTAGCACCAGATAAAAAGCTATCATCCCCATTGTATGGAGTATAGTTTAATTGTATAAAGTTTCTTACATCAACAGATTTAGTCCATTGACCTTCTTTAAAATTGATCCATTCTTGCTTCATATAATGCACCCCTTTTTCTAACATTTATAAATACTGACTTATATTGGAAATAGTTCTCAGTAAATAATATTTATCAAGTAAATTTTAACATTAATGTGCTCTTATTGCAATAAATTAATACTTAAATAATGTAATAATAATATAAAAAATTAATTAATAAAATATATTGAATAATAAGTACTATCGATATATAATATTAAAGAAATAAATATAATCTTGGAGGATCTTATGGCTGGAGATAGAGTGATTTGTAGATGTAGGAACGTAAGTTATTTAGATATAAGAAAAGCAATGAAAGGTGGAGCTAGAACTTTAGATGAAATAATGGATCAAACTGGCGCTGCAACTTGTTGTGGGGGATGTACAAGCCAAGTTCAAGCAATTTTAGATTCTGTATGTGGCTGTAATAATGTGTCTTTAAAAGATGTGGTGAATGCAGTTAATAATGGGGCAGATACAGTTGAAAAAGTTGGAGAGCTAACTAAAGCAGGAAGTACTTGCGGAAGATGTAAGGGGTTAATCGAAAATATTATTGAATTAAAGAGATAAAGTATATTTTGCTATTAATTACACGAAAATAAACCTTAAGGAATAAAACCTTGAGGTTTTTATTTTTATAAAAAGAAAATAATAATATTTATGGGTTAAATGGTAATAAGTATTAATAAAATTGATTGATATGAATGTAAATGGATGAAGGTGATTGAAAATGAATGAAAATGATTGAAGATGGTTGAATTTGATTTTGAAAAGTTGTATTATTTAGTTGGGAGTGATTTTAGTGTTAACTGAAGAAAGACATAAGCTTATATTAGAAGAACTTAGAAATAATTCTGTAGTATATGTAAATGAACTTGTAAAGATGTTAGATACTTCAGAATCTACAATAAGAAGAGATTTGAATTATTTAGATGAAGTAGGAAAGCTTAAAAAAGTTCATGGGGGAGCGACTCTATTAGAAAAAGAATTTCATACTAAAGATGACTTAGTATCAATAAGAGAAACATTAAATATTAATGATAAATCTATTATTGCAAAACATGCAGCAAGTCTTATAAAAAAAGATGATTTTGTATATATAGATTCAGGAACAACAACAAATTTAATGATTGATTTTTTAGAAGAAAAAGAAGCTATATATGTTACTAATGGAATAAATCAAGCAAAAAAGCTAATAAGTAATGGATTTAGAACTTATATACTTGGCGGAGAGATAAAAGACTCAACAGAAGCTATAGTTGGAGTGGAAGCTATAAATAGTTTGAAAAGATATAATTTCACTAAAGGTTTCTTTGGAACAAATGGGATATCTGACTACAGAGGATATACTACTCCTGATATGAAGGAAGCATTAGTTAAGGAAGAAGCACTAAAAAGGACAAGGAACTCATATATTTTAGCAGATAAAACTAAATTTAATGAAATTAGTTGTATAACTTTTGGAGAAATAGACGAAGCAGTGATAATAACAACAATATTAGAGAATACTAGTTATTGTAATAAAGCAGAAATAGTGGAGGTTTTAAAGCTATGATTTATACTATAACTTTTAATCCGGCATTAGATTATATAGTAAGAGTTCAAGACTTTAAATTAGGTCAAGTAAATAGAACGTCTTATGAAGAAGTTTATGCTGGAGGCAAGGGGATAAACGTTTCTATAGTGTTAAAGAACTTAGATGTAGAAAATGTAGCACTTGGATATATAGCAGGTTTTACTGGAGAGGAAATAGAGAATAAAATAAAAGCTTTTGGATGTAATACCGATTTTATAAAGCTTAATAATGGGATGTCTAGAATAAATGTTAAGTTAAAATCTAATGAAGAATCGGAAATAAATGGTCAAGGCCCTAGTATTTCAGATCAAGATCTAGAAGAATTATATAGAAAGCTAGAATTATTAAGAGAAGGCGATATTTTAGTTTTAGCGGGTAGTATTCCAGCAACTCTTCCTAAAAATATATATGAAATAATAATGGAAAGGTTATCTGGTAAAGGGATTAGATTCATTGTTGATGCAACAGGGGAACTTTTATTAAATGTATTAAAATACAAACCATTTTTAATTAAGCCTAATCATCATGAATTAGCAGAATTATTTAATGCCACTATAGAAAATGAAGATGATATAGTGATTTATGCAAAAAAGCTTAGAGAAATGGGAGCACAAAATGTTTTAATTTCAAGAGCTGGTGATGGGGCTATATTTGTAACAGAAAAGGATGAAATAATTAAATCGGATGTACCTAAAGGAACTTTAATTAATTCAGTTGGAGCTGGTGATTCAATGGTAGGAGGCTTTATAGCTGGATATTTAAAAAATAAAAGTTTAGAAGAAGCTTTTAAGATGGGTGTTGCTACTGGAAGTGCAAGTGCATTTTCTGAAGGATTAGCAACAAAAGAAAAAGTTTATGAGTTATTGAATCAAATATTATAATTTGGAGGATTAAAATGAAAATTACAGATTTATTAAACAAAAAATCTATAGCAATAAATCCTAAAGTTACTTCTAAGGAAGGGGCTATTGATAAATTAGTTGATTTAATGAATTTATCAGGAAACTTAAACAATAAAGAGGAATATAAGAAAGCTGTTTTAGCGAGAGAAGAACTTAGTACAACTGGTATAGGTGATGGAATTGCTATACCACATGCTAAAACAAGTGCTGTTAAGGATGCGGGTTTAGCAGCAATGGTAGTTAATGATGGAGTTGATTATGATTCTTTAGATGGTCAACCAGCAAAATTATTTTTTATGATTGCAGCTCCAGATGGAGAAAATAATCTTCATTTAGAGGTTTTAGCAAGGCTATCTACTATGTTAATGGATGAAAATTTTAGAAGTGGATTATTAAATGCAAAGTCAGCAGATCAATTTATAAAATTAATAGATGATTTTGAAAATGAAAAGTTGAATAAAGATAAAGCAGAAAGTAAAGATGGATATAAAATTTTAGCTGTAACAGCATGCCCTACTGGAATAGCTCATACTTACATGGCAGCGGAAAGCTTAGAGGGAAAAGCTAAAGAAATGGGAGTTTCAATAAAAGTAGAGACTGACGGTTCAGGTGGTGCTAAAAATGTATTAACAGCAAAAGAAATAGAAGAAGCAGAATGTATTATAATTGCAGCTGATAAAAAAGTGGAAATGGCAAGATTTGATGGAAAGAAAGTAATTCAAACTAAAGTTGCAAATGGGATACATAAAGCAGAAGAATTGATAAATAGAGCTACTTCAGGAGAGGCACCAGTTTATCACCACAATGGAGCAAAAACTTCAGAAGAAGAATCATCAGGAGAAAAAGATAGTATAGGACACCAAATATACAAACACCTTATGAATGGTGTATCTCATATGTTACCATTCGTTATAGGTGGAGGGATTTTAATAGCTTTAGCATTCTTATTTGATGATTATAGCATTGATCCTGCAAACTTTGGTATGAATACTCCATTTGCTGCCTTCTTAAAAACTGTAGGTGGAACAGCATTCGATTTCATGTTACCTATACTAGCTGGATATATAGCAATGAGCATAGGCGATAGGCCAGCACTAGCAGTAGGATTTGTTGGGGGTATGCTTGCAAATAAAGGTGGTTCAGGTTTCCTAGGGGCTTTAATTGCAGGTTTTGTAGCAGGATATTTAATAGTTGGATTAAAGAAGTTATTTGAAAAATTACCAAATAGCTTAGAAGGATTAAAGCCAGTTTTACTATATCCGTTCTTAGGAATTTTATTAATAGGTGCAATAATAATGTTTGTAATTAATCCACCAGTAGCAGCATTAAATACTGGTATTACAAATGTTCTAAACAATATGGGGGAAAGTAGCAAAATATTACTTGGCGCAGTTCTAGGTGGAATGATGGCATTTGATATGGGAGGTCCTTTAAATAAGGCAGCATATGTATTTGGAACAGCATCATTAGCTAGTGGACAATTTGAATTTATGGCAGCAGTAATGATTGGTGGTATGGTACCTCCACTTGCAATAGCATTATGTACAACTTTCTTTAAAAAGAAATTTACAGCTAAAGAAAGACAATCAGCAGTAACAAACTATATTATGGGATTATCATTTATAACAGAAGGCGCAATACCTTTTGCTGCAGCTGATCCATTAAGAGTAATACCAGCATGTGTAGTTGGTTCTGCAACTGCAGGAGCTTTATCAATGGCATTTGGTTGTGCTTTAAGAGCACCACATGGTGGAATATTTGTTCTTCCAGTTATAACCAATCCACTAGGTTATTTTGGAGCTCTAGTTATTGGATCTTTAGTAGGGATGATAGTATTAGCAATATTAAAGAAAAATAAAAAATAATTATAAAAAATA
>NZ_JH815221.1:92087-124282 GCF_000158375.2 Clostridium sp. 7_2_43FAA
TTTTATATATATTTAATAAAAATGTTCTTTTTGGTTATAATAGTGGGTTAAATTAGAAAAGAATAAAAATAAAGGAATATTTAGAAAAAACAAAAATAAGTTATTTATTAATTACCAAATTTGCCAATTTTCTATATATGCAATATAATGTAAGTATGGTTGAATAACTAAATTTATAAGATAGGGAGTAGATAGTATGAAGAGTTTAAATGGAACTAAAACAGCAGAAAACTTAATGAAATCGTTCGCTGGAGAATCGCAAGCAAGAACTAGATATACGTATTATGCAAGCGTAGCAAGAAAACAAGGATACGTTCAAATTGCAAACATATTTATGGAAACTGCAGAGCAAGAAAAAGAACATGCAAAAAGATTTTATAAATTTTTAAAGGATGATTTTGCTGGAGAAGCTATAGAAATTAATGCTGCTTACCCAGTAGATTTATATGATGATACAGCAAAAAATTTAAGAGCAGCAGCAAAAGGTGAACATGAAGAATGGTCTCATGATTATCCTGAATTTGCAAGAGTAGCAAGGGAAGAAGGTTTCCCAGCTATAGCAGTAGCATATGAAAGAATAACAGAAGTAGAAAATAGACATGAAAGAAGATACAATAAGTTATTAAAGAATATTGAAGAAGGAAAAGTATTCAAGAAGGACGAGCCAGTTTTATGGAAATGCAATAACTGTGGATATATCTTTGAAGGTGAAGAAGCTCCACAGGTATGTCCAGCATGTTTACATCCGCAAGGATACTTTGAAGTATTTGTAGAAAACTATTAAAAGTATTATGTAAGAGCTTAGGAATTAATATTCCTAAGCTCTTTATGTATAAAAAATAAAATCTTAAAAGTGTAATTATATATGCTATTTAATAGCTAAGTTTTTAAAAAATCGGGTTCATTTTATACATTCTTTAATTAAGACTGTAAGGTGGCACTTATAAGTTTTTATTCACAATAATAGGGTAATAGAATAATTAGATTATATGCATCAATTTTTGTAAAAGAAAAAATAATTGTGGAATATATATTTATGTATTATGTATAATTAATATAATCAAAGAACAATATTTTTGAATTGGAAGGTTGAAATTATGATGAACTCTTTAAAGAAAAGATTTTCAATTATATACATTATCCTTGTAGTAATAATTATTTTGGTTGGATTTTCTTCGGCTATCAATATGTATAATATTAATAACTCTATAAATGGATTAATTACTAATAATTATAAAAGCATTAATACAAGTAATAAAATGATTGATTGTATTAATAATCAGGATAGGGCAATATTAATATACTTACAAGGAAATAAAGATCAAGCCTTAAATTTATTTCATACAAATGATGATGAATTTTATAAATGGTTTTATATTGAAAAAAGTAATATAACAGAGCCTGGAGAGTTGGAATTAGTAGATAGAATAAATTCTCAATATATAGAATTTAGTAAGTTATTTTCAGGATTACAGGATTATAATAATGGTCAAAATCATGATGAATTAGTTGAAATTTATTATCAAAAAATATCCCCACAAATAGATTTGTTAAATGAAAGCTTGAAAAGTTTATTTGAATTAAATGAAGATATTATGCTTAATAAAGAAGGAGATCTTAGAAGTAGTTCAGAATCATCAATATATTTTATTATATTTATATCACTTGGAGGAGCGATAATTGGTGGAGCTATAGCTATGTTCTTTACCAATAGATACTTTAATCCAATACATCTTTTAATAAATGCGATAAAGTCTGTAAAAGAAGGAAATTTAAATAAGCAGGCACCTGTAATTTATGATGACGAAATAGGGCTTTTAGCAAAAGAATTTAATAATATGACAAATAGATTATATGATTTTGAAAAGAGCACAGAAGGTAATCTAATTGCTGAGAAAAATAGATCTTTAAGTATAATTAAAAGTATATCAGACCCGATAATATTACTGGATGATGCGTTTAGAATTAAATTTATAAATGATGAAGGAAAAATTTTCTTTAATATTGATGAAGAGAGCTGTATTGATAAAAGTTTCTCTGAAGTTATAAATTTATCTAAGGTTTACAAATATATAACGGAATCTGTTAATAAGGATAATGAAAATAGAGAGGAATTAATTGAAATAAAAAGAAATAATAAAAAATATTTTTTCAATATAACTTCAACTATAATTAAAGGATCAGAAGAAAAAATTGATGGGGTAGTAGTATTATTTAAGAATATAACTGGATTAAAGGAATTAGAAATTATAAAAGCAGACTTTATTGGAACAATATCTCATGAATTAAAAACACCATTGACATCAATAATGATGGGAGTTGGACTTATAAATGATAAAAATATAGGCTCTTTAAATGATAAGCAAAGAGATATTGTAGAAACTATAAAGGAAGATGTACAAAAATTAAATGATCTAGTATCAAATTTATTAAAGATATCCCATATTCAATCAAATAAGACTTCTTTTAATATCAAGAAAAGTGACATTAAAGAATTAATAAAAAGTTGCTTGTATAATTTTATTCCTCTGGCAAAAGAAAAGGAAATAGAATTAAAATTAAGTTTAGAAGAACGATTGCCAGAGGTTATGATGGATGAAGAAAAAATAAAGTGGGTATTGAATAACTTACTATCCAATGCTGTTAGATATACAGAACGGGGTTCTATAAAAATAGATGGATATATTAAAGAAAATGATATATTGGTATCTGTGACAGATACAGGAAGAGGAATTCCAAGTAATTATTTAGAAAAGGTATTTGAGAGATTTGTTAGAGTAGAAGGATTTGAAATACCAGAAGAGAGCACAGGATTAGGGCTATCTATAGCAAAAGAGATTGTAGAGATACATGGGGGAAAAATATGGTGTGAGAGCGAGGTTGGGTATGGAAGTAAATTTATATTTACTATTCCACTATCTTAGAGAAGTAATTTAGGAGTGATCATATGAAAAGAGTTTTGGTAATTGATGATACAAAGAATATAAGAATATTATTAAGTACTTGTTTAGAATTAAGAGGTTACGAGGTAATCACAGCGGATAATGGATTAGAAGCATTAAATATAATAAATAATACAAATGAAGCAATAGACTTAATATTTTTAGATATTAGAATGCCAGGAATAAGTGGAACTGAGGTATTAAAGAATATTAAAGAGTCAAGAATGAGTTGCCCTGTTGTTATAATGACAGCTTTTGCAACAGTAAAGAATGCAATAGAATGCACTAAGTTAGGTGCGGTAGTATATCTTCAAAAGCCTTTTTCACCTGACAGAATAAATATTGTGTTAGATGAAATAGAAAGCAAAAGTATACCTAACAAGAATGAAAGTAATATAGATTTAATTATGGCTGAAGCGAGACGGCTTTTAGATCAAAATGATATGGATAAACACAATAAAATACATGAATTATTAAAGAAAGTAATAGGAATGGATCCATATAATAAGGAAGTATATTTAATGATAAGTCAATTTAACGGATTAATTGGAAATAAAGTAGAAGAGCGAAGATTTCAAGATATATATAACTTATTTAATTAAAGAATTGAAGATTTATTTAATTAAAGAATTGAAGATTGAAATAGGAAATGGACATGGAGGAGTGAAATGTTAAAGAGATTAAAGATATCTCACAAGGTAGTTTTGGGATTTACTTTTATGCTAATAATGATGAGTGTTATATGGTTTATCGGATATACTAATATGACTAAGATAAAAGATAATTTAAAAGTGATTGCGGAAGATGATTTTAAAGGTGCTAATGATCTACTTTTAATAAATAACAATCTTTTAGAAATCAAAGCAGATATACTAATGCTGCTAGACGTAAGTAATAAAGAAGAGATAATTTTAACTGAAAATGAGATTAATAAAAATAATGAAGAAATTAAAAATTTAGTTAAAGATTATAAAACAACAATAACATTAGAAGAAGATAAAGATAACTTTGAAAAATTTGAAAAATATTTATCTGAATATGAAGCTAAGAGAGAGAATGTAATAAATTTAGTAAAGAATAATGATTATGATATAGCAAAAGATGTAATTATTGAAGTGAATTCGATAAGAGAACAAATGGAATTGATTTTAAAGAAAAGTATATCAATAAAGAATAAACTTGTTGAAGAAGATTATTATGAAAGTATGAATACATATAACTCTTCTAATAGATTATTAATTACTATAATAATAATAAATTTAGTAATAGCAATTTTATTAATATGGATTATAACAAATACTTTAGTTAAGCAATTAAAAAAGATATTATTATTATCTAATGAATTAAGTAAAGGAAATCTTAATTATTCAATAGAGAGTAATAAGAATGATGAAATAGGAACAGCGATAAAATCATTAAACTCTTCAAAAGAAGCAATAAGAGAATTAGTCTATGAAATTAATGAGGAATCAAAAAATATAACTTCTTCAAGCGAAGAGTTATCTACAGTAACTGAAGAAGCTATGGCAAAAATCATGAATATAAATGAAGCTGCAGAACAGATATCACAAGGAATAGAGCAATTAAGTTCAACTACAGAAGAGATAAATGCATCTACTCAAGAAATTACTATAACTGCTGAAGAACTATATAATAAAGCTAAAAAATCAGATATTTCTGTAAAAGAAATAAAAAGTCGTGCAATGCAAGTTAAGGAAAAAGGTTTGAAATCTGTAGATAATGCAAAATCAATTTATAATGATAAATTAAGCAGTATAACAGAGGCTATGAGAGCAGGAGAAGTTGTAAAGGAAATAAAAGTGATGGCAGAAGCAATAGCTAATATAACTGAACAAACTAACTTATTAGCACTTAATGCAAGTATAGAAGCTGCTAGGGCTGGCGAACAGGGAAGAGGATTTGCAGTAGTAGCTGATGAAGTTAGAAAGCTTGCAGAAGAATCAGCTTTAACTGTATCTAAAATACAGTCTATTATTGTACAAGTTCAAAATGCATTTACTAACATTGCCACTAATGCAAATGATATTTTAGATTTTATAGAATATAATGTGTATCCTGATTATGAATTATTAATAGATACAGCTGAAAATTATGAAAAAGATACTTATTTAATAAGTAATATGGCAAGTGATATTGCAGAAGCTACAAAATTTATGTTGGAGAACTTAAATCAGGTAAGTAATGCAATAGAAACAGTATCAGCTACAGCAGAAGAATCATCAGCTACTTCTCAAGAAATAGTTATTAATATAAATGATTCTACATCAGCAATAGATGAAGTAACAAAATTGGCTCAAAATCAATCAGAATTAGCTGAGGTATTAAATGTAATGATACAAAAATTTAAAATATAATAATAGATAATTAGATGTAATATATTTTAAATATATTAAAAGTTATATATAATTTAATAAAGGATAATTTTGTTAAATGGAAAGTGTAATTTAGGGAGGGAACAATAAGATGTTTTTAAAAGAGTTAAATAAAGAAGAGTCTATAGCTTTTATAAATTTAGTTTCTATTTTTGCTGATGTAGACAATAAATTTGCTAAAGAAGAAAAAGTTTTATTAGAAGAGTATAAGGAAGAATTAGAATTAAGTGGTTCAGAAGTACATCATATGAAGTATGGTGAAGTTTTAGACTTAATAAAGAAATCGAATGATAGGGTAAAAGTAATTGTATATTTTGAATTAGTTGGATTAGCGTTGGTTGATGGTGAGTATGAAGATGAAGAGGTGGATTTCTTGGAGAATCTAGCTTCTGAATTAAGTATTCCTAGATCTAAGAGGATTGCAATTGCAAATTATTTTTATAACTTTAAAGATGTATATGATTTTACAACTGTGGATGCAGATAATAATATAGAATTATTAAAGGAACAGGCAGAGAATATTTTAAAATAAAAATGCAAATAGATTTGTATTAAAGAATTTCTAATGGATAAAATAACACTATAACCAATTGGAGGTGTTATTATGAATAAAGAAAATGATGGAATGATTGGAAGATTGCCAATAAATATTAATAAAGAAGTAGCAACACCAAATAGTGATGCAGAATCAATTAAGGCTTTGATTAAGAAATCTGGAGAAGTAGTAGGGTATGAGCTTTCAAATGGTGAACGAGTATCAAAAGAAGAAGGCGTTCAAATGGCTAAAAATGGTCAAATATCTGGGGTAGGGGTTGGAGTTTCCAAAAAAGGTGAAGAATACTTAAGAAGTCTTCCAGATCAAAGTGAAAATAACAATTTAAGTTCATTACCAACAGTAGAGTAATTTAAAGTAAGATATAAGAATTTTATATATTTTTATATCTTACTTTATTTTTATTTAATTAATAAATAAAATGATTAATATTAAAAATGAATATTAAGTTACTTATTCACAAAGAGTTTACCTTTTGCAAATATAGTTTTATTGAAAATAATATATTAATTATGTAGAATTAAATTGAGCAAGGAAAGTAATTAATTATAGGGGAGAAAATGAATAAAATTATGGTTATTTTATTATTAATAGCATCAGTATTTGCATCATATAAACTGGCAGAAGAAAAAGGTCAAAATAAATTAATTTGGGCTGTAATAACAGCATTAGTTGGACCATTTGTATTGGCAATTCAATATTTGGTGTCATATTATAAAAATGGTTATGTTACAAAATAAGTAATTTAAAGTATAAAGATAATAAGTTAGATAAGAATGACAGTAGGGAGAAGTGTCTTATACAAATCTTCCTACTGTCATTTTATTTATATTAATTTCAGTAATAATATTTAATATGATAAGTTTAAATCTTCATTAATAGTCTTTATACTAGCTTTTATTGATCCATTTACAAATGGTAAAGAAATATTTTTTGTTTTAATGTATCTATAAATGTATCTTGAGTACTAATAAGAAACTCTCTAACTAACAATATCAATGATTTAACTAAAAAAAGTTCAATTAATTTTTTATATGTTATTTTATACATTAAGTCTAAGGTATATAAATATACAATACAGTGAGCTAAAAAACTTTAAGAAGAATTTAAGGTGTTGATAAGTACATATTAATAAGTGGAAAAGTGTTAAAACTGTGGAAAGTTATCCACAAAATGTGGACAACTTGGAAAAACTGTTGAAAACTTTTTAAAAAGGTATTGACACAATATATATGTAAAGAATATATGTTTGTAACAATATGATGATTTTTGATGAAGAACACTAATATATGTAGTAGAATGTAATAGGTAATATTTTTAAGATTTGGATAATAAAATATAGTTATGCACAGTTTGTACAAAATGTGGATAAAAACTGTGGATAATGTTAAAATAATACTATAAATATAGGAAAAATAGGTGTTTTTAAAATTTAGCCTGTGGACAACTTATGATTTTATGAGAACTGTGGATAAAATATATGAAAAAAATGTTGAAAAAATTGGTTATAATTTTATTTAAGGAGAAAAATATGAAATACAATAAAAATATATATGAAGCAATATTTAAAAGTAGACCTAATAGATTTAATGCAAATGTTATATTAAATGGAGAAGAGATAGTAGTTCATGTTCCTAATACAGGGAGATGTAGAGAGATATTGAAGGAAGGAACAAAAGTATTTTTAAGAGAAGAATTAAATCCGAGCAGAAAAACAAAATATGATTTAATTGCAGCAATGAAAGATGACATATTAATTAGTATAGATTCCCAAGTACCTAATAAGGTTGTTAATGAAGCTTTAAATAATAAAAAGATTGATACTTTACATAAATATACTAAAATTAATAGAGAGAAAACTTTTGGAAAAAGCAGATTTGATTTTAAGTTGTCCACAGAGGGCGAGAGTGAAGTATATTATTTAGAAGTAAAAGGTGTAACTTTAGAAGATAGTGGACATTGTAGATTTCCAGACGCTCCTACAGAAAGAGGTGCAAGACATATATTAGAGCTTATAGAAGCGAAAAGACAAGGATTTGGTGCTGGTATTTTATTTTTGATTCAATTAGATAATGTTAAGACATTTTCACCTAATGACATAACTGACCCGGAATTTGGAAATGCATTAAGATTAGCAAAAGAAAATAATGTTGATATAATGGCATATAATTGTAAAGTTGAAAAAGATGGAATTGAAATAAATAAAAAAATTGATATAATATTATAATCACTATATAAGAGAGAAGTTAAAAAATTATATATTTAATTCAAATATATAATTAATGAATAATATTTAAAGAAAGTTGTTATTTAGAGAAATAGTTATTTAGTTAATTAAGAGGTGTATTATGAAGTACAAGTTTTGTCCTTTATGTGGTAGAGGATTAGAGGAAAAGTATAGTTGGGATGAAGGCGGGGTACCATATTGTCCCCATGATGATGTGATGTTTTTTGATACTCCAAAGCCATGTATAATGGTAGCAATAATTAAAGACGATGAAATATTATTATTAAAGCAAAGTTATATATATAAAAATTCTAAGGTATTGTTAACTGGATACGTAGATAATAATGAGACAGCAGAAGAAGCAGTTTATAGGGAAGTGAAAGAAGAGGCTGGAATTGATATAAACAATATTACATATGTAGGTTCTGATTATGTTAAAGATAAAGAAATTTTAATGATAACATTCATGGCTGACTTTGTTTCTGGTAAAATTAATAAATCAGATGAAGTAGAAGGCATGGGATGGAGTAAGTTAGCAGATGCATTAGATGAAATGAAAGAAGATATAATTGGAACCAAAGTTGTAAAAAGGGTATTGGAGATAAGGAAATCTAATGGTATATAAATGATTATGGAAATAGTAGATAGATTTATTAAGTTAAAATCTATCTACTATTTGTTTATTAACAAAATAAAAATAGTTAACATACAATTTAAATATAGCAATAAATTAGGAGAAGTAATGAAGTTTAAAGCAAATAAGTTAAAGGGGTTTGAAAATGAAGCTTTGTATAGAGAATTTAAGATCAATGAAGTAGAATACAAATGGGCTTTACCTCTAAACTTTGATTTTAATCCTAGCATAATAGTTTATCATCATACTGCGGATAATAATATGACACCTCAAAAGATAGATGAAATCCATAAAGGAAGAGGGTGGTCTGGAATAGGATATCACTTTTATATAAGAAAAGATGGTATGATATACAGAGGAAGACCAGAAAATTCAGTAGGTGCACATGCGCCAGGCGTAAATAGTAGAGCATTTGGAATAGCTGTGGAAGGTAATTTAAATAGCGAAAATTTAACTCAGAGTCAAATGAGCAGTATCATTGAGTTATCAAAATACCTAATGGAAAAATATAATATTAAAGATTTAAAAAGGCACAAAGATGTAAGAAATACAGAGTGTCCAGGAAAAAACTTTCCTTTTGAGGAAATTAAAACGAATTTAGGTATTTACTGTCTTTTAGTTATAAAATGTTTAATAATCAGCTCTATATATTTTAATAGATAAAATACTATCATTATAACTTATTTCAGCTTTATCTATCATCATTCCAACTAAGGAAAGTTCCCCTTCTAGTTCACATTCGCCACCTAAGTTCCAATAATATTCTTCAACTTCATGTTGACGATTAGTATTTAGTATCTTTTTTAAATTATATAATTCAATATCATCAATTTCTTTAATATGCCCCCAAATAAGGAATGAACTAGAATTATCTTCTGTATGAAATGTTACATTAATATCATTAGCTCCTAATTTGTGAAGATAAGTCATTATTTCATTAATTATTCTCAGGTTTTTCTCAAATTTAAACTTCATGTTTTAAATATTCTCCTTTTTAAAGGTAGTAACAACTGGAATTAAAAGCATTGCAACGAATCCAGCAGCTAAACCATTATTATATAAATTAAGACCACCATGAAGGTATCCTATATTAGTAACCATATTTACATGTAAGAATCCAGCTAATATACCTATATTAAAACCAAATTTCCCTGCTATAGGTGCAAGTGCTGTTGAAAATAAAATAGATAATATTAATGACGGGGAATTAATAGGATTAATATTTATTAAGGCTCCTAGTAGAGCACCTAATATAATAGGAATTACATTTCTTATGTGCTTACCAAAGGCTCCGAATCCAATTATAGTGAAAATACCAGAAATGGTTGGTCCGTTTAAATCACCATTTAGAAGTATTACAAGGAAGGTTGATAAAAATCCAAGGATACCCATATTAATATAACAAGTATCTCCAAATAGTAAATAAAAATCGCTAACTAACCTACCTGGTTGTTTAAATAATATACCTAGTTTTTCTTTAGGATCAGGATTGTGAAGTAAGCCAAGTATAATCAAATATAGAGAAATTATAAATAAAAAGATGGATAAAATATAATTTGATTCAGTATTCCAGACCATTCTAGTTTCAAACTCTATTCCTACAGCACGTAATATAGACATTAAGAGTGTAGCAAATAATCCGGCAGCGAAACCTACATTATATAAATTATATCCATTATGAGATTTAATACAGTGAGAAGCTATGGGGGCCAACATAAATCCAGTAAGTATACCTATTCCATGGCCTAGCAATATTCCAGATAAAGTTGAAAAGTTATCTGTAAAACTAAGCTGACTTACAGTTGGAGCTAATGTGGTTGAAAGTAGTGCCACTAAGCTATAATTAAGAAAAGGTTCTTTTTGATATTTTGAATAAAGATAAACACCTATTATTATTGGCCATATATTTAATAAATTTTTGCCGAAGAAGGAAAAACCAGTCATTAGCCATAATGACATGATAGTTGATCCATTAGGCTTTACACCTATAAATATCAAAATTAACATAGATAGAATACTGGTCAAAGCAGAATTAAATAAAGATGCACCAATTCCACCAATTTCAACATAATCAGTTATTAAAATATCTGGACTTAAAATTATTTTTTTTAATCCATGAAATATTTCAATGGGGGAATCTAATATTAGTGCGACAAAGATAAAAAATAAATACATTATTAATAAAACTACATAGGGGGGATAAAATCTCCTCTTTTTTATATAAATCACCTCTCAAAAATTATTATTTATATTATAAATTTAAAAAAAAATATATTGATAAAAATAATTTAATCTAATAAAATTATTTAGTTATGTATATCTTAATATATGTTTAAGGTAGTATAATATAATTATAGCTTAAAAATAATTAGAGTTAAATATAATATAGGAGGAGTTTGGTATGGATGGGAAAAAAATTAAACAGGTACCAGAGATAAAAGGATTATTAAGAAGTCATGTAATAGAAGTTCCTTCTTGCATAAGAGATTGCAGTGGAATAAAAATATTTGGAAAAAGAATAAAATCTTTATTATTTACTACAGATGTTGCCATTATAAGAAATACCAATGCCGATGCTATAATAGCAGTATATCCCTTTACTCCTCAACCACTTATAACACAAGCCTTAGTTATGGCAGCAGATGTACCTGTATTTTGTGGGGTAGGTGGAGGAATAACTCAAGGGAAAAGAGTAGTTAATTTGGCTTTGGATGCAGAATTTAAAGGGGCAATGGGGGTAGTTGTGAATGCTCCTACGGCAAATGATATTATAAGAAAAATACGAGAAACGATAGATATACCGGTAATAGTTACTGTAGTTTCAGAATGTGAAAATGTTGCTGAAAGAATTGAAGCTGGAGCAACAATACTAAATGTTTCTGGAGGTAAAAATACACCAAACATTGTAAGGAAGATAAGAGAGCAATTTCCGGCTTTTCCTATAATAGCTACAGGTGGACCGACAGAGGAAACTATAATGAGAACTATAGAGGCAGGAGCTAATGCAATAACATATACTCCACCACCATCTGGTGATGTGATGGGAAGTCTAATGGACAAATATAGAGATCTAAACTAAGTTAAAATATTTAATCAATAAAAATATAGAATAATAAGAGAAAAGGTGTATAATAATATATAAGACTAATGACCAAGGTAGAGGTGCTGTTATTAATAGTATTTATAATGAGCTTTGCAAAGTGATGAATTATAAAGAAAGGATTAACAGCCGAAGAAATATATCATTGCAATGATTTATTTCTGGGGATACATATAATATATGTATCACTGTCACGTAAGTGGAGGGCTACAAGGCAATAATTATAAATTTTATTATTATATGCTAAATATACCTATAGCCTTTAATTTCACTTAAGAAAATCTACCACTATGGAAAAGCCATAGTGGTTTTGTTTTATAATTCATACAAGTATATTTTGGAGGAGATTATATGATACTTTTTGGGGCAAGTAAAATAGAAGGAAATAATTTAATTATTGGGGGCATAAAGGCAAAGGATTTAGCAAAAGATTATGGGACTCCGTTATATGTAATGGATGAACAGCTTCTAATAGATAATTGTAGAGATTATGTAAAATACTTTAAAGTTAATTCTGAAAATAATAGAGTAGCTTTTGCAGGGAAAGCTTTTTTGACATTAGAAATGTGTAGACTTATAGATCGCGAAGGACTTTATTTAGATGTTGTTTCTGGTGGTGAACTATATACAGCATATAAGGCTAACTTTCCTATGGAGAAAATATATTTTCATGGAAACAATAAAACTTTAGAAGAAATAGAGTTTGGAATTAAACTAGGAGTAGGAAGGTTTATAGTAGATAATCTATGGGAAATGATAAAGATAAATGAGATATCTGAAAAGTATAATAAGGTTCAAAAGGTTTATTTAAGACTTACACCAGGAATAGAAGCTCATACTCATGAGTATATTAAAACTGGTCAGATAGATTCAAAGTTTGGGTTTGCACCAGTAGGTAATATAATCATGGATGCTATAAAAAAAGCTTTAGAATTAGAAAATATAGAATTAGTAGGTCTTCATTGTCATATAGGATCACAAATATTTGAAACAGAGCCATTTGCTGATGCTGCTGAAGTAATGATAAACTTTATAAATAATATAAGACAAGAAACAGGTCATATGATTGAAGAGTTAGATTTAGGTGGAGGCTTTGGTATTTATTATTCAGAAGGAGATAAACCAAAAGAAACAAAAGAATATTGTGATATTATATTAAATAGAGTTAATGAAGTATGTAATAAATTATCACTTAAAAAACCTATCTTAACAATAGAGCCAGGAAGGTCAATTGTAGCTAATGCAGGAACAACATTATATACTATAGGGTCAATAAAGGAGATACCAGGTGTTAGAAAATATTTAGCTATAGATGGTGGAATGACAGATAATATAAGGCCAGCTTTATATGAAGCAAAATATGAGGCCTTAATAGCTAATAAGGCGAGCGGAAATATAGAGAGTAAGGTTACAGTAGCTGGCAAGTGCTGTGAATCAGGAGATATTTTATTACAAGATATAAATCTTCAAGAAGCAGAAAGTGGAGATATACTTGCAGTTCTATCAACTGGAGCTTATGGATTTTCTATGTCTAGTGGATATAATAAAAATTTAAGACCAGCAGTAGTATTTGTAAGGAATGGTGAAGCAAAGGTTGTATGTAAAAGACAAAGTTATGAAGAATTATTAATTAATGAAATATGATTTTAGAATAAAGAATAGGGTAAATGAAATTCATTTGCCCTATTTTTAATAATATATACTCTATTTAAATTTTCAATAAATATGATATACTAGAATATAAGCTAAAAAAAGAGAGGTGAGTAATAACAGTATTATTATGGAGAAAAGAGAATACATAGTAGATAGATTCGAGAGAGATTATGCTATATTGGAAATTGAATCCAATGAATTAATTAGTGTTAAAAGAAGTGATATAATAGGGAATGCAAAAGAAGGAGATATTTTATTTAAGAAAGATGACTTTTATTTTATAGATGAAGAAGCTACCAAATTAAGACGTGAAAACATTAATACTATTATGAAAGGATTATGGGAAGAATGAGTGAGAGTAATAATGTAAATGAAGGAATTGATATAGAAGAAGGTAAGAAAGATAGTAATTCTAAGAAAAGTTTTATTACTGAATGGGGAATTCCAATAATTTCAGCGATAATATTAGCTTTCCTTATAAATAAGTTCTTATTATTCAAAGTTTTAATTCCATCAGAATCAATGGTACCTACATTAAATGTTGGAGATAGACTTTTTGTTACAAGAGTATATAATTTAGAAAAGCTTAAACGAGGGGATATTATAGTATTCCACTCAGAAGAACTTCAAGATTCATTAATTAAAAGATTAATAGGATTACCAGGAGATAAAATAAAGATAGAAAATGGTAAAGTATTTGTAAATGGAGAAGAATTACAAGAAAATTATATAGGTGCTGAAGACAATTTTAATGGAGAGTATGAAGTACCAGAAGGAAAGTACTTCTTTTTAGGAGATAATAGACTTTGGTCAAAGGACTCAAGATATTGGATTAATCCATATATTGATGGTGAAGACATAAGTGGTAAGGCTCAAATAAAAGTGTATCCCTTTGATCAAATTGGTAAAATAAAATAAAGATACAAAGAAAGGAAGAGCTATGGGAAATAAAAATACAGAAGAAAATAATAATAATAGAAAGCAGCATACTTTATTCTATGCAGTAATGGCATTTCTATTTTTATACGCTTTTACTTCAACTAAAAATTTTATGACTACCCAAGAAATAAGTTATAATGAATTTTTAAATATGGTAGAAGATAAGCAAGTAGAAAGTGTTATAATTTCATCTACAGAGATAAAAATATTACCTAAAATCGATGAGAATAATAAGAGTACAGGAAAGGTATTGTTTACTGGTAATGTTGATGATCCTAATTTAATAAATATTTTAAATGAATCAGGAGTAGAGTTTAAAGGAGAACCAGTACAAAATAATTTTATAGCAGAATTTATTTTTAGCTGGATAATAATGCCGCTAATACTTTTCTCTATATTTAGATTTTTAGCCGGAAGAATTGGTAAGAAAATGGGTTCATCTCCTATGATGGGGATGGGAATGGGAAAAAGTAATGCTAAAATATATAAAGAAAATGATATAAAAATAACTTTTGATGATGTTGCAGGTCAAGATGAAGCTAAAGAATCATTAAAAGAAATAATAGATTATTTAAATAATGCTAGTAAGTACACAGAAATAGGTGCTAAGCTTCCTAAAGGAGCACTTTTAGTTGGTCCACCAGGAACAGGAAAGACATTATTAGCAAAAGCAGTAGCTGGTGAAGCAAATGTTCCATTTCTATCAATATCAGGTTCAAACTTTGTAGAGATGTTTGCAGGGATGGGAGCAGCAAAAGTAAGAGATCTTTTCCAAGAGGCAGAAAAAAATGCTCCATGTATCATCTTTATTGATGAAGTAGATTCTATAGGTAAAAGTAGAGATTCTCAGCTTCAAACTAATGATGAAAGAGAACAAACACTAAATCAATTATTAACACAAATGGATGGATTTGATTCAACTAAAGCAATAGTTGTTTTAGCAGCTACAAATAGACCAGAAATATTAGATAAAGCATTATTAAGACCTGGAAGATTTGATAGAAGAGTAATAGTAGATAGACCGGATTTAAAAGGAAGAATAGACATATTAAAAGTTCACTCCAAAGGAGTAAAACTTGGAGATGATGTAAATCTAGAAGAAATTGCAAAAAGTACTCCTGGAGCAGTAGGAGCAGATCTTGCTAATATAGTAAATGAAGCAGCTTTAAGAGCTGTAAAGCATGGTAGAGAATTTGTAATGCAGGAAGATTTAAGGGAAGCTGTAGAAGTTATAATAGCAGGTAAGGAAAAGAAGGATAGAATTCTATCTCCTATGGAAAAGAGAGTAGTTGCATTCCATGAAGTAGGTCATGCACTTGTTGCTGCATTATTAGATAAAACAGATCCAGTTCATAAGATAACTATTGTTCCTAGAACTATGGGAGCGTTAGGATATACAATGCAATTACCAGAAGAAGAAAAATACTTAGTATCAAGAGATGAATTGACAAGTCAAATAATGGTTATGCTAGGTGGTAGATCGGCGGAAGAGGAAGTATTTAACTTGGTTTCAACAGGTGCTTCTAATGATATAGAGAGAGCTACACAAACAGCTAGAAGTATGGTTACTATTTATGGAATGACAGATAAATTTGATATGATGGCTTTAGAGTCTGTTCAAAATAGATATTTAGATGGAAGAGCTGTAAGAGAATGTAGTGATGAAACCTCAACTTTAGTAGATGAAGAAATATTAAAAATAATAAAAACTTGTCATGAAAATACTAGAAAGTTATTAAGTGAAAATAGAGATTTACTTGATAAAATTTCAGAATATTTATTAGAAAAAGAAACGATATTCGGTGATGAATTCATGGAATTTGTTTATGATAAATATCCAGAACTAAGAGATAAGAAAAAGAAAAAGATTGAAGATTCAAGTGAAGTTATAGAAGTAGAAGAAATAACAGAAGTTTAAAATAACGAAAAATGGATAAATTAATGAGAGGGTGTACATGATTTATTGTTACACTCTTTCTTAATAATATAAATTTAAAATCAAAGGGGGATCAGCTCTTGGATAAAATAGAATTATTAAAAGAATATGAAAACTTAAAAAATACATTAAATATTCTTAATGAAGAAACCTTAAAATATATAGATAAGAGAAAAAGCATTTCAGAATATATACTTGATTACAGAAAAAAATATATAGAGGAATATAGAGATGATGAAGATAAGTTAATGGAATACTTTGATCATGAAAGATATATCAAAGAAGAGTCATATAAAATGATAGATAAAAAGTTAGGTGAATTTGTTAAACTTAAAGAGTCTCCATACTTTGGAAAAGTTGGTTTTGTAGATGATGGATATTCAGAAGAGCTATATATAGGTAGATATGGATTGACTCCAGAAGGAAGTTATGATCCTGTAATAGTGGATTGGAGAGCACCGGTTGCATCTTTATTTTATAAAGGAATGCTTGGAGAAACCAGTTATAAAAGTCCACAAGGAGAAATACCAGTAGATATATTATCAAGAAGACAATTAATTATAAAAAAGGCTAAATTAGAAGGATATTTTGATTCTGATATAAATATACAGGATGAAATACTACAAATGGTTCTATCATCTAATTCGGGAGAAAAGCTTAAGGATATTGTAAATACGATACAAAAAGAACAAGATGAAATAATAAGAGCTGATAGAAATAAAGTTGTGGTTGTAAATGGAGTTGCAGGTTCAGGAAAAACTACTATAGCTCTTCATAGAATTGCATATCTTTTATATAATTTTAGAGAACAATTAACAGATAAAGTTCTTATTTTAGGACCAAATGACATATTCATGGATTACATTTCAGAGGTGTTACCTAATTTAGGAGAAACAGCAGTTATTAATGAAACATTTTTATCTTTTGCATATAAAGAAATAGGCTTAAATGAACCTGTAAGAGATATAACATCTTATTTAGAAGAAGTACTAAAAGGTAATGAAGATGTAATTTCAGATATAAAATATAAGTCATCAAATAAATTTATAGAAGCATTAGATAAAAAAATAGAAGATATAGAAGATAATTATTTTAAAATAGAATCAGTAAGATTTTTGAATGAAGAAATTGTATCTATAGATGAAATAGAAGAGCTTTTTGAGAAGCACTATAAATATATGCCTATATTTAGAAGAAGTCAAAAGATAAAGAGAATATTATTTTCAAAAATAAAAGATAAAAGAGATGAAAAAGTAAGGGAAATTAATCTAAAGGCACAAGAAGAAAAATCAAAGCTATCTGCAGATGAATTGGTAATTGAAGAAAACAATATTGAATTTAGAAGAAGAATTGCTATAAGAGATATAGTAAAAGAAGTTATGAAATCTAAATCAGAAATAGAAAAATGGATAGAAAATGAAGGGAGCATAGATATATATAAAGAATTTATGAATATCGAAACTCTTTCATATTTAGATTTAGCGGGTATTTTATACTTAATGATAAAATTAGATGGAAAGAAAGCTAATACAGAAATAAAACATATAGTTATTGACGAAGCTCAAGATTACAACATGTTACAGTTCTTAGTTTTGAAGGAGTTAACAGGATGTAGAAGTTATACTATAGTTGGAGACTCAAACCAAAGACTTATAAAGGCAGAAGAAGTACCAGCTATGCTTAAGCTAAAAGAAACTTTTGGTGGGTTTTTTAGTTTATTTGAACTGAAGAAGAGTTATAGATCAACTTATCAAATAATGGAATATGCAAGTAAGCTTTTAGATGAAAATGCAGTTGTTCCATTTGTAAGAAAAGGTGAATTTGATGTATTAGAAACAATAGTACCAAAAGATGATAAGGACGATTTAATAGATGTAATATTAAATTTATTAGAAGACTATCAAGAAGAAAAGTATGAAAATATAGCCATAATAACAAAGGATAAGGAAGAATTAAATCTTATATCTCCAGGACTTAAAAAGTATACAAATATATTGGCATTCAGTGGTGAAGATGTAGTGTATAAGGGTGGAAAGGTATTAATACCATCTTATTATGCTAAGGGGTTAGAATTTGACGCCGTAATAATTGTTGATTTTGATGAAAATACTGATAATTTAATTAAATATATAATGTGTACTAGAGCATTGCATAGATTGTCAGTTGTTAAAGTAAGATAAATTTTATATAACTAATATGAATATAATTTAAAAAAGGAGCTATCGTAGAAAGCTATCGAGCTTATGCGACAGTCCTTTTTTTCTTTTTTAAGCTTTAGATTAAAAAAGTTTATTTGTGAAATTTCACAATATATTTAATTTTTTATTAGTCATAATTTAAGAAAAGTGTATATTGAAGTTAATAACATTGAAATTAAAAAAAAAGATACTATAATAAAATCATAAGATCTTTGTAAACGATATTCAACAAGGGGGTTAGGGTGTGGAGTGCTTTTATGAACAGTTTCAGACTAAAGATTACGGAAGTTTAGAAAAGATACTAAATATTTTATCTAAGGTTTCACTAGTTATTGCAATATTGTTTGCAACAATGTTAAATTTAGTATTTGCAGTAGCTTTTGGTCTAATATACTTAGTAATCTTTATTTTATCTAGAAATCTTATAGTTGAGTATGAATATGAGCTTACAGCAGATGAGCTAGTTATATTCAAAATAATGAATAAGAGTAAAAGAAAACAAATAGGAAGCTTTAATATCAGAGAAATATCAAGTGTTAAAAGTCCAGAAAGACTTGAAAAGAGTAATAGTAAAATTATAAAAGCCTATTTAGAAGAGGCTGGATTAAAAGACATGGTTTATATGACAAAAACATCTCAAGGTGTTGTAGGGTTTCAATTGGCAATGGATGAAAATTTAACAAATTTAATTAAAAGAGTTAATCCATTAGCATTTTATTAATATATAAATTTGGAGGAGAAAGTTATGGCAGGTTTAAGTTTAAAAAATATTCAAAAAGTATATGAAAATGGATTTAAGGCAGTTCAAGATTTTAATTTAGACATTGAGGACAGAGAATTTATAGTATTCGTTGGACCATCAGGATGTGGTAAGTCAACTACATTAAGAATGATTGCTGGATTGGAAGAAATATCTGGAGGAGAATTATACATTGACGATAAGTTAGTAAATGATGTAGCTCCAAAAGATAGAGATATAGCGATGGTTTTCCAAAACTATGCATTATATCCTCATATGACAGTATATGAAAATATGGCATTTGGACTAAAGCTTAGAAAATTACCAAAGCAAGAAATAGATGATAAAGTTAGAGAAGCAGCAAAGATATTAGATATAGAACATCTTTTAGATAGAAAGCCAAAAGCTTTATCAGGTGGACAAAGACAAAGAGTTGCTATGGGAAGAGCTATAGTTAGAAGTCCTAAAGTATTCTTAATGGACGAACCTTTATCAAACCTTGATGCTAAGTTAAGAGTTCAAATGAGAATAGAAATTTCAAAATTATATAATAAATTAAATACTACATTTATATATGTAACACATGATCAAACAGAAGCTATGACTTTAGGAACAAGAATAGTTGTTATGAAGGATGGAGTTATTCAACAAGTTGCTTCACCAACTGAAATTTATAACCATCCAGCTAATCTTTTCGTTGCAGGATTTATAGGAAGTCCTCAAATGAATATGACATATGGACAAAACCTTGTTAAAGATGGAAAAAACTATGTTAAGGTATTTGATAAGTTAATTGAAATTCCAGCTGAAAAAGCTAAGATAGTAAAAGAAAAGAATGCTGAAAACATAGAAGTTATAGTTGGTGTAAGACCTGAAAATATCTATCATTCAAAAGAAGAGTTAGCTGCTTCAGGAGTAGTTACTTTTAAAGGTGAAGTTGATTTAAAAGAAAATCTAGGTGCAGAAACATATATCCACGTTAAAAAGGATGGAGCAAACTTTATAATAAAATCTAGAACAGGCGCTGATTATAAGATTGGAGATCCAATAGAATTTGGATTTGATCCTAATAAGATACACATTTTTGATAAAGAAGAACAAAATACAATATTCTAGTACAAATTATTAAGTATAAAATATTATATAGTAATTAGAAATAACAGGCTTAAGGACAATAAAATCCTTAAGCCTGTTAAATAATTTATAAAGATAAATGGGAGGAGTTTAGTGAAGATAATAAAATTGAAAATAAAGTAATAGCCTCAATAATTATCATATAATTATATTAACTATTATATATAGTTTATCTATTATACACATAAAAATACTAGTATTTTTTCTTTAAGTACAAAAGTAATAAAATATAAGAACTTAGATAATTTGTATAAAGTCATTAAGGCTTTAAAGATATCTACATTACGATTAAGAATGAAAAAATAAAAAGGATATAACGAAACGTGATATACTTCTAAATTATTGATTTTACTAGCTTAAAGTGATTTTTAATTAACTATTTCAATCTTTCGCTCATTAACTTTTCCTATAACTCAACTCACATGAATTATAATATTAATTATCTATTGTCTATTATTAACTATCAATTAAAAAGAGGATATTGTACTAAAATTACGGCAATATCCTCTTTTAAATTCAAGAATCTATTTATTATTAGTATAATTTTTTTCAGCTTGCTCCCAGTTAACTACATTCCACCAATTATCTATGTATTCAGCACGTCTATTTTGATATTTAAGATAATATGCATGTTCCCAAACATCAATACCTATAATAGGAGTTAAACCTGAAGATATAGGACTATCTTGATTTGCTGTAGATATAATTGATAATTTACCATCCTTATCAGATACTAACCAAGCCCATCCAGAGCCAAATCTGCCTAATGCAGCTTCTTTAAATTTATCTTTAAAGTTATTGTAAGATTCAAAATCTCTATTTATTGCATTTAATAAATCTCCTTTAGGACTTTGATTCTTAGTAGGAGACATTATAGACCAAAAGAATTCGTGGTTATATACTCCGCCTGCATTATTTTTAACAGCTTCTTTAATATCATCTGGTACTGATTCTAAATCTTTTAAAAGTCCTTCCAATCCTTTAGAGAATAATTCAGGATGTTTAGCAATGGCTTTATTTAGATTATCGACATAAGCTTTTTCATGCTTATCATGATGAAGCATCATTGTTTCCTTATCAATATAAGGCTCCAATGCGTCATAATCATATGGCAATGGCTTAAGTTTAAATTGACCATCACCTAATTTATTACTTTTTGCTGAAGCTGTAGGAATTAATGTTACAAGGGAAACAAAAGATAAAGCTATTAAAAATAATAAACTAAATTTCTTTTTAATTTTCATTATTATTCACCTCCTGTTCTATTATGTGCCTAAAGAGATTATTTTATAAATAAATTATGGAAGTGATATAATAAATATATTAAAGTTTAAGAAGTAAATAGAAGTTGGAGGAATTATGGAAGAATTAATAAACAATAATCCAATAAGTATAGTATATTTCAGTGGATCAGAATGTGGGGCATGTGATGCAATAAAAGAAAAAATTTTGCATATTATTAAAGGTTACAATGAGATTAAATTTCTTGAGATTAATGCTATAGAAAATAAAGAATTAGCAGCTCAACATGATATATTTTCTTTGCCCATTTTATTACTATTTATTAATGGGAAAGAGGCACTAAGGGTTGGAAGATATTTTGATATATTAGATTTTAAGAATTCAATAAATAGATATTATAATTTAATTTATAAATAAGGATACAGTTAATAACTGTATCTTTATTTTTAAGAATTTCTTAATAAATATGATACTAACCTTGTAACTTTTACAAATTAACATTATTAATATGAAGGTTACTTAATATCTACATTATGATAAAATATTAATAAAAAATATTCGGGGGAGTTATGAGTAAATTAAACATTTTAGTAGTAGATGATGATAAAGAAATTACAGAAGCAATAGAAATTTATCTTATTAATGAAGGTTATAATGTCTTGGTTGCTTATGATGGAGTACAAGCTTTGAAGATAGCTCGAGAAGAAGATATACATTTAATAATAATGGATTTAATGATGCCTAATCTTGATGGAACTAGAGCAACTATTGAATTAAGAAGGGAAAAAGAGATACCAATAATAATGCTTTCAGCGAAATCAGAGGACTCTGATAAAATATTAGGACTTAATTTAGGAGCTGATGATTACTTAACTAAACCATTCAATCCTTTAGAACTTATAGCAAGAGTAAACTCACAAATAAGAAGATATACTAGATTTTCATCAATGACTAATGATAAAAATAAAGAAGTAATTGCAGTGGGTGGATTAGAGTTAAATAGGCTTAATAAGGAAGTAAACGTTAATGGTAAGGAAGCAAAGTTAACTCCATTAGAATTTAAAATATTAAGCCTTCTTATGAGTAATTTAGGAAGGGTGTTTTCAATAGAAGAAATTTATGAAAGAGTCTGGAATGAAGCCCCTTATAATGTAGATACAGTAACTGTCCATATAAGGAGGATAAGGGAAAAGATAGAGATTGATCCTAGAAATCCTCAGTATTTAAAGGTGGTGTGGGGAGTTGGATACAAAGTTGACAAAAAATAAAATTTTAAAGGATTTAGAAAAGTATATAATATTTATCTTAGTAATATTTTTCGCTATTTCTTTAATAGGAACATTACGAGAGTATAAAAATTTTAACTTATATTTTGGTGATAGTATTTATAATAATTCTTTAGTAAAAAACAAAATTGTAGTTTTAGATAGTAACCTAAATGATTATACAAAGCTCTTTTTAGATTTAGATGGAAAGAAAAAAGAAGATATTTATAATAAGAAAGTAGAAGAATTTAAGCTAGAAAAGGAGAACCGTCTAAAAGAAGCTGAAGAAAATATAAGAGAAAAAGCTAAAGATATGAATGTAGCAGAAGCGGAAATTAAAAAACAAATAGAAGAGGCAAAGAAAATAATTATGGAAGAAGATAACTCTGTAGATGATTATTTTAAGTATGTTCGAGAATTCACCAATAATATTCTTTATGATAATGAAAATATACAGTTTTTCTTTAAAGATAGCTCAGGTGCTAAAATTACAAACATAGAAGACAGTAATATTGAAAAGCAAATAGAAGAAAAAGAATTTGCAAATAATGAACAATATTATTACATGTATTTTGCAAACTCTAAAGTAAATGAAGATGGAAAGAATTATTCAGAAGAATTATCAAGTATATATGATTTATTAAAGTATAGTAGTGAGGATTTAATTAGGTTTTATAGAATACCTAAAGAATTGAAACAAGGAGATCTTCTATATGATGCGTTTAAAGAAAGAAAAGAAGCTTCGTCAATTTTAAATAGAAAAATTGCTATAACAGCTATATTAGGAGTTTTTATTTTAGTATTTGCTTTTATAATTTATAAGAGAAGAAAAAATAACTACACTAATTATATAGAAGATTTGTTAATCAAAATCCCCATAGATATAAGAGCAATAATTTTTCTATATAGTCTTAATATATTAAATTCATTAATATTTAATGTGATACCTTATTATGGAAATAACAGTTATTCTAATGGAGTTATTTTAAGAGCTTATATTTTAATTATTATAGATTATTATTTCTTAAAAGATTTAATTTTGATATTAGAAAATAAGAGAAAAAAGGGAAAAGTATTAACATTAAAGATATATAAATATCTTTCCAAAATCATAAAAGATAGTGAATTTATAAAAACTAATAAATTTAAGTTTATATCTATTATATTTTTGTCTGCATTAGCTCTATTTTGTTTATGGTTAGAATCATTTGTATTTTTGTCATATGAGTTTATGGTATTTTCTAGAGCTTATATATGTATATATTTAATATTTACCTCAATTTTATATGTAATGATATTTAGAGAAATTACTATATTAGAATCTCAAACATTAAGAATAGCTAAAGGAAATTATAAGGTTGATTTAAAAGCAGATAAGATATTAGTTTTAAAAAATATAGAAAACAATCTTATTACTATTGAAGATGGTCTAAAAGAAGCTTTGGGTAAAGCAATAACTAGTGAAAAAATGAAGAGTGAATTAATTACTAATGTTTCTCATGATTTAAAAACACCGCTAACTTCTATTATTAATTATATTGGTTTCCTTAAAGAAGAAAATATAACTGATGAAAAAAGAAGTAAGTATTTAGAAGTATTGGATATGAAATCTAAAAGACTAAAAATATTAATAGAAGACTTATTTGAGGCTTCAAAAGCAGTTTCTGGTAATATGACCTTTGAGAAAGAAGATTTAAATATAGTTTCATTATTACGACAAGTTATTGGGGAATTAGAGGAAAAGATTACTCAAGCTAATTTAGATATAATAACTAAGTGGCCAGAAGATAAAGCAATAGTATATATAGATGGACGAAAAACTTTTAGGGTTTATGAAAATTTGGTAAATAATATAATTAAATATTCTATGAAAAACTCAAGAGTATATATAGATGTAATTAATAGTGAAAATGAAGTGAAAGTAATAATGAAAAATATTTCTGCTTATCAAATTGATTTTACTTCAGAGGAAATTATTGAAAGGTTTAAAAGAGGAGATAAATCAAGAAGTACTGAAGGTTCAGGCTTAGGACTTTCTATAGCAAAAAGTATAGTTGAGCTTCAAGGTGGAAATTTTGATATAGAAATTGATGGTGATTTATTTAAAGTAATTACAACATTTAGAAAGTAAAGATAGAGAAGGCGTTTAACCTTCTCTATCTTTTTTTAGTAATTTACTAATTTTCATCTTCATCAATTAAATCATCAAGGCTAAGCAATTCCTCTTCTGAATTTTCATTAAGTAAGCTATTATTTCTATAAGTTATTTGATTAATAGCTTGATATATTTTTTCTAAAAGATAATTTTGTATTCTTCTAGCTTTGTAAGTTTTATTAAAAATAATAAAACTCCATACTCCTATGATAGAAAAAGTTATCATGAATAAAGCACCAATGCTATAAAAAACTATTTGAAAAATTTGAACAGCTAAATCCATATAATATTACCTCCAAATTTTATATAAAAATATTATAGCATACAAAATAAAATAGTTTAGCACAAAGTTAAATAAATGTATAAATTTTCATGATAGTGTTTACTATTAGCATTAGATGTCTATAATTTAGAAAGATAATAATCATAAGGAGAAGCATGTATGAAGAAAATAATAATATTAGTAGCAACGACTGCATTATTGATAGGTTTTTTGCTAGGATTTATAGAAGTTGTAAATCAAGAGCCAACTCAAAATAAAGAAGTATTTACATATTCAGTATCTACTGTACCAACAGATTTTAAATCTGTAGGAAGTCTAGATAAGAGAATACAAGATATAGTATGTGCAACTAGTAGGGGATTAGTTGAATTAGATGCTTCTAAAAATATAGTTCCTTCATTATCAGAAGGAGTTGAAGTAAGAGATGATGGATTAGAATATGATTTTAAGATAAGATCAGATATATATTGGAGTGATGGAACTCAAATAACACCTAAGGATATAGTAACTTTTTTTAGGGAGATATTAACAGAGGAAAAAGAAGAAAATATAGGCGCATTGTTAAATGTGTACGGAGCAAAAGCATTTAGGGATGGATCAGGGTCTTTTACAGAAAATGTTGGAATAACTTCAGGGGAAGATAATGTTATTTTTAGGTTAAACTCAAAAGATGATAAGTTTATTGAAGAATTAACAACACCACAATATAGGCTTAGAAAGAATGTTTTATTATGGGAAAATATAAGACAAAACTATGATGAATTAATTTATTCAGGATACTATAATATTTCAGAGATGACAATGAGTGAGCTAACCCTTAATAGAAACAGTAGTACAAATGCGGATATGGTAGCAACAATTAAGATAGTTGCAGATGAAGGTGAAGAACTAGCTATGGCAGCTTTTGAGGTAGGGGGAAGAGATATAGTGATAAATCCACCTAAGAGCCAATTAAGTAGACTAAGTAACGAAGAGAGATTACTAACATTAGAATCAAATAAAGCTATGTATTTAACATTTAATCCTAATGGTGATTCTATACCGGTAGAGGGTAAAAAAGATATATATGGGTTATTAAATGAGGCTATAGGGCAGTATCAACTAGAAAATAGCATGTTTATAGAATTAGCTGAGGGAAGTTATTTTAGAGAAGATAAAGGCGATTTAGCTAAGCTTCAAGCTAGAAAAGTTATGAGCAATAATACAGCTGAATGGAGTAAACCAGAGAAAATTTCTTTAGTTGCTGAAGAAAGTACTCAAAATAAAGAAATTTGTGAATATATAGCAAAGTGGTTTGAAAACAATACAGATATGTATTTAAGTTATAAATTAATTACTAAAGATGAAATGAATTCTATTAAAGATGTTAATTATTATGATATAGCATTAATTCATGGTGATTCAAATTTTTCAGGAGATAGTTCTATATATAACACATTAGTAAACTTTCTTCCAGATAAGTATAAAGATCAATTGTTATTAGCAAAAACAGAAGGGGAGAGAGTAGAATTATTTTCAAAATTAGAAGATGATTTATTTAACACATATCAAGTTTTACCATTAGCATTTTACAATGATAATATAGCTATAAATAGTAAAATAAAAAATATGCTATTAGATGGCAATGGCAATATAGATTACAGTAAAATAGAAAAATCATAAAGACTGAGCTTTGCTCAGTCTTTATGATTTAGTTTGATTATTTAATCACCGTCTTGATTATTAGAATCAGCTATCAATTCATTATTTTCAATATTCTCAAACTCTTCATCTTCAACTTCTGATATATCTTTTTCTGATAGAGTGTCTTCATTATTTTCGTCTTCTATAATAGGAGTATTAGAATCATTCCTATATGAAGGATCTGGATCTAGTAGATTTATTTCACGCATAAAATCATCTTTAAATAGAAAAATTATTAACTGATATATATACATGTTTTTAAAACTATCAAAGGATGATCCTGATGTTGAGAATGAATCTCTTTTTTTAGAGTAAGAAATACTTTTGTTAAAAATTGGAGCTATTCCTAAACTTGTAGGTGTTGAAGTTGTAGGCATTCTAAAAAAGTTTTCTTCCAACATATCAGCTGAATTTAGGGTTAATCCCCTATATCTTTCTGCATCATCTAGAGTAGGTGCTTCAGGCCAAGAAGTTATTAAACCAGAATTTATGAAATATTTTCTGTATAATGATGAAATCATGTTCTTATATTCATTATATTTATTGAACTCTTTTGAGTACATAACAATAGCTAAGAAATAGAAGGTAATATCAAAACAGGAATATTTCAAGTCTTTTTTACCAGAAAGTTTAAGGAAAACCCCTTTTTCATCATCATATAAAGATACTAATTTATTAATAATTTCTTTGGCTTTTTCATTAAATGTGATCATTTGAGTATGTTTAAATGATAACATTAAGTTTATTGAGAATAAGCATGTAAAATCTAAAGAATCGATGTAATAGTCCTTTTCATCAAATTTATTAATAAGAAAGTCTGTTAAATCTATTATTAATACTTGAGCATCAGAATTTTTTGAATGACTATAAAAAATATTTATTGCAGTAAGGATTTTACATATTTCTTCAAATGAACATTCATATATTTTCTCTTTAAACTCATTAAGCATTTGTAATATTTCTAGTGAAAACTTATTATAGTCTTCTGAAATTTCATCTTCTGGATATAATATTGAATATAAGTTATAAGCAAGCATCATAAAAGCTTGATCAGAAAATTTAAATTTATTATTTTTATCTGTAAGGTTAAATCCTTTATGGTTGTTTTCTGATAGGTTTTTTTTCTCAGTAAAAATTCCTTCATTATTTCTTAAGTTCACTGAATAAAAATCAAGTTGTTCTTTAGATAATTTTTTGTATATCTTAGAATAAGAATATAATTTTTCATCGGCATCTTTAAATCTTGAGTAATAAGTAGTTAAATCTAGTATGCTTGTAGTCATTAATGCATTAGTTATTGGAGATATATCCTTTTTAAAGGAAGATTCATCAAATCCATTATAATTTTTACTATGAATATAATTTGGAGAAGATTTCCTATATATACATAGTAGTGGAGAAAAATTACCAGATGTGGTAATATCAATGGAGGATGATGTTTTTTTATAGTTTTTAATTGAATCAACTAATCCACATTTTGACTCAAGAACTAATGTCCTTATGGCCTCCTTAGACAAGTGAAAAAGTTGGCCGCTAATTTCTTTTTGTGATAGTTTATTCATTCTAAAAAATGGTCCTATATATCGCAATTTCTTCACCTCTTCATTAATCCTTATATTAATAATATGAGGCTAATGCTGAAATAGTGCATAAATTTTAATAATATTAAGAATTGGAGGTAAAATCATGAGAATAGATGGAAGAAAAAATGAACAAGTGAGAATAGCTAAGATAACTAGAGGATATACAAAGTATGCAGAGGGATCTGTATTAATAGAAGTTGGAGATACAAAAGTAATTTGTACAGCATCTATAGAAGATAAAGTTCCACCATTTTTAAAGGGTCAAGGAGAAGGGTGGATAACGGCTGAATATAATATGCTTCCAAGATCGACTGGAACAAGAAAGGTTAGAGATATAGCTAGATTAAAGGTTGATGGAAGAACTATGGAAATACAAAGGTTAATAGGAAGGGCTTTAAGATCAGTAATGGATTTAAAAGCACTTGGTGAAAAAACAATATGGATAGATTGTGATGTTATCCAAGCTGATGGTGGAACAAGAACTACATCTATTACAGGAGCCTTTGTAGCTTTAGTAGATGCAGTAAATAAACTACATAAGGAAAAGCCTTTTGAAGTTTATCCAATAAGAAAGTTCGTAAGTGCAACTAGTGTTGGTATATTAAATGACGAAAAGATTTTAGATTTATGTTATGAAGAGGATTCTAATGCTAAGGTAGATATGAATGTTATTGCTACCGATGAAGGTGAATTTATAGAAATTCAAGGAACTGGAGAGGAATCACCATTTAGTAGAGATGACTTAAATGATTTATTAGATTTAGCCCAAAAAGGTATAAAACAAATGGTACAAATACAAAAGGATGCTTTAAAAATGGATGCCCTTTGGATAGGTACTGGAGGGAAATAAGTCTATGAAAAAATTAATAATAGCAAGTAATAATCAAGGGAAGATAAATGAGATAAAGAAGGTTCTAAATGATATGCCTATTAATGTTTTTTCATTAAAGGATATCGGATTAGATATAGATGTAGAAGAAGATGGAATAACATTTGAAGAAAATGCAAAAAAGAAAAGTGAAGAGATATATAAGGAGTTAATAAAAAAAGGAGAAAACAATTTTATAGTAATGTCAGATGATTCTGGCTTAGAAGTTGAATATTTAAATGGTGAGCCAGGAGTGTATTCAGCGAGATATGCAGGAGAGCATGGAAATGATAAAAAGAATAATGAAAAATTGCTTCTTAATTTAAAGGGCGTTAGTTATGATAATAGAAGTGCTAGATTTGTATGTCAACTAGCATTAATAAATGATAAGAATATATACAAGTCAGTAACCGGAACGGTAAATGGCTATATATTAGAAGAAGAAAGAGGTTATGATGGATTTGGATATGATCCATTATTCTTATATGAACCTCTTAATAAGACTTTTGCAGAACTTACAATAGATGAAAAAAATGATATATCTCATAGAGGAATTGCGCTTAAAAAAATAAGTGCAGTTATAAAGGAGTTTCTATAGGAGGAAATTATGAAGATTGCTGTATTAAGTGATTCTCATTATGAAGCTTCATCTATAAATGCTATAAAAAAGTATTTAGTAGATGTAGATGTTATCTTACATTGTGGAGATGGAGCTCCAGATACAAAAATATTATTAAATGATTTTAATGGTGAAGTATATGCAGTTAAGGGAAATTGTGATATTTCTAATGAGTATCCTATTGAAAGAATAATAGATATAATGGGATTAAAAATATATATGACTCATGGGCATATGTATAATGTAAAGAATGAATACAATACTATATTCTATAAGGGTAAAGAAGTAGGTGCAGATATAGTGCTTTTTGGACATTCTCATAAAGCTTTAATAAATGAACATGATGGATTGACTATGATGAATCCAGGAAGTATAACATTGCCTTATGGTAGAGCAAAAAAGACATTAGGATTTATAGAAATATTAGAAAATAAAAAAAATAATATATACTTAAAAGAAATAGAATAAATTTTTTATGCAATCCGTTATTAGTTTACAATATTATTAAATATCTAGTTAAATCTCCAAAATTCTCTTATATAGATTATTTTTTAAAAAATGTATTGACGGATTGCTAATCCTATTGTAGAATAAACATTGTCGCTGACAGATATTAAAGATATCGGGGTGTGGCGCAGATGGGAGCGCGCGTGGTTTGGGACCATGAGGTCGCAGGTTCAATCCCTGTCACCCCGACCACTTTAAAACAAATATGCGGGTGTAGCTCAATGGTAGAGCCCTTGCCTTCCAAGCAAGTTACGTGAGTTCGATTCTCATCACCCGCTCCATAAAAGTGGTTAAAAAAATATGTTGACAAGTGACGAAGGATGATATAAAATAATTAATGTTCTTTGTGAGAATAAGCGTGTTTAGCTCAGCTGGATAGAGCAACGCCCTTCTAAGGCGTGGGCCAGGAGTTCGAATCTCTTAACACGCACCATCAACACCGGGGTGTGGCGCAGATGGGAGCGCGCGTGGTTTGGGACCATGAGGTCGCAGGTTCAATCCCTGTCACCCCGACCACTTTAAAATTTAATATGCGGGTGTAGCTCAATGGTAGAGCCCTTGCCTTCCAAGCAAGTTACGTGAGTTCGATTCTCATCACCCGCTCCATATGCGTGTTTAGCTCAGCTGGATAGAGCAACGCCCTTCTAAGGCGTGGGCCAGGAGTTCGAATCTCTTAACACGCACCAGATATGCGTTATTAGCTCAGTTGGTAGAGCACCTGACTCTTAATCAGGGTGTCCCGGGTTCGATCCCCTGATAACGCACCATTATGGTGAACGTAGTTCAGTTGGTAGAGCGCCAGTTTGTGGCACTGGTTGTCGTGGGTTCGAGTCCCATCGTTCACCCCATACGCTGGGATATCGCCAAGCGGTAAGGCACCGCACTTTGACTGCGGTATTCGTAGGTTCAAATCCTGCTATCCCAGCCAACTTGGTTTACTAGCTCAATCGGTAGAGCACTTGACTTTTAATCAAGGTGTACCGGGTTCGATTCCCGGGTAAGCCACCAATATATATGCAGATGTGGCGGAATTGGCAGACGCACTAGACTTAGGATCTAGCGCCATTGGCGTGGGGGTTCGACTCCCTTCATCTGCACCATATATATTGAATTAATATAAAAATAAGCGGAAGTGGCTCAATGGTAGAGCGTCACCTTGCCAAGGTGAATGTTGCGGGTTCGAGTCCCGTCTTTCGCTCCATAATATGCGGGTGTAGCTCAATGGTAGAGCCCTTGCCTTCCAAGCAAGTTACGTGAGTTCGATTCTCATCACCCGCTCCATAAGCGTGTTTAGCTCAGCTGGATAGAGCAACGCCCTTCTAAGGCGTGGGCCAGGAGTTCGAATCTCTTAACACGCACCATAAATGGTGAACGTAGTTCAGTTGGTAGAGCGCCAGTTTGTGGCACTGGTTGTCGTGGGTTCGAGTCCCATCGTTCACCCCATACGCTGGGATATCGCCAAGTGGTAAGGCACCGCACTTTGACTGCGGTATTCGTAGGTTCAAATCCTGCTATCCCAGCCAACTTGGTTTACTAGCTCAA
>NZ_JH815221.1:124382-165741 GCF_000158375.2 Clostridium sp. 7_2_43FAA
CTAGCGCCATTGGCGTGGGGGTTCGACTCCCTTCATCTGCACCATATATATTGAATTAATATAAAAAATAAGCGGAAGTGGCTCAATGGTAGAGCGTCACCTTGCCAAGGTGAATGTTGCGGGTTCGAGTCCCGTCTTTCGCTCCATAATATGCGGGTGTAGCTCAATGGTAGAGCCCTTGCCTTCCAAGCAAGTTACGTGAGTTCGATTCTCATCACCCGCTCCAAAAGAAAAGACAACTGATTTAAGTTGTCTTTATTTTTTCTTAAGTGAAGCATAATAATATATAAAATCTACAAAGATATTACAAAGTATGTTTAAATATGTGGATAAATTTAAATATCTTGTGGATAAATTTTTTATTAATTGTTATGTAATGATAAGGGAGGGTTTTATGGTATTTGAAGCATGTACAGGTTGTTATGAAGATGTAGTGAGAGCTGAAGCAAATGGAGCAAATAGAATAGAGTTATGCGATAATTTAATGGAAGGTGGAACAACTCCTAGTTACGGAACTATAAAGAAGACAATAGAAAATATAAATTTACCTATAAATGTGATAATTAGACCAAGGGGAGGTAATTTTATATATAGTAATGTAGAAAAAGAAATAATGTATATTGATATAGAAATGTGCAAGAATTTAGGAGTAAATGCTATTGTAATAGGGGCATTAACGAAAAGTGGGAAAATTGATAGTGATTTTATAAAGAAAGTAAAAGAAGTTAGTGGAGATTTAAATATAACTTTTCACATGGCATTTGATGAAGTAATGGATAAAAAATCAGCGATTGATGAATTAGTTGAATTAGGTATTGATAGAATACTAACTAAAGGTGGAGATATATCTGCATTAAATAATTTAGATACTTTAAAAGAGCTAATTGAGTATGCTGGTGATAGAATAATTATAATTCCAGGAGCTGGAATTAATAAGGGGAATAGAGACTTAGTAATAGAAAAAACTAAAGCTAAAGAAATTCATGGAACAAAAATTGTATAGTATTTATAAAACAAGCCTTATATCATGTAAATGTGATGTAAGGCTTATTTTTGTATAAGGATTTAAAATTCAAATTATATAATATAAGACAAATTCATAATAAATTAATATTAAGTTTGTATTTAAATACAAAGATACTTGTAAAAATAAAAA
Organism: Clostridium sp. 7_2_43FAA; assembly: GCF_000158375.2. NCBI lineage: Bacteria > Bacillati > Bacillota > Clostridia > Eubacteriales > Clostridiaceae > Clostridium > Clostridium sp. 7_2_43FAA. Next base: position 125,539 of record NZ_JH815221.1, read on the forward strand.
AGCATATTACTTTGTAATATAATTAGTTAATAAGGAGGCGATATGATGTATTTTAACTATAAAAATTATGATTCTAAGGAATTTGAAGACTTATATAGATATGATGATGAACTTGGGGCTATATATTCATATACAAAAACAAAGTTTAGATTATGGTCACCTTTAGCGGTGAGTGTGAAAATAAATTTATATGGAAAAGATGGCTATGATTATGAATCACAGGCAAGTAAAACCGTTAATATGGAATATAGGGAAAAGGGAATTTGGGAGATTGAAATTGGTGGGAATCTAGATGGTGAATTCTATAACTATTTAGTAAATATAGATGGAAAAGAGCATGAAGTCGTAGACCCATATGCCAAGGCAGTAGGCGTTAATGGAAAAAGAGGCATGATTATAGACTTAAAAAAAACAAATCCTGATGGATGGGAAAATCATAAAAAGCCAATTTTAGAAACTTCATTAGATGCAATAATTTATGAGATGCATGTTAGGGATTTTACTATAGATAGTAATTCTGGGATAGATAATGAGTTAAAAGGTAAGTTTGAAGGGATATGTCAGGACGGGTCTGTAATAAAAGGAACTAAAGTTAAAACAGGATTAAGCCATTTAAAAGAACTAGGAGTGAATGTTATTCAATTACTACCTAGCTTTGATTATAAAACAGTAGATGAAAGAAGATTTAATGAAAATGAATATAATTGGGGTTATGATCCATTAAATTATAATGTCCCGGAAGGATCATATTCAACTAATCCTTATTTAGGTGAGGTTAGAATAAAGGAATTTAAAAAGTTAATAATGAAGTTACATAAATCTGGATTTAAAGTAGTTATGGATGTAGTTTATAATCATACAGCAGATACGGAAAATTCTAATTTTAACTATATAGTTCCTAAGTACTATTATCGTCAAAATAATGATGGCAGTTTTTCAAATGGGTCAGGATGTGGAAATGAAATTGCATCGGAAAGGATTATGGTAAGAAAATTTATTGTTGATTCGTTAAAATATTGGGTGAATGAATATAAAGTAGATGGATTTAGGTTTGATTTAATGGGGCTTCATGATATAGAGACAGTAAAGATAATTAGGGAAGAGCTTAATAAAATAGATAAAGATATACTTGTGTATGGGGAAGGGTGGAAGGCTAGCGATTCACCATTATCTGATGAAAGGCTAACTCTAAAGAAAAATATAAGAAAATTTGGTGATTTGCAAATAGGGGCTTTTAGTGATGATATAAGGGATGCAATAAAAGGTGATGTTTTTGAAAAGGAAAAAGGCGGATTTATAAATGGTGAAATGGATCTTGAAGAAAGCTTAAAGTTTGGAATAGTAGCTTCAATAAAACATAAAGATATAGAATATGATAAAGTTATTTATACGGATGATTATTGGGCTAATGAGCCATATCAAACTATAACATATACATCAGCTCATGATAATTATACTTTGTGGGATAAGTTATCTTTAGGTATGCCTTTATCAAGCGAAAAAGAAAAAATTGATATGAATAAAATGGCGGCAGCAATAATATTAACATCGCAAGGAATTCCATTTATTCATTCGGGGGATGAAATATTAAGAACTAAAACAGACATTAATGGAGATTTAATAGAAAATAGTTATAAATCATCAGATGTTGTTAATAAATTTGAGTGGAGTAGAAAAGAGAAGTATATAGATATATTTGAGTATTATAAAAAATTAATTAAATTAAGAAAAAATCATAGAGTATTCAAAATGAATTCATCGAAGGATATAGAAAAGAATATCGTGTTTTTAAAAATTGGAGAAAACTTTATGGAGAAAAATATAGTAGGTTATATATCTGATGGAAATGAAGTAGGAGATTCCCTAGGTAAAATAGTAGTTATATTTAATTCTAATAAGTATCCAGTGGAAGTTACGTTAAATCATAATAAGTTTAAGGTGATATTAGATAAAAATAACATAAATGAGGATGGGCTGTATAATATAGAAGGAAATATAATTAAGGTTGATCCAATTTCTACAATGATAATGAAATATTTATAAGCTGTGAAAGAATATGATAACTGTAGATGTTTCAGAGGCTAGGTAGCCTAGTAATTTATTATTAGTAAAAAAATAATAGTGAAAGAGTGAAAAGTTAAGGATGTTTTGCTACGCAAAGTTTAAATTAAGATTAAACAAACTCTTTCACTTTTTCATTTTTCACTATTTTGCTTACAAAATATAGTGGTGCACCTAGAGGGGCTCGAACCCCCGACGCTTGGATTCGATGAAGTATATTTTATTAAATTTTATATAATTTACTTAAGCCTTATGAATACTTAAATTCATAAGGCTTAATATTATTAGATATTATTAAATTTTTTTATTTTTTTCGTATGTTGTGTTATGGTTGTGTTATATGTTGATTAAGGATCTACAATCTTAATATTTAATTTCTTTATAAAATAGTAACTATAAGTAGTACTGTTTTTAAATAAGATTTATAATTATTTCTATGATGTTAATCCTCTTCTTTATAAAATTTAAAATAATAAATACTTTAAGAAAAAGTTTTTTATTTTAAATATATATTATATTTGTGAATAATATTATAAATATTTTATAAGGAGAAGATAGGTATGGCAAATAAAATGAAATCTAAAGTATTAAATAGAAAAAGAGTGGATATTGTATCAATAAAAATGGTAAAGGAAAGTAGTTTTCTTTATGAAAATAGAAGAGTTAATTCTTCAGTGGATGCTATAGAATTATTTAAAAGATTTTTAAATGAATCTGATAGAGAACAGTTTCTAGTTTGCTGTATGGATATTAAAAATCAACCAACATCTATAAATGTAGTTAGTATAGGAACATTAAACTCTTCATTAGTTCATCCAAGAGAAGTTTTTAAAGTAGCTATATTAGCTAATTCAGCGTCAATAATAGTTGCACATAATCATCCATCTGGAGATCCAACACCATCAGAAGAAGATATAAATATTACAATAAGATTAAAAGAAGCAGGAAAAATAATAGGTATCGATATATTAGACCATGTAATTATAGGAGAAAATAAACATATTAGTTTTAAAGAAAAGGGTATTTTATAATACTCTTTTGTTTTTTATAATTTATTCAAATATATATTATATAAATGATACCTATTCGATAGGTAGTCCTTGCAAGTGCTTAGGAACATAGAGGAACATAGTAAAAAATAAGAAATTATATTGTTTATACTAAAATATGATATTATTCTAGTATAGAGGTGATTATATGTTTTTTAAGTTATATACAGAAACTGTTTCAAGAGAAATTATAGATGAGATTTTTCTTATAAAATTTGATGATTTAAAAGAAAGAATTATTAGTTTTAAAAATTTAAGTAATGATGAATTAATGAATAGTGTTCATTGGTTATGTATAGATCTTTTAAAAAATTATTTATTAAATACAAATAATTATTTTAAAAGATGTAGTAATGAATTTGAATTAGACTCTATTAATTTATACTTATGGAAATATGCTTTTGAAAATTTTAAGTTATTACTAAATGTAGATTATGATTATAATAAAATAATATCATTAAGAGAAGCATTTAAAAATTTTAATGATATAAATTGCAAGAATAATGAGTATAGTAAATTTGAAAGAGATTTTGAAAATTTAAAAGGAAAAATAAATGACTTTATGGAATGTGATGATACTCGATTAAATAAAGATTTTTTATTAAATGTAAAATGTGACACTGGAAGAAAATATAATATTTATAAAGATTTAAGTACTGTTTGTATATTTACAGTAGATAATTGGAGAGACTGTGTTTATGACATAAAAAATATATTAAAAAAAGATATATATATAAAGGATGGTAGATTTTTATCATCATTTTTAACTTTAAATAATTTAAATAATACTGATATATATTATTTTGAGAGAATTCACAACATAAATTTTAAATTATATTTATATAATTATATTATTCAGTTAAATAAAGATAATCTTTATTTTAATGAAAGTGAAATAATAAAATTAGTAGAAGTATTTTGTCCGATATTAGATCTTCCTAATGTTTTTAATAATACTAATTTATTAGCAAATTTAATGAATATTTATATAAGGTATTATGGAAATTACGATATAGAAGACTTTAGAAAATCTGTTAAGATTTTATGTGCTGATATTGTAGAATACTACTTACCATTATATAATTCAGTATTTTGGGGAATTCTACATTTTTATTGTGAAGTACATAATATTAATATTAAAGATATTACTGAAAAAGTATCATCAAATATAAATTCAACTCCAAATATCTATGATTTTTTATTAAAAGAAAAAATGGATCAAGTTACAAGATTGAAAGAAATTGAAAAATTAATAGAAGTAGGTAATAAGAGACAAAAAAGTATAAACAAAAAAATATATTATTTAATCAATAGAGGGATAAAGTGTTATTTTAATTTTGATAGATTGAGTAATGAAGGAATAGTGAATGATATTAATATCATAAATGGAAGAGTTTTAAAAGAAATAGGAAATATATCTGATTATCAATTAAGTTTAAGAGATTTTATTTTAAAAATAAATAGGTTGAAAATAGAAGCAAGTGATATTTAAATATCACTTGCTTTTTAATTGTATTTAGAATACCACAGGTTCGACCTGTGGTTCCGGAAAGCTTCTAGCGGTGAGTAGAAATAAAAAAACCTCCTTGTATTATAGTAGGTTTGCCGACCACAACTATAATACAAGGAGGTATCCAATATGGATAATAGTAGTTTAGCACATAGTAAATGGAATTGTAAATATCATATAGTTTTTGCACCAAAGTATAGAAGACAAATAATTTATGGGAAAATAAAGATTGATATAGGAGTAATATTGAGAAAGTTATGTGAGCAAAAAGGAGTAGAAATAATAGAAGCAAATGCATGCAAAGATCATATACATATGCTTGTTAGTATACCACCCCAATTGAGTGTTTCACAATTTATGGGATATTTAAAGGGGAAAAGCTCGTTAATGATATTTGACCGACATGCAAATTTAAAATATAAATATGGAAATAGGCAGTTTTGGTGTAAGGGGTATTATGTTGATACAGTAGGAAGGAATAAAAAAGTAATTGAAGAATATATAAAAAATCAAATTCAAGAAGATTTAGCTTATGAACAAATGAGTCTAAAAGAATACATAGACCCGTTTACGGGTGAGCCGGTAAAGAAAGGCAAGTAATAAAGCCCCTTTAGGGGTAGCCAGTAAAAATATGCGGTTGGCAAACCGTTCGATGTGCGAGTAGCACAGCCAGTAACAGAGCCTTATAGGCGTAGAGCAAACCACCCGTTTTACGGGTGGTCCTGATTTTGAAAACATATATTATATCATATTTTTCAAAATATAGTAAGTGTAAAATTTATAGATTAAATACGATTAATTTACCTTTTTTTGTTATTTTATTTATTATTATTATTGAATTATAAAAAATAAAGGAGGTTAAATTTATGGCAAGCAACAATAAGTATGAAAAACCATTGAAAGTATCAATAATTAGGAGGAATGAATCTGAAAAATTTTAATAGGAAATATATCTGATTATCAATTAAGTTTAAGAGATTTTATTTAAAAAATAAATAGGTTGAAAATAGAAGAAAGTGATATTTAAATATCACTTTCTTTTTAATTTAAAAAATTATATTATATCATATTTTTTAAAATATAGTAAGTGTAAAATTTGTAGATTAAATACGGTTAATTTACCTTTTTTTTTATTATTTTCTTTATTATTATTGAATTATAAAAAATAAGGGAGGTTAAATTTATGGAAAGCAATAATAAGTATGAAAATCCATTAAAAGTATCAATAATTAGGAGGAATGAATCTGAAAAATTTTATAACGAAAATGATTTAAGTAAAAATGAAGAATTAAATATTAATCCTCAAAATGGATTAATTAAAGTTATGAGTCCTGTTAAAGATGATGTTAGTAACGATATAAAAGAGAGACTTCAAAAAAATGAAGAATTAAATATTAATCCTCAAAATGGATTAATTAAAGTTATGAGTCCTGTTAAAGATGATGTTAGTAACGATATAAAAGAGAGACTTCAAAAAAATGAAGAATTAAATATTAATCCTCAAAATGGATTAACTAAAGTTATGAGTCCTGTTAAAGATGATGTTAGTAACGATATAAAAGAGAGACTTCAAAAAAATGAAGAATTAAATATTAATCCTCAAAATGGATTAACTAAAGTTATGAGTCCTGTTAAAGATGATGTTAGTAACGATATAAAAGAGAGACTTCAAAAAAATGAAGAATTAAATATTAATCCTCAAAATGGATTAACTAAAGTTATGAGTCCTGTTAAAGATGATGTTAGTAACGATATAAAAGAGAGACTTCAAAAAAATGAAGAATTAAATATTAATCCTCAAAATGGATTAATTAAAGTTATGAGTCCTGTTAAAGATGATGTTAGTAACGATATAAAAGAGAGACTTCAAAAAAATGAAGAATTAAATATTAATCCTCAAAATGGATTAACTAAAGTTATGAGTCCTGTTAAAGATGATGTTAGTAACGATATAAAAGAGAGACTTCAAAAAAATGAAGAATTAAATATTAATCCTCAAAATGGATTAACTAAAGTTATGAGTCCTGTTAAAGATGATGTTAGTAACGATATAAAAGAGAGATTTCAAAAAAATATAGAGTTAAATGTTAATCCTCAAAATAGCTTAAATAAAGATGCTAGTAAGGTTAAAAAGAGTATAAAAAATAATAGAAAAGATACGGTAATAAATAATAATTCACCAATTATAAATAAATTAGAATTTACGATTATTAGTGGATGTATTAGTTTAGTTTGTGGTAGTGATTTTAATAAAAAATTTTTTGCAATATGTAATTTTAATATATCAGCAGAAAAAATAATTATTCAAGATAATGGGCTATTTATAGAGAAGTACTGTATTTTTAGATGTGTATTAGGAAGCAATAAGGAGTCTAAAATAGTTAAAATAAAATATAGTGAATTAAATTCTGATAAATGGATTCTTAGTGTGTTAGGAGTTAAATATTGCTTATTTCCAATAAATAAAGCATATGAATATTTAAGAGTATACATGTCTCAACAATTTGAAAATATATCAGCTGAAATAGAATATATCCATGTTGGATGGAGAGTTATTAATGATAGGTTTGTATATTTACATGGTGGTGGTGCTATTGGTGGTTATAATCTTAATATTACAGGAGATAAGGAAAAAATAATTAGAATAGATAGTGGGATTAATAAAGAAAAAGCATTAATAGATAGTATAAATATGATTAATATTAGTGATAATAAGTTGAAAACTGTACCTTTATTAATTTATTCACATCTAGCTGTAATGAGGGAAGTATATGTACAAGCTGGATTTGAACCTCATTTTATAATATGGGTTTATGGATTAACAGGTTCAATGAAAACATCTGTATCAAAAGTATTTTTTAATTTATTCAATAGAGAAAGAGATTATATATCTGGAACATTTAAAGATACAAAAACAGCAGTAGAAATTAAAGCTTCTGAGTATAAGGACTCAATATTATTATTGGATGATTATCATCCAACAACATTATCAACTGAAAAGAAAGCTATGGAATCACTAGCATCACATGTACTAAGAATATATGGAGATGGAATAAGTAAATCTAGATCAAATAAAAATTTAGGTAAAGCTCAAGAATATCCACCACGTGGATTATGTGTTATTACAGGTGAAGATATAATAGGTGGAGAGTCTAGTGTTGCTAGATTTATAGGAATCGAAGTTTGTCCAGGAGATTATAAGACTGATGTATTGACATATTATCAGAATAATCCATTAGTATATTCAACGCATATATATTATTTTATTGAATGGGTATCTGAAAATTTTTATAAAATAATGAATTTTATAAAATGTAATTTTAATTTTTATAGAAATGAAGTGTTAAATGAGTTTAGACATAAAAGATTAAGTGATTCATATGCATTTTTATGTTTAACTTATGATATTTTGTTTGAATATTGCAATAATACAAATAATACAGATATAAGTATCCTCTTCTATAATATAAAAAATATAATTAAAGAGGTTATAAAATTACATGAGCAATCTACAACAAACCAAGATCCAGCTATATTATATTTAATTGCCATACAGGAGTTAATACTAAGTAAAAGATGTAAAGTGTTAGATAAGAATGAAAATAAAAATGAAAATAGTAATATCATTGGGTATAAAGATGATGACTATTATTACCTAATACCTGGTGTAGCATATAACAATGTTATAGAATTTTGGAAAAGACAAAATATTGAGTTCCCAGTTAGTTCTGATAGAGTTAATAAAGCTTTAGATGAATTAAAAATTATAAAGACAAGTTTAGAAGGGAATACGATTAAGAGAACTGTTAAGAATAGTATTAATGGTGAGCGTAAAAGGTATTTAACTATTTATAGAAGAGCTATGGAAAATATATTAAACAATATATAGATATTATTATAGGGGCATAGGGACAATTAATATGAAGATATGAAAAACTATAACTTTACGACTATATATTATAAAAATGAGAAGGGGCATTAATAGGGGCTCAATGAAAATTAATATAGGAGGATTGATGATGATTTGTTACAAAGAGGATACCAAAAAAACTATGAGTGTTAAGGAATTTGCTTATCAATATGGCATTGGATTAAATAAAGCATATGAAATTGTAAATAGTGATGATTTTCCAATTATTAAATGTGGAAGAAAGTTTTTAATAATAAAATCAAAAGTTGATGGCTGGTTTGAAGATAATATAGGACGAGTTATTTGATAATAAGATTTATGTTCCTATTTATATTATTTAATGTATTAGGAGGTATAATTATGTCTAAAAAAGCAAATGGTGAAGGATCAGTAAATAAATATAAAAATGGTTGGAGAGCAACTATTACTATAGGTAGAAATAGTGAAGGGAAGCTTATACGTAAACAGTTTTATGGAAAAACTAAATTAGAAGTATTAAAAAAGGTGGATGATTTTAAAGTTAAGAATACTTTAGGATTATCAACAATTGATGAGAAAACAACTGTTCAACAATGGATAAAAATGTGGTTAGAAGAGTATAAAATGAATGAATGTAGACCATCAACTATAGATAGATATTTTGGTATATATAGAAATTATATAGAAAATACTAATCTAGGAGTAGTAAAGTTAAAGGATTTAAAGCCTTTAACTTTACAAAATTATTATAATGAATTAATTAAAAAGAAAAACAAGACAACAGATACTATTAAGATAATTAATAAAGTATTATCAGGAGGAATGAGACAAGCTCAAAAAGAACAATTGATTTTAAATAATCCATGTTTATTTGTTACACTTCCAAAGAGTAAAGTTAAAGAAGAGGTTATGACATTTACAATGGAAGAACAAAGAATATTTTTAAATGCCATAGAAGATAGTAGAGATAGATGTATTTTTAATTTAGCTTTAGGATCAGGATTGAGATTAGGTGAATTATTAGCTTTGAAATGGAGTGATATTGATTTCTCATCTAATGAAGTAAAGGTATCTAAAAGTGTAAAGCGAGTAAAATGTTTTGATGAAAATACCAATACTAAAACTAAAATTATAGAGCAATTACCAAAGACTAGATATAGTGAAAGAAAAATACCTTTACCTAAAGCTACAATAAATGAATTGAAAAGACATAAAAATATAATTTTACAAGAGAAATTGATGGCAGGTGATATATATATAGATAATAACTTAGTGTTTCCTAATGTATTAGGAGGATATATAGATGCTAGAAACTTAACAAAAAGGTATAAAAGTATTTTAAATAAAGCTAATATTCCGTATAGGAAATTCCATGCACTAAGACATACATATGCAACTAGGTTATTTGAAAATGGGGTTTCGTTAAAAGTTATACAAGTATTATTAGGGCATAGTAGTATGGATATTACAGCTAATATATATACTCATGTATTACCAAAAGAAAAAATAAGGGCTGTAGATGTTTTAGATAAATGTTTATAGATATTTTAAAATTAGAATAACGAATAATGAACCGTATCACAAGTAAGTGCGAACTTTACCAAAATTGGATATATAAATGAAAGGTAGGTCTGCTTTAATTCTGCAATGAAACTCACAAAAATCTAAAATTTGAATTTTTGTAGGTTATTGTAGTTTTATTCATAGGTTCTTCGTTTTTCACCTATTTCAGCAAATTAGAATTTGTTTTTTCTAATCTATAGTATTGAAAGAAATTGTAAAACATTCCACAAATATATTTTTTATATTCATTTCAGATTTAGGTTAAAGTTAGTAGTTATTCTTTTGTGTATATAAGTTATTTGAAGTAATAAAGTTTCAATTGAATTTGGATAAATATGAATATAAAAGTATTGAAAAAAAATAAAAGTTTATATATAATGTAATTATACTAAAATATAAACATGAAAAATATAAATGTAAAGGAGATGTAAATATGCGCAAAGAGGTAGTTTTTAACTAAACTAACTGAATAAGGATTATTTTAAAAAGTATATGAAAAAAATCTTGGATAACTCAAGGTTTATTTGTGGTAGAAACAATTATTAATAATATTGATATTACCATGTCTATTTGTGTACTCTAAAAATAATCAGTATTATAATGAGCATATTACATCTTTATTTGAAGAATAGGAAAACTGTGTTCTAAACACGGTATTTTTATGCCTATTTTTACTATATTTATAGATATGATATAAGACTTTAATTTGCATAGCTTAATCATAAGTTATATAAATTAAAGTTGTATATTTCATGTTTATATTTAGGTTATATAATTATGAGGCTGTAAGTGAATTATGTTCACTTACAGCTTTTTTTATTTAAGGAGATTATTTTGATGATTTATATATTTAAATATGAAGATTATGAAAAACAAATAAATTTTTTTAAAAATACTAGGATGGTGATTATTAATGGTTAATAAACTTTCAGCATATAAAACTTATTTATTATTTTCAGCTATTACAGCAATGTGTTTTTCACTAGTAGCTACAGTTATGATAGTGTATCACATTGAAACGGTGCATTTAAATCCACTTCAGCTTATACTTGTTGGAACTACTTTAGAAGTAGCATGCTTTATATTTGAAATTCCTACAGGAATAGTTGCAGATGTGTACAGTCGTAAACTATCTATTGTTATTGGTGTAGTTTTAACAGGAGTGGGATTTATTTTAGAAGGTTCTATTTCTAGTTTCGTTTTCGTACTTGTAGCACAGATTGTATGGGGATTAGGTTCTACTTTTATTAGTGGATCTGTTGAAGCTTGGATTGCGGAAGAAGAGAAAGATAAAGATTTGGATAAAATTTATATAAAGGGAGCACAAGCAGGACAGATAGGATCGGTTATTGGAATAGTACTAAGCACTGTAATAGCTAATTTATCTGTAAGACTACCTATTATAGTTAGTGGAGTCTTATTTATAATTCTTGCATTATTTTTATGGTTATATATGCCAGAAAATAATTTTAAATCATCTGCTCCAGAGGATTTAAATACTTTTAAAAAGATGGGATATACCTTTAAATCTGGTCTTAAATTTATAAAAAATAAACCTATAATTATAATTTTGCTTTCAGTAACTTTATTTTATGGATTATCCAGTGAAGGTTATGATAGACTTTCTAATATGCATTTTTTACAAGATACTATGCTTCCTAAACTTGGAAACCTTAAACCAGTGACTTGGTTCGGAATTTTTGGAATTGCAGGAATGATATTGAGTGCTATAGTAATGCATTTTATGGAAAAGAAGCTTAAGGATGATGATAAGAATAAAAATGGAAAGCTGTTATTATGTATAAATATATTTTATATATCATTTATGTTCATATTTGCTATTACAAAAAGATTTAACTTAATGCTAATAGCTTATTTAGCGACAAGTACCTTTAGAACTATAAATGAACCTATATTTAGTGCATGGCTTAATGGACATATAGATGACAAGGCCAGATCTACTGTACTTTCTATAAATGGACAAATAAATTCCTTAGGTCAAATTTTAGGTGGACCAATTATAGGAATCATAGCTACAAATATTTCAGTGAGTATGGGTATAGCATGTACTTCGTTATTAGTAACACCGGTATTAGTGTTATATATTGTTGCTATGATAATGGATAAAAAGGTGGTTGATAGAGTTGGAGGTATTGATTATGAAGAAAATAATTAATATAGGAATCGTAGCACACGTGGATGCAGGAAAAACAACTATAACAGAAAACTTATTATATTATAGTGGAGCTATAAAATCAGTTGGAAGAGTTGATTTAGGCAATACACAGACGGATTCTATGGAGCTTGAGCGTAAGAGAGGGATTACCATTAAATCATCAACCATATCTTTTAATTGGAATAATGTCAAGGTTAATATTGTTGATACTCCAGGACATGTGGATTTTATTTCGGAAGTTGAACGTTCATTAAGTGTTTTAGATGGAGCGATACTAGTTATATCAGGAGTAGAGGGTATTCAGTCACAAACAAGAATATTATTTGAGACATTAAAGGAGTTAAACATTCCAACAATAATTTTTGTAAATAAGCTAGATAGAATTGGGGCAAATTTCAATAAAGTATTTGAAGATATAAAGAAGAATATGTCCAATAAAGTAGTTAGATTACAAGAAGTATATGATGTAGGAAGCAAAGCTGTTTATATAAAAAAACTATTTGATACATGCATGATAAATGATGATGCTATTGATGTTTTATCAGACTTAGACGAAGCATTTTTAGAAAGATATATTGGTGGAATAGAACCTGATAAAGAAGAAATACAAGAAAAGCTTTCATTATATGCAAGTGAAGGAAGTCTATATCCAGTATTTTGTGGTGCGGCAGCAATTGGACTTGGAGTTGAAGACTTATTAGATGGAATTTGTAGTTATTTTCCATTTGCAGGTGATGATTGTGAAAGTGATTTATCTGGAGTAGTATTTAAAATCGAAAGAACAAGTAAAAATGAAAAGAAGGTTTATGTAAGATTATTTGGAGGAAAAATATCTGTAAGAGATAAAATTCAAGTACCTAATAAGGAGATAGCAGAAAAAGTAAAGAAAATTAATAGGTTAGAAAATGGGGGAGTTGTTGAAGCACAGAGGATAGAAGCAGGGGATATAGGTATTTTATATGGACTTACAAGTTTCCAAGTGGGAGATGTTATTGGAATTTCAAATGATAAAATTAAAAATATATCTATAGCTAAACCAGCATTAAAAACAACAATTTCTGCAATTGATAAAGAAAAAAATCCAGAGCTATTTAAAGCATTAACATTACTTGCAGAGGAAGATCCACTACTAGAATTAGAGATGAATGACATAGATAAAGAAATTTATGTCAACTTATTCGGTGAAGTTCAAATGGAAATACTAAGTTCCATGTTAGATGATTTATATGGAATAAAAGTAGAGTTTTCGAATATTGAGACTATCTATAAGGAAACACCTAAAGGTTTTGGAGCGTCAATAATGCATATGCAGGAAGACTTAAATCCATTTTGGGCGACAGTAGGCTTAGAAATAGAACCAGCAGGGAGAGGCGAAGGTCTTAGGTATATTTCTAATGTTTCAGTAGGGTCATTGCCAAAATCTTTTCAAAATGCAATTGAAGAAGCAGTTATTAAGACAAGTAAACAAGGATTATTTGGATGGGAGGTTACAGATGTAAAAGTCACTCTTAGCTGTGGTGAATTTTTTAGTCCAGCCAGCACTCCAGCAGATTTTAGAAATGTGACACCTATGGTATTCATGGAAGCATTATATAAAGCACAAACTGTTTTATTAGAGCCATTACATGAGTTTGAGTTAAAGATTCCTCAAAATGCTTTAAGCAAAGCGGTATGGGATTTAGAAACTATGAGGGCAACCTTTGATAATCCTATTGTTATAGGGGATGAATTCTCAATAAAGGGATTAATTCCAGTAGAAAATTCAAAAGAATATAAAATGAAAATAGCTTCATATACAGAAGGTAGAGGAATGTTTGTGACAAAATTTTATGGGTATAAGGAAGCTTCAGCTGAATTTTCAAAAGCACGCAAAAAAACAACGTATGATCCATTGAATAAAAAAGAGTATTTGCTTCATAAACTAAACGCAATTAGAGATTAAATTTAAATAGATAAGTTAAATTTTTATATGTAGGATTTAAATATAAGACATTCAAAGCCTAAAAGTAAAGGAAGGGTCGTCTGAAGAAGATGAAGACCCTTCCTTTTTTCATGTTACTATGCTTAATTGTAAGTGCTTGAAATTTGTAATATAATGTAAATAAAGTTTTTAATAATAAGGGGACGGCACAAATGAAAATCGACTTTAAAATAACAAAAGATGACTATATAAGCTTCAATTTACATCATTTAGAAAACTCGAAATCACAGAAAAGTACATTTAACATACTTAGATATGCTGTACCCATAATACTTTCTATACCAATCTACTTTACAGGAACGGGGATATTTAATCAACCGAGTATATATTGGATTATAGTAGCGATAGTTTTTTTAGTCATTTGGATTTTAACATATCCTAAGCAATACAAAAAATTAGTAGCTAAAGAAACTGATAAACTCATAAGTTAAGGAGATAATTCATCAATATTTGGAAGTAAGACTTTAGAAATTATTGATGGGACAATAGTAGTAAAAGGGGATTCTATATCAGAAACAGTATCGTTAGAAAGTATAAAAGATGTAAAAGTTTACGAAGATATGATCCTTATATATAAGTGGATTTGTAGCTCATATAATTCCAAGGAGATATTTAGATAAAGAAATAGAGAAAGAACTTATGAAAGAGCTTAAAAAATATAAGGCTTTAGAACAATTAAAGTAAAACGTGCTCCTTTGGAGGTGTAACGGAGAACCGTACCATAAATAAGTGAGGTTTTTACTGAAATTGTAAATATAATAATGTTATAAGATATTAAAACTCTTGTTTGTATTTAAATATACAGGTAAGAGTTTTTTTGTCCAGAATAAAATAATAAAGGTTATTAAAATAAGAAAGTTATATTTATAAAAAATAGAATAATATGGTATAATAAAATATTAGTACTATATATAGAAGTAAGATAAAAATTAATGGAGAAAAATATGATTACGATAATGATAATAGATGATAATGAACAACTTCAAAATGAAATTGGGAATTTATTGACCATAAATGGTTATTCAGTTTTAAAACCAAAAGATTTTGATAAGATACCTAAAATGGTAAAAGATGATAGTCCAGATTTAGTATTATTAGATATAAATCTACCAAGTGATGATGGATTTAAATTATGTACAGAGATACGTAGCTTTTCAAAGGTGCCTATAATTTTTATAACAAGTAGAAATACCAATATAGACGAGCTTATGGCAATCACCTTAGGTGGAGATGACTATATAACAAAGCCATATAATACCCAAATACTTTTAGCTAGAATAAATGCCTTAATAAAAAGAGCTTATCCTAATGATTCTAACTTAGATATTATTGAGTACAATGGGTTAAAGTTAAATATTCTATCAAGTACTATTGAGTATAAGGGAAATAGTAAAGAGCTTACAAAAAATGAAATGAAAATATTGTATTACTTATTAATAAATAAAGAAAAGATAGTATCTAGAGTAGAAATTATGGAATACTTATGGGATAGCTCTATGTTTGTAAATGATAATACTCTTACAGTAAATATAACAAGAATAAGAAATAAAATTGAAGAAATAGGATTAAAGGATTTTATTAAAACTAAAAGAGGACAGGGTTATATAATATGAATTTTAAAGAGTATCTAAAATATAACATAGGAAATATATTGTTAAATATCATGTCTTTAATATTTTTAGAAGTGTTTCTTTTAAGCATAGACAATGAATTAAAACCATTAATAATTATAGCAGTAATTTGGGGGTGTGTTTTATTTGGATATTTGATTATCGCCTATATAAAAAGAAAAGATTATTTTATCTTTGTAGAAAAGTGTATATGCAATATAGATAAAAAGTATTTAATAAGTGAGGTATTAGAGGTACCACCTTTTATTGAGGCAAAGCCCTATTATTTCCTTTTGAAAAAATCTAGTAAAGCAATGAGGGAAGAGATTAATAAAGAAAAATTAAGATTAAAGGATTATAAAGAGTATATAGAACAATGGATTCATGAAGTAAAAACACCAATTTCTCTTATTAAATTAATTGAAGAAAATAATAGAAATGCTAACAGTTCAGCAATACTTATGCAACTGGAAGAAATAGATAGATATGTGGAGCAAGCTTTATTTTATGCAAGAAGTGAAGATGTTGATAAAGATTATCTTGTAAAGGAGATAAGTCTTAAGAGTTGTGTAAACAACGTTATTACAAGAAATAAGCAAGGCTTTATTTTAAATAATATTGATATAGAAATTGAAGACATAGACACAGAGGTATATTGTGATAGTAAGTGGCTTGAATTTATTTTAAATCAAATAATAGTAAATTCTATAAAGTATAGAAATAACATAAATCCAAAAGTTAAGATTTATTTACAAGAAATTAAAAATGGGACTAAATTAATTATTGAGGATAATGGTATTGGAATTTCTAAAGATGAAATAGAGAGAATATTTGAAAAAGGATTTACAGGGAATATAGGTCGTATAAACAGTAAATCTACAGGGATTGGATTATATTTGTGTAAAAAATTGTGTGATAAATTAGGACTATTAATAGGTATAGAATCAGAAATAGATACTTATACAAAAGTTAGTATTACTTTTCCTATGGGAAGTTTTTGTAAGTTCTAAGTTACTAATGTTACAATATTGTCACCTAAAAGTAATATTAAATCGAATCTAGTATGTGATATATAAGTTAAAATATCTTTGAGGTGATAATTAATGAATGAAGTATTAAAAATAGACAATATTGAAAAATACTATGGAAATAAAGGGAATATAGTTAAAGCTATTGATGGAATAAGCTTTAATGTGAAAAAAGGTGAGTTTGTAGGGGTAATGGGACCGTCAGGGTCAGGAAAGACAACATTATTAAATTTGATAGCTACAATTGATGATGTAAGTGCAGGAAGTATTTATCTAGATGGAAAAGATTTAACTGAAATAAACCAGAAGAAAATAGCTAAGTTTAGAAGAGAAAATTTGGGTTTTATATTCCAAGATTTTAATTTGTTAGATACATTAACTATACATGAAAATATAGCTTTAGCACTAACTATAAATAAAACTAAAAAGAGTGAGATAGATAATAAAGTAATAAACGTAGCAAAAGAACTAGGAATAGAAGATTTGCTTTCAAAATATCCTTATGAGGTATCAGGTGGACAAAAACAAAGAACTGCATGTGCAAGGGCATTAGTAACTAATCCTAAACTTATATTAGCAGATGAACCTACAGGTGCATTAGATTCAAAAGCGGCTCAAATGTTAATAGAAATGATATCAAATTTAAATAGAGATTTAGAGGCAACAATATTAATGGTAACTCATGATTCATTTACGGCTAGCTATTGTGATAGAATATTATTTATTAAGGACGGTAAAATCTTTACAGAGTTAGTAAGAGGTACAAATACAAGACGACAATTTTTCAATAAAATATTAGATGTAGTAGCTTTATTAGGTGGTGATGTTAGAGATGTACGCTCAGCTAGCCAAAACTAATGTTAGAAAATCTATTAAAGATTATTTGATTTATTTTATAACTATAGCAATATGTGTAAGTTTGTTTTATGCAATTACATCGCTTTCTAGTTCTGATTATGAATTAATTACAGAAGAATCCTATAACTTTAGAGCTTTAAAGATAATATTACAGTATTCAACTTATTTGATTACAGCAATTCTTATTTTACTTATAGCTTATGTTAATAAATATATGATAGGGAGACGTAAGAGAGAATTTGCCACATATGTGTTACTTGGAGCTGAACAAATAAGTGTATCATTGATGTTTTTTATTGAAACAATTGTAGTAGGATTTTTAGCTATAATAACAGGAATATTGGTAGGAACTTTATTTTCTCAAGCAATTACAGCGATAGTGTTAATAAGTGCAAAGCAGGAAGTAGTCTTTAGTATAAAGTTATATGCTGATACAGTAGTAATTACATTTATATTTTTTATATCTATGTTTTGTATAATTGGACTGTATAATGTTATAGTTTTAAGAAAAATAAAGCTTATAGATATGATAAATGCACATAAACAAGTTGAATTTCAATTTAAAAGAAGTAACAAAGTGTATATAGCAATATTTGTAGTATCAATAATTATGTATATTATTAGTGGTAGCTATACTGTTAAATTAATAAATTCAGAGATTGATTATAGTGTAAAATCATTGATGTATATAGGAATATCTTTGATTACTTTTATAATAGGGACTTATGCATTATTTTATTCAATAGCTTATATTATGATTTATATAAAAAATAAATGCATTAATTTTAAATATGAAGGAACAAATTTATTTTTAATAGGGGCAATAGTATCTAAAGTAAAGACAGCTCCAATATTAATGGCTACAATATCAATTACTTTTTTAGGTGCTATGATAAGTTTTATAATGACACTTGTAATGTCTCAGTGGTCAATGGGATATTTAGATATGAGAGTTCCTTATGATATAGAGATAAGAAATAATTATAGTACTAATTTTTTAGCTCAATCTAATATAGATGATATTAAAGTAATTCCTAAATTAGATTATAGTGAGATTGTAGACTGGTTAAATAATAATGGGAAAGACATAGAGAGTTATTGTCAGGTAGAAAAATATATTATAAGTCACGATGATAATATTAAATCAACTTTAGCAATAAAACTAAGTGATTTTAATAAATTAAGAACCATGCTAGGCTATGATGAAATTAAACTTAATGATAAGGAATTTACAACCCAATGGCATAATGCTGTTAGTGATGAAGTAATAAATAATTATGTAGGCAAAAATTCAAAGCTGAATATCAATGGAGTAACATATAATATTAGCCAAGATTCAAGTTATAAGGAATCTATTGGAGAAGGTTTTTACTTTAATTCTGATAATATTATAATTTTACCTGATGAAGTATGTGATAACCTTGACTTTATAGAAACTAATTTTGTTGCTAATATTGAAAATAAGATGAAATATGAAGAGGCTAATGAATTTAGACAAAATTATATTTATAATTGGTTTAGAAGTAATAATTCTGAATTTGTAACAAAGTATAGTGATGAAAATGACATAACATATAGGGTAATTGATATAAGAATCAAATCACTAGAAATTAATAATATTTTAACAACAACCTTAGCCATGAGAATTCTTGGAGTATATTTAGGGATAGTACTTTTAATGATAAGTTTAACTATTTTATCACTTAGCCAGCTTACTGATTCTATTGAGCATAAAGATAGGTTTAATGTGCTTAGAAAATTAGGTGTTGAAGAAAATCAAATAAATAGGATTATTTTAAAACAAATTTCCATATATTTCATAGTGCCTATTGTTATAGCAATGATTGGGGATGCTATATTTATATATAATTATTATCTAATTTATAATGATATAATTACAGTTTTTGTTGGGAATATAGAATTTATTTTAAGTATAATCTTTGGAGTTGCTTTAATGATTGTTATTTATATTTGTTACTTTATAGGAACATATTATACATTTAAAAGAAACATTAATTATTAAAACTAATTGGTAAATTACTTTTAGTAGTTAGTTTTGATAAATAATTGTATTTTAGAACTAAATCTAAAATATAAATATATATTATATTTTAGAATAATATATTTAATAAGACATTACTTATAATAAACTTTTATGTGTAATTAGATTGCATATAGAAGTTTTTATATTTTAGGGAGGATTGATGATGAAGAAGGTTTATAAAGAAAATCAAATACTAGAGGTAAATAATATACCATCAGAAGTAATAGAAAGTATAAAAGTAACAATAGATATACTAAATGAAAACTATGGAGAGGATAGAGATGTAGAAGCTGACTTAGGTGGATATGTAGTTATAGCAGAAAATATCGTGGATATTGAAATACTGAAAGAAGAGAAGTTACAAGGATTAATACCAGAATATACTGATATAATTAAATGTAGTGAAGGAGTTGATTGGACTTCTTCACTATTTTTGCTTTCAAGTGATTATGCAATTGTAGTAGTAACAACAGAAGAACTTTCTAAGCTCCTACTAGAATAAGATAAGGAGAGTGAATAACATGGGTAAGAAGAATGAAGAAAAGATAATCAAGGAAACTAAATACTGTAAGATAATAAATCAAGGAAAAGTTGGAGAGGGAGAGTACACATACTCAATAGAGAAAATTTACATCAAGGAGCTAAAGAGAGATGAAGTAAGATTCTGTGTCTACAAGGCAACTAGAAGAGATGATGAAACATACATTCCACGAAGTCTTGATGTAACAGAGCTAGAACTAATAGAGCTAATAAAAGAGTCGATAAGAGAGAAAGTTTTTTCAGAAGGATTCATTGAAATGTTAAAACAAGAAATAAATCAAGTTTAGAAGTCTTAATTGCTATAAGGATAGTGATTAAGGCTTTTTATATTTAAATAAAAATTATAGAGGGAGAGCGTATAAATGTTTAATAAAGATAATGTGTTCATTACAGTTAATGAAGAAGTTTCTTCAATGATTCAGCAGTATATAATAAGAGAAATTAAGAAGGTATTAGATAAATATAAAAGTATAACAACAGAAGAAATAAGTAGCGTAGAGAAATTAATAAACAGTATAAGTAATGAAGAGCTAAAGGAGGAATTCCTAAATGATTGGAGCAGGTCAATAAAGATAGCAAAAGAAATTGGAGAAAATGAAGTTGATGACAGGATAATTTCTATGTACCAAAATCTAAAAGGTAATGGATTAGAAGAATTAACAATAGGTCATGTTATTAATTGGTGTAATGAGTTAGATGAACAAGGTTATGTAATGATTGATGATTATAGCATAATTTATAAAAGCTCAGCTAATCTAAAAGATATTGCAATAGAATTATTAGATGATATGCTTGATGATGCGATTTATGTTGATTCATTAATAGATAAAGATTCATTAGTTGAATATTGGATAGAGAAAACTAGTAAGGAAGAGGTAATAGATGACTTAATTAGAGGAAATAATATTGAAGAACTATTAGGACTTGTTCCAGAAACTATATATGAAGATGAATATAATAAATATTTATATTCTGAAATAGATTGTTAAGAGGTTATATCTTAGTTAATAAGGTATAGCCTTTTTACTTTTTAGATAGAGATGAAAAACTAATAATAAGGAGAGAACTAAAGATGTTCAAGAAAGACAATAGATATGTAACTAGAGGTATAAATGAGGAAGTAGATATAAGATTACAACTTATAATGTGGAGTATGATTGATAAGTTAAAGGATGAGGGAAATGTTGAACTGGATTACTTACAGGTTTTTAAGGTAAGAAAAGAAGGAAAGAAAATTGTAATAAATCAAAGCCAAGAAGTTCCTGAATACTCATGCATATATGAAATAGAGCTAGAAGATATTCAGATAGATGATGAGATTAAAGTATATGTAATAGATAGTGGAGAATATTCTACTATGCTTTTTCCATCAGAATACTAATAGAAGGAGGTTCAAGTAAATGATGAATAAGCTAAGTAAAGAAAAGTATTTCAAGTATGATAGCAAAGAACTTCTTGGAGTAATGAGGTTCGACTTCTATGATGGAAGGCTATCTAACCAATGGAATCCTAGAGAGTTAATAATTGAAATGAATGATAGGAAGTTAATAGACCTAAAGAAGTTACAACAAGAACTTAATTACATTCAATTCACATTGATAGAAGAATTCAATAAAGTTGTAGAGCTATGTAATGGTACAGGTTATGATAAAGAAACTCTAGTATACATAGAACTTGAAGAAGGTAAGTATGTAATAAAGTTAATACCTGTAAAAGATAGTTACTCATACATATACACGTATAAGAGATAGGAGGAGAAAGTTATGGATATTATAACAGTAATAAAAGTAGTTGGAACAATACTAACAGTTGTAGCCACTTCAATAGAATCAACAAGTAAAAGGTAGTATGAAATAAGGTATCATCACAATTAATAAGAATAGTAATTTAATTGTGATGATATTATAATAATAAGCTAATTTTTTTTATAACAATAATAAATTACTAGAAAATATCGTTGTAATAGTAGTATCAATATACCGATAGTGACGATATTTTCAGAAGAAATAAGATTGATTAGAAAGACATAGAAGAAGTCTAAGTAAAGAGGTAATTTATCTTGAGCGTAGGATAAAGAGAAAAATTGTAACGACAATCAAGCTAAGTACATCTAAAAAGCAACGTTAACACATCAGAAAACAGAGATTTTAGAAAATGTGAAGAAATGTAGCCATAGGAATAAAAAACTGCGAAGAGAGGATAAATTGAATGTTTTCTAAATAAGATGGTAAGCAATAAAGAAAAAATCAGTAAATAATAGCTTCATAACTATACAAGTTAGGATAACAAGGCATGGAAGATGATAAGATGTTGAAGGTACAGGAAATCCTAAGCTCAATAATTCCACTTGAAATCAAGGATAAGTCATAACATATAATATGTGATAGGAAAAACTAATTTCACTAAAAAATAAAAAGAATTGAAAATGATAAAACATAAAAATAATGAAACTTGGAACTAGGGAATAGGAACTAAGGAGTTGGAACTCGGAAAGAGTAACGGGGGGATAGGGGGGCTAAAGCCTTATAATAAAATAAGAATTGAAATAGATTAATAAAAATCTATTTCAATAAAAATAAAATAATAAATATAAAATAATAAGAATAAGTAAATAAAATAATTAAGAATAATTATAAATAAAAATAAATGATTAATAAATTTCAATAATAAGTAATAAATAGATACAATAAGATAAATAAAATAAATAAAATATAATCAATATATAACGATATAATCAAGAAGATATAATAACTGTATCAATTAATACAAATAGAATTAAGAGAATCCAATAAATAGATAATAAATAATAATAGAAGTAGTTATAAATGTAAAATAAAAGAAAGCATATAGAAGAACAAAGAGGGTATAAGCAATAATAAACAATAAAAAGAGTAGATAAGTTATTTTCAATAAGTTGATAAGAAGTAAATATAATAAGAATTTATAATAATTGACATCAATAGAATTAAGAAAGTCTAATAAAGTTACAATAGATAATAAAATCATAACAATAGGAGATGGTAAAAATCCAATCTACCAATAAAGATAAATACATCAGAAAGCAACAATAGCATACTAGAAAACAGAGATTTCAGAAAGTGAGAATAAATAATAACACTCAAAATAAAAACTACAAAGTAATAGTAAATCAACCGTTTTAACTGATGTAGTCAAATATATATTATAAATATGAAAAGAGTTAATGTTTCTAATAAAGGAAGCATTAACTCTTTTTATATTAAATAAGTGATTTTACAAGGAAAAATCACTTGTATTTTCAATCTTATGAAAACTTTTTAAAGGAGGTAATATTTAATGTGAAAGAAAAGGAGATGATTGAAAAAGAATATATGAGTAGAAAAAGTGAAAATTATAGGGGTATCTATAAAGATATGGTTGAAGTTTTAGGACATGATATAACTCTAAAAGTATATGAGAATTATAAAGGGCAACAGATAACATTTCCAATGAGATTATATTCAGATAAATATGTAATTGATTATTTAAATAAGCACTATGATGGAAAGAACTTAAAACAGATATCAAGAAAATTAGGATACACGTGTAACTGGTTACAAAAAGTAATAAATAAAAATGGAATAAACAAAAATGTGAGAGGAGAAAAGAAATAATGAATATCTTTGATGCAGGGGGAATAACTACAGCTATTGCAGTAATAGCAACAATAATAATTGGAACAGGAATATTTGCATTAATAAATACGATATTTGAAATATGGTATCTAGGATTTGGTGCAATGGTTGGAGAATGGTTAGTATGCTGTGTAATAAGTGCATTTATAGTTAACTGGTTTTCAGGAATAATACTAGGATTCTTTTCAGTCTTATGGTTCTTAATAAAAGTAGGAGCAGTAATTGCTGCTGTAATATTTAGTTATCAAAAATTTAAATCTAAAAAAGGTGAAGGAGATACAAAAGTTGAAGAAGGTCAATAGGATAATAATAGGAATAGTAGCAATAGTAGCTTTCATAGTAATAGGGTCAATAGGTAAGTCTAATAATGAAGTAAAAGTTATTATAAATAAAGCTAAAGAGTATTTAAATAATGGAGAGATAAGCGAAGCTGAATATGTACTTAGAGATAAAGCTGGTGAAACTAACAACAGAGAGTTTGAAAAATTATGGAGTATAGCTTATGGATATGAGCAAGTTTCTAATAAGCTTAATCTATATGATAATATAGAGTGGGCAGAAGAAATGTTAGATAAAATTGATAAAAGCTATAAAGATTATGAGCCAACAAGAGAAAAAATAGATAAATTAAAAGAAGAATTATCAGATGTAAAAAATACTAGAGAAGAATTTAAAGAAAAAATTGATGAGGTACAAAGGTTAATTGATGAAGAGAGATATGAGGAAGCTATGGAGTTAAGTAAGGAGACTCTAGATTGGCAAAAAGTAAGTCAAAAAGATAAGAATACTATGATGGATTTAGAGCTACAAGCTAGAGAGTTATATTATGGACAAAAAAAGAGTGAAAAGGAAGAAGAGATAAAGAAACAAGATGATGAGTTTACTGTAGAAAAAGCAATTGAGTATGCAGAAGACTATAGTCTTAGAACTGGTTTAGATACACTTAGAGTAGATGTTGATGAAACACCACAATATGATGAAGAGGGAAGAAAATATTATAATGTAGGAGTTTACATAATAGAGCTAGATGAATTAAATGATGCCTATAGAGTATATTCAGATGGCAAAATAAAACGCTTAAATTAAAAAAAGAGGGAAACCTCTTTTTTTTATTAATAATAACTTATCATCTCAAATTAAATAGTTAAATGATAGAAAGTAATAATCAAACATGGTAGAAAACAAGAGAAAAAACAAGATTGAAAATATTAACAAATACTAAATAGGAATAAATTTGCAGGGAATAATTACATTAAATTACAAAAATGGAATCAAGGAAGTTGAGAGGTAAAAATTTTAAAAATTTTTTAGTTAAGGAACTCTAGAGAGAGCTTATGCTTAATTTTTGGAAATTACCTTCTTTTTTATTGGAAAATTGAGAAAAAGCTAATTTAATGTAATCAAAGTTAGAGAATTTGATTAGATATGATAAGTAGGATTATTATCTAACTACGGTACCGATTTTGATTAAGGGAGGAAAAAAATATGGCTTACTTAATAAGAGAAAATAAAAGAGCAGATTTAATGGCAGGACCCTATAGATGTACAATAGTACATTTTGAATCAACAGGTAAAAAGGTAACTAAAAATAAACAGGTATTTGAACAAGGATACTTATATATGGAGTTAGAAGATGGAACATTAGTAAAGCAATATGTGTTAATAACACCATGGAGAACATTTTTTTTCTATAAGTTATTAAAGGCAATAGATTCACAAATCAATGTAGAAGAAGTTTATTTAGATTTTTCATTCCACCAAATAATAAATACAGAAGTTGTGATAGAGATATCATATGAGATTAATGCGAATTATTCTTATCCAAACATTACGGCTATCTATAACTTGGATGATGGAGAAGCGATTCTTGAATTTCATAGTTTACAGGAAGAAAGAAAAATACAAGAAGGTCAGATAAATATGGGCTATATAGAAAGGATGAATGAGAGGAGATTAAAGGGAGAAAATCAATCTGAAAATAATGAGCAATTAGAAGCATGTGAAAATCAACTTGTATTAGGTAACGAATATGAGGAATTTATCGGAATTTAATATTTATAAGGTGGCTTAGATTCTACTAAGTCATCTCAAATTAAAAGGAGGAATAGAAATGTCAGAGATAGCTAATGAAAAGCCAGGAGTAGCAAAATTAAGAGGTAGAAGACCAGCCCCAAAGGTTACACCTAAAAAAAAGGAAGATAATAAAATGGTAAGTAACAATAATGAATTAATTGAAGAGAATAATGATATTAAAGAAAGTGTAGATTTAGATTTATTTAAACCCTCAGAAAGTAAAATTAGAAATAAGGGTATTGCTGAAGCAGGAGTAATGTCAATAGTAAGTGCTAAGACTGGAAAAAGGGTAGTGATATCAAAGGAAGTAATGGAAAAGTTAAATAAGCCAGAAAAGATAGTTATGTCATTTGCAGAGGATAAAATTGCTATAGGTGAACAACTACCTAATAATGATAATTACATAAATATAAAAGTTTTAAAATCTAAGGGAGTTATTTATTCGTCAGGAATAGTTAAGGAAATAACTGATTTCTATAAATTAGATTTCGGTAATAAGACGTCTATTACATTTTTTGATGTTGAATATATTAAATATGAGGATAATGTTGTAGCAATAATAACAGTAAGTTAATTGTAATTGATAAGTATATTAAATTACTAAGCATTGTACTATGTTAGTTCAATGCTTAGTGAAATAAATGTAAAAGGAGCATAGTATATGAATTTAAGTAATGAAGCAAGGAATAGCAATATAGAAAATTTAATATCAGGAGAAGTTATAGAAGAAGATATAACATTAAGAGAGCAGGAAGAAATAATGAATAGTGAATGGTTTATAAACTGGATGAAAGAGTATCATTACTAAAAAGAGTACAATGAGGAGGAAAATAATGAGTTCCAATAATAAGAGCAATGAAATAATAGATTTACTTTCAGAAATAATAATTAACCACTTATCAAAACCGATGAGTATAGATAATACAGATAAATTTAAAAAGCAGTAAGTTACATAGTAAAAAAACAATAATAGCATAACAATAAAAGAAGAAAAAGGAGAAACTAAGATGAAAGAAAGAGAAATGAAAATAGCTAAAGAAGTGATAGAGAAAGGAGAAGGAAAGCATATGTATACTGGAGAACAACTTCTATTTAGACTATCAATACAAATACCTAATGAAAATATAAAAGAATTAGTTGATAAACTTAAAAAGTTATCTATAGTACCAAGAGCAATATTTAAAACTAGTCGTGGACTTATAATAGAGTGGTGGACAATGAGGTGTCAAATTATTCTTGATTCTAATAACTATATTAAATTAATTGAAGAGTTTTTAGATTATGTAGATAGCATAGGATTTGCTGAATGGATATTTGATACAGGATGTCTAGATGATGATTTACCAGTTGAATTTGATAACTCAGAGGTGATAATTAACCCTAGATTTACAGTAGAAAATTTTAATAATACTGGAGAGATAGAGGTAAATGATTAGAGTAAGTAAGTACAAGCTGTATAGTTAATTAATGACGGAAAATGTCTAGTTATTGAAATGACAATATAAAGATATTTTCCGTTATAAACTAAGATGATAAGTATATATTATAAATTTGGTAGATAATAGTAAGCAATAATGGAGGTAGATAATTAATGAAGTTTGATAGTTTTATGAATGATTCAAGATACTCTAAGGAGATTTTAGTGGCAATTTATTCCAGGGTATCTACGTATGAACAAGCTGAAGAGGGCTACAGTATAGATGAACAAGAAAGATTATTAACTGACTGGTGTAAAAAAAGGGGATATAAGATTTATAAGTGCTATTCTGATAGAGGTATAAGTGGAAAGAGTATAAAAGGTAGACCGGCAATGCAAGAATTATTAAAAGATGCACAGGAGGGAAAATTTAATATTGTAATAACCTGGAAGATAAGTAGAATTGCTAGAGATATGTTAAACCTATTAGAAATTATAGATATTTTAAATAGAAAAGGGATAGCATTTAGGTCTTATTCAGAGCAATTTGAGACAGAGACACCTATGGGAAAATTCTCATTACATATGATGGGAGCAGTAGCAGAACTAGAAAGGAATACTATTTCTCAGAATGTAAAAATGGGATGCTTAGCACGTGCTAGAGATGGAAGATGGGGTGGAAATAGGGTTTTAGGATATGACATAGTTCCAATTGAAGGTACAGAAAACAAGAAGAGAAAAGATACACAACTTATAATTAATGAAAAAGAAGCAGAATCGGTGAGATTAATATTTAATGAATATTCTAATGGAAAGGGATATAAGGCAATTACCAATAAACTTAATAAGTTAGGTTATAAGACTAAGAAAGGAAATGATTTTTCTGTAGCTTCTATAAGAGATATTCTAACTAACCCAGTATACATAGGAAAGATAAGATACAACGTTAGACAGGACTGGTCAGAAAAAAGAAGAAGAAATATAAATCCGAATCCTATAATAACGGATGGAATACATGAAGCAATAATAGATGAAAAGCTATGGGATAAAGTACAGACTATACTAGAAAGTAAGAAGGGAAAACCAGCAAGAATATATGATGGTGAGTATCCACTAACAGGAATATTAAAATGTCCTAAATGTGGAGCAGGAATGGTAATAATGAGAACTACCAATACACTAAAAGATGGAACGAAGAAAAGGATACAATACTATGCATGTGGAAGTTGGAAGAATAAAGGAACTGCTGTATGTAACAGTAACTCCATCAGAGTTGATAAAGCTAATGAGTATGTATTCAATAAGATTTCGGAATTACTTTCTAATGAGAAAATGGTTGAAAGTATAGTAAATAACATTAATAAGGAAAGACATAAAAGGATAAATCCAGCTAAGAAGGAGCTAGAAAGAATAGATAAAGAACTTGAAAAGATAGATAGAAAGAAAACTAAACTTTTCGAAGCATATGAAGAAGAAGTAATATCTAAGGAAGAGTTCAAGGAAAGAAAAGATGAGCTAAATAAAAGAGCAAAATATCTTCAAGAGGAAAAAGAACCACTTCTAGTTACACTTTCAGATGATGTAAGTGAAGAAATACCGTATGAATTCATAAAGAGTATACTAGAGAATTTCAGTAAAGTGCTAACAGAAAGTGCAACAAGAGAGCAACAGAAGAAGTTGCTTCACATGATAATATCAGAAATAACTATAAATGAATCAAGGGAAATAGATTCAATAAAACTAAAAATAAATGATAGTCTAGTAGACTATATAAGTAAAGAAGAAGGAGTATCTATAGAGGGTACTCCTTCTTCTTTTATGTTAAGAAATGTTGGAATGAGTGTATTGAATTTAGATATTATTGTATGAATCTCTAAAAAAATAAAAATTTGGTATATAATTTATTTGTAAATGTAAAATATTTAAAAGTAAGGAGAGGGTTTAAAAATGAGTAGTAAAGAAATAAGAGATGAAAGATTATCAAAACAATTAGGAGATTTTGGAGAATCTTTAGTTATGTTTATTTTGGGAAATATGAAAGGGTGTAAAGTTGCATTAGTTGACCATGAGGGAGCTGATATTATTGCTACTGACAGAGAAATAGAAGGAAAACGTTATGCAATATCTGTAAAAAGCCGATGGTTTAAAACTGATGGTTATCAAAAAGGTTTTGATGAATCAGAACAAGAGAAATTAAGGCGTTTTGCAAATGAATTTGATATGATTCCTACGATTGCATTTGTTATGATTGATAAAGAGGCTAAATATGTTGATATTTATTTAGTAACTTTAGATAATTTAGAGGATATGGCAAATAATATTGATGGAATAACTTCTACTGGATTAGCTAATACTACATTGCGTTTTAGTAATGCTTTAAGGAATCAGAAGGTTATTCAAAATCATGATAAAATTGACCATACTAGATTAGAGATATCTAAGTTAAATAATACATTAAATATATAATAAATAGAAGTAATTACATAATTAATACTTATTTATATTAAACTTGAAAAATGGACGAAAATTGTACAATATAAAAACCTCACTTAATACCGATACGGAGAACCGTATCACAAATAAGTGAGGTTTCTACTATAATTGGATAGAGAACTGGTATTGCTAATGATTTCTTTATATCATAAAATCAACGACAATGCAGAAATGTATTGTCGTTTTTTTAGTTAAGTATTTTATATTTTTTTACATTATAGTATTATTATACTATAGTTTTATGTTACATTTGGGGGAGAGTCATGACATATCAAAGTGAGTATGAATTAGAAGAACAATTGATTTTACAACTTGTAAAACAAGGATATGAAAAAGTTAAAATAGATGATGAAGATACTTTAAAGAAAAACTTTAGAACACAACTTAATAAATTTAACGAAAAAAAATTAAAAGGAATTCCTTTAACAGATAAAGAGTTTAATAGAATTCTTATTTATTTAGAAGGCAAAAACATTTTTAAAAGTGCTAAACTTTTTAGAGATAAATATGTACTTGAAAGAGAAGATGGTACATCTATTTACATAGAATTTTTTGATAAGAAATATTATTATAATAATATTTTTCAAGTTACTAATCAAGTAACTATGGAAAGTAAATATAAAAATAGATATGATGTAACTATTTTTATTAATGGGCTTCCTATGGTTCAAGTAGAGCTTAAAAGAAGGGGGAAAGACTTTAAAGAAGCTTTTAATCAAATAGAAAGATACAGGAGACATTCTTTTAAAGGTCTTTATAGATATATTCAATGCTTTATAATTAGTAATGGTGTTGATACTAAATATTACTCAAATAGTGATAAAGATATAAAGTTTGATTTTACTTTTTTTTGGAGCGATGAAAAAAATAAACGTATAACTAATTTAAGTCAATTTGCAGAAAGTTTTTTAGATAGATATAGATTAAATAATTTAATAGCTAAATACATGATCATTCAAGATTCTGAAAAGAATCTTATGGTTATGAGACCTTATCAAATATATGCTGTTGAAGCATTAATGAAAAGATCTAATGAAACTAATAACAATGGCTATATATGGCATACAACAGGTTCAGGAAAAACTCTAACATCGTTTAAAGCAAGTCAGCTTTTAGCAGATGAAGAAAAAATAAAAAAAGTATTTTTCTTGATAGATAGAAAAGATTTAGATACTCAAACTGTTGAAGAATTTAATAAATTTCAAAAAGATTGTGTAGATAGAACGGATAGTACAAGTATTTTAATAAAACAAATAGAAAATATAAATTCTAGACTTATAGTAACAACTATTCAAAAGCTTGCAAGGCTTTTACAATCGGAAAAATACTCAAATAGAATGGAAAAGTATAGAGATGAAAAAGTAGTCTTTATTATAGATGAATGTCATAGAAGTCAATTTGGAGATATGCACACAGCTATAAATAAACATTTTAAAAATGCACAATATTTTGGATTTACAGGCACACCAAGGCTTTTAGAGAATAAAAGTCAAGATGGTAGAACTACAGCAGATATTTTTGATAAATGTCTCCATAGTTATCTTATAAAAGATGCTATTAATGATGGAAATGTTTTAGGATTTTCAGTTGAATATATAAAAACTTTTGATGGAGATATAAACGAATATGATGATGAAAAAGTTAAAGCTATAGATAAAGAAGAAGTTTTTATGGATGATGAAAGAATAGAGCTTATTGCAAATCACATAATTACAAATCATGATAAAAAAACTAATGGAAGAAAATTTTGTTCACTATTTGCAGTACAAAACATTCCTGCACTTATTAAATATTATGATAAGTTTAAAGAACTTAATCATGATTTAAAAATAGGAGCAATTTTTAGTTTTCAAGATAATGAAGATTTAAGTAATAAAAAAGAACATTCAAGAGACAGTTTAGAGAGAATTATAAAGGATTATAATGAGCTTTATAAAGATGAAAATTTAAAGTATAATACCGATACTTTTCAAGCTTATTTTAAAGACCTTTCAAACAAAATAAAAAATTCTGAAATAGATATAGTTATAGTTGTAAATATGCTTTTAACAGGTTTTGATAGTAAGCCTTTAAATACACTTTATGTAGATAAAAATTTAAAGTATCATGGATTGGTACAAGCTTTTTCAAGGACTAATAGAATTTTAGATGCTACAAAACCTTATGGAAATATAGTTTGTTATAGAAACTTAAAAAAGGAAACTGATGAAGCTATATGTCTTTTCTCTAATACAGATACATCAGATGTTGTTTTAATGGAAAGTTATGACCATTACTTACAGCTTTTTAAAGAGAGATTATCTATACTTTATACTGTAGCTCCAACCCTAGAATCTATAGATATGATTCAAGATGAAAATGAAAAGAAAGAATTTGTAGAAGCTTTTAGAGAGCTTACAAAGCAACTTACAAAATTAAAAACATTTACTAAATTTGAGTTTAATAAAGATGATTTAGGAATATCACAGCAAGAATATGAAGACTATAAAAGTAAGTATTTAGGTATTTATGATTCTGTAAAGAAGTCAGAAAAAACATCTATTTTAGCTGATATAGATTTTGGAATAGAGCTTATGCACACAGATAAAATAAATGTTTCTTATATTTTAAACCTTTTAAGAAACATAAATTTTGATACAGAAGAAAAAATTAAAAGAGATGTAGAAAAAATAAGAAGGCTTTTAGATAAAACTGATAATGAAAATTTAAGATTAAAATCAGACCTTATAAGAGAATTTTTAGATAAGGTTGTTCCTAAAATGTCAAAAGATGATTCAGTTGATGAAAGATTTAATGATTTTCTTGAAGAAAAAAGGGTAGAAGAAATTATAAACATTTCAAAAGAAGTTCAAGTTGATGCTGAAAATATTAAAGGATTTTTAACTGAATATGAGTATTTTGGGAAAATTGATGGAGCTAAAATTAAGGATTCTCTAAGAGGTGGACTACTAAAAAAGAGAAGTCTTGCAAATAGAATAAAAGATTTTATTATAGATAATGTAAATAAATTTACGTTTTAATTAATGGGAGATTGGCATTATGAGTAACTTAGCAAAAGATATAATGGTAAATTCACAATTGGAGGAAGACATGAATACAGAAGAAAAACAAAGAGAACAACAAGGAAGTTTACAAACTAAGCTTTGGGATATAGCTAATACATTAAGGGGAAGCATGGAAGCTAGTGAGTTTAAAAACTATATATTAGGACTTATTTTCTATAGATACCTTTCTGAAAATGTAGAAGAAAGAGCTTTAAAGCTTTTAGAAGAAGATAATGTAACCTATGAAAAAGCTTGGGAAGATGAAGAGTATAGGGAAGCACTGCAAGAAGAGCTTGTAAATGATATTGGTTATTTTATAGAGCCCAAATATCTTTTTAGAGTTCTTTTAAGGGGGATAGAAACAGGAGATTTTGATATAGAAACTTTAGAAGAAGCTATAAACGATATTACTGAATCTACACTTGGTCATGAAAGTGAAGAAGATTTTGACCATCTATTTGATGATATGGATTTAAAATCAACTAAACTTGGTAAAGATGTAAAATCAAGAAGTGAGATAATCGGAAAAGTAATGGGAAGCATAGCAAGTATTCCATTTAAATTTGGAGATAGTGAGATAGATATTTTAGGAGATGCTTATGAATATCTTATAGGACAATTCGCAGCTAATGCAGGAAAAAAGGCTGGAGAGTTCTATACCCCTCAACAAGTATCTAGAATACTAGCTAAAATAGTTACAATGGATAAAAAAGATTTAAAAAACGTTTATGACCCAACTTGTGGCTCAGGATCATTGCTTCTTAGAGTTTCAAAAGAAGCAAATGTTAGAACTTTTTATGGGCAAGAAAAAGTTTCAACAACTTATAACTTAGCAAGAATGAATATGATTCTTCATGGAGTTTCTTATAAAGATTTTAATATAAAAAATGATGATACATTAGAAAATCCACAACATAAAGATATGAAGTTTGAAGCAATAGTAGCCAATCCACCATATTCAGCCAATTGGAGTGCTAAGGCAGACTTTTTAGATGATGAAAGATTTTCAGCCTATGGAAAACTAGCACCAAAGTCAAAAGCTGACTTTGCATTTATACAACATATGATATATCAATTAGATGATAATGGAACAATGGCTGTTGTATTACCTCATGGAGTTCTTTTTAGGGGAGCAGCTGAAGGAGTAATTAGAAAATATCTTATAGAAGAAAAAAATGTATTAGATGCTGTTATAGGTCTTCCAGCTAATATATTCTTTGGAACATCAATACCAACAGTAATATTAGTATTTAAAAATAATAGAAAAGATAAAGAAAATATATTATTTATAGATGCATCAAATGACTTTGAAAAGGGTAAAAATCAAAATCTTTTAAGAGATGAAGATGTAGAAAAAATAATAAATACAATAAGAAATAGAGAAGCAATAGATAAATACTCATATGTAGCAAACATAGAAGAAATAAAAGATAATGATTATAACTTAAATATTCCAAGATATGTAGATACTTTTGAAGAAGAGGAAGAAATTGATATAAAAGCTGTTCAAGAAAGTATAAAAAATAGAGATAAAACTCTTGAAGAACTATATAAAAAACTAGAAGAAGACTTAAAAGAGCTAGGATTTTAGGAGGTACAAAGAAATGGAAAAGAGAAATGTACCTAAATTAAGATTTAAAGGCTTTGAAGATGAATGGACTGAAGTTATATCATCAAGTTTATTTGATAAAGTAAAAAATCCAGTTGAAGTTGAAAAAGATAAGATTTATAAGCAAATAGGAATTAGATCTCACGGAAAAGGTATTTTTTATAAAGATGAAGTTTTAGGAGAAGAGCTTGGAAATAAGAGAGTTTTTTGGATAGAACCGAATGTATTTATAGTTAATATAGTATTTGCTTGGGAAAGAGCAGTAGCAAGAACCACTGAGAAAGAAGTAGGAATGATAGTATCGCATAGATTTCCTATGTATAAACCTAAGCAACAAAAATTAAATTTAGATTATATAACATATTTCTTTAAAACTAAAATCGGACAGAATTTATTAGAGTTAGCATCACCAGGTGGAGCTGGAAGAAATAAGACTTTAGGTCAGAAAGAATTTGATAATCTTAAGCTTAAAATTCCATCATTAGAAGAACAAGAAAAAATAGCAAACTTTTTAAGTAATGTAGATAAAATAATAGAAGAGCAAGAAGGAAAAGTAAAAGATTTAGAATTATATAAAAAAGGTATGATGCAGAAAATCTTTAAACAAGAAATAAGATTTAAAGATGATAATGGACAGGATTATCCTGAGTGGGAAGAGAAAAAATTAAGTGAAGTGTTAACTGAAACTAAAGCTAAAAATACAGGAGATTTAAAGGTATGTTCAGTTGCTGTTAAAAAAGGAGTTATAGACCAAATTGAACATTTAGGAAGAAGTTTTGCTGCTAAGGATACATCTAACTATAAACTTGTTAAAAAAGGAGATTTGATATATACAAAAAGCCCTACAGGTAAATTTCCTTATGGGATAGTAAAACAAAGTTTTTTAGATGAAGATGTAATTGTATCACCATTATATGGAGTATTTGAACCTATGAATTATTTTTTAGGATATATATTGCATAGTTATTTTTATTATAAGGAAAATACGAATAATTATTTGCATTCAATAGTTCAAAAGGGAGCTAAAAACACAATTAACATATCAAATGAAACATTTTTAAGTAAGAAAATAAGATTACCGATAAATTTAGAAGAGCAAACTAAAATAGCTAACTTCTTATCTAACATAGATAAAATACTAGAAGAAGAAAATAAAAAACTTGAAGATTTAAGACAATGGAAAAAAGGATTATTACAACAAATGTTTGTGTAGATTAGTAATAGAGCCTAACTAGTTAGAAGAGACTAATAACTAGTTAGGTTTTCTTATTTTGAAATAACTTCATCTTATAAATATATATTATTATATTGAAATCCTATGTATTAAATAGTTAAGAAAGATACGTTTATAAAAAGATGGAGGTAATATTAATGAGAAAGGTTAGTAAAGCAAATGACTTAATTGGAATGAACCTAGATAGTAAGGTGGTAAGTACTATTGAAGAGCAACTAAATATCTTAGATGAAAACTATGGGGCTGACAGGGAGATAAATAACGATTTAGGTGGATATGTACTTATAGCAGAAAATATTGTAGATATCGAAGTACTGAAACAAGGTGAGTTACAAGGGGTGATAGCAGAATATACTGATGTGATTGAGGTTGTAAATGGAGAAAATTACATTTCAAGTTTATATTTGATTTCAAGTGATTATGCAATTGTAGTAGTAACTACAGAAGAACTTTCTAAGTTTCTACTAGAATAAGATAAGGAGGTTGAATTAATGTGAGTAAGAAGAGTGAAGAAAAGATAATCAAGGAAACTAAGTACTGCAAGATAATAAGCCAAGGAAAAGTTGGAGAAGGTCAGTACACATACTCAATAGAGAAAATCTACATC
The DNA here is from genome assembly GCF_000158375.2 of Clostridium sp. 7_2_43FAA. Taxonomy (NCBI): domain Bacteria; kingdom Bacillati; phylum Bacillota; class Clostridia; order Eubacteriales; family Clostridiaceae; genus Clostridium; species Clostridium sp. 7_2_43FAA. The sequence goes on from NZ_JH815221.1 coordinate 161,978, forward strand.
AAAGAACTAAAGAGAGATGAAGTAAGATTCTGTGTCTACAAGGCAACTAGAAGGGGTGATGAAACATACATTCCAAGAAGTCTTGATGTAACAGAACTAGAACTAATAGAGCTAATAAAAGAATCAATAAGTAGAAAGGTATTTTCAGAAGGATTCATTGAAATGTTGAAACAAGAAATAAATAAAATCTAGAAGTCTTAATTGCTATAAAGATAGTGATTAAGACTTTTTTATTGTAGGGAGGTAAAAGGGAATGAAGAGAATTCTATGTGTAGGTGTAATAAAATCTGGAAAGATGACTATAAAAACTAGTAATGATAAGGAGATAAAGAAATATGTTCAAGAAAAATAATAGATATGTAACTATAGGTGTAAATGAGGAAGTAGATATAAGATTACAACTTATAATGTGGAGCATGATTGATAAGTTGAAGGAGGAAGGAAATGTTGAACTGGATTACTTACAGGTGTTCAAGATAAGAAAAGAAGAAAATAAGATTGTAATAAGTCAGAGGCAAGAAGTTCCTGAATACTCATGCACATATGAAATAGATATAGAAGATATTCAGATAGAAGATGAGATTAAAGTTTATGTAATAGATAGTGGAGAATATTCTACAATGCTTTTTCCATCAGAATACTAATTGAAGGAGGTTCAAGTAAATGATAAATAAGCTAAGTAAAGAAAGGTATTTCAAGTATGATAGTAAAGAACTTCTTGGAGTAATGAGGTTCGACTTCTATGATGGAAGATTATCTAATCAATGGAATCCTAGAGAGTTAATAATTGAAATGAATGATAGGAAATTAATAGACCTAAAGAAGTTACAACAAGAACTTAATTATATTCAATTCACATTGATAGAAGAATTCAATAAAGTTGTAGAGCTATGTAATGGTACAGGTTATGATAAAGAAACTCTAGTATACATAGAAATTGAAGAAGGTAAGTATGTAATAAAGCTAATACCTGTAAAAGATAGTTACTCGTACATATACACTTATAAAAGATAGCTATTCATATATATATTTAGAAGAAATGTTTTTAAGAAATGCTTTTTTATAGGTTTAATAAGTTGCTAGCATAGATAAACATTGTGATTTATAGGTAGATAAGAAATTTAAACAAGAATTATTCAAGTAAAAATTACAATGATAATTACATTTAAAGTAGATAATATTATTTATATATTAATGAAAGGAAGATATTAGGAGATGAAGAGGGAGAATTATAACGGTATATATAGTGATATGTATGAAGTGTTAGGAGAAGATGTAACCAAAAAGATATATGAATATTATAAAGGACAGCAGATTAATTTTCCTATGAGATTATATTCTAAGGAGTATATGATTAAATATATTTCTGATAAATATAATGGAAAAAATATTAAAGAATTATCTAGAAGTTTAGGATATACGGAAAAGTGGATCAAAATATTGATAAATAGATATAAAATTAATTCAAATAGGGAGGAGGAAAAAGTTCAAAATCATAATTAAATTGATGATTATATAATTATATCTATATTTATAAATACAAAAAAAGGAATGGTGTAGTAGATGGGTTTAATTTTAATATTAATAATATCGGTAGTAATTTTTATAACATATCATAAAGTTATGAATGTATGGTACTTTTCGTTTAAAGCGTTTATATTGGAAATCATTACGATTTTAATAATTTCATCATTTCTAACAATGATATTAATTAGTTTATTAGGTAGTTTATTAACATTTATAGGAAGTATATTAGGGAAATTACTTACGATTATATTATCTATAGTGAAATGGGGGATTATAATTGGAATTATATTTTTAATAGGAGTATTTATTAAAAATATATTTTTTAAGTATAAAAATAAAATTGATATAAATTCAGATAATGATTTAAAATTAGAAGGGGATAATTTAAATGAATGATATGTTGAATCCTTTTAAGAAGGAAATAGAATTAATAATAAAAAATAAAAAGAAATTAATAGTAGTTGTGCTTGGTATAATAGTTTGTATAGCTATCTTATTAAATGTATTTTCTAAAAAGGAATCTAAGGAATATTATATAAATATGGTTAAAAATATGGATTCACCTATAGATGGATATAATTTTGAAGAGTTTTTGAATATGATATCAGAAGATAGCAATTCAGAAATTGAGTGGGATTATGAAGAAAATAAGAAGGTAGTTTCGGTTAGTATAATAGAAAATGGAATAGATTCAACAAGATATTATTCTGTAAAAAATGGCTCTTCTAATATAGAAGAGGTATATATTGATGGATCTTCGGTAAATGATAATTTATCAAATGTAATAGGCGATGCATTAGATAAAGAAGATATAAATGATAAAGAGATTGAAAATAAAGAGAATGAGAGTTTAGAAGGTGTAGAAGAAAATTATGGTTACTATAAACCAAATGAGCTTGGAGAGCAATATGTTACTTATATGAGTAATAGTTTAGCAAATGATGATATTGAAACAATAAAAGAAACTGTATTAGAGATGTTTTTTATGAACTGTTCAAACAGTATAGGAGATTCTTTAAATAATTATTTAGAAGATATTAAATTTAGCGATTATCAAACAGAAAAAGGAACTACCATTACAATAAAAGGATATTCAAATAAATTAGGAAATGACCTGATGGTTAGCATTTTAGCAACTTATGAAGGTAATGTATATTTAACTGAAATAAGAGAAGGAAAAAGTAATACAATGATAGATATATCCACTCAGTTAAAAATAGCTAATGATATTTTTGAATAAAAATACAGTTTTACTAGTTATTAGAATATTAAATAACATAATAAATGATTGGTTGTGTTATTGTTGTGTTAAATAAGATTAAAAAATATAATTTATAAACAAAGAAAACCCTTGTAAAGTTAAGAATTACAAGGGTTTTATGGTGCACCTAGAGGGATTTGAACCCCCGACGCCTGGATTCGAAGTCCAACGCTCTATCCAACTGAGCTATAGATGCATAAAGGAATTTATTTTGCTAGTATATTATAATACTAATATTTTAAAATTTCTATAGTTAAGTTGCTTTGAAATTTAAATATAATGAATATTGTATAATAAAATAATATTTATGAATACATAAAATATATTATAGAAATAATAAAGTTATTGGAATTAAAATACTAATATGTATTATAATGTTGTGAATATATTCTTAAACTTATCCTGGAGTATCAATATATATAAATTAAAGAAAAAATTAAAAAAAATAAGGAAATAATGAATAATTTTAAATATATAGCACATATTTATATTTGTATATGTAAAGCTATGATAGAATAGTCAATGTCCTTCGGGGAAAGAGAGTATTGATAACAACAGAAAAAATATGTTGACAATAACTCCTAAGGATGTTAATATGTAGAAGTCGCTTGTGCGACAAGATCTTTGAAAATTGAACAGAAAAGTTAAGTAAACAAACCAGCAATTCTTTTAGACGTCTTAACATTAAGACTCAAAGTAATTTGAGCAAAGATTAAACTTTTTATTGAGAGTTTGATCCTGGCTCAGGACGAACGCTGGCGGCGTGCCTAACACATGCAAGTCGAGCGAGAGGAGTTCCTTCGGGAACAAATCTAGCGGCGGACGGGTGAGTAACACGTGGGCAACCTGCCTTGTAGAGGGGAATAGCCTTCCGAAAGGAAGATTAATACCGCATAACATTACATTTTCGCATGAAGAAGTAATTAAAGGAGCAATCCGCTACAAGATGGGCCCGCGGCGCATTAGCTAGTTGGTG
>NZ_JH815222.1:0-53030 GCF_000158375.2 Clostridium sp. 7_2_43FAA
CTGTCCTTAGTACGAGAGGACCGGGATGGACTGACCTCTGGTGCACCAGTTGTTCCGCCAGGAGCATAGCTGGGTAGCTAAGTCGGGAAGGGATAAACGCTGAAAGCATCTAAGCGTGAAGCCCCCCTCAAGATGAGATTTCCCATAGCGTAAGCTAGTAAGACCCCTTGAAGAACACAAGGTTGATAGGTCAGAGGTGTAAGTGTGGTAACATATTTAGCTGACTGATACTAATAGGTCGAGGGCTTGACCAATAAAAATAGGCTTGAAATTAATTCGTGTGCAATTTTCAGAGAACACTCTGAATTATTCCGTGGTAGCTCAATGGTGGAGCACTCGGCTGTTAACCGATAGGTTGGAGGTTCGAATCCTCTCCACGGAGCCATTTAAATTTTAAGAGTTTTATAAGAGTAGATTTAAATCTATTGTTATAAAACTCTTTTTTATTTTATTAATAGAAAAAAATGTAACTTTTTCGTAACCTTTGGTTAACAAATTGTAATGATTTGCAGAAAAAACTTCTATATAATTGAATTATAGGACAAGCAGTTGTTTATAAAAATAGAAAGAGTGGTTTTATAATGAGTAGAAGTAGAATAAAAAATAAAAAAAGATTTATATTATTTATATTTGTTTTAATAATATCAACATTTGCGATTTCATTTACAGTTAATGATCTTAGAAAAAATAATGTTACACAAGCAGAGGCTGTAACTAATAATACTAATAGTAACAATAATAATTCTAATCAGAATAAATCAGACTCTTCCAGTGATAATCAAGAGAATATAGACGATGAAAATGAATTTACTGAAGAAAATCAAAATAATGTAGATACTAATGTATTAGATAATTCTGAATATCTTTCATTAGAGCAAGATCCTAATGCAGATGATGCTTCAAAGGTTTTACCAGAAACTATGTATAAGTGGAATTTTTATAGAGAAGATAATAAAAAAATTGCATATCTTACATTTGATGATGGACCATCTGAGCATTCTACTGAAAAAATTTTAGATATATTAAAAGCAAATGATATAAAGGCAACATTTTTTACATTAGGTAGTTCTATTGAGAAGAATAACGAATCGGAAAAGTTACTGAAGAGAATGGCGAAAGAAGGACATTCTATAGGAAGTCATGGCTATTCCCATGATTATCATTTACTTTATCCAAATAGAACAGTAGATGTTGATTCATTTATGAAAGATTTTGAGAAAAATGATAAAATATTAAAAGAAATATTAGGAAAAGATTTTTCTACAAGGTTGATAAGAATGCCTGGTGGACATGCTAGTTGGAATGGAACAGAACATTTAGATGGAGTGTTGGAAAATAAGGGGATTTTTCAAGTGGATTGGAATGCATTAAATGGAGATGCTGAAGGCAGGGATTTTCCAAAGGAATATTTATTAAACAAATTAAAAGAGACTGTTGGAAGTCAAGATGTTATAATTGTATTAATGCATGATACAGATGCTAAAAAGGGAACTGTGGAATATTTACAAAGTGCAATAGATTATTTAAAATTAGAAGGATTTGAGTTTAGAACATTGAAATAATAAAAGGGACGGTAAACCGTCTCTTATTTCTATTTATAAGATTATAAGAGATTAAAAGAGTTAATAATATTATTATGTTTAGAGGTGATAAAATGAATAAAATATTATTAGTAGAGGATGAAGAAAGTATAAGGGCTTTTCTAAAGATAAATTTACAAAGAAATAATTTGCAAGTTATTGAAGCATCAACGGGAGAAGAAGGATTAAAGCTTGCAAATATAGAAAATCCTAAAATAGCTGTATTAGATGTAATGCTGCCAGGGATAGATGGATTTAAAGTTTGTAACAAATTAAGAAGTGAATTTCCGGGTATGGGAATAATAATGCTTACAGCAAAGGGGCAAGATATGGATAAGATTATGGGGTTAGAGTATGGGGCAGATGATTATATAGTAAAGCCATTTAATCCATTGGAGGTTGTTTTAAGAATAAAAGCTTTACTCAGGAGGCTTGGAGATGAAGATAAAGATAAATTAGAATTAGGACCATTTCTGATAGATCTATACTCACAAAAAGTTTTAAAAGATAATATTGAAATAGATGTAACTCCAAAGGAGTATTTACTTATGAAAATATTTTTAGAAAATCCTAATAAGGCATTTACAAGAGATGAGTTATTAGATTTAGTTTGGGGAGAAAATTATTTTGGAGATGCAAAAATAATAGATGTTAATATAAGAAGATTAAGAGCAAAAATTGAGGATAATGCATCAGACCCTAAATATATAGAGACAATATGGGGGATAGGATATAGGTGGAAATCGAAAGAATGAGAAGTATAAAAAATCAATTACTTAAAGGTATATTTATTATTATTTTCTCAACAGTAATGTTTTTAAATATTTTACTTATGATATTTGTTAGAAAATATTATTATGATAATACTGAGGATTTATTGAAAAATAGAATACAAGTTTCAATAAATTTCTATACAAAGTATTTTTCTTCGAAATCATTAGTTGAGACTATTTATGATAATGTTGATACATTTTGGAATGAAAATAATGCACAAGTTGAAATTTTTGATGCTGATGGAAGTTTATTAATGGATTCTATTGGAATTAAGGATTTAAAGTTAATTAATGCACCAGATGTATCGAAGGCGCTTAAAGGAGAATCAGCAAGATGGATAGGGAAAGTAGATTATTATGGGAATAAAGTTATGGCAGTGTCATATCCATTGATTATAGATGGAGATATAATAGGAGTCATTAGGTTTATAACGTCTTTAGAAGCCATAGATGGAGTAATAACTAATATAATGATAATTTTCTCAGGAATATCAATAGCTGTTTTGATAGTAGGAATACTCTTAAGTATAATTTTAGCTAATAGTATAATAAATCCAATAAAGTATTTGAATGAAGTTGCAGAAAAAATGGGAAGCGGAAATTTAAGTATTAGAAGTAGTATAGATAGTAAAAATGAAATAGGGCAATTATCAAACACACTAAATTTTATGGCAAATGAAATATCAAAAAGAGAGCAATTAAAAAATGAGTTTATATCATCTGTTTCTCACGAATTAAGAACTCCTTTAACAGCTATAAAGGGTTGGACTATAACCTTAAATAATGATGAGACAGATAAAGAAACCCTAAAGCTTGGATTTCAAATAATAGAAAAAGAAACAGATAGATTATCTTTAATGGTAGAAGAACTTTTAGATTTTTCTAAGCTTATAAATGAAAAAGTAACATTGGAACTACAAAGTGTTAGTATAAATGAATTTATAAATCATATAGAATCTTTTATGTGCCCTAGAGCAAATAAAGAGGATAGAAATCTTAAATTCATAACAGAAGCTGATGGGAATATGTACGTAGATAGCAATAGATTAAAGCAAGTATTTATTAATCTACTAGATAATTCATTCAAGTTCACAGAAGTAGAAGGAAGTATAATTTTTACAACTACAAAATTTAATGATAAAATTAAATTTGTAATAGAAGATGATGGTTGTGGAATACTAGAGGAAGATTTGCCGAATGTAAAACAAAAATTTTTTAAAGGGAAAAATTCTAGATCCCAAAATGGAATAGGTTTATCCATTTGTGATGAAATAATAAAATTACATGATGGAGTATTTAATATATATAGTAAGATAGGAATAGGTACAAAAATTGAGATTATTATTCCGATAAATAAGGAGGAATAATATGAATATCATAAAAAGATTTTTAGCTATAATTATTATAAGTATATTTACATTAAATATTGGTTGTAGTAAAGTAAATGGAAAAGATACACAAGCCATAAAAGCTCCTAATAATAATAACCTTAAGATAAAAGGTGTGTGGGAAATTGATAATATTAATGTATTAGGTGATGAGTCTGAAAATAACGAGGAGATTCTATCTTTAAAAGATTCTTTAATAAGTATTTCTAATAGTAATTTCTCAGTATTTAATGTTTCATATTCTAATCCTAAATATAAATTAAAAGTTGTAGATAAGACATATGTTCTATCATATGAGCTAAATTTAAAGCTTGAGGATATACTTGGAGATATACTAGATGAAAATTCTAAGTGGGATGTAATCTCAATAATTGGTTCTAATACTATTATTGGAGAATTTATTTATGTAGATAATGAAAATGGTTATTTATTTTATGATGGAGTGTTACTAAAACTAAAAAAAATAGATGAGAATCCAAAGGATTTAGATTATCAAGAAAATGATATTAAGCCGGAGTTAATATTAGAAGATTATAATAGCGATGTGGGTATAATGTTAGGATTAAAAACTCCAAGAGAACAATTAGAAGATGGTAGTTACAGTATAGAAACATATAAAACTTTGTGGATATCCTTTAAAGATAATGAATTACAGCCTATATTAGAAAAAGATAATATAATCTTCCCAAGAATGAATGGAATATGGAGTATTAAAAGTGAAGTTGTAGATAATGATAAAAATCATTTTGAGTACTTTTCAGCACATTCACTAGATGGAAGAGCAGAAATGCAGACATTAGAAAATAATAATGCAAATATATATAAGAATATAAATTTCATATCCAATGATTATATTTCAATTGAAAGGTACGAAGGAGAAAACTTTAATAATAATTTTCCTATATATCAAACAATTCCTATTGATAATATAAATTCTAAGAATGGGATTAATATCGAAGAAATATATTCTAATGAAGCCAAAGAAAAATATAAAAAAGATTTTAATGATGTATTAGAGACTTTATCGGAAGAAAAAAGAAAATCTTTGAATACAAATTTAGATTACAGTAATTTTACTATAAAAAGAATTGAAGGAAAATGGAATCTAGTTGGTAAGATTCCATCTATAGGTAATACTGAAGATGGTATAGAATATAGAATATCCTTAAATCCAAACAAGAAGATATTAAATTATGATACTTTATTAGTTTCATGGAAAGATTTAAAAGGAAAATTTCCATTTATAAGGGATGCATATACATCGCCTACTGGAAGAATGGCAATAATATTATTTAATGACAAGTTGTTAGTTTATGAAATGGAAGATAGGGATATTAAAGGAAGTCCTTTAATTACTATTGATTTAAATAATAATGAAGAAGTAATAATGGCAGAGTGGGCAAGTGGTAGTTATGTAGATTCATGGGCAAAGGCCTTTAAAGATGGAAAAGAAATAAGTATGGAGGATGAGTAGTATGTTATCAAAAAATATATTATCTAGCGTATTAGCTAGATGTTTAATAACAGGCGGAGATTTTGCAGAAATATTTGAAGAGGATACAATAGATACGTCTATAAGTATTTTAAATGGAAAGGTAGAGAATTCCATTTCAGGAAGAACGCATGGAATAGGTATAAGAATTTTTAAGGGATTAAAAAGCGTTTATGCTTATACTAATAATACTAGTTTAAATGCTCTATTAGATACTGCACAAAAGGCAGCATTGGCCCTTGGAGAGTTAAAAGAGGATATAAGTGTAGTGCTTAACGAGAAGGTTATATATAATAATAATCCTATTATATATATTCCATCTTCAATAAGTGCCCAAAAAAAGATAGAAGTAATGAAATGTGGATATAAAGCTGCAAAGGAATATAGTGATGAAATAACTCAAGTATCTGTTGGATATTTGGATAAAGAACAAAATATATTAATAGCTAATACAGAAGGACTACTTACAGAAGACAAGAGAGTTAGAACAAGATTAATGATAAGCTCTGTAGCATCTGCAAATGGAGAAAACCAAACAGGTTATGAAGGACCAGGAGCTCATAAGGGATTTGAATTATTTAAAGATATAGATCCAGAATATTATGGAAGAGAAGCATCTAGAGTTGCACAGACTATGTTGCATGCTAAGAATTGTCCAGCAGGGAAAATGACCGTAGCAATAGATAATGGATTTGGTGGAGTAATATTCCATGAGGCATGTGGACACTCACTAGAAGCAACTGCAGTAGCAAAAGGAAATTCAGTATTTACTAATATGTTAGGAAAGCAAATAGCATCAACAAAAGTTACTGCAATTGATGATGGAACTATACCTAATGCATGGGGATCATTAAATATTGATGATGAAGGAAACAAAACAAGAAAAAATGTATTAATAGAGAATGGTATATTAAAGGGATATTTAATTGATAAATTAAATGGAAGAAGAATGGGCATGGAGGCAACTGGAAGCTCAAGAAGACAAAACTATAAATATGCACCTACTTCGAGAATGACAAACACATATATTGCAGCAGGAAATGATGATGAAACTGAAATCATTAAATCAATATCAGATGGATTATATGCAAAGAAAATGGGTGGAGGATCAGTAAATCCAGTGACGGGAGAATTCAATTTTGCTGTATCAGAAGGATATATAGTGAAAAATGGAGAGATACAAGAGCCTGTTAGAGGTGCGAGCCTTATTGGTAAAGGTAGCGAAGTGTTAATGAATATAGATATGGTAGGAAAGAACTTAGCTCAAGGACAAGGAATGTGTGGTTCTGTTTCAGGAAGTATTCCAACTAACGTAGGTCAACCTATGATTAGAGTCAAGGAAATAACAGTAGGTGGAAGATAAGGGGGGAATATAAAAGTGGAATTAAATATATTTATAAATAAATTATTTCAAGAAGCCAAGAATAATGGTTTTAATGAATATGAAGTTTACTATGTAGATAGAGAGAGTTTAAGTATAAATGCATATAATGAAGAAGTGGAAAAGTACAATTTAACTACTTCTTATGGCTTATCATTTAGAGGAAAAATAAATGATAAAATAGGATACTCATATACAGAAATACTAGATGATGATGCTATAAATATGCTTGTTAAAAATGCAAAGGAAAGTGCGTTAGTTATTGAAAATGAAGATATTCAATTTATATATGAAGGCGATAAAGAATATGCAGAAGTAAATACTTATTATAAAGCATTAGAAAATCTTCCGGCTGATAAGCTAATAGATTTAGCTTTGAGTATGGAAAAAGAGGCAAAAACTTTAGATAATAGAGTTACTAGCTTTGGCGGATGTGGAATAGGATATAGTAAAGCTAGGTATGGAATAATTAATTCAAAGGGATTAAACTTAGAAAATAAATCTAATTTACTAAGTGCATACGTAGTTCCAATAATAAAAAATGGAGAAGATATGCATGATGGTATGGGATATGTAACTGCTAATTCTATAGAAGATGTAGATCCGAAGAAATTAGCACAAGATGGAATTAATGAGGCTATTTCAAGAATAGGTGGTAAGTCAGTTTCATCTGGTAAATATAAAGCTGTAATAAATAATGAGGCTATGGTTTCAATACTTTCAACATTTGCTGGAGTATTTAGTGGTGATGCAGTTCAAAAGGGGCTAAGTTTGTTAAAAGGAAAGGAAGGAGAAATAATAGCAAGTAAACAAGTAACACTATTAGATGATCCTCATTTAGAAAATGGCTTGGCATCAGTTCCTTTTGATGATGAAGGAGTTGCTACGAAGAAAAAGGATATAATCCATGAAGGTAAACTTATGACTTTACTTCACAATTTAAAAACTGCTAATAAAGGAAATACAAAATCAACAGGAAATGGATTTAAAAATTCTTATGCATCACCAGTAGGAGTTTCACCAACAAATTTATATATTCAAAAAGGTGAAAAAAGCTTTGAAGAGTTATTAAAAGATGTTGGAGAAGGGTTATTAATAACAGAGTTTGCTGGATTACATTCAGGTGCAAATTCAATAACTGGAGATTTTTCATTAGCTGCAAAAGGATTTTATATAAAGGATGGAAAAAAGGATTATCCAGTTGAACAAATAACAGTAGCAGGAAATTTCTTTGATTTATTAAAAAATATAGAGGTAGTAGGAAGTGACTTAAAATTCCCAATGAGTAGTATAGGAAGTCCATCTGTCAAGATTACTGAATTATCAATAGCTGGAAAATAAATGTGATTTATATGTGTAAAAAACAAATAAAGTATAAATTTAAATGACGCAATTATATCATGTAAGAAATAAAAATCTCCATAGAGTATATAACTTTATGGAGATTTTAATTTTTAATTTATAATCATATAAGACTTTTAGTAATTTAATATAAAAATAGCTTTATTATAATAAAAAACTCCACTAAGGGAGTTTTTTACACAATTATCAATTATTCATTCTTAATTATCAATTATTTAGGTAGTTGCTTCTTATCATTTTATCTGAAAGTTCAACTACATTCTTATATAGTTCCTTTTCTTCATCTGTTAAGCCTTCACCGATTACATCAAGGTTTGTAAGGACTGCAAATGATTTATTTGTATTTAGTAAGTTTCTACCTAATGCAGTATTTATATATTTATCATTTGGTACTCCCATAAGATATAATAATGATGGCATGATATCAACTTGCCCACCGATAGTATCAAAAGTCTTTGGCTCTTTCATATCCTTTGACCAAATTATAAATGGTATTGTGTGATGACCATTATCTAGATACCAATCTTCTTTATTAGAAAGTTTTTCTATTGAGCTATTATAATATTTATGGACACCTGTATGGTCGCCTTCAATAACTACAACGGTATTATCAAGAATTCCTTCCTTATCTAATAATTCAAGGAACCTTCCAATTTGTGCGTCTGTATACTTAACACTTTCAAAGTATCCACCAAGTTCATTTTTATCTAATTCTGGATCTAAATTTAACACTCTCTTTTCCTTTGGTAAATCAAAAGGTCCATGATTAGTTAAAGTGACTGTAAATGCATAAAATGGATCTTCTAAGTTTTTAAGCATTGGTACAACTTGTCTAAAATAACTTTCATCTGATAAGCCAAGACCTATTTCTTCGTCTATATTGAATGAATAGTAATCAACAAATTTGTTAAATCCTATTCCTGTTAATCCATTTACATAGTTCCAGAAAGAACCTTTATCAGGATGAATTGCTATTGTATCATAATTCCTTTCTTCTAGTAGAAGAGGTAATGAATTATATTTAGTAGAAGGATATCTAAAGAATGTACTTCCTCTTCTTAATGGAAACATTGATGTATTAATCATTAAGTCAGAATCGGAGCTTGTACCTTCATTTACTTGTTCATAAATATTAGGGAAATATAGTCCTGTTTTTATTAATTCATCCATTACAGGAGTAATTTTTTGATTATTTATTTCTTTTCCTAATATAAAGCTTTCTAATGATTCAACTTGTATAACTAGTAAGTTTTTGCCTTCGAATATTCCAGCATATTGATTATTAGGTAAATCTTCTTTTTTACTAAAGAATTCATCGATTTGGGACTTTTCCTCAGTAGTTAAATCATAAGGCATTGAATCTTTATAAACATTATATAAATCAAAAATATGATAGCCTACAGGTGAAAAATATCTAGCTGTATTTGTTGGATCATAATTTGAGAATATATATCCATTTTTCACATCTTCATTCTTTAATACGTATAAATTAAAAGGTACATATCCTATATATATAATACTTGATAATAGTATAACTATAAATGTAATAGGGGCTCTCCTTTTAACTCTTGTGTATGACTTTCTAGTAAAGAAAGCAAATATTCCTAGTATTATAAAATCAATAAATAGTAAGAAATCCTTATTACTAAACATTGAAGATATAGTACCACCCATATTATCTAAATTAGCAGTTTGAGTTAACAATAATGCAGATGGCATTGTTAGGAATCCTCTAAAGTATCCTAAGTCTAATAATATTAATAAAGTTATTAGTATATCTATAATAAATAGATATATAACCCTTCCTTTTCCTTTAAATAGTAAGGAAAAGCTGATAAAAATTAAAGTAAAGGCATAATAATAATTAATAAATGATTTTGCAGAGTTATATCCAAGATTTAAGTTTAGGGAATAAGGATCTTGGTTAACTACGAAACCTTGAAATATTATGCTTTTAAATACAATGGCTATAAGTGGAATTAAGAATAATATTATTCTCATAAAACCATCAAAGTTAAGTACCTGTGTAAATTTGTTTCTTAGTTTTTCAATAAGTTTGTCCAATATATCACCTCAAATATATAAAGTACTATAACACTTATGGGAATAATACTTAAAAATCTGTACTATTAAGTTTACAATACTTAAATTATAGTATAGTAGTTTTTATAAAGCAATTTAGATTTTTTAATTTTTACATCCAGTACAAAAATAAATTTCAATATTAGAGATAATTTTACAAGAAATAGTGTAAGATGAATACGATATGTTATAATATATATGTTTTATTTAACATTTATGGAGGTTATATATGCTTCAATATGATTTAATTATAGTTGGAGGGGGAGCATCTGGACTTTCAGCTGGAGTTTCTGCTCTGAAAAATGGAATTAAAAAAGTTTTGATTTTAGAAAGAAATAATGATTTAGGTGGAAATTTAAACTTATTCATACATAATGGATTTGGAAGATATTATTTAGGTAAGGATATAACAGGACCAGAGCTTGGAAGTCAACTTATTAAAGATTTTAAAGCACTAGGTGGAGTGTATAAATTAAATACTGAAGTCTTAGAAGTAACTAAGAATAAGGTGGTTTCATATGTAAATCCTCAAGAGGGGATTCAGGAGATTGAAGCTAAAGCTGTAATATTAGCATCTGGATGTAGGGAGAAGTTTACAGGAAACATAAATATGCCAATTCATAAATATACAGGTATATTTACTTTAGTTTCAGCACACAGACTAGTTAATATTCAAGGATTTCTTCCGGGAAAAGAGGTTATAATTATTGGAAATAATGATTGGTCTTTAATTCTTGCAAGAAGGTTATTAATAGAAGGTGCTAGAGTAAAAGCTATTATAGATAATTCTAAGAATGGATTTTTAGATGAGAAGAGTAGTCAATTTATTAATGGATTTGATATGAATATAATAAGAAATCATCATGTAGTTGAGCTATATGGTAACGAGAGAATAGAAAGTATAGATATTAAAAGTATAGAAGATGAAAGCGTAAGTAATATAAGTTGTGATTCTTTAATATTAACAGTTGGATATTGTCCAGAAATATCTTTTGTAAGAAAGACCAATATATTATTAAAAGGGTATAATACTCTTATAGTAAACAACTATGAAACTTCGGTTAATGGAATATTTGCTTGTGGAACTATATTAAGTAGAGATAAAGATATTTTTAATAGTGGAGCAAATGGCGCTCATGTTGGGAAAATAGTAGCTGATTATATACAAAAATATATGTATTAAAAATATGGATAGTATGCATTAAAGCATATTATCCATATTTTTTAGTAATTGTTTGAACTCATTAAATAATAGAGATTGACCATTATTATTTAAATGAATACCATCAGTAAAAATATTATTGGATGAAAATTTAAATGTTAAACTGTAAAAATCAACATAATTAATTTTATATTTATCACAAAGTTTAATTATAGAGTGTCTTAATAATGAGAGTTGTTCTTCACAATAATCATAGGTAGAAGATGGCATAAAAAGTCTATAAGCATCTTCTTTTATTATTATTGGTGGAATTCCTATGATAATATCTTTTGTTATGGTCAAGGCTTCTTTTAGCATTAATTCTAAATTATCTAAAACAGAGTTTAGAGATCTATTTGAAAGAAAATCGTTGGTTCCTCCCATTATAAAAATTTTATTTGGATAATATGAAATAACATCTTCAGTAAATCTATTTAACATATCTGTTGTTGTGTTTCCATTTATGCCTTTATTTATTATATCTAAGGATATAGATGGCTTTAATCTTTCTACCCAGTTATTGCTTTTATTCACACCATATCCATAAGTTAAGCTATCTCCAATAAATACAAAAGAATTTTTTAGCACTTTAAAATTCCTTTCTAAAATAGTTTATTAAAGCAAGATCTACAAATTAATGTTTTACCACCATTTGCTGTGATTAAATTTGTATCAGTAATTTTTTTATTACAGAATTCACATATCATTGTAATATTATCACTAGTATCTAATTTATTTTCAGTTTTATTTTTTTTAGGCTGTATGCCATTAGCTTTTCTAATAGGGGAGTAGAGCTTTTTGATGGAATGTTCTTCTTTAGGTAAAATAGAATAAGAAATTTCATATTGACTTTCTCCATAGAATTCTAGTTCAAATCTAGGATTTTCTTTATCGTAAAATTCTTCTGTAATAATTCTAGTTATTTGGGCATCATTAACAATAAGGCCACTTTTTTCGATACCATCAAAAATACTTTTAGTTATATTTGCAGTATCAGGATGTCTTTTTTCGCTTTTATAATAAACTTTAAGAACTGCTATAAGGGATTCATCTAGTATAACATCTGGATTTTGTAATCTAGCATAGTAAGCAATTTCTTCTTCGTAAAGTGCATATCTATCGTGTGACTTTCCAGTATTATAGGGAAGAATCGCCCTACCATCCTTATTATGTAGTTTAAAATTAGATTTAGATATGGGGGACCCTGGTACAATTACTTTTGCATAAGAATTCATTATGTAAACTCCTTTAAATAATATTAATATATCCTTAAAAATCCATTAATTCTAATAAAAAATAATGAATAATTTTGTCATTCATTATATAATAAACAGTGATAATGATAAGCTATAAGCTTTATTTTAATATACAATAATAAGATAGATTTAACAAGAAAATGAAAAAGAATTATACTTTTAGAATTTTTAAGATAAATATAGTTAGATTAAGAGGTAGTAGAAATGGAAAGCAAGTTAATATTGTCAATAGAATCAAGTTGTGATGAAACATCAGCAGCTGTAGTTAAAGATGGAAGAGAAGTGTTATCAAATATAATAGCTTCACAAATAGATACTCACAAAAAGTATGGTGGAGTAGTACCTGAAGTTGCATCAAGAATGCATATTGAAGTAGTTAATGGTGTTGTAATGGAAGCGTTAGAAGAGGCTGGAGTAAAATTAGATGATATAGATGCTATTGGAGTTACTTATGGTCCAGGATTGGTAGGAGCCTTATTAGTTGGACTACAGTATGCGAAAGGTCTTTCATATTCTTCTAAGAAACCATTAGTAGGAGTAAATCATATCGAAGGTCATATTTGTGCAAATTATATAGAACATAAGGATTTAAAACCACCATTTGTATCTTTAGTAGTTTCAGGAGGACATACTTTCATAGTTCATGTTAAAGATTATGGAGTATATGATGTTATAGGGCAAACAAGGGATGATGCGGCAGGAGAAGCATATGATAAGGTTGCAAGAGCATTAGGCTTAGGGTATCCTGGTGGACCTAAAATAGATAAACTAGCTAAGGAAGGAAATGAAAATGCTATAGATTTTCCTAAGGCTAATTTTCATGATGATACATTAGATTTTTCTTTTAGTGGGGTTAAATCAGCTGTATTAAATTATATAAATAAATGTAAGATGCAAGGCATAGAAATAAATAGAGCGGATGTAGCAGCATCTTTTCAGAAGGCAGTTATAGATGTGTTAAAGCAAAATGTTTTAAAAACATGTAAAAAAACTCAGGTTAATAAGATTGCAATAGCTGGTGGAGTAGCATCAAATTCAGCTCTTAGAGAATCACTTATTAAAGCTGCATCTAAGGAAGGAATAGATGTATTATTCCCTTCACCAATACTGTGTACAGATAATGCGGCAATGATAGGAAGCGCAGCATACTTTAACTTTATTAAGGGAATAGAATCACCATTAAATATAAATGCGAAACCCAATTTGAAGCTATGATATATAAGGGGGATGGGTTAACGTGAAGCTTTTACCACATTCAAATGGAGTCTACAAAGTAAATATGAAAAATAAGATGAAACCAAAGGATATAATAAAAAATGTATTATTAGCAATATTAATAGTAATTATTATAGGTTTTATATATCAAAGAGTAAGTAATTTTATAGCAAAGGAAACCTTAAAGCAAAGAGTAGATTATGCTAGGGTAGATGATAAAAGGTTAGATTATAGAACTGATGGAGAAGGTAAATATACTATTGTATTTGATGGGAATATTGGAGCTAATTTAAATCAGTGGAATTCAATAACAGATAAATTGACATCAGAATATGATGATATAACAACGTTTGTCTATAATAGAAGAGGATATGGATATAGTGATAGTGGATCAATAAGGACGCCAAAGGAACAAGCAGAGGATTTAAGAATATTACTTAGAAAAGCTGCTGTACCAGCTCCTTATATATTAGTTGGAGAGGAATATGGAAGTTTAGTTTTAACTGAGTTTGCTAAAGAGTATCCAGATTTGGTAGCAGGAATAGTATTAGTAAATCCATTAATTGAAGATACCATAAATAGTAGCGCATTTAAAAAGAGTCTTACAATGGAAAAAGTAAGAAGAAAGATAGAGGGGCTAGGATCTTCAGTAGGATTTACAACATTGTTAGATAAGCTTGGTATAGCATGTGATACAGATGAATTTGAAAATAAATTAGACGAAAATAATTTACATGAATTTAAAGTACATAGAACAAAAAGTAGTTATACTAGTGCAGTGTATAATGAGATAAAAAACATAACCAGTGGTGAAAATAGTAGTCAAACAGATGGTGTATTTAATGGAAAACCATATTATTTAATAGCAAAAAGCGGACAAGAGCAATTAGCTTCACTTGGAGATTCAAATTTAACTAAAGTATATAATATAAGTTCAGAGAGTAATATAATATCAATGTATGATCCTGATACTGTTATAACAGGAATAAGACAAGTGATTAAACAGGCTAATGAAATTGAAAGACTAGAAAAAAAGGCAAGTAAAAATTAAATTATAATCACGTGTCATATAATTGCCATATACATGTCATATAATTGTCACAGAAAAAGGGTATATTAATATCTGTAAAAGGAATTATTAATATAATATCTAGGAGGAATTTTGTGATGAGTGATGATAATATATATGATGTAGAAAATTATGAGGATGTTAATAATATTGGAGACGATAATTTAAATTCTACACTGACAGATAATATAAATGAAGATTTTATCGATGAAGATAAGATATTAGAAAGAAATAATAAATTTGATTCAAATCAAGATAATATGAATAATTACAATAAGAAGAAGAAAAAAAATGGTGGATTTAAAATTATAGCAATTGCTCTTATAGCAGGTCTTCTAGGAGGAGCACTAGGTGGTGGAAGTATATATTATGCAATGAGAGGTGCTAATACAAAACAGCAATCTACTGCAATAACTCCAAATCCACAAACTTTTGAGACTGTTGAAGGGGCATTAACAGCTAGTGAAGCTTTTGAGAAGGTTGCTCCAGCAGTGGTTATAGTATCAGCGAATGGAGTAACTGATTATAGTGGAATAATACCTCAACAAGTAGACGGAATAGGCTCTGGATTTATAATAAACGAAGAAGGATATATATTAACAAACTATCATGTTATAGAAGGTGCAAAGGAAGTAGTTGTTACTCTATCAGATGGTAGAGATGTAAAGGCAAAGGTAGTGAATTATGACCAAAATCAAGATATAGCAATGCTAAAATTAAGTGATAATAACGTTAAAGTTCCTGCAGTAGTACAACTTGGAGACTCCGATGCATTAAAACCAGGAGAAGAAGTTTTAGCGATAGGAACACCACTTTCTAAAGACTTTAATCAAACTGTAACAGGAGGACTTGTAAGTGCTGTTAATAGAACTGTAGAAACAAGTACAGGTGTTAAATTAAACTTAATACAAACAGATGCTGCAATTAACCCTGGGAATAGTGGAGGACCTCTTATAAATACTAAGGGAGAAGTAGTTGGTATAAATACATTAAAAATTTCAGGTGGAGCTGAAGGAATAGGATTTTCAATTCCAATAAATGAAGTTAAAGATAGAATAGATGCATTATCTAAGCCTATATTAAATTTAGGGGTATCAATAAGAGAAGTAGATGAAAAGTTAGCAAAGCAATATGATATGCAAGAAGGATTATATATAGTTGATGTATCAGAGTTCTCACCAGCTGAAAAAGCAGGATTAAAGGGCGGAGACATAATAGTAAAATTCGATGGAGAAAGAATTAAAACATTTGATGAGTTAAGGGCTATTAGGGATACTAAAAAAGAAGGAGATATAGTTAAAGTAGAAGTAGTTAGAAATGGAGAAAATAAAACTTTTGATGTTCAATTAGAAGCAAAGGAATAATAGGATAAAAACAACCATAATAAAATTTTAATATATAAGACTAGTTATAAATAAGATATACGGATGTAAAGAAAGTATAGATTATCTAAACTAGTCTTTTTTTATTAAAATTAGTCTAACGTAAAGAACATTTTATAAATAATAGAATAGATTATATTATATAAAATTTAAATTTAAATTCAAACTTAGGAGGCAAAGTTATGAGCGGAAGAATAACATCATGCGAATTAAAGACAGGATGTAATGAACAAATAGAGGCAATAGTTAGATTACCTGAGGAAAAGAGATCAGTTATATTTGGAACAGTTTTGGATTGTAATAGAATGCCTGTAGTAGATGCAGTTGTGAAATTATTACAAATCGTTGATGGATGTAGATATCCTTATCCACTAACTCATACTTTTACAGATTGTCATGGACAATTTTTATTAGGACCTTTATGTCCAAATACAAAGTATATGTTAAAGATTTATAAAGATAATATAGTAATAAAATATTCCGAATTAGAAACATCATCTTATAACGGAAAATGTATAGGAAAACCTGAAAATATCGGAAATCAACCTCCAAAACCATTTCCAGACAAGACATCATGTGGATGTGATTTTTAATTTGACTGATTAAGTAATAGCAAAAAAAGCTTCTTATAATATTATAAGAGGCTTTTTTGTTATTATAAATTTTGATAAAATTAATTTAGTTTAATGTATAAAAGAGAAAATATGAATTGATTTTAAAAAATGATATAATAATAAATTTATATAGTCAATTTTTATTAAGGAGAGCAAAATATGGAGAAGATAATGCTTTATAGTATAGGAATATTTTTTTTGGTTGGTGTAATAGATTATATATTTGGAGGAAAGTACGGATTATCAAAGGGGATAGAAAGTGGGATTAAAAGTATGGGGTCGCTAGCTTTATCTATGATAGGGATATTGTCTATAACACCGATAATTTCTGATTTAATCATTAAATATATTTTAACAATATTTAAAAATATCCTTGTAGATCCAACTATAATAGTATCATCCTTTATTGCAGTTGATATGGGTGGATATAAAATTGTACAATCTATATCAACAGATCAAGGAATAATATATTTTTCAGGAATATTAATATCATCGATATTAGGATGTACTATAAGTTTTACTTTACCTTTAGCATTAGGAATAGTAAAAGAAAAAAATATAGATATATTATGTAAAGGGATTTTATGTGGAATAGTTGTTTTACCAATAGGATTATTGGTTGGAGGAATTTTACTGAAAATAAAATTATCTCTTATACTCATTAATCTTATGCCTATAGTTATAATTTCCATATTTGTAGTAATAGGTTTATATAAAAAACCAAATAAAATGATAATTTGTTTTAAATATTTGGCTAAATTTATAATGATATTAGGATTAATTGGTTTAGGGGTACAAGGCTTTACTTCAATAACAGGAGTAGTTATTATTAAAAATTTACTTGCATTGGAAGAAACATTAACAATAGTCGGGAAAATAGCTATTTTCTTAGCAGGAGCTAATGTAATGTTAGAGATAATAAAAGTAGTATTTAAAAATAAAATTGCTATGTTAGAAAAGGTATTAAATATAAATTCAGCATCGGTAGGTGCTTTAATTGGTAGTTTAGCCTCAGCTGTAATTGTGTTTACTAATTTTGACGAGTTAGATGATAGAGGAAAGCTAGTATGTTCAGCTTTTTCAGTAGCTGGTGCATATGTATTTGGTGGACAATTGGGGTATGTAGTAATAGAGGCAAAAGATATAACACTAATATATATATTAGTAAAACTTATATCGGGATTTTTAGGTATAGCTTTGGCATTAAAATTAAGTAAAAAAGAGTTAAGAAAAATATCTTAACCCTTATTTACTTAGTTTGATAATGTGAAATCTGTATTTGTTAATTTAAATATATCTCTTATTCCATCTGTTATGTAAATTTTATTATCTTTAGTAACAAAAATTGCATCTATCCCTTCTTGTGTATTAATAAATTTCATACCTTCCTCAACACCCATAGCAAATACAGAAGTTGATAAAGCATCACCATCTGATGATTTATCACTTATTATAGTTATTCCAGCTATTTCATTTTCATAAGGATAGCCAGTTTTAGGACTTAATATATGATGATATTTGATTCCATCTTTTTCAATATATCTTTCATATATACCTGAAGTTACTATTGATTTATTTTTTACAGTGATTGTGCCGATTATATCTCCACGATCAGAAAATGGATTTTGTATTCCTATTCTCCAAGTGCTGCCATCAACTTTTAATCCATGAGCGAAGATATTTCCACCTAAATCTATTATAGCGCTTTTAACCCCTTCTTCAGTAAGGATATCTGAAATAACATCGGCAGTATATCCTTTTGCTACACCACCAAGATCTATCATCATTCCTTGTCTTTTTAAGAATACAGAATTTTCTTCGTCATTAAGCTCAACATCAGAATATCCTACTAATGGAATTCTTGAGTCTATTTCTTCTTGCGTTGGAACCTTAGCTTCAGGAAGACCAATATTCCAAAGTTTAACTATTGGACCAACTGAAATATCAAATAGACCATTGGAAAGCTTAGCATACTCCAATCCTTTCTTTATTACTGTATATGTATCATAATCTACTTTTACTGGTTCAATTCCTGCAGATTCATTTATTTTATCTACTAAGGTACCATTTTCATTAATACTTAAAGTAGATTCTAGTTCCTTGACTTTGGTAAATACTTTATCTAATATACCTTCATCATTGCTATCGTAAAGAGTTACAGTGACTACTGTTCCCATTAGAAGTTCAGTTTTAGAGAGGGGTTCAGTAACTTTGTTATCTTTTGAACAACCGGATAAAATTGTAAGAGAAAAAATTAACAGGATGGATATAGTAAAATAATTTAAATATTTTTTCTTCATAGATCTTCCTCCTAAATAATATATCACTATCTATTATAAGTAAAAATTGTAGAAATAACAAAAGACTTTAGGTAAAAAACCTAAAGCCTAATATTAAAGAGATTATTTAGCTTTTCCTAAAGCTTTTTCTGCTAAAGTTTTGAAAGAATCACTTGAGCTAGTAGCACCAGTTACTACATCAACTGAAGCAACATCTTGCTTTTCAACTAAAGATTCTTCTAATTTAGGGAAAGCTTCTGATGGGTTAGTACCCTTAGCTTCTTTCATTTTAGCGTTGTATTCAGCATCATCTTTTTTGCTTCCTTTTTCGCCAACTTCGTCATATTTAACTGCAGCGATTTTTCCATCTTTAACTTCTATTTCGATAGATGCTTCATATCCTCTTTCATCTTTTTCAGATTTTTCAGTATATGTTCCGTCTTTTAATCCAGACTTCTTAGCTTCTTCTTTGTTTCCACATCCTACAAATATAGTAGTAGCTAATGCAGCAACTGCTAATAAGCTTATAACTCTTTTAGATTTCATAAAAAAATCCCCCTCAAAATTATTTAAATTTTCCATTGAATTGTTTCAATTACTAGATAATTATACACAAAAAAATACATCTTTGATATTCGATTTTCTTATAGTATATAAGTATAAATGATAGTGTTAAAAAATATACAATCAAGTCAAAGCATTGTATTTAAAGGGATTAACCCTCAAAAAACGTTGATTCATGTGAAAAAAATTGTTAAAAAAACCACAAAAAAATAATTTGTACTATATAGACATATTATAAAATAGTGTATAGAATTAAATATGCTATTTTAGAATTATTTAAATGAAGGGATGGGTGTAACATGTCAAAAAATAAGATACTTGTTCTTGGTGCTGGATATGGTGGTGTTCGTACTGCTAAAAAACTAGCAAAGAAGTATAAGAAAAACAATGATGTGGAAATAACATTAATAGATAGAAATCCATATCATACTTTAATGACAGAATTACATGAAGTTGCAGGGGGAAGAGTTCACCCTGAATCAGTTCAAGTAGAATTATGCAAAATTTTTGGTAAATCAAAGGTTAATGTAGTTACAGACTTTATAGAAAAAGTTGATACAGATAATAAGGTGGTAAAGACTACATATGGAGAATATTCATATGATTACTTAGTAATAGGTACAGGTAGTGAACCAGCATTTTTTGGCGTTCCAGGAGTAAAAGAAAATGGATTTACTTTATGGTCATTTGAAGATGCATTAAAAATAAGAAAGCATATACAAGACATGTTTGCTAAAGCAAGTCTAGAAAGAAACGCTGCTAAGAGAAAAGAAATGCTTACATTTATAGTAGCTGGCTCTGGGTTTACTGGAATAGAAATGGCTGGAGAGCTTTTAGAGTGGAAGACTAGATTAGCAAGAGAATATAATGTTGATGAAAGTGAAGTAACTTTAAAAGTTGTTGAAGCTATGGGAACTATCTTAAATATGTTAGATAGAAAACAAGCTGATAAAGCAGAGAAATACATGGTTAAACATGGAATGGAAATATTAAAGAATTCTCCAATCGTTGAAGTTACTGAAAATAAGATAGTACTTAAGAGTGGTGAAAAAATAAATACAAGAACATTAATATGGACTTGTGGAATACAAGCAAATCAAGATGCTAAGGAATATGGATTAGATACAGCAAGAGCAGGAAGATTACAAACAAATGAGTTCATGCAAGCTGTTGGAAAGAAAGATGTATTCGTAGTTGGAGATATGGCTTATTTTGAGGAAGAAGCTGGAAAAGGAACTCCTCAAATAGTTGAAGCTGCAGTTCAAACAGCAGATACAGTTGTTAAAAATATAGTTGCATCAATTGAAAATAAAGAAATGCAAAAATTCCAAGGAAAATATCATGGATTTATGGTTTCAATTGGTGGTAGATATTGTGTTGCAAACTTAATGGGACTTAAATTATCAGGATTTTTTGCAATGATAATGAAACATTTAGTTAACATACACTACTTATTTGATGTAAATGATGTACATGCAATATACAGTTATTTACAACATGAATTCTTTACTATGGAAGATAGAAGATCAGTGATGAGAGGTCATTTATCATCTAAAGCAAATAGATTATGGTTAGTACCTTTAAGATTATATATAGGATGCTTATGGTTAATTGAAGGATTAAAGAAATTATTAGGTGAAAGTACATGGGAATCTATGTGGAAAGCTGATAGCATAGGGGATTTCTTTAAGAATATAACTATAGGTGCTGATAGCTGGACTAAAGCTGGAAATATTAAGATGCCATTTGAATGGTTACAACAAGCTACTTCAGGTGCATCAGCAAGTACAGAAACAGCAGCTGAATTTGCAACACCAATTCTTAAGGAAGTTCCAGGTTGGTACGCAGCAATAATGCAAGTAATGATGCCAAACCCAGAAGTTGCTGTATGGTTCCAAAGAATTGTTGTATTAATGGAAATAGGAATGGGATTATGTTTAATAGCAGGATTATTCACATTCATATTTAGTGCTGTTTCAGCTGGTATGGTAGTAAACTTCGTTTTATGTGCTATGGCTGGTTGGGATATACTTTGGTTCTTCTTTGGTTCAATTGCATTAATGAGTGGTGCAGGTAGAACATTTGGATTAGATTATTATATAATGCCATGGATTACGAGATTAGCAGATAATTTCTGGCATGGTAAAAAACAACCAATGTATAAAAATGTATAGAAATAAGTGTAGTAAAGTATTATAATACTAAAATAATATTATAAGGTAGAGTTTCATACTCTACCTTATAACATATAAAACTATATTACAAATTCATCCAATTATATTATAATGGAGATGATTAATTTATGTTTAAAAAATTAGATTTTGTTATAATAGCAGTGTTAATGGTTTTATCATTTCTTCCAGAAATTATTTTAGGAGCCTCAATAGGAAAGGGATATAATAATACATATGCGGAAATAACAATTGCAGGAAAAATATATAAGACGATACCTTTATCTGAACATAAGGGAGAAGAGCGTATTGAAGTAAAGACTAAAGATGGATTTAATATTATAAAAGTAAAAGATAATAAAATTGGTATAATTGAAGCAGATTGTCCTGATAAGGTTTGTATGAATCCTGAATACATAGAGAAGCCAGGGCAAAGCTTAGTTTGTCTTCCACATAGAGTTATGATAGAAATTAAAGGGAAGATAGATGATGATATTATACTATCACATTAAGGAGGAGCTATGAAAAAGACTAATAAAATTGTATATATAGGATTATTAGTAGCTCAAGCCTTAGTTTTACATATTATTGAGCGAATGATCCCAGTACCATTTGTAACACCTGGTGCTAAGTTAGGATTAGCAAATTTAATTACTGTTATTGCTTTATATACTTTAGATAGTAGAAAAGATGCTTTTTTAGTACTATTTTTAAGACTTTCATTAAGCACTATGTTTGGAGGAAACTTATCATCATTTATGTATAGTGCGGCTGGAGGAATCTTAAGCTTTGGTGCAATGAGTATCGTAAAGGACTTATTTAAGGATAAAGTTAGTATTATAGGTGTAAGTTCAGCAGGAGCAATATTTCATAATGTAGGACAATTAATAATTGCATCCCTAATAGTAAAAAATATAGGAGTTATGTTATATTTGCCTATTTTATCAACTGTAGGAATAGTCACAGGAATTTTTATTGGAATAGCTGCAAATTATATTGTAGCACATTTAAGAAGATTACCAATGTTTAGATAATACTGAATAGAATTATCTAGGTTAAGTTCAATAATATATTCTTGATTTTATGATATAAATAAGAAAAACATATAGAAATTATAATTAAGATTTTTATTTAAAAAAATTTATCATAAATTGATTATGTTTAAATAATGTTAGTATTTATAAACTTATATAAAATTCAATCAATATATGATTTAAATTCGATATTTTACTTAAGTAACTATTAATATTATTATTTATTATGTAGATCATTGATTTAACTATATTAATAGGTAAAGATATTAAGTCTATGACTTAGACTATCACTAAGAAGGTGGATTGTAATGGACAATATTTGGAATAATTATCCTGAGATAAAACGAGAACTTGTTGATGTATTGGATTTAATGAAAAAGAATGTTAAATGCAAGGACAAGAAAATCGAAAACTCCATAATAGAATTAATAGAGTCAGGTGGTAAGTTGTTAAGACCTGCTTTTGTTTTAATAGGATCAAAATTTGGGACCAATGATACAGAAAAATCTATTCCAACTGCAGCTGTGATTGAAATGCTACATATGGCAACGCTGGTACATGATGATGTAATAGATGATTCTAAACTTAGAAGAGGTAGAGAAACTATCCAATCTAAATATGGAAAGGATTATGCTGTATACATAGGGGATTATCTTTTCTGTGTATGTTTTAAAATTTTGGCTACAAGTGCTTCATTGCAAGCTATAAAAGTAGATTCGAGAGCAATGTCAAAAATTTGTATGGGTGAAGTGAATCAGCTAAATTCTAGGTTTTCTATGAAACTATCAGTAAAAGATTATTTAAATAGAATTTCAGGAAAAACTGCAGAATTGTTTTCAATTTCATTATATTTAGGAGCAGCTGAATGTAATGCAGATGATAAGGTTAGTAAGGAACTTGGAAAAATAGGACATAATTTAGGTATGGCTTTTCAAATAATAGATGATATTTTAGATTATGAAGGAAATGATAATAGTATTAAAAAGTCTGCGGCAAATGACTTGAAGCAAGGAATATATACTATCCCATTAATTTATGCATATAAAAATAATAAATCAGCATTTGATGATGTTCTTGGAAAAGACTTTTATACGGAAGATGAAGTAAGGAATATAGTAAACTTAGTAAAAGAAAATAATGGAATAAAAATGGCAAAAGAATTAGCTGAAAAATATATGAAAAAATGCTTTAAAGGAATAGATATGCTTCCTAATAATGAATACAAAAATATATTAAGGGAAATAGCCGAGTGGTTATTACTTAGAACATATTAAAGGGTTACTAAATTAAGTAACCCTTTAATATGTTTTTTAGTGATTTTACGAATTCTGTATTTATTTTATAAAATGAATTTAAATAATTTATGTATATTGGAAGAGAAAGAGAAAAATCTTCAATCCTTATTCTTTTTATATTAGTTGTTGAACAATAATTGTTATATATGCTCATTGGAACAAAAGTAACAGCTTTGCTGGATAAGACTCCATTTAATGCTGCAAAATATGAATTAGTGCTGTATAGTATATTTAAATTATCTAGCTTTTTTTCATCACAATTTAAAGCTAAACATAATGATTTTTTTAAACAAGTTTTATCAGAAGGAAATATTATAGGTAAATCAAATAGCTGATCCTTTTTTATAGAGTTAATTGGAAAATTAACATCAGATATCAAAACGATTTCATCAAGTCCTATCTCTTTTGTAATAATTCCTTCATGATCTTCAGGTTTTCTATAACATATATATATATCACATATATTATTTATCAAGTTTGTGTTTGTGCAACACTCTATAGTGTTAAGATTTATTGTGTATGAATTATATACTTTTTTTAGCTTTGATACAATAACAGGTAAAATGGTTAAGCTAATTGATTCTACAGCTTCAATTGATATGTACTTTTTTTTATTTACAGAGTTTAATAGTTCCTCTTGCATTTTATTATAAGCACTAAGTATAGATTCACAATACTTAAATAAAATTTCGCCTTCAGGAGTAAGGCTAACACCTTTATTACTTCTATTCAATAATTTTACATTTAGTTTGTTTTCTAATTTTAATATTTGTTGACTTAGTGCAGATTGTGATATATGCGCATTTTTTGCTACAGTTGAAATACTTTTTGAGTTAGCAACTTGAAAAAAATAATTTAAACTATCTATATGCATAACAATCTCCTATCTAATATTTTATATATTTAATTATTATAGTATAATACTCATTAAAAAGCAAAGTTATTTAATGTTATTAAATTTAGGGTGGTTAAGTATTATTAATTATATATTAGGACGTGATTTAGATGAAAATTAGAAGAAAATTATCAATATATCTTATAATAATTATATTTACTGTATTGTTGGTAAATACACTAGTAACTAATACAAATGATCATATAATAAAAGGAAATATAAATATATGGGTTGAAGATAAATATTATTCATATTTTACTTCTACTGCAAAGGAGTTTGAGAAAAATAATAAAAAAGTTAGCATTAAAGTCGTGAGTGTTAAGCAAGAAGATTATTTATATAAAATATTAAATACTGTTCCAAATGAATTACCTAGTATAGTTCATTTAAATTTCAAGGAATTAAATAGTGTTATAGATAAAATAGAATTTACGAATGAAAATAAACAAATAATAGAGACATATAATAAAAATTTTAATAATAGTAGGTTAGAAGAAGTGCAAATAAAGGATAACTATTATGCAGTTCCCTTTACATCTAATCCAATAGCATTGTATCTAAGAAGTGATATTTTAAAGAAGTTTGGATATAAGGCTGAGGATATTAATAGTTGGGAAAGATTAATAGAGATTGGTAAAGATATTTATACTAAGAGCAATGGAGATATAAATATATTTTCTAGTCAAGATAAAGAAAATATAAGGCTTTTGTTAGCTGCACAATTAGTTGATTATGAAGAAAAAAGTTACGAAAATAATCAGATTAATGATATTATAAATTCAATATATAATGAATCTTTTATAAATGATAGCAATTATATTTGTAGAATTGCCTCTATAGATTTTTATAAGGATTTAATAAACAATAGTATAGATGGAATATGGGAGTGTAAAAATCCACCAAGTCTTAATATAGGTGAAAATAAATTTTATGATATAGGTGGTGAAAACTTAGTAGCTTTAAATATTGAAAATAATAAAGAAGCAATAAAAAGTTTTATTTCATATGCATCAACTAATAAGGAGTTGTTATCAAAGGAAATGTTAGAGTGTAATTTTGTACCTAGTTCTTTATATTCTTTAAGGACAAAAAATATAAATAAAGAAGGTACTAAAGTACAAGGGAGTAGCCCTTTCCTAATATTAAGCAATATAGTGGAAAAGGCTCCAGAGATAAAAAGTTATGATAAATTTAATGAAATAATATATAACGTATATAATTAGTGTTTAGAGATTTCTTTATAAGCCTCCAATGTTTTTATGGCGGTTTGCCTCCAAGAAAATTGGAGACTTCTTTCATATCCTTTTTTTGATAATTCTTTTTTAAAATTATTGTTATTTAGTAAGTTTAATAATGATTCTTCAAGCTCTGTTTTATTAGAAGGGTCTATTAATATACATGAATCACCAGTAACTTCAGGAATTGATGTTGTATTAGATGTTATAACTGGGGTCATGCAGCTCATAGCTTCTAAAGGAGGCAGACCAAATCCTTCATAAAAAGATGGATAAATAAAAGCTTCAGCTCCGTTATATAGAGTTGGAAGAAGAGCATCATCGATAAATCCTGTAAATAATATATTTTCATTAGATGGCAATGACTTTGCAAGCTCAGCAAGCTTCTTTCCTTCATCTTTAAGTGAACCAGCTAAAAGCAATATGTGAGGCTCGTTTAAATCTTTAGATATTTTATCAAAAGCTAAAATAAGTCCTCGAGCATTTTTCCGTAAACTGAATCCACCTATGTATAGTATATAGGGTTTATTGAAATTGAATTTTTCTTTAATATAGTTTTTACAATAATCCTTATCAAGGGGTTTGAAGTTTGAGTTTGCTGCTAGAGGAGTAACAAATACCTTTTCTTCAGGAATGTGATTAAAAAATTTTAAAATGTCCTTTTTAGAATATTCTGAGACTGTAAGTATTCCTTTGGAGTTATCAATTATAGAAGGCATATTTTTTAAAAATCTCTCTAAATATCCTCGACCAGTAGTTTCAGGTAAAATATATGGAATTAAGTCATGTATAGTAACTATACAGTTGTTTTCATAATTTTCACAAAGCCCAATCCCATTTTGAGGGATATGATGAAGATCTATGTTATTATTTTTAATAAAGTTTGGAAAATAATAATTTTCGTAAAATCCACTATGCCTTCTTGAGGTGAAGATTATTTGGCTATTTTCTCTTTTATAACTTTCATAATTTTTACCTGTCCAAAATAATGAATACTCATTTTCTTTATCTATATTAAGCAATTCTCTAACAAGATTTTCAGTATAAGTACCAATTCCACTACCATTGTATAAGGTAATTCCTCTAGCATCTATAGATATTTTCATACTAATCCTCCTAAATTATCTTATATATTTATAGATATTATTTATTTTTTTATATATAACAGAATATTATTAATAATTTAATTCTGTGATAGTAAACACAATAAAATATAGACTTTCATATAATGGCATTGAGTAATTATTAAGGAGAATTACATGGATATTTTATATATAAAAAAAGAAATTGAATCTAACTATCCATTAAAAATAATAAGTATAGAAAAAGTTAAAAATAGTTATAGAATCAAAACGGATGATGAGGAGTATGGTATTAAAGTAATTAAATATCAATTTCCTCATTTTTATTTTATTTTTTCTGCAATAAATCATTTAAAACAACGTGGGTTTAATAAGATACCTGAAATAATTAATACTAAGGAAAATTTGGGCTATATAAAGCTTGGAAGTAGTTACGCATATCTAAATAAATGGATTGATTGTAGAAACTGCAACTATAAGAATTCAGGGGAGTTGAAGTTAGCAGCTCAGAAGCTAGGGGAACTACATAAATGTAGTGAAGGATTTACAACAAGCAATATTATGAGACCGAGGATAGGTTGGTTTTCTTGGATAAAGGTATTTGAAACTAGATGCGATGAAATACTAGATTTTAAGAAAAGAATTTATCAAAAAGCCTATAAATCTGAATTTGATGAAGTATATTTAAGAGCCATAGATGAAGAATTAGAAAGAGGTAAAAAGGCTATAGAGGAATTAAAAGTGAATAATTATATTGGAATTATGGAGAATGAGGTGCTTAAGCGTGGCTTTTGTCATCATGACTATGCAAATCATAATGTATTAATAGATAAGAATGGTGAATTAAATATTATAGATTTTGACTACTGTTTATTAGATACTCATATACATGACTTAGCATCATTGTTGATTAGGTGTATGAAGGATGGAAATTGGAGTAATGATAAAGCTCAGCTTGTATTAAATAGTTATTCAAAAACACATTCGTTATATGAGGAAGAATTAAAACTTATAAAAGGATTTATTAGATTTCCGCAAGGGTTTTGGCAAATAGGATTACAATATTATTGGGAACAGCAGCCTTGGGGAGAAGAGTTTTTATTAAATAAGATAAATAAATATTTAAAAGATAGAAATGAAAGAGAAAAGTTTGTTGATAACTTTATTTGATAGAGGTGATGAGATGCAAAAGTTAGAGCTAAAATCATATTTAGAAGAAAGAGATATTTATATATTAAATGGAAAGACAAACAAAGTAAAAGAACAAAATCTAGAAGGTACATTTAATCAAATTGAAAATATAGTTTTATTTCATAATAGAATGGGGTGTTATAAGGAGAACTTATTACCTCGGATTGGAGCATCAATAGGTAGGGAAATTGATAATTATAACTCACAAATGATTCTAATAGGTAAGTATATAAAAGAAATTGAAAATAAAAATAACTTAAATTCAATTGATTTCTATTTAATAAGAAATGGAGAAATGTTATTAAATAAGGGAAGAAAAGCATTAAATCATATATATTCCAATAATTATAGAAAATTAATTTATAGGAGTATGAGGAATTATGAAGTTTGCTTAAGTAGGGTTGATGAAAATAATTTATTTGTGGAAGAAAATAATAAAATATTTATAGGGACAATAAAATATCTAGCATACAATCTAAAAGAGCATGATATATATTCATATATAAAGAAAATAAAGAGGAAGGATATAGAATTTAGCATAGAAGAAGTAATAGATTATTATATTAAAATTGCTAATTTGGAAAGTGACAGTAAGCAGTATTTAAGAGCTTTATGTTCATATCCAAATGAAGAGTTTAAAGTGCTAGAAAGATATATCCTAAAAAAGATAGATACAAATGAAGATAGAGTTTTAGAAATGCTATATAAAGCTAAAAGAATGGATAGTAGATGCTTAATAATTTAGTGGGGGATTTTCAAGTATGAATAAATTTAGATATGTAGACAGAGAGATATTATGCCAATATGATTTGAACGAGGAATTTTTTGAAGAGTTATCTT
The DNA here is from genome assembly GCF_000158375.2 of Clostridium sp. 7_2_43FAA. Taxonomy (NCBI): domain Bacteria; kingdom Bacillati; phylum Bacillota; class Clostridia; order Eubacteriales; family Clostridiaceae; genus Clostridium; species Clostridium sp. 7_2_43FAA. Next base: position 29,382 of record NZ_JH815222.1, read on the forward strand.
TAGAAATTGAAGATATAATACCTCTAAGAAAAGTATTTGTTTTATTAACAAATGAAGGTAAAAAAATTTTAAAACTTACTGATTCAAGCGAAGAAAGAATAAGATTTATAAGTGAAGCTTTAAATTATATATCAAAGGAATACAATAGTGTACTTAGTTATTATGAAGGTAAGAATGGAGAAATAACTTATAAATTTGGCTCTAATACTTACGTTTTATTAAATATGATAGAGGGAAGGGAAGCAACATTTACTAATCCTGTTGAAGTTGAGATGTGTTCTAAAAGCATAGCTAATATGCATAAAGCATCAAAAGGAATATTTAATGAATTAAGTACAGAGATAGTTAAAGGAAATTTAGGAGAATATTTGCCATATCAATTTAGCAAAGCAAAAGAAGATTTAATTAATATTAAAGAGTACGCCTTAAGATTTAGGCATAAAAGTGAATTTGATAAAATATTTTTAGAAAATGTTGATAGTAATATTGATCAAATACAAAAGTCTATAGAACTTTTAGCTATGTGTGAATACAATTCAATGTTAGAGGATTTTAATAAAAGAGTTTTATGTCATAATGATTTAGCACATCATAATTTTATTATCGATGGAGATGATGTTAAAATAATAGATTTTGATTACTGTAAGATAGATACTAGAGCTGTAGATATAGCAAATTACTCAATAAAAGTAATAAAAAATAGTTGTTATGACTTTGATAAGTTTAAATTAATTTTAGATTCTTATGATTCAATAGAAAAATTAAGCAAACAAGAAATTAAACTCATATATGCTATTATAAGTTTCCCTAGGGATTTTATAACAATATCAAGGGATTATTATTATAAACAGAAGCAATGGGAATACGAAGTATTTTTAAATAGATTAAAAGATAAAATTGGTAATGAAAAGCATAGACAAGATTTTATAGAAAATTTTATAACTGAAATGGTCGAATATTTTTATTAATAATTAAAAGGACATCATATTTTTAAATTTGATGTCCTTTTAATTTAAATATATTAAGATTTAATAATTTTTTCATAAGCTTTAAGTGTTGACTTAGCGGTTATATTCCATGAATACTTAGAACTGTTTATTAGTCCTTGTTTAATCATTCTTGCTTTAAGAGCGTCATCGTATAAAACATTTTCCATCCCAGATTTTAGAGAATCTATATCATAAGGATTAATTAGCAAAGCCGAGTCATAACAGATCTCTGGAAGAGAAGTCACGTTGGATGTTATAACTGGCGTGCCACAAGCCATTGCTTCTAATGGAGGCAAACCAAATCCCTCATAAAATGAAGGATAAGCTAATAATTCAGATGCATTATAAAAAATGGGTAACTTTTCAAGAGGAATAAAATCAGTAAAAATAACATCATCTTCGATATTAAGATCTACGGTTCTCTTTTTATATATGTCATATGAGATTCCTTTTTTACCTGTTATAACTAGTTTAAGACTTTTGTTTGTATTCCTAGAAAGAAGAGAAAAGGCTTCAATTAGGCCTACTATATTTTTTCTGGGACTAAAACCACCTACATAAAGAATAAAATTATCTTTTATATTATATTCTTCTTCAATAATTTTTTTGCATTGACACTTATTCAAGGGCCTATATATATCCTCAGCAGCAAGATGTGTAACAAAAATTTTATCCTCAGGAAAATTAAACTCTTTTGATATATCTTGCTTTGAAAATTCAGAAACTGTTAATATACCATCACATTTATTTATGATTTTAGGAAGTTCGTTATTAAATATATATAAATAACGATCACTAACTGTTTCTGGCATTCTCAATGGGATTATATCATGCAAAGTAATAGTTTTGTGACAATTTATGCTTTGAGAAAGACCAACACCATTTTGAGGGACGTGGTAGATATCTATATTAGTATCATTTAAAATGTTAGGAACTCTAACTTCATCCCAAAAATTAGAATTCGAAGTGGCCTTTACTGATTCAACTTTGAAATTATCACTTAAATCTAGAGCTGAATTTTCGGGTAGAAAAACTAAGTAGTCATTAAGTTTATCAACTTTATTTATACTATTTATAAGTTGATAAGTATATGTGCCAATTCCTGTCCCTCTATACCATTTTGCAGCTCTGCCATCTATGCCTATCTTCATGATTTAATCCTTTCACATTGTTTTTAATTTATTATATTAAATATAGGAATAAAATGTTAATAAAAGAATACATATAGTCATATAAATATAATGGGGGTGAGCGTTATGATGAGAGAATTTGAAATAGAAAGGCAGTTTGACGTAAAAATTGAGGTTTTAAAAGCAAATAAAGGAGTATATTATTTAAAGACTAATAAGGGTGAAAGGTGTTTAAAGAAGATTAATTATGGTCCTCAAAAGCTATTATTTGTTTATGGCGCTAAGGAGCATTTAATAAATAATGGCTTTAAAGGTGTTGATAGATATTTTTTGAACATAGATGGGGAACCATATGCCCTAGTTAATGAAGATCTTTATACGCTATCTGAATGGATAGAGGGTAGAGAATGTGATTTTCATAACATAGACGAGGTGAAATTAGCAGCAAAGACTCTTGCTAGCTTACATGAGGCATCAAAGGGATATGATCCTCCAGAAAATTCTAAGCTGAAGAGTGATTTGGGTAGATGGACTCACCTTATGAATAAAAGAATAAAGTCCTTTGATAAAATGAGAGATATGGTAAGAAAGAAGAATAATAAAAATAGTTTTGATTTACTATATTTAAAATCAATGGAATTCTATAAAGAGATAGGTAAAAAAGCTTTAAAAACATTAGAAGAATCAGAATATATGCAGTTATGTGAAATAGCAGAAAATGAAAAAAGCTTTTGCCATCATGACTTCACATATCATAATATAATTTTGGATGAAATCAATAATTGTAATGTAATTGATTTTGATTACTGTAAAAGAGAAGTAAGAACTTTTGATATGTCTAATTTTATGATAAAAGTTCTAAAAAGAGTTGACTGGGATATAAATTTTGCAAATGCAATTATAGAATCATATAATGAAGTTTCACCGCTTTTAGATAGTGAATATAAGGTATTATATGCGTATTTACAATTTCCACAAAGGTATTGGAGACTAGCTAATAGATACTATTATAACGAAGTAAACTGGGGGCAAAATACTTTTGGTAATAAAATTGAATCTATAATAAATGAGCAGGAAGCTATGCTTAAGTTTTTAGAAGAATTTAAAAAAGAGTATAAATTAGATTAAAAAAAGTGCCAAGAGCACTTTTTTTATGTACAAATAAAGAAAATTCGACATAGGATAATATAAAGTAATAAGCTAAGAGGGAAAAATGGAGATAGGTGATTTAGTAGTTAGGAAATCATATGATAAAGACATTACGTTCAAAATAATAGATATTAAAGAAGATGATAATGGTAATCCTATTTATGTATTAAAAGGTATTAGTATAAGAATTATAGCAGATTCGAAAAAGGAAGATCTAGAAGAAGTGGATGGGCAATATGTAGGGGCAAAAGAAAAGATATTAAATACAAGAGTAGAGGAAGCTATAAAGAAAGCTGTATCAATGAGGGGCGATACAGAAGCCATGAATATGATAAATAATTTAACAAGGGGGAGTAAGTCCTCTAAGACACAGCAAAATAAAGAATTAATTTTTGGGAGACCCGGGAAAATACTACACATAGATGGTGATAGTGAATACCTTGAAATGTGTCTTAAGGTTTATAAGCAGTTGTCCTTAGAGGCTATAGGTAGAGCGATTCCTGAAAGAAAGCAACCAGAGTTAATAGTTGATTTAGTTAAAGAAATGAAACCGGATATAGTTGTTTTAACAGGACATGATAGTGTTCTGCGAGTAACAGATGATTATTTAAATCTAGATAATTATAGAAATTCAAGATATTATATAGAGTCTGTAAAAGCTTTAAGAAATTATAATTCTAGTTATGATGAATTAGTAATTTTTGCAGGAGCATGTCAAAGTTGCTATGAGTGTATGTTAGATGCAGGAGCAAATTTTGCAAGCTCACCTAATAGGGTATTAATTCATTGCCTAGACCCTGTATTTGTGTGCGAAAAAATAGCATATACAAGAATTGATAAGGTTGTTTCAATAACAGATGTTATAGATAATACAATTACGGGAACAAAAGGGATTGGAGGTTTACAAACTAGAGGGAAATATAGGGAAGGATATCCAAGGTCACCGTATATTTAAAATTTTTTATTAAAAATCTACTGAAATACAGTGGGTTTTTATTTTTATACTAAAATATGACTAATTTATTAAATATACAAATAAAATGTATAAAAAAACAAAAGATAGATATACTAATAAATGTATAAAAGAGCACTAAAAAAGGTAAAAGTTTACATTGACAACTTATATTAAAGGTGATAAAATATAAATTTTGTTTGACAAAAAGTGGGTTTGGGTGTATAATATTATTTAGAAAGAAGGTGTTTATGTGGAAAAAGTAAAGACTATCGCCGCTATAAAAAGAGATATAGAAGACCATATAGGAGATAAAGTAACTCTAAAAGCAAACGGTGGGAGGAAAAAGATCCTAGTAAACAACGGAGTAATAGAAAGTGCTCACCCAAGCATTTTTGTAGTAAGGCTAGAGAATGATATTCAAAGGACAGTAACTTACAGCTATTCAGATGTATTAACTAAGACAGTACAATTATATTTTGCTTTATAGAGAATGGAGCTTCTTTTTTTTGAAGCTCCATATTTTTTTGTATGGAAATAAAAAAAGAAAGATGGTGGGTTTCCATCTTTCAACTATGGTATAAAAGGGTATTGAGAATTTATGAGAGGTTATATGGTCAATAACCTCTTTTATAATACGACATATTTTATTATATGTCAACATATTATTTAAAAAAATACAAAAAAAACTTAAACTGTTTTTATAATTCGACATTTATTTAGATAAACAATCCTATAATGTAAATAAGAGTAATTAAAATGTTGAAATTTGATTTTTTTATTTTAGAAACATTTTAAATAAGTATGAATAAATATATATGGTCATAAATATATATAATACTAGGTATCGTATGGGAGGGATTATATGTCACAAATAGATGTAATAAAAGAAGTCGTTCGTTATGAACAATTACTTAGAGAAAATTCAACTAATCATGTACTAAAGGGAGAATATCTAATAAGAGATTCACAATATCCTGATATGAAAGAAGTATTGGGAGTAGATGCAAAAGCTACCATAACTAATAAGGAAATTCTTGGAGACAAGATTATGGTAGAAGGGCAATTAAATTATATAGTATTCTATTTACCAAAGGATGAAACTATAACAGATTCACCATCAAATAAAATACATTCAGTTGTTTTTACTGATAAATTCGCCAACTATCTTGATCTTAATAGTGATGAACATAATATATTATGCGATGTTGAAGGTGAGATAGAACATATTGAAGCTGATTGGATGAATGAAAGAAAAGTAGGTATTGATGGTATACTAACTTTAAAATGGGAAGTTTATAAAAATGGCGAATTTGAATACGTAAAAGATATAGAAGGTAAAGAAGATATACAAATTAGGAAAAAGGATGAAACTCTTAATGGTGTAAAAGGGGAAAAAGAAGTTGATTTAATAGGAAAATCTATGCTTAAGGTAACTATGGATAAACCTGAAATTGAAGAAGTGTTAAAGTGTGCAATGAACGTTCATAAAAAGGAAATCAAGATTGTAGAAGATAAAGTATATGTTGGTTGCTATTGTAGAATTGAGGTATTATATAAAGGTAAAGAAAATAAGGAACTTATAACTTTACAAGATGATGTTTATTTATCAAAAGAAGAAGAAATGCCTGGAATATCAAGTGATATGATTAGTTCATTAAATTTAGGTATTAAAGATCAACAATGTTCAATTAATTTAGATGATTTAGGTGAAAATAGAGTAGTAGATATAGAGTTCTTAGTTAAAGGAAGAGTTAAAGTTTATTCAAGAGATAAGATTGAAATGTTAAAAGATGCATACTGTCCAACTATGAATATTGATCTTGAAAAAGATAATAAAGAGTTTGGAGCTATACATTCAATAACAAACATAGAAGCTATGGCTAAAGATAACATAGAACTAAAAAATGAAGAAGAGAGATTAGAACAAATAATATGCGTAACTGGTCATCCTATTATTACAGATAAAATTGTTGAGGATGATAAAGTTAAAATTGAAGGAATAGTTAAGGTATCTGTTATTTATAAACTTGCAGGTGAAGACTTAAATTATGGTATGGTAACAGGTAAGGTTCCATTTATTACTGCTGCAGATATAAAAGATACTAAAAAGGGTATGAATGCATTAATTAAAGTATCTCTAGAAACTTTAGATGCTAATATAGAAGGTAACTCAATTTCTATAAGAGCTAATGTTGGACTTACTATAAAGGTTTGTTACAAAGTAAATAAAGAATGTGTAATAAATGTTATTGAAGGCCCAGCTGAAGTCAAAGAAAAGAAAGCATCAATAACTATATATGTTGTTGGTGAAGATGATACTTTGTGGGATTTAGCAAAGAGATATAATACAACCATGGATGAATTAAATAAATTAAATGAATTAGATGGAAATGAAAACATAAAACCAGGAGATAAATTAATAATACCAGGTAGAGCCACATTTTAATTTATAATAATAATTAGAATATTCAATAATGATTATAGAATAGATTTTTATTTGTTCTATAATCATTATTTTTTTTGCCAACAAAAATGGTAATTACACCTTATAGTGAATAATATTATGCTGGGGTGGATAAAATAAGGAATGCATAAGATAAGAGGTGAAAAAATGTCAGAAAAAATTAAAGGCGATTTAATAATAATTGGAGGCGCAGAAGATAAAGAAGGCGATAAAGAAATATTAAAAAAAGTCTGTGGTTCAATAGATAAAGAAAAAGATAATATTTTAATTGCTACAATAGCAACAGAATATCCAAAAGAAGCATTAGAAAAATATACTAAAGTATTTAAGCAATTAGGAGTTAATAATATAAAAGGATTGAATATAAAAGAGAGGGCTGATTCACTAGAGGAAGCAAATATAAAACTGGTAGGCGAAGCATCACTTATATTCTTTACAGGTGGGGATCAATTACGCATAACAAGCTTAATAGGGGGAACTCCTATTTATGATGCTTTAAAAGAGGCAAGTTCTAGAGGATGTATAATAGTTGGAACATCTGCAGGGGCTTCTGTTATGAGTGATACTATGGTGGTTAAAGGGGAAGATGATGAGTCCCCAAGAAAATGCACTTTAAAAATGGCACCTGGTCTTGGTTTTGTAAAAGGAATAATGATAGATCAACATTTTGCGCAAAGAGGAAGAATTGGGAGGTTATTAACAGGAATCGCTCAAAATCCAGAAGTTTTAGGAATTGGAATAGATGAGGACACGGCTATAGTGGTAAAAGATAGTGGAATAGCACAAGTTGTAGGTACAGGGGCTGTATATTTTCTAGACGCTAGAAATATAACACATAGCAATGTATCTGAGCAATACTATGATGAAGTATTAAGTATGTTTAATGTAAGTTTACATGTGTTAAAAGAAGGGGATAAATTTAATCTCCTAACTAAGTTACCTTTTGAGGAGGATAATAGTAAAGATGAAAATAATAGAGACTAAGGTCTTTAAAGGGAAAAATATCTATTCTCATAAAAAGTGCATAAGAATAGATGTAGATTTAGAAGGATACTGTGAAACACCAAGTAAAGATATAGAAGATTTTAATGATAATCTTATTAGTATGATTCCAGAACTAAATACACATAGATGTGGAATTGATGAAGAAAGAGGATTTGTAAAAAGGTTAAGAGAAGGAACATATTTAGCTCATATATGTGAACACATTACTATAGCAATACAGAATAAATTAGGAATAGACGTGCATTATGGGAAATCTAGAGAAATAAAGGATGACCATTATTATATAATTTATCAATATATATATGAAAATGTAGCGATAGAAAGCTCTAAGCTAGCAGTTGATATAATAAATGCATTGATAAATAAGATACCTATAAATTATGATGAAAGAATAGAATTATTAGAATATATTTTGAAAGATGAAACAATGGGACCTAGTACAAAATCAATATGTGATTATGCTAATAAAGTTGGATTACCAGTCATTACTCTTGGAAATGGGGAGTTTCATCAAATAGGATATGGTAAGCAAGGAAGGGTAATTGAAGCATCGATAGGAACTAATACTAATTGTGTTTCAGTTGATATTTCTTGCAATAAATTGTTAACAAAAGAACTATTAGGAATACAGAATATCCCAGTTGCGAAAGGACTTAAAGTAAAAAATATAATAGATTTATTAAAGAGCGGGGAAGAAATAGGATATCCAGTTGTGCTAAAACCTCAGTATGGAAATCAAGGGAAGGGTGTAGTTCTTAATATTAAAAATGAAAAAGAATTGCTAAATGCTTATAATACTGTTAAAGATAAGTTTAAAGATATAATTATAGAAAAATATTATAAAGGAAATGACTTTAGAGTTTGTGTAGTTAACTACAAAGTTGTAGCTGTATCTCTTAGAATGCCACCTTATGTAAAGGGAAATGGAATTAATACTATAAGAGAACTTATAGATAAATTAAATGATAACCCTGAAAGAGGAGAAGATCATGAAAAATCATTGACTAAAATAAAGATTGATGAAGAAGTTATTAAATGTATAAATGAAAAAGGAAAGGTATTAGATGATATTTTAGCTTCTGGAGAAACTATATATTTAAGGAAAAATGCAAATTTATCAACTGGTGGAGAGGCTATAGATTATACGGATGAAATATGTGAAGAAAATATAAATTTATGTATAAGAGCTGCTAAAACTCTAAATTTAGATATATGTGGAATAGATATATGTACAGAAGATATATCAAAACCTATATATAATAATGGAATAATCATGGAGGTTAATGCTGCCCCAGGACTTAGAATGCATTTAAATCCAAGTATTGGTATTCCAAGGGATATAGGTAAAGAAATAGTTAATATGTTATATAATGATAGACCTTATAATATACCTGTTATTTCAATAACAGGAACTAATGGTAAAACAACGACAACAAGGGTAATAAGTCATACTTTAAGTAAAATGGGATACTGTGTAGGAATGACAAGTACTAGCGGGATATATATAAACGATGAATGTATAGATAGTGGTGATGATACAGGATTTGATAGTGCTAAAGCTGTTTTATTAAATCACGATGTTGATGTAGCAGTTCTAGAAACAGCAAGAGGTGGAATGATTAAAAAAGGATTAGCCTATGATTTAGCAGATGTAGCGGTAATAACTAATATAAGAGAAGATCATTTAGGGATTGATGGAGTAGATAGCATGGAAGAATTATGCTATGTTAAATCATTAGTAGGAGAGGCTGTTAAAGAAGATGGGTATGTTGTACTAAATGCTGATGATTATTGGAGTAAATCAATATTAAATAGAATAAAAGCTAATATAATATTTTTTAGCAAGGATTCCAATAACCCACTCCTAAAACAAAGTAAAATAAGTAATATATCCGTTTATTTAGAAAATGATGATATAGTAGTTTCCAATAAAGGGAAGGAATATGTTATATGCGGGATAAAAGAAGTTCCGATAACTTTAGATGGAAAATTAACTTTTAATATTGAAAATATATTAGCAATATGTGGAGCTCTAGTAGGAATGGGAATAGACTATTGCATGATAAAAAATGGAATTACAACCTATCTATTAAATTCACATAAAAATTCAGGTAGATTTAATTGTTATGATATAAATGGTATAAATGTTATATTAGATTATGGACATAACATAGATGGGTATAATTCAGTTCTTTCAGCAGTGAAAGAAATTAATAGTGGGATGTTATATGGAGTAATAGGTATTCCGGGAGATAGGACTAACGGTACAGCAAAAGAAATAGGAAAGATATCATCTAAATATCTAGACTATATTATAGTTAAAGAAGATAAAGATTTAAGGGGAAGAAAACAAGGCGAAGTCGCTGAATTAATAGTTGATGGTATAACGGAAGATAGTGATGGAAAGAAATATGAGGTTATATTAAGTGAAGAAGATGCATTTGAAAAAGCACTTAATATGGCTAAGCGTGGGGATACAGTAATAGTGTTTTTTGAAGATATGAAACCGTTGGTAAGTATTATAAATAAATTTTCAAGTTACGAGGAAGAAAGAAATATATATAATATTGAAGCTTTAAATTAGAGTTTAAGTATTCCTAGTTTACTATATTACTAAAAAAATATATAATTAAAATAAACTTCAGAGTTATCTCTGAAGTTTATTTTAAAATATTTATATTATAGTTGAAAGGAAACAAAAAGTATGAGAATGAAAGCTTATGCTAAGGTAAATATATCTTTAGATATAGTAGGAAAGAGAGAAGATGGGTATCATTTATTAGAGATGATTATGCAATCTATAGACTTGTATGATGAAATAGTTATAGAAAAGCAAAAAAAAGAAATAACTATAAAATGTAATAAACCATATGTCCCAACGGATGAAAGAAACTTAGCTTATAAGGCTGCCCAATTATTTATTGAAAAGTATAATATAGATAGTGGAGTAAATATAAATATAAAAAAGAATATACCAGTATGTGCAGGCTTGGCAGGTGGAAGTACTGATGCAGCAACTGTTTTAAAGATAATGAATTCTCTATTTAACATTAATGCATCTGATGAGGAATTAATGATTCTTGGGCTGAAATTAGGTGCAGATGTTCCTTATTGTATAAAGGGTGGAACTGCTTTGTGTAAAGGTATAGGCGAAGAAGTTACAGCGCTAAAGGGGTTTAAAGATAAAGTTATAGTCCTAGTTAAGCCACCGTTTGGTGTATCTACTAATAGTGTATATCAAGAATTTAATATAGAAAAAGCTAGAAATCATCCTAATACCAACTTAATAATAGATGCTATTAATAATGATAATCTAAAAATGGTTTGCGACAATATGAAAAATTTACTTGAAAATGTTACTTTGAGAAAACATAAAATTCTTATAAATATTAAAGAGGACATGAGGCATAATGGAGCTATGGGAACTATGATGAGTGGTAGTGGACCTACTGTTTTTGCATTTTTTGATGATATGCTTAAAGCTCAAAGATGCTTCGAAAAAATGAAAGAAAAGTACTCTGATGTATTTATTACAAGAACAATTTAGTTTGTAAGTATAAACCTCCGAAATGTGGCAATAATTTAGCTATAAGGGGGTTTTAAAAATGAGGAAAAGAATTTTTATTATTATGTGTTTAATATTTATTATATTTAGTATTACAGGATGCTCGAGCTCTATTATTGGACAAGGTAATGAAGAAAATAATGAATTGGCTTATGAAGATATTGTAAATGAGATAATAAGATTTCATGTTATAGCTAATAGCGATAGTGAAGAAGATCAAAATTTAAAATTAAAGGTAAGAGATAGAGTTATAGAGTATGTTTCAGATAAATTAAAGGATTGTAAAGATTTAAGTGAAGCAAGAGAATTTATAGTTAATAATAAATCTACAATAGAATCTATTGCAAAAGATACTATTATTGAAAATGGACATTCATATGAAGTAACAAGTATGCTTTCAAGAGAAAATTTCCCTGATAAGGTTTATGGTGACTTAGTTTTTCCTCAAGGAGAATATGAGGCTTATAGAATTTTAATAGGTGAAGCAAAAGGACAAAATTGGTGGTGTGTAATGTTTCCTCCTTTGTGCTTTGTAGATGGAACAAAGGATGCGGTGGATTCTAAGGAAATTGAAAAAAAGATATCTGAAGGAAAAGATAAAGATGAAAATGATATAAAGTCTACAACTAAAAATAAAAATAAAAAAGCTAAGATTAAATTTAAATCTAAAATATTTGAAGTTCTGTTTAAAGACAAGGAGAAATAATCTATAAAAGTTAAAATATAAATCTTGATAATTTATGATAATAAATTTAAACTATACTTTATAAACAAATTATAAGATGATAAAAATTAAATATGAATCTAAAGTATATTACTAAATAAAAATATTTTATTATATTTAAAGGCTTATATATGATTTAGACAAGCTTATTTTAGTTTTTATGATATTAAGGACAAAGAATTACAAAAGTATTTAAAGGATATAAAGTTAAATGGAGGGGATTAGATGAAAAAGAAAGCAGTTATATCATTAAGAAGTTTTAATGATTTAGATAAGGATGATGTTATAGAAGTTGTTACCCCAGGAGAGTTTTTTGTAACAGAAGATGGATTTAAAGCTGTATATGAAGAGACAGAAATATCAGGAATGAATGGAACAACAACTACTCTAACTATGCTTGATGATGCTTTACTACTTGAGAGGGAAGGTAGTACAAGTGCAAAAATGGATTTTAAGAAAGGTGAGACTTCTATATCATTATATAATACTCCATACGGAGTTTTAGATCTACAAATACATACAGAATATTTAGATGTGGATATAAATGAAAATGGTGGTGACATAGTAGCTAAATATTCAATGGAGCTTGCTGGACAACCTCCGATAACAACTAAATTAGCAGTAAATGTTAAGACAAATTAAATTAAAATCATTAATCTTAGTAACTAAAGGGATATTTAAACTTTTTTACTAAGATTTTTATTTTTTAAATAGAAATGAATATATAATATAAATAATGGAAATAATATAGAAAATAGAGGTGATATTGTGAATTGTGCAAATAACTTAGACAAAACAACTATAGTTATAAATGTTTTATGTGCACACTTAGGAATTGACGCAATAGAAATTAATGAAAAATTAAAAAAGAAAGAAAATAAATATATATTTCTTTTGTTATTAAAGAATTATAAATGTCTTGATAAGGAAAAAGTAAAAGAAATGCTTGAAGTTATTAGTGATAAGAGTATTAATTATAATATTAATAAAGCTCAAGAAAAATTATTGGTAAATAAAGAGTTTAGAGAAATGTATTTCAAAATTGAAGAGGGATTAAATAAAATAATATAAATAAAAATAAAAAAGTACTAGAATTTTTTATTTTTCTATGATATCATACTACTTATTAAATTTAGGCATTATAAACCCATCATAAATAGTGAGGTAATTATGATTATATCAAGTAGGGGATTTAGTGTCAAGAAAATAAATTAAAAAATTTTATTTTTTTGGAGGAAAAGTATGAAAACTAAGTACGTATTTGTAACGGGAGGAGTAGTATCTTCTTTAGGCAAAGGAATAACAGCAGCTTCGTTAGGTAGATTATTAAAAAATAGGGGACTTAAGGTTTCTATACAAAAATTCGATCCATATCTGAATGTTGATCCAGGAACGATGAGTCCATATCAGCATGGAGAAGTATTTGTTACGGATGATGGAGCAGAGACAGATCTAGACTTAGGGCATTATGAAAGGTTTATAGATGAAAATTTAAGTCAAAGTAATAATGTTACAACAGGTAGAATATATTGGTCTGTAATATCTAAAGAAAGAAGAGGGGAATACTTAGGTGGAACAGTTCAAGTAATACCACATATTACAAATGCAATAAAAGATAGAGTTTATAGAGTAGCTAAAGAAAAAGAAGTAGACGTAGTAATTACTGAAATTGGTGGAACAGTTGGAGATATAGAGTCTCAGCCATTTCTTGAAGCAATAAGACAAATTAAATATGAGGTTGGTAGAGAAAATGTATGCTTTATACATGTAACTTTAGTTCCTTACTTAGGAAAAGCTGGAGAGTTAAAAACAAAGCCAACTCAACATTCAGTTAAAGAGTTAAGAAGTATAGGCATACAACCAGACATTATTGTTTGTAGATCACAAAAGGAGTTATCAGAAGATATAAAATCTAAAATAGGATTGTTCTGTAATTTAGAAGCTAAATGTGTTATACAAAATTTAGATGCTGAACACTTGTATGAAGTTCCACTTATGTTACATAAAGAAGGATTAGATAGATTAGTTTGTGAAAAGTTAGAATTGGGTTGTAGAGATATAGATAATACTGAGTGGATAGAAATGGTTCATAAAGTAAAGAATCTAAGGGAAAATGTAAAGATAGCTTTAGTAGGAAAATATGTAGAGTTACATGATGCTTATATTTCAATAGTTGAAGCTTTAAATCATGGTGGGTTAGCTAACAATTGTAATGTGGAGATTAAATGGATTAATGCAGAAGATGTTAATAAAGATAATAGCAATGAAATTTTAGGGGATTGCAATGGCATTTTAGTTCCAGGAGGTTTCGGAGATAGAGGAATTGAAGGAAAGATAGAAGCAATAAGATTTGCAAGAGAAAACAAGGTGCCATTTCTTGGCATATGTTTAGGAATGCAATGTTCAGTAATTGAATTTGCTAGAAATGTATTGGGATATGAAGGAGCAAATAGTGCTGAAATTGATCCTGAGACTAAATATCCAGTAATTGATATAATGCCTGATCAAAAGGATATAGAAGATTTAGGCGGTACTATGAGATTAGGCTTATATCCTTGTAAGTTAGAGAAGGATAGTAGAGCTTATGAAGTTTATAGTAATGAATTAATATATGAAAGACATAGGCATAGATATGAATTTAATAATGAGTTTAGAAAAGCTGTAGAGGAAGCCGGTATGGATATCACTGGAACTAGTCCGGATGGAAGACTAGTAGAAATTGTTGAAATTAAAAATCATCCATGGTATGTTTCAGTGCAATTCCATCCAGAATTAAAGTCAAGACCCAATAGACCACATCCATTATTTATTGGATTGATTAATGCTGCATTAGTTAAAAAATAGATATCAGAAATCTATTTAATATAAAATTTAATTTATTTAAGTTCAAGTAAAATTTATTTACTTAAAAAAGTTAATCTTTTATTTTTCTAAAGGAAATTGCGTTTCGTGAGACCCTTTTAAACCATTTATTTTACTTACTTAAAGACGTTTTTAAACTTAAATAGAAATTTTTATATATTATTTATATATTCGCAAAAAGGGAAGTTCGAGTTAGAACTTCCCTTTTTATTAGATAATATCAAAATTTATTTTTATACAGCTTCTTTTATTATTAATAACAATATATAAATAAGTTACTAGAATAATGACTGTATTTATATACTATAAATTACTTAGATATTTTTAGTATTAAATCATCATAGTAACTTATATATTTGATATATTTAAATACTTTTAGTGGAATAAAGATAGACATATATGAGATAATTTTAGTAAAATAATTTGTATAAAAGATACAAATATATTATAAGAGGATTTAAGCTTATGAAAACAAAGAGTATAACTTTAAAGTTATGTTTACTTTTAAACTTATTTATAGTAACTGTTTCTATAGTCATAGGGACATGGTCGATAAAGGATACAAATAAGATAGTTCAAGTTGAAATGGGGAAAATGAACAGCGAAATTTTGGAGGAGGTTTCAGATAATATTTCTATATTAGTATCAAATATTGAAGAGATTGGAAATAACATTGTTGAAGATAATAAATTAGTAAGTGCATTATCTATTAGAGCAGATGAAGTAATTGAAAATACAGAGGATGTTATTGATTCAAGTAAATATGTAGAAGGATTATTAAACGAACAAGTATGGAAATATGGAAAGTATAATATGAAGCCAGAGCTTTATTTAATTTCTGAAAACGGTTTAAATTTTAGTACGTATTCTAAAAATAAATATACTATGGACTCAATAAAGAGTGAGCTTTGGTATAACAAAATAATTGAGGCTAATGGTAAAACTGTTCTTATTAGTACATTTGAAGACGAAGAGGGGATAGGTCCTTATAAATGTATATTTAGAATGGGGAGAGTAATAAAGGACTTAATTACAGGTGAGACCTTAGGAGTGCTTATCATGGATGTAAGTGAAAAAATGCTTTATGATAGGTATAATAAGATTATTAAAGATGGTAGAAATATATATATTATAGATATAAAAGGAAATATAATATCAAGTAAAGATAAAAGGTTAATAGGAGAAAATTATTATAAAGAATTAGATTACGGAAACTACATAGAAACAGAGGAGTGGTACTCCATATTTAAAAGAGATAATGTAGAGTTTATGAAGATAGTATCTACATTAGATAGATATGGATGGTCAATAGTTGAAGAAATACCGCTACATATAGTTAGACAACCTATAAAGCAAATAACACAAAAATTCTTACTTACTTTAATTTTAGTAGTAATTGTTTCATTTATAGTTATTTATAAGATTTCTGTTTGGGTTACTAAGCCTGTTATAAATATAAAAAATACAATAGAAAAAGTAATGTGTGGAAATTTAAAAGTTAAAGTTAAAGTTGATAGGGATGATGAAATCGGTATGTTAGAGGAATCTTTTAACGATATGGTTAAATGGTTAGATGATTCCATAGAGGAAATAAAGGAAAAGGAGAAACAAAAACGTATAGCAGAGTTAAGCTTTTTACAAGCTCAAATTAATCCTCATTTTCTATATAATACTTTAAGTGGGGTTAGATTTTTAGTTTCTATGAATAGAAATGATGATGCAGAAGAGATGTTATATAAATTTTCTAAATTGTTAAGAAATATATTGCCTAGAGCTAGCGAACTTATTTCATTAGAAGATGAGATAGAAATAATTAAAACTTATATAGAACTTCAGCAAATTAGATACCCTGATGGATTCAAAGTAGATATAGCTATAGATGAAAAAATAAAAAATACAATGGTTCCAGCATTAATATTACAGCCAATTGTTGAAAATGCTATTTTTTATAGTATGGAAAGTGAAAATAATAAAGGTGAAATAAAAATAAACGGTTATGTAAACCATGAATATATAATTATAGAAATAAGTGATAATGGTAAAGGAATGAGTAGCATTCAAATAAATAATGTTTTTAAGAATAAAGAATCTATAAACAGGGTAGGGGTGATTAACGTTCATGAAAGGATACAATTAAATTATGGAAAGGAATATGGTATTGAGATAAAAAGCCAAGAAGGAAAAGGGACAATAGTGATATTTAAATTACCTAAATAAAGGAGGATGAATTATGTTAAATATACTAGTTGTAGAGGATGAGGGTCCAATAAGAGACTGGATTAGATATACTATAAAAAATATTTCAGATGATTTTAATATAATAGGGAGCGTAAGTAATGGAAAAGAAGCTTATGATATTGCTTTGAAAAATCCACCGGATGTTATTATAACAGATATAAAGATGCCTGTTATGGATGGAATAGAATTATCTAAAAGAATAAAAGAAGTGATACCAGAGGTGTATATAATAATACTAACAAATTTTGCAGAGTTTTCATATGCTAAGGAAGCTATAAGTTGTGGAGTTTATGAGTATTTAATAAAATCAGATATTAGGCCCAAGGAGCTTAGTGAAATACTAAATAAAATAAATGCAATAATAAAATCCAAGATCGAAATTAAGGATGAAGAGAAATTGGATAAACATAATATTGTTAAGCCTAAAGCATATTCAAGATCTATAGAGAAAGCTTTAAAGTATATAGATGATAATTATAAAAAACATATTTCTCTTATGGATGTAGCAAAACATATATATTTATCACACGAATATTTTTCTAGACTTTTTAAAGAAGAAGTAGGAGAAAACTTTAGCACTTATTTAACTATTTATAGAATAAAGAAAGCTAAAGAATTAATAAAAAATACAGATATGAAGATATCTCAAATTGCCTTAGAAGTAGGGTATTCTAATGCTGGATATTTTTCTAAAAACTATAAAAGGTATACAGGAATTTCACCAGAGGAAGATAGATATTGATAATGTTATAACGAAATGTCAAATAAATTATAAAAAATCAATATTTTACAGATATAAGATAGATAATAATTAAATGTTAATAAAATTATATCCAAATAATTCTATTCAATATCAATATTCTTTATATAAAGTAGGATTTTATTTATGTATAATTATATTGAATAAAAGATATTGCAAGTTATTATCCATTATAAAGGAGATTAAATGATTAAAAATTTAAATAGAATATTGATGGGAGCATTAATATTAGTTATAACAATAATTTTTGTAGCATCCTTAGGTGTTAATATGAATAATAGCTTAAAACCAAAAGAAGAAAAAAATTTAAAAGTAGCTGTTGTTTTTACTGGAAGTGGATTAGGAGATAAATCCTTTAATGATTTAATTTACGATGGTTTACTAAAGGCACAGAAGGAGTTAGGTGTAGAATTTGATTACTCAGAACCTATATATCCTGAAGAATATGAAAAGAGTTTAATAGAATTTGCAGAAACAGAAGAATATCAATTAATAATTGCTGTTGGTCCTGAACAAGAAGGTGATGTGAAAGCGGTTTCAAAAAGATATCCTAATCAAAAGTTTACTTTAATAGATTCAAAGGTTGATGCTAAAAATATAAGTTCCATTTATACAAGATGGGAAGAACAAGCATTTTTAAATGGCGTTATTTCAGGAATATTAAGTAAAGGAGATTATGAAAAAACAGGATATATGAGTAAAGCTGGAGTAATATTAGGAATGGAAGTTCCACATCTAAGAGAAGGAGCTATAGGGTTTGAAGCTGGATTTAAATATATTAATCCAGATGGGGAAGTAATTACAGCAGTAGTAAACGATTTTAAAAATCCGCTTAAGGCTAGAGAAACTTCATTGTTGATGTATAGCAAAGGAGTTAAATATATACAACACTTAGCAGGAGCATCAGGGCTTGGGGTATTCTCAGCAGCTAAGGAAAGTGGCGGATATGCTTTTGGAGTAGATGAAAATCAAAACTATTTTGATCCGAGCGTTATAATCTCTACAGCTACAAGATATATGAATCAAATTATTTTTAATGAAATCAAATATATGAATGATAATACTTGGAATGATGGAGTTCATTTATCAGGATTAAAAGAAGGGATTATAGATATTACTAGGGAAGGATCAGAAGTGGAATTAGATCCAATAGTTATGAAAACTGTTAACAAAATAAAATCAAAGATAGTAAATGATGAATTAACTATACCTAAGAGTAAAGAAGAACTTGAAACTTGGGTTAAATTAAATAAATACGAAGAATAAATGGAGGTTTTAGTATGAGAGCTTTTGATATTATTGCAAAGAAGAGAGATAAAAAAGAGTTGAGTAAAGAGGAAATAGAATTTTTTATAGAAGGTTATACTAAAGGCGAGGTTACTGATTATCAAACGTCTGCATTGTTGATGGCGATATATTTAAATGGATTTAGTAAAGAAGAAACAGTTAATTTAACAATGGCTATGATTAAATCAGGAGATGTTGTTGATTTAAGTGAAATAAATGGAATAAAAGTTGATAAGCATAGTACTGGTGGAGTTGGAGATAAAACGTCTCTAATATTGGTACCTATGGTTGCAGCAGCTGGAGGAAAGGTTGCTAAATTATCAGGAAGGGGTCTAGGACACACAGGAGGAACTCTTGATAAGCTTGAAGCAATACCAGGATTTGATATAAATGTATCAAAAGAAAACTTTATAAACTTTGTTAATAAATCAGGACTTGTAATAGCTGGACAAACACAGAATATAGTACCTGCTGATAAGAAAATATATGCACTTAGAGATGTTACTGCTACTATAGATAGTATTCCTTTGATAGCAGCTAGTATAATGAGCAAAAAAATTGCTTCAGGGTCAGATGCTATATTATTAGATGTTAAATATGGTGATGGCGCATTTATGAAAACTAAGGAAGATGCTGAAAAACTTGCAGAAGCTATGGTTTCTATAGGTAAGGGCTTAAATAGAAATACATCAGCAGCTATAACTTTAAATGGAGAACCTTTAGGATATGCAATAGGAAATGCGTTGGAAATTCAAGAAGTAATAGAAGTTTTAAGTGATAGAGGTCCAGAAGATCTAAGAGAGTTATGTTTAAGACTTGGTGCTCAAATGCTTAAGTTATCTAATATAGAGGTGGATGTAAATAAAGGAAGAGCTATTTTAGAGGAAGTTCTTAAGAATGGAAAAGCTCTTGAAAAATTAAAAGAACTTGTAGCTAATCAAGGTGGAGATGTAAGCGTAATAGAAGATAAGAATCTATTTACTATTGCAGAAATAGCACATGAAGTAAAAGCCCAAGAAGAAGGGTATGTATATGAATTGAATGCAGAAAAGGTAGGAATAGCTTCATTATTAGCAGGGGCAGGAAGAGAAACTAAAGATGATGTAATAGATTATGGTGCAGGTATAATATTATCTAAAAAGATGGGAAGCTATGTTAATAAAGGTGATATATTAGCTACTATATATACAAGTGATATGAGCAGAATTGAAAAATCTGAAGAGATGCTTTTATCAGCATATACAATGTCCAATGAAAAGCCAGCTAAAGTAGACATAATACACAAGATAATTGAGTAAGAAAAGGAGTTAGGAGATAGAAATGGATATAAAAGATATATTAAAAACAGTTGATCATACATTACTTTTACAAACATCTACATGGGACGAAATAAAAGTTATATGTGACGATGGAATGAAATATGGAGTTGCATCAGTATGCATTCCACCTTCTTTTGTGAAAAGAGCAAAAGGATATGTTGGAGAAGCTTTAAAGATATGCACTGTAATAGGATTCCCGAATGGATATAATACAACAGAGGTAAAAGTTTTTGAAACTAGAGATGCTATACA
The DNA here is from genome assembly GCF_000158375.2 of Clostridium sp. 7_2_43FAA. Classification (NCBI taxonomy): domain Bacteria; kingdom Bacillati; phylum Bacillota; class Clostridia; order Eubacteriales; family Clostridiaceae; genus Clostridium; species Clostridium sp. 7_2_43FAA. The sequence continues at coordinate 50,081 of NZ_JH815222.1, forward strand.
AAAAGGTGCGGATGAAATTGATATGGTAATAAATATAGGAATGGTAAAGGAAAAAAACTATGACTATATAACTAACGAAATAAGAGAAATAAAAGAAGCATGTGAAGATAAAATATTAAAAGTAATAATAGAAACGTGTCTTTTAACGGAAGAAGAAAAGATTGTATTGTGTGATTGTGTTACAAAAGCTGGAGCAGACTTTATAAAAACATCAACTGGTTTTAGTAATGGTGGAGCGACTATTGAAGATATAGAGTTGTTCAAAAAGTATGTTGGAAAAGATGTAAAGATTAAAGCTGCCGGTGGAGTAAAGAGTATTGAAAAAGCAGAAGAATTTATAGAAAAGGGAGCTTCAAGACTTGGTACAAGTTCTATAATTAAAATAATGAATAATGAAGAAGTTAAGGGATATTAAATACTTTTGAATTAATAATACCTAAATTTTAATATAGTAAGAAGTATTTTAATGGTATATGGTAATATTACCTGTATTTATAGAAAAGTTTAATTAAAAGACAGAAAAATTTTATTATCGTAGCTTATAAGTTAGAAAAAAATATCAAAATTTATATTTATTAGAATTTGGGACTAGTATAAATCAATATAATAGATATATAATATGCATATAGGAGAAAATTATTAATTTTGATCAGAGATGCATAAGGAGAAATGAAATGGCAGTAACCATAGATGATATAGCAAAACAAGCAGGTGTATCTTCTGCAACGATTTCAAGGGTATTAAATAATTCATCTTATGTAAAAGACGAGACAAAAGAAAAAGTGCTAAAAGTTATTGAAGAAATGAATTATGTTCCAAGTGCAATAGCAAGAAGTCTTTCGAAAAGAGAGACAAACACTATAGGCATAATAGTACCAGATATAACAAATTCATATTTTGGTGAGATAATAAAAGGTATAAGTAAAGTTGCAGAAGAAGTTGGTTTGAACATAATATTATTTAACACAAATAATGATGTGAAAAGCGAGATAAAAGCTCTAGATGAGGTTAAGAAACATAGATTAAAGGGAGTTATTATGACGCCCGGATTTGGAGATACTGAGTTTCAAGATATATTTACTGATATGATAAACAGCATAAATATACCAATTGTATTGGTTTCTGCAGACCTAAATTATATAGACTTAAATGGAGTATTTGTTGATGATATAAAAGGCGGATATGATGCTACAAATTTATTAATAAATAAGGGACACAATAAAATAGGAATAATAACAGGGATAATAAGTTCAAGTTCAGCAGTAAATAGGCTTAATGGATATAAAAAGGCATTGATCGAAAATAATATTTCAATTATGGATCATTATATAAAAGAGGGAAAATTTAATTTAGATAAGGCTTATGAAATAACTAAAGAATTTTTAGATATGACTAATCCACCTACTGCAATAATTTCATGCAGTAATAGAATGACTTTAGGTGTTATTAAAGCTTTATTTGAAAGAAAAAAGAAGATTCCTAAGGATATAGCTTTAGTTGGATTTAATAAAATTGATCTTATAGATATAGTAGGTATTAATTTAACTTATATAGAAGACTCTCCAATCGAATTGGGACAATCATCTATAAGGCTGCTTCTAGAAATATTTGAATCTAATGAAAAAAATAAAATTAAAAGAATAAAGATACCACCTAAAGTAATTTCAAATGGATCAGAAGATAAGGTTGGTCAATAAAAAAATTTAATCTGATTTGTAAGCGGTATCAATGATTAATATTATTTAACGACGCACTTCTTTGTATATCAAAGATTGCTATATATTATTTTATGGAGGGATTATTATGAAAAAAAAGCTAATAGCACTAACACTTGCAGCTCTTATGGTCACTGGTCTTGTAGGTTGTGGCGGTAAGGGAAATGAAGGAGAAGGAGAAGCTAAAAAAGATTTAAAAGTAGGTATGGTTACTGATGCAGGTACTATTGATGACAAATCATTTAACCAAGGTACTTGGGAAGGTATAGAAAAAGCTAAAGCTGATTTAAAAATTGAAAGTAATTATTTAAAGCCAGCTGGAACTACAGAAGCAGATTATATGAAAGAAATAGGAAATCTTTTTGATACAGATTATAAATTTATAGTTACTCCTGGATTCAAATTTGAGACAGCTATATTCCAAGCTCAAGATAAGTATCCAGATGCTAAGTTTGTAATCATAGACGGAGCTCCTAACAATGGAAAAACAGGAGCAGATAGAGTAGAAAAAGTTGGTGACAATGCAGTTGCTATATTCTTTGCTGAACATGAAGCTGGTTTCTTAGCAGGTGTAGCTGCTTCTCTTCAATTAAAAGAAGGTGAATTAGGTTTCATAGGTGGAATGGAAATACCATCAGTTCAAAAGTTTAACTGGGGATTCCAACAAGGTGTTAAGTATGCAAATGAAAATCTTGGAACAAAGATGAATATTAAAGCAGAAAACGTAGTTTATCAAGGTTCATTTGATAACGTAGCAGCAGGACAACAATTAGCAGCAACTATGTTTGATAATGGAGTTAAAGCTATATTTACAGCTGCTGGTGGAGTTGGAGTTGGAGCTATAAATGAAGCTAAGACAAGAGCAACAGCAGGAAAAGAAGCATGGATAGTTGGAGTTGACGTTGACCAATATGCAGATGGTATATACAAAGATGATAAATCAATCATTTTAACTTCTGCTATGAAGAAAGTAGATTCAGCTTCATATGAAATGGTTAAGGCTGAATTAGATGGTAAATTCCCAGGTGGACAAACTTTAACTTTTGATGCTAAAAATGATGGAATTGGAATTCCAAAAGAAAATCCAAATTTAAGTAAAGAAACTACAGATAAAGTTGATGAAATATTCAATCAAATTAAAGAAGGTAAAATCACAGTAGCTGGTGAAAAAGGCGATTTAATTAAATAATTATATAAGGAAATTAAGGTACAAAGACCTTTAAACTTTTACCTTT
>NZ_JH815222.1:53130-55350 GCF_000158375.2 Clostridium sp. 7_2_43FAA
ATATAAGGAAATTTAAAGGCAAAGCCTTTAAATTTCCTTGAAAATATGAAAAGAGGAAAGCGGTGAATTATATGGAGTATGTAGTAGAAATGCTTAACATTCGAAAAGAGTTTCCAGGAATTGTAGCAAATGATAATGTAACATTACAACTAAAAAAAGGTGAAGTTCATGCTCTTTTAGGTGAAAATGGTGCAGGAAAATCTACATTAATGGGGATGCTTTTTGGGATGTATCAACCAGAAGCTGGAGTAATAAAAGTAAAAGGAAAAGAAGTTAAAATTTCTAGTCCTAATGTAGCAAATGATTTAGGAATAGGAATGGTTCATCAACACTTTAAACTAGTTGAAAACTTTACTGTAACAGAAAATATAATTTTAGGTTGTGAACCAAAGAAGTTTTTAACTATTGATATAAAAAATGCAGCTAAAAGGATTGATGAATTATCAAAAACTTATGGCTTAAATGTTGATCCATACTCAAAAATTGAAGACATATCTGTTGGTATGCAACAACGTGTTGAAATTTTAAAAATGTTATATAGAAATGCTGAGGTTCTTATATTTGACGAACCAACAGCCGTTTTAACTCCTCAAGAAATTGATGACTTAATTAAAATAATGCAAAACCTTATAAATGAAGGAAAATCAATAATTCTAATTACACATAAGTTAAAGGAAATTAAAGCAGCCGCAGATAGATGTACAGTTATAAGAAGAGGAAAGTGTATAGGAACAGTTGATGTTAAAACAACTACAGAAGCTGATATGGCTAAGATGATGGTTGGAAGACAAGTTTCGTTTAAAGTTGATAAAGTAGAAGCAAATCCAGGAGATGAAGTATTAAGGCTAGAGAATTTATCTGTTAAAAACAATAAAAAGGTTTTAGGGTTAAAAGACTTTTCTTTAAATGTAAGAAAAGGCGAAATAGTTGGTGTAGCTGGAGTTGAAGGTAATGGACAAACCGAATTAGTAGAAGCTATAACTGGCATGAGAGGTATAGAGAGTGGAAGTATATTCTTTAATGGAAAGGATATTAGCAAAACTTCAATAAGAAAGAGAATTGATGAGGGGATAGCACATATTCCAGAAGATAGACATAAAAGAGGACTTATTCTTGATTATACTATGGAAGATAATATGGTTCTTAAGGTTTATAAAAATGAACCATTTTCTAAAAATGGACTTATAAATAGAAGTAAAATAACTGAATACGCAAATAATATTATTGAGACTTTTGATGTTAGAGCTGGTGAAGGTGGAAAATCAATGGCCAGATCTTTATCAGGTGGAAATCAACAAAAGGGGATTATTGGACGTGAAGTTCAGTCAGATCCTGACTTGTTGATAGCTGTTCAACCAACTAGAGGGTTAGATGTAGGGTCTATAGAATACATACACAAAAGACTAGTTGAACAAAGAGATAGTGGGAAAGCTGTACTTTTAGTATCATTAGAATTAGACGAGATACTAAATGTTTCAGATAGAATTGCTATTGTTAACAATGGCGAACTTATAGGAATAGTAAATGCCTCTGAAACAGATGAAAATGAAGTTGGATTAATGATGGCAGGAATAAAGAGAGGTGAAAGCTAATGGAAAAAAATCAAGGTTTAAAATCTATAATGGCTGTAATCTTAGGTCTTATTGCAGGTGCGATATTAATGGCAGTTATGAGATTTAATCCTCTTGAAGGGTATGAATACTTATTTAAAGGTGGACTAAAGAACTTAGAAAGAATAGGTAATACAATAGCTACTGCAACACCATTAATGTTGACAGGACTTTCAGTTGCCTTTGCATTTAAGACAGGATTATTTAACATAGGGGCACCGGGACAAATGTTATTTGGAGGATTTTGTTCAATAGCGGTAGGGTTATCATTAGATTTACCAAAAATGATCCTTGTTCCTATTGTCGTATTAGCTGGGATATTAGGTGGAGCACTATGGGCTACAGTTCCTGGGATTTTAAAAGCTAAGTTTAACGTTCACGAAGTTGTATCATCAATAATGATGAACTGGGTTGCTTATTGGATAGTTTATTATAATATTCCAAAATATTTTAAGGGTGAATTCTTAGAAACTGAATCAAAAATGTTATCAGATTCAGCAACTTTAAAAGCTTCTTGGTTATCAAATATTTTTGAAGGATCATATATAAACTTAGGTATTTTCTTAGCTATGATAGCAGTTTTCATAGTTTGGTTTATATTAAATAAAAC
>NZ_JH815222.1:55450-72863 GCF_000158375.2 Clostridium sp. 7_2_43FAA
ACTCAGGAGAATTTAATGGAAATGTTGCAGGGCTTGGATTCCTAGCATTAGCAGCATTAATATTTGGACAATGGAAACCACTTGGAATATTAGGAGCAACATTCTTCTTTGGATTTGCTTCAACAATAGCTAACGTATCTCAAGCGATACCATCGTTAGCAGCAATACCAGGTGTATTATTAAAGATTTTCCCATATGTGGTAACTTTAATAGCATTAGTTTTATTCTCTAAATCATCACAAGCACCAAAGGCGTCTGGAGAACCATTTGATGCTGGTAAGAGATAGAATTTAAGTTAAAAGATAAAATTGAAAAATGAAAAAGTTAATGTAGAAATTCATTCTTTGAATGAATTTCTAATAAAATATTTAGATAATCGTATAGGAGGGCTTGAGTTATGAAAATATTTATAGATACTGCAAATGTAGAGGAAATTATATCTGCAAATGATATGGGGGTTATTTGTGGGGTTACTACAAATCCATCATTAATAGCAAAAGAAGGAAGAGATTTCAAAGAAGTAATAAAAGAAATTACTACTATAGTTGATGGGCCTATAAGTGCAGAGGTAATTAGCTTGAAATATAATGAGATGGTAAATGAGGGCCTTGAATTAGCAAAGATTCATCCTAATATAGTTATAAAGATTCCAATGACTATAGATGGGTTAAAGGCTGTTAATATATTATCTTCTAAGGGTATAAAAACAAATGTAACTTTAGTTTTTTCAACGGCACAAGCTTTATTAGCTGCTAGAGCTGGAGCTACTTATGTAAGCCCTTTCATAGGAAGAGTAGATGATATAGGAAGTAAGGGAATAGAACTTATTAAAGAAATTGCATCAGTTTTTAAAATACATCATATAGATACAGAAATTATAGCTGCAAGTGTTAGAAATCCTATACACAGTATAGAAGCAGCGTTAGCTGGTGCACATATTGCAACTATTCCTTACAATGTATTAGTTCAAATGACTAAAAATCCATTAACTGATATAGGAATAGAAAAGTTCCTAAGTGACTGGAATAATAGTAATAAAAAATAATATTTTCTTTTTATATTATGGTATATGGTAATAACAATTAATTTTAGGATTATACTTAATGGAAGGAAATCATTAATATCATCAAAATGATAAATTTTAAAGATAATTTTTATTAAAGACATCTAAAGTATTAACGCGAAAAGAATGATTTATGTAGCAATACTTGGATGTCTATTTTTTATGGTTATTATTAAAAATAACATAAAACAAAATATTAGGAGGGGTAAAATGAGAATTAAGGGGAATCTAAAAAGATTCTTAGCTTCAGTTGCAGCTTTTACTTTTATCATAGCTAATTTGCCAATGAATTTAGTAAAAGCTACTGCAGAAGAATTATCAACAAAAACAGTCCAAATTCTTGCAACTACCGATTTGCATGGAAAGTTTGTTCCATATGAATATGCAAGAGCAACAACATCCTATGGAGGATTAACTCAAATAGCAACATTAGTTAATCAGCAAAGAGCAAATAATCCCAATACTGTTCTAGTAGATAATGGAGATAATATTCAAGGGAACTATAATCATTTATTCTTAAATGAAGAAAAGAATCCTATGATGCTAGCAATGAATTATATAAAATATGATTCATTTAGTTTAGGAAACCATGAATTTAATTTTGGAATGGATAAGATCGATAGTATAGCAAAGCAAGCAGAAGGAAATCTTAAGGTATTGTGTGCAAACCTTTACAAGGATGGAGCGAGAGTATTTGATGCCTATGCAACAAAAGAATTACCTAATGGAATAAAGGTTGCAACTATTGGTGTTGTTACTCCGCATATTGATAAGTGGGATGGACCGAATTTAGTTGGGTATACACCTACAAACCCAACTGAAGAAGTCGCAAAGGTTATTCAAGAAATAAAGGCAGTAGGTGGAGCAGATGTATATGTAGTTACATCACATATGGGTTTTAACAGTGAATATGGTAATGGAGATTCAGCAAAAGAACTTGCTGAAGCAAATCCCGATGTTGATGTAGTTGTTATGGGGCATAGCCATGAAGCTAATGTTAATAAAACTGCAGGAAATGCAATTTTAATTCAACCAACTAACAATGCTGGGAGTTTAGGTAAAGTAGAAATTACTTTAGAACCAGATGGAGACAATGGATATAAGGTTAAGGAGAAGGTTGGATCATTTATAGCAGTAAATAAAGCTGTAGACGAAGATGCCAATCTAGCAAATTTTTTAAGGTATTATGACCAAAAAGCAAAGAATGATGCAAGTATAGTTATTGGTAAGTTAGAAGGTCCAAGCTTAGCTGATAAAAATGAAATAGCTGATATACCAGAATCATTAGTTAGAGATCAAGGTATAACAGACTTAGTAAATGAAGTTCAAATATATAATAGTAAAAATCATTTGAAATCACAAGGAATAGATATAAATTCAGGATATATGGTATCAGCAGCAGCATTATTCGATGCAGGATCAAATATGCTATCTGGGGATATTAAGAAATCTGATATATCAAATATATACAAATATGACAATAAGCTTTACACAATAAAAACAAATGGAAAGCAACTTAAGAGATTTATGGAGTGGACATCATCAATATATAATACATTTAAACCAGGAGATTTAACGGTATCATTAAATGAAAAGATTAGATTATACCAATACGATATGTTTGATGGAATAAGCTATGAAGTAAATATTTCTAAGCCGGCTGGAAGTAGAATTGAAAATGTTAAGTTTGAAAAGGATGGGAAAGTTGTTGAAGATACTGATTTAGTTTATTTATCAGTAAATAACTATAGATACGACTCAGTTCTTAATGCAGCTAATAATCCTGTATTTGAACCAGGAACACATGAAAAAGTTTATGACACTAATAATGATAAAATATCAGATATGAGAGATTTAATAACAGACTATATAGTAAAAGTTAAGGGTGGAAAAATAAGTAGAAATATAGATAATAATTGGAAATTAACAGGAGTTAATTATGATCAAAAATTAAGAGAAGAAGTTGTTAAATTAGTAAATGATGGAGTGCTTAGCATACCGGTATCAGATGATGGAAGAACTCCTAATGTAAAAAGTTTAACTATAAATGATGTTTTAATGGCTAAAAATCTAAAGAGAGTTGAATTAGTAAGTTTTAATGATTTACATGGAAATGTACAAGAAAGTGGTAAAAATGTTGGTATAGCTAAGTTAGCGTCAGCAATAAAAGAAAGAACTTCATTAAATGACTTCTCTAACTATGAAGCTATACCACTAGCTGCGGGAGATTTATATCAAGGTACAGCAATATCAAATCTTACTAAAGGTGCACCAGTAAGCGAATTTTTAAATGATATAAAAATTCCTGCATCTGCAGTTGGAAATCATGAATTTGACTGGGGAAAAGAATTAATTCCTACATGGGCAAAAGCAGGAAATTTTGATTTCTTAGCTGCTAATATTATAGACAAGAAAACAGGAAAACCTGTTGAATGGGCAAAACCTTATAAAATTATTGAAGTAGATGGAATTAAAGTTGGGTTAATAGGAGTTACAACACCTGAAACAGCTTATAAGACAACTCCAGCAAATGTTGCTGATTTAACTTTTGAAGATCCTTCAATATCAGTTCAAAAATATGCTGATAAATTAAGAAAAGAAGATAAAGTTAATGCAGTAGTTGTATTATCTCACTTAGGAGCAACAAAAGATAAAGATGGAAAGCCTGTTGGAGAAGCTGTGGATTTAGCAAATAAAATTAAAAATGTTGATGCAATTATAGCTTCTCATGATCACCAATTTACAAATGTTGAAGCTAATGGAATTAAGATAATTGAAGCTGGATATAATGGTAGGGCTTTATCAATATTAACATTTGATTTTGATAATGAAGGGAAATTAGTTTCACTTGGAGCCAATTTAGATAAGCTTTATGAGAGAAGTGCTAATATAATACCAGATGAAACTTCAGCAGAAATAGTTAAGAAATATGAATCTGAATTAAAACCAATATTAAGTGAAAAAGTAGCTGATCTAGATAAGGATTTAGATCATGATAGAAATGAAGGACTTACACCTCTTGGAACAGTTGTTTCTGAGACAATGAGAAAAATTACAGGTGTGGATATTGGTATAACTAATGGTGGAGGAGTAAGAGCGCCATTATCAGCTGGAGTACTAACAATTGGAGATTTATATACAATATTACCTTTCGATAATACTTTAGTAACAATGGAATTAAAGGGTTCAGACGTAAAATCTGCGATAGAACATGGAATTATGCCAGAAAACTTTGGCTGGGGACAATTCTCAGGAATTAAAGTTTGGTATGATAAAGATGCTCCAGCAGGAGAAAGAATCACTTCAATTAGATTAGCAGATGGCACTCCATTAGATATGGATAAATATTATACAGTTGTAGTTAATGATTTTATGGCAACTGGTGGAGATGGATATGATTTCACAAATGCTAAAAATATGAAAGATACAATGCTTGTAATGAGAGATGAAATAAGCAATTACTGGAAGGTGAATGGAGTAGATACAGATATAGAAAATCTATTAATAGCTGGAGTTGATGATACAAAAGAGCCTACAAATCCAGGAGAGAATCCAGGAGAGAATCCAGGTGGAAACAACAATGGACAAGAAGGTTCAAACAATGAAAGCAATTTACCAACTACTGGTGGACAAAATCCTATAAACTTATTAGTATTTGCTATATTAATATCAGGTGTTGGTTATGTGATGTTTAGAAAGAAGACTGAAGAAAAAGCTAGTTAAAATTAATCATTTAGGAGCTATCTTAACACTATAGATAGCTCCTTTTTAATTAAATAAGTATTAAAATTATAAAAAAGGAAATAATAGTAATATTATAATTAATAAAATTATTCTTGATAAATTAAATATATTAATTCATAATAGAAATACATATATAAAGTCCAAGAGATTCATATCTTTAATATTTATATCTGAAAATATCCCAATTTAGAATTTATTAAATTTAAAAATTGATTTTTTATTCATAATTTAATTATAAATAAAATTATCTATGGAGGTGCAGTTTTGAGTAAAGAAATATATGAAAGAAAAACATTAGCTGAGTTGAAAGAAATAGCTAAGCAGCTTAATATAAAAAATATAAGTAAGTTAAAAAAGAGTGAGCTTATTGATGCAATAATTGAAAATTCACCAAAAAGTATAGAAAAAAATGGAGTTATATTGCAAGAAAAGATAACACCTAAGGTGAAATCTGAAGAAATTAATGTAGTAAATAATAGTTTTAATAAGGATATCAGAGAAGAAAATAAAGAAGAAAGAAAAGAAGATATTAAAGAAGAAAATAGGGAAGAAAAAAGAGAACGATTAAAAGTTATGATAAATGAGTCTAACACAGCTAAAGGTGTATTAGAAATATTAGAAAATAATAGTTTCGGATTTTTAAGATGCAACAATTATCAAACTGGGGAAAACGATATATATGTATCACCATCTCAAATAAGAAGATTTAACCTTAGAACTGGGGATGAAGTTGAAGGAAAGGTAAGAGAAGCTAAAGAAGGAGAAAAATTTAAAGCATTACTTTACGTTGAAAGAGTAAATGGAGAAAATCCTGAAAGAGCAGTTGGAAGAAAATCTTTTGAAACATTAACACCTATATATCCTCAAGATAGATTACATTTAGAGACTAATAACGAAGGCGATTTATCTTCAAGATTAATGGACATAATTTGTCCTATAGGTAAGGGGCAAAGGGGAATAATAGTTGCACCTCCTAAGGCAGGGAAAACAACTTTATTAAAAAAGGTTGCTCAAAATATATCTAAGAATTATCCGGAAGTTAAACTTATAGTTCTACTTATAGATGAGAGACCAGAAGAAGTAACAGATATGAAGAGATCTATAAATGGTGATGTTATATATTCAACTTTTGATGAAGAGCCTCAAAACCATGCAAAGGTATCTCAAATGGTATTAGAAAGAGCTAAAAGAATGGTTGAGCAAGGAAAAGATGTAGTTATACTATTAGATAGTTTAACTAGACTTTCTAGGGCATATAACTTGACGATTACTCCAACGGGAAGAACGTTATCTGGTGGATTAGATCCAGGTGCTTTAATAATGCCTAAAAAATTCTTTGGTGCAGCTAGAAATATTGAAGAGGGTGGAAGTTTAACTATACTTGCAACAGCTTTAATTGATACTGGTTCTAGAATGGATGATATGATATTTGAAGAATTTAAAGGGACTGGAAATATGGAAGTTCATTTAGATAGAAAGCTTCAAGAAAGAAGAATATTCCCTGCAATTGATATATATAAATCTGGAACTAGAAAAGAAGATTTAATTTTATCAGATGAAGAGAAAGAAGTTGCATATTCAATTAGAAGAGTTATGTATAGAGATGGAAATATAGAAAATGTTACTGAAAAATTAATAAATATGCTTACAAAAACTAAAAATAATAAGGAATTTATAAAGATATTCAGTAAAAGCGAAATAGAGAAAAAATAGTTTAAATAAAAAAATGTGTATGAGGTACTACCTTATACACATTTTTTTATTTAAATATTAATTTATCAGCTAAACCTACTATTCTTTGCTTGGAATAACAAGAAGATAATTTAGATAATTTGTAGCGCATTTTTTCTAATTCCTTTGGGTTAGAAATTAAATTATCTATTGTTAAGTTTAATTCTAAAAGATTATCTATATACAAAGCATATCCATTAGAGGTTAAAAATTCTACATTTTGCGTTTCTTGACCTGGAATAGCAAATGGAATTAATAAAGGTAAATTTTTACTTATTGCTTCAGTAACTGTAAGACCACCAGGTTTACTTATTATTAAATCTGAATATTCCATTAAAGAATCAACATCTTTTGAGAAACCTAGTATATGAAGTTTTTTATCCTTGATTGAATGTTTATATTCTTTCAGTAAATCTTCCTTTAATTTTTCATTTTTTCCACATACAACTGTTATTCTAAGCTTATTGGAGTTATTCAATAATTCTTTTAAAACATAAGAAATATTTTTTAATCCCATGCTACCACTCATAAGTAGAATATTGAAATAATCATCATTTTTCGTTGCTTTTATATCAGATTTATTTTCTAAAAACTCATCTTTAACAGGAATTCCAAAAGTAAATATTCTTCTAGAGTCTATTCCTCTTTTAGCTAAATCGTCTTTTGTATTTTCACTTGCAGTTATGTAAGCATCTATATTTTTATCTATATAAGTTGAATGAGCTTTAAAATCAGTTACTATAACTATTACAGGTTTATTTAAGCCTTTTCTTTTAAGAGATCCCATTATATTTACTGCAAAAGGATGTGTAACTAATATTATATCAGGACTAATTGAATTAATTAGTTTAGATATCTTTCTTTTAGTAAAGCAAAAAACTAAAGATAAAAGCTTATTTGTAAAACTTGTATCAGTAAGTTTATATGCTAAACCATAAGTTTTTGGAAAAAAAGATGCTGATATTTCATATCCGCTAATGAATAATTTAGTTAATATTTTACTATTATTTTTTAAAAAATCATGGCGTATAACTTCATATCCAGAGTTTTCAAATGAGCTAGATATCGAGCTTGCAGCCTGATTATGACCTTCCCCTGTAGAAGTTGTTAATATTAAAATTTTTTTCATGATTAAATAACACTCACTTTTCTAAATAACATAATATATTTTTTAAATAACATAACATAATATAATTAAGGTAAAAGTATAATTAGATATTAGTTCCATAAAAATAAATAATTTGATCTATATGTATATGTTAAAATTAAGAAAATTATTTAAATATAATTACTATTATATTATATTATAAAAATTGACGTAAAACATAAAAAAATAAAATTCTAAGATAAATTTAAGAAATAAAAGAAAAAATGGGAAAGACTATGTCTTTCCCAGAATTTCCTATTTGTTAAGATTAAATCTCTTATTGAATTTGTCAACTCTTCCGCCAACATCAATAATTTTTTGTTTACCAGTGAAGAATGGGTGGCATTTAGAGCATATTTCTACTTTTAGTTCATCTTTAACTGAACCAGTTGTAAAAGTATTTCCACATGCACACTTAACTACAGCTTCGTGGTTGTATTTTGGATGTATGCCTTCTCTCATATTTTTCACCTCTTTCAACTACTTAAATAACCATTTGAGTATATCATAGGTGTTTTATTGAGTCAAGGAGATTACATAATAAAAATATCTTTGATTAGTTATTATATAAGATGCTATAATTTAAATATATCTAATGAAAAAGGAGAATTAAAATGAGTAAATTATATTTTAGATATGGAGCTATGAATTCTGGAAAATCAACACATCTTATGCAGGTTGCTTATAATTATGAAGAAAGAGGAATGAATGTTACATTAATAAAACCTTTTACAGATAAAAAGGGTGGAGAAAGACTAGTTTCAAGATTAGGTGTTGAAAGAAAAGTAGATTTAGTTATTTATGATGAAGACAATGTATTAGAAAAAGTTCAAGAATATAGAGAAAAAAATAAAAATATAGACTGTATATTAGTAGATGAGGCTCAGTTTTTAAAATCAAAACAAATAGATCAATTATTTGAGATAGCAGTTGTATTAGATATACCTGTAATATGTTATGGTTTAAGAACTGACTTCAAAATGCAAGGATTTGAAGGAAGTACAAGATTATTATTACTTGCACATAGTATAGAAGAAATGAAAACTATATGTAAGTGTGGAAGAAAAGCTGTGTTGAATGGAAGAAAAATCAACGATAGATTTGTTTTTGAAGGGGAGCAGATTGCAATAGATAATGTTGATAATGTTGAATACGAATCTTTATGCGGACACTGCTATTTTAAATATAAAAATAATTTATAAATAGAAAGAGTGGTAAAATGAGAAAGTGTGAAGTGGGAGGCCAAGCTGTTATTGAAGGCGTTATGATGAGGGGGAGCAAGGGGCAAGCTACAGCTGTTAGAACTCCAAATAAAGAAATAAGAATAGATTTTAAAAAGATAGTACCTATAACTAAAAAATATAAATTTTTAAATGTTCCATTTATTAGAGGAATATTTGTGCTTGTAGATTCTCTTATTACTGGAATCAATACTTTAAATTATTCAGCATCATTTTTTGAAGATGAGGATGAAAGTGAATCAAAATTTGAAATTTGGCTAAAAAATAAATTTGGTGAAAGAAGTAATGATTTAATAATTGGAGCAACTATGATATTATCATTTGCTATTGCTGTAGGATTGTTTGTAGCATTACCTACAGCAATTGCATCATTGTTTAGTTATTTAAATTTACATCCTATAGCTCTGAATTTGATAGAAGCTGTAATTAGAATGGTGATTTTACTTGGCTATATGTATTCTATAAGTAAAATGGAGGATATTTATAGGGTTTTTCAGTATCATGGAGCTGAGCATAAGTCAATTTTTTGTTATGAAGCAGAAGAAGAATTAACAGTAGACAATGTAAAAAAATTTAGTAGGTTTCACCCAAGATGCGGAACAAACTTTTTATTTTTAATTATGTTTGTTAGTATCTTAATATTTAGTTTTACTGGATGGGGGGGATTTCTTGAAAGGTTAATACTTAGAATACTATTAATTCCTGTTGTATCAGGAATAACATATGAGTTAATTAAATGGCTTGGGAAAAATGATAATAAATTAGCAAAGATAATTGCATATCCTGGATTAAAACTTCAAGAGCTTACAACAAAGGAGCCAGACGATGACCAAATAGAAGTAGCCATTGCAGCTCTTATGAAGGCAGAAGGCCTTAAACCTAAGGAAAAAACAATAGGAGAATTGTTAGATAAAGCATCTAAGGAGCTAAAAGAAGAGAATATAGATACTTATATTTTAGATGCACAGTTATTGTTAGGTAATGTTTTAGCAAAGGATAAGTTGTATATAATAACAAATAGGGATAAGAATGTTTCTTTAAAAGATGAAAAGGAATATTTTGAGCTAATAGAGAAAAGAAAAAATAAAATGCCTATAAAGTATATTTTAGGTGAAACAGAGTTCATGGGATTAGATTTTAATGTAGAAGAAGGAGTCTTAATTCCAAGAGGTGATACAGAAATATTAGTAGAAGAAGTATTATCAATAATAAATGAAGAAGATGAACTAAATGTTTGTGATTTATGTTCTGGAAGTGGAGCAATTGGTATATCTATTGCAAATTATAGAAAAAAAATAAATGTAGAAGAAATTGATTTTTATGAGGTTCCAGAAAAAGTAACTAAAAAGAATATTATAAAACATGGATTAGAAAGTAGAGTTAAATTTATTAAAAGCGACCTACTAAAGGAGCCAATAAATCAAGGAAAGAAGTATGATGTAATAGTTTCAAATCCTCCATATATTAAAGCAGATGAAATAAGCAACTTAATGGATGATGTAAAAAAATATGAGCCGCATACAGCACTAGATGGTGGTGATGATGGATTAGTATTTTATAAAAGAATAATAGAAGAAAGTAAAACTACATTAAATAATGAAGGGGTACTGGCATTTGAAATTGGCTATGACCAAGGAGAAGAAGTTAGTAATTTAATGAAGGAAGCTGGATTTTATAATATAAAATTAGTAAAGGACTTAGCAGGATTAGACAGAGTTGTGCTGGGATACTTTAAATATTGATAAATTTCTATCTCTTGTGATATAATAGGGAGATATTAAAAAATATAGTACGGAGTGATATTTATGTTATTAGATAAATTGGCTTTTATAGAAAATAAATATGATGAATTATCTGTAAAGATATCAGATCCTTCAATAATGGCTAACCAAAATGAATGGAGAAAGCTATGTAAGGAGCATGCTGATTTAGAAGTCATAGTTACTGCATATAAAGAATATAGAACAGTTATAGATGATTTAGCAGCTAACAAAGAAATGTTAGCCGAAGAAAGTGATAGAGAAATGAGAGAAATGCTTTCAGAAGAAATCTCAGACTTAACAGCGAGAGAAGGAGAATTAGAAAAGCATATCCAAATACTTTTATTACCTAAGGATCCAAACGATGATAAAAACGTTTTTGTGGAAATAAGAGGTGGTGCAGGTGGAGATGAAGCCGCTCTATTTGCAGCAAATTTATTTAGAATGTATACAAGATATGCAGAAACACAAAGATGGTCAGTTGAATTAATGAGTGCTAATGAAACTGATATTGGTGGATTCAAAGAAGTAGTATTTATGATTAAGGGATCAGGAGCATATTCTAAACTAAAATATGAAAGTGGTGTACATAGAGTACAAAGAGTTCCTGATACAGAATCAAGTGGTAGAATTCATACATCTACAGCGACAGTAGCTGTTCTGCCAGAAGTTGATGATGTAGAAATAGAAATAAACGAAAAAGATTTAAGAATAGATGTTTATAGATCTTCTGGTAATGGAGGACAATGCGTTAATACAACTGACTCTGCAGTAAGAATTACACATATTCCAACAGGGGTTGTTGTTGCGTGTCAAGATGAAAAATCACAGTTAAAAAATAAAGAAAAAGCTATGAAGGTTTTAAGATCTAGATTATATGAAGCTGCAGAAGCTGAAAGAAATGCTGGTATAGCAGAAGATAGAAAGAGCCAAGTTGGTTCAGGGGATAGAAGTGAAAGAATAAGAACTTACAACTATCCACAAGGAAGAGTTACTGATCATAGAATTGGATTAACACTTTATAAGTTAGAATCATATTTAAATGGTGATATAGAAGAAGTGATTAATGCATTAATTACAGCTGATCAAGCTGAAAAAATGAAAAAAATGGGTAATACAGACGCTATTTAATAAAAAAGCCTTACATTTTATAATGTGGGGCTTTTAAAGTAGGTGGGAAGAATGAAAATAAACAAAGCATTAAAAAAGGAAAAGAATCATAAAAGGCAATTCTTTATATTAATGTTCATGCTATTTACAATACTTCCTTTAGTAGCTTTCTTGGCGCAAAATAAGAATATGTTTTTATGGGCTTATTTAGCGCTTATAGAGGGATTAATAATAATATCGTGTATAAATAAATTGAATTATCATAGATTAAGATTTTATTGTAACAATAATAAATTAAAATTTAAAAGTGGATTATTTTCAAAAGAATCAGTTATTCTATGTGATAAGGTAGCAGTTGTACATACGGATAAAACAAAGGAAGAAATGGATATTATATTAATAGCTACTGTTAGATTTAGAAATAAATATTTAAAGCCTGTAACAAAAGCTTTTATTAAGAAATATCCAGAAGCAGCAGAAGAATACTTAAAAGTAAAAAAAATAAATCCAGAAGAAAATTACTATTTTCAAGTTATAAAAAGAGGTGCTTTAAAAAAATATAATTTATTAGATGAGATATATAAAAATTGTGTTAGGGCATCTTATACATCTTCAGCTATAGAAAATATAAAAATAGCAAGAGAACAGATAGAAATATAAAGAGAAAGAAGGTAGAACTTTTGGAAACAAAGGTAGCTATTATAAAAGATATTAATAAAGACATTGAATATTTAAAGGAAGCAGCTGACATTATATATAATGGAGGAGTTGTTGCATTTCCAACAGAAACAGTATATGGTTTAGGCGCTAATGCGTTAAATGATGAAGCGGTAGAAAAAATATTTAACGCAAAAGGTAGACCACAGGATAATCCTTTAATAGTACATGTTTCTTCAAAAAATATAAATAACTTAGTTAAAGATGTTCCAGAGATAGCACAAAAACTTATTAATAGGTTTTGGCCAGGTCCCTTGACTATAATCTTAAATAAAAAGGAAATAATTCCAAATAGAACTAGTGCAAATTTAGATACAATAGGTATAAGAATGCCAAATGATAAAATAGCATTAAAGCTTATAGAATTATCTGGATGCCCGATTGCAGCACCATCAGCAAATATATCAGGAAGGCCTAGTCCAACTGAAGTGGAACGTTGTGTTGAGGATTTAAGTGGAAGAATAGATTATATCCTTGGAGGAGAAAGAAGTAATGTCGGTGTTGAGTCAACAATAGTAGATTGTACAGTTGATCCACCTATGGTTTTAAGACCAGGTGGAGTAACTTTAGAAATGCTACAAGAGGTTTGTGAGGATATAAAAATAGATAAAGCAATACAAGGAAAACCAGATAAAAACTTGAAGCCTAAAGCACCAGGTATGAAGTATAGACATTATGCTCCAAAGGCCAAATTAAAAATAATAAAGGGAAATAAGCAAAAAACTATTGAAAAAATTAATGAAATAGTACAAAATTATATAGAAAATCAAAAAGAGGTTGCTATACTATCAACAGATGAATTGTGTAGTTATTTCAATAAAGGTAAAGTGATTTCTTTAGGAAGTGAAAAAAATCTATACGATGTAGCAAGAAATTTATTTGAATCACTTAGGGAATGTGATGATTTAAATGTTGATATTATATTATGTCAAGCATTTGATGAAAAGGGAGTAGGTCTTGCTATAATGAATAGATTAAACAAAGCTGCAGGCTTTGATATATTAGAAGTATAATTAGGGAGGGAAGGGGGCACCTTTCCTTTTTTATTATATAAATTTATCATTATAATGGTTAGGAGGTAAATTCTTATGAAGATAGCAATAGGTTCAGATCATGGTGGAGTTGAATTGAAGAAAGAAATAAAAAAATATCTAGTAACAGAAGGACATGAAGTAAAAGATTTTGGTACTAACTCTACTGAATCATGTGATTATCCTGATTATGCACTACCGGTAGCAGAAGCGGTAGTTGCAAAAGAGTTTGATTTTGGAATTTTAATATGTGGAACAGGTATAGGTATAGGTATTGCAGCAAATAAGGTACCTGGAGTTAGGGCTGCATTATGTTCTGATACTTTTAGTGCGCATGCAACAAGAGAACATAATGATGCTAATATATTGACTCTTGGTCAAAGGGTAGTTGGACCAGGGCTAGCATTAGATATAGTAAAAACATTTTTAAATACCGAGTTCCAAGGTGAAAGACATCAAAATAGAATTGATAAAATAACAGAGATAGAGAAAAAATATTATAAATAATAAAAATTTAAAGTGCTGTAGGAGGAATATAGATGAGTAAAGTAACACAAATAGATCACCCATTAATATTACACAAATTAGCTTTCATAAGAAGCAAGGAGACTGGTTCAAAAGACTTTAGAGAATTAGTAGAAGAAGTTTCAATGCTTATGGCTTATGAAGTAACTAGAGATTTAAGCACTGAGGAAGTAGAAATAGAAACTCCAATTTGTAAAACAAAATGTAAGATGTTATCAGGTAAGAAAGTGGCTATAGTACCTATATTAAGAGCAGGACTTGGTATGGTAGATGGTATGCTTAAGCTTATACCAGCAGCCAAAGTTGGTCATGTAGGACTATATAGAGATGAAGAAACTCTTCAACCGGTAGAATATTTCTGTAAGCTACCTCAAGATATAGCAGAAAGAGATGTAATAGTAGTAGATCCAATGTTAGCTACAGGGGGATCAGCAGCAGATGCTATAACTATGTTAAAGAAAAGGGGAGCAAAAAATTTAAGACTTATGTGTTTAATAAGTTCTCCAGAAGGTGTTGAATTTGTTCAAAAGGCTCATCCTGATGTAGATATATATGTTGCAGGAATAGATGAAAAGTTAAATGAACATGGATACATAGTTCCTGGACTTGGTGACGCAGGAGATAGATTATTTGGAACTAAATAATTAATTGATAAAGAGTAGCTTATATTTGAGCTACTCTTTATTAATTAATTTATGAATTATATTATAAGATATAGTATTATTTGTTTATTTATATTTAAAAGTGTATAATTAGATAAACATGCCACTTATAAGGAATGTAGAATTAATTAGAATAAAGCCTTAAATAAATAGAAATATTAAATTATATAGTAATGGAAAATTTATTTTTAATTTTAATTAGGAGGAACCTAAAATGGATAAGAAAAAAATAATAACTATATTTGGTACTAGGCCTGAAGCGATAAAAATGGCTCCTTTAGTAAAGGAGTTAGAAAATAGAGAAGGAATTGATTCAAAGGTTTGTGTAACAGCACAACATAGAGAAATGCTAGATCAAGTTTTAGATTATTTTGATATAGAACCGGATTTTGACTTAAATATAATGAAGAATAAGCAAACCCTAACTGGAATAACTAATAGAGTTTTAGAAGGTTTAGAAGAAATATTTTTACAAGAGAAACCAGATATGATTTTAGTTCATGGCGATACTACTACTACATTTTCAGGAGCTCTTGCAGCTTTTTATCAACAAATAAAAGTTGGTCATGTGGAAGCAGGGCTTAGAACATTTGATAAGTATTTCCCATTTCCAGAAGAAATGAATAGAAAGCTTACAGGAGCTTTAGCTGATTTACATTTTGCTCCTACTAAAGGTTCGAAAACAAACCTTTTAAGAGAAGGTATTAATGAAGAAAATATTTATATAACAGGTAATACAGTTATAGATGCAATGCTTCATACTGTTAAAGAAGATTATATATTTGATAATGATACATTGAATAAAATAGATTTTAAGAATAAAAAAGTAATAATGATAACTGCACATAGAAGAGAAAATTGGGGAGAAGGAATAGATAATATTTGTGAAGCTCTAAATAAAATAGTAGATGAAAATGAAGATGTTGAACTTATATATTTAGTTCATTTAAATCCGGTAGTAAAAGATGTTGTTTATAATAAATTAGGAAATAAAGAAAGAGTACATTTATTACCTCCGTTAGATACTAAAGAAACACATAATTTAATGAATAAATGTTTTATGGTAATGACTGATTCAGGCGGATTACAAGAAGAAGCTCCACACCTAGGAAAACCAGTGTTAGTTCTTAGAGATGTTACAGAAAGACCAGAGGCTGTTGAATACGGTACAGTAAAATTAGTTGGAACTGATATAGATAAGATATTGTTAGAGGCTAATAATCTAATAAATAACAAAGATGCTTATATAAAGATGAGTAAGGCGGCAAATCCATATGGAGATGGCTTAGCATCAAAAAGAATTGCAGATATAATAGAAAATTATTTTAATATAAGAACAATGAAAATAGAGGAATTCTCAAGATAAATATAAAAATATAAAATTTTATGGTTGATTAAAAGGAATAAAGTGGTATAATTAAATTGTGTTAATTGTTTAACAAATTCAACAATTCTGATGATTATATAGAGGGGGATTTGGATTATGAGAGAAGTTGTAATTGCAAGTGCAGTAAGAACTGCTATTGGTTCATTTGGAGGAGCTTTAAAAGATGTGTCAGCAGCAGATTTAGGTGCAATAGTAATAAAGGAAGCCGTATCTAAAGCAGGCATAAAAGGCGAGTTAGTAGAAGAAGTAGTAATGGGAAATGTAATTCAAGCTGGACTTGGACAAAATGTAGCAAGACAGGCTGCGGTAAAAGCTGGATTACCAGTAGAAGTTCCGGCTATGACAATAAATAAGGTATGTGGCTCAGGATTAAGAACAGTTGCTTTAGCTGCTCAAATGATAAAAGCTGGAGACGCAGATATAGTAGTTGCTGGCGGAATGGAGAATATGTCTCAGGCTCCGTACTTATTAAAAACATCAAGATGGGGCCAAAGAATGGGCGATGGGAAAATGGTAGATTCTATGATTAATGACGCCTTATGGGATGCTTTTAATAATTACCATATGGGAGTGACAGCTGAAAATATAGCTAAGGAATGGAATTTATCAAGAGAGGAGCAGGATGAATTTGCTCTTAATTCTCAATTAAAAACTGAAGCTGCTATTAAAGAAGGTAGATTTAAAGATGAGATAGTTCCAGTGGTTATACCTCAAAGAAAAGGTGAACCAAAAATATTTGATACTGATGAATATCCAAGATTTGGAGCTACAATTGAAGGAATGGCTAAATTAAAACCTGCATTTGTAAAAGATGGTACTGTAACAGCTGCTAATGCTTCAGGGATAAATGATGGTGCAGCAGCATTTGTAGTAATGAGTGCAGAGAAAGCAGAAGAATTAGGAATAACTCCATTAGCAAAAATAGTATCTTATGGACAAAGAGGATTAGATCCATCAATAATGGGATATGGTCCATTCCATGCTACTAAAAAAGCTTTAGAAGTAGCAAATTTAAAAATAGAAGATTTAGACTTAATAGAAGCTAATGAAGCATTTGCAGCTCAAAGCTTAGCTGTAGCAAAGGATTTAAACTTTGATATGAGTAAAGTTAATGTAAATGGAGGAGCTATAGCTTTAGGTCATCCTGTTGGAGCATCTGGAGCTAGAATATTAGTTACATTACTTCATGAGATGCAAAAGAGAGATGCTAAAAAAGGTTTAGCAACTTTATGTATAGGTGGAGGAATGGGAACAGCACTTATAGTTGAAAGAAAATAATTCATATAAATATAAAA
>NZ_JH815222.1:72963-437788 GCF_000158375.2 Clostridium sp. 7_2_43FAA
TCTTGATGATATATCAAGAGTTTTTATATTTATATGAATTATTAAAATAGTAATAGATAATAATATTATATAAGGAGAAATAATAAATAGAATGTAGATGTCTTAATTAAGAACTCTTATGATGGTTAAATGAGTTAAAAATAGGATTATTAAAAACTTATAAAATAGTTGCTTTGAATAAAAAAGTGCATATTATAAAAGCTTATAAAAAACTAAAAAAGAACAAAATAAAAAAATGAATAATCAAATAAATGTTTATTCATTTTTTTAAATAATAATAGACAATTAATTATTTTAAAAGTTTATAAAAGCTTATAAAAATCATTCTTAAATACATATTATGGAAATAAAATATAAAAAAGTTTGTATGAAAATGATATCAATAGCAAAAATCTATATAAAGAATATTAAAATAATTCTGAAAAATGAATAACATTCCTTTAATATTACTATATATGAAGAAAATAGAAATAAAAGTGAAGTTACTTAAGTAAAATAGCAATAAACTCATTAAATCATCAAATATAAAGATTAAATGAGTTAAATGAATTAAAATAAGATTTTCATTAATGTTTTCAGAGTACTATAATAACAAGAGTTAGTTGGGGGTGAGGATAAAATGAGTAGAGAAATGAATAAGTTAATATTTAAGTTGGTAAAATATGATTTAATAGCAGGATTCATTTTTGTACTTATAGTATCCCTTCTGATTAATTTAAAAGTGGCGCTTATTTTTTTATTAGGTTTAATGATATCATTATTAAATACAATAGCTAGTGGCTTAATTTTAGAATACTCTTTAAGTAATAATAAAAAAACATTATTAGCTTTTAGTTATATTATAAGAATAGCTACTATCATTATTATAGCATTGCCATTTTTAAATAACTTAATACAACTAATGGCATATCTTATAGGATATTTATCACATTTTATTTTTATTGTATTCTATTCGATAAGAACAGGGAAAGGAAGTGATTAGGTGGAACCACTAGAACCTATTTGGTCTTACGCTATTGGACCTATTAAACTTGAAATAGTTCCTGAAGTGGTAATGCAGTGGATAACTATTGTATTAATAGCTATTATTGCTATATGGGCAACAAGAAATATGAAGCTTAGGCCTAATAAAAAACAAGCTGTAGTGGAATCTATATACACTATGCTAAAAAATGTAGTTACAGCAAATATGGGAGAGGAATTTTTAGACATTATTCCTTTTATAGGAAGTTTAGCAGTGTTTTTATTATTTATGAATTTTACTGGACTGATAGGACTACCTGTACCTACCAAAAACTTTAGTGTAACAGTAGCATTAGCTTTAATAACTTTTTATATGGTACAGTTTTATACAATTCGAAAGTACGGTTTAAAAAGTTATTTTGGAGGATATACGTTCCCCCTTGCTATAATTACACCAATAAATATATTAGAAAGAATAATGCTTCCTGTATCATTAGCGCTGAGATTATTCGGTAATATACTTGCAGCTACATTCTTAGTAGAGTTATGTTATGAAGCACTAAATCATATAGGATTTATAGCTCAAATAGGAATACCTGTGCCTTTACATGCGTATTTTGATATTTTTGATGGTGGTATTCAAACAATAATTTTTATAATGTTAACCATGATAAATATCAAAATGATAGCAGAGCATTCAGGACATACAGAACATTAAATTTAATTAAGTATTATATTAATTTATCAATTATATAATTATTATTTTGTTTTATATTAAAGGAGGATTTTATTATGGAAATATCAATGAGAGCATTAGGAGCAGCTATAGCTGTATTAGTAGGTATAGGAGCTGCAATTGGAATAGGAAATGCAACAGCTAAAGCTGTAGAAGGAATATCAAGACAACCAGAAGCAAGTGGTAAGATAACTACTGCATTAATGCTTGGATCAGCTTTCGCAGAAGCAACTGCTATTTACGGTTTATTAGTATCAATCCTTTTAATATTCGTTGGAGTAAAATAGTGTCTTAGGGCTCCAGAAGGGAGGCAATAATATATGTTAATGGAAATAAACCCTAGTACCCTTATAGCCACTATAATTAACTTTATTATTCTTTTTGCAATTCTAAAGTATTTCTTTTTCGATAAAGTTAAGGCTATTATTGATGAAAGGGAAAATCTGATTAATGAACAATTAGATAATGCTGAAGAAGAGGCTGAAAAGGCTAGAATACTGGCTATAGAAAATGAAAGAGTATTAAAAAATGCTAGAGAAGAAGGGAAGTTAATTACAGAAAGACATAAGCAAAAAGCTGAAAAGATATATGATGAAATAGTTGAAGAAGCTAATCAAGAAGCTAAAATAATCTTAGAAAGAGCTAAGGTTGAAATAAATAGAGAAAAAGAAAAAGTAGAATATCAATTAAAGAAGGAAGCTATAGATTTAGCTATTGAACTTTCTAAAAAGGTTATAGAAAAAAATATAGATGAAGAAAAAAATAGAGAGTTAATTGGAGAATTTATAACTAAGGTAGGTAATTCATAATGTATGAATATTTAGACCGTAGATATGCATTAGCTCTATATGAAGTGGCTGAACAAAAAGGGAAAGTTCAACAGTATCTACAAGACTTACGAGAAATTTGTAATCTTATAGAAACAAATAAGGAATTCTACGAAGTAATTAAGCACCCTCAAATTAGTACTAAAAAGAAAAAAAGAACTTTTATAAATATTTTTAAAGGACATATAGACGAGGAATTATTATCATTTTTATTAATTCTTATAGAGAAAGATAGAATACTTTATTTAAAAGAAAAGCTTAAAGAAATGGAAAAAATTGATTTAGAGCGAAAAAATACTTTAAATGGTATTGTAAAAACTACAGTTCCTTTAACTCAAGAAGAGTTCAATAATTTGATAGAAACATTAGAAGAAAAGTATAATAAAAACATTATATTAGAGCAAATTATTGATGAAAATATTCTTGGAGGAATATATGTAAGAGTTAATAATGATGTTATAGATGGAACGGTTAAATCTAAATTAGATGAACTAAAAGATTTAATGCTTAGAACAGAATAGAGGTGAAGGTATGAATATTAAGCCTGAAGAAATAACTTCCATAATCAAAAAGGAAATAGAAAGATATGAAAAAGAAATAAAAACTGTAGATTCAGGTACTATAATCCAAATTGGTGATGGTATAGCAAGAGTTTATGGATTAGATGATTGTATGGAAGGTGAATTATTAGAATTCCCTAATAATGTTTATGGTATGGCTCTAAACCTAGAGCAAGATAACGTAGGGTGTGTTCTTTTAGGATCAGAAGAAGGAATTAGAGAAGGCGATATAGTTAAAAGAACTAATAAAATAGTTGAAGTACCAGTAGGTGAAGCATTATTAGGAAGAGTAGTTAACTCATTAGGAGACCCTATAGATGGAAAGGGACCAATAAATAACTCTGGTTATAGACCAATAGAAGTTCCAGCTCCTAGTATTATAGATAGAAGTTCAGTTAACGAACCTTTACAAACAGGAATTAAAGCAATAGACTCCATGATTCCTATAGGTAAAGGACAAAGAGAACTTATAATTGGTGATAGACAAACAGGTAAGACTGCTATAGCCCTAGATACAATTTTAAATCAAAAAGGCAAAGATGTAATTTGTATATATGTTGCTATTGGACAAAAACAATCAACAGTTGCAAATATCGTAAATACTTTAGAAGAATTTGGTGCCTTAGATTATTCAATAGTTGTAAGTGGTACAGCGTCTGAATCAGCACCATTGCAATATTTAGCACCTTATGCAGGATGTAGTATGGGTGAATATTTTATGCATCAAGGAAAAGATGTACTTATAATATATGATGATCTTTCTAAACATGCAGTAGCTTATAGAACAATGTCACTACTACTTAGGAGACCACCAGGTAGAGAAGCTTATCCAGGAGATGTTTTCTATATTCATTCAAGACTTTTAGAAAGAGCTGCAAAGCTATCTAAAGAAAATGGTGGAGGATCATTAACAGCTCTTCCAATAATAGAAACATTGGCTGGAGATGTAACTGCTTATATACCAACTAACGTTATATCAATAACAGATGGTCAAATATTCTTAGAATCTGATTTATTCCATTCTGGACAAAGACCAGCAGTTAACGCTGGTATATCAGTATCAAGAGTTGGTGGAAATGCTCAAATTAAAGCAATGAAACAAGTTTCAGGAACTTTAAGACTTGAGTTAGCTCAATATAGAGAACTTGAATCTTTTGCTCAATTTGGTTCAGATTTAGATAAAGATTCTAAGAAGAGACTTGAAAAAGGTAAGAGACTAGTTGAAGTATTAAAACAAGATCAATACTCACCTATGGCAGTAGAAAAACAAATTGTAATTTTATATGCAATAGTAAAAGACTTCTTATCTGATATTAAAGTTATAGATGTTAGAAAGTTTGAGAAAGAACTTTTAGAATATATGGATACTCACCATAGAGAATTATTAAAGAAAATAGTAGATGTAAAATCATTAACAGATGAAATAAAGACAGAATTAGAAAACTCTATTGTAGAGTTTAAGAAATTATTCTTACAAGATGCATAGCTTAAATAGCTATGCACTTCTTTAGGAGGTGGAAATTTGGGATCAGCAGGACTTATAGAAATAAAAAGAAGAATAAAGTCGGTTGAAAGTACAAGAAAGATAACAAAAGCTATGAATCTTGTAGCCACTTCTAAACTTAGAAAAGCAAGGAAAGAGCTTAATGATAATGAAGAATACTATAAATTATGTGAAGAGATATTAATTAATTTAATGTCAGCATTACCAGAAGACTATGAGAGTTCTTTCTTTAAGAAAGCTTCTAAAGATTTAGATAAACTATATATTGTTATAGCTTCTGATACAGGTCTTTGTGGAGGCTTCAATGGAAATATAGCTAGTAGTATGAATGAAATGATCAAAGATAAAGGATCAGCTAGAATAGTTGTTGCAGGAAGTAAGGGAATTTCTTATATGAAGAAATATGGATTTGATACAGTTAGAGAATATGTAGAAATTCCAGATATACCTACAATAAAAGAAGTAAGATCTATATACGATGATGCTTTATATATGTTTAAAACTGGAGAAATAGGTGAAGTTAATATAGTTTTCACAGAATTTAAATCTCCTATAAAGCAAGAAGTAAAGATAGAAAGATTATTTCCAATGGATATAGAAAATAAAAAGTCAGAACAATTATTAATTGAACCTAGTTTAGAAGAGGTTTTAAATTCAAGTTTAGATGTATATTTTAAGAGTAAATTAAGAAGAGCTATGCTGCATTCAAAAGTTAGCGAACAAAATGCTAGAATGACTGCTATGGACGGAGCAACACAAAATGCTAATGACATATTACAATCTTTAAACCTTAAGTACAATAGAATAAGACAAGGAATGATAACACAAGAGATATCAGAGATTGTAGGAGGCGCAGAAGCTCAAAAATAGTAAGGAGGTATTACTATGCCTGAAAGAGTAGGAAAAGTAGTTCAAGTAATTGGACCAGTAGTAGATATAAAATTTGATTCAGATGCTTTACCTAATATCTATAATGAAATTAGAATAGATATGGGAGAAAAACTACTGATAGTTGAAGTTGAACAGCATATGGGAGATGACATTGTTAGAACTATAGCTATGGAATCTACTGATGGATTAAAAAGAGGAATGAAGGCTACTGATATGGGAAGATGTATATCTGTTCCAGTTGGTAGAGAGGTATTAGGAAGAGTATTTAATGTTCTTGGGCATCCTATTGATAATGCTGGAGATGTAGAAATTAAAGAGATGTACCCAATTCATAGACCAGCACCAAGTTTTAAGGAGCAATCTTTAGAGCCACAAATGTTTGAAACAGGAATAAAAGTTATAGATTTATTAGCTCCATATCAAAAGGGTGGAAAGATAGGACTATTTGGAGGAGCTGGAGTTGGTAAAACAGTTCTTATACAAGAATTAATAAATAATATAGCAAAAGAGCATGGTGGTCTTTCTGTATTTACAGGAGTTGGAGAAAGGTCAAGAGAAGGTAACGACTTATATTATGAAATGAAAGAGTCAGGGGTTATAGATAAGACAGCTTTAGTATTTGGACAAATGAATGAATCACCAGGAGCAAGAATGAGAGTTTCATTAACTGGATTAACTATGGCTGAATATTTTAGAGATCAAGGTCAAGACGTTCTTTTATTTATAGATAATATATTTAGATTTACTCAAGCGGGATCAGAAGTTTCTGCGTTATTAGGAAGAATTCCTTCAGCAGTTGGATATCAACCAACTCTTGCAACTGAAATGGGAGCACTTCAAGAAAGAATAACATCAACAAAGAATGGATCAATCACATCTGTTCAAGCAGTATATGTTCCAGCAGATGACCTTACAGACCCAGCACCAGCTACAACATTTACTCACCTTGATGCAACAACAGTTTTATCAAGAAGTATAGCTGAACTTGGAATATATCCAGCAGTTGACCCGTTAGAATCAAACTCAAGAATATTAGATCCAAGAGTGGTTGGAAGAGAACATTATGATGTAGCTACAGAGGTAAAGAATATCCTAGAAAGATATAAGGAATTACAAGATATAATTGCAATTCTTGGAGTAGACGAATTATCAGATGAAGATAAAAAAGTAGTTGCTAGAGCAAGAAGAGTTCAAAGGTTTTTATCACAACCATTTACAGTAGCAGAACAATTTACAGGTATGCAAGGAAGATATGTACCGGTAAAAGAAACTGTAAGGGGATTCAAGGAAATTTTAGATGGTAAGCATGATGATCTACCTGAATCAGCATTCTTATTTGTAGGATCTATAGAAGAAGCTATAGAAAAAGCTAAGACCTTAAGATAGGGGATGGAATTATGAGTAAAACTTTTAATATAAGTATAATCGCCCCAGGAAAAGAACCTTTAAAATTAGAAGCTGAAAGTTTAATTACGTTGACTAAAGATGGTGAAATTGAATTCAAAGCAAATCATGCTCCTATAATATTAAGTACTATTCCAACTACTACATTAATAATAAATGGAACTATGAAAGAAAGAATATTTACATCATCAGGAATAATTTATTTAAAAGATAATGAATTAAAGTTTTGCTGTGATGCTGTAGAGAGAGAATCTGATATAGATGTAGATAGGGCAGAAAAGTCAAAGGAAAGAGCAGAAAAAAGGTTAAAAGAAGATAAAAATATAGATGTTGAAAGAGCTAAAAGGGCATTGGCAAGAGCTAATGCAAGAATTAGTACTATAAGTATTAATCATTAGCTTTAAATAGAGGGATAAAAGAAATAGAATTTCTTTTATCCCTCTATTTTTTATATAATCAATTTAGATTTGTATAAATAGTGACAATTAATCACAAATTTCAACTAAATCTATATATTATATTATAGCTATTAATTTTGAATAAAAAAAAATAAACTGGACAATAATTAAATAGAAAGGTAGGGGGATATTGTGAAGAATGTTATGAAATTGATGTTTGTTTTAAGCTTATCTTTATTAATTATTGGTGCAGTTCCAATTAGATCTGAGTCGAACTCAGATAATTTTGATTTTATGGAAACTGAATTTATAAAAAACAGTGATTTTATTCAAAATGGTATTAAGGTGGAATATAGTATAGGTCAACCTGTTAATAAAGAGTTTTCTTTACTTAAAGAAAATTTTAAAAAAAGTTTTGGGCAAGATATAGAAGCTAATGAAAATATCATTGTTTATAAAGATTTAATTAAAGAAATAAAGGTAGTAGTATGGAGTAATGATGAAGACACTAAAGTTCAAATTACTTATATAAATAATGATAAAAATGCTAATACTTTTCAATTAAAACAAGAATTAAAACAAATACAAAATATTGCAGCAAAAAATATAAAATATTTTAATTTTATAAAGGTAAAAATAATAGAAGACCAAAAGCAGAATCTTTTAGATACACTAAAGAACAATATAGATATGAAAACTCTGGAAGTATTAAATATTCATAATGGGTCAGTAGGAAAAGCAGAGCTATATGATGGAAATAAAATTAATATGGGATTTACTAAATATGATACAGGAGAATATTTAATTATAGGAACACCAGTGATATTCGTAACATACTAACAATTCATTATGGAGGACAATATGGAAAAAATTATAGTTGAAGGTGGGAATAAACTAAATGGTGAAGTGAATATTAGTTTAGCTAAAAATTCTGTTTTACCAATAATAGTTGCAAGTATTTTAAGTCCAAATGATATAATTATTCAAAATGCACCTATGTTAGAAGATGTAGTAGTTTTAACTGATTTATTATCAGGAATGAATTGTCAAATTGAGAATGACTCAAATGGCGATCTAAAAATAAATACTGATAGCATTAAAGAAACAGATATGAATAGTGAACTAATAAGAAAGATGAGAGCATCTTTCTTAATTATGGGACCTATGTTATCTAGATTTGGAAGATGTAAAATATCAATGCCAGGAGGCTGCAACATAGGTAGTAGGCCCATCGATTTACATTTAAAAGGATTCAAACTCTTAGGTGCAGAAATTGAAATGGGACATGGTTTTGTTGAAGCCAAAGCTAAAAAACTTAAAGGAAATAGAATATATTTAGATTTTCCATCTGTTGGTGCAACTGAAAATATTTTAATGGCATCTGTTTTAGCACAAGGTACAACGATTATTGAAAATGCAGCTGAAGAACCAGAAATATGGGATTTAGCTAACTTTTTAAATTCAATGGGAGCAAAAATTCATGGAGCTGGAATGGGGAAAATAACTGTAGAAGGTGTCAAAGAATTAAAAGGAGTAACTTATAAACCAATATATGATAGAGTTGAAGCTGGAACATTCATGGTAGCAGCAGCTATAACAAATAGTAAGATTACTATAAATGGAGCTAATGAAGAACAGTTAAGACCAACTATAGAAAAATTAAAAGAATGTGGGGTAAAATTTAAGAGTATAAAAGAGGATGTTATGTTGGTTGATGGAACAGGAAAAAAGAGTCCTGTTGATATAAAAACATTACCTTATCCTGGATTCCCTACAGATATGCAAGCTCAAATGATGACATTATTGGCTGTAACAAAGGGATCAAGTATCATAACAGAAACTGTATTTGAAAATAGGTTTATGCATGTTGCTGAATTAGTAAGAATGGGTGCGAGCATAAAAATAGATGGAAGAACTGCAATAATAGAAGGTGTTGAATCGCTAACCGGCTGTGAGGTAAAAGCCACAGATTTAAGAGCCGGGGCAGCTATGATACTAGCTGGACTAGTAGCGCAAGGTGAAACTGAAATTAGTGATATATATCACATAGATAGAGGATATGTGAATATAGAAGGAAAGTTTAGAGGCTTAGGAGCTAATATATACAGGGTTGACAGATAAATATATTTTAAATAAATATGGCTATATTCACCTAAATAAAGAACTTAGAATTAGATCTAGGTTCTTTATTTTTTATATTAGTTCAAGATAACTTAACATAAAAAATAAAAAATAAAGTATACTTAATGAATTTTCACATATATTAAATTGTATTTATTTAATTAGGAGGCGATGTGATTGAAAAATAAATTAAGTTCAATAGAAGGGTTGATATCTCTTATTTTTTTTAGCGCTCTAGTCTTAATATCTATGATTGCAATTCCAATGTTTGTGATTAAGTCTTCTCCAGTCAGTGCACTTGAAGAAGCACAAGTAGATAATACAGATGTAAATACTGAAGTAAAAGAAAATAATTTTGTAACTTTAACAGGAAATGATGTTATAAAAGTTCATTTGACAAAGGAAGATAAAATAATAGAAATTCCTTTAGAAGAGTATGTAAAGAGTGTAGTATCAGGTGAAATGCTAGCTAGCTTTGAATCAGAAGCTTTAAAGGCACAGGCGGTAGCTGCAAGAACATATGTAGCAGCAAAAAAAACTAGACCTTGCAATGAAGCTAAGGGAGGAGATGTATGTGATACTACTCACTGTCAAGTCTTTATAACTAAAGAAAGTCGATTAGAAAAATGGGGTGATCAAGGAAATGAATATTGGGCTAAAATATCAGAAGCTGTTGATGCAACAAAAGGTATGGTTTTAACATATGATAATGAATTAGTACAATATCCACAATTTTTCTCTACAAGTTCAGGAATGACGGAAAATGCTGTGGATGTATTTTCAAGCGCTGTTCCTTATTTAGTATCTACAGAAAGTAAGGGAGAAGAAATAGCACCTAAATTTACAAGTGAGTTTTCATTTGATATTTCTAAGTTTGTAAGTAATATAAATTCAAAATATGAAGATGCAAAAATAAGCGAAGAAAATTTACAAAATGATATAGAAATTTTAGGTAGAAGTGATGCAGGCGGAGTAAAGGAAATAAGATTTGGAGGAGCAAAAGTTAAGGGCTCAGATTTTAGATTGGCATTTGGATTAAGTTCAACTAATTTTCAATTTACTATAAATGGTGATAAGATAATATTTAATTGCAAAGGATACGGTCATGGCGTTGGTATGAGTCAATGGGGAGCAAATGTTATGGCTAAGGATGGAAAGGGATATGAAGAGATATTGAAGCATTACTATACAGGGATTGAGTTAAAAGAGGTAAAGTTTAATTGAATTTTATTTAGTAGCAAATAGGAAGAGTATAGATAAAATTCATAATTAAAATATAAATATATTATAAGGAAGTAAGATATAAGGCTATATGAAATTGCATTATATCTTACTTCTTTTTTATTTTAAGATAATAAAATTAAAACTTATTAATTGATCTTATTAAATACTAATTTTTAATATAGTTACTAGAAATGTTGGTAAATGTAGAAATTTGGTGTAAATAAATCCAATTTCAAGTGTATTAATTTATTAGAACGGGCAAGAATACAAAAAGGAGGTGTTGATATGGACCAAAATAAGAAAGATAAGGTAAAAGACTTTTTCAGAAAGGAGGGCTTTTATTTAGTACTATTCCTTTGCTTATGTGTAATTGCAACTGTTGCTGTTGTTACAACAAAGAAAAATAAGGCATTAGAACAAAGTAATCAATCACAAAATGAATTTACTTTAAATGTTGATGATAAAGCAACTTCAGATTTACAAAAACAAAATGCTGATAGAGTAGAAAATACTCAAAATAATGTATTAGCAGAAAATGAAATAGCATCTACAGAAGAAGATGTTAATGTTTCTACAGGAACTAATGTAGAAGTGAGTTTTGCAAATCCTTTAGATGGATCAATTGCAAGAGGATATTCTTATCCAAAGCCACAAGCTATGAGTGATGGAAGCAGTAGAAATATTAGAGGAATAGATATAAAAG
Source organism: Clostridium sp. 7_2_43FAA (assembly GCF_000158375.2). Taxonomy (NCBI): domain Bacteria; kingdom Bacillati; phylum Bacillota; class Clostridia; order Eubacteriales; family Clostridiaceae; genus Clostridium; species Clostridium sp. 7_2_43FAA. The sequence continues at coordinate 84,295 of NZ_JH815222.1, forward strand.
CTAGCGTTGGAACAGAAGTTAAAGCCGCAGCTGTAGGTGAAGTAAAAGAAGTTTCAAGCAAAATTGAAGAAGGAAATTATGTAGTTGTTGCCCATGCAAATGGATTATATACAAAGTATTGTAATTTATCCAAGGATATAAGGGTAAACGTTGGAGATAAAGTAACAGAAGAAACTGTTATAGGAACTGTAGGAGATAGTTCTAAAATATTTACAAATAATGAATTTGGCGAACATTTAAATATTCAAGTTCAAGATGTAGATGGAAAAGATTTAGATCCAACAACATATTTTACATTTAATCAAGAATAATAAACATTCATCAGCCATTAATTTAAAATGGCTGATGAATATATTAAATTTTAATGGTCGCGTATTAATAAGCTATCCAAAGGGAGGTAATATTTTGAAAGATTATATAGAAGAAAGAGTTTTAGAAGTGGCGAAATACATTATAGATTCAAAAGATACAATTAGAAAAACTGCAAAAGTATTTGGAGTAAGTAAAAGTACTATTCATAAAGATATGACAGAAAGATTACCTAAGATAAATCCAGCTATAGCAGAACAAACTCATTCAATACTAGAGTTAAATAAAGCTGAAAGACACATAAGAGGTGGAAAAGCTACCAAAATGAAATATAAGGCCGCAGAGTAGTAATTGATTACAAAATTAAATACAAATATATTGAAGGATTACCATATTCCATATATAATAAGAAATAGAGCGAATATTGTAAAATAAGAGAGATTTCAAATATTATATAGTGTGAATAGAGTAGGAGTGAACAAGGAATGTGGTTTTGGAGAAATAGGAGCGATTTAGGAATAGACTTAGGTACAGCGACTGTTTTAGTTTATGCAAAAGGTAAAGGAATAATATTAAAAGAGCCATCAGTTGTCGCAATAAATAAGAATAATAATAAAGTACTTGCAGTTGGTGAAGAGGCAAGGAAAATGATTGGAAGAACTCCAGGTAACATAGTTGCGGTAAGACCATTAAGAGATGGGGTTATATCAGATTATGATATAACAGAAAAGATGTTAAAAGAATTTATTAAAAAGGCGTATGGAAAGAGTAAGATTACGGCTCCTAAAGTAATGGTATGTGTTCCGTCTCAAGCAACAGAAGTTGAAAAGAGAGCAGTAATTGATGCGGCAAGAAACTCTGGAGCCAAAAAAGTTCATTTAATAGAAGAACCTTTAGCTGCAGCAATAGGTGCAGGATTAGATATAACTAGACCAAGTGGATCCATGGTTGTAGATATTGGTGGAGGTACTACTGATATAGCTGTAATATCTCTTGGTGGAGTTGTTGTAAGATCATCTATTAAGGTAGCTGGGGATACATTTGACGATGCAATAATAAAGTATGTAAGAAATAAGTACAAGATAATGATAGGTGAGAAAACCGCAGAAGAATTAAAAGTAACTATAGGATCAGCGTTTAAAGGATCAAGAAGCTTAACTGCAAATATGAAGGGACGAAATTTAATTACTGGGTTACCAGATGAACTTTCTATCTCAACAGATGAAATAATATATGCATTAAAAGAATCGGTATCCTTAATTGTTGATAGTGTTAAATTTGTATTGGAAAAAACACCACCTGAGCTTGCTGCTGATATAATAGAGAGAGGGATACTAATGACAGGTGGAGGTTCTTTATTAGATGGATTAGATAAGCTAATAGAGCATGAAACTGGGGTTACTGTTGAGGTTGCGAATAATTCAGTAGAAGCAGTAGCAGAGGGAACAGGTAAAGTTTTAGGATACTTAGACAAGATAGATACAAATTCTTCAGATAATGAAATAACATTAGTTGAGTAATCTATAGATATTATTAAATACATAGTAAATATATAAAATTATTAAAGGGGAGTTCAAAGACTCCCCTTTTGGTTATGAGTAAGATTATATGCATAAATAATGGCAGCTGAAATTATTTTTGACATTTCCATGACTAAATGTAGACGAATACTTCTAGATGTAAAAAACTCAGCATTTTCACTTGAATCAATAATACCGATTATAGAAGCTATACCAACGTCAGGTAAGTTTTTCCCCACTCCTTTTCCGGGATGTATTGGATAGTCTCTGGTATGTATTTCACCAATAGAACTAGCTTCACCTAAGCAGGCATCTATTCCTATAATTAAAGATTTTGGATGCAATTTATTAATTTCATTTAATCTATTATTTATATTAAGAGCATGTATTGGAGATTCTATAGTTCCGTACACTGGAAGAGGAAAATTTTTTTCTTTTAAAAATGTACCAACCATTGGACCTAAGCAGTCACCAATGCACTTATCAGTACCTATACATACAATTACAGTATTATTCGTAATATAGTCTTTGATAAATTTTGCTATTTCAATATGAGAATTATAAGAATTATATAATACTTTATGCTTCACTAAAAATTCACCTCCGCTTATACAATATATGTTCCAAGATTAATAAATATAATAAAATGTATAAAAAAACATAAAGAGGAAATTAATTAAATAAAAGGAGATGAATAAATGTGAAAAAAATATTTTTTTATATAATTACTATAATTCTTGGAGCTAGTATACCTATATACTATTTATTAGTATGGGAGCCATTAAAAAGCGAAGAGGCTATAAGTAATTCAATGAGATCTACTACTGAAAAAATTTTAAATAGTAGTGAAGTTTCAAATGGGCAAGATATATCAAATAATCTGAATAAGAAGAAAATAGATAGTAATAAAAATAGCATTAATATTAAAGAAAAATCTAATATGAGTAATAGTAGTAATTCTAATGAAAATATAATAACTGGTGAAAATGAAATAGAAGGGCTATCAATAAAGCAAAGCGATATTGAAAATAATTTGTTTGGAGAACTAGAAGAAAGTGAAAAGTTAGAAATAGACAGAATGTTAAAAAGTTTATCTATAGTAGATATAGTGAAGATAAATGATCATTTTTCTGATAAATATGATGATGACAATGTAAGAGAAGGATTTTCATTAGTAAAAAAGAGAATGTCATTATCGGATTATGAAGAGTTTAAGAGTATCATAAGTAGATATATTGATTTAGATATTATTGAAGAAAAAATTTGATGATTTGAGTATTGATAAAAATATGTATGTATTTTCTCAGTAAAAATTCAAACAATTATTAATAATAACTATACAATTATATTGCTTTAGACGAATTTATTTTTAGGACAATATAAGACAATAAAAAAGTGATATTAGTATTAAATAGAAGAAAATTAAAGAAATATAGAAAAAAATAAGTATAATCTCTTTAAATAAGTGAATATCACACTTGAAATTAGGATACAATAAATATATACTAATCATTGTCAGTTGAGACGACAATGTTTACTTAACTGAAATTAAATAAATTTAATGGGGGAGTTCCCGAGTGGCCAAAGGGGGCAGACTGTAAATCTGTTACGTTTCGTTTCGATGGTTCGAATCCGTCCTCCCCCACCATATAAAATTTATTTAATATAATATGCTGGCATGGCTCAACGGTAGAGCAGCTGACTTGTAATCAGCAGGTTGTAGGTTCGATTCCTATTGCCAGCTCCATAAAATGGGGGAGTTCCCGAGTGGCCAAAGGGGGCAGACTGTAAATCTGTTACGTTTCGTTTCGATGGTTCGAATCCGTCCTCCCCCACCATTTTATAACATTGATATGGAAGCATAGCTCAGCTGGGAGAGCATCTGCCTTACAAGCAGAGGGTCACAGGTTCGATCCCTGTTGTTTCCACCATTTTGGTATTAAACACTTAATGAAGTAGAGTATAGTGATAACTGAATTTAGTGTAAAAGCCAATCTACTGAAAGAAGAGAAGTAGATATTTCATTAATAAATATGCTGGCATGGCTCAACGGTAGAGCAGCTGACTTGTAATCAGCAGGTTGTAGGTTCGATTCCTATTGCCAGCTCCAATAAATATGGGGGAGTTCCCGAGTGGCCAAAGGGGGCAGACTGTAAATCTGTTACGTTTCGTTTCGATGGTTCGAATCCGTCCTCCCCCACCACAAAAGACAAGGATTCTTGTCTTTTTTTATATTTACAAATAACCTAATATTTTATTAGTTAAGAAATTTAAATATGTAATAAATTTATATTTTATAGTTGACTAGTAGTATTAAAGGTGATATACTCTAAAAAGTAAAATTTGATATTAGTTCTTATCCAGAGAGGTGGAGGGAGAAGGGCCCGATGAAACCCGGCAACCTACTTTATTAAGTTTAAGTGTGGTGCCAATTCCTGCAAAGTAATTTTGCAAGATAAGAAAGATTAGGATTTTTAACGTCTCTTCTTATCGAAGAGATTTTTTTATTTTATAAATTAATTCAGAATTAATATCAAGTAAAATGAAAGGAGAAATGAAAATGAGAAGATTATTTACATCAGAATCAGTTACAGAAGGGCATCCAGATAAAATTTGTGACCAAATTTCAGATGCAGTATTAGATAGTATTTTAGCTAAAGATCCTATGGCAAGAGTTGCTTGTGAAACAGCTGTTACTACAGGAATGGTACTAGTTATGGGAGAAATATCAACTAATTGTTATGTTGATATTCCAAAGTTAGTTAGAGAAACAGTAAAAGAAATTGGATATGATAGAGCTAAGTATGGTTTTGACTGCGAAACATGTTCAGTTTTAACATCAATAGATGAGCAATCAGGCGATATAGCTATGGGTGTAGATGAAGCTTTAGAATCAAGAGATGGACAAAAGGATGATGTTGAGGCAGTTGGGGCTGGAGACCAAGGTATGATGTTTGGTTTTGCAACAAATGAAACAGAAGAATACATGCCTTTACCAATAGCAATGGCTCACAGATTATCAAGAAGATTATCAGAAGTGAGAAAGAACGGAACTTTACCATATTTAAGACCAGATGGAAAGACTCAAGTTACAGTTGAATATGATGATAATAAAGTAATAAGAATAGATGCAATTGTAATATCAACACAACATAGTGAAGATGTATCTCAGGAACAAATAAGAGAAGATTTAATGGAACATGTAATTAAAGTTGTAGTTCCAGCAGAATTATTAGATGATACTACTAAGTATTACATAAATCCAACTGGTAGATTTGTTGTTGGAGGTCCACAAGGAGATAGCGGATTAACTGGAAGAAAGATAATAGTTGATACTTATGGTGGATATGGAAGACATGGCGGTGGTGCTTTCTCAGGAAAAGATCCAACTAAAGTTGATAGATCAGCAGCTTATGCAGCCAGATGGGTTGCTAAGAATTTAGTTGCAGCAGGAGTTGCAGATAAATTAGAAATTCAATTAGCTTATGCTATTGGAGTAGCTAAACCAGTATCAATAGAAATAGATACATTTGGAACTGGAAAGAAATCAGAAGCAGAAATAATTTCAATAGTTGAAAAAGTATTTGATTTAAGACCAGGTGCTATAATAAGAGATCTAGAATTAAGAAGACCAATTTATAAGCAAACAGCTGCATATGGACATTTTGGAAGAAATGATTTAAATTTACCTTGGGAAAATTTAAATAAAGTAGAAGAAATAAAGAAATATCTTTAAAATAATAAAGTAAAAGAGATAAAGTATATTTAAAATAAAAAATGCTCCAATTCAAAATTGGAGCATTTTTGTTTATACTAATACTTTACCAGCAACTATAACATTTTTTATATTTATGTCTTCATCAAATAAAACTAAATCAGCATCATAGCCTTCTTTTACAAGACCTTTTCTATCTTCAACTTTACAATGTCTAGCAGCATTAAAAGTTGCCATTTTTACAGCTTCATTTAGTGGAAGACCAACGTTCTTATATACATTTCTAACAGCTTTATCTAAAGTTAATATTGAGCCAGCTAAGCTTCCACTTAAAAGTCTTGCAGCTCCATCTTTAACAACAACATCTTGGCCGCCTAATGCATACATGCCATCAGGCATAGCACATGCCATCATTGCATCAGTGACTAATAAAACTTTATCAGTTGTCTTTTGATTGTAAGCTATTCTAAGTGATGGATATGATATATGGATACCATCAGAAATTGTTTCTGTAGTTATCTCGCTATCAAATATAGCACCTACAACTCCAGGTTCTCTATGAGCAAATGGTGTCATTGCATTAAATAAATGAGTTGAGTGACAGCAACCACATTTAATTCCTTCCATAGCTTCATCATAAGTAGCTTTAGTATGACCTATAGAGCAAACTATTCCTTTTTTTGATAATTCTTTTATTAATTCCTTAGCACCTGGAACTTCAGGAGCAATTGTAATTGATATAACGGCATCTTCAGCATCTCCGACCATAGCATTAAAATTATCAAGTGTTGGAGAAATTAAGAAATTAGGATTTTGAGCTCCTATAGCTTTTGGACTAATGAAAGGACCTTCAAGATGAGCTCCTAGAACAATAGCACCATCAGTACCATTTTCCTTGGCTTCTTTTATAACTTTCATAGATTTTCTTATATCATCTACTGATACTGTCATTGTAGTTGGTGTGAAAGCAGTAGTTCCATGCTTAACTATAGTTTTAGAAATCTCATTGATTGCCTCAAAAGTACCATCCATTGTATCATGCCCACCTGCACCATGGATATGAACATCTATAAACCCTGGAGATAAATATAGTCCTTCTGCATCTATTACTTCAGAGTCATTAATATTATTTGGGTTTATTTCTTTAATTTTTCCATCTTCGATTAAGATAGAGCCCTTTTCTATCCTATCAAAATATACTATGTTACAATTTTTGATTATCATATGAGCACCTCCATATTTTTAATATAAATCTCAATTAAAAACTATAACATTAATAGCTAGACATAACAGAAATAGCTATAAAACGTATTCAAATATAGTATAAAATTGAAATAATATAAATTTTATTATTTTTATAAGTTAGTATACTTATATATTTAATTATAGCACATTAATTATAGTAAGATTTAAATAAATGTATAATCTTTATTACAACTTATATATGATATAATTATATAATAAAAATAGTGAGATTAAAATATTATTAGAAGATTTGGAGAGATAACATGGAATGTCTAAACGGAATAGTAGAATCTATTGTATTCAAAAGTGATGATACAGGATATGTTGTATCAAAGGTAAGGATAGATAAAGATTGTATAAATGCAGTTGGAATAGTTCCTTTTTTAAAGGAAGGGCAACATGTTAAGTTAAAAGGACAATGGGTTCTTCATAAGCAATTTGGACGTCAGTTTAATATAGATGAATATGAAGAAGTATTACCAGATTCCATAGATGGAATTAAAAAATATTTGAGTACAGGTATAATTCATGGAATAGGTCCAATAACTGCTAAAAAAATTGTTGATAGATTTAAGGAAGAAACTTTAGATATATTAGAAAATCATATTGAAAGACTTCAAGAAATTGAAGGTATTGGTGAAAAGAAATTTAGGATAATTTATGAATCTTATATAGAACAAAAAGATTTAAAAGATATAATAATATATTTTCAAGGTCATGGGATGACAACTAACCAATGCATAAAAATATATAAAAAGTTTGGGGTAGATGCTAAGGCTATTGTTTCAGAAAATCCTTATATTCTTTGCGATGAGATCTCTGGAATAGGATTTATAACGGCAGATAGAATAGCAAAAAGCCTTGGAATAGAATCTATCTCACCATTTAGAATACAAAGTGGAATAAGATATATATTGAATCAATTTTCAGCATCGGGTAATACATATATGCCTAAAAACAATTTAATTGATGAAGTATCTAAAATATTAGGTGTACCGGGTCAAATGGTAGAAGAAAACTTATATAACTTAGCATTAGAAACTAAAATAAAAATAGAAAAAATTAATGATATAGAAGCGGTGTTTTCATTACCATATTATTATTGTGAATTAGGTGTTACAAATAAAATAATAACATTAAGTATAGAGAACTTTAGAACGATAAATACAGATGTCGAATTTGAAATTGAAACTTTTGAGAGAAAAAATAAAATTAAATTTGCCAATTCCCAAAGAGAAGCTATTGTTGGAGCTTTTGAAAATGGTATAGAGATAATAACTGGAGGTCCTGGAACAGGAAAGACTACAATTATAAAATCTATCATAGAAATATATGAAAATAATGGCATGAAGGTTTTATTAGGAGCACCAACAGGAAGAGCAGCTAAGAGAATGACTGAATCTACTGGTAGAGAAGCAAAAACAATTCATAGATTATTAGAAATGGGAGTAAGTGAAGATGAAAATTCTTATTATGGAAAAGGAGAATCGGAACCATTAGAGGCTGACGTAATTATCATAGATGAGGCATCTATGATAGATATAATGCTTATGCATAGTTTGCTTAAAGCAATAAAGCTTGGAACAAGATTAATAATAGTTGGTGATGTAGATCAATTACCATCAGTTGGTGCAGGAAATGTATTAAAGGACTTAATAGAAAGTAATTTTATAAAAGTAGTAAGACTTAAGGATATTTTTAGGCAAGGAGAAGAAAGTCTTATTGTAACGAATGCACATAAAATTAATAATGGTGAAATGCCGTATATAAATAGAAGAGATGGTGACTTCTTTTTTGAAAATAAAGACAATGTGGATTTAATATTATCTACAATAATAGATTTAATAAATAGAAGGCTACCTAACTTTAAAAAAGCATGGGATAAGTATAGAGATATTCAAATATTAACACCTACAAGAAAAGGGATATTAGGTGTGCAAAATTTGAATAATAAACTTCAAGAAGTTTTGAATCCTAAATCCCCTAGCAAGAGAGAAAAAGAGTTGAAAGAAGTTATTTTTAGAGAAGGTGACAAAGTAATGCAAACTAAAAATAATTATTCTTTAAAATGGATTAGAGTTAATGGAAGTGGAGAAAATGAAGGTGTAGGGGTATTTAATGGAGATATGGGCTTTATTCAAAGCATAAATGAAGAAGAGAAGACAATTACTATAATCTTTGATGATGAAAGAAAAGTAGTTTATGATTACATATATTTGGATGAACTAGAGTTAGCATACGCAATTACTATACATAAAAGTCAAGGAAGTGAGTTTAAGGTAATAATTACTCCAGCATTTATGGGTTCACCACTATTAATGAATAAAAATTTATTATATACAGCTATAACTAGAGCAAAAGAACTTGTAGTTGTTGTTGGTATTCCAAAGGCTTTAAAATATATGGTATCTAATACAAGAAGTATGGAGAGATATTCTTCACTTAGAGATAGAATAATAGATATTACAAGTCAAGATGTGTTTAGTGAATAAATGAGGAGAGGTTAAATGTTAGATAAAAAATTAATAAACCTAAAAGAGTTTAATAATTGTACATCTAAGATAAATAAATGGTATAATAAGCAATCTAAAATACTAACTGTAATAACTAGTCCATATAATAGTACATTTATATTTTTACCGTTAATAAAGTCAATACTAGAACAAAATAAAAAAGTATTATATGTGTGGGCGGGAACAGATTTTAATAAAGAAATAATAGAGGATTTAAAAAATAATAATTACAAATTTAAATATTCATATATTGAGGAAGAAGAAGGAAATGAGGATTTAGTTTTTGTAAATTTTAAAAATGTTAATAAAATAAGTAATTGTTATGAGTTATGTATAATTGACGATATAAGTTTATACTCGCTTAGTTCAAAAGAAGAGCTTAGGCAATCTATTGAATATTTATATTTATGTAGTAGAAGGATGATAATATTTTCTGTAGAAAGAATAGTTAACATGGGTAGATGTATATCAGTTTCGGACTTAACTAGAAACATACCTTTTGTAGAGCCGAGAATAATTACAACTAGAGTAAAGTTAGATGAAGATATGCCTTATACACTATATGATTATTTAATGTGGTTTAAAAGTAATAATCGAAAGGTTATTATATATGTACCTAATGAAGAAAAGATTAATAAGTTATTTGATTATTATACAAAAGAACTAAAGATTAAGGATATAAAGATAGTTAAATTTTTTAGAGGCGAAAATATAAAAAAAATAGATTCTTTATATAAATTAAAAAATAAAAGCGTTTTTGTAATTACGAATAATGTTAGGGAATATAAAATAGATTCAGAGGATATAGATATAGTTGCATTATTTTCTGATGAAATATTTTATAGTTATAAAAAAATAATATACTTTTGTGCTGAGGTTGGAAAAAATGTAAAGGGAAATAAAACAGGAGAAGTAATTCTAGTTGGTAAGGAAATATCAGAGGATATGGACTTGGCTAAAGAAATAACAAGGGGATATAACAAGGAAATATGGGAAAAGGGCTTATTAAACTATTAAGAGAGATTATAGATGAGTTACTAGATATAATATATCCACCTAAAAATAAATGTATTACCTGTGATAATGAAGTCATAGGTGTATGTCCAATATGTAAAAGTAAGATAATGAGAGTAAAAGAAGAATCTAAGATATTATCATATGGATATTATAGTGGAGTAATGAAGAAATTAATACTTGAATTTAAATACAATAAAAATTTTTTAGCTGGCAATATATTGGCAGATTATTTATGTGAGTTAATAAATGAAAATAATATTGATGTAGATGCAATATTATTTATTCCTAGCAGTAAAAAAGCTTTAAAAGATAGAGGATTTAATCAATGTGAGTTTATGGCGCAAAAGATAAGTAGAACATTAAATATACCAATATATAGTGACATAATTAAAGTGAAAAATATAAAAGAGCAAAAAACTTTATCAAAAGAAGATAGATTTAAAAATATAGAAGGTGCTTTTGGAATTAAAAGCAATAAAAATATAAAAGATAAAAATATAATTTTAATTGATGATGTAATAACAACAGGTGCGACGCTACTTGAATGTGAAAAACTACTAAAAAAAAGTGGAGCTAATTCGATAAAAATATTGACAGTTGCAAAAAGTTATATATAATAATAATGTAAAGTTTAGGTCTGTGGATGAAAGTCGATGCCAGTCGCAGGCAAAACGATCCACGTAAGTTTGGAAAAATTCCTAATGAGCATGGTGCGGTATAGAAGTAAGTCCTACCAAGAAAATTGAGAGGGTTAGTAGTGAGAGGTTAATTCCGAGTAGCAAAAGCTCCAGTAGGCGAGTGTGGGGTCAAAATCCAGGTCAGCTAACTTTACGAAAAAATAGCCATTAGTATTTACTAGTGGCTATTTTTTATATATGTAAGAATAAAAGATTTAAAATTTATTAAAATTAAAATATATATAAAACAAGGAGGAAACAGAAGTTTTATTGAGTAAAATAAAGTGAATTTTCTGTCAATTGCTCATATTCATCTTGATTGAAAAGGTTTCTAAGTAGTATAATATAATCATAAAACAAACAAATTTAAGACTACTGAGTAAGGTTTAAGCTTATAGAGAGGGGATGAACTTATATGAGAGTTTCAGTAATAGCAAAAAATACTACAGCAACACCAGCATTAAAGGAAATGATTGAAAAAAAGCTTTCTAAGGTAAAAAGATATTTTGATCCAGAGGTAGAAGCAAAAACTACTTTATCAGTGCAAAAAAATAAACAGAAGGTAGAAATAACAATACCGTTTAATGGAATAATATTAAGAGCTGAAGAATCAACTGAAGATATGTACAAATCAATTGATTTAGTAGTTGCAAAGCTAGAAAGACAAATTAGAAAACAAAGAACAAAGTTATCTAGAAGAAACAATGAGTCATTAAGATTCCCACAATTAGATGAAGTTGCTTTAAGCGACGAAGTTGTAGAAACAAATGGAGAAGTTGTTAAAGTCAAAAGATTTGGAGTTAAGCCTATGTCAGTTGAGGAAGCAGTACTTCAAATGGAGTTAGTGGGACATAATTTCTTCGTATATCAAGATTCAGAAGCAAATAAAGTATGTGTAGTATATAAGAGAAAAGATGGAGATTATGGCTTATTAGAACCAGATTATATTTAAAATTTTACGAATATTACATTTAATTAATAAAAGGAAGTGCAATGCACTTCCTTTTTAGTTATAATGTTATTAAAAAGTAACTTATTTATTGAATTAATTATTAGTAAAATGGTATAATTTATAAATGAAATTCAATAAATTAAAATTGATAAATAAAATACATGAAAATTGATAAATAAAATACATGTACATGATTAAACTAATTAATAAAATAAAACGATTGGAAGGAAAATTATAATGGGATTTTTGGAAAAGTTATTTGGGTCATATAGTGAAAGAGAAGTCAAAAAATTACAAAAACTTGCAGATAAAATAGAAGCCTTAGATCAAACTATGCAAAGCTTATCAGATTATGAGCTTAAAGCTAAAACTGATGAGTTTAAGAAAAGATTAAAAAATGGTGAAACTCTTGATGATATACTACCAGAAGCTTTTGCAGTTTGTAGAGAAGCTGCATGGAGAGTTTTAGGTATGAAACACTATAGAGTTCAACTTATAGGTGGTATGGTTCTTCATCAAGGAAGAATTGCAGAGATGAAAACTGGTGAAGGTAAGACTTTAGTTGCAACATTACCATTATACTTAAATGCATTAACAGGAGAAGGAGTACATCTAGTAACAGTTAATGATTACTTAGCAACAAGAGACGTTGAATGGATGGGTAAGTTATACAATTTCCTAGGATTAAGTACAGGATGTATAGTTCATGGCTTAACATCTGAGCAAAGAAGAGAAGCATATTCTGCAGATATAACATATGGAACTAATAATGAGTTTGGTTTTGATTACTTAAGAGATAATATGGTAATTTACAAAGAAGAAAAAGTTCAAAGAAAATTGAACTTTGCAGTTGTGGATGAAGTTGACTCAATACTTATTGATGAAGCTAGAACACCACTTATTATTTCAGGAGCTGGAGAAAAGTCAACTAAATTCTATAATGTTGCAGATAATTTTGTTAAACAATTATTAGCTGAAGCAGATTATACAATTGACGAAAAAGCTAATTCAGTAATGTTAACTGATGCAGGGGTGGAAAAAGCTGAAAGAGCATTTGGGATAGATAACTATGCGGATGCAGATCATTTAGAATTACAACACTATATAACTCAAGCGTTAAAAGCTAATTACGGAATGAAAATAGATAAGGACTATATGGTGAAGGATGGTCAAGTAATAATAGTTGACGAATTTACAGGTAGACTTATGGAAGGTAGAAGATATTCAGATGGACTTCATCAAGCTATTGAAGCTAAAGAAGGAGTTAAAATAGAAAGAGAATCAAAAACTCTTGCTACAATAACATTCCAAAACTATTTTAGAATGTATAATAAGTTATCTGGTATGACAGGTACAGCATTAACAGAGGAAAATGAATTTAGAGAAATCTATGCATTAGATGTAATAGTTGTTCCAACAAATAGACCAATCGCTAGAGTAGATAAGAGTGATTTAATCTATAAAAACACAAAAGGAAAGTATAATGCTATTATAGAAGAGATAATAGAATCTAATAAGAAAGGTCAACCAGTTCTAGTTGGTACAGTAAGTATAGAAAAATCAGAGTACTTATCTTCTTTACTAAAGAAAAGAGGAGTTAAGCACAAAGTACTTAATGCTAAATACCATGAACAAGAAGCAGAAATAATTTCTCATGCTGGTGAATTAGGTAGTGTTACTATTGCTACTAATATGGCAGGTAGAGGAACAGATATTAAGCTTGGAGAAGGTGTTAAAGAAGTTGGCGGACTTAAGATAATAGGTACAGAAAGACATGAATCAAGAAGAATAGATAACCAGTTAAGAGGTAGATCTGGTCGTCAAGGAGATTCAGGGGAATCAGTATTCTATATTTCTTTAGAAGATGATTTAATGAGAATATTTGGATCAGAAAAGATTCAAGGATTAATGGATAAATTAGGCCTAGAAGAAGATGAAGCTATTGATCATAAGATGGTAAGTAAAGCAATAGAAAATGCACAAAAGAAGGTTGAAGGTAATAACTTTGATATAAGAAAGAACCTTATCGGTTATGATGATGTTATGAATATGCAAAGAGAAGTTATTTACAAACAAAGATCTGAAGTTTTAGAAGGAAAAGACTTGAGAGAACAAATTAATGTAATGGTAAGTGAAATAGTATCCGATGCAGTTAAAGCTCATTTAGATGGTGTAAATGAAAACATTGAAGAAGAAATAGGAAGGTTAATTCAATACTTAGAAGATATATGCTTACCTCATGGAGCAGTTAAGACTGAGGAGTTAGTAGAATTATCTAATGATGAAATAATTAATAAATTATTAGATATATTAATGAAAGTTTACCATGAAAAAGAAGAAGAGTTTGGTGAAGAGCACTTTAGAGAAGTTGAAAGAGTAATACTTCTTAGAGTAGTAGACCAAAAGTGGATGGATCATATAGATAATATGGATCACTTAAAACAAGGTATAGGACTTAGAGCATATAAGCAATTAGATCCAATACAAGCATACCAAATGGAAGGTAGTGCTATGTTTGAAGAAATGATTAATGGAATAAAGATAGATACAGTTAAATTCTTATTCCATATCCAAGTTCAAAAAACTGTTGAAAGAGAAAGAGTAGCAGAAGAAACATCAGCAAGCCATGGTGGGGATGATTCAGATGTAAAGAAGCAACCAGTTAGAAATGAACCTAAAGTAGGTAGAAATGATTTATGTCCATGTGGAAGTGGTAAGAAGTATAAAAACTGCTGTGGAAGAGAAGTATAAAAAAGTGCCCTTTGGGCACTTTTTTAAAGCTATTAAGCTATTTTAGAGAAATAAAAAAAAGATAGGGTGATTATATGATAATTAAGTTAGAATCAGAATTAGCTAAACTTAATGATATAAAGAAAGTTATAAAAGAAATGGGGGCTTCTCTTTGACAAAGAAGCACTGGAAAAGCAATTAAAAGAATTAGAACTTCAAATGCAGGAAAATGGATTCTGGGAAGATATAAAAAGAGCAGAAGAAGTTACAAAGGAAAGTAAAAGAATTAAAGATAAAATAGATAGATATGAATCATTAGTATCAAGAATTGAAGATGTCGAGATACTAGCAGAATTAATAGATGAAGATGATGAAGAATCTATAGATGAAGTTATAAGAGAGATAAGGTCTATAGAAAAAGATGTAGAAGGTTATAGGATAGAATTACTTTTATCAGGAGAGTATGATAGAAACGATGCTATATTAACACTACATGCTGGAGTAGGTGGAAGTGATGCAAATGATTGGACTGAAATGCTACTTAGAATGTATACAAGATGGTGTGAAAAAAGAGGTTTCAAGGTAGAAACTCTTGATTATTTAGAAGGCGATGAAGCTGGAATAAAGAGTGTAACATTAAAGGTAAAAGGCGAGTTTGCATATGGATATTTAAAAGCTGAAAAGGGAGTTCATAGATTAGTAAGGATATCTCCTTTTAATGCAAATGGTAAAAGACAAACTTCATTTGCATCAGTTGAAGTACTTCCTGAACTAACAAAAGATCAAGATATTGAAATAAGAAGTGAAGATTTAAAGATAGATACTTATAGAGCAAGTGGAGCTGGTGGTCAGCATGTAAATAAGACAGAATCAGCAATAAGAATAACACATTTGCCAACTGGAATAGTTGTACAATGCCAAAGTGAAAGAAGTCAGTTTTCTAATAAAGATACAGCTATGGCAATGCTTAAATCTAAACTTATAGACCTAAAGGAAAGAGCACATAAGGAAAAAATAGAAGATCTAACAGGTGAATTAAAAGATATGGGGTGGGGAAGTCAGATAAGATCATATGTTTTCCATCCATATAATATGGTTAAAGATCATAGAACTGGGGAAGAAACAGCTAATTTAAATGCGGTTATGAATGGTGAAATAGATAATTTTATTACTGCATATTTAAAAAATAATAACTAAAAAATTTATTGAAAATAAAGGGGCTGTATAAAAACGCCCCTTTATTTTTAATATAGAGTTTAAAATAAAAGTAGTTACTTTATAACTTAAATAAGTAACTACTTTAAATAAGTAACTACTTTAAATAAGTAACTACTTTTATTAACTTATTTTCTTCTTTTTTATATAAGATACAAATGGTGCTGAAGCTAAGAAGCCAAATATTATTGCAAATATAAATAGTGAAGTTTTATTATGGAAAAATAAAGTGAGTGTTCCATAACAAGATTCATTTATCTTATCTTCTATGACGCTATAAGCACTGTCTATTGCATCAACACTTATATAATCAACAGTATCATTAGGGGTATGGATTTTAGTCATATTACTATGACAAAAGCTTAAAGCATCTATACCTAAGTTGTTAAAGCTAGCATGGTCACTTGAATCTTCGTAAACAACATTAGTATCAACATTATTTTTTTTAGAAATCTTTTCAACAGAATTAAGTAGTTCAGAATCCTTATCTTTATAAGATGCTCCAAGCATTAAAGTAAGAGGGTAATTATCACTACCTATCATATCAAAATTAATTACTTCGGCATCTTTAATCTTTTCAAGATTATTTTCTGCAAAACTCTTAGAGCCGAGAAGTCCAAACTCTTCAGCATTTAAAGCAGCAAAAATTATATCTCGTTTTGGTGTTCCGAAGCTAGCAATGGACCTTTGTAGTTCTAATAAAAATGCTGTTCCAGATGCATTATCTAAGGCACCGTAATAAGTGTTTTTTAGACCATCTTGACCTAAGTGATCATAATGAGCAGTTAAAACAAGAGGGGGAAGATCGCTAGAAGATCCTTTTAGAACTCCAACTATATTTACTAGCTCTTTTTCAGAAGTTGAAAATGGTAAATTAACAGAAACTGTTAGTCCAGAACGAACTGAATCTAATATTTTATTATAAGTATCAGTTGTTATTAAAACTATCATATCATAAGGAAAATTACTCATAAATGAACTTCTAAATGAAAAATCATTATTAGGAGCTACATAAAATAAACAATTTCCTTCATCAGTTACAACTTCAATTGAAGTTGTATAAATATTTACCTTATCATCTTCAGAAAAGCTTAAACTATTGATCTTAAAATTAAGCATATCCTCTTTGTAGTCAACGCCATACTTTAAAGTTTCAACAACTTCGTCATCTAATGATATTTTAAGATATGGAGAGCTATTATTATTTATTGGACATAGAGTTTTAAAGCTCTCTTTATAATTTTCATTAAGTGGAACCAATTTATTATCCTCAAAGTTTTTTCTTATTATTTCTCCTACAAGTAAATTACCGTTACTACCAGCTAGTCTACCACCATAAGTTTCAGAAGAAAATATCGCAATATTTTCTTTTACATTATTAGCATTGAAAGGCGAATATGTAAAATTAAAAAATATAGAAATAGATAATAATACTATGCTAGTAATTAGTGATACAGAATAAAACAATTTTTTTTTCATAAAATATACCTCAAATAATAGTTATACTTAATACTATTACTTGAGGCATGAGATTATGAAAAAATAAGTGTAGTCATTTATGCCTTTTTATAAACTAATTCTATAAATCCATAGATTAGTGAGAAAAGAATGCATATATAAATAAAGATATTTATTTGGTTTGTAACTATTGAAAAAACACCACCAACTATTGATGAAAATAATATTATGCAGTTTATAAATTTAGATAATCCGGACTTATTTACTATTATTTCTTTTGTTGAAGAAATAAGTATAAGTATTAATGTTAAGAAATACAAAACATACTTTAAAGTAGTGGAAAATTCTATTACATAATATTCATTTAGTATAATAAAGACTATAAAGAAGATTAGAAGAATACTTATTATTTTATTAATTATCATTATAAATTTATTCATATCATCACCTATTTGTAAAAATTTTACAATTATATTATAATCTTAATTTTACATAATATCAATATTATAATTAAAGTAAATGTTCCATATTTATTAATATATTTATAAAAATGAATTATATGTTACATAAAAGTATGATATTGTATTATAATATCATTATGTAAAATTTGGAGAAAAATTTTTGCTATAGCATAGGAGGACTTTATGGTAGATATTGTTGAAAGATTATCATCTGAATTAGGAATAAGTATAACCCAAGTAAATAATGTAATATCACTGCTTGATGATGGAAATACTGTTCCTTTTATTTCAAGATATAGAAAAGAACAAACAGGCGCTTTAAGTGATGAAGTATTAAGAAAATTTCAAGAAAGACTTATATATCTTAGAAATTTAAAAGAAAGAAAAGAAGATGTTTTAAGACTTATAGATGAGCAAGGAAAATTAAATGATGATATAGTAAAGGCCTTGGAAGCTTCAAAGACTTTGACAGAAGTAGAAGACATATATAGACCTTATAAGCAAAAAAAGAGAACAAGAGCAACTATGGCTTTAGAAAGAGGATTAAAGCCACTTGCAGATATTATTTCAAGCGGTGAATTTAATGCTGATTTAAATAGTGAAGCACTTAAATTTATTGATGAAGAAAAGGGTGTTAATAGTAAAGAAGATGCAATTAATGGAGCCTTAGATATAATAGCAGAAGAAATATCTGATGAAGCAAAATATAGAAAGTGGATAAGGGAATTAGTATTCAAGGAAGGGAAGATACAGTCAACAGGTGAAAGCGATGAACATACACCATTCGAGATGTATTACGACTATAGTGAAGAAGTAGCTAAAATACCACCACATAGAATTTTAGCCATAAATAGAGGAGAAAAAGAAAAAGTATTATCAGTAAAAATAGCAGTGAATGAAGAGAAAATAATAAGTTACTTAGAAAATGAAATATTAAAAAATAATAATATTACTGATGAATACTTAAAATTAGCAATAAGAGATTCTCTAAAAAGATTAATATATCCATCTATAGAAAGAGAAGTTAGAAGTGAGCTTACAAATATAGGTGAAGAAGGTGCTATAAAAATATTTAAGGAAAATTTAAAGGCATTATTAATGCAACCACCTATAAAGGGCAAAGTAGTTATGGGGTATGATCCAGGATTTAGAACAGGTTGTAAGATAGCAATATTAGATAGTACTGGAAGGTTCCTAGATAAGTCAACAGTATATCCAACTGCTCCACAAAACAAAGTTAAAGAAACTAAAGATATATTAAAGGATTTAATTAATAAGTACGATGTAGAAGTAATTTCATTAGGAAATGGGACTGCTTCAAGAGAATCAGAAGAAGTGGTATCTGAAATAATATCAGAAGTAAAAAAGGAAACTGGAAAAGAAATAGCATATGTTATAGTTTCAGAGGCTGGTGCATCAGTTTATTCGGCTTCAGAGCTTGCTACTAAAGAATATCCAGATTTAGATGTTACAGTAAGAGGAGCAATTTCTATAGGAAGAAGATTACAAGATCCTATGGCTGAGTTAGTTAAGATTGATCCTAAAGCCTTGGGGGTTGGGCAATATCAACATGATGTTACACCGAAAAGACTTGATGAATCATTAAAGGGTGTTGTTGAAGATTCTGTTAATAAGGTTGGAGTAGATTTAAACACTGCAACGCCATCATTACTTACTTATGTTGCTGGTATAAATTCAAGCATTGCAAATAATATAGTAATCTATAGAGATGAAGCTGGCGGATTTAAAAATAGAAAAGAGTTGTTAAAGGTAAAAAGACTTGGACAAAAAGCTTATGAGCAATGTGCAGGATTCTTAAGAGTTATGGAAAGTAATGAACCTTTAGATAATACATCAGTTCATCCAGAGTCTTATGAGGCAGCAAGAAATTTAATTCAATTATTAGGATATACTAAAGAAGATTTAAAAGAAAATAATCTTAAAGATATAGATGAAAGAGTAAAGGATAAAGGTATATCAAATATTTCTAAGGAGTTAGAAATTGGAGAACTTACTTTGTCAGATATAATAAAAGAACTTAAAAAACCAGGCCGTGATCCAAGAGAGGAAATGCCAAAGCCTATTTTAAAAACTGGAGTAATTGATTTAAAAGATTTATCAGAAGGTATGATACTTATGGGGACAGTAAGAAATGTATCCGACTTTGGAGCTTTTGTTGATATTGGAGTCCATCAAGATGGGCTTGTTCATAAAAGTCAAATGGCTAATAGGTTTGTGAAGCATCCATTAGATGTTGTTAAAGTTGGAGATATAGTAAAGGTTAAAATATTAGAAGTAGATAGTAAGAGAAATAGAATTTCACTATCAATGAAAGACATCCCTAAAGAAGAAAACTAGGGTTATAAATTGTGAAGCAATTTATTGATGAAAGAATTAAGCTTGTTTTGCTACGCAAAACTTAAAATATAGGTGCCAAGCACTTTCTATTTCAAAATCCTGTAGGATTTTTGCCTTAATTTTTTCATTCCTCCATTTTTTCATTTTTTAATTATTTTGTTTCGTAAAATAGAAAAATTGTTAAAAAAGATACTTGCAAAAAGGTATAGTAAGGCATATAATATGAGTGTAAATAAATTATCTTCAGGGCGGGGTGTGATTCCCCACCGGCGGTATAGCCCGCGAGCTAAGTTTTAGCATGATTCGGTGAAACTCCGAGGCCGACAGTATAGTCTGGATGAAAGAAGGTAAGTGGTTAGATATTGCTTGATATTTATTTTAAGCACATCTTATTTCTTATGTATTTTAAGCCCTGATATATTTTAATATATCAGGGATTTTTTATTTATTAATATGTATCTAATTAAGATAAGATGGGTAAATTATTAAAATGAATTGTTAAATTAATGTCATTTTACTGAGATGTAATCTAACCCATTGCCCCAGGGGATAGACTTTTGGGAGGAGAAAGAATGAACAGTCAACAAAACAAAAACCTAAACAAATTTATTAAAATTTCACTTTTAGGTGCAATAGCAGTAGTGCTTATGTACTTTGATTTTCCAATACCATTTCTACCATTTCCATGGCTTAAAATTGACTTAAGTGATATTCCAGCACTTATGGGAGCATTTGCTTTTGGACCTATGGCAGGTATTGTTGTAGAATTGATAAAGAATTTATTAATTTTAATAGTTAAGGGAACATCAACGTATTTTGTTGGAGAACTTGCTAATTTTATAGTAGGGGTCTCTCTGGTAGCTCCAGCAGCATGGGTTTATCATAGAAATAAAAGTAGAAAGAATGCATTACTTGGAATGGCATTAGGAACATTATCGATAGAAATTATAGGAATAATAGCAAATGTTTATTTGTTATTACCTGCATTTGGAATGAATATGGTAAAAGATGAATTAATTCAATATGTTACTATAGGATTATTACCTTTTAATGGGATAAAATCTATATTAGTATGTGGAATAACATACGTACTATATAAAAGAGTTTCTTTATCTATCTTTAAAGTAGATTCAAATTTTGATAATTCTAGAAAAAGTAAATTAAATTCAATATAAATAATAAAGCTAACTATTAAAAATTTAATAGTTAGCTTTATTTAATATTATCTGTCTTTCTTAAGTATTTATTTTGATACATTTTATTATCAATATAATTAAAAAAATCATATATGTTATCAAAGTCATCAGAATAAATACAATATGCAAAACTAAATTTAATGGTATATTTACTGTGAGAATTATGAGATTCTATTATAGAATTTAATAATTCTAAGTCACTTTCAATTTCTTTGGGACAAGTATTTTCTATAATAACTAAAAATTCATCTCCACCCATTCTAATAATTTTTGATTTTTTTCCAAAGGATTTATTTAATATAAGGACAAAATCTTTAAGAACCTCATCACCAGCCTGGTGACCATAGGTATCATTTATATATTTAAATTCATCTAGATCTATGTTTATTGCACCTAGCCTAGATAAATTGATATTAAGTTTATTTAGTTTGGAAATAAAGTTATTAAAATAATTTCTGTTGAAAGCTTCAGTTAAAGAGTCAGTTTCCAATAGTTCTTGTTGTACTAAAATATAAGTAAATACAAAAATAGTTGCGATACTATTCCAAAATAATAAGTATTGAGGAATTAATGATTGTATTACTAATGTAAAAATAGGGAAAATATAAAGTATGTGTAAAAATTTATATATATCCTTAGAAAGGTTATGTCTTTCTTTTAGTAAAATTAAATAACTATTTATATAATATAATGTGCAAGTTAATAATGGAATTATAAAAAAGCTTTCGCGATGATATAAATTTGAACTATTAATTGAAAAAATTATATTATACTTTAAATTCAAAATAAGTATTGTAGTATTTATGATTAAGGGTATTTCAAAATAGCTTATTTTTATCTTAAAATTAATAATTTTTTTGCTAATCCATATTGATAAATATTTGTTCCACATATATATAGGAAGTGGTGAAGCTATAAGTAACAATGTATTAACTAATTTATTGATATATATAAATTTATAATTTAATATATTAATATTTATAAAGACTTTTAGAATTTCTAAAATTAATATAAAAGAAGTTAGAGTACATATATTTATGAATAGTTTATTGGACATTTTTTTCATATCAAGCTTTACATAACTGTGAAAAATGAGCATAAATAATGTGAAAAGGCTCATTATATTAACTTGAGTTTGTATAATCTTATCCATTTTTCTTCCTTCCATGATGTAGATACAATATATTATTTATATTATATGTATGAAGTGTGTTATATATTGATAAAATTGTTTTGAGATTTAATGCCATATAAAACTGGTTGCAACAGTTGATAAATATGATATAATGTAAATCAGTTGTATATTAATATAGTATGAAATTAGATAAAATATAACGTTGTATTCATAACCAAAAAATATAAAAATTTATTCTTAAAATGAAAAGAGAATATGATTTCTTTAAAGGAATTAGCTCAACTTTAAATTTTATATGGGCAGTTTCTTTTTTTATGTAATTATATAATATGCTTATATTAATAAAATAAATTTTGTTTGAAAAAAATAGAAAGAGGTGATTAAATGGGAACACAAGAATTACTTGCAAAAGAGTCAATAGGAAAATTATTATTAAAATATTCTGTACCAGCTATAATAGGAATGATTGTAAATGCTTTGTATAATGTAGTTGATAGAATTTTTATAGGAAATATACCAGGGGTAGGATCGTTAGCTATTACTGGTGTTGGTGTAACAATGCCTATTACAACTATCATACTTGGATTTGCCATGCTTGTCGGAGTAGGAGCTACAACAACTATATCAATAAAGCTTGGGCAAGGAAGGAAAGAAGAAGCAGCTAAAGTAATTGGAAATGCAATATCATTAGCAGTTATTTTATCTCTTATACTTACAATTGTTGGATTAGTTTTTGGAGATGTAATCTTAACAAAATTTGGTGCTAGTGATGAAACTTTATATTATGCTAAAGCTTACATATATATAATTTTATTAGGAACAGTATTTAATATGGTAGCATTTGCTTTAAATAATACTATAAGAGGAGATGGAAATCCTAAATTAGCAGCAACTATTATGGTAATTGGATGCGTAACCAATATAATTTTAGATGCAGTATTTATATTTATATTTAATATGGGGATACAAGGTGCAGCAATAGCTACAGTTATATCTCAACTTGTAACAGCAGTTATAGGGCTAGGGTACTATATTAGTGGAAAGTCTAATTTGAAATTTGATAAATCAAGTTTAAAGTTAGATAAGCAAATAACTTTAAAGATATTATCAATTGGAGCTGCACCATTTGCTATGCAAATAGCAGCAAGTTTAGTTCAAGTTATAGCTAATAATGTTTTAAAAGAATATGGAACTGATTTAGCAATAGGTGCTATGGCAACTATATCATCTGTAAGTTTAATGTGCTTAATGCCTATCTTTGGAATAAACCAAGGAGCACAACCTATAATAGGATTTAATTATGGTGCAAAACAAGAAGAAAGAGCTCAAAAGGCATTTAAACTTTCAGCGATAGTGGCTACAATAATATTAGTGATTGCATTTATTGCAGTTCAAGTATTCCCAGAAGCTATAATAGGAGTATTCAACAAAGATCCTCAGTTTATGGACATATCAGTTAAAGGAATGAGAATATATCTACTTATGCTTCCGATAGTGGGAATATCAATAACTGGTTCAAATTATATACAATCTATAGGAGAAGCTAAAACTGCAATGTTTTTGAGTTTACTTAGACAAGTAATTTTATTAGTTCCTTTTATAATAATTCTTCCAAGAACTTTTGGATTAGGATTAGATGGAGTATGGATTGCTCAGCCAGTAAGTGATGTATTAACAACTGCAGTAACGATTTTTATATTAGTAAAAAGTATGAAAGTTAAAGAAAAAGTAGAAGTTGAAGAGGAATTGCTTAAAGAAGCAAATTAATAAGAAACAGGTATAAACTTTAAAGTTTATACCTGTTTCTTATTATAAAAGTAAGTCATTAAAAGTGCATCTTCTTTATTATCTTCATAATATCCTTTTCTAAGACCATTTTCTATAAAAGAAAATTTCTTGTATAGATTTTGAGCAGAAGTGTTTGAAACCCTAACTTCTAAGTTTATTAATGAACAATTTAAATCTTCACAAAGAACTATTAAAGAAGAAAGTAGTTTACTTCCAATTCCAAGATTTCGATAGTTTGGATGAACAGCTATGTTCGTTATATCAGCTTCACCGACAACTATCCAAGCGCCAACAAATCCAACTATTGAATTTGATTCTAGATCTTTAGCAATTATATACTTTGCCAAAGGATTATTTAGTTCACCAGTAATAGAGCTTTTGCTCCAAGGTGTAGAAAAGCATAAATTTGTAATAGCTAATACACCGTTAACATCATCTTCATTCATCAAGTTATAGCTTATTTTCATTTTCTAATGCTAGCCTTTTTTCTAATTCTCTCTGTGCTTGAGGTTTTTTTAGATAAAAAGGAGAAGAATTAAATTCATCAGACACATTATCTAATAATAATTTTACCCCTAAATCTCCTAATGATGATGCTCTTATTATACTAAGATGATTAGGTGCAAAGTAGACATTAGGAAGATTAGTTGATAGATATTCCTTATGCTTAATTAATCCATCTCCAGTAAATATGACTTTTTCACCTTTTTCCTTTAAAACTTCTATTAATTCATCTAGATCAAGTGCTGAATAATCTGTTAATTTTTCCAAGT
Source organism: Clostridium sp. 7_2_43FAA (assembly GCF_000158375.2). Lineage (NCBI taxonomy): Bacteria > Bacillati > Bacillota > Clostridia > Eubacteriales > Clostridiaceae > Clostridium > Clostridium sp. 7_2_43FAA. The sequence goes on from NZ_JH815222.1 coordinate 109,357, forward strand.
TACCATTATTATTTTTATATAGACATGTATAAACGCTATCTCTTAAAGCATCCATTATAGGACAAATGATACCATCAAAACTTATAAGAGAATATGCAAGGGCATCTAAACTTGAAATGCTAATATAGGGCTTGTTTGAACCAAAGCTTAACCCCTTAATTGTAGCCATACCTATTCTGAGTCCAGTAAATGATCCAGGACCTTTTGATACTACAAATCCATCTATATCATCAATTGATAAATTAGAATCTTTTAATAACTTATCTACCATGTCCATTATTAAAGTAGAGTGTTCCATTTTATTATTTAATGTATATTCTGCTATTAAGTTATTTTCATCTAAAAGAGCAGCTGTTGCTACTTTAGAGGCTGAATCTATACTTAAAATTCTCATAAGACTAACTCCTTTATATAATTATATCTTTCTCCATATGGAGTAATAGAAATTTTTCTGAAGTTTTCACCTCTTGATAAGTCCTTTTCAATCAATATATGTAAGTAATCTTTAGGTAAAATTTCTTCTATGTAATTTGCCCATTCAATTATAGAAACACCATCAGAAAATATATAATCATCAAACCCTATTGCATAAATTTCATCAGGATCGCTAACTCTATAAACATCGAAGTGGTATAACTTTAGTCTTCCTGAATCATATTCATTTACAATAGTAAATGTTGGACTAGTTATATGATCATCAATATCTAAACCTTTAGCTATTCCTTTAGTTATATGAGTTTTTCCTGTTCCTAAATCACCAGTTAAGCAGATTATATCGCCAGGGTTTAGTAGTTTACCTATAGAAAAACCTATTTTTGTTGTTTCTTCTATATCATTAACATAAAAATGCATAAGTAGACTCCTTTCTAAATATTCTATATTAATATATTCTATCCAAAATACGAAAAAAAAGAAAGGTAAAATAATATACATAATATGGAATTGTAGGTGGATATATAGTAAAATGTTAATATAATTGGAATTGTAATTAAGATGTAATAGAATTGTAATTTTTATTTATCAGTGATAAGATATTATGAAAGTATATAAGTTGTAATAAAGATTTGATTTTAAAAAACTATAAATATATTGACGGAAGTTAAATAAAGTTAGAATTTTAGCAACGTATATAAAAAATTAAATAATATATGATTTGATTTTGATATTTTAAGGAAATAGATATATCAATTGAAACATATATATAATTATTTATTTCCTGGAGGAAAGGTTTATGAAGAAGTTAACATATGCTTTAGTTATTTTTACTTCTATTTTATTTTTGGGACTGACATTTTCCTATAATCCATTAATGGCTAACCCTACCGATGAATTTGATGAGGAAAAGGAGACTTTTTTAAATATATTAACAGTTAACAAAGAGCAATATAAGATGACTAAAGCATTAGTTGGAAATAAACATAACGTTGAATATTTGTTTAGTAATGAAAGTGATATGGAATCTTTTGAGGTTAGTGATAATGTTAAAAGTAACATATTAAATATGGATTTATTTATATATAATGGATTAGGATATGAAACTTGGATAAGTGATGTAATAGATAGTGCAAAAAATTCAAGTATAGGTATTATAAATATGAGTAGAGGTATAAGATCAATTACTAGAGAGTTATCTGATGAAAATAAAGAAAATCCTTATTATTTATTAGGATTTAATGAGTACAAGATTGCTTTATATAATATAAAGACCGTATTACAAGAAAGAGATATTATTAATAGAAATTATTATGAAGAAAATTATAATACTATTATTCAGGACTTAGATGAATTTTTAACTAATTCAAAGGAAGAATTAAAAAAACATAAGGATTATTTAATTGTTACAGATAGTGATAAGTTTGATTATTTATTTAAGGATCTTGGAATCCAAGTAAAAAAGATAAAGAATAATGAAGAGATTAAAAATATTGCTAATGAAAATAAGAATTCTAAGATTATATTTATTCATGATAATAAATTAGGAAACTTAGACGATTTAAAAAATAAAATTGCAATAAGTTGTGATTATATAGAATTGAATACTGAAGGTGACAATAATATACTAAAAGATAATGTTACTAAGATAATTGATGGTATAAAAAATAAAAACTAACATTAATGGTTGATTTTTATGTATACATAAGATATAATAATTATTGTTGCAAAGGGGTATAGCTCAATTGGTAGAGTAGCGGTCTCCAAAACCGTTGGTTGTGGGTTCGATTCCTACTGCCCCTGCCAAATAAATCGATAATGATAATTATCGATTTATTTTTTTGTAAAAGAAGATTTATTATTATAAATTTAAAAATATAAGTAAATAAGAATGATATTTTTTAAAATAAAAAATAATTAATAATCTAAATAATATATTGAATAATTGAAAGTTAAGTAAATTATTTTATTGACAAGTGTTAAAATGTCATGATAGAATAAGTTTTGTTGAAGGGGTATAGCTCAATTGGTAGAGTAGCGGTCTCCAAAACCGTTGGTTGTGGGTTCGATTCCTACTGCCCCTGCCAAATAAGAGAGTGTAGATATTACACTCTCTTATTTATTTTGTGAAAAATTATAAGTAACTACATGAATGTACTATAAATTTATATAAATAGATGATAAATCTGATATAATATAGTTACTTAATTATAAGAATTTTTAAACTTTTACGAGGGGTTAAGATGAGAAAAAAGCTATATAAAGTTATATTTATGATTATAGTAAGTATTATTTTTATAATAAATATGAGCGTAAATAATGCATTTGCGATAACAAATGATGATAAAAATATAAATTTTAAAAGAATAACAGTAGAAGATGGATTATCACAAACATCAGTAGAGTATTTATTTCAAGATAGTAAAGGATATATGTGGATTGGAACAATAGATGGGTTAAATAGATACAATGGAAGTAGATTTGAAGTATTTAGATATAGTAAAGATAAGCCTAATAGTATAAGTGGTAATTATATTTCTGCAATAGCTGAAGATGATGAAGGAAACATATGGGTTGGTACATCTAGAGGATTAAATAGAATAAATACACATACAAGTGAAATAACAACATATTTACCAGGAGTAAATGGATGTAATTTATCCAATTACAATATAACAGAAATATTAATAGATTCAAAAGGCGATATATATATAGCTACAGAAGACGGATTAAATTTATATAATGAAGAAGATGATAATTTTATAAGATTATATAATTCGGGGGATAAAAAAAATTCATTAAGCAGTCAATTTGTATATTCTATTGTGGAAGATAATTATGGTAACTATTGGATTGGAACTGATAATGGTTTAAATAAAATAGAAAATAATTCACAAAAAATAATTAAATATTATTCTGATGGAGGAGATAACTCTATTAATGATAATTTCATATTTAAGCTATATGCTGATAATTTAGATAATCTCTGGATTGGTACATATAATGGAGGATTGAATAAACTTGACTTAAAAACTAATAAAATAGAAAAGTTTGAAAATGATCCTAATGACGACACTTCCATAGCAGGAAATTTTATAAGATACATATTAAGAGATAGTAGAAATGAATTATGGATTGCAACTAATAATGGATTAAGCAGATTGAATGAAGAAGAAAATAAATTTATTAACTATAAATCTAAAATATATGACCCACAAAGTATAGTTAGTAATAATGTATTAAGTTTATTTGAAGATAAATCAGGAGCAATTTGGGTTGGAACTTATGATGGGATAAGTTTATTTAACCCTCAAAATTCATTTAAGAATTATAAAAATGATCCTTTCAATACGAATTCATTAAGTGAAAATATGATGGCTGGAATATATGAAGATGATGAAGGCCTTTTATGGGTTGGAACAGTGAATGAAGGATTAAATTTAATAGATAGAAAAAGCGGAAATATAACTAAATTCAAAAGCTCAGATGATGAAGATTCTTTAAGCAATAACCATATAAGAGATATAGTTGGAATACAAAATGAAATTTGGATAGCAACAGAATTTGGATTAAATAAGTATGATAAATTAACAAAAAAATTTACTAGATATTATAATGAAGATAATGAAAATAGTTTATTATACAATGATGTTAGAACATTATATATTGATAATGAAGGTATTTTATGGATAGGAACTAGGGATGGATTGTGTACCTTTGATAGAAAAGATACATTTAAATCATATGAGGATATTTTTATCAAAAATGGAATAACTGAAAATGTGTTTTCGGATATAATTCAAGATAAGGATGGAGTTATATGGATAGCTTCGGCGTTAGATGGTGGATTAATTAGATTAAATAAAAATACAAATGAGATAAAAAGCTATAGAAATAATGAAGAAGATAGATATAGTATAAGCTTTAATGCATTAAAAACTATAGCAATAGATAGTAAAAATAATATTTGGATAGGAAGCCAATTCGGGTTAAATAAATTCGATAGAAGTACTGAAAAGTTTCATAGGTATACAGAAGATTCAGGTTTATCAAATAATTTTATATATGGTATTTTAATTGATAATGAGGATAATCCATGGATGAGTACAAATTATGGAATATCAAAATTTGATATAAAAAATGATAAATTTGTTGATTATAATGTTACAGATGGACTGCAAAGCAATGAGTTTAATGGTTATTCATATTTTAAAAGTAAGAGTGGAGAAATGTTTTTTGGGGGAATTAATGGGCTTACTTATTTTTATCCAAACCAATTAGAAGAAAAAAAGTTTTCTCCTAATGTAGTGATTGATAGTATATATAGTGGAGAAAAAGAAATTTTAGATATATCCAATATAAAAATTGGTTATAAAAATAGTAATATACAATTTAATTTTTTTATGCCTGATTATAGAAATGTAAGCAAAATTCAATATGCATATAAATTAGATGGATTAGATGAAAATTGGATTTTTTCTGATGATAGAAATTATGTAAGTTATACAAATTTGGAGTCAGGAGTATATAAATTTCAAGTAGTTGCAAGAAACTCAAGTGGCGATTGGAGTAAAGTTACTACAGTATCCTTTAAGGTTGGAATGAAACCTTGGCAAACACCATTAGCTTATGTAATATATGCTTTAATAGTTTCTTTAGTGCTTTACATAATATGGAATAGGGTTAAAATATTAGATAGCTTAGTTGAACAAAGAACTCATGAGTTAAATAGTAAGCTTAAAGAAAATAAAGAGTTATATGATAAGCTAATAAAAAATGAAAAATACAAGAATAATTATTTTGTTAATTTATCTCATGAACTTAGAACTCCACTGAATGTTATTATATCGACTCAGCAATTAATAACTAAATTAAATGAAGAAGATAAGGATATACCTAAAGAAAAAATTTTATATTATATGAGTACTTTGAGAAGGAATTCTGATAGATTATTGAAGCTAATAAATAATATTATAGATACATCGAAAATTGAGTCCGGATCATATAAATTAATAATAGAAAAACATGATATTGTTTATTTAGTAGAGGAAATTGTTTTATCTATGAAGGATTTTATCGAAGCAAATGGGATAGAACTAGTAATTGATCCAGATGTAGAAGAGAAAATAATAGAATGTGATGGTAGTGAAATAGAAAAGTGTATTGTAAATCTAGTTGGAAATGCAGTTAAGTTTACACCAAGGGGTGGAAAAATAGAAGTAAGAATAGTAGATTTAAACAATAAGGTAAAAATATCAGTTAAAGATTCTGGAATTGGAATAGAAAAAAAATATCATGACGCTATATTTGATAGATTTGGGCAAGCATATAATGATGTATCAGAAGAGCACGGAGGAAGTGGTCTAGGATTAACAGTAACAAAGCAGCTGGTTACATTACATAATGGGAGAATATTTGTTAAAAGTGAACCTGGGCATGGTAGTGAATTTGTAATAATATTGCCAGTTAAATATACTATGTAAAATACAGTAATTTATATATAAAAGATTGAATAAATTATATATGAATAAGTCCGTATAACTCTAATAATATGCGCTTGACAGTAGTTGTTTACAATGATATTATATTAAATAAATAAGTATGTGGATTGTAACTGCAAAGCAGGCAATACCTAAATTAAGATAAAACATTATCTTAATTTAGGTATTTTATTTTCCAAGCGTTAGGAGAATGAAGGTAATATGATTGTAGAAAAAATATTAAACAATAATGTTGTTGTTTCAATAGATCCAAAGACTAAAAAAGAAGTTATTCTTATGGGACCTGGAATCGCCTTCAAGAGGAAAGTAGGGCAAGAAATAGAAGAAGATAAGATAGAAAAAATATTTGTAGTAGATGATAAGCGAATGGGTAATAAACTTAAAAAGCTTATAAATCAAATACCTGATGGGATATTTGAATTATCGCATGAGATTATATCCTATGCAGATAAACAATTAAATAGAAAATTAGATAAACAAATATATATTTCTCTATCTGATCACATTGCTTTTGCAATTAAGAGATATAAAAATAAGGTGAAAATTAGAAATGACTTATTAGATGAAATAAGAAGAATACATAAAGAAGAATATAAAATAGCACTGTGGGCTGTAGATTATATAAATAATAGATTAAAAATAGATTTACCTGAGGACGAAGCTGGGTTTATTGCGCTACATCTTGTTAATGCAAGTTATCAAGAAACAGCAAAAGAATCAGTACTTGCAACTAACATAATTAAAGGTGTTTTAAATATAGTTAGGTATTACTACTCAGTTGAATTTAATGAAGAGGATTTAAATTATGATAGATTATTAACTCATCTTAAATATTTTGCAAAGAGAGTAATAACTAACAATCAAAATGATGATAATAGTAGTGAATTTTTAGAAATAGCATCAAGAAGTTATCCAGAAGCTTATGATTGTGCTAAAAAGATACAACAATATATAGAAAGTAATTATGATTATAAAGTAAATGAAGATGAAATAGTATATTTAACTATGCATATACACAGGGTCATCTCTGTATTAAGAAGTAATCATTAGTATGTTTATTAAGACTTAAGCCGAAGAATTTAGTGCTTAAGTCTTTGCTTTAATATGAGATTAATTAGGAGGGAAAATGAATACTATATTTCTAAAAAAATATTTTGGAGTTCTTCAGAGGGTAGGTAAATCATTAATGTTACCAGTTGCCTTATTGCCAGCAGCTGGACTTTTAATGGGAATTGGAACATTGCTGCAAAATCCCAATATAATAAATAATATTCCAATGTTATCAGGTGAAACTTTTCAGCTAATGGCTAATATAATGTCATCTTCAGGTGATATTGTATTTTCTAATTTACCACTAATATTTGCAGTAGGAGTTGCTATAGGTATGAGCAATGGAGATGGTGTTGCAGCCTTAGCAGCTATAGTATCTTTTTTAATAATGAATATGACTATTGGAATAACAGCTAGAGTTGATTTGCTGCAAGTTGATACTAATCCAATGTATGATATGGTACTTGGAATTCCTACTCTCCAAACAGGAGTATTTGGTGGCATATTAATTGGGATGGTTTCTGCCATTATATACCAAAAATTTTATACTATAAAGTTGCCAGAATTCCTAGGATTTTTTTCAGGAAAAAGATTTGTACCTATAGTAGCTGCAATAGCAGGGGTATTGATAGGGATAATAATGGTAGTAATTTGGCCTCCAATACAAAATTTTCTATTGGCTTTTTCAAGGAGTATGATAGGAACTAATCAAACTGTTTCGGCTTTAATTTTTGGGATTGTGGAAAGAGCATTAATACCTTTTGGATTACATCACATATGGTATAACCCATTTTGGTATCAGTTTGGGGAATATACTAATTTAGCTGGACAATTAGTGGTTGGAGATCAGGCAATATTTTTTGCTCAATTAAAGGAGGGGGTAGAGTTTACTGCAGGAACATTTATGACTGGAAAATTCCCATTTATGATGTTTGGACTACCAGCAGCTGCTTTAGCAATGTATCATGAAGCAGATAGTGATAAGAAAAAACTAGTAGCAGGTATATTATTTTCTGGTGCATTAACATCTTTCTTGACAGGAATAACTGAGCCTATTGAATTTATGTTTTTATTTGTTGCTCCAGTTTTATTTGGGGTACACTGTATATTTGCTGGTTTATCATTTATGATAATGCAAATACTAAATGTTAAGGTTGGTTTGACATTTTCAGGTGGACTTATAGATTTTATATTATTTGGTGTTCTTCCTAATAGAACAAAATGGTGGTGGATAATAATAGTTGGAATAATATTTGCAGCTATTTATTATATAGGTTTTAGATACATAATAAGAAAGTTAGATTTAAAGACGCCTGGAAGAGAAAGAGAAGAAAGTGAAATTGATATAGATATTACTGATGGGGATTTAGCTTATAATGTACTAGATGCTTTCGGAGGCGTAAAAAATATAAAATACTTAGATGCTTGCATAACTAGAGTTAGGGTTACAGTAAAAAATATAAGTTTGGTAAACAGAAGTAAACTTAAGTCATTAGGTTCAGCAGATTTAATGATAATTGGAGATAATATTCAAGCTATATTTGGTCCTAAGTCTGACATGCTTAAGGAGCAAATGAAAGATATAATAGATGGAAAAGAAGTAAAAGTTAAAAAGAAAAAAAATATAGAGAAAATAGAAAAAGGATTGAAAATAGAAAGTTCGATTATGATGCCTGTTACTGGAAAACTTTTAAGATTAGAAGAGGTTCCAGATCATATATTTTCAATGAAGCTTATAGGAGATGGGTTTGCAATAGATCCTAAAAAGAATATTTTAATATCTCCAATAAAAGGAATGATATTAACAATTTCAAAAACATCCCACTCTATAACAATTAGGGGGCTAGATGGGTTTGATATATTCATTCATATAGGCATAGATAGTATTAATTTAAATGGAAATGGGTTTAAAGCTTTTGTACAAGAAGGAGATATAGTTAATGAAGGAGATTTGTTAATAGAATTTCCTTTAGATGAAATAAGAGAAAAGTTAAAATCACCAATGATACCTGTTATATTTAAAGGTCTGTCTAAGGAGAAATTTATATATTTTAATAACGATATAGATGTTAAGTCCGGAGATATTAACAAAGTTGAAATACATGAAAAATTAAATAATTAAAATTTTAGGAGCAATCTTTATAGTTAAAAGATTGTTCCTTTTTCTAAAAAGAATAATATATTGTTAAATGAGCAATATTATTAAAGTAATTAAAAGTGTTGGAGGGTGAAAAAGAAAGGATTTATGAGCAACAAAAAGGAACAAGTAGTTTATAATTTTTATACTAAAGGTGAAGAGATAGCAAATGCTATAACTCATGGAGTAGGAGCTATACTATCTATTATAGGAAGTGTATTTTTAATTATAGCAGCAGCGAATTCAGGAAGTAATTATGCTTTTGTTGGAGTTTGGGTATATAGTATTTGTTTAATAATATTATATCTTGGCTCAACTTTATATCATAGTATTCCAGGAGCCTTAGCTAAAAGAATATTAAGGATATTAGATCATTCGTCTATATATTTATTAATAGCAGGAACATATACACCTATTATATTAATACTGATGAATAGTGATAAAAAATCTATGCAAATATTATTAGCACTATGGATAATTGCATTTCTAGGAATAATATTTAAGATATTTTGGATAGATAAGTTTTCTATTTTATCGACAATACTATATATATTAATGGGTTGGATCATAGTACTTAACGTTAAGGTAGTTTTACTTTTAGTACCTATGAAAATATTAATATATATAGTAGCAGGCGGTCTTGCATATACTATAGGATGTATATTTTATGCATTAGATAAAATGCCGTACAATCATTTTATATGGCACTTATTTGTAATTGCAGGAAGTGTATTACATTATATTGCAATATTCTTAGGAATACTATATTTATGATTTTAAGGTTAAAAGTATTTATATACTAGTTCATATATAAATACTTTTAACTTTTATTTTTAGTTTTTTTCATTTATGGGTTCATTTTCACTAGGTAAAGGAGCACCTTCACTATAGAGACCTTTTTTATTTTTTAACCATGTAGAATAGTTGGTCTTAAATTCGGATTCTTTATTTTCTAAAGTATAGTTATAGAAATATTCTAGAAAAGTGGCTCTTGGAATATTATCTGTTAATATTATTCCGCCAATAGTAATTTGATCATTAAGTATTGTTGAAAGAGATTCATTAGATGGATTTTTCATCATTTGAAACATTGACATAAACATAGTTGTTCTACCATCCCCAGCGTCACAATGAAATAGTATATGTATATCATCAGTTGTATTATTAACAAAGTTTATAAAGTCATCTACTGCTTCAGGAGTTGGAATTGAATTATCCCTTACTGCAATTCTTTTATAACCTAATCCGAAATTTTCACAAGTTTTCTCTTCATTTGATACCACATTTGCTTTCAATGATTCTAAATATTCTCCTGTTGTTTTAAAAATTGGAATATTAGCACCTATTGATATTTTTGATAAGTCTTCCTTTTCTGCTTTTAAGGTGGTTTGAGAATTTAAATTACTATTTATAAGCTGGAAAAAACTATAATAGCTTATAGGACTATCATCAATAAATCCATGAGATTCTTGTCTTAAGTCAACTACAGTTATTTTAGGACTAGTTATAGCTACTTTTATATTATCTATTTGGCTAGGTCTAAATTGAGCACAACCTGAGATATTTAGTTCTTGAATGCTTCTAAATCTAGGAGGAAGTTTATAATTTTTTTTAACATCTAATATTATAAACTTATCCTCAAGAAATGGGATGGTATCTGGTGAACTTATAGTTGCCATGGATACATTAGATCGGTTACATATAGATAATAATGTAGATAAAATAATAAAAATAGAAATTGATTTATATTTAATATTTTTTAATTTAAACATAGAAATCTTCATATAGAACCTCCTATTTAGTATATTCACTAAATATTTTGTGCACAAAAATATAAAATATCCTTCATATAAAATATTCTAAAGTATGTATAATTTACTAAGAATATAAACTAGGATTAGGGTTAATATAATAGTGTAAACAAAAAACTTTTAAATGAGAGGGAGTTCAATTTTAAAAGTAGTTTACAAAACCAATAGCCAAAGGAGGAATTACAAATGGCAAAAACATTAGTTCCAGAAGCAAGAAAAGGATTAAGTGCATTCAAGAATGAAGTTGCAGCAGAGTTAGGAGTTCCATTTAGCGATTACAATGGTAACCTAACATCAAAACAATGTGGTTCCGTTGGTGGCGAGATGGTAAAAAGAATGGTTGAACAATACGAAAGTTCAATAAAGTAAGCCACCGGAACAAATTAACTAAAGGTTAAAAAGATAGGATGGATATACCGCCAAAGAATTTAGTATTGTAACCATTCAAAAAAGAAGAGGTATTTCTAAAATAAAAATTATATTTTTATTTTAGAAACCTCTTTTTTATTTATAAAAGAAAATTTCATTTTGTTATAGAGATGTATTCACAGTTATATTAAACTTTAGGCGATTGATATTATAAAGTTATATTTTAAAATAATAAGTAAAACAAGGATAAATAAAGAAAATTAACAATAAATAAAGATAACTTCTTACAATGATTATATTTATATATAAATGAGTATAGGAAATAGTTCAGTATTAGTATACTATTTAATTAATACACTAATACTGTCGAGGAAGGAGATAAAAGATGTTACTTGAATTAAATTCAAAAGAGCCGATATATCTTCAAATAATTGCTTATATGAAAAAAAGAATAGTTTCTGGGGAATTAAAAGGGGGCGAAAGGGTTTTGTCTGTAAGAGAATATGCAAACGAATTAAAAGTTAATCCAAATACAGTTCAAAAGGTTTATTCAGAGTTAGAAAATGAAAATTTAATATATACCCAAAGAGGAATTGGAAAATTTGTAACTGAAGATGAAAAAAGAATAAATGATTTAAGACGAGAGATATTTAATGAAACTATAGATAAATTTATTGAAGACTCTAGGGCATTAGGATTTACTAAAGAAAGAATATTAGCAATTATATCAGAAAGATATAAGGAGGATTAAGATGAGTAGTTTATTAGAAATAAAAGATTTATATAAAACAATAAAAGGAAAGAAAGTATTAAATGGAATAGATCTAAGCCTAGAAAAAGGGAAAGTTTTAGGAATAATGGGGCCTAATGCACAAGGTAAGACAACTCTTTTAAACACAATACAAGGATTTTTAAAGTTTGATAAAGGGGAAATAAACGTTGATGGATTATCTATAGGAGCTGAAACTAAAAATTATATTGCATTTTTACAAGATAAAAATATTTTTCATAAAACAATGAAGATAAAGGATGCAATAAATTTATACTCAGATTTTTTCAATGATTTTGATATGGAAAAGATGAAATATTATTTGGATTTCATGAATCTAGATATTGAAGCCAAAATAAAGGATTTATCAAAAGGAACAAGTGAAAAGTTTAGCTTATCATTAACTTTAAGCAGAAAAGCTAAGTTGTATCTGTTAGATGAGCCTATATCAGGTGTTGATCCTGTTTCAAGAGAAAAGATTTTAGATGCAATATTAGATAATTTATCAGAAGAAAGTTCAATGATAATAACTACTCATTATATTGGAGAACTCGAGAGAATATTTGATGAAGTTGCTTTTTTAGGAGATGGGAAAATAATAGAATTTGGAGATGCTGAAGAGCTGAGAGAAAAATATAAATTATCAATTGATGAAATTTATAGGAAAGTATTTGCAGAGTAGATTGAAGAAGGAGTAATAGTATGAAAAATGTTTTAAATATTTTAAAATATAATTTTGGAAAATACAATTCAGGAATAAGTAAGATATTGTATATAATTGCTTTTATAATTTTATGTATATTAACTTTAGGGATATTTATAAAAGTACCGTTTATTGGAGAGTTGATGTCAATCATGAACATTGCATTCATTTCAACATTTTTAGGGATAAACTTCGTAACTTCAATAATAAAATTCATATCACAAATATCAAAAGATAATGGTAAACTAATCTTTACTTTACCAATAAAATCTTGGGAATTTATGATTGCTAAGTATATAGAATTTATAATTTTACAAGGAAGTATTGCTGTTGTTGCATATATAGTATCAAGTCTTTCCGGCAATACAATGGCAGAAGTAGTTAAGATGGCATCATTTGGAGTGGCTTTTGGAACTATAGCAGCATATATTGTAATTACTTCGTTTATAGTAATATTTTCGACATATATTTATAATATAGGATTATGCATACTTTCTGTTATAGTAGGTGGTGGAATTATTCAAGGTTTTGTTGCAGGAATTAATAAGTTTATAACTAACTTATTTCCATATGTTTATTTAAAAATTGGATCATTTATAGAAATTGATTTGATATCTATGCTTTTGGGGATCTTATGGGTAGGTATTCTTGTTACAATGGCAGTGAATCATCTAGATAAAAAATTAGATATTATTTAGGGGGATATAATTATGAAAAAGATATTTAAGATATTTTTAGCACTATCATTAAGCGTTGTATTAGTTGGTTGTAGTGTTAAGTTCGGAATAGAAAGTAGAAACAATGATAATTACACAGATTCAACTAATTATAGTGGAGAAAGCATAAATAAGGTTGAATCAATAGAAGGCATAAATAAACTTAATATAAAAATAGAAGTTAGCAATGTAGAGATAATGTACTATGAAGGCAAGGATATTGAAGTTTCGGGTACTTTAGGAAAGATTTCTAAAGGAGTTACAATAGATAAAAGTTCTGATGAATTAACTATTAATGAAAAATCAAAAAAATCCAATAGTATAATTAGAGATTCTGCTAGTGATTTAAAGATAAAGATACCAAATAGTTATAATGGGAATGTAGACTTAGAGTTTGGTGTCGGAGAATATGAAGTTAGGGACTTAAAAGTTGATAATATAAATGTTCGTTCAGGAGTAGGAGAAATAGTTATAAAGAATATTTCATTTAATAAACTTTATTTAGAAAGTGGAGTAGGAGATGTTGAATTAGAAACAAAAGAAAGAACAGGGGATATAGATATTAAAGGGGGAGTTGGAAGCGTTGATGTATCATTAGGAGATGTAAATGGTAACTTAACGTTTCAAGGTGGTGTAGGAGATACTAATATAAGTATTCCATCAAATTCTCCAGTAAGTATAAAAACTGATTCTGGTCTTGGAAATGCTAATATAAGTGCTAAAACATCTGGAGAAAATAAATATATATTTGATATTAGTATAGGAATTGGAGAAATAAATATAACAAATTAAATTGATGCAGGTAAATTTGCCTGCATCTTTATTATTATCAAGTAAAAATGAAATTATCTAACTACTGATTTAATTAATTGAAGTAATAATATATTTGTGAATATATTTATTAGAACTTTAGAGTTTTGTTTTAATTTATATAATATTACTAATATAAATTATTATGTTTATATATATGCTTAATATTGTACAGGAAGATGAAAAATGATAAAATGAGAACAAAAGTTCGTTGAGAACAATTATAATTAAGGTGATAATATGAAAAAAGTTAAGATATTACAAGCAGGAGACTTACATTTTGATACTCCATTTAAAGATTTAAATAAAAATATAGCTTTAATAAGTAAGGAAGAGCTTCTAGAAGTTTTTAGTAAGATTATTAGCATGTGTATAGAAAATTCTGTTGATATTTTATTATTAACTGGGGATATTTTTGATAATCTAACAGTAAATAAAAAAACACTAGTTTTTATTAAAAGTCAATTAGAAAGAATAAGTAACATAAAAGTATTTATATCCCCTGGAAATCATGATCCTTATTACGAAAAATCCTTTTATAAAATGATAGAATGGCCAAGTAATGTTCATATATTTAAAAGTTCAGTTGAAAGTGTAGTTTTGCAAGATTTAGAAACTGTTGTATGGGGTGCAGGGTTTAATACACATCATGTTAAAAAAAGTATGTTAAAGAATATTTCTATAAATGAAAAATACATAAATATAATGGTGATACATGGTGATATATCAAATAGTGATGAAGGAAACGATTATAATCCAATAACATTAAGAGATATAGAAGATAGTAGATTGGATTATATAGCCATAGGGCATAGACATAATTATAGTGGGATATTAAGGCAAAAAGACACTTGTTATGCTTATGCAGGATGTCCTCAAGGAAGAGGTTTTGATGAGCTTGGAGATAAAGGTATTATAGTTGGAGAAGTTTCAAAAGGTACTGTAGATCTAAAATTTATTAGGACTTCAAAAAGAAATTATTATGTAGTTGATGTAGACATAAGTAATTCTGTAAGTTATGAAGAAATAAAAGAAAGAGTAATAAATTCTATAAGTGAGGAAGAAAGAAAAAATAATTTATATAAAGTTATTTTAAAGGGTGAAATAGAATCTTATATAAATTTAAATGAAGATGTAGTATTTGAGAAGATAAAAGATTATTTTTATTTTGTTAAAGTGATTGATAATACTGATGTAAAGCTAGATTTTGATAAAATATCAAAGGATTATTCCATTAAAGGAGTTTATGCAAGAAAGCTACTAGATAAAATGGAAGAAGATGATTATGATGATGAAGTTATAAAATTAGCTTTAAAGATAGGAATACAATGCTTATCACATGAGGAAGTGAATTTGAATGATTATAAATAAGATACATATTATTTCTTTTGCTGGATTAAAAGATAAGATAATTGAGCTAAGTGATGAAACAAATTTAATATATGGTGAAAATGAGAAAGGTAAAAGTACTATTCAAAATTTTATTAGGATTTGGCTTTATGGTATGAATGCTAAAAGAAGCAAGGATATTAAAAATAATGATAGAATGAGATTTATGCCTATTGATGGAGATAAGATAAGAGGTGAACTTCATGTATCACATAATAGTAGAAAGTATATTATAAGAAGAAGTTTTGGCTTAACTAAGAAGGATGATACATCAGAGATATTAGATGCTGAATCTGGAGATATAATTTTAGATATACCAAAAGATGAACCAGGAAAGTACTTTTTTAATGTAAACACCTCAACATTTTTAAAAACATTATTTATTAGCCAATTAGGGGTATCAATTTCTAAAGATAAGGAAGAAGAAATAATAGATAGAGCAGCAAATTTATTAGGTAGCGGAGAAGAAAATGTATCACTGCAAAAGGCATTAGAAAAGTTAGATAATATAAAAAAATCTATAACTACAAGTAGAAAAAATGGAGAATTAGATCTACTTAGAAATAAATATAATTTGCTAAATGAAGAAAGATATGAGGCTTATAAATTATCAGAAACAAGTATAGATAAAGAACAGGCCTTAATTATTTTGAAAGATAATAGAGAAGAATTAAGAAAAGAACTTAAAAATTTAGATATATATAAAAAATACATGAAAAAGGCTAAACTTCAGAAAGAATATGAAGAAATCACTGAATATTTAAAGAAAAAGGAAGAGTTAAAGAAAAAGGAAAGATATATAGAAGAAAGCATATCCTCTAGAAACGGTGTAATAGATGAAGTTTTATTAAATGACATAAAGGATGAAAACTCTTTATATTTTAGTATATTAGATATGAAATCAGAAGAGGAAAAAAAGTTAATTAGAAGTAAAGAAATTTATTCAAATAAGAGAAGTGAATTTGAAAATTTATTTTTTATAGAAGATTTATCAAGTGAAGATAAGAATAAGTTTATGAAATCTATTATGGAAAGAGAAAACCTAAAGGAAAAGATTAAGAATTATGGAGTTCTAAATAATGATATAAATCTTATAAAAAATGATATAGAAAAAAAGAAAGATTATATAGGAAGTGCCATAAATTTTAGAGGAATAAGAGATGAAATAGGAAAGTTACTAGAAAAATATGAAGATAAGTTGAAGGAGCTTAAGTTTAAATTAGAGAGTTCTTCTAACAATATAAAAGAAAAAAATATAGATATTAAATTGAAGAGTCAAAATAGACTTATCAATTTATTAATTATAATTTGCTCTATTATTTTAGCTGTATCGATTTTTTTATTTAGAAACAATTTATTTTTGATAGTTATATTAACAGGTGTTTTAAGCCTTCTTATATTTAAAGCTTTTAATTTAAGAGCAGAAATAAATAAAAGTGATAAACATAATAGTTTATTTAGTATTGATAAGTTGGAAGAGGATATAAAGGAAATAGAAAAGGATATTTTTAAATATACGAAGTTGGTTGGAGCAACTTCCTATGAAGATTTTATTAGAAAACTAAAGCTTTTTGATGAATTCAACTTGTATGAAGAAAAGCAAAATATAAAGATAACAGAAAAGGAAATTCAAGTTTCTGTTCTAAATATAAGGACAGTTGAAGAAAATTATAAAAGTAACGAAGAATATATAGAACATATATTAGATTTAGCAAAAACAAAAGATGTAAATGAAGTAATATTAATGTTATCTAAATACGAAGAAGTAAATAAGGATATTTTATCTTTAAAAATAGATATAGAAAAAGAAGAACAATCAATAAATAAATTACAAAAAGAGCTTGAGATAAGAGAAAAAAGAATAAGAGAAAAGCTTGAATTTATAGGATTAGAAGATATAGATTTATTTAGTTTAGAAGAAAAATTACTAGAGATAAAACAAAAGGTAAAGCAAAGAGAAGAAATAGTTAAGACTTTAGAAAGTATAGATGAAACCTATAAAGCCTTAACTAAGGATAAAGATATCGATGCAATAAAAGAAGATTTAAAGGACATAATTAATGAAAATATAAATTACACTTATTCATCAGAAGAGGAAATAGATAATCAGATCTCAATAAAATCAAATGAATTAATAGAAATCGAGAAGTCTATTAAAGATGTTGAAAATGATTTGAATAATAGATTTATAGGCAAAAGAGGTATACCTCAAATAGAAGAAGAAATAGAAGATGTTAGGGAAAAAATTAGCAAGTTTGAATTGAAGCTAAAAGCCACTGAATTAGCCATAGAAAAAATGAATGAATCTATAAGAGAAGTTAGAGGGAACTTTGGAAATATTTTAAATTCTAGTGTTATAGAATATTTTAAGAATTTAACAAATAAGAGCTATAATGATGTTATGGTATCTGATTCATATGAGATGAAAGTAAGGAAGGGGGCAGAGGTGCTACCTGGTGCTATTTTAAGTAATGGAGCAAATGATCAACTATATTTATCTCTTAGATTAGCATTTATTAATATGATATATAAGGAAATGGACTTTCCAGTTATATTAGATGATGCTTTTGTGCAATATGATGATACTAGAACTGAAAAAGCTATTGATCTACTTTTAAGCTGTAAATTCAAGCAGTTATTAATATTTACATGTCAATCAAGAGAAAAGGCTATATTTGAAAAGAAAAATATAGAAATTAATTATATTTCATTGTAGTATTGACAATAATAGTATAAGAAGATAAAATTATACCAATGAATAATGCAAATCATTTGCAGAAGAGGTGGAGAAATGAAGAAAAAAATAGTAGGTGTAATTCTTATACTAGGAATTATATTTTCTTTTTCTGGATGTGTAAATAAAAGTAATGAGAATGACGGAGAAAAATTAAGAGTAGGAGTTACAATTAACCCTCTAAAGGATTTTACAGAAGCTATAGGTGGGGATAAAGTAGAGGTGTTTTCAATAATACCAGATGGTAGTGATGCACATAGTTTTGATCCAAAGCCAAAGGATTTAAAAGATTTAATAAATACCAATATGTTTGTGTATAATGGACTTGGCATGGAAGAATGGATAGATTCTGTTTTAAATACAGTTGAAGGTAAAGATATTAAAATAGTAGAAGCTAGTAATGGGATAAAACCAATTAGTATATCAGAAGAAGATCACGAACATGAAGAGGGTGATGAAGACCATGGTCATGAGCATGGTGGAAATGATCCTCACATGTGGCTAAGCTTAAGTGATGCAACAAAACAAGCTGAGAACATAAAAAATAGTTTAGTTGAAATGGATCCGGAAAATAAAGATTACTATGAAAGTAATTATGAAAAGTTGAAACAAGATTTTGCTAATTTACAAAATGAATATAAAAGTAATTTTCAAGAAATAACAAATAAGGATTTTGTTACTGGACATGCAGCCTTTGCTTATTTATGTAGAGATTTTGGATTAACACAAAAGAGTATAGCTGATGTATTTGGAGAAGGTGAATTAACTCCTAAAAATTTAGAAACTTTAATAAATTATTGTAAAGAAAATAATGTGAAAGTTATATTTAGCGAATCTACAGCAAGTGCAAAAGAATCAGAAACTTTAGCAAGAGAAGTTGGAGCTAAAGTAGAGAAGATATATAGTCTTGAAACTAAAGAAGATGATAAAAGTTATTTAGAAGGTATGAAATATAACTTAGAAACTATATATAATTCATTAAAAAATTAATATCTATATGCAAAATATAGTTTTTGTTTAATGAAGATTTAAGAGATATCGGATAATAGGCATTAAGAGTTCCTATATCCGATTTTTATTATCTATTAATTGAAACATATATATTTTAATATGATAAAATTATTAAGTAAGGGTGGTGTAAATTATGAGTAAGGCATTAAGTTTTTATGAAGGTGAAATTTCAAAATATGAAGAGAAAATAAAAAATATAAATGGGGTTATAACTAAGATTTCTACCTTAAGGTTGATAATAGCTATTATGGCTGTATTATTGGCATATTATTTTTACAAAGGAGAGAGTATAGCATACTTAATATCATCTATAGTTATATCTGTAGGTATATTTATTGTAGTAGCATATTATCATAACAAAAGAATTCAGGAAAAAAGAGAGTATGAAATTTATATAAATATAAATAGGAATGGCATAAATAGAATAAAGGGAACTTTTAAGGAAAGGGAAGATAAAGGAGAAGAATTTTTAAGCGATGAGCATCCATTTGCAAGCGATCTAGACGTATTTGGAAGAAACTCGCTTTTTCAAATGATTAATTCAACAAAGACTAAGTTTGGAAGAGCTAAACTATCTCAAATGTTAAATTTAAATGCAATTCCAGGTAGAGAAGAAATATTAAAAAAGCAAGAAGCTATAAATGAATTAGGTAAAAAAGTAGAGTGGAGACAACATCTAGAAGTTAAATCTACTATTAAAAAGAGCGGAACAAAAGATATAAATGAACTTTTAGAGTGGGCAAATGGAAAAAGTGAAATAAAACCATTATTTAAGATAGTTCCCTATTTATTTATAGCAATTACTATGATATCAATAGTATTAGTAGTTTTAAAAGTCTTGCCAATAAGTTATGTAATTTTAGTTTTTATGATTAATTACTTAGTAGTAAAAATACTTACAAAGGATTTAGTACAAATAATAAAGTTATTTGATAAGCATAAAAAAGATATAGAAGCATATACAAATTTATTGATACTTATAGAGAATGAAAATTTCGATTCAGTACTTTTAAAAGAGCTAAAGAATAAGATGAATTCTTCAGGTAAAAGTTGTGTTGAGGAAATGAAAGCACTTAAAAAACTGGTTGATTGGTTAGGTGATAGTTCATCTAATGCATATTATTTATTATTGAATGTAACTGTATTGTCAGATACTTTTATTTTAAGAAATTTAGAAGAATGGAGAAGGTTAAATGGGCATAAGCTAGAAGCATGGCTTAATGTAATGGGTGAGTTTGAAGCCTTATCTAGTATATCTAACTTGTCATTTGATTTTGATGAATGGAGTTATCCTACAATTAGCAATTTAGATGTAGTTGAAGGAATAAATATAGGCCATCCTATGTTAGGGGAGAGAGCTGTAGTTAATAGTTTCACTTTAAATCATGATTCAAAAGTTGCTTTAATAACAGGTTCAAATATGTCTGGAAAAAGCACTTTCTTAAGAACTATTGGTTTAAATCTACTTTTGAGCTATATAGGAGCTCCTACTTGTAGTAATGGCTTTACTTGTGGAGTTTTTAGTATATATACATGTATGAGAACTAAGGATAACTTAGAAGAAAGTATATCATCATTTTATGCTGAAATATTAAGGATAAAAATACTTATTGAAGCCGCTAAAAATGGAGAAAAGGTATTTTTCTTACTGGATGAAATCTTTAAAGGTACAAAT
Organism: Clostridium sp. 7_2_43FAA; assembly: GCF_000158375.2. Classification (NCBI taxonomy): domain Bacteria; kingdom Bacillati; phylum Bacillota; class Clostridia; order Eubacteriales; family Clostridiaceae; genus Clostridium; species Clostridium sp. 7_2_43FAA. The sequence goes on from NZ_JH815222.1 coordinate 130,464, forward strand.
TCAAAGGATAGACATGAAGGGGCACAAGTTCTTATAAATCAATTAGTAAATAATAATGCTATGGGGCTTGTTTCTACTCATGATTTAGAATTATGCGATTTAGAAAAAACAAAGAAATGGATTAAAAATTATAACTTCCAAGAATACTATGAAAAAAATAATATTAAGTTTGACTATAAGTTAAGAGAAGGAAGAAGTAAAACTCAAAATGCAGTTCATTTAATGAAGCTAGCAGGTATAGAATTTAATGATAATTAAGCTGAATTCTAAGTTATATGTTGTAGATATAGTATTTTCAAATTTATTATTGTAAAAATCCTAAATAATAGTGAAAAGAACTTAATAAAATGGCATAATATACCTATAATAATAATTAATGAGAGGTATGCAAATGGCGTTTATAATAATTGATTTAGAATTTAACAATCTAGAAGGGATACATAAATATTATCCAAATATATTTGAAGATTATCCAAATTTACAAAATATAGATTTAGATAATGAAATAATAGAAATAGGTGCAATAAAACTAGATAATTATATGAAGCCGCTTGAAGAGTTTAAGACATATATAAAACCATCTGTTATTCCTGTATTAAATCCAAAAATATCAGAAATAACAAACATTAAAGAAGAGGATTTGGAAAAAGGAGTATCATTTGAGGTAGGAATTGAAAGTTTATCAAAAATTATAGATGATGGAGATATTATTTGCTCTTGGGCAAAGGATGATATTATAGAAATAATTAATAATGCAGTATATCATAAATATGATAATTTAGATTGGCTTAAAAACTACCTTGATTTACAGGAATATTCAACAAAAATATTAGGCAAAAAGAAGTCACTTAGCTTGAAAAATGCCTTGGAGGAATTAAAGATAAGAATAGATAATAATAAGTTGCATGATGCTTTAAACGATGCTATTTATACATCTTTAGTATTTAAAAGAATATATAATTCAAGAGCATTAAAAAGTTATATAATTAAAGATATCTATAATATGCCAGCAGTAGAGTTAAAAAACTTGTCAGAGTATAAGTTGGATTTAAATAAGATAAGATACAAATGCCCTAAGTGTAATGTAGATTTAGAGATTGAGTATGATTTTATACCTATAAAATGGAGATTCGTATCTCTTTGTAAATGTCCTAAGTGTAATAATAAGATTTTAAATGAAGTAATAGTAAAAAAGACATTTAGTGGGGAAGAGGTTTATAAAGAAATTTCTACTATTGTAGATGAAATAGAGTATATGAATTATAGTTATAAAATAAAAAAAAACTAGGTGATAAATTAATAAAATATTAAATAATTATAATTTTAAAACAATTACATTGTAATTATGATAAAATGTATATGTGGCTTAGTTTTAAATTATAAGTATGGGAGATTGATAAAATATGAATATAGCATTTTTTTTAACACCTAAAAATGAGGTTATATATGAATATTTAGATGCAACCATGAGACAAGTTATAGAGAGAATGGAACATCATGGATATACAGCTATTCCCTTAATAGATAAAGAAGGAAAATATGTTGGAACATTAACAGAGGGAGATTTACTATGGAAACTTAAAAATACTCCTGATTTAAATTTTAAAAATACTGAAAATGTTAGAATTATAGATATTCCAAGAAAAAGAAAGCATAAAAGCGTTTCAATAAATGCAGATGTAGAAAGCTTAATTTCACTTGCTACAAATCAAAATTTTGTACCAGTAGTAGACGATGAAGGGATATTCATTGGTATAATAAAAAGAAGTGATATAATTAATTATTGTTATAGTGAAATGAGAAAAAAGAAAATAGTATAATCAGAATATATAGGAGGATTGGTTATGATAATAGTTATTTCTCCTGCAAAAACTTTAGATTTTGAAGAAATAGATAATAACTTACCAATGAGTGAGCCGAGGTTTTTAGAAAAGTCGCAGGAAATTATGAATGAGTTAACTAAATATGATAGTTACTCTTTAGAAAAACTTATGAAGATAAGTACTAAATTAGCAACATTAAATAGAGATAGAATTGAGAAATGGACAACTAGTTTAGAAACTTCTAAACAAGCCCTATTAGCTTTTAGAGGTGATGCTTATAGGGGGATGGATGTTGGAAGCTTATCTCATTCTGAGCTTTTTTATGCAAATGATCATTTAAGAATTTTATCTGGTTTATATGGAGTATTAAGACCATTTGATGGGATAAATGAATATAGATTAGAAATGGGAATAAAGTTACCGGTTAATGATTTAAAAGATTTATATGAGTTTTGGGATAAAACTTTAGAAGAAGGTATATTAGAGGAAATAAAGGATCATAAAAATAAGACTATAATAAACTTAGCATCTAAGGAATATTTTAAATCTATTGAAGGATTAGTTAATAGAAAAGAAGTCAATGTGATCACAATAACATTTAAGGAATTTAGAGGTGATAAGTATAAAATAATTTCCTTAAATGCTAAAAGAGCTAGAGGTATGATGTCTAGATACATTATTCAAAATGAGATAGAGGATATAGAGGATATCAAAAAATTTAATTTAGATGGATATGAATTTAATGAAGAAATATCTACTGAAAAAGAACTAGTTTTTACTAGGGAATAGTAAAAGCGTAATAGATTCAGAGTTGATTTAGTAGGTTAGTTAAAATTTTGTAATAATATATTAAAAAGATTTATGAGTTGCATATTTTAGCAATATAAAGTTATTAGAACAAGTAAATTAAGTAAAAACCAAGGGGGTCGCGTTTCGCGCCCCCCTTAGTTATATATTGAGAAAAAAGTTGATTACACAAAATTTTCTCTTCTCTAAGAATCACTAATAAAATTTAAGCTTGTTCATAGGTTTCAACAACCAAATTAAATTCTTCTTCATCAGTTATTTCACCAAACTCATCAGATGAAATTCCAGGATAATAATAAAGAATAAATTTATCGTTAGAATCACTAAGGTTTTCTAATGCTATATACAATCTATCATATTCACAATTTTCTATAGTAGCAAGAACCTTATATCTACTAGCTTTACCTGTATTGTTATTAGTTAAATCCAAAATAAAGTTATTATTAAAGCGAACATTTAATTTAGATTTATCACAGGTTTTTATATATGAATTAGCTCTACAACCACTGCAACTTTGAAATTGACATTCCTTTATACAGTTTAAGCATGAGCATTTAGAGCAATTTTCAAATTGATTAAACACTGCTAAGTTATTTTGTTTATAATCAGTTAGTTTTATTTTACTATTATCTTTCTTGAAAAAACTAAATTTTTTATTTTTATTAGAGTATTCTGCATCATTTAACATATCCATATATTCTTTCAATATAGGAAGTTTAGAGTAATACTTTCTCTTTTTTAAAATATTTTCATCAAGGAAAGGACTAACTTCACTTATAGCATAAGTTATATCGGTATATACTTTACCAATAGTAGCCTTTTCTTCATTTATAAAATCAATAGTGCTTGACATTCAATCACCTAATTTGCATTTTTATATTTTTCAAGCTCTAAATCAAGATCAACAGTATCTAAAGCTTCAAATTCACTATCAAATGTATCAACATCTCTAAGCTCACCTAAACCATTAGCTAGTGATTCATGTTTTTGGATTTTTCTTTCTATGCTATCAATTTCAATTGAATTTGATTTTGTTTGCACATTAGCAAGAACTTCATTAACTTTTTGAGTAGCCTGAGCATTACTATATCTTGCAGCAGCTTCATCTCTATAATTTCTTGTTTTTTCAATTTCTGATTCTAACGCAGCTAGATTCTTTTTAATAGTATCTGCTTGTGCTCTTGCAGTTTCATAACTAGATTTTAAACTTGTATATTTCTTTTCAGATTCAAGCTTTTTAGCTAAAGCTCTTTTAGCTAAATCTTCATTGTTTTTAGATAAAGCTAATTTAACCTTATCCTCAAAATCCTTAACTTCTAGCTCAGCAACTTCCATTTTCTTTTTAATTTCATGTGCATTTCCTATAATTTGTGCAGAGTTTAATTTAGCCGTGTTAAGTTGTTTTTCCATATCTCTAATTTTTTGATCTAATAATTCTATTGGATTTTCCATTTCATCTAAAGTTGAATTTACCTTTGATTTTAACATATTTGACATTCTTGTAAAAATTCCCATGATTTGTCCTCCTGAAATTAATATTTTCTATTCTTTAAATAAATTCGTATTACAATAACTATAATTATTAAGATAATAGCTAGCTTGAATATAGAGCCAAAGGAGATTGCGCTTCCCCCTCTGCTAAAACCAAAGTTTCTCATAGCAGAAAGTCCATAAGCTATTTCGCCAAAAGAAAAGCCTTTATCATAACTAGTTGTTGTATTCGTATTATCTTTATCTTGGGTGCTTTTTTTATCGCTCGTAGAGCTACTTGAATTTTTCTTTTCATCATCTGAAGTTGTACTAAATGATCCAGATGAGAAGTTTTTAGAACTTCCAGATTTACCTTTATCTACATTGCTAAAGGAACCACTTTTATATCCACTAGATGAAGTTGAGGTGGATTTCGAGTTGGAACTTGATGTACTTGATTTACTATTACTGCTACTATTACTGCTACTATTACTAGATTTAGAACTATTGGAACTCTTAGAGCTATTACTAAAAGAGCTGCTTTTAAAACCACTAGTTGATTTAGAAACATTTGATTTACCACCACTGGATTTAAAGCTACTAGAGCTAGATTTAGTACTAGATTTAAAGCTAGAACTAGATTTAAAGCTAGAACTAGATTTAAATCCTCCAGAACTTCTAGGTTTAGCAGAAACAGTTATTTCTCCATGAGTAATATTATCAAATACAGATATAGTATCAATAAGAAAACTAGAAGTAAGAAAAATAAAAGTTAAAAGTAGCGTGAATATTAGTTTTCTATTATTCTTTTTTATAAATTTCACCTCCAAGAAAAAGATTGTATTTATATATTATAGTAAAAAATATAATTTCTCAAAACTCATTTAAAGGTAAATAGTAGCAAAAATGAAGAAAAACATTAAAAATCTAAATACCTCGCAATATATCGTAACAATACTTACATTTAATATTAAAGTATATTGCATTAAAAGGTTTAAGATAACGCTTAATAGCAATTTGAGAATTGGTTTATAATATATTTAATTATAACATATTTAAATAATTTATATAAGTTTGGACAGGAATTATAGATTCATTTAATGTATATTAAAATTAATAAGTAGGTTAGTGATACAATATTTTTGTATGAATATTTATATCTAAATATAATGTTATCTATCATATTACTAATTTAAATAAATATATTTGAGGTTATAAAGATAATAATAAACTTAAAGTCTTGTAATCAATATCATATTATTCTAAAATTAATTTATGATACAACATTTTTAAGGAGTGAAATACATGACAAATCAAAATTTAGAAGAAACTATGGGAGATTTATTAAAAGACTTCGATGTTAAAAGAATAAGAACAGGTGATATATTAGATGGAGAAATAATTGATGTAAATGATAAAGAAGTTATGGTAAATATCAATTATGCATTTGATGGGATGATTTCAAAAGAAGATTTAACTAATACAGATAAGGATCCTAGAGAAGTTGTAAATAAAGGAGATAAAATAAAAGTATATGTTTTATCACCTAACGACGGAGAAGGATATGTTAAGCTTTCAAGAACAAAAGCTTTAGAAATAACTGAAAAAGAAGAAATTGAAAAAGCATTTAAAAATGAAGAAAATATAATTGTATATATTAAGGAAGAAGTTAAAGGCGGATTAGTTGCTTATTATGGAAATATAAGAGTATTTATACCTGCATCACTAGCTTCAAGAGAAAGAATAGAATTAAGTACATTAGTAGGAAAAGAAATAGAAGTTAGAATTATAGAATTGGATTTTAAATCAAGAAAGATAGTTGCATCGAGAAGAGTTTTAGAAGATGTTATATATGAAAATAAGAAAAAAGAATTATGGAAATCAGTTAAGTCAGGAGAAAAAAGAAATGGTGTAGTTAAAAAGATAATTAAGGCTGGAGCAATAGTTGATATTGGAGGCATAACTGGTTTAATACACCTAAATGACTTATCTTGGAGCAGAATACACAGAGCAGAAGATGTGGTTAATATAGGAGATAAGGTTGAAGTATTTATTGGAGAAGTAGATGTTAAGAATGAAAGAGTATCATTAATATTAAAAGATATAGATCAAGATCCATGGGAAACAAACGTATCAAATCTAAAAATTGGTGGTATTTTAGATGGTAAGGTAGTTAAGTTCCTTAACTTTGGAGCATTTGTAGAGATATTCCCTGGGGTAGAAGGGTTAGTTCATATAAATGAAATAACAGATGAAAACATAGCTAAACCATCAGATGTGTTAAAACTAGGACAAAATGTAAAAGTTAAAGTTTTAGATGTTGATAAGACAAATAAGAGAATATCATTAACTATAAAAGATGCAGAAGAAAAATCAAAAGAATATTTACAATATAATGATTCAGATGAAGGAGTATCATTAGGAGATTTATTTAAGGACCTATTTAAAAATTAAAAAATGAAAAATGAATTAATGAAATAAAAGGTGTTTTGCTTGCAAAACACCTTTATATTAATGAATAAAATTATTTATATTTTTTCTATTTTAAGCATATTTGTTCCACCTGTAGTAGCACTAGGCATTCCTGCTGCAACGATTATATCATCACCTTTTTCAGCAATAGATAAATTAGTAGCCACTTTTTTTGCTTCACTTAATATTTCATCAGTAGTAGTAAATACATCACATTTAGTAGGGAAAATACCAAAATTAAGATTTAATCCTCTTCTAACTTCATCATAAGGAGTTATAGCTATAATTGGGCATTTAGGCCTGTATTTTGATATAAGCTTAGCTGTTGCACCACTATTCGTTGCAGCAACAACTGCCTTTGCGTGTAAAAGATTTGAACTTCTACAAGCAGAATAACTAATTGCTTCTGAAAATGAGGTTAGTGAAGGTTCTTTTAGCCTTTTATTTAAGTAGTTGTAGTCTAAGTTATCTTCTGTTTCGATTGCAATTCTTGACATTGTTTCAGCAGCTTCTATAGGATAATTTCCACTTGCACTTTCACCGCTTAACATTATTGCATCAGTTCCATCGAAGATTGCATTACATATATCACAAGCTTCAGCTCTAGTAGGAAGAGAATTTCTAATCATTGAGTCTAACATTTGAGTAGCAGTTATAACTATTTTTCCAGCCTCGTTACATTTTCTAATTATGTTTTTTTGAATAATAGGGACTTTTTCAATAGGAATTTCAACTCCCATATCACCCCTAGCAACCATTATTGCATCTGCAGCTTCTATAATGGAGTCTATGTTATCAACACCTTCTTGATTTTCTATTTTAGCAATAATTTGTATATAGTCACCACCATGAGTTTTCAATACATTTCTTACATCTTCAATATCAGAAGCTTTTCTAATAAATGAAGCTGCGACAAAATCAACCTTATTTTCACATCCAAAAATTAAGTCTTCTTTATCTTTTTCAGTTATTGATGGTAAATTTATTTTTACATTTGGAACATTAACACCTTTATGGTTTTTAATAGTTCCGCCTACCGTTACTTTACATTTAATTTTATTTCCTACAACATCTTCTATAATAAATCTTAATAAACCATCATCAACTAATATTTCTCCACCAATCTTAACATCTTTATATAAATCGGTATAAGATATAGAGCATTTTTCAGTATCACCAAGTATTTCATCACCACAAATGAAAGTAAAATCTTGACCTTCTTTAAGGTCAACTCCGTCATTTATAAAATTATGTGTTCTAATTTTAGGCCCTTTAATATCTAGGATAATAGCAGTAGGGGCATTTAAGTCTTCTCTTACTTTTTTTATAAGATTAATTTTTTCCTTATGTGTCTCATGAGTGCCATGAGAAAAATTTAATCTGGCAGCACTCATTCCTATTTCGATAAATTTTCTTAAAGTTTCTTCGTTATCACTTGCAGGTCCAATGGTAAAAATCATTTTTGTTTTTTGCATAAAAATCACCTCACATTTTAATTAGCAAATAAAATATTAAGAATATTTCGAATAATTATAATAAAAAAATAGAATTTAAGTATCATATATACTATGATATACTTAAAACTATATAATAATTCTAACATAATTTACTAAGAAGGGAGAAAAAAACATGAATATTTTACAAAATTTAGAACCAAAGAGCGTTTTTAAATACTTCGAAGAAATATCACAAATACCTAGAGGATCAGGAAATGAGAAGTCTATAAGTGATTATTTAGTTAGTGTAGCAAAAAAATTAAATTTAGAAGTAATACAAGATAAAGCATTAAATGTTATTATAAAGAAACCAGGAACAGAGGGATATGAAAATTCTGAAACAGTAATTCTTCAAGGTCATATGGATATGGTTTGTGAAAAAAATAAAGGAACAGATCATGATTTTCAAAAGGATCCATTAAAATTAAGAGTAGTAGATGATATGGTTTATGCAACTGATACTACTTTAGGAGCTGATAATGGTATTGCAGTTGCATATGCTTTAGCAATTCTTGAATCTACAGATATACCACATCCTCCAATAGAAGTTCTAATAACAACAGATGAAGAAACTGGTATGTCAGGTGCTATGGCAATTTCAAAAGAGCATATAAATGGGAAAATATTATTAAACTTAGATAATGAGGAAGAAGGGCATTTATTAGTAAGTTGTGCAGGTGGAATAAGAAGTAAACATACACTAAATGTTACTTTAGAAGATGCTGGTGATTACGATAATTTCTTACATATTGCTGTAAGAGGATTAAAGGGTGGTCACTCTGGAATGGAAATAAATAAAGAAAGAGGAAATTCTAATAAAATAATGGGTAGAATTTTAAAATCTTTATTATCTTTAGACTATAAATTAGTTTCAGTAAATGGTGGATCTAAAAATAATGCTATACCAAGAGAAGCTGATGCAATAATAGCATTAAAATCAGAAGGTGTAGCAAAAGCTAAGGAATTAATAAATAATTGGAATCCAATTTTATTAAATGAATTAAAGACACAAGACCCTGGCGTTAATATTAGTATTTTAGAAAATACAGAAAATGTAGAAAAAGTATTTACAAAAGAATCTACTGAAAAAACTGTGAATTTATTATACTTAATACCTAATGGAATAAACTCAAATAGCGTAGAAATAAAGAATTTAGTAGAAAGTTCAACTAATTTAGGAGTTGTTACTACTGAAGGTAATAAAGTGGAATTTGATAGTGCTATAAGAAGTTCAGTTGCATCATTAAAAGATGAAATAGTTTTAAGAAGTAAAACTATAGCAGAACTTATTGGAGCAGACTTTGAAACAACTGCAGGATATCCAGAATGGCAATATGATAATGAATCTAAGGTTAGAGGAATATGTCAAGATGTCTATAAGAGAATGTATGGAAAAGATGCAAAAATAGTTGCGATACATGCTGGAGTAGAATGTGGATTATTTAATGAAAAATTAGGGAAACTAGATATGATTAGTTTTGGACCAGATCTTTATGATGTTCATACACCACAAGAACATATGAGTATAACATCAGTAAAAAATGTTTGGGATTACCTATTAGAAGTATTAAAATCATTAAAATAAATTTATGAATAATTAAATAAATATGTAAATATAAATAGTTAGGCCGTTATTTTGCGGTCTAACTATTTTTTATTTAAAAATACTTAAGGATTTTTACCTTAATTTTTTATTAAAAAATAAGTTACATAATGAATATTATTAAATCTACTTGAATATATATTTAATATAAAAAGAGGGGGATGATAAAATGAAGTACACAAAATATCATTACAAAAAGAAAAATGAGGGGGCTAAGTTTTTGACTTCCTTAGTTATGACAACACTTGCAGCTGTAATTATAGGATTAATTGGAGCTTGGGTATTACTTAAGATTATTCCTGATATCAATAAAGGAAATGGGATAACACAAGAACCAGTAGTAAATGTAAATAATAATAGTAATACTGAAAATAATGGACAACAGGTTCAAGAACAAAAATTTGCATTTATACAATGTGGTTATTTTTCAAAAGAGGATAATGCTAAACAGGTATTAGCAAAAATAGAAAACGAATTTAACTCTTTTATGATTAAAGATGAAACAGGAAAATTTAAAGTACTAGCTGGTATAGCAAAAGAAGAAGATAGTTCAGAAATAACAGAAAAATTGAAAGCAAAGTCAATTGAAAATGCAAAAATAGGTGTATCATTAAATAAAAATGATGAAGTTCAAGGACAAATAGGAGCTATAACAGAAGGATATCTACAAATAATAAATACTGCAAGTGAAGATGAAGTGAAAGAAATAAATACTAGCGATTTTAAAAAATGGACAAAAGAATTAAGTGAAGTTAAAGAAGGTGATGGAGTAGATATTCTTAAGGAATATAAGACACATATAGAGGCATTACCAGAAACAATTAACAAGGAAAATATAGTATCAGAATTAGAGTATATCTATTCTATTTTAGTAAAATGGCAAAAATAAAAAATGTTATATGGATAAAAATAACAAAACTATTACAAATAAATAAAAATTAAATAAAGAAAGACAAAGCCACTTGTTTGAAGGCTTATATAATGATACACTATATAAGACATAAGATAGGGATAAATGGCTTTGTCTTTATATCTTTGCATTGCTAATTTAAGTATTTTAAAACTTAAATGATTAAACCATACCGTTTTGTCAATACTATAAAATATGTATAAAAATAGGATGTGATAGGGTTGAATTATGTTTTAGCGTCAGGCTCAGAAAGACGACAGGAACTATTACATAGAATAGTAGATGAATTTAACATAATAGTAAGTGACTTCGATGAAGATAAGATTTTATTTAAAGGAAATGTAGATGAATATGTAGTTGATTTAGCTAAGGGAAAGGCTCTTAGCGTTAAAGAGAGTCTAAAAGAAGAAGCTATAATAATTGCAGGAGACACAGTAGTAGTTTTAGATGATAAAATCTTAGGAAAACCTAATAATGAAGAAGATGCATACAACATGTTAAAACAACTTAGTGGAAGAACTCATAGAGTTTATTCTGGATTAGTAGTAATAAACATGTACAATAATAAAATTGAGCAAGAATCTCTTTATACGGAAGTTAAATTTTCTAATTTAACCGAAGAGGAGATAGAAAGTTACATAAAGACTGGAGAACCGCTTGATAAAGCAGGGGCTTATGGAATACAAGGGTATGGTGGAGCGTTTATAGAAGGTATTAATGGGTGCTATTACAATGTAGTAGGATTACCGTTAAATCTTTTGAATAAAATGCTTAGAAAGGTTAAATAATAGGGATTTAGGGTATATTTATTAATAAAACTATTATTATTTTAAGGAGTATTTATATGAATAATAGTATAAAAGTTATAGATATACCAAAGGAAGAAAGACCTATAGAAAAATTGCTTATAAACGGACCTGAAATACTAAGTAATGCAGAGCTTCTTGCTGTGATTTTAAGAACAGGAACAAGAGGGGAAAATGTAATTTCTTTAAGCACAAGAATACTTTCAGAGTTTGATGGACTTAATGGTTTATTGGATATAGGTATTAGTGAAATTACTAGTATAAAAGGAATAAAAAATATAAAAGCAAGTCAAATATTAGCTATAGGAGAGCTCTTTAGACGATTTAATTCATTAAATCTAATAAGAGAAGGTAATAGTATATCTTCTCCAAGAGATATAGCAAAGCTTTTAATAAATGAGATGATGAGTTTAAAGCAAGAAATATTGAAGTTAATAATGTTAGATACAAAGAATAATATTATAGGTATCAAGGATGTTTTCAAGGGAAGCCTTAATACATCTATAGTGCATCCAAGAGAAATATTTAAAGAAGCTCTTAAAAAAAGCAGCTCAAGTATAATTATTTGTCATAATCATCCGTCAGGAGATCCTACACCAAGTAAAGAGGATATAAATATTACATTAAGATTGAAGGAATGTAGTAAAATAATAGGGGTAGATTTATTGGATCACTTAATAATTGGAAAAGGTAAGTTTGTAAGTTTAAAAGAAAAAGGAATAATTTAAGCGAAAGGGGAATTCATATGGGATTTTTCAGTAGTAATAAGGATATGGGAATAGATTTAGGAACAGCAAATACGCTTGTTTTTGTTAAAGGTAAAGGTATAGTTTTAAGTGAACCTTCAGTTGTAGCTATTAATAGTACAACAAGAAAACCTTTGGCTGTAGGTGCTGAAGCTAAACTTATGATAGGAAGAACACCTGGAAATATAGTAGCTATCAGACCATTAAAAGATGGTGTTATAGCAGATTTTGATGTAGCACAAACAATGTTGAAAAAATTAATAGAAAAAGTAACTAGTAAAAGTGCATTTACTAGCCCAAGAATTATAGTTTGTTACCCTTCAGGTGTAACAGAAGTTGAAAGAAGAGCTATAGAAGAAGCAGCTAAGTTTGCTGGAGCAAGAGATGTTGTATTAATGGAAGAACCTATGGCAGCTGCTATTGGAGCAGGTCTTCCAGTTGGAGAGCCAACAGGAAGTATGATAGTTGATATCGGAGGCGGTACAACAGAAGTTGCTATAATTTCATTAGGAGGAATAGTAACAAGTAAGTCATTAAGAGTTGCTGGGGATGAATTAGACCAAGCAATAATGGCATATATTAAGAAAGAATTTAACTTAATGATAGGGGAAAGAACAGCAGAGCAAGTTAAGATGGAACTTGGTTCAGCATATAAGACTGAAGATGAAGAAATGAGTATGGAAATCAAGGGTAGAGATATGATTACTGGATTGCCAAAAACAGTTACAGTTACAGATACTCAAATTAGAGATGCATTAAAAGAACCTGTATATGCTATCATAGAGTCAATAAAGACAACTTTAGAAAAGACACCACCTGAATTAGCAGCAGATATAATGGAAAAAGGAATAATGTTAGCTGGTGGAGGAGCTCTACTAAGAGGGTTAGATGAATTAATTAACCACGAAACAAATATGCCTGTTCACATAGCAGAATCACCACTTGATTGTGTTGTTTTAGGAGCAGGTAAGGCATTAGATAACTTTGATGAATTAAGTAAGAGTCAAAGAGGTCAATAATGAAGCTTCTAAAAAATAAACTGGCAGTTACTATAATAGTGCTGTCAGTTGCCTTTTTAGGCATAATTATTTATACAATGAATAATGAACAAAAAGGTATTGTTTCGAGTGGTGTAGGTAGTGCTGTTAATCCTCTTCAGAAGGTAGTTTACTCAATAAATGATAAAATAAAAGGAACATTAGATTTTTTCTTGAATTTTTCAAAGATAAAAGAAGAAAACGAAGAATTAACTAAAGAAAATATAGATTTAGAAAATAAGTTATTAGAATACGACAAGTTAAAAGAAGAAAATGATAGACTTAGAGAAGTTTTAAATTTTAAAAATTCAAAGAATAATTATGATTACTTAGGTTGTGAAATAATCGGGTATAGTGGAGAAAGTTTTTCAAGTGGATATGTGATTGATAAAGGTGAAAATGATGGCTTAAAAAAAGACATGATTGTAATTTCAAACAAAGGTCTCGTGGGACAGGTCACCAGTACTGGATCTAATTGGGCAATAGTACAAAGTTTGATAAATGAAAATATTGCAGTTTCAGTAATGGTAAATAGTACAAGAGAAACAACTGGAATATTAAAAGGATATGTAACTCATAGTAATCAAAATTTAACTAAAGTTACTAATTTACCAATAGATTCAGCAATAAAAGAAGGTGATGTAATAGTTACATCAGGCCTTGGACAAATTTATCCTAAGGAAGTTAGAATTGGTGAAGTTGTATCTGTAGAAACAGATGAAGTTAAGGTAATGAAAACAGCTATAGTTAAGCCTTTTGTTGATTTTAATAAGCTAGAAGAACTTTTTGTAGTTATTCCTAAGGAAACAAGAGAAGTAAAATATGATAATTAGAGGTTAATATATGAAAAAGTGGGTTTTAATTTTAATATCATTAGTACTTTTAATACTAGATAATTCTCTTATACCTTTTTTGGCTATAAAAGGTGCTTACCCAAGTTTACTTTTTGTTTTTGCAATAGCGTATTCTATAATAAATGGAAGGTCAGAAGCTGTTGTTATTGGGGTTATATCTGGACTAATGCAAGATATATTTTTCTATAATGGCTTTGGTATCAATGCATTAATAAATATGCTCATATGTTTAATAGCTGCAATTATAGGTGAAAATATTTATAGGGAAAAGAAGCTTATACCAGTAATATCGGTTATATTATTATATTTATTAAAGATATTAGCAGTGTTTACAATATTTAAACTTATGGGAAGATCTATAAATATACAAGTTGGAATGTTTACTGCTTTATATAGTTCAGTAGTAATGTTTTTAGGGTATGATTTTGTTTTAAGGATTTATAATATTGAATATAAGAAAAGGTCATGGAGGTTTAAATGATAGTAAATAAACCGAAAAAGAAAAAGAAGATTTCAAGATATACTGTTCTAAATATTATAATGCTAGCACTTTTTACTATGATAATGGCAAAACTCTTATATATTCAAGTTTATAAACATGAAGATTATAAAGAAAAGGCAGATATAAGTTCTACAAGATTTATATCAGAAAAAGCGCCAAGAGGAAAGATATATGATAGTGAAGGAAATGTTTTAGCAACTAATATTCAAACATATACATTAACATATACTAAACCAAATGATGAAAAAGAAAATTTCTATGAAACTATGGATAAAGTATTTAAAATATTATCTGAAAATGGGGAGAAATTTCAAGATGATTTAATGCTTAAGATAGATAGTAGTGGAAAATTCTATTTTGATTTTAAGACTGATGATGCAGATACAAAAAAAATAGTAGAAGTTAGATTTAAAAGAGATAGAGGATTAAATGAAGCTATAGAGAAAAAGCTTTTTAAAGATAAGGAATCTGATTATACAGATGAAGAAATTGCTAAGGTAGATAGTGAACTCTTAAAGTTATCACCAGAGGAAACTTTTTATGAATTAGTTAAGGTTTATAATATGCAAGAGCTTACAAATCCATCACCTGTTAAAGAAGACGGAGAAAGTGACAAGGCTTATGAAGCAAGAGTTGAGGCGTATGATAATAAGATGGAAGCTTATGATGATATGTCTGGTAAGGAAATATTAGACGAGCTTTTAGCAACATATTCAATTAACGATATAAGAAATTATATAGTAATAAAAGATGCTGTAAAAATGCAAAGTTTTAAGGGTTATAGAGCAGTTACTATTGCTTCAAATATAAAGCAAGAAACTGCATTTATAATATATCAAAAGTTAAATGATTTAGCAGGTATAGATGTAAGTATAGAACCTGTAAGATATTATCCATATAGTAATTTAGCTTCTGGTGCATTAGGATATTTATCTTCAATAGATTCGTCTAAGGAAACAAATTATGAATTAAGAGGATATGATGCATCTTCTGATTTAATTGGTGTAGCAGGAATAGAAGCTGCTTTTGAAGGTCAGTTAAAGGGAACTAAAGGAGGAACAACTGTTAAAGTTAATTCAAAAGGAAGAGTGACAGAAGAGTTATTTAAATTAGATTCATATCCTGGAAATAATGTTCATTTAACAATAAATAAGGATGTTCAATATGCTGCAGAGCAAGCTATGAAAGATACGTTAGAAAGAATAAGGACTCAAGAAGGTCAGCCTAATGCAACAAGGGGAGCAGTAGTTGCTATTGAAGTCAATACAGGAAGAGTAATTGCAATGGTTAGTTATCCAGATTATGATCCTAATATTTTTTCTATACCAGGACGCTTAACGGAAGATTTATCAAAGCAATATTTTAGTCCGGATATAGATAGTTTTGCTAAGGAATATATACAAAGAACTGGAGCAACGGGAAATATAGATGAGCTATTTCCTATAGATGAGAATACAGGAAAAAGAACTGATGATATAGATGCATATCCAAAGAGTTTCTTTAATTATGCAACTCAAGGGTTATTACCACCAGGATCTACCTTTAAGCCGTTAACAGTTATCGCTGGTTTGATGGATGGAGTAGTTAGCCCAACAGAGTCAATGGATGACTATGGTGGAGTTTGGACTAAGGATGATTTGAAAGGATTTACACTTCAAAATTTCCAAGGATCTGCAAATGGACCAACAGATGCAAGAAAAGCCTTAGAAGTATCATCAAACTTATACTTTTATGAGCTTGGATATAGATTATGGAAAAATAATGGAGCTGATATAGAAGCTTTAGATTCATTGGCTAAATATGGATATAAGTTTGGGCTGGGAATAGATCCATTATCACCTCAGGCTAAAAATCCTAAAACAGGAATAGAAATTGAAGAAAATTTTGGTCAAATATATAATTTTAATTACAGAAAAGAGAGTATAGTGAATGCACCTTTATATGAATTAGTAGAAGCGTTAGCTGTAGGGAAATATTATAATTATACTTTCATTCCATTAAATATAAGTAAGAATGATGATGATACAGATGAGTTAAAAGCAGCAAAAGAAGATTTAAAGTCCAAGATAAGTGATACATTATCTAAAGTAGGAACAGATGAAGAGATATCGGATAATACGAAATTTGCTGAAAGCATAGTAGACAATGTGAAAAAGATAATGGATTTATCACCACAGTATCAAAATGAAATTAAATCAAGGAAATCTAGTGGAGGAAATATAGATGTTAATGATCAAGCAGCTGTAATAGCAGATGCAATTGCATATTATACGATAAATAACGCAGCTATACAAATTACTACTCCGGGACAAATAATATCAAGTGCTATTGGGCAGGGGATGAATTTATTTACTCCGATACAGATGGCTAATTATGTAGCTACACTTGGAAGTGGAGGAACAAGATATAAAGTTACAATGGTAGATAAAATAACTTCTCCAACAGGTGAAATAATTAAAGAATTTAAGCCTGAAATAGTGGATCAATTAGATATTCCAGATGAATATTTACAAACTGTAAAGGATGGTATGTATAGAGTTAATAATAATCCAGCAAATGGTGTTGCATATCAAAGCTTTTCTAATTTTCCTATAAAAGTTGGAGGTAAAACTGGTACAGCAGACTTCAATACTGATGAACGATATAAGGAAATAGGAAGGAAACCATATGGTAATTATATTAGTATGGCGCCTTTAGATAATCCACAAATAGCTATTTTTTCTACTATTTATGATGGAAATAAAGGAAGTTCTGGTGCTAGTATTCATAAAGCTATATACGAAGCTTTCTTTAAGGAGGAATTATTGAAACTTGATCCTTCATATGCTTCTAAGTCAGAATCATTTAGAAAGTACGTTTTAGAATCACCTCTTAAGGATAATAAAAATGATAGTATAAAGCTAGATAATAGCTCAACAAATACTACTAATAATAGTACTAGTACAAATAATCAATAACCAATAAAAACCATGTTTTTGCATGGTTTTTTTTATTTTATTATAAATTATGTAAATTATTATTGTTAAGTGATATAATATAATTGTATAATTATAAATATGTAATAGGATTTATAATTACTGAAGCTTTAATTATTGGTGGAGGGTGACCAATGAATGACGATAGAATTCAAATAAAAGGTACAAAAGAAGGTATCAATGCAACTATTGATATGGAGAGATTTAGTGACTTTGATGAAATGTTAGAAGTGTTAATAGATAAGCTAACAGCAGGGAAAGGATTTTACAAAGGAGCATCTCTTAAAATTGCAGCTAATTTAAAGAATGTAAATGAAAATGATATTTTAAGACTAAAAGATGTTTTGTTTGAAAAAATACAAATCAAAGAATGTTTTTTTGAAGAAGTTAAACGAGAAGAGCAAAAAGAAAGTAAAATTTTTAGTGGCGTATATGAAGGAAAAACTAAATTTATAAAGAAAACAATAAGAGGCGGACAATTAGTAAGGTATCATGGGAATATTGTTATAATAGGTGATATAAATAATGGAGCTGAGGTTTATGCAGGGGGAAATATAATTGTTTTAGGAACGATTAAAGGACAAGTGCATGCTGGAGTAGGTGGTAATAAAAAAGCTATAATTTCTGCTTTTAGCCTTCAACCAGAAATACTCCAAATAGCGGAGATAGTTACTATAGCGCCAGAAGATGGTATAAAGCCATCATATCCGGAACTAGCAAAGATTAAAGACGATATTATCGTGGTAGAGCCATATTTACCAAAGAAATATATATAGCGTTGGAGGGAGAAAAAAATGGGAGTTTCTATAGTTATTACATCAGGTAAGGGTGGAGTTGGAAAAACAACAACAACAGCTAATATTGGTACTGCTTTAGCTGCATTAAATAAGAGAGTTGTAGTTGTGGATGGTGACACTGGTCTTAGAAATTTAGATGTTTTAATGGGGCTTGAAAATAGGATAGTTTATACAATAACAGATGTTATAGAAAATAGATGTAGACTTAAGCAAGCTTTAATTAAGGATAAAAGATATCAAAATTTATGTTTATTACCAACAGCTCAAACTAAAGACAAAGATGATATAAGACCACAGGATATGTTAAAATTAATTAATGAATTGAAAGAAGATTTTGACTATGTATTAATTGATTGTCCAGCAGGAATAGAACAAGGCTTTGAAAATTCAGTTGTTGGAGCTGATAGAGCTGTAGTTGTAGTTAATCCAGAAATAACTTCAGTAAGGGATGCTGATAGGGTTATTGGTAAATTGGATGCTAAAGGACTGGATGATCATGCAGTAATAATCAACAGATTAAATTATGAAATGACTCAAAGAGGAGATATGTTAGATGTTTCAGATATAATTGAAACTTTATCAATAGAACTATTGGGTGTAGTTCCTGATGATAAAAACATAACTGTTTCAACTAATAAAGGGGAGCCTATAGTTCTTGACGATAAATCAATATCTGGACAAGCTTTTAAAAATATAGCTAGAAGAATAACTGGAGAAGAAGTACCTCTTTTAGATTTAAAAACAGGGGGAGAAGGCTTCTTTGCATCAATAAAAAGATTATTTAAGCGTTAGTAGGGGGAATGAGAGGTGGAATTTTTAAGAAAACTTTCAAGTAGACCAACACCTAAAGAGGTGGCAAAAGATAGACTAAAACTAATATTAATACATGATAGAGGGGATTTACCTCATGAAACCCTTGAAAAAATAAGAATGGAAATATTAGAAGTACTATCTAAGTATATAGAAATAGATTCTGAAGATGTAGAAATAGCTGTAAGCAAAACTGAAAATGTTGAAGGAAATAATCCGGCTTTAGTAGCTAATATTCCAATAAAGAACATAAAATAACCATGAGAGGAAAAGTGGAGATACTTTTTCTCTTTTTTAATTAAATTTAATTAATATTTTCTTAAATTTTAATTATTATTTCAATTAATATGGAGAAAGTATTAGTTTTTGGATATAATAATTCTTAGGTTGAAAGATGGAGGTGAAATATGTTATCGAAATTTAAAATAGACTTTAAAAAGTTAAAAGAAATAGATAAAGTGATGTTATTTTCAATGATAGCTTTAATGATATTTGGAATAATTAATATATATTTAGCTAGTTCAGCTGAATATGGGACATTATTCTTAAAGAGGCAATCATTATGGTTTATTGTTTGTTTAGTAGCTTTATATTTTGTTGTAGCAATTGACTATACATTATTAAAGTCATATACTCCCCTTTTTTATTGGGGATCTATACTTTTGCTTATAGTTACTATATTTATAGGAACTGATATTAATGGAGCAAGAGGATGGATAAGACTTGGACCATTATCCTTTCAACCATCAGAATTAGCTAAAATGGCTACTATAATGATGCTAGGTAAGACATTAGAGGAAATGAATGGAACAATAAATGAGTGGAAAAACTTTTTAACAATGGCTTTTTATGCGATAGTTCCAGCGGTATTTATAGTTATACAGCCAGATATGGGAATGACTATGGTTTTATTCTTTATAGTTGTAGGAATATTTTTTATTGGTGGACTTGATTTGAAAATTATTGGTGGGGGGCTTTTATCATTACTCTTAGTTGTTATAATAGTTTGGAATTCAGGAGTAATACAGCCTTATCAAAAGAAAAGAATAACTTCATTTATGAATCCGGAATCAGATACATCCGAATCGGGCTATCAGCTTAGACAATCGCTTATTAGTATAGGTAATGGGGGAGCTTTTGGATTAAAAGGCTCAGCTACGAAAGATAAAACTGTAGGATATGCAGCTCAATATGTGCCAGAAGTTCAAACTGACTTCATATTTGCGAGTATAGGTGAACAATGGGGACTAGCAGGCGCAGCATTTTTACTGCTGTTATATGGATTGCTCATTTCAAAAATGATAGCAATAGGAAGAACGGCTAAAGATACTTTTGGTTCAATAATTTGTGTAGGGCTTGTTGCATATTTCTTATTTGCATTGCTGCAGAATATAGGTATGACTATAGGACTTATGCCTATTACAGGTATAACATTGCCTTTGCTTAGTTATGGAGGAACTTCATTACTTACAACTGTAATGTCAATAGGATTGGTCTTAAATGTAGGAATGAGAAGGAAAAAAATATACTTTTAATAATACTGAAAGCTATAGAAGGTTATAAATCTTCTATAGCTTTTTTTATTTTAGGGATTCAAAATATATTGTAGGTAGCATAAATCATTATAATTAAAAATATAAATACAATATTAAGAGATAGGAGTGAGGTGTATGGAGAGGTATAGAGAGGAGTATAAGGAATATTACGATAGAATAAGAAAAAAAGTAAAAGCAAAAACTGATAAGAAAGAAAAAGTGATTAATACAAGGGATGATATATATCCTAATATAAGAAATGTCCATAACTTTAGTTATCAAAGAGGGAGTTATGGAGCTAGAGTACCTAAAAAAAGTATGGGATATATAGATAAGTTTATCCTTAGATTAATATGTACCTTTTTATTATTTTTAGGGGCTTTTACATTAAAAACAATACCAAACAGTGATGCGAAAAAGCTCTATAATATATGCAAGACCACAGTAGGTGCTAATTTTAATTATGAAAATGTATTATTAGGTATGGATAAGATGGGAATTGATTATAAAAGTGTACTTAATGTTATAGAAGAAAAATATACTGATGTAATGGGAGAAATAAAAAATTTAGATAATGGCATTCCGAGTTTTAAAGAAGAAGGGATAAAAACAAATGTAGATGAATCGATAAATAGCAATGAGTCATCAAAGGGTGAGGGATTGTCTGACGTACAAGATAAATATAGTATAAATGAAGAACAAAGTAAGTCAACTGAAGATATCAAAACAAACGATTTATAAATATCAAGTATGATTTTAAATTATTAAGACGTTAGAAGTAGAAGGTGATTTATATAGAGATGTAGCAATTTTTAGGGAGATATAAATGAAGAGAGAGACAAAAAAAATATTGGCAGAAATAATATTAATAGTTTTAGTTTGTAGCTATAATAAAATGTTTATATTTGCGTTAATATGGGTATTTTTACATGAGATAACGCATATACTAGTTGCATTAAAATTTGGTTGTAAGTTTTATAATATAGAGTTTCATATATTTGGAATGAAGGCAGAACTTATAGATATAGATAGTTTAAAGGAAAATCAAAAAATTATAGTTTATCTATCGGGAGCTTTATTAAATATAGTTCTTGCGATATTTTTCTATATTATAAATATTAAATATGATTCTAGTTTTATAGAAACTAGTATGAATTTAAACATAGGATTAGCTGTATTTAATTTATTACCTGCATATCCATTGGATGGATCAAGAATATTAGAAGTTATTTTATCAAAGAAAATGTTATTTAAAAAAGCTCAAAAGATAATTAGTATAGTTAGTTTTTCAATAGCAGCCTTATTTATTATAATATCAGCTATTATTTATATATTTCTACATAGTCTAAATTTAAGTATGATTATAGGTGCAATAATAATAATATATATTACTAGAATGGAAGAGCATACTACAATGTATATAACTATGAGTAACGTAGTTAAAAAAAGAAATAAACTTTTAAAAAATAAGTATATAGAAAATAAATCCATATCAGTATATTACAAGCAGGGACTTGTTAATGTATTAGCTTTAGTTGATAGAAACAAATTTAATATATTTTATATTTTAGATGATGATATGAAGCTTATTTATATATTAAATGAAGATGAGCTAATTGATGCATTAAAAGTTTATGGAAATATGACTTTGGAGGAGTATATAAAACGGAAATTAATTATATCTTAAAATGGGATAAATTTATAATCTGTATATAGTGAGTAATAGATTTACTTTTTAGAGGTATATATGCTAGAATAGAAAAGATATAAAGGAAGTATAGAGATATACTTCTTTTTTAATGGATTATTCTCACTTTAGGAGGAAAGATTATGAAGAAAATTACAGACCATATTTTACATAAGGTTGAAAAGCCATCAAGATATGTTGGCGGTGAGTTGAATCAAGTAGTTAAGAACCCAAAAGATGTTGATATAAGATTTGCGTTTTGTTTCCCAGATGTATATGAAGTAGGGATGTCTCATTTAGGAACAAGAATACTCTATCATACAATAAATGAAAGAAAAGATACATATTGTGAAAGAGTATTTGCACCATGGCCAGATATGGAAGCTGAGCTTAGAAAAAATGAAATACCACTAATGACATTAGAAACAAAAGATGCTCTTACTGAATTTGATATATTAGGATTTACACTTCAATACGAAATGAGTTATACAAATATACTAAATATGCTAGATATGGCTGGTATCACAATTAGAGCTTCACAAAGAGGAGAAGATGAACCAATAATCATGGCAGGGGGACCTTGTGCATACAATCCAGAACCTTTATATGACATAGTAGACTTCTTTGAAATTGGTGAAGGCGAAGAGATTATGAATGAAGTTCTTGATGTGTATAGTAAGTACAAGGGTAAAGGACAAAAGAAAGAATTTTTAAGAGAAATATCAAAAATTCAAGGTGTTTATGTTCCTTCTTTATATGATGTTACATACAAGGAAGATGGAACTATAAAAGAATTTAAGCCGAAGTTCGATGATGTCCCAGCTAGAGTTAAAAAGAGAATAGTTAATAATTTTGATAAAGTAGATTTTCCATTAGATATGATAGTTCCATATTCAGAAATAGTACATGATAGAGTAGTTTTAGAAACTTCAAGAGGATGCACAAATGGATGTAGATTCTGTCAAGCGGGTATGATCTATAGACCTGTTAGAGAAAAAACTACTAATACATTATTAGATCAAGCAAGAAAAATGATAGATGCAAGTGGATATCAAGAAGTTTCTTTAGCATCATTAAGTATTTGTGATTATTCAGATATACAAAATCTTGTAAGTAGCTTAATTTTAGAGCATGGTGATAAAAATGTAGGGGTAGCTCTTCCATCTATAAGAGTAGATGCTTTTTCTGTTGATTTAATAAAAGAAATACAAAAGGTTAGAAAGACAGGTTTAACTTTTGCACCAGAGGCTGGATCTCAAAGAATGAGAGATATTATAAATAAAGGACTTACAGAAGAGAGAATATTAGAAGCAACTAAAAATGCTTTTGAATCAGGTTGGAGTACTATTAAGCTTTACTTTATAGTAGGACTTCCTTATGAAGAAATAGAGGATGCAGCTGGAATAGGTGAACTTGCAGAAAAGATGGCTGCTGTTTACTATGGAATTCCAAAGGAAAAAAGAGCAAAGGGATTAAAGATTACTGTAAGTACATCAATACTTGTACCAAAACCATTTACTCCATTCCAATGGGCTCCTATGGCTAGACCAGATGAAGTTTGGCAAAAGATTGATGCAGTAAAAGGTGCAATAAAATCAAGAGCTATAAATTATAACTACCACGAACAAAAAACTTCATTTATGGAAGCTGTTTTTGCAAGAGGAGATAGAAGAACTTGTGATCTTTTAGTTAAGGCTTTTGAAAAGGGAGCTAAATTTGATGGATGGTCAGAGTACTTTAATTATGATATATGGATGGAAGCAATGAAGGAATGCAATATAGATGAAGATTTCTACGTATATAGAGATAGAAGTTATGATGAAATACTTCCATGGGACTTTATAGATATTGGAGTAAACAGAAAGTATCTAGAAGTTGAAAATGAAAAAGCAAAAAAAGCAGAACTTACACAAAACTGTAGAAAAGGATGTACAGGTTGTGGAGTAAATGTAAACTTTAAAGAAGGGAAGTGTTTTGAAGGTGCGTTATGTAATTAAGTTTACTAAAGAATCTAGTGTTAAATTTATATCCCATTTAGATTTGATGAGAACAATACAAAGAGTAATAAGAAGAGCTGATCTTCCAATGGAGTATTCAAAGGGATTTAATCCACATATGGCATTATCCATAGCACAACCTTTATCTGTTGGAGTTTATTCTGATGCTGAATATATGGATATAGTTTTAGTTGAAGAATTAGAAGAAAAAGAAATAATAGATAGATTAAATGCTAAGACAGCATCTGGAATTAAGTTTTTAAATGCTAGAAAAGTTATAACTAAAGAGGGTGAAAAAAAATTACCTCAAACTATGGCTTTAGTAGATGCAGCTAGATTCACTATAAAGATGCTTTGCTTCGACTCAAATTTAGTTGAAAGTAAAATTAAAGAGCTTATTAGCAATCCAGAATGGAATACTATAAAGAAAAGCAAAAAAGGTGAAAAAGAAGTAAATCTAAAGACTATGATAAAAGAAATGAAGCATTGGATAAATAATGATGAGTTAATTTTAAATGTATTAATATCATCAGGGAGTAGAGAACACTTATCACCAGATTTAGTGGCACAATATATAAAGAGTAATATTCCAGAAATAGTGGAAGATGCTTTTGTAGATATAAAGAGAGAAGAAATGTATGTATTGAAAGATAATAAGTACATACCGATATATAAATGTATTTAGGGAAGTGTATCTTATGAGAGAAATTTTCATTGAAAGAGATGAGCCGCTTTTAAGAGTTGCTATAAAGGATAATAATGTTTTAAGTGAGTGCTTCGTAGAGGAGCACTCTTCAGGACCTAAAATGGGTGAAATCTATAAAGGAAGAGTAAAAAATATAGTGACTGCTATTAACTCTATTTTTGTAGATATTGGTTTAGAAAAAGAAGCATATATGTACTTTAGTAATGAAATTAAAAGTGAAGGAATAAAAAAAGGCGATGAAATATTAGTAGAAGTAATAAAAGAGCCAATAAATAATAAGGGTGCTAAAGTAAGTAAAAATATAAGCATACCAGGCAGATTCATGGTTTTAACTTTAGGGGGAAGCGGAATTAGCTTTTCCAAGAGAATTAGTAGCACAGAAGAAAAAGAAAGAATATTAAATGCTATTAATAATATAGATGGATATGGTATAACAATAAGAACAGAAGCAGTTCATGCAAGCGATGAAGATTTATTAGCAGAAAAAATAAGTCTTTTATCAGAATTAGAAGTAATTATTAAAAAACTAAGATATAGTTTAAAACTAGGAAAAGTCTATGGAGAAAATATTATTTTAAATAAAGTAATAAGAGAAAACCTAGGAAATGAATGCAAGATAATTTTAAATCATGAAGAAGATTTAAATGAGGTAAAATCATTGTTAGAAGACAATGATAAAGTTAATATAGAGAAGTTTAATAATACTAGAAGTTTATTTGATTACTATGGAATAGAAAAGGAAATCTTAAAATTAAGACATAAAAAAGTAGCTTTAAATTGTGGTGGAAATATAGTGATAGATAAAACAGAAGCCATGTATGTTATAGATGTTAACTCATCTAAAAATATTAAAGGTAGAAATTTTGATAAAACTATATTAGAAACCAATATAGAAGCTGCTAAAGAAATAGGAAGACAAATTAGACTTAGAAATCTTGCTGGAATAATAGTTATAGACTTTATTGATATGAGGGACTTTTCACAAAAAGCCTTAGTTATGGATGCTTTAAAGGAATCTTTAAAAGAAGATAAAGGTAATATGAAGATTTTCCCTTTTACAGAGCTAGATCTTGTTCAAATAGCTAGAAAAAGAAGAGGAAAATCAATATATGAGTATTTAGAAGAGGGCTGTAGAAGGTGCAACAAAGAAGGATATGTTTTAAAGCTATCATATATAGAAAAGTTGATAAGAAATGAGATAATAAAATGTGAAGAAGAAAATTCTATTAATTCATTTTATATAGAATTAGATAGCAATTATGAAGAAATGGTAAAAGGAGATATTTTTTCATTTTTAAGAAATATAAATTCATTAGATAAAGAAATTTATTTGAATTTTACCAATGGAATTGAAGGATATAAAATAGAGCCGCTTATATTTAATAGCCAAAAAGAAAATATAAAAAAATTAAGAGTAAGTGGTTATGAAAAATATGAATAAACTTCTTTACAAGCAACATAATATTATGATACAATATCAGATGTTAAACCGCACATAAGAGGTTTTTATCTAAACAAAGTTTAGAACTTTGTACCTCGGTTGGCGAGACCGTAATAAGAGGAGGTGTTTTTAATGTACGCAGTATTATCTACAGGAGGAAAACAATACAGAGTTCAAGAAGGAGACGTAATATTCGTTGAAAAACTTAACGCTGAAGTTGACTCAACAGTTGAATTAACAGAAGTATTAGCAGTTTCAAATGGTGATGCTTTAAAAGTTGGTACACCAGTTGTAGAAGGTGCTAAGGTTGTTGCTAAAGTTGTTGCTCAAGGCAAAGCTAAGAAGGTTACAGTATTCAAGTATAAGCCAAAGAAGGACTACAGAAAGAAAACTGGACACAGACAACCATACACTAAGTTAGTAATCGAAAAAATCGAAGCTTAATTATTATGATTAAAGTGAAGATTTTTAAAAAAGATGATTTATGCCTTGGATTTAAGATAAAAGGTCATGCTTTATCAAGAGCTGAAATAGAGAAGGTCGGAGATGCTTATGATATGATTTGCAATTCGGTTTCAGTACTATCTCAAAGTGCCTTAATAGGTATTGAAGAAGTATTAAAGCTTAAAGTTAAGTATGATATAGATGATGGTTTTTTACATATAAACTTATCTAATCTTAATAACGAGGATATAGAGAAGTGCCAAGTATTACTTTTGACTTTTGAAAAAAGTATAGAAAGCTTGATACAATCTCTTAAATTAAGTTTTGGAAATAAAAAAGACAGTGAATATATAAGAATGTTGAAAGAGGAGGTGCAATAGTATGTTAATAATGAACCTTCAATTATTTGCCCACAAAAAAGGGGTAGGTAGCTCAAAGAACGGTAGAGATTCTGAATCAAAAAGATTAGGAGTTAAAGCTGCTGACGGGGAGTTCGTTTTAGCTGGTAACATTTTAGTTAGACAAAGAGGAACAAAGATTCACCCAGGAACTAATGTTGGTAAAGGTGGAGATGATACTCTTTTTGCTAAAGAAGACGGAATCGTTAGATTTGAAAGAATGGGTAGAGACAAAAAGAAAGTTAGCATTTACCCAGTGAATGTTGAAGAAATAGCAGAATAATATTATTTTTTTCTAAAAAGCACCCTGTTTTAGGGTGCTTTATTTTGTAAGAATAGAAATGGGCAATTGACAATGAATAAAACTTGCCCATTGTACACTGTCAATTGTCCATTAATTTAATGGATTAGAAATTAATTTTTGTGTGATATAATAAACATTAAAAATAATGAGATAATATAAAGTAAGTACGTGTTTATATTATTATAAACAATTTCAAGAAAGATGGGTGATTTTATGTTTATAGATAAGGCCAAGATATTCGTTAAATCCGGTGATGGTGGAAATGGATGTGTGTCTTTTAGAAGAGAAAAATACGTTCCTCTTGGAGGTCCAGATGGAGGAGACGGTGGAAAAGGTGGAAGTGTAATATTTGAGGTAGATCCAGGTTTAACTACACTTTTAGATTTTAAATATAAAAAGAAATTTGTAGCTGAAGCTGGTGGAAAAGGTGAAGGTTCAAAATGTTATGGTAAAGATGGAGATGATCTTCATGTTAAAGTACCTATGGGAACAATAATCAGAGATTTTGAAACTAATAAGATTATAGCAGACCTTTCACATAAAGATGATACTTTTGTAATTGCAAAAGGAGGAAAAGGTGGTAAAGGAAATTGTAAATTCTGTACACCTACAAGGCAAGCTCCACATTTTGCAGAACCAGGTATGCCAGGTGAGGATAGATGGATTACATTAGAGCTTAAATTACTTGCTGATGTTGGATTAGTAGGATTCCCTAATGTAGGAAAATCAACTTTCCTTTCAACAGTAACTGCGGCAAAACCAAAGATAGCAAACTATCATTTTACAACATTAAAGCCAAACCTTGGAGTTGTAAAGGCTGAAGGTATGAATGCCTTTGTAATGGCTGATATACCAGGAATAATTGAAGGTGCAGCTGAAGGGGTTGGCTTAGGTTTAGATTTCTTAAGACATATTGAAAGAACTAGATTATTAATACATGTAGTAGATATATCAGGAATAGAAGGTAGAGATGCTTTTGAGGACTTCGTTAAGATAAATGAAGAACTTAAGAAATATTCAGTTAAGCTATGGGATAGACCTCAAATAGTTGTAGCAAATAAAACAGATATGCTTTATGATGAAGAAATTTTTGAAGACTTTAAGAAGAAAGTAAATGAATTAGGCTTTGATAAGGTATATAAGATGTCTGCAGCAACAAAATCAGGTGTTGAAGATATAATTAAAGAAGCAGGTAGAATGCTTTCAGAAATTCCAATTAAGGACTTAGAAATAAGTGATGAAGAAAGATTCGTACAAGAAGAAAAGAGATTTACATATGATGTATCTATTGAAGATGGAGAAGATAACAACAGAGTATATGTAGTTTATGGATCATTTGTAGATAGATTATTAAATTCAGTAAATATTCATGATGCTGATTCATTAAGATATTTCCATAAGGTATTAAGAAACAAAGGTGTCTTTGATAAATTAAGAGAAATGGGAATAGAAGATGGAGATATGGTAAGACTTAACGATTTTGAATTTGAGTATATTTTATAGGAGGATAAAGAATGATAACAGGAAAGCAAAGAGCATATTTAAGAGGGCTTGCAAACAACTTAGATCCAATATTCCAAGTTGGGAAAAATGGAGTAGAAGAAGCTTTTTTAACACAATTAACTGAAGCTTTAGAAGCGAGAGAGCTTATTAAAATAAAGGTACTTGAAAATAGTGGTTTAGGAGCTAGAGAAGTATCAAATTATATTTGTGAAAAAATTGGTTGTGAAGGAATTCAAGCTATAGGAAGTAAAATAGTTTTATATAAAAAATCCTCAAAAAAACCTAAGATAGAAATACCTAATAAATAGAGAATTTTTATGAAAAAGATTGGCATAATAGGAGGAACATTTAATCCTATTCATTTAGCACATCTATATATTGCATATGAAGCTAAATGTCAATTGAATTTAGATAAAGTGATTTTTATGCCTGCAGGGAGCCCACCTCATAAAAAAAATGAGGATATATTAGAGGCTCCTTTAAGGTATAAAATGGTTCTCGAAGCTATAAAAAAATATGAGGATTTTGAAATAAGTAACTATGAAATAGAAAAAGAAGGTTTTAGTTATACCTATGAAACCTTAGAAAACTTTAAATCTAAGGATAATATATTGTATTTTATTACTGGAGCTGATTGTCTTATAAATATAGAAAAGTGGAAAAATCCAGATAGAATATTTAAGGCCTCTAAATTAGTGGTATTTAATAGACCGGGATATGATAAAGAGTCATTAAAATTACAAAAGAATGAAATTGAGAAAAAGTATAACACAAGTATCAACTTTTTAGATATAATGGACTTAGAAATTTCATCAACAATGATAAGAGATAGAATTAAGGACGGAAAGAAAATTGATTTTTTCATTCCAAAAGAGGTTCTAGATTTTATTAGAAAAAATAATATATATAATTATTGTAAAAATATTAAAGAGTGATGAGAGTATAATGATATTTAAGGAGAAGATATATGCTTAGTAAGGAAGAAATGAAAAGCTACCTTAAAGAACATTTAACAGAAAGTAGATATAACCATACTTTAGGTGTGGTTGAAACTGCAATAAGATTAGCTGAAATAAATAAGGTAGATAAAGATAAAGCTGAAATAGCAGCATTAGCTCATGATATAGCTAAAAATATGACCATCTATGAGTTAAAGGATATTATTGATAAACATAATATTAATTTATCGTACGATGAAGAAAATACTCTTGAGTTATGGCATAGTATTGTTTCGCCGATATTGGGGAGAGAAATTTTTAAAATAGAAGATGAAGAAATATTAAGTGCTATGAGATGGCATACTACAGGAAAAGAAAATATGAGTAAACTAGATAAGATAATTTATATGGCTGATATGATAGAGCCTGGTAGAAGTTTTCCTGGAGTAGATTTAATTAGGAAAGAAAGCTTTGCTGATTTAGATAAAGGCCTTCTTCAAGGAGTAACTCATACTATTAAATATTTATTAGATAAAGGGTTTCCTATTGATATAAATAGTATAAAAGCTAGAAATTATTTATTACGTAATAAATAAAAACTAAATTTATTTAACTATGAAAAAAATCAGAGAGGAATTAAAAGGATGGGGAGTAGGAGAGAAAATCTGGAAAACAGAGAAAGAAGAAGACCTTCTAAAGATGAACAAATTAAAAGAAAAAGAATTGAAGCTAGAAAGAAAAAGTTAAAAAGAAAGAGAATAACAACATCTATAGTAACTATTCTATTAGTAATAATACTTGGAAGTGCCCTTTATATATATAACTTTTTATCAGGTTTAAAAACAAACAACTTAGGCACTGGAGTGGCACCGATATCATCTAAGGATCCTGTGAACATTTTGATTTTAGGTATGGATATAGGAGATGCAGAAAATCAAAATAAAGCTGGTAGAAGAAGCGATACTATAATGGTTTTAAATTATAATCCTAATACTAAAAAAGTTCATATAGTTTCTATACCAAGAGATACGCTTATTGAAGTAGATGCTTATTTAGATAATGGTGAATACAGAAGATATTGGAAAATAAATACTGCATATGTTTTAGGCGGAGAAGAGGAAGTAAAGACACATGTAGAAAGTTTATTAGGTATAAATTTAAATTATATAGTAGAAGTAGATTACAATGCATTTAGAAGTATAATAGATGCATTAGGTGGAATAGAAATGAACATACAACAAGATATGTTCTATGATGATGATGAACAAAACCTTCATATAAATTTTAAAGCTGGAGAAACTGTTCAGCTAGATGGTAAAAAAGCAGAAGAGTTCTTTAGATGGAGGAAAAATAATGATGGTAGTGGAGGAGAAGAAGGGGATTTAGGTAGAATTAATAATCAACAACAATTCATTAGTAAGGTTATTGATAAAGCTTTAAGTCCAAGTATAGTTTTTAAGGCACCAAAAATATTAAAAGCTATAAGTGAAAATGTTGAAACCAATATTCCAGCTAAAAATTTAATTTCTCTTGGTATGAAGATTATTAGGTTAAAGTCAGAAGATATAATTATGACAACTCTTAAAGGAGAACCAGAATATCTTTATGGAGAAGACTTTTTAATTGCTGATAAAGAAATTAATAGGGACTTAATAAATGCATTAAATACAGAAAACCCTTCATTAGCGCCGGTTATAACTTCAATAAATAAAAAGGAGCTAAATGTGTTAGTATTAAACGGAACTAAAATTGATGGATTAGCATCAAGTGCAAGAGATAGTTTACTTTCACTTGGGTATGCAAATATAGAAGTTGGAAATACTGATAATGTAGAGAAAAGCGTAATTCAATCAGATAATAAGGAATTAAAAGATTTGCTTAAAAATGATACGGGTATACAAAAGTTTGAAAAAATAGGCAAATCAGAATATAAGCAATATGATGTTGTAATATTATTAGGTAAAGATTATAACTTATTTGGAAACTAAAAGGGGCTGTCGCAGAAAGCAGTTTAATGTAAATTGTAGAATTGTGCGACAGCTCCTTTTTACTAGGAGGAAAAATGAGCACTATAAAAAGAATTGTTTCAAAAGAACACGAAGGAAGAAAAATTAGAGAATTTTTAAAAGAGGAACTAGGATTATCTTCTAGGTTAATTAGAAGTGCTTCAATAGATAAAAGAATTTTTGTAGATAATAAAGCTGTAAAAATGAATTATGTGCTAAAAAGAAGTGAAGAGGTACTAATTGACTTAGTAAAAGAAGAAACTCAAAATATAGATCCTGAAAATATACCAATAGATATTGTATATGAAGATGAAGATATAATAGTTGTCAATAAAGGGCCTAATATGGTAGTTCATCCAACTAAAAGATATCAAAGTGGTACATTAGCTAATGCTTTAATGTACTATTTTAAGGAAAGTAACCAAAAGTGCATTGTTAGGCTAGTAAGTAGGTTAGATATGGATACATCTGGGCTTATTATTATAGCTAAAAATCAATATGCACATATGGAATTATCTAAAGAAATGACTTTAAATAATGTTGAAAAAAGATATCTTACAGTTGTACATGGACATATGGAAAATGATGAAGGAACTATAGATTTACCAATATATAGACCAGAAGAAGAAGGCACTATAAGAAGAGTTGTAGATGAAAGAGGACAAAGAAGTATAACTCATTATAAGGTTATAGAGAGATTTAAGGATTCAGATTTAGTTGAATGCTTATTAGAAACAGGAAGAACACATCAAATAAGAGTTCATTTAAGCTCATTAGGACATCCTATTTGGGGGGATACTTTATATGGTTATGAAGAAGATGGGGAAATTATAAGTAGGCAAGCCCTTCATGCCTATGGATTAGATTTTAAATCTCCAAGAACTAAAAAGGAATTAAGCCTTAGAGCAAGAGTGCCTGATGATATAGAAAAGCTTGTAGAATATTTAAAGTAGTATATAAATGTAGTTACTTTTTGAAAAATTAAAGTAACTACAATTTACTTTTGAAGTTATATTAATTATAAAAATGTAGTTATTTATTTTTATATAAAAGTAACTACAATTTATTTAATATGAAAAGAAAAGTGTGTTGTAAAATGATTTATAAAATCATTTTACAACACACTTTTTATTACTATAAATTTTAGATTATTTAAATCTAGGCCTTCTTCTCCTAATATTTTTTCTTCTCATAGATAAAATTAAGTATTTAATAAGAATTACTAAGATAATTATTACAACCACAGCTATAACAATAAATTTAGGTGTAGTTACTAGAGTTGAAAACTT
This sequence comes from Clostridium sp. 7_2_43FAA, assembly GCF_000158375.2. NCBI lineage: Bacteria > Bacillati > Bacillota > Clostridia > Eubacteriales > Clostridiaceae > Clostridium > Clostridium sp. 7_2_43FAA. Next base: position 163,820 of record NZ_JH815222.1, read on the forward strand.
TTCTTTTATCTTAATTTGACTATTATACTCTCTGTTAGCTCCACTAACTAAATCTAAGGCTGATATAGTTTCTTTATTAGCATTTATCTTAGCTTTAAAGAGAACATCACCTTTATTTATATTTTTTTTACTTATATCTTTCTTTTGATAATCCACAGTATATGATGGTATTTCTTCCGTTTTAGACTTAGTATAGTATAAGTCATCTTTAGCAAGTAAAGGAATTGAGATATCATCATTAATTTTATATGTATCAAGCACATCATTTTTATTTATAAGTTTTATAGTTTCAAAATTATCAAAGCCATAATCGAACAATGGACCTATATTTGTATAGAAGTTGTCCTTATCAGTAGCATTTAGTAAAGCTACTACTAAAAATTGCTCATCTTTCATAGCGGTAGCAGTATATGTGTGATTTGCTTCTGGAGTATATCCATTTTTACCAATATAGGCATATTGGTAATAGTAAGGAGTATATTCATTAAATAGTTGATTTCTATTTGTAGCCCATTTTTCACTACCATCGGAAAATGGATGATTTACATATTTGTGAGATTCGGTTTGTGCAATTCTCACAAGGTCTTCGTTTTGATAAGCAGCTCTCATTATAAGAGCTAAATCGTAAGCTGTAGTAACGTGACCATCTTCATGTAAACCACTAGGATTTTTAAAGGTTGTATCTAATGCACCTAGTTCCTTGGCTTTAGCATTCATAAGCTTTGCAAATTCTTCATTAGATCCAGAAACATGTTCAGCTAATGCTTCAGCACAATCATTACCAGATTCTAATAAAAGACCAAGCATAAGTTCTTCAACAGTATAAACTTCCCCCTTAGCTATACCAATTGCAGAGCCATCTACTAAAGTTGGTTTTTCATTAATAGTAACTTTGTCAGTTAATTTTGTATTTTCTAGAACAACCAATGCAGTCATTACCTTTGTTGTTGAGGCAGGCTCATATTGAGTATGCTCATTTTTGGAATAAATAACTTTACCTGTTCTTCCATCCATTAGTACTGCACCTTCAGAATATACCGTAGGTAATTCAGTAGCTTTTACGTTGATAGTAAAAACACTGCATATAAAAGCAGTAAATAGGAAGATTCTTCTCATAAATTTTTTCATATTAATTCTCCCACAATAAACTTTTTACATATAGACAAAAATATTTTATCAGAAATAAGGATATCATTCTATATTTTATAAATATTTAAATAAAATTAGTTAAATTTTTAATAAAAAGTTAATAATTAAAATAAGATTTATCAATTAGAGGTGATTTATGGATAAAAGAATAGAAAAATTTATGACTAAACGAAATATAGTATTGATTATGTTAGTTTTCTTATGTGTAATAACATCATTTATCTTATACGGAAAGAATAAATCAAAGGTGTTTAAGGATGAGTATATGAAAAATATATTTGTAGAGGAAGAAGCTCCTGATGATAATAGTGTGGAAGTTAATGCAGAGCCTATTAAAGAGGTAAAAGGAGAAAATCAACTAACAAAAGGCACTAAAATGATAGTTGTTGAGATAAAAGGAGAAGTTGCTAATCCAGATGTTTATGAAATAAGTGAAGGAAGTATAATTAGAGATTTAATAACTAAAGCAGGAGGAGTAACCAATGAAGCTAATATAGATAAAATAAATAGAGCAGATAAATTAAGAGATAATCAACTTATAGTTATACCAAATAAGAATGAATTATCAAATGCAAATACTAATATAAATGTTAGCAAAGAAGGGAATACCGCAGAAGATGGAATCATTAATATTAACACTGCAAGTCTAGAAGAACTTCAAAAAATAAATGGAGTAGGAGAAGTTAAAGCAAAAAGTATAATTAATTACAGAGAAAAAAATGGAGGATTTAAATCGATAGATGAAATGAAAAATATAGAAGGAATAGGTGATAAAACTTTTGAAAAGATGAAAGACCAAATAACAATATGATATCAAAAATTTTGAAATCTATTATATTATAGATATAGTATTTATGATAAAATGAATCATATACTATCTGATTTAAAGGGGGGAATGGGATATGGATTTAGTTTTAAACACATTTATGAACTTAGGATTAAGCTTGTTATTTGGGGCAGTTGGGATATTGGTGTTAGTCATTGGATATAAAATATTTGACGCTATAATACCAGCTGATTTTAATAAAGAGTTAGAAAAGGGGAACATAGCAGTGGCCATATTTTTAGCTGGAGCTTTAATTGGAATAGCAATAATAGTATCGCAAGTTGTAAAATAGGTTAGTGTATAGATGGGTGAGGAGTATCAACTCTTTGCCCATTTGTTATTATGACAGTTATGTGACAGAGTCTTTTAAATTGGAATCTTTAATGTTATAATAAATTGAATTTAGGAAACTATAAATACAGAAGATTAGAAAAATCCTAGGGGGGATTATTATGATAAGAAAATTTTTAATGATGTTAATTAGCGGAATAATGGTTACATCACTAGTAGCTTGTAGTGGAAATTCAAATGATAAGGAAGCAAAAACAGCTCAAGAGCCACCTAAAGTTGAAGAAAAGAAGTTTATAGGCGAAGGCGTATGGGCAGAAGACTATACAAAAGATCAAGTAACTATTTTAAATGATGAAATAAGTGCAAGAATAGAAGAATCAGCTACTTTTTATGATTTAGAATATTCTAAAGAAGAAAAAGTTACAGAAGAAAATGGAGAAACTATAAACGATAACCATATATATATAGACAATTTAAATCCTGAACCAAACAGAATGGAAAGCATGTATTATGGATTTAAGATGTATGGTGCAGATATGTCTAGTGGAAGCTTAAATTTAAAGATAGGATTTAAGTTAGATCTAGAACAAATAAAAACTGAAGAGAAGTTTAATATTGAAGAAACATCTATAGCAAAGTTTTCAGAAGCTATGACAAATAATCCAGAAAGAGATTACTCAGATTTAAATAGTAAAATAGAAGATATAGTCATAAATCAAAATAGCAATGGAACTATAGAAACAAATGTTAATGGATTAGTAGAAACAATAACAATAAAAGACGATTTCTTATTATACAAATTAGATTCAAAAAACTATGATTTTAAAAAATAGTACATACTTTAATTTTTAATTTAGGAGGATATAAAATTGGTAGATAGAGAAGACGCAGGAATGGATAATGGAGAAGAAGTGGTTAATAATGAAGTAATTAATAATGATGAAGTAAACAATGAAGAATTAAATAAAGATATTGAAGTTACAGAGGAAGATAATGCTATTAATGGAGAAGTAAAAGAAGATGGAAAGGCAGTTAAGTTTATAAAGAGACTTTTAGCTGCAACTATAGATCAAATAGTAGCTATAGCATTTGCTTTACTTTTATTATTAATTTTTGACTTTTTATTAAAATTTGTAGGCTTTTATATTGCACAAAGACAACCGATGTTCTTAGTAATATATGTGATAACGAATATTCTATATAGTACAATTTGTGAATCAACAAAGCTTGGAAGAACTATAGGAAAAAAGACAATGTTAAAATAAACATTAATTAGGAGATAGCATGAGAAAAGGAAGTACAGTACAAGTTAAAATAGATAAAACAGAATTTCCATCAGTTGGAGTTGGCACTTTAGAAGGAAAAAAGATATATGTAAAAGGTGCCTTTCCAGATCAAGTGGTAAGTGGTAGAGTAAAGAAGAAGAGAGAAGGATTTGCAGAGTTAAAGCTTTTATCAGTAGATGAAAGAGCAGATTATGAAATAGAAGCACCTTGTGAATACTTTGGAGTTTGTGGTGGTTGTACATCACAAAACTTAACTTATGATAAGCAATTAGATTTACTGAGTGAAGAGGTTAAGGCATTGTTTAAAGAGGCTGATATACCTATGGGAGAGTATTTAGGCGTTGTAGGTAGCAAAGAACAATGGGAGTACAGAAATAAAATGGAATTTACCTTTGGAGATTTTGAAAAAGGTGGAGAATTAACTTTAGGCATGCATATGAAGGGAAAATCTTTTGGGATTATAACTGTTGATAAATGTTTAATAGTTGATGAAGATTTTAAAACTGTAATAAGAGAAACTGTTAATTATTTTAAGGATAAGGAATTACCTTATTATAGAGTTATGAAAAGAGAAGGCTACTTAAGACACTTAGTTATAAGAAAAGCAATAAATACTGGTGAATTAATGGTTAATATAGTTACTACAACACAAATAAATTTTGATTTATCAGAGTATGTAGATTTATTAAAATCACAAACTTATAAAGGAAAATTAGTATCTATATTACATACTGAAAATAATTCTTTTTCAGATGCTGTAATACCAGAAAAGGTGAATTTATTATTTGGCAAAGATTATATAACAGAAAATTTATTAGGTTTACAATTTAAAATATCACCATTTTCATTCTTCCAAACTAATACTAAGGGAGCTGAAAGCCTTTATAGTATAGTTAGAGATTTTATGGGAGAATCAAATGATAAGGTTGTATTTGACCTTTACTGTGGTACAGGAACTATAGGTCAAATTGCAGCATCAAATGCTAAAAAGGTAGTTGGAATAGAACTTATAGAAGAAGCTGTAGAAGCAGCAAAAGAAAATGCAAAATTAAATAATTTAAATAACTGTGAATTCCTAGCAGGTGATGTTGCAGAAATAATAAAAACTGTTAAAGATAAACCAGATATTATAATTCTAGACCCACCAAGAAGTGGAGTGCATCCCAAAGCATTAGAATACGTAATTAAATTCAATGCAAAGGAAATAATTTATGTATCATGCAACCCTAAAACTTTAGTAGAAAACCTAAGGGATTTAATAGGAGCTGGATACAAAGTTGTTCAAAGTACAGTTAAGGATATGTTCCCAAATACGCCTCATGCGGAAGTGGTTGTTAAACTTGTATTGAAGGATAGGTAGTGAACACTTAACGAAGGAATGTATAAACTTAATATGAAGTCTATCTAAATGTAGTACAACAAAATAATATATTTCTTAGTAAAATCAAAATAAAACTATGAGTTTATTAAGAAGGTTTAAATTATAGAGATTTATAGAGTCATATTTTAGTGTGATTATAAATAGTTTATTATTTAGTGACTATATTAAAAGAACCTTGAGAAATCAAGGTTCTTTTCTAGCAAAAAAGTAACATTTTATATAAATATTAGAGAAGAGTTTATTTACTTTACGGATTAAGAATAAATTATACTAAGGGTGAGAAAAAAATGACAGTGGAATTAGAAAAACATTATAATAAATTTTGTGAAGATAAAAGATTAACAAGAAGACATGGACAAGTTGAATACATAACTTCTATGAAATATATACATGAATATTTAAAAGGAAATAAAAACTTGAAAATATTAGATGTTGGTGCAGGCACAGGAAGATATTCAGTAGCTTTAGCTAATGAAGGATATGATGTTACAGCAGTTGAACTTGTGAAACATAATTTAGGAGTTTTAAAATCAAAGGGAAGTACAGTAAAAGCATTTCAAGGAACAGCCTTAAATTTATCTAGATTTGAAGATAATACATTTGATATGACATTGGTTTTTGGACCAATGTACCATCTATATACATTTGAGGATAAGGTAAGGGCTTTAGAAGAAGCAAAGAGAGTTACTAAAGTTGGAGGAAATATATTAGTTGCCTATTGCATGAATGAATATAGTGTAATAACATATGGATTTAAAGAAAATAATATAAAAGAATGCATTGAAAATGAAAAGCTTGATAAAAACTTTCACGTTAGATCAAATCCGGAAGACCTATATGATTATGTAAGGATTGAAGATATTAATAAAATAAATGAATCAGCTGGAGTAAAAAGAATAAAAATAATTTCAGCAGATGGACCAGCTAATTATATGAGAGCAACTTTAAATGCTATGGATGAAGAAACCTTTAAAACTTTTATTGATTATCATTTGTCTACATGTGAAAGACAAGAGTTAGTAGGGGCAGGGGCTCATACATTAGATATTTTGAACAAAAATTGATTTAAACATTATATATTAATATTTATAGCATCACTTATAGTAAGTAATATATTTACTGGATTACTAAGTAAGTTTTTGATATTTGTTTCATGGAATGTTTTATGAATATTTTTATAATGAAAAGATTTATATATAAAACTATATAAGCATTATTTGAAATACACCTAGACAAATATATGTAATCTAAGTGAACATAAGTATTTAAGTCATAGGTATAAAATAGTTTAAATTGTTATTGTAATTTATAGAAGAATAATATTAAAAAATTTACATGATAAAAAGATCTAGAAGTAATAAAATGTTCTTTATTTTGTAGCAATATATGCACATAATATGAAATAATAAACAATATATTGGATATATAATTATTGCTAGTAGATACTTTGGTAAATATTTAAAAAAGAAATTAAGGAAGGGAATAGAATTTATGAGAACCTTGATTATTTATTGTTCTGACTATAAAAATAATACACAGAAAGTTGCGAGTAAATTTAATGAAGAAATTGATTGCGATTTAATAAATGTAAAAGATGCTATAGATATTAATTTAGAAAACTACGATTTAATTGGATTTGGTTCTGGAGTTTACATGGAGAACTTATCACCTAAGTTGTTTAAATTAATTGAAAGGCTAAATTTAACAAGAAAAAATGTCTTTGTATTTTCAACTAGTGGCATTGGAATGAAGTTTTATAATAATAAGTTAATTAAGGCATTAACTTCAAAAGGAGCAATAAACAAAGGGAGTTTCGCATGTAAAGGTAGCTTTATAGCAAAGGAATTTTCTAATAGTAAGGTTTTCGATATTATGGGAAAACTGGCAGAGGGACATCCGAATGATAAGGACTTTAAAAAAGCAGAAGTGTTTATTAGGAAAATAATTGATATATTTTAGTTTTATTATATAAAATTTTAAAGCTATTGAATAATGGATAGTTTTTAATTTTTACATACAGAAATATAGTTGAAGCACAAAAGAATTAAATCTGAATCTATTTTTGATACAGAGTGCAAATTAAAATATATAAAATGAGAGGTAAAAGTATGGAAGGGAAGAAATCCACATTTAAATCAATTGATGAATATATATTACAGTTTCCTAGTGAAATTCAACAAATATTAGAAAAAATAAGAAGAGTTATTAAGGAGTCAGCTCCTAATGCGGTAGAAAAGATAAGCTATCAAATGCCTACATTTTATCTTCATGGAAATCTTGTTCACTTTGCAGCTTTTAAGAGTCATATAGGATTTTATCCAGATCCTAGTGGGATAGAAGTTTTTAAAGAAGAGTTATCTAAGTATAAGGGTGCAAAAGGGTCAGTTCAATTTCCAATAGGAGAGCCATTACCTTATGGATTAATAAGTAGGATAGTAGAATTTAGAGTTCATGAAAATATAAAGAGAGCAGAAAATAAAAAACATAATATTAGAAATTGAAAATGGACAGTGTTACATAAAGGTAAAGGAGGGGAATCTGTATATAAAAGCAAGGTTCTCCTCCTTATTTTAGTTATAATTATTTGAATAAAATTATAAGAGAGTTCTTAGAAAGTTACCTTGCCGCCTTTGCCGAGATCTAAAATTACATCAGCTTCATTAAAGCTAATCTCATAAACATCTAATATATCGCCAGCTTTCTCTATTATCTTTTTATAACTTGGTAGCTTTTTTATGAATCCATTCTTTAAATCATATATTGTTAAATCACTTTTTTTAACTATAGCATTTTTCACTCGGACATGTTCACTACTTTCATTAGAAACAGGTATTGTTGTAAATGCTACTATATTATTTTGTAAAAGGTATAATGTCTTTGAAGAACCTCTAAATGATGCAAAATAGACAATTTTTTTGTTTTGAGGATTATTATAAAAATTTACGACTCTAACATTGGGTATATTATCTACAGTAGTGGCTAAGGAAATTCTATTTGTTTCATTCATTACTCTATTAAACTCTTGTATTAAGTCCATTTTAATTCTCCTTTTGTAAGCTATTTTTATTATTAGTATTTTGTTCAGCATAGATTTATTTTATCATAGAACCATGACGGCGTTATGTCATGGTTCTATGATAAAATAAAATTAAATATGTGATGATAAATAAGAGGTGATTTAGATTGAAGATAGATAGACTTGTATCAATTATAATGATATTACTAGAACGTAAAAAGATAAGTGCATCAGAGCTTGCAGAAATGTTTGAAGTAACACCAAGAACTATATAGAGAGATATAGAAGCGATAAGTTTAGCTGGGGTTCCTATAGTTACATATCCTGGCGTTAATGGTGGAATTGGAATTATGGATTAGTATAAGATAGATAAAAGGATTTTTACTAAATCAGACGTAGAAACACTTTTAATAGGTCTTAGCAGTATGTCGTCCGCTTTTTCAAAGGAGGAAATTAAATGTACTTTAGCAAAGATAAAAGGATTGTTTCCAGAGGAGCATATAAAAGAGATAGAGTTAAAGTCAAATCAAATTTCTATTGATCTTACTCCGTGGATAGGAAATAAGGATTTAAAATCTAATCTTGAACAAATTAAAAAGGCTATGAATGATAAAAAGATTTTAAGATTTAACTATTTTGATAGTAAAGGTAAAAAGAGTAATAGAAAAGTTGAGCCTTATCAGTTGGTATTAAAGGAATCAAATTGGTATTTACAAGGATATTGCATTTCGAAACAAGATTTTCGTATATTTAAGCTATCTCGTATTTCAGATATTAAGGTTATTGAAGAAAGCTTTATTACAAGAGAGTTTAATTTAAAATCAGTAGGATATTGGGACTATATAGAAAAAAATATTATTATGATAAAACTTTTAGTTGATGAATCTCTAGGAGAAAAAATGATTGAATATTGTGGTGAGGAAAATATTAAGAGATATAAAAATAATAAATTGTTTATAGATTTTCCATTCATTAATGATGAGTTTGGATATAATATTTTACTGAGTTATGGTGATAAATGTGAATGCTTGGAACCTATTAATATACGAAATGAATTTATTAGAAGAATAAAAAGTATGCTAGACAAATATAGTTAGTTTAAGCGCCGCTTAGGCGCTTTTTTATTTTAATTTAAGTTATTATGAAAATATTATATACAAATAACTAATGACGATTATTACTAGTCATATAATTGCATATAGTACGTATAAATATATAAAACGAAAAAATGCAATGAATAATTGCTATTATTTTGTAAAAAAATTAGAGAAAATAATTGACTTATACGAATATTATATGTAATATATAAAATATAATTCGCATTTGTGTATGAAGTGGCGAACAAAGGATAAAGTGGAGGAATTGCTAATGTTAGAGAAAATATTTAAATTTCAAGAACGTAATACTAATGCAAGAATAGAAATAACTGCAGGTATAACTACATTTATGACAATGGCATATATTTTAGTTTTACAACCTATGTTTATGGGAGCAGCAGGAATGGATGTAGGAGCAGTTACAGTTGTTACTGCTATATTATCAGCGATATTTAGTATATTTATGGGTATATATACGAATTTACCATTTGCCTTAGCACCAGCTATGGGGAGTAATGCATTTTTTGCATATACTTTAGTTGCAGGTGGAATAGTTAATTGGGAAACTGGATTGGGTATGGTATTTATTTCAGGAGTAGTATTTATCCTTTTAACTGTACTTGGTCTTAGGGAAGTTATAGTTAATTTAATACCTAAGAATATTAAATATGCAATTGGTGTTGCAGTTGGATTTTATATAGTTTTATTAGGATTTAAAAATGGAGGCTTAATGAGCCTTGAAGGTGGAAGTATTGCTATGGGAGATGTTAAATCCCCAGGGGTTTTACTTACTATAATAGGTTTAGTAATAGTAGTATTTTTACAAGCTAGAAAAGTAAAAGGTGGAGTTTTAGTTGCAATTATATTAACAACTATAATTGGTATTCCAATGGGAATTACAAATGTACCAGAAAGCTTAGTTACAATGCCACCATCAATAGAACCAATAGCATTTAAGCTTGATATAATGGCAGCATTAAAGTGGAGCTTTTTCCCACTGATGTTTACATTCTTTGTTGGAGATTTCTTTTCTACTTTAGGTACATTACTAGGAGTTTCTGCAAAAGCAAATCTTTTAGATGAAGAAGGTAATTTACCAAATATAAACAAACCATTTTTAGTTGATGCAATTGCAACAGTAGTGGGAGCATTATTTGGATCTACAGTTGTTACAACTTATATTGAGTCAGCAGCAGGCGTAGAAGAAGGTGGAAGAACTGGATTTACAGCAGTTGTAGCAGGAATTTGTTTTGCATTAACAATGTTTATTACTCCAATTGCAGGAATGATACCAAGTGAAGCAACAGCACCAGCTTTAATATTAATAGGGCTATTAATGATTACAGGTGTTAAAAATATTGAGTTTAATGATTTCACAGAAGCGTTTCCTGCTTTTGCTACAATAGTATTTACAGCATTTACTTCAAGTATTTCAAATGGTATAAGTATAGGAATTATTTCTTATATGGTAACAAAAGTTATGGCAGGAAGGTTTAAAGATTTAAATTGGGGAATCTATATATTATCAATTCCACTAATAGCATATTTCATAATTTAGGAGATGTAAGATGAAAATTTTACCTAGTGATAAAAAAGGACTAATTGAAGCAGCAATCGGAAAGAGACTTTGTGATTTAGTTATAAAAAATGCAAATATAGTTAATGTGTTTACTGGAGAGATATATATTGGAGATATAGGTATATATGATGGATTTATAGCACATATAAGTACAAGCATTGATAATAAAAATACGGAAAGTATAAAGGCTAAAAAGTATTATGATGCTGAAGGAGATATTGTAATTCCAGGACTTATAGATAGTCATATACATATTGAAAGTACACTTATGACTCCTAAAAATTTTGCAAGAGAGGTCATACCATATGGAACAACAACTGTAGTGACAGATCCTCATGAAATAGCAAATGTTTATGGAATAAGAGGCGTTAAATATATGCATGATAGCAGTGAAGGATTACCTATGAGGCAGTATGTTTTAGCACCATCATGTGTTCCAGCTGTTTTAGGACTTGAGAATTCGGGAGCAGAGTTTTTTAGTGAAGAGATTGAAGAACTCCTAAAGCTAGACAGAGTTATAGGTTTAGGTGAAGTTATGGATTTTGTAGGAGTTATTGAAAATAGTGATAGGATGGTTTCTATATTAAATGAAGCCGAAAAAAGAGGTGGCTTTATACAAGGACATGCACCATTTTTAAGTGGAAGAGTGCTATCATCTTATTTATGTGGAGGAGCAACTACAGATCATGAAAGTAGGACATCTCAGGAGGCAAGGGATAAAATTAGAAATGGAATGTATGTAGATGCAAGAGAAAGTTCTATATCTAAAAATGTTGATGCAATAGTTAAAGGGGTAAGTGGTTTTAGATATTTAGATAATTTAACATTATGTACAGATGATAGAGAAGCAGATGAAATAATTAAGAATGGTCATATGAATGATGTTGTTAAAACAGCAATAGATTCAGGGCTTGATCCTATAGATGCAATAAGATGTGCAACTTTAAATTCAGCAAGAGAAATAGGTGTTACTAATTTGGGGGGGATAGCGCCTGGATATGTAGCTGATTTAGTAGTACTAGATAGTTTACATGATATGAAGGTGAAAGCAGTAATATTTGAGGGGAAACTAGTTGCTAAAAATGGGAAACTAATTACTGAAATAAATGATAAGAAGTTTGATTTAGAAACAGAGAATTCTGTTCATATAAGTAATTTATCTTTAGATGATTTTGAGTTAAAAGCTCCAATAGAAAATGGAAAAGCTAAAGTGAATGTAATAAAATATAATAGTCAATTATCTTCAGCTACAGAAATCATAGAAGAAGTGGTTAATATTAAAAATGGAACCGTAGTACTTGATGATAATGATGACCTGAAATTTGTTATAGTTATTAATAGACATGGAAAGTTAGATACGAAATCTATTGGATTAGTTAGAGGATTTGGGATAAATAAAGGGGCTATAGGAAGTACTATTTCTCATGATAGTCATAACCTAACTATAGTTTATAGTGATATAAATGAGGCATTTAAAATTGCAGAGGATTTAATATCTATTGGTGGTGGAATAAGTTGTGCAGTAGAAGGGGAGATAAAAGAGCATATTCAATTAGAAGTAGCAGGACTTATGACAAATAAAAGTGCTTCTGAAATAGCTATAGTTGCAGAAAGAATGAAAGAAGTACTTAGAGATATGGGATTAACACAAATAAAGAATCCACTTTTAAGAATTGTTACATTAGCACTTCCAGTAATACCAGAAGGCAAGATGTCAGATTTAGGTTTAATAAATGTAAATAAAAAAGAGATAGTAAATATCTTTAATAAGTAATAAGAATATGGATATCTTCAAAAAGACAATTATGATTTGAAGATATCCTATATTTATTTTATATATGAAAGTTGATAAGAGTTTATTGTTTAAATATTATCATGGTGATAGAATCATTTAAGGCTTAATCTTATGAAAAATATTAGATAGGGGTGAAATTTTTGATGATTATATTGAAAAAATCAATAAGACTTATATTAGGATTTTTATTATGTGCAAGTTCAACAGTTTTTATGTTAAATTCTAATTTAGGATTATCTCCATGGGATGTTTTCCACCAAGGAATATCAAATGTCACAGGAATTACAATAGGAGAAGCAAGTATATTAACTAGTGTATTGGTTGTCTTAATAGGAATAATGTTAAAGCAGAAGATTGGGATAGGAACACTACTTAACATATTATTTGTAGGAAAGTTCATAGATATTATTAATGAAAGCAACATAATACCCGTAGCAAATAGTTTGTTTTCTGGAATTGTAATGATGATAATAGGTATGTTTGTTATGGGGTATGGATGCTATTTATATATAGGATGTGAAATAGGCTGCGGACCAAGAGATGGCTTAATGATAGGATTAAGTCAAAAGCTAAATAAACCAATTAAGATAGTTAGAGGCAGTATAGAAATATCTGTATTAATAATAGGATTTTTACTAGGTGGAGCTGCTGGATTAGGAACATTTATAAGTGCTGTTGGACTGGGGTATTGCATGCAGGTGATATTTAAGACGTGTAAATTTGATGTAGTAAATATTAGGCATAAAGCAATAATGGAAAGTTTAGAGGTAGTTAATATTTTTAATAAGTAATAATATGGATATCTTCAAAAAGACAATTATGATTTGAAGATATCCTATATTTATTTAAAGCACCTAATTTGGTGTTTTTTATATAAATATTAAATTTATTTAGTATAATTAAGAAGGAAAAATTAAAAAAGTTGTACAAATTGGAATAAAATGGTAGAATTTAACTGTAGGAATAATAGGTGATTAAAGGGAATATATAATAGAAAAGGTTTGAAAAGTAATTATAAAAAAAGGTAAGTTATGGGTGAAATTCAATAATTTTAATATGATAATATACATCTAAAATAAGTATAATTATTGTTAGCAAACTAATAAATTAAGGAGAAAATAATGAGGAAAAAATATCTTAGTATCATTATTGGAGCATTAATAATCAGCATTTCCATAGGAGCTTATACATATGTAAATTACAAAATAGATCATAGCAAGGGAATGACAAATATTATTAAAAAAAATAGATATGATGCATCAAAAGAAGTTAATGAAGCGCTTAAAAGTTTTGATATTACAAAAAAATCAGAAGTTATAACCAATATAGATACTCAATCAAATATAGTTTCTTTATCATTTGAAGGAATTAAAAATAAAGACACTATGGAGAAGGTAGTGGATTTATTAGATAAATATAATATTAAGGCTACTTTTTTTATTCCAGGAATAAAAGCAGCTGAAGATTCTAGTATAGTTAAAATGATTAAAGAAGGTGGACATGATATAGGAAATGGAACACTTTCAGGAAACAATAATATGGAAAACTTGTCAAAGGAAGACTTGATTTTAGATTTTTCTACTACTAATAAAATTTTAAAGTCAATTACTGATAAAGAAGTAGAGTTATTAAAGTGTAATTCAATAATGAACAATGAAAATGTATTAGCATCAGCCTTTGCATCAGGGAATAAATATGTTGTTAGTACAGATCATTATTTGAGTTATCAGAGCTTTAAAAATTACGAACAAGCTTATGGGTATATAAAGAATTTATCAAATGGAACTATTGTATCGATAAAATTAGATGGGGTGCTTAACGATTTTGAATATAATAAAGAAATCGTAGAAGAAAAGCCAGCAATAGATAAACAAGCAGGTATAAAAGAAAATAAAGAAGATAAAGAAGATAAAGAAGATGAAAGAACTATTACTGAAATAGTAGAATGGGTACTAAAAGCTATTAAGGAACAAGAAAAAGTAGCAGTTAAGTTAAAGGAATTCCCAAGTATTAGAAAATATAATGAGTTAAATAATATTGGGATTTATAATGATGGACCATTAAATAATGATAAGTTAAGTGGCACAATAATAGAAAATATGAATAATAGCAATGATAGTAGTAGTGGCAAGTATGAAGACAACAAAAATAATGTAGACAAGATTGATTTTAAAGAGTTAATAGATAAAAATAACGGTATGCTTTCTACTATAGTTTCAAGGTTTTATACAACTCAAGAAGCTTTATCATATACATTTAGAGGGCTAAGTAATGAGAATGTGTTGGATAATGTATTAGCAAGTCTTGATAAATATAATGCAAAAGGAACATTTTTTGTTACTAAAAATGAAATAATAAATTATCCTGATAGAATAAAAAAAATTGTAGGAGCGGGACATGAAATTGGAAATGGCGGAATAACAGTTAGCTCTGATTTATTAAATAAAACCAATGAAGAAATATGTAAAGAAATATATGAAGTGGATAAGCTATTAAAAGAAAAAGGTATATACACTAACTCATATATGTCTGGATATGGATATTCAAATTCTAAAGTTCAGGAAGCTATATCTACAATAAATAAGATTAAGGGACTTGAAAATTATGAATTGATTACTTATACAAAGGCACCGATTATAAGTAAATATAAAGATATGAATGCAGATCAAATTATAAAAGATTATTTTAACGTAAATTCATATGTTTCATTAAGTAAAGGTGAAATAGTATATTTCAGATTAGATTCTGATTTGTTTAAAGATAATACTGTAATTTCAAATTTAATTGAAATATTAACAGAGAACTATGTAAAAAATGGTTATGTTCATAAATATAATAAGGAACTACAGACATATTACTTATCTACAAAGCCTTTGAATTATTCAATAGTTCCGTTGAAAGATATACAAAGTAATTTTGAAAGTCAATCTAATTTTGGAAGGTATAATATTTTAACTAATATAAAATCTATGGAAATGAAATCTTATGATGAAGCTTTAAAAATGATTAAAACCAACTATATAGGAAATGAAGATGTTAATTTAGAGGATTTTAGTGATGATGAAAAGCTAAATATTGATAAGACTGGGACTATAGATACTAATGGTGAAAGTGTAATATTTTTTACATTTGATGATTGGGGCGGGGATCCAATAGTAAATGAAATATTAAATGTTTTAAATAAACATAATGTTAAAGCAGGATTTTTTACTATTTCAAAATATGTAGATATAAATAGTGGTATATCTAATATTAATCCTAATTTACTAAGAACTATTGCTTTAAATGGACATGATATAGGAAGTCATAACTATAATCATGAACTCTTAGATACTAATAAAGCAGAACTAGAAAAATCATTAATTAAGTCTTATGATGTTATGTCTAATGTAATAGGGGATTTGGATTCATTAAGACAATATTTTAGGCCACCAACATTATTACTAAAAAAGGAAGGTTTGGCAGCAGTATTTGAAAGTGGATATAAATATACGATTAGTGGAAATATTTCTACTCATGATTATGAAAGTACCTCTTCACAAGAAATTTTAGATGCAATTGAACCAGGATTAGTAGAAGGAAGAGGTAACATAATTGTAATGCATATGAATAATCAAAGCTATTATACTGCAGAAGCTCTAGATAAATTTCTTACTAATAATGAAAATGGAGTTTATGGAAGGAAGTATAAAATTGCTAAGTTAAGCGATTATTTAGAACAGTAAAAGTATTAGAAGAGGAGTTTAATAGTGAAGTTTAGTTATAAGGAAAATAAGAATGATACAGGTATTATCAATGATATTCTTTTAAGACCACGCAAGGATAGAAGGTTGCTATCTAATGTTCCAGATAAGGAAAGGATCAGAAAGGGAATTGATCGTAGAGGACAAAAGATATTAGATGAATCTGTAAGTGATTCAAATGCATTTATTAATGGAAATAAAGCAGGAATAAGATATCTAATGCAAACTGATATTAAGATCAGATGCAAAAGTTCAAAAGGAAATTTAACATTTATAACAAGGTCTATAGATATTTCTACTACAGGAATGTTAATAGAGCTACAAGATAAAAAACAATTAGATATAATTAATGAAGCAGATAAAGTAAAATTGCAGTTTAAAATATTACCTGGATCTATGCCAGAAGGGTATGAAATGAAGGTAAATATAGATGCTAAAAAAGTTAGAAATACAATTGATGAGAGTGGAAAAATACTTTGTGGAATGGAGTTTTTAGAAACACTATCAGAATACTCTAATAGAAAAAAAGACAAATATTTTTTACTCACATCAAGTTTAATATTATTTTTTATAAGTCTTTTTATTAATTTTAATGAGGGCTGAAAGTATAATTTATTTTAAATTTAATAAATGGCTTTATTTATATAGTATAATAGCTGCTGTATTTTTATTAAGTAGATATTTATTTGGTGCTTTATATAAACCAGTACCTATAGATACTAGTTATACTCCAGGAGTAACGATAATAATTCCTTGTTTTAATGAAGAAGAATGGATACAAAGAACAATTTTAAGTTGTATTAATCAAGATTATCCTATTGATAAGTTAGAAGTAATAGTGGTAGATGATTATTCACATGATAGATCAGTAGAAAAGATAAAAGATATAGTAGAAGAGTTAAAAAAGGAAAAAAGATTTGATGTTGAAAAAAGATTAAAGTACATTGTACAAGAAAAGAATATGGGAAAAAGAGAAGCGCTATGCACAGGAGTATTAAATGCAAAGCATGACTTAGTAGTATTCGTTGATTCAGACAGCTTTTTAGATCCATTTGCAATTATTAATTTAGTACAGCCCTTTAAAGATCCTAAAATGGGAGGGGTATCAGGTAGAACAGATGTTGCTAATACATATACTAATACATTAACTAAAATGCAATCAGTTAGATATTATATTGCTTTTAGAATAATGAAGGCAGCTGAAGCTTACTTTGATGCAGTTACATGTTTATCAGGACCACTTTCATGCTACAAGAAACAAATAATTATAGATAATATGGAAGCTTGGAGAAATCAAAAGTTCTTAGGCCAAAGAGCTACATTTGGTGATGATAGAGCAATGACTAATTTTGTATTAAGTAAACATAGAACTAGTTATCAAGATACAGCTATTTGTTCTACTATAGTACCTAATAAATATAAAGTATTTTTAAAACAGCAGATGAGGTGGAAAAGGTCTTGGCTTAGGGAATCTATTATTGGTGGTAAGTTTATGTGGAAGAAGGAGCCTTTTATGTCTTTATTCTTTTATATTGGGTTACTTGTTCCTTTAGCAGCTCCAATAGTAGTAGTATATAACCTTATTTATGTTCCAGTAGTTCATAATATATTTCCAACAACTTTTCTTGTTGGTGTATTAATGATGGCTTTAATGATGAGCTTTGCGCAAATGTTCTTTAGAAAAAGTACTACTTGGATATTTGGGTTATTATTTTGTTTATACTATGAAGTTGTATTACTTTGGCAAATGCCTATAGCTTGGGTAACATTTTGGAAGTCAACATGGGGAACAAGAATGACTCCAAGTGATATAGAGGCTAAAAAGAAAAAGGAGCAAAAAAAAGCTGCAAAAAAGTTTAATAAAAAGGGAGGAATTAAAAATGAAAAATAAAAGATTTTCTCCTGAGAAAAAAGATAAGATAAAGATTTTAAGAGGAACATTTCAAGGAATAATATTATTTGTATTATTAATAGTAATTATAAAGGCGGTTTTTACATTCTCAGAATATAAGCCTTATGATTATAATGAAGTAGCAAGTGCTGAGGATAATGGATTTATTGCTGTATCATATTTTGGAGTAGATAGAACAGGAAGTGATACGTTAATAGGCACTGAAGCTTTAGAAAAACAAATAAAAGCTTTAAAAGATAATGGATATGTCACAGTAACACAGCAAGATATTTTAGATTATTATATGGAGGGCAAGGCTCTACCAGATAAAGCATTATTCTTATTATTTGAAGATGGTAGAAGAGATACTGCTATTTTCTCACAAAAGATTATGGAAAAATACAATTATAAGGCTACTATGTTTACTTATGCCGATAAATTTGAAAAAAATGATCCTAAATTTTTAATGCCTAAAGATTTATTAAAACTAGTTGATAGTTCTTATTGGGAGTTAGGAACAAATGGTTATAGATTGGAGTATATAAATGTTTTTGATAAAGAAAATGAATATTTAGGACAATTAACTTCATTAGATTTTTCGAAGCTTTCAGATACAATTAATAAAAACTATAACCATTATTTAATGGACTTTATAAGAGATGAATATAATATTCCAATGGAAACCTATAGTGAAATGGAAGAACGTATTAATAACGATTATGAAGAGTTATCAAAAATTTATACTAAAGAGCTTGGAAATGTACCAAATTTATATTCTCTTATGCATTCAAATACAGGACGATTTGGAACAAATGATAAAGTGAGTTTAATAAATGGTAAATGGATTAAAGAGTTGTTTAATATGAATTTCAACAGAGAAGGCTATTCTTTAAATAAAAGGGATAACTCAATTTATGATTTAACAAGAATACAGCCTCAAGCATATTGGGCAACTAATCATTTATTAATGAGAATATGGGATGATACTAAAGAAAATATAGATTTTATCGTTGGAGATGAAGAAAAAGCAAAAGCTTTTCAAGAAATAAAAGGAGAAGCAGAATTTATTGATGATACTATAATATTAACATCATTGCCAAAAGAGAATGGCCTTATTAAATTATTAGATAGTGATAAATATAAAGATATTAAAATTTCATCAGAGTTAAATGGAAATGTTATAGGTTCTCAAGCTATATATTTTAGGACAAGTGATGATTTGAAAGATAGTTTGTGCGTTAAGCTTGTTAATAATAATATTGAGGTTATAGAAACCTTAAATGGAAATGAAGAAATATTATATTCGTTAGACTTAAATGATGATAAGAGTATTGATAATATTGATATAAAAGAGCAAGATAGTAAAAAGATAGATATAAATATAACTAATAATAAGCTTAACTTGAATTTAGATGGAAAGCTTATAGTAGATGGATTAGAAGTTAGAAATACCAATGAAGGTGGTGTTTATTTGGAATCAGCATGGGGAGAATATGGATATAGTCAAAGAAATATAGCTGATGATGTATATGACGGAGTATTTAAAAAGTTTAAGATATCTGAAATAAATGATACAATATTATATGATTCATCTTTAAAGGGATTGGATTTTATAAAATACAATGTAATTATATACTTTAATAAGGTTATAAATTGGTTTATAAAACATTTATAAACAAGAGGTAAAAATGAGTATTAAAAAATATAAAAGAAAATTTATTTTAATAGGAATTATTATATTATTAATTGGATCAGTAGTATTAAAAAATGTATTGAAGAAAGACGGTAGCATTGAGATTCCAAATAAAATTTCTCAGAAGAAAAATAATGATATTTTCTCTGATATAGATAATTTAACTTCGTGGATAGTTTATTGGGACTTAAATGTAGATAGCGAAATAAATATTCTAAATAAGAAGTTGAGTAGTATTTCATATTTTGCTGTTAATTTTAATGAAAATAATGATTTAATTGTTCCTGAGAAATTAGAAATGTATTACAATAAGACAAAGTCATATAATTATGAAAAATATATAACGATAGTGAACGACATAGTTAATGATGACGGAACATCCTTATTGAAGGATAAGGAAATATTAAATATATTACTTAGTGATGAGTTATCTAGAGAAAAGCATATTAATGACATAATTTATTTAGCTAAAGAATATGGATTTGATGGAATAGAAATTGATTATGAGCAAATTAAAGATGATTTAGCTTTATGGGAAAATTATATATTATTTATAAATGAATTATATAGTGAAGCTTTAACTAATAATTTGAAATTAAGAGTAGTTTTAGAGGTAAATACACCTATAGATAAGCTTAATTTTACTGAAGGTCCCACATATGTAATGATGTGTTATAATTTGCATGGAAGTTTTAGTGAAGCAGGAGAGAAGTCAAATCAATATTTTATTAAAGAATTAATGGATAAGATGAAAGAAGTTCCTGGAGAAAAAAGTTTTGCAATTCCAACTGGTGGATTTGAGTGGAAAGATAATGGCAGTACAAAATCAGTATCAGAAGCTGAAGCTAAACAAATATTGATAGAAAATAAAATAGAAGCTAAGAGAGATGATAAAAGCCAATATTTATATTTTGATTATACGGATAAAGAAAATATCAAACATGAAGTATGGTATGCAGATCAAGTTACATTAGAATATTTATCAAAAGTTATCATAGAAGAAGGGTATGATGTTAGCTTGTGGAGATTAGGGGGAAATTTATTTAACAAATAAGATATAGAAAAAGAGAGTTAAATTTTTATAACTCTCTTTTTAAATAAATTTAGTTAAGAAAATTAAAATAATGCTCCTTTGTATCTACCAGTTCTAGTGTATGGATTTCTATTTTTTAATAAATTACAAAAATAAAAATAGTATATTTAATAAAATAAATTAAAAATTATTTGAAAGATATTTACAAATATAAAAATAATGATATAATGAAAATGTAAACAATTTCTTTTTGAAATTTATATTTATTAAGTAACATAGAATATAAATTTCAAAGAAATTTATTTTTCTAAATTTTCGAAACTGGTTTCGAAAGGTGCTTAAACATAGTTTAAAAACCAGAAAAATTTTTTTAACATTTTCGAAACCAGTTTCGGAATGGGGTTTATATTACACTAACTAAGTAAATATAAAAATAAAAATTAGGAGGATTTATTATGAGGGTAAAAAAAATAATGTCATTAGTATTGGTAGGGGTAATGGCAGCATCTTTTGCAGCATGTGGTAAGTCAAATGGATCAGAAGGGAAAAAGTCAGAGGGAAGCGATAAGATAGTTGTTTGGAGTTTGGCAGAGGATTTAAAGACTTTCGCTGAATATTATCAAGAAAAAAATCCAGATAAAAAAGTTGAAGTTACTGTTATTGCACCAGCAGATTATCCAACTAAAGTTACAACTGCATTGAGAGGAAAAGCTGAAGTTCCTGATGTAATAGTTGGAGAGCCGCAAATGCTACCAAACTTTTTTGAAGCAGGTTTTTTTGAAGATTTAACTAAAGCACCGTATAATGTAGAAGAATATAAAGATAAAATTGTAGATTATGTATATGAAGCTGGTAAAGATGCTGATGGAGTAGTTAGAGCATTAAGTTATCAAGTTACTCCAGGTGGAATTACTTACCGTAGAGATATTGCTAAGGCAGTTTGGGGTAATGATGATCCAGCATTTATTGCAGAAAAATTTAAAGACGTAAAAACAATTATCGAAACCGGTAAGGAACTTAAAGAAAAAGGATACAGAGTATTTTCAGATACAGGAAATTTAAGATGGTTTGTATATGGTAACGATCCTGAACCTTGGGTTAAAGATAATAAATTAATGGTTACAAAAGATAGATTAGATTACTTAGATGCAGCAGTAGATTTATATCAACAAAAATTAACTGCATTTGCTCCAGAGTGGTCAGCAGCTTGGTATGCATCAATGAATGGTCCTATACCTGTAGATGCAGAATGGACAGAAGAAGACAAGTTGAAGGAAATGGAAGCTAATGCTGATTTAGAAAAGACCGAAGTATTTTCATATGCATTACCAACTTGGGGTACTTTAATACTTAGAGACAATGCTAAAGATACAGCAGGTAAGTTTGGAGTTACAACAGGACCAAATGCTTACTTTGCAGGTGGTACATTTATAGGTATTAGTAGTTATAGTAAAAATAAGGAAGCAGCTTGGGATTTTGTAAAGTTCTGTACTCTAGATGAAGACGTAGCACAATGGTGGATAGAAAAATCAAATGGAGATGTTGTTGCTTTAAAATCAGTATTAGAAGCAAATAAAGACTTTGAAAATCCAGCTTTAGGTGGACAAAAATCTTATGAATTCTGGGCTGAGCAAGCAGAACAAGTAGATTACTCATTAGTAACAAAATATGATGATCAAATAGGTAAGTTCTATGGACAAGCTATAGAAGCAGTGCAAAAAGGTGAAAAATCTAAAGAGGATGCTTTAAAAGAGTTCTATAACAATGTAAAGACAGTTTATCCTGAAATAGAAGTACCATCTAATTAGTATAAAATCATAAGAGGTGAGAGAAAATTTCACCTCTTTAATAAAATTTAATAAATTAGGGGTGAAGAAATGAAACTAGCAAAAACTCAATCTGATACGATAGTAAATTTTAAAGAAAAAACTTCTGCTAAGAGTTTAAGTAATGTAAATAGATACGGTTATTTATTTATACTTCCATTTTTAGTTGTATTCCTTATATTTAATATCTATCCGATACTTAGAACATTATATTTAAGTTTCACAAAGTTTAGTGGATATGGAGATATAACATTTATAGGATTGGATAATTACACCAGATTAATTAAAGATACTATGTTTTGGAACTCTCTATTAAATACAGTGAAGATATGGGGAATAAATGTAGTACTACAATTGGGCTTAGCTTTTCTATTGACAATTATATTTAGTGATATGAAATATAAAATGAAGGGATTAAGCATATTTAGGGCATTATTTTATTTGCCGAATTTAATTGCTGCAACTTCAGTAGCATTTTTATTTGGAGCTTTATTAGATTGGCAATTTGGATCACTAAATCAGATTTTATTAGACTCAGGTTTAATAAGTACTAGAATAAATTGGCTAGGTCAACCAGGGACAGCAGTACTTGTAGTTGCTGTAATTGGAGCATGGATGTGGTTTGGTAATTCATTTTTAGTATTAATGGCAGGAGTTCAAGGTATATCTAAGGATTACTATGAAGCAGCGACTATAGATGGAGCTGGGAGATGGACTATATTTGGCAAAATAACATTACCACTATTGAAGCCTATTTTACTATATGTTGCAATAACATCATTAATAGGTGGTCTTCAAATATTTGATATACCATTCTTAATTACAGATGGAATAGGTTCACCTTCAGGAGCATTAAATACTTCAGTTATGTACTTATATAATACGGCATTTAAGTATAACAATGTAGGATATGCAGCTGCTATTGCTTATGGATTATTCTTTATAATAGCAATATGCTCAGCATTTACATTTAAATCAATGTATGGCTCAAATAAAAATAAGGAGGTAAGATAATGTTTACTAAGTTTAAAAAATCATTATTATATATCTTTTTAATTATCGTAAGTATAGCATGTCTAGCTCCCTTTGCAATGATGTTAGTAAATGCAACTCGTAGTAATCAGGAAATAATGTCTGGATTTACTTTAATTCCAGGTAGCTCTTTAAAAGATAACTGGAACACTATGAGCCAATATTTCAATATATTTCAGGGGTTAGGAAATAGCTTATTTGTATCAGTATGTGTAACATTATTGACAGCATATTTTTCAGCTCTTACAGCTTATGGTTTTGCAATTTATAAATTTAAAGGATCTAATATAATATTTACAGTGATTTTAGTGTTAAT
This sequence comes from Clostridium sp. 7_2_43FAA, assembly GCF_000158375.2. Lineage (NCBI taxonomy): Bacteria > Bacillati > Bacillota > Clostridia > Eubacteriales > Clostridiaceae > Clostridium > Clostridium sp. 7_2_43FAA. Next base: position 187,774 of record NZ_JH815222.1, read on the forward strand.
GATGGTTCCATCTCAATTAGGATTATTAGGTTTCTATGATTTAGTAAATGCAATGGGATTAATGGATAGTTATATACCGCTTATTATCCCAGCAATAGCAAACCCATTTGTAGTATTCTTTTTAAAACAATATGTGCAATCGGTATTACCAAAGACAATCATTGAAGCATCAAGAATAGATGGTGCAAGTGAATTAAGAACGTTCCATAAAATTGGAGTGCCTATAATGATGCCAGGTATAGCAACTATATCAATAACTACATTTATTGGATCATGGAATAATTACTTAGTTCCATTAGTTTTATTGCTTAGTCCAGATAAATTTACTTTACCAGTAATGATGGCATCAATGAAAGCCTCTAAGGATATAAGTTCAAATATGGGAGCAACATATTTAACAGTTGCAGTATCTGTACTACCTATAATGATAGCATTTATGTTTTTCTCAAAGCACATTATAAGCAGTATATCTGCTGGTAGTGTAAAAGAATAAGCAAATTATATGAAGAAAGAAGGTAGGATAAGATGAATATAGATAGTAGAATTAAAGCTGATTATATAGATGAATTAGGCTTTTATGTTATAGAAAATTATGATACTAAGCCACCTTTTGCAAGCTTTTTATCAGGAGTTGCGGGTATCGAAGGTACACCGATGTGGTCATTTTATGTAAATAGAGGACAAGTTATTAGTAGCATTGGAATAGGAGATAAAAACAATTGTATAATGGAGTTTTTTCCAGCAAATGAGGCGTATAAAATGGTCTCTACAAATGGATTTAGAACTTTTATAAAATTTAGAGAAGAGAGTTCAAATACAATTATAGAACCTTTTTCAATTAATCAAAATGAAAATATAAAAAGAATATTAAAAATAAAAAATAATGAGTTAAAGGTTATAGAGATAAATGAAAATTTAAATTTAGAAATTGAAGTAACTTATTTTACAATACCAAATGAGAACTTTGCAGCACTTGGAAGAAAATTGAATATAGTTAATAAGTCAAATAGAATAATAAGTATAGAAGTTTTAGATGGATTATCAGCAATTTTACCTTATGGATCTAATAATAGAGCTTACAAAGAAACAGGGAATACATTAAGAAGCTGGATGCAAGGTGAAATTAAAGAAAATAATGTAGCTATATATAATTTAAGATCTTCTACAGGAGATACGACTAAAGTTGAAAAGGTTAATAATGCTTATTTCTATATTTCATTTGATGAAAAGGAAGAAATACTAAGACCTATAGTAGACCCAGAAAATATTTTTGGATACGATACGACACTAGCAAAGCCAATAGAATTTAGTAATGATATTAATAAAATAATTAGTAATGAAGAAAATATTTGCTTTAATAAAGTCCCTTGTGCTTTTTCAGGAAAATCAATAAGATTAAATGAAAATGAAAATACAGAAATTTATAGTTACATTGGATATATGAAGAGTATTGATGAAATTAATAAATATTTAAATAAAGTAGTTGATAAGAAATATTTCAATGAAAAAAATACTGAAGGTAATAATCTAATTGATGATATATCTAAGCATGTTAATACTCAAACTAACTATCCTTTATTTGATGAATATATTAAGCAGTGCTATGTAGATAATGTACTAAGAGGTGGATATCCGCTGCAAGTAGGAAAAAATAAAGTATATTATGTATATTCTAGAAAACACGGTGATTTAGAAAGAGACTATAATTTCTTTAATATACAGCCTAATTTTTATTCTCAAGGAAACGGAAATTTCAGGGATATAAACCAAAATAGAAGAATGGATATATATATACATCCATTTATTAATAAGGAGAATATTAAGTTATTTAATAATTTAATACAACTTGACGGATATAATCCATTAGTAATCAAGGGGAAAAAGTTTTTTATTGATAATAACAAAAAGGATTTGGTAAGAGGCATATTAAATAAATATAGTATAGAAAATGAAGAATTTTTTAGAACTATTGAAAATAGTGAATTTACATTAGGAGAATTATATTCATCTTTATTAACTGTAGTGCCTCTATCAAAGGACAAATTAAAATATTTAATAGATGATATAATAAATCTTTGTGAAGAAAAATTTGAAATAGATTTTGGAGAAGGTTTTTGGATAGATCATTGGACATATAATCTAGATTTAATAGAAGAGTTTTTAGATATTTATCCTGATAAAATAAAGGAGTTATTAATAGACGATAGAGATTATAAATTTTTTAATTCCCCAGAGTATGTTTTACCTAGAAGTGAAAAATATGTTGTAGAGAATGGAAAGGTGAGACAGTACCTAGCTCTAAAGAAAAAGGATTCTTTAGAACAATGGGTGTGTGATAAAGAGGGAAACTTATATAAAACAAATTTAATGACAAAGTTATTTATGCTAGCAACTATTAAGTTTATGAGTTTAGATGCTATGGGATTCGGGATTGAAATGGAAGCTGGGAAGCCAGGATGGAATGATGCAATGAATGGACTTCCAGGGATTATAGGATCAAGCTTTGCAGAAACAGCAGAATTAAAAAGATTAGCCTGTTTTATAAAAGAAAATATAGATTTAATAAAAGGAAGTTTAAAGGTTCCAGTAGAATTTTATAATATTATTGAAGAGTTAAGTCATATACTTACTTATAATTTAAATAATTCTTTATCTCAAATAGATTATTGGGACAAAGTTTCTTATATCAGAGAACAGTACAGAGAAAAGACTAAATATTCAATAAGTGGTGCAGAAGAGTTAATAAGTGAAGATAGGATTAAAGAATTAATTAACAATATCATAAAAAAAATAGACATGGGAATAGAAAAAATAAAAGAACTTAATGAAGATAAGATTCCTACATTTATTTATTATGATGTTGTTAGATTTGATATAAATGACAAAGGTAATGTAAAACCATTAGAATTTAAGGCTAATTTTCTTCCTTTATTTTTAGAAGGATATGCAAGATATTTAAAAACTGGTTTAAAGGAAGATGAAAAAAAAGAAATATATAAAGTAATAAAAAATAGTGATATTTACGATAAAAAACTAAAAATGTATAAGACATCAGAATCTATAGAAGATGTTACATTTGAGATAGGTAGAGCTAGGAGTTTTACAGCGGGATGGCTTGAAAGAGAATCAGTTTTCATGCATATGGAATTTAAATATATTTTAGAATTAATAAAAGAAGGTTTATACGAAGAGTTCTATTCAGAAATAAAAAATATATTACCTCCATTTATGAAATCAGATGTGTATGGAAGAAGTATATTAGAAAATTCTTCATTTATAGCAAGTAGTGCAAATCCAGATAAAAGAACGCATGGAAGAGGATTTATAGCAAGATTAAGTGGAACAACAGTAGAAATGCTAAATATTTGGAAGCTTATGATGGTAGGAGAAAATATATTTAAGTATGAAAATGGAATTTTAAGTTTTGAGTTATCACCAATATTATCAAAGGACTTCTTTAAAGATTCAATTCTTGAAACAACATTATTAGGAAGTATAAGATTAAGATATATTAATAAACAATGTAAAAATACCTATGGAGATAAAAAGGGCGAGATTTCAGAGTACACATTAATTGATAATGATAATAATATCAAGTCTATTAGTGGAAATAAAATATCTGGAGTAGATGCTGAAAATATAAGAAATTTAAAAGTAAAAGAAATAGTAGTTATAATTTCATAGATGGAGAGTGAGAGTATGAGAAGTTATAATGTATACATTACTTGTAAGAATACAGATGATAGATTAAACAGGTATGATTTAAGAGAAGTAATCGTAGATGAAGCTGGCGAAATAAATTGTAAAGTTAAAGTTGATACAAAAAAAAGATTTCAAAAAATACTTGGATTTGGTGGAGCATTGACAGAATCTAGCGCATATGTACTTTCTAAAATAGAGGATGAGAAAAGAAAAGACATATTAGAAGCATATTTTGATTGTGAAAAAGGAATAGGCTACAATTTTGCTAGAGTTCATATTAATAGTTGTGATTTTGCATTAGAAAATTATAGTTACGTAGAAGAAAATGATGAGACATTAGAAAGTTTTACATTAGATAGAGCTGAGAAATATGTTTTACCATTAGTTAGAGAAGTTAAAGATATAAAAAAAGATCAATTGAATATATTAGCAAGTCCTTGGAGTCCTCCGAGTTATATGAAGACAAATAATGAAATGAATAATGGTGGAAAGATAAGTAATAAATATAAACAATTATGGGCTGACTATTATGTTAAGTATATAGAGGAGATGAGGAAAAAGGGATTTGATATTTGGGGAGTTACAGTTCAAAATGAACCGGCAGCTAAACAAGTATGGGATTCATGTTTATACTCTGCAGAAGAAGAGAGAGATTTTGTAAAAGATTATTTAGGACCAACCTTTGAGAAAAATAATTTAAGTCATAAAAAAATAATAATATGGGATCATAATAGAGATTTAGTTTACGATAGAGCAAAGACAGTATTAGAGGATAAAGAAGCAAATAAATATGTATGGGGAACGGGAATTCATTGGTATGTTTCAGAGGATTTTGAAAATTTATCTAAAGTTCATGAGGCTTTTCCAGATAAACATATAATATTTACAGAGGGATGCCAAGAAGGTGGAGTACATCTAGGTGATTGGAATACTGGGGAAAGATATGGTAGAAATATAATTGGAGATTTAAATAATTATGTTGAAGCATGGATAGATTGGAATATAGTGTTGGATGAGACTGGTGGACCAAATCATGTTGGAAATCTATGTGATGCACCTATAATTGTAGATTTAAGGAAAAATAAAGTAATATATAATAATTCATTTTACTATATATCTCATTTTAGTAAATTTATAAAGAAGGATTCTATAAGAGTATTAAGTGAAGTTGATAATGAAAAAATATATGCTTTGAGTTGTATAGATGAAAAAGATAATTTATGTATAGTTATTATGAATGAAAATAGTGAAGATAAAAAAATAACACTGGATATAGATGGAGAAGTTGTTAATATTAACTTAAGAGCAAATTCAATATATACTTTATTAGAATAATTTAATGTAGATACAAAATAGAAGAATAATTACTACGATTAAGGAACTTAAGTAGAAAGGATGTATAAATTTGATTACAATTTATGAAATAGCAAAACTTGCTGGAGTTTCTCCGACTACAGTATCAAAAGTTATAAATAATTATCCTGATGTAAGTGATAAAACAAGAAAAAAAATAAAAGATATATTAGAAGAACAAAATTTCCTACCTAATTCTCAGGCACAGGGATTAACTACTAAGAAAACATGGACATTAGGAATTGTGTATTTTGAAGATCTTGGAGTTGGACTAAGTCATTCTTTCTTTTCTAATGTAATAGAAGCATTTAAAAAACAATCGGATAAGTATGGTTATTCATTACTTTTTGGTTCTAAGAATGATAGGCTTAAAAATGACACATTTTTAGAATACTTCAGATACAAGTGTGTTGATGGAATAGCAATTATTTGTACTGATCCAAATGATAAGGAAACAATTTCTCTTGTAAATAGTGATTTTCCAATTGTAATAATAGATATGATTAATGAGCATACATCAACAGTTACATCAGATAATGTAACTGGGTGTAAAGCTGCTATAAAATATCTATATGACTTAGGGCATAGAAAAATTGCTCATATATATGGTACTTCGAAGATAGATAATTGGCCAAGTACTGTAAGAAAAAAAGCTTATATAGAATCTATGAAAGAGTTTAATTTGGAAATACCAGATGGATATCTTGCAGATGGAGTTAACTTTGATTTTAGTGGGGGGTATGATGCTATGAAAAAACTACTAAAGTTAGATGATAGACCAACAGCAGTTTTATCATCATCAGATAAAATAGCTCTTGGAGCAATAGAGGCTATAAAGGAAGCTGGGCTAAGGGTTCCAGAAGATATCTCTGTTATTGGATTTGATGACATAGAATTAGCTAAATATGTTACTCCAAAGTTAACTACAGTAAGGCAAAATTGTGATGAGATTGGCAGGGCAGCTGTAGATATATTAGTTGAGCAAATAAATAAAAAGGAAAAGCTAAAAATTAATAAGGTAGTACCTGTGGAATTAATTGTAAGAGAATCTTGTAGCAAAATCGATAATTAAGAAAAATATTATTAATTAAAAAATAAATTGAAAGGAGAGATAAAAATGAAATTAATCTCTCCTTTAACATTATTATTTCCCTCAATATTCAATAAGTAATGATTTATGGATATAATCACAAGAATTTTCGGAAAATTAAGAATATATTTTTATAAAAAATATTGGTATAATAAAATAACAATATGTTACAAGAATAAAACAAATTATAAAAAGCGATATTTGTTTTATTAATTTATAAAAATAGGCTTTATCTAAAAAAATATTGTAAAATTATATTAAAGTTAGTTTTAAGAGAATTAATGTAGGGGGATAAGATATGTATAAGGTAGAAATAAATGGAGTTCAAATGAAATTTATAAGAGAATTCTTCGATAACTTTGAGGATGATAAGGTTAAGCTTACAGTGTTTGATGATAGCAATAGAATAAAAATAGTTTATTCAGCGGAAACAGGTTTAACTGCTAAGGAGTTAGAATCATATTTAAAATCAGAATTTAAAACAAAATCAAAATATGGAGTAAGTCTTTATTATACAATTCACGTAAAATAACATACTGAAATGAAATTAAGCTTATTTTTATAAATAGGAGGAAAAAATAAATGAAGTTTGCAAAGGATTTTTTATTTGGAGCAGCATCTGCATCATATCAAGTAGAAGGAGCATGGAACGAAGATGGAAAAGGTCTTTCAAATTGGGACGTATTTTCTAAGATTCCAGGAAAAACTTTTGAAGGCACTAATGGTGATATTGCAATCGATCACTATCATAGATATAAAGAGGATATAAAATTAATGGCAGAAATGGGATTAGAGTCATATAGATTTTCAATTTCATGGCCTAGAATATTACCAAATGGAGTAGGAGAAATAAATCAAAAAGGAATAGAATTTTATAATAATATAATAAATGAATGTTTAAAATATGGAATAGTTCCATTTGTGACTTTATATCACTGGGATTTACCACAAGTTCTAGAGGAAAAGGGTGGGTGGACTAATAAAGAAACTATAGATGCATTTTTAAATTACTCAGAAGTTTGTTATAAAGCATTTGGTGATAGAGTTAAGCATTGGATTACATTTAATGAAACAGTAGTATTTTGTGGATTAGGATATTTGGCAGGGGCACACCCACCAGCTATAGTTGGAGACTTAAATAAGTATTTCCAAGCTACCCACAATGTATTTTTAGCTCATGCAAAATCAGTTGAGTTATATAAAAAGTTAAAACAATATGGTGAAATTGGAATCACCCATGTATTTTCTCCAGCCTTTAGTATAGATGATAAAGAGGAAAATATATTGGCAGCTAAACATGCAAATGAAATAGATATGCATTGGTTTTATGATCCAATATTAAAAGGTGAATATCCTAAATATGTTGTAGATATAATTACTAAGCATGGTGTTAAAATTGATTGGACTGAGGAAGAGCTTGAAATAATTAAGAATGCTGCAGATAAAAATGATTTTATAGGACTTAATTATTATCAACCTCAAAGGGTTATGAAAAATAATATAGATGAAGAAGTTGAAAGAAACAGAGAAAATTCAACAGGAGCACCAGGAAACCCTTCATTTGATGGTTTTTATAGAACTGTTAAAATGAATGACAAAGAATATACGAAATGGGGATGGGAGATATCTCCTGAAGCATTTTTAGATGGACTAAGGATGCTTAAGGAAAGATATGGAGACGTGAAAATATATATAACAGAAAATGGACTAGGAGATGAAGATCCTATTATAGATAATGAAGTTGTTGATATACCTAGAATTAAATTTATTGAAACACATTTAAGAGCTGTAAAAAATGCTATTAAAGAAGGAATAAATTTAAAGGGATATTATGCATGGTCAGTTATTGATTTACTAAGCTGGTTGAATGGATACAAAAAGCAATATGGATTTATATATGTAGACCATAAAAATAATCTGAATAGAAAGAAAAAAGCTTCTTTTTATTGGTATAAAAACATAATAGAAACCAGAGGAAAAGATATTTAAGTATAAAAAAATATACTATATTTATTACATGGCTGAAGTCTTAAATATATAGATTTCAGCCTTTTGCAAATAATTAATTATATGTACATTATTTTAATCACAAAATAATGTACATATTCAATTTATATTATAGTATATAAGAAATAATTAAAAAGGTTATTTCTATAAAAGGAGATGAGTAATGTTTAGCTATAATAAAATACAAAATTTAAATGAGTTAGAGTTATCATTATATAATTATATAATGAAAAATAGTGAAAAAGTAATTTACATGAGAATAAGAGAATTAGCAAACGAAGCTCATGTATCTACAACTACAATTTTAAGGTTTTGTAAAAAGTTAGACTGTGAAGGGTTTTCAGAATTTAAATTAAAATTTAAGATGTATATAGAAGAAGGTAAAGAAAAGCATTTAACTGATAATACATCAATGATAATTGATTTTTTTAAGAAAGCACAAACTAAAGATTATAGAGATAAGATAGATAAAGTTTGTGATGTATTAGATAAAGCTAATACAATAATATTTGTTGGAATAGGTTTTTCTGGCGTACTTTCAAAGTATGCTGCAAGGTATATTTCTGCAATAGGGAGAAATGCTATATATATAGATGATCCATTTTATCCAATTAATATTAAATTCACAGAAAACTATGTGGCTATTGCATTTTCTGTTTCTGGTGAAACACCAACTGTGATAGAGCATATAAATAATTTAAAACGAAAAGGATGTAAAGCTATAAGTATTACTAATAATGAAGATTCAACTTTAGCAAAAATATGTGATATAAATATTGGCTATTATGTTCAAGAAGAAAAGAATGGAGAACATGATATAACTACACAAATTCCGGCTTTATATATTATTGAAACTATAGGTAGGAAACTATATAGAAATTATAGAGGATAGATGTTTTACTTTATAGTAGATTAGAAATTAGAGTAAGGTAAGTTATAAAATATATAACTTGCCTTATTTTTATACCTAAAATTATATAGGTATAATTGATAGTTATGGTTATGAGAGAGTTTTATAGCTTATTCCAAAGAAATATGGTGTTATTTTAATAATCTTTATTTTAGAGATAAAAACACTAAAATAGCGGCTAAATATGCATTTTGTTTGGAACAAATTGTTATATTTATGGAACAAATTATATAAGCTTAAAGTGTGTTTTTTTAAGTTGTGAAAATGATTACAATGAGTGCTTTGTAAGATATAATATTATCAACAAGCAAGAAAAGGAGGAGGGAATCTTGATTCATAAAAAGCTAGATAAATTTAAAGAGGATTTTTTATGGGGAAGTGCTTCAGCAGCATATCAAGTTGAAGGTGCTTATAATATTGATGGAAAGGGATTAAGTATTTGGGATACCTTCACTGAATTGCCAGGAACAACTTATAAAGGAACTAATGGAAAGGTTGCTGTAGATCATTATAAGAGATACAAAGAGGATGTAGCTTTAATGAAGGAGATGGGGTTAAAAGCCTATAGGTTTTCAATATCATGGAGCAGGATTTATCCGGAAGGAAGAGGTAAGGAAAATGAAAAAGGATTAGAGTTTTACGATAATCTTATAAATGAGCTTATCGCCAATGATATAAAACCTATTATTACAGTATATCACTGGGATTTGCCACAACACCTTCAAGATCTGTATGGAGGATGGGAATCTAGAGAAATAATAGATGATTTTAATAATTATTGCATAACTCTTTATAAAAGATACGGAGATAGGGTTAAATATTGGATAACTCTAAATGAGCAAAATGTATTTATACTTTTAGGATATAAGATAGGAATACATCCACCAAAGGTACAAGATGATAAAAGGATGCTTAAAGCAAATCATATTGCAAGCTTAGCAAATGCAAAGGCAATAGAATCTTTTAGGCAATATGTATCTAATGGAATGATTGGTCCAAGCTTTGCATTTACTCCTAATTATGCTTATACATGTAAACCAGAAGATGTTTTAGCAAGAGAAAATGCTGAAGATATGAATTGTCACTGGTGGCTAGATGTATATTGCTTTGGAAACTATCCAGCTTTTGCATTAAATAGGTATGAGAAAGAAGGAGTAGCTCCAGAAATTGAAGATGGAGATTTAGAACTTTTAGAAAGAGGGAAACCTGATTTTATAGGGATAAATTATTATAGGAGTGAAACTGTAGAAGCAAATTCCATAAATGGAGTAAGTAATTTTGAAGAAATAAATACATCTGGTAAAAAGGGAACATCTAAAGATTATGGTATTCCAGGAAACTTTAAAACTATAAAGAATCCTCATCTAGAAAGAACAAATTGGGATTGGGAAATTGATCATACAGGACTTAGGATAGGAATAAGAAGAATAAACAGTAGATATAGGTTACCAATATTAGTAACTGAAAATGGTTTAGGTGAATTTGATAAGCTTGAGAATAACGATATCATAAATGATGACTATAGAATAGACTTTATAAGAAATCATATTTTAGCTTGCAAAGAGTCTATAACAGATGGAGTGGAGTTACTAGGATATTGTACATGGTCATTTACAGATTTGCTAAGCTGGCTTAATGGTTATCAAAAGAGATATGGATTTGTTTATGTAGATAGAAATGAAAATGATGAAAAAGATTTAAGGCGTATAAAAAAGAAAAGTTTCTATTGGTATAAAAATGTTATAGCTACTAATGGAGAAGATCTTTAAATGTATAGGTTTTAATAAATAGTAAAGGTTCGAAGAAGAAATATAAAATTATATTCAAATAAATTTAAGGAGGAATTATTATGAAAAATATTTTGTTAGTTTGTGCAGCGGGGATGTCTACAAGTCTTTTAGTAAATAAGATGAAGGCAGCAGCAAAGGAGAAAGGAATAGAAATTAATATTGATGCTTTACCAGTTTCAGAATGCTCAAGCGTTATTGATAAAGTTGACATAGTGTTACTTGGACCACAAGTAAGATTCCAAAAACCACAAGTAGATGCCTTAGTTAAGGGGAGAATACCTGTAGAAGTTATAGATATGAGATTATATGGAACAATGAATGGAAAAGCAATATTAGATCAAGTATTAAAAACTCTTGGAATTTAGCAAGAGGTTTAATAAATAAAAAAATATAAGGGGGAAAAACAATGAGCGTTATGACAAAATTAGAAAACAGCATGGAAAAAATACTTGTTCCAATTGCAACAAAGTTAAATGCACAAAGACATATTGTTGCAATTAGGGATGCATTTATATTAACCTTCCCATTAACAATGGCAGGTTCATTAATGGTATTAATAAATAATGTTTTACTTCATCCAGATGGATTTGTAGCTAAACTTATTCACTTAGGAGATTTAATTCCTAATTTAGCAGACTATCAAGCAATATTTGCACCTGTATTAAATGGATCTTTAAACATTTTAGCAATCTTTATAGCATTTTTAATAGCAAGGAATCTTGCAAGATCTTTAGGTGCAGATGACTTATTAACTGGACTCACTTCAGTGTCAGTATTCTTTATAATGTATCCATCAGCAGTAGATGGAAATATTACAATGCAATATATGGGACCTCAAGGTTTATTCGTTGCAATAATAGTCGGATTATTAGTAGGTGAATTTTTATCAAGACTTTCTAAGTCTCCTAAGCTTGAAATTAAGATGCCAGAACAAGTACCTCCAGCAGTGTCTAGAACATTTAAGATATTATTACCAATAATAATAGTAACAGTTGGTTTCTCAATTCTTAACTTTATATTAGGTAAAGTTACTAATGGTGGTGGGATTCATACTATGATTTATAATGTATTGCAGGCGCCATTAACTAAACTTGGAGATAACATTTTCTCAGTAGTAATAATGGTTTTAGTATCAAATTTATTATGGATAATGGGGATTCATGGACCTAACACAATTGCGGCAGTGAGAGAAACTATGTTTGCTGAACCAAATGCCGCTAACTTAGCTTTTGCACAAGCTAATGGAACAGCATGGGGTGCACCATACCCAACAACTTGGGTTTTAACTGATGCTTTTGCTAATTATGGTGGTTCAGGTATGACACTTGGATTACTTATAGCAATATTCATATTCTCTAAAGCAAAGGATCAAAGAGACATTGCTAAACTATCTATAGGACCTGGATTATTCAATATTAATGAATCAGTAATATTTGGTTTACCAATAGTTTTAAATCCAATATATATAATACCGTTCTTATTAGTACCTGTAGTAAATGTCCTTATTGGATATGGTGCAATAGTGCTTAAGATTATTCCACCTATAGCTTATGGAGCTGTTTGGACTACTCCAGGACCACTTATTCCGTTTATAGGAACTGGTGGAGTATGGATGGGCCTTGTAGTAGGATTTGTTTGTTTAGCAGTCAGTGTATTAATTTATGCTCCATTTGTAATAGCATCAAATAAAGCCGCTATAAAGATGCACGAAGATGAAATAGCAACTACAGAAACTATGTAACAGTTAGGAGAATAAGAAATGGATGAACTAGAATTAGTTGCATTTGAAATTATAAGTAATGTAGGAATGGCTAAATCTTTAGCTATGGAAGCAATAAGAGAAGCTAGAAATAATAATTGTAATGAAGCAGAAAAGAAAATAGAAGAGGCTAAAGGGTTTTTATTAGAGGGGCATCATGCACATTCTGGATTGATTCATAAGGAAGCAAATGGTGAAAAACTTGAGTTTTCTTTAATAATTATGCATGCTGAAGATCAGCTAATAAGTGCAGAAACTATAAAAGATATAGCAATAGAACTTATAGAAATGAGTAAGACATTCAAAAAGAATTAAATATTCATATAAAATATATGTTAAGGTAGCATTAGAAAAAATTGATGCTACCTTAATTATTTTTACGTAAATAAAAAAGGAAATAGGTATATAATATAGTAATTATTAATAAAATAAGAGTTAATAAGTATCCCTTCAGTTAGTATATTTAGCTTTAAATTGATAAAAATAGTATTGATACAACTAGTAGGAGGGATAAAATGAAAAGTAAATGTAAGAATGTAATTATTATTATTGGGTTAACTTTAATATTATGTAATTGGAGCTATAGCTATTGGGCTATTAAGCTTGATAATGAAGTTAAAATAACAACTGATAATTACTACGTAGGTGAAGTTGAATATGAAAATTTTAATATTAAATCAAAAATGATAAGAGAAGTAGAAACAAATCAAATAGGATATTGTTTGGAGATCGATAAGTCATATCCAAAAGGTGAAGTATTCAAGGAAAATGGATATGCAACAAAGCAACTAGCAGGAATACTAGCTTCAGGCTATCCAAGCAAAAGTTATAGTGAATTAAAGCTTTATTCAGAAGAAGAAGCATATTTTGCAACTCAAATTGCTGTATGGAGTTTTGTTGAAGGATATGATGTAAATGGATTTAAAGGTGATACTAGAGTTGTAGAAGCTATAAAAAAGATCTATAATGAAGGAATAAGAGCAGATGAACAATCATATAGTAATGAATATATGTTGTATTACTCTACTAATGAGATACAAGACATTGTTCTAATTAAGAATGAAAAAAGTAGGTTAAGAGAAGAAAATAAAAAGAACATGGAAAGAAAAAGCGTAGAAGAAAATTTGATAGATGGTAAGTAACAATTTTAAGTAATAATGGGGGAAACATGTGGGAGTATATAAATTTAATTGATATAAGTATATTGAGATTTATTAGAGAATATTTTTCTAGCCCTTTGATGGATTCTATAATGATATTTATAACTAATCTAGGTAATAGAGGATTCATATGGATAATAATAGGTATAATTTTATTAATAAGTAAAAAATATAGGAAAATTGGATTTACAATGTTAATTGCCTTAGCTGTAACAAGCCTTATAGGAGAAGTATTTATAAAAAATATTATACAAAGGCCAAGGGCATTTACTACTTTTCCAGATATAGAAATAATAATTAAGGCACCATTATCATATTCATTTCCGTCAGGACATACTGCATCTTCATTTGCAGCAGCTGTGGTACTTGGATATTACATAAAGAACTGGAAATACTTATTTTATTTTTTTGCAGCACTTGTTGCATTTTCAAGATTATATTTATTTGTACATTATCCATCAGATATAATTGGAGGAATATCATTAGGTGTTGTATGCAGTTTGATGACTATTAAAATTATAGAAAATAGTAAATGTAAAAAGCTATCATAAATGTGATAGCTTTTTTATTTATTAATAATTATGTAATATATATATTTATTATAAATAATATAATTATACTGTGATAAAAATAAGAGAGAGGGTAATAATATGAACTTAATATTAAAATTTATAGATATAATACTATATTTAGATAAATATTTAAGTGTAATAACAGCTAATTATGGAATATGGATATATGCAGTATTATTTATAATAATATTTCTTGAAACTGGATTAGTTGTAACTCCATTTCTACCTGGAGACTCAATAATATTTGCATCAGGAGCACTTGCAGCAATAGGTGCAATGAATGTAATGAGTTTATTTATCATATTTTATATAGCAGCCGTATTAGGTGATACTGCTAATTATTACATAGGTAAGAAAATTGGAGGTGGAGTAATGGAAAAGGAAAAGGAAAAGGTTAAATTTATAAATAAAAATTATTTAATAAAGGCAAATAATTATTACGAGAAACATGGAGCTATAACAATAGTTTCATCAAGATTTATACCTATAATAAGAACATTTGCTCCATTTGTTGCTGGAATAACTAAGATGAATTACAGAAGTTTTATAAAGTATAATTTAATTGGTGGGGCTTTATGGGTATTATTATTTTTAGTAGGAGGGTTTGCTTTAGGAAACCTGCCAATAGTAAAAAGTAATTTTTCAATCATAGTTATTGCAATTATAATAATTTCAGTTATACCTGCAATAGCAACATTTATAAAAGAAAGAAAAGAAGAATCAATGGGGTTAGAATAATTAAATTCTCCGTATGAGTATAAATTTAACTTTAAAGCAAAATATAATAATATATTCATTTAGGAGGTATAGATTATGGTTATGGAAGAAATAGAAAATAAAATAAAGAGACTATATAAACAAGTAAAGTCAGGAAAAATGACTCAGGAGATAGCTGAAGAAATATCAGAATTAGCTGATAAAGTTGAAGACATGGGTGAAAATGCTAAGGAAAGTATGAAAAATATGATGAGTGACATAAAAAAATCCATGAAAAAAATGAAATAAAATAAAAAGCTAACTAAAAAATAGTAATTTTTTTAGTTAGCTTTTTATATTAAAATACAAGGCTTAGGAAGAATTCTTTGTAAAAGTTCACAAAAAATATATTTGTAATTGTGTTAATATACTATTGAATAAAAACGATTGCAAGAGTATAATCAAATTAAGATAAAGGTAAATAATAAATAAGAAACGTTTTATTGTTTTCTGGAAACGTTACCTGTTTCACAAAGATTTAGAAAATATAAAATTGTTTTGTGATGGGGGAAGCTTATGTATGGGTTAAAAAACTCTTTTCAAAAAATAAGTGAAGAAATTCAAATTCCCTTCAAGATAAGTGAAAAGGATGGATCTGTAATAGCTAATTTCTTACAAGGAAATAATTCGAAAATTGTAAGTAGTATTTTAAGAATGCCAGCAGAGGAGTTACTGCTAGAAACATACGAAAATTATAGTAACTGCATTAGTCTATTAAAATATTGCCTAGAACAAGAGTTAAGCAATGCAGTAAAGTCAAAGGAGGAAATAATAACAGATATAATAAAAGGAAAAGAATTTTCTAATGACATTCTTAAAGAAGTAATAAAAGACAAGCCTTTTAAATTAATACTTATTTATTTGAAGGACAAACATTCTAAAGCTATAAAGTTAATAGAAAAAAAGTACTTACAAGATGAAAGTATAATAGTTATTCAAGACGAATATATTCTTATAATAAGTAAAAATGATATCAGTAATGAGAGTATTAAAGAACTTCTTCTAGGAATGAAAAAGAATATAGCAGAAAAATGTTATATAAGCTATTGTAAAATTGATGAGTACAATGAATTAAAAGAAAAATTTGAGTATCTTAAAGCAAACTTGGAAATTTGCTTAAAATATGATTTGCCATCAAAAATATATACTGAAAACTCTTTGCTCTTAGAAAAAATGATAAAAAATGCAGAAGAAAAAGAAATTAGTAGGGTATATAAGAAATATAATGATATATTTTCTAAATTAGATGATGATCTTATAAAGACTATAGAAATATTCTTTAGTGAAGGTTTAAAAATAAGTGAATCTGCAGATAAGCTGTATATTCATAGAAATACTTTATTTTATAGAATAGATAAAATAAAGAAAATAGTAAATTATGATATATCTAATTTCAATGATGCAGTAGAATTTAAAATTTTATTTTTATTGTGGAAAGAATCAGGATATAAAAGCAAATTGTAAAATTAAATGGAATCGGTACCGGTAAGGTTACCTGTAAACAATAACATTAATTAGTTAATAAACCTAAAGGGTTTATAAATATAAAGATCTAAAATTAGATTTTGGGAGGAATTTATTATGGTAAAACGTTCAAAACTATTAGCAGTTTTAATTGCTGGTGTAATTGCTACAACTTCTCTAGTTGGTTGTGGTGGAAAGGGTGAAAATAGTGGTACTACTGATGGAGAAAAGAAAACTTTAACAGTTTGGTCACACTTTACTACTAATGAAGTTCAAGAATTCGAGAAGGTAGCGAAAGCTTGGGGAGAAGAAAATAACGTTGAAATAAACGTTGTTGAAGACCAAGGAAAGTTCCAAGAAATGATTCAAGCTTGTCAAAGTGATAATGGTCCAGACCTTGTATTAGGAGTTCCACATGATAACTTAGGAACATTCCAAAAAGCAGGAGTAGTTGCTGAGGTTCCATCAGGAATGGTGTCAGCCGATAAATATACTTCTCAAGGAATTGTTGATGCAGTTACTATAGGTGGAAAAATTTATGCAGTTCCATTTGCTCAAGAAACAACAGGAATGTTCTATAATAAAGATAAGGTTAAAGAAGTTCCAAAGACTATGGAAGATTTAGTTGCAATGGCAAAGGAAGTTGGATTTGAATATAACATTAATGATTTCTTCTTCTCATATGCATTCTTATCAGCTGGTGGCGGATATGTTTATAAAAATAATGATGGTACATTAGATCCTAATGATATAGGCCTTGGAAATGAAGGTTCAGTAGCAGGACTTCAATTTATTTCAGATTTAGTTAATAAAGATAAATTAATGGCAGCAGATATTACTGGAGATATAGCTAAGGGTGATTTTACATCAGGTAAATCTGGATTCTATTTCTCAGGTCCATGGGATGTTTCAGGTGCTAAAGAAGCTGGATTAAACTTTGGAGTAGTTCCAATGCCAACTTTAAATGGTAAAGCTCCACAAACATTTTTAGGTGTTCAAACTGCATTTGTTAATGAAAATTCAAAGAATAAAGATACAGCTTGGAAGCTTATGGAAGAGTTCGTTAATAAGGGACAAGATATAGTATATAAAACTGGTAGTAGAATTCCTGTAGCTAAAGATTACGTAATTGATGATGAATATACTAAAGCATTTATGGAACAAGCAAAAGTTGCTATGCCAATGCCAAATATAGTAGAAGTTCAAGCTATGTGGGAACCAGCAGCAAATAACTTAAAGTTATTAACTTCAGGTCAAATAGATGCTAAAACAGCTGGAGAAAATATAGTAAATCAAGTAAAAGAAGGTATTAAACAAATAAAATAATATTTAGCTAAATAGAGATAGGTTTTTACCTATCTCTATATAAAATAAAGGGGGATTTTAAATGGGCATGAAGAGTAAAAGTCGTAAAGCTTACTATTTCTTAGCACCAGCACTTATTTCAATATGTATATTTACACTATTTCCAGTAATATCAACAGTATACTATGCTTTTACTGATTATACTCAGTTTTCAAAGGGTGAAATTAATTTCGTAGGTTTTTCTAATTTTATAGAAGTTTTAGCAGGCCCTTTTAAGGAAACATTTTTACCTGTATTTGCATGGACTTTAATTTTTGCAATAATATCAACACTTGGATGCTTTATATTAGGATTAGTAATAGCATTAGTTTTAAATAATCCTAACATTAAAGAAAGAGGATTTTACAAAGGAATATTAATACTTCCTTGGGCACTACCAGCATCAGTTGCAATCCTATCATTTCAAGGTTTATTTAATGGTAGTTATGGACAAATAAATAATTTATTAATGCAATTACACTTAATTCAAGAGCCTATAAAGTGGTTAACAGATCCTAACTTGGCAAGAATGAGTATTTTAATGGTTAATATATGGCTAGGATTCCCTTATATGATGAATGTTTGCTTAGGTTCATTAGCTGCAATACCTGAAGTTTACTATGAAGCAGCAATGGTGGATGGAGCAACTAAGTGGAAACAATTTACGAATATTACTTTACCTTCAATAGCTAAAACAGCTTATCCACTTATAATATCATCATTTGCATTTAACTTTAATAACTTTGGATCAGCTTATTTAATTACAGGTGGTAATCCTCCAAGGTTAAATACTCAGTTTGCAGGATATACAGATATATTAGCATCAGTAAATTATAAACTTTCAATGCAATTTGGAAGATTTGAGATTGCTTCTGCTCTTAGCATAATAATATTTATAATAATTGCAACAATTTCATTTGCACAAATGAAGGCATCTGGCCAATTTGAGGAGGTTGATTAATATGCAAACAGAGGTAAATTTAAAAAGTATTTCAAGAAAAAAAGAAAATATAGTATATAAAAAGAAATTAAGACCTGATGAAGTAAGGACAGCTTGGTTTGGAAGAGTATTTATATGGATAATGATATTAATAACATTATTTCCTATAGTAGCTGTAATTTCTGCATCAATGGCAAAAGGAAATGCATTTACTCAGACATCATTCTTTCCAACAGAATGGACTTTAGAGAACTATAGAAAGGTATTTGAAAAGACTAACTTTTTATTATGGATAAAAAATTCATTGATTATTTGTACAAGTGTTGCAGTTCTTCAATTAGTATTATCAGTTCCAGCAGCCTTTGCATTTTCTAAGCTAAGATTTTGGGGAAGAAAAAATGGACTTATGAGTTTATTAATTCTTCAAATGTTCCCAGCTGCTATGGCTTTACCAGCAATAATGGGTATAGTTTTCACATATAATTTAACTAATAAGCCATTGGTATTAATATTAATATTAGCTGGTGGAAGTGCATATAATATCTGGCTTTTAAAAGGAGCAGTAGATGGTATTCCAGATGAATTGGTTGAAGCAGCTTATATAGATGGAGCATCAACTTGGAAGGTATTTTCAGTAATAATATTACCTTTACTAAGAAATATGTTAATAGTTATATTCCTATTTGCATTTATAGGAGCTTATAGTGAATTTATGTTTACTTCAGCAATATTAAAGAATGCAGATGTACAAACACTTGTAACTGGATTACAAAAATTTATTAAGGATCAATTTTCTGCAAACTGGACTATGTATTCAGCAGCAGCAGTAATGGCAGCTACACCAATTGTAGTTATATTTTCACTTTTACAAAAATATATAGCAGGTGGATTAGTTTCCGGATCAGTGAAAGAATAATGATTTTACCCTTGAATTAAATCTTATGATATAATTAATGTAGAAATTAATGGAAACGATACCGAATAATTTGTCGAAACTTGGAGGGAGTTATGATAAACATAAGAGATATTGCAAGAATTGCTGGGGTAGGTGTTAGTACAGTTTCAAGAGTTATAAATAATCATCCAGATGTAAAAGAGCAAACTAGAGAAAGAGTGTTAGAGGTAATAAGAGAAAATAATTATATACCTAATAATAGTGCTAGAAATCTTAAAAAAAATAATACAAATAATATAGGTGTATTAATAAAAGGGGTTTTTAATCCATTCTTCTCAGAAATGTTAGACTCAATAAGTAAAAGAATTTCTAAAGCAGGATATTCTATGATTCTAGAGCACCATGATTACTTAAGTGATGATGAAATGAATAATTTAATATCCATGATAAAGGAAAAGAGGTTACAGGGTGTAATTTGCTTAGGAGGAAACTTTACTGACGTAAAAAATGATGATTTTAATGCTATAGATGTACCAGTTGTATTGACTTCAATAAATCATAAATATGGGAAAGAGTTTTCAAATTTTTCATCAGTGTCTATAGATAACGAAAAATCTGCTTATTCAGCTACACAATATTTAATAAATTGCGGTCATAAAAATATAGCTATAATGCTAGGAGATGAAAATGACTTTGGAATTGGATATCTAAGAGAAGCAGGTTATATAAAGGCATTAAATGAAAATAATATTGAGTTTAATAAAAATTATAAAATTCTAGGACATTATGATTATAGAGGAGCATATGAAGAAACAGATAAGCTACTGAAGAAGTATAAAGATATTACAGCTATATTTGCTATATCAGATATAATGGCTGTAGGATGTGCAAAGGCCATAAAGGATAATGGGTTAGAAGTAGGAAAAGATGTTGCTGTAATTGGATTTGATGGTATGGATATTAGTGAGTTTTACAGCCCTACAATTACAACAATTATACAACCTAAAGTAGAAATGGCAAAGATAAGTGTAGATTTATTATTGGATTTAATAGCTAATAAAACTGATAATAAGCACGTTATTCTTAATACAGAACTAGTAGAAAGAGAATCAACAAATTTTGAAATAAGCAAATAAAAATCAATCTATTCATGATAGTATGAATTATTTCTATCATGAATAGATTATAAACAATATAGATTTAAAATAAATTGTTAACAGCTCTCAGGAATATAAATAAAACTCTCTTATGTATTAATATAATAAATTAATAATTTATTATAAGTAACTTTCAAAATAGAATAAGAATAATAATTATAATATAGAAATAGGTTTTATGAGAAATGAGGTAAAATTTATGAAAAGAAGTAGTGGCATATTGATGCATATTTCATCATTACCAGGTAAGTATGGAATAGGTACATTTGGAATGGAAGCGTTTGCCTTTGTAGATTTTTTAAAAAAGAGCGGACAAAGGTATTGGCAAATACTACCTTTAGGGCAAACTAGTTACGGAGATTCACCATATCAATGCTTTTCAGCATTTGCCGGTAATCCATATTTTATAGATTTTGAATTGTTAGAAAAAGATAGCTTATTAGCTAAAGAAGATTATTCAACTTTAGATTATGGATTAGATGAAAATTGTGTAGATTATGCAAAATTATTTATAAATAAAAATAAGGTATTAAGAATTGCGCATGAAAATTCTAAAAATAAATATGATAAAGAAATAAATAAATTTATAGAAGAAAATAATTTTTGGTTAGAAGACTATGCTTTATATATGGCAGTTAAGAATCATTTTAATTTAGTTAGTTGGCAAAATTGGGATGATGATATAAGACTTAGAAAAAAAGAAGCTATAGATTCTTATAAAACATTATTGAAGAATGAAATTGATTTTTGGATATTTGTTCAATATATGTTCTTTAAGCAATGGTATAGTTTAAAAAAATATGCTAATGATAATGGAATTGAAATAATAGGAGATATTCCAATTTATGTAGCAGAAGATAGTGCAGATATATGGAGTAATCCTGAATACTTTAATGTTGATGAGAATATGGTGCCAATAACAGTAGCAGGATGTCCGCCAGACACATTTTCAGCAACAGGTCAGCTTTGGGGAAATCCTATATATAATTGGGATAACTTATATAAGGATGGCTATAGTTGGTGGATAGATAGAGTTAGGGAAAGCTTTAAGCTATATGATGTAGTAAGAATAGATCACTTTAGAGGATTTGAAGCATATTGGGAGATACCTTATGGAAATAAGACTGCAGAATTTGGACAGTGGACAAAGGGACCTGGAATAAAGTTATTCAATGCAATAAAAGATAAACTTGGGGATGTTAATATAATAGCAGAGGATTTAGGGATGATGACTGACGAAGTTATAGAACTTAGAGATACAACAGGTTTCCCAGGAATGAAAATATTGCAGTTTGGATTTGGAGAGGGAGATAGCAGAGATTTACCTCATAATTACCCAGTTAATTGTGTAGCCTATACAGGAACTCATGATAATGATACTGTTTGTGGATGGTATAATGTTACAGGAAGCAAGAAAGAAATAGAAAAAGCAAAGAGGTATTTAAATTTAACTTATGAAGAAGGAATTTCAAGAGGATTAATAAGAGGCGTTTGGGGAAGTCCAGCTTACTTAGCCATAACAACTATGCAAGATTTCTTGGGATTAGGTAATGATGCAAGAATGAATATGCCTTCTACTTTAGGTGGTAATTGGGTATGGAGAGCTTCATCAGAAGCTTTTGATGATAAACTAGCAAAAGAAATTTATGATTTAACAAAATTATATGGCAGAATAAAATAAATTTGGTTAGGTTATTAAAATAATCCCCTATAAAAATTATAAATAAAGCTCATAGAGAATATTCTCTATGAGCTTTATTCATAATAATGTTAAGATATATAATATCTAAAAATTGTAGTGTAGGTGGTTTAAGATGAAAGTTCTAGTAATGAGTATAAAACTAAGAGCAAGCTGGGTACATTCTTTAAAAGAAAAGAGGATGGTAGTTAAAAGTATAATTCAAAAGTTAAAAAATAAATTTAATATTTCGGTAAATGAAGTAGAAGATCAAGATATTCATCAAAGTATAGTAATTGCTATTTCATCAATATGTTCAAGTAGTTCTCAGGTAGATTCTACAATGGAAAATATTATTAACTTTATTGAGTTAAACACAGATGCAGAGCTTATTAACATAGAAAAGGATGTTATAATGTTTAAGTTTTTATAAAAATAAATACATAAAATTTAAATTATTGGGTTGACAATCTAATCCAATAAATGTATATTAATATCAATAGAAAAATTAAATAATTTGATTACGTTTCTTATCAAGAGTGGTGGAGGGACTGGCCCTGTGAAACCCAGCAACCTGTAATAGGATTAAATGATAAGTCTAATTTGTATTAGACAAAATTTTATTCTTATTAAGTTTGGTGCTAAATCCTGCAGCTTTTTAGCTGATAGATGAGAGAATAAATTAATAATGTGAATTTACGCGCACTAGAGATTTATTCTCCAGTGCGTTTTTTATTTTGCTTTAGTTTCTTAAAAGGGGGAATGGCTTGTGATTAAAATTAATAACTTAAGTAAAAGATTTAATGATGTTGAAGTTATAAAGGGAGTTTCACTTAGGATAGAAGAAGGAGAAATATACGGAATTATAGGACATAGTGGAGCAGGAAAATCTACATTACTTAGATGCATAAATGGTTTAGAAGACTATGAAGATGGATCAATTACAGTGATGGGAAGAGAAGTGAAAAATTTAAGTGGATATGAGCTTAGGGAATTTAGAAAAAAGTTAGGAATGATATTCCAAGGATTCAATTTATTAAGTAGAAAAACAGTATCTGAAAATATAGCATTACCATTGGAAGTATGGGGATATGAAGAAGAGTATAAAGAATATAAGCTTGAAAATAAAGAAAAAGGAGTAAAGTTATATAGTTACAAGAAATTTAAAAAAGAGAAAATAAAAGAAAGAGTTACTGAGCTTTTAAACTTAGTAGGCCTTTCAGAAAAAGCAGATGTAAAACCATCAAGCTTAAGTGGTGGACAAAAGCAAAGAGTAGCAATAGCAAGGGCTTTAGCATTAGAACCTAAAATTTTACTTTGTGATGAAGCTACATCAGCTTTAGATCCTAAAATAACAAAAGATATATTAGCACTTTTATCAAAGATAAATAAAGAATTAGGTATAACAATTGTTATTGTTACCCACCAAATGGAAGTAGTTAAAGAGGTTTGTGAAAAAGTTGCATTAATAGAAGGGGGCATTTTAAAAGCAGAAGGCAATTCAGAAGACTTATTCTTAAAACCAGGACTTTCCCTTAAGAAATTTTTAGGGGATCAAGATGATGAGCTACTACCAACAACAGGGATTAACATAAAACTATTTTTCCCAAGTACATCATCAGAAAATGCTATTATTACAAAAATGGCTAGAGAGTTAAATGTAGATTTTTCAATAGTTTGGGGCAAATTAGAGAAATTTAGAGAGGATGTACTTGGAAATTTAGTAATAAATGTAGAGGTAAAGGATAAAGAAAAAGTAATAGAATATTTAGAAAGTAAAAATGTGGTATTGGAGGTGCTTAATTAATGTCAGAAATATTAATACCAGCGTTTAATAAAACAATTGCCATGGTTTTTTTCTCAACATTATTTTCGCTTATATTAGGATTTATACCAGCAATTATATTAGTAGTTACAGCTCCAAATGGATTAAATCCTAACAAAATTATATACAGAGTTTTAGATACAATAATTAATATATTAAGAGGGTTTCCATTTTTGATTTTAATGGTAGCAATAATACCATTTACAAAGTTAATAGTAGGAAAATCAATTGGCACACCAGCAGCTATAGTTCCTTTAACAATAGCAGCAGCGCCTTTTGTAGCAAGAATAATAGAATCATCTTTAAAAGAAGTAGATCCAGGAGTTGTGGAAGCTGCCAAATCATTTGGGGCATCTAATACACAAATAATTTTTAAAGTTATGTTAAAAGAAGCAGTGCCTTCAATAATATCAGGATTAACATTAACCATAATAAGTATAATAGGATATTCAGCTATGGCTGGAACAGTAGGGGGTGGTGGTCTTGGTGATGTAGCAATAAGATATGGTTATCAAAGATATCAAACAGATGTTATGATTGTCACAGTAATAATTCTAATAATAATCGTACAAGCGTTACAGTCACTAGGAAATTATCTATATAAAAAACTATCAAAATAAAGTATACAAAAATTAAATTAAAATATAGAAGATAAATGTATGAAAGACATTTAACTAAAAGAACTCTGAAAGAGTTATATCCTAAATTATCAATTGTCAATTATGCATTATCAATTATTTCGAGGGGGTTAAAGAAATGAAAAGAAAATCAATTTTATCATTATTATTAACAGGGGCTTTAGCAATAAGCTTAATAGGTTGTGGAAATACAAATAAGGAAGCTGAAACAGGATCAAAGGGTGAAGATAAAACAATAACAATAGGTGTTACTCCAGTTCCTCATAAGGAAATAGTAGAAGAAATAAAGCCTGATCTTGAAGCAGAAGGATATACAGTTAAAATAGTAGAGTTTACAGATTATGTAACACCTAACACATCTCTAGCAGAAGGAGAGCTAGATGCAAATTATTTTCAAACAGTTGCATATTTAGATGAAACTAATGAAGGAAAAGGCTTAGACTTAACTTATACAAAAGGTATTCATTTAGAGCCACTAGGAGTTTATTCTTCAACTATTAAAAGCTTAGATGAATTAAAAGAAGGAGCAACAGTTGCAGTGCCAAATGATCCATCAAATGAAGCAAGAGCTTTAAGAGTACTAGAGGGTGCAGGATTAATAAAATTAAAAGAAGGGGAATTAGTTACACCAAAGGATATTACAGAAAATCCTAAGAATCTTAAATTTGAAGAGCTTGAAGCAGCTCAATTACCAAGGGTTTTAGAAGAAGTGGGTATTGCTGTTATTAATGGAAACTATGCACTTGAAGCAGGATTAAATCCAGCTGAAAATGCTTTATATTTAGAAGATGCTACTAAAGAAGCTTCTAAAAAATATCATAATGTATTAGCGGTGAAAAAAGGAAATGAGGATAGTGAAAAAATTAAGGCTTTAACTAATGCTTTAACATCAGATAAAGTTAAGAAATTCATTGAAGAGAAGTATAATGGATCAGTAATTCCAACTTTCTAGAAAGTAAGTAGGATATAAAATATAGACTGTAAAGAGTGAGTAAAAAATAATTTTTTACTTACTCTTTTCTTTTGTATTTAGAATTATAAAGATTCATCTATGGTATAATAATTATAAAAATATAACTAAAATAAAATGCTTTGAAGCAGGAGATATAAATGAAAAAAGTATATATCTTATTAATTGTTGTGCTTATATTATCTTTTCAAGGGTGTGCCCAAAAAGAGGAAGTCAAAGAGATTGAAAAAAGTAATGCTAAAACAAATAGTATAATAGATAAAAAGGTAGATGAAATAGCAGGAGATTATAAGGATAATATGTCTATATACTATAAAAGTCTAAATACAGATGATGAATATATATTAAATCCAGATAAATATTATATAGCAGCAAGTACAACAAAGATACCTTTATGTATGATGATTTTAGATCAAGTTTTTGAAGGAGCAATATCTTTAGAAGATACTATTTATTATGAAAAGTTAGATAGTGAAGGTGGAAGTGGAGTTTTATATTATTTACAGGAAATTCCCAATATAACTGTTGAAGAAGCTATTTATTTATCTATAGTTGAGTCGGATAATATTACTAAAAATATGCTTCATAGAATAAGTAAAATATCATTAACGGACTATTTAAGAGATATAACGGAAGATGATAGTATTCCTTATGAGAATTATATTACAGCAAGGCAGCTATATAAGGTATTAGAAAGGCTATATGAAAATCCAGATAATAACCCTTATTATGAAAAGCTTATAGAATATATGAAAGAAACTGTATTTCATGATAGATTAGATAAATACTTACCTTATGACATAGTTGCTCATAAGATAGGAGATTATTATAGATATGCCCATGACTGTGGAATTATATATGCTAAAGATCCTTATATAATAGTAGTATTGACAAAGGACATAGGTGATTTAAGTGATGAGCCTTATGAAAATGGAAGCGAGGATGAGAGATATCTTTTAGATTGGGGTAATGAGGCATATGAAATGATAGCAAATATATCAAAAGAAATATATGTAATGGTTGAGGAAGATTATTAATAGGTGAAAAATATGGAAAAATTATATTATATAGATCAATATTTAAAAGAATTTGAAGCAAAAATTATATATGTAAAAAAAATAGATGATAAATTTCATATAGCATTAGATAAAACAGCATTTTTCCCAGGCGGAGGAGGTCAATGCTGTGACATTGGTGAATTGAATGGGATAAATGTATTAGATGTATATGAAGAAAATAGGGAGATATATCATGTTGTTTCTCAGGATATATCAGATTCAACTATTGTTAAGGGTAAAATAGATTGGGACAGAAGAGAAGATGGAATGCATCAGCATTTAGCTCAACACGTATTATCAGGATGTTTTTTTAAGCTTTTTAATTGTAACACAGTAAGTATACATTTAGGAAAAGATATTAGCACAGTAGATATTATTGGGAATTTAACTGAAGAGAAAATAAGAAAAGCTGAGAAGATGGCAAATTATATAATAAGAGAAAATATTTTAGTAGAGAGTTTTGTACCTACTGAAAAAGAACTAGAAAATATGAATTTAAGGAGAGATTTACCAAATACTGAGGAAGAAATAAGAGTTGTTAAAATTGGAGATTTGGATATAAATGCATGTTGTGGAGTTCATCCAAAGAGAACATTAGATTTGAAGCTAATTAAGATTAAAAAGTATGAAAAGAATAAAAATAATACTAGAATAGAGTTTTTATCAGGAGAAAGGGCAGTAAAAGATTCTTTATATAAAGATAAAATGCTAAAAGACATATGTAATTATTTAAGTAGCAATGAAGAAGAAGCATTAAATAGTATAAAAAACTTAAAAAGTAATATAGATGCTTTAAGTAACGAGAAAAGAAAGTTAGAAGAAGAGCTTATAAACTATGAAATAGAAAATATACTTTCTAATTCAAGTAAAGAAAATGATTTGACAATCATAACAAAGATATTTAATGAAAGAAGCATTGATTATATAAGAAAATTAGCTAATAAAATAGGTGATAGAAGTAATATTATTTGCTTATTTGCTACTATAAATAATAATAATAATAAAACCAATATATTATTTTCATGCTCTAAAGATTTGGAACAAGTTAATATGGGGAAACTATTAAAGGAATCTATTAAAGAGATAAATGGAAAAGGTGGAGGAAGCAAAATATTGGCACAGGGATCAGGAGAAAATATAGAGATTGAAAAATATCTTAATAATATAAAAAATAAAATAAAAGAAAATTAGATTTAGTAGAAAGCTACTCCTAGATTTTAAAGTTTGGAGTGGCTTTTATATTTTGCAAGTAATTAATGAAATTATTAAGACTATAAGGCGAGTAATTTTTATATTTGTCAAAATTGAAGAGATAGAAATTAATTTTGTAACCAAGTATTGAAATCATAAGTATACTAAATTATGAAATAATACAATATCTGTATTTTTATATACAGATAATAGGAGGGACAGAATTGGCAAAATGGGTACTAGATGCAGCACATGGTGGCAATGACCCAGGGGCAATAGGGAAACATGGTAGAAGAGAAGCTGATATAGTCTTAGAAGCAGTATATGAAGCTAAAAGGTTGTTAGAAAGAAATGGAGAAATAGTATTACTGACTAGAGCATCAGATGTAAATATAGATGCAAAAGACAGAGTAAATATAGCAAATAACTGGAATGCAGATTATTTTGTTAGCTTCCATATGAATTCCTTTGTTGATAACTTTATAAAAGGAAGCGAAATAGTAATCTTTGAAAAAGGAAGTAAATCAGAAGATTTAGCAAAATTTATAAAAGATGAACTATTAGCAAATTTAAAATCTAATGATAGGGGAATAAAAGAAGCAAGTTATACTGTTTTAAGAGAAACTAATATGCCGGCAGTCATCATTGAAGCAGAATTTATATCTAACGAAGACATAGAGAAAAACTTTAGTAGTATTAAGTATGGGTACATGGTAGCTAAAGCTTGCTTAGCTATGGTTGATAAGGTTTTAATTGATATTCCAATAAAAAAACCTAAAACGCCAACAAGAGAGGGTTGGAGAATTTGTTTAGGATATTATCGAGATTATGAAGAAGCGGAAGAAGAATTGATTAAATTAAATAAGGATGGGCTTAAGGGAGCTTATATTGTTCCATACCCAGATAGTAATGAGAAGAATGAAAAAATGACAGAATGAAAAAATTAAGGGGAAACTATTCTAAGGTAACAAAATCAATAGTTTAAAAGGCGATAGGAGAATATATTATTTAAAGAATATCTTTTAGGTGATAAAATAAATAATTCAAAGGGGAGTCGCGAAACGCGACTCCCCTTTATAAGAGTAAGAGAATAACTTTTTAAAATAATAAACCTTACTTAAAATTGAATGAATTAAATTTAGAAACTAAGTAATATTGCTTAGTTTTTTTATTTGTAATAAGTTTGATTTTTTAGGAACATTTCTAAAAAAATATGATATAATATAATTAAGTAGTAAAAAATATTTTAGTAATAAACAAATATAGATTAATAAAATAAAAGGGGAAATGAAAATGAATTATTTAGATTTATATTTACAAAGGAATAATAGTAAGAGATATGATATATATAAAAAGACTGGAGTTAGTCAACAATTACTTTCAACTCATACAAATAAGAAAATAGAAAAGTATTCTAATAAGATAATAATGGCTTTAGCTGAAGCTTTAAATAAAACTCCAGGTACTGTATTGGATGAACTTATAGCTTTAGAAAAGGAAAATCCAGCATTTGAAGCATTTAATCCATCGGAATTATTAATTGGATTAGAATATAAATACGATATTATAATTATAAAAGGAGCTTATTGTAATGAAATATATAAGCTAATGAAAGGACAACTTTCAGAAACCGAAAGTATGGGATTCGAGCTAGGTAGTGCTGGAGGCGCAACTGTTCTTGCTTATGCAATTAATATGGTTAGAGACTTGTTTAGTAATTCAGATAAGGTTCAAAAAGAAATAGAAAGAAAAATAATATCATATAAATTAGTAGAAGCAAGCCAAGAACAATTAACTTTAAAATTAAAACAGCTTGACTATTAAAAATTGAAAAGTAGAAATCAAGAAAATAATGAGGGATAGTCAATAGGGTTGCTTTTATACAAAACTAATGACTATCCTTTAAAATCTAAAAATTTTCGGTACTTAATTTTTTATTAAATATACTGTATATTTCTTTTTCATCTAATGTTTCTTCATCTATAAGATTCATGGCTATTTTATTTAGAATTTCTTTATTTTCTTTAAGTAATTCTAAAGTTTCTCCATATAGTGAATTAACAAGCTCTCTACATTCCTCAACTACTGGATTTCCATAGCTATTTGAAAGTGGGCCAAGGCTAGATAGTTTTAATAGACCTAGTGTTTTCCCCATACCATATTCTGAAATCATGGACATTGCCATTTCAGTTGTTTGACTTAGGTCACCTTGGGCTCCAGTTGAAATTTTATCTTGTCCAAATATAATTTCTTCTGCGGCTCTTCCGCCAAGGAGTACCATGATTCTATTTTTCAGATAGTCTAATCTTTGATAAGAACTATCTTTAGGTATAGTTAATGTATATCCTCCAGCACCCTTAGTTGTTGGAATAATAGTTATTTTTGAAACTTTATCTTCAGGTGTTTTTATTAATGAAACAAGAGCATGTCCAGCTTCATGGTATGAAGTTAATAGCATATCTTCTTCAAGATAATGGCTTCTTTCTTTCTTCTCATAACCAGCAAGAACAATAGAATATGCTTTGTTTATATGATCTTGTGTCAGTAATCTAGAATTTTCTTTAGCTGCAATAATTGCAGCTTCATTAATTAAATTTTCTAATTTTGCACCTGAAAAATAAGCTGTCTTTTTAGCTATATCTTTTAAGTCAAGATTATTGTAAGGCTTATTTTCTAAATGCAATGATATTATTTTTTCTCTTGCACTTATATCAGGTAACGAAACTTCTATATGTCTATCAAATCTACCAGGTCTTAATAAAGCTGAATCAAGAGTATCTAATCTATTAGTTGCAGCTATAACAACTATTCCTTCTTGTTCACCAAAGCCTGACATTTCAGTTAATAGAGCATTTAAAGTTTGATCTCTTTCATCATTTCCACTAGAAGCGCTTGAACCACCTCTTTTTTTGCCTATTGCATCTATTTCATCTATAAATATAACAGCTTTACCTTGAGCTTTTGCCTTTTTAAATAAATTTCTAATCCTAGCAGCTCCCACCCCTACATAAACTTGTACGAAGTCTGATCCACTTAATGCGTAGAATGGAACTTTAGCTTCACCTGCTACTGCTTTAGCAAGTAATGTTTTACCTGTACCTGGAGAACCATAAAGGATAACTCCTTTAGGCATTCTAGCACCATAATCTTTATACTTTTGAGGATTTTTAAGAAAATCTACTATATCCATAAGACTTTCTTTTGCTTCTTCATTACCAGCTACATAGTCAAAGTTTAGAGCATTTTGATCTTCTGAAAAATCTTTAACATCTAAATTAGTCATACTTGATGTTCCAAGTTTTCTTTTATTAATAGTTACAAAAACAATTGAAATAATTGATATTAAAAGAATACTTGAAGCAACTGTTTTTGTAGGACTTGTACTATTTTGATCTAGTACTTCTATATTGTTTTTTAATAACTCCTCTTTCAAAGTAGGACTATCAGGATTGTTTGTTGAATATTTTGATCCGTCTTTCAAGAATACAGTTAAATTAGAGTTATTAGTAACAATAACCTTAGAAATATTATTACTAGTTATATCTTCTAAAAAACTTGAATATTGTTTAGTATGGTTAGCTTTGGAGCCAAAACTTATGTATCCTAAAACTAATGTAGATATAATAGCAGTAACTATTGGTATCCAAATTATATTTTTCTTTATTTTGTTCATCATTACCTCCTAAATAGAAGATGGATTTTTAAGAATATTGTAACATTTTAAAATATTTAGTCTACTTAAAATCATATATTTTTCCAATGTAAGTATTGGTGCATTTGTAAAATTAAAAAGATATCTTTTAAAACTTTTACAAATGGAGTATACTTTAAGTTAAATAATTGACTAATTAGACTAATATCTTTAAAAAGTAATATAGCAAGGAGAGATTTGAAAAAATGCTTAGCTCAACTGTATTAACAGCAGAAGATATTATTGAGATAATTAATTTAAAAGGAGAAGAAAAAGGAATAGAGGTAACCCATGTAGAAATTACTAAAGGAATAGAGTTCATAGGGAAAATTAGATCAAAAATAAACTCGACTTTTAGGGGCGTTGTATATATAAAAAGTTTTTCTGAAAATAAAATAATATTAGAAACTCAAAAGTTAAATATAACTAGCTTAGGGTTATTAAAGGGAGCAAGTAATATAATATTAAAAGCTGTTGTCAAAATGCTTGGAGAAGATTATATAAATATAAAAGATAATAATATAATCATTGATTTAGCAAAGATAAATAGTGAAGCTATTTTATATAATACATCTATAAGTGATGTATATATTAAGGACAAGGCTTTATATATAATTGGGACAAACTTAGACATGTACTTAAATGCATAAATAACTTGTATAATAGGAGGTAATTATGAATATATCAGGGGTAAAGGTTTCATTAACAGGAGAAGACTTATTAAGTATTATAAATGATTTCGTAAAGGTAGAAGGATTAAATTTAGCTAAGATTGAAATCGGTGAGGAAATAAAATTATTTGGGAGCTACGTTAAAGGCTTTAAAATAGATTTTATTGCTGGGTTAAGAGTTAAAAGAGTTGAAAATGGAGTTATTCATGGAGAAGTTTCTTCATTTAAAATAGCAAAAATTAAGGTGTTCTCTTTATTTAGAAAAATGGCATTAAAATATACTCTTAAATCATTAGAAGAAAAGGGTATAAACTATGAAGATGGAAAAGTTGTTATAAATTTAAAAAGTTTATTAAGAGATGTACCATATGTAGATTTAGATATTGCAGATATACATATTAAGCAAAATATATTAAATGTAGATGTAACAAATATAAATATTTCTTTAGAGGGGGCAATAACAAAAGAAGAGCCAGAAGCTATTGAGGCTGAAGAGGTTATTGAAGAAATTAATGAAAACATAGAAAAGGTTAAAGATTGTTATAGTAATGGAAGAGGGTATTTAGAAAATAAGTTACCTCAAAAAATAAAGACTTATAGTGATTATTTATTTATAATACCTGATATGGCGGCTTTATTATATAGACTATTAAAGGATAAGAGAGTACCAGTAAGGACTAAGTTAATAATATCAGGAGCAATTGCATATATTGCATTTCCAACGGATATAATACCAGATAATATTCCTTTCATAGGAAAAGTGGATGAGATAGCAGTGGCGTTTTTTGCACTTGATAGGATTATTGCTGATGTTTCAATTAATGTAATATTGGAAAATTGGGAAGGAAAAAATGATATTGTTTTGGTTATTAAAAATATAATAGAATATGTTACCAACTTTACTGGTGCAAGAAATGTGGAAAAAGTTTATAATTTTGTGGAAGAAGTCATGTCATTATAAAAAATTATTTATATATTAAGGAGCATAGAGTATGGGCAAAAAAGTTTATGCAATAAAAGAAGGATTTAATTTTACTACTAATGAAAAGGTAGAAAATATAATCGTTAA
Organism: Clostridium sp. 7_2_43FAA; assembly: GCF_000158375.2. Taxonomy (NCBI): domain Bacteria; kingdom Bacillati; phylum Bacillota; class Clostridia; order Eubacteriales; family Clostridiaceae; genus Clostridium; species Clostridium sp. 7_2_43FAA. The sequence goes on from NZ_JH815222.1 coordinate 221,464, forward strand.
TACATGGGCCGAATGTTTGAAATATGTAAAGGGTGTTAAAGGGGCAAAATATAAGAGCTTTGAAGATATAAATGAAGCTAAAAAGTTCCTAGAAGAAGGTAGCAAGCTATTAAAAAAGGGAATAGATAAATACCCAGAAGATTGCTTGCATATATATGTTGATGGGAGCTATAGCATAAGTACTGAGAAGTATTCTTATGGATTAGTTGCTGTCAGAGATAATATTGTAGAGTATATAGAATCTTCAGCTGCAAAGGATAATACTAAAAGTAATATTAGACAAATTGCAGGAGAGTTGGAAGCGGCAATAAAAGGCGTCGAATATGCAATAAGAAATAATGATAAGAAAGTGGTTATATTCCACGATTATGAAGGTATTGCACATCATGCTACTGGATTTTGGGAAAGAAGAGAAGAGTCATCTATTAATTACTATAATAAAATGAATGAATTAATTAAAAGTGGAATAGAAGTTATTTTCGTAAAAGTTGATAGCCATACAGGAGATTTATTTAATGAAATTGCTGATGAAAAATGTAAGCAAGAGTTATCAATTGTTTCAGATAGGGTAGTTGATAAATGGCTAGATAAAAATGAATTATATGTAGCTAGTAACAAAATTAAAAAAGAAATTTTAGAAATTGTTAATGGAAAAGAAGGTAAAATAATAGTTGTAGGAAATAGTGAAGAGGATGTAGCTATATCACTTGATTCATGTAATAGTGAAGGTTCTACTAATGAAAATTGTACTAATGGAGAAAATGAAAGTATAAAGATAATAGATCAGTTAAAGATATTTATGAAAAAAATATCTTTAGAAAATCAATTAGATGTATTAAAATATGCGGAGTATTTATATAATAAACAAAAATAATATAGATTCCATAATTTTCATAGAGTAAAGATAACAATATTACTAATAATAAATATATCTAATCAAAATATTTATAGAGGTGATTATTATGGCAAAGATGATGAGAAGTATGGCAGCTGGTGCAATGCTAGGAATGGCAGTAAGCGCTATGGTTTTACCACAACTAGATAGAAGAACACAAAAGAATATAAAAAGAGCTAGTAAGAGAGCAATGCATATGGCTGGCGATGCATATGAAACAATAATGGATTATATTAAGTAAAAGAGTAGTAAATCTACTCTTTTTTGTTGTTATTATTAAAATAGTACTATAATTTATGCAATTTTAATAACAATATTTTGAATTTTTTATAGTATTTTAGATATATTTAATGATATAATAAATAAAAAATGAAAAAATATTCTAAATTTGATTATAAAATTTATAATTTGACGAAAAAAATCTAATTCGGAGAGTAGCTTATAACAATTACTATTTAAATTGGTTAAATTATGATATAATTGAATAAAAAACAAAAAATGAAAAAATATTAATTTATAGTAATGAAAAGGAAGAGTGTTGATGGAAATTCTTGCATTAGGGGAAAAAATAAAGAGGAAAAGAAAAGAATTAGATATGACTCTTAAAGATTTAGCTGGAGATAGGATAACCCCTGGACAAATAAGCTTAGTAGAATCAGGGAGATCTAATCCCTCTATGGATTTATTAGAATACTTAGCAGGTGCATTACAAACCTCAGTTGAGTATTTAATGGAGTCAGAAGAAACTCAGGCTGAAAAAATTAGTATTTACTATGAACAAGTTGCTGAATCCTATATTTTATCAGGAGATTATATAACAGGAGAAAAGTACATAGAAAATGCTTTATATTATGTAGAGAAATATAATTTAGAATATAGAAAGGCGAAAATACTATATCTAAGAGCTCAAATATACATGGCTAAGGACGAATTAACTTTAGCACAGCAATTTTTCTTATCATCAAACGTAATATTTATTAAGAATAATAATTATGAAGAAATTATAAATACCTTTTTGAATTTGGGTAAAATAACATTAATGTTGAAAGCATATCATTCTGCAAATAGTTATTTAAGACAAGCTGAAAAGGTCTACTTAGATAATAGTATTGGAAATGATTCATTACTTGGAGAGATATACTACTATATGGCGAGATCTTATTTTAAAACTGAAGATATTGGAAAGGCCATAGATTATTCATTTTTGGCAAAAAGTAAATTTGAGCAAGTTCACAATAGAGAAGAATATGCGAAAACTTTACTATTAATATCTGAAGAATATAATAAAAAGGGAGATTTAACTAACGCCATTAAATATTCTCAAAAAACTTTAGAAGTATATAAAGAGTTAGATGAATTGAATAATATATCTGAAATAGAGAATAATTTAGGCAAGTTATTTTATGAATTTGAAAATATAGAAGAATCTTTTAAACATTATGAAATATCTAAAGATATAAGAATGAGAAGAAAAGACTACAAAATAGTTGATACTCTAATAAATATATGCGAGAACTATATTAAGTTAAAGAATATTTCTAAGTGTGAGGAAGTTCTAGAAGAAATTGCTTCATATATAGAAGAAGAGGATATGGAGAAATTAATAGATTTAAATATATTATGGTATCGAATTTATACAATAAAGGAAATGACTAAAGAAGCGGAATATATTTTATTAGATACCTATAAGTTATCTAGGACGAGCAACTTAAAGAAGAAATCAGCTCAATTAGCAATTATGATAGGAAAATTTTATATAGATAATAAAAGAGATTTTGAAGCAGCTAAATATTTAGATGAAGGAGTTAATATTTTTAAGGAAATAGGAATACTTAAAAATTAACTCAAGCGGGGGTTTAAATGGAAATATTATCAACTGGAGAAAAAATTAAAAGAGCAAGGGTATATCAAGGGATAACTTTAAAAGAATTATGTGGGGATAAAGTATCCATATCAAAAATGAGCTGCATTGAGAATGGAAAAATAAAGGCAGATAAAGATATTCTAGAGTATATATCTAATAAGCTTAAAATTGATTATGACTATTTAGTTAGAGATGTAGAAGAACAAATAGTTAGTAATCTTGAATTAATTAGAAATAATTCAATACCAGAAGATGAAATAGATGATGTAATAAACCATAACTTAAATTATGCTTTAGAATATTCCTATGATGATTTAGCTTTCGAACTTATGCATATACTGTTTAATTTTTATGTAGAGAGGAATAAGGTTGAAAATATACAAATCATAATATCTCAATATTATGATTTATATCAAAAAAATAATACTCGTGAGAATACAATAACTTACTACATAGATATGGCTACTTTTTTTTATAGTATTAAAGAGTACAATGAAGCAGTAAATTATTATAGTAGAGCAAGAGATCTGATAAAAAATTCTGAAAAGTTCGATAAAGAGAAATATTCATATATTTGCTATAAAGAAGGAAAATCTTATGAGAAATTAGGATTATTAGAAGAAACATATAGTTCTATAAAAGAGGCAATAGAGTACATAAATTATATAGATAATGATATGGAAAAGGGTGACATATATCATTGCTTTGCTTCTGTATGTATTAGATTAAAGAAAAATGATGCAGATAAATATATAAAATTAGCTTATAAATATCAAAAGGAAAATGTAATGATTTTGGCTTTAGCAAAAGGAAAAAATGGAGAAAGCTATTTTTATGTAAATGAAAGAGAAAAGGCTATTAAGGAAATTAAAGAGGGAATAGATTTATTTCCAACTGATAATAAAGTGAAGTATGTTAAGTTTCTAAATAAATGTATAAGAACCCTTTATAATAATGAAGAGTATGATACAGCATATGAAATTACTGATACAACATTAAATTTGGCTATTGATACAAATGATATAGTATTAATAGAAGATGCTTATTATTTAAAAGGAATGATACTTCAAAAGAAGGGATTATATATTCAAGCAGAAATGTATATGAATTTATCTTTGGATTCTTTATTTAAGTTTGCAAATAAAGAAAAAAGGTATGAAAGATATTTGGACATGGCAGAAATGTATTATAAGTTAGGAGAGGTGAAAGACTCTTTAAAATATTTTACTTTAGCCATGAAAATGGAAAAAGAATAAATAAAAGGTATATTAGTACCTTTTATTTATTCTTTTTTATTTAAATATTAACTTTACTTATTATAATGAATATAAAATTCAAAAACGATGTTCATTTCATGTATAGTTTATTTGGATGGATGTAAAATTGCTGTTAGCATACTTAATATTGAGTATTTTGATAATATACCAGGCATAAAGAATAAGCCTCTCATTAAATAATCAATCCTTTCTAAACTTTTTAGTTTATTATTATAATATAAATTATAGTTTAATATAAATATAAAAGCATTGACTTAAGTGTGGATATTTAAGTACATTTAGGTTATTAAAAGTTAAATGAGCAAATTAAAAAAGTACAAAGAAACCTTAAAATTTGGTTTCTTTGTACTTTATTTAATGTTTTTTATTAAAATTAGCTTAGCGGCATAACCTCTAAGTTCAGTAATTATATTCAATATTGTATTTTTCTTTGAATATTTAAATTCTATCTTAGGAAAAGATGCCTTGTGTAAAATTTCCTTTTCTTCTTTATTGAGTCTATCAGGAGAACCCATGGATAACCAATAGTTATAAGAAGAGCCAACTCTTTCACTAATTTCATAAGTAATTATTCTAGATGATTTTTTGATATTTTCAATATTTAAAGAAATTTTTCTTTTATAAATTTTTCTTTTACCACGTTTAGTAAATATATCTTCAAAGTTCTGCATATCATTTAATTCATCATTGTATGAGTATAATAAAATGCAATATTCATCATCTTTTTTAGTTACGATATAGCCATTTTCCATTGCAACTATCTCATTTCCTAATTTACTAAGAAGGTAGTATGCATAATAGGATGGTTTTCTAATTCCCATATCATTAACAAGACCAGGAGCACCTATAAATACTTCATTTGTCAAACTTATCTCTTTTTCTAAAACATCAAAAGCTCTTAAGAAACTTAGAGAGTTTTTATTAAAAAGAGTATTATGAATTATATATGGAAGCATGTAAGCAGTATCATAAATTTTATTTAAACTTTTATCACATATAAAGTCATTTTCAATAACATCTAAATTATATTCTTCATCTAAAAAAGATTTTAATGATTTTTTTATATCTTCAGATATAATTGGCGTAAATTGAAATTTAAATTCAGATACATCAATATAATCTATCTCTGAAAAATATTCAAAAAAACTAGTTAATACTTGCTTGTATTTATCAAAAGTAAAATTAGTATTGTCAATTAGTATAAGTGGCTTTAAACTTATATAATCTAAAAATTCTATTACACTTTTAGCTTTATTCCAATTATAAAAGTCAGCTTTAGGGAATACCCCCATATCACTATTAAACATATTTTCAAGCCTAACATAATTAAAATGAAGCTCCTCTTGAATTTCTTCAAGAATATCTTTATTATCTTCTAATAATAAATCAAAGGCATCATCTAAGTTTATAACTTCACTATAATCCTTGTTAAATTCTCCAAGGCTATCATCCATGTTTACATGAATTTTCCATAGTTTATTTTCATAATTAAATCGTTCATAATCATCTAATTCAGAAGATAAATATTCTAGAGCATCTTCAAGATTTAATATTTCTATGTTTTTAATTGCCTCTAGTTCTTTTTCAGTTAATTTATTCTTCTTTCTATATTGAAGTGGAGTACAACCATAATAATTTTTAAAGTTTTTATTTAAATATCTTACATGTGAAAATCCAACCTCATCTGATATATCCGAGATACTCAAATCACTATCCAATAAAAGTTTAACTGATTCCTCAACTCTAGTTTGATTAACTAAATCAGTGAAACTATAACCAGTTGCATATTTAATCTCATGAGATAGGTAATGAGGACTTAAAAATTCTTTTTTAGCAATTTCTTGTAAAGTAATATTACTATCATAATTATTGAATATATATTTAGATATTCTGTGATATCTAGCTAGTTGTTCAGTTTTCTCTTTTAATTCTTCTTTTTCATAAGTTAAGTAATGGAAGTTATTTATAAGATGATATAATAAATCTATTAAAATTGATTCAATTTCCTTATCATAATCATCAATCTTTTGGACAGCCTCACATAAAAGTTTAGCTAGAAAATTTCTGAGTAAATCATATTCTTCACCTTCTTGAGCTCCATCATCAGTAGAGTTTGTATAGAAAAATATATTGTTTATATCTTTATAGTATTTTTCAAAAAAGTATGGATCTATATGAAATATTAGCACTTTATTATCTTCATCACTGTAGATTCTGTGAGACTCATCAACATTTATTATTTCTAATTCCTTTTCAAGGACTTCAAAGGAATCAGTATCTATAGTAACATTAATACTTCCACGTAAGACATATAATATTTCAATTGAATTATGCCAATGTATAGGATATTCTCTTATATTTGCATAAGTTATTTTAATTGGAGTATCTGCAGGGTAACTCACATATTCTCTTCTCATAAAATCACCTCTTTTCTAATAAAAATAAGTTATAATTTAATTATAGTATATTTACAGATAAATAGAAAATTTTAAAAAAATAAAAATAAACTTTGACTTTCTTTGACTTTTGTATTATTATATGAATATAGGTTATATTAAATATGTTTAAATTAGTAAATATGAGGAGGAGTGAAGCATGAATATAGATAAAATGACATTAAGAGTACAAGAAGCATTAAATAATGCTAGCTTAGTAGCAGTTAAATATAATCATCAACAAGTAGAATTAATACATCTATTTTCCGCTTTAGTTGAGCAAGAGGATGGATTAATTCCAAATATATTAACTAAAATGGGGATAAGAGTTAAATCATTAGATGAAGATGTGAATAAAGTATTAGATAATAAGCCAAAAGTTTTAGGTGAAGGTGCTAACTCCTCTGGGGTTTATGCTACTAGGCAAATTGAAGAAGTCTTAGTTAAGGCTGAAGATATAGCTAAAAAATTTGAGGATTCTTATATAAGTGTAGAGCATTTAATGCTTGCAATAATTGAAGTAGATAAAAATGGAGAAGTTAAAAAATTATTAGATAAATATAATATAAATAAGAAGAATTTCATGGAAGTCCTAAAAGAAGTAAGAGGAAATCAAAGAGTAGAGACACAAGATCCAGAAGGAACATATGATGCATTAGGTAAATATGGAACCAATCTTACAGACCTAGCTAAAAAACATAAGCTTGATCCTGTTATAGGAAGAGATGATGAAATTAGAAGAACTATTAGAATACTTTCAAGAAGAACAAAAAATAATCCAGTATTAATTGGAGAACCAGGCGTTGGTAAGACTGCAATTGTAGAAGGATTGGCAGAAAGAATAGTTAGAGGGGATGTCCCAGAAGGATTAAAAGATAAAGTGATTTTTTCATTAGATATGGGATCACTTATTGCTGGAGCTAAATATAGAGGTGAATTTGAAGAAAGATTAAAAGCTGTATTAAAAGAAGTTCAAAGTAGCGAAGGTAGAATAATCCTATTTATAGATGAAATTCATACTATAGTTGGTGCAGGAAAAACTGATGGAGCTATGGATGCAGGTAATTTAATAAAGCCACTACTAGCAAGAGGAGAGCTTCATTGTATAGGCGCTACAACTTTTGATGAATATAGACAATATATAGAAAAGGATAAAGCACTGGAAAGAAGATTCCAGCCTGTAGTTGTAGAAGAACCTACAGTAGAAGATGCTATATCTATACTAAGAGGGTTAAAAGAAAGATTTGAAATTCATCATGGTGTAAGAATACATGATACTGCTTTAATAGCAGCAGCAAAACTATCTCATAGATATATTCAAGATAGATATTTACCAGATAAAGCTATAGATTTAATCGATGAAGCTGGTGCTATGATAAGAACAGAGATAGACTCATTACCAACAGAATTAGATAACATAAGAAGAAAGCAATTCCAATTAGAAATTGAAAAAGAGGCTTTAACTAAGGAAAGTGATGAAGGCTCTAAGAAAAAGCTAGTAGCATTAGAAAAAGAAATAGCAGAATTAAAAGCTAAAAATGATGAAATGACAGCAAAATTTGAAAAGGAAAAGGGAGCAATAGTTAAATTAAGAGATTTAAAATCTAAATTAGATGATGCAAGGGGAGATTTAGAGGCTGCTCAAAGAAATTATGACTATAACAAGGCAGCAGAAATTCAATATAGTGTAATTCCAGCATTAGAAGAAGAAATTAAACAAAAGGAAGTAGATGTAAAAGAAAACTATGAAGGAGCTCTTTTAAAAGAAGAAGTAACAGAAGAGGAAGTTTCAAAGATTCTTTCTAAGTGGACTGGAATTCCAGTTACTAACTTATTAGAAGGAGAAAGAGAAAAGCTTCTAAGATTAGAAAGTGAAATGCAAGGAAGAGTAATTGGCCAAGAAGAGGCTATAACAGCTGTTTCCAATGCGATATTAAGAGCAAGAGCAGGATTGAAAGATGTAAATAAACCAATTGGTTCATTTATCTTTTTAGGTCCTACAGGAGTTGGTAAAACAGAACTTGCAAAAACTTTAGCAAGAAACTTATTTGATTCTGAAGAAAATATAATAAGAATTGATATGTCTGAGTATATGGAAAAGCATTCTGTATCTAGATTAGTTGGAGCGCCTCCAGGATATGTAGGATATGATGAAGGAGGTCAACTTACTGAAGCAGTAAGAAGGAATCCATATAGTGTAATATTATTTGATGAAATTGAAAAGGCACATGAAGATGTATTTAATATATTCTTACAAATCTTAGATGATGGTAGGTTAACAGATAATAAAGGTAAAACTGTTGATTTTAAAAATACAATAATAATTATGACATCAAATATAGGAAGTAGCTATCTTTTAGAAAATAAAAATGAAGATGTAGTTGACGATAATATAAGAGCTCAGGTTATGAATGAAATGAAGTTAAGATTTAAACCAGAGTTTTTAAATAGAGTAGATGATATAATTATGTTTAAGCCATTATCAGAAAATGGAATCAAGAAGATAATAGATATATTCTTAAAAGAAGTTTCAAGTAGATTAAAGGATAAAAATATTACTTTAGAAGTAACAGATGAAGCAAAGACAATTATGGCAAAAGAAGGTTATGATCCAGTATATGGAGCAAGACCTTTAAAGAGATATATACAAAATAGTCTAGAAAATAATTTAGCAAGAAAAATTATAAAAGGTGAAATTGGATATGGATCTAATGTAGTTGTTGATGCAAATGGAGAAGAAATAGTAATTAAGTGATAATATAAAGGCTAAGATAAATAGATATGTTCCTGTAGGATAATGGAAAAACTACTATGATAAGAGTTTTAGTTAACTCCATGTGCTCAGATAATTAAGTAACTCTGAGTCTTAGTAGTTCTTCCTTCAGCGAGTACTTTTAATTGCTCGCTACATGCTTACTACACATATCTATTTATCTTCGCCAACTTATATTTCTTATTTATAATAATGGTGAAAAAATTTTTTAGTGAAAGAGTGAAAATTCACTTTGAACTATTCACTAAAAAATTGCAAAGTAATTAAAAAAGTTGTTGACAAAATCCGACCTTTTGCGTTATTATATACAACGTAGCAAATACGCGTGTTTAGCTCAGCTGGATAGAGCAACGCCCTTCTAAGGCGTGGGCCAGGAGTTCGAATCTCTTAACACGCACCAAGCTTTGGTTTACTAGCTCAATCGGTAGAGCACTTGACTTTTAATCAAGGTGTACCGGGTTCGATTCCCGGGTAAGCCACCACATTAAGTTCATTGATAAAATGAGCTTTTTTGTGCGGAAGTGGCTCAATGGTAGAGCGTCACCTTGCCAAGGTGAATGTTGCGGGTTCGAGTCCCGTCTTTCGCTCCATAAAAAAGAGAAGTGTTGAACACTTCTCTTTTTTTTATTTTAACTACTTAATTTTTGATTCGTATTGTTCAACCATTCTCTTAACCATTTCTCCACCAACGCTACCGCATTGTTTAGAAGTAAGGTTTCCATTATAGTCTGAGAAAGGTACTCCCATTTCATTAGCTACTTCATTTTTGAATTTAGCTAATCCTTGCTTAGCTTCTGGAACTAATTTTTGTGCCATAATAAATCCCTCCGTAATTCTATATTATAATAAAATATATTATTTAATTTTTGATTCGTATTGTTCAACCATTCTCTTAACCATTTCTCCACCAACGCTACCGCATTGTTTAGAAGTAAGGTCTCCATTATAGTCTGAGAAAGGTACTCCCATTTCGTTAGCTACTTCATTTTTGAATTTAGCTAATCCTTGTTTAGCTTCTGGAACTAGTTGTCTATTACTTGCCATAATAAATCCCTCCTTGCAAATATATCAGATTAAAGTTTTTACTTTAATCCAGATTCGTATTGTTCAACCATTCTCTTGACCATTTCTCCACCAACGCTACCGCATTGTTTAGAAGTAAGGTCTCCATTATAGTCTGAGAAAGGTACTCCCATTTCGTTAGCTACTTCATTTTTGAATTTAGCTAATCCTTGTTTAGCTTCTGGAATTAGTTGTCTATTACTTGCCATAATAAATCCCTCCTTGAAAACATATAAAACTTTTTATTAAGTTTTCTTTTTACAAAGCTTGTTTGACTTTGTACTACTATATTGCGTAAATTTAAAAATAATAAACTATAAAATTTAATACATTAAAGGAAAGGTAATCTTAATAAAGAATATAATGGTACAAACTATAAAAAAAGGTTATTTGAAAATGTTTTTCAAATAACCTTATATAATCTTAACTATTTCTCTTTTGCATTTTAAAAATTGCTATAATAACTGGAATTGCAACTAGTGCAGATAAAGCTGCCTCTGCCATACCATTAGTACCTATTATAGATAAGAGTGCAACTGTAACTGTGCTTCTTGAACCAGCTGAAATTGTTCCATTTTCAATAAGAATTGATGCATAATCCTTAAAATAAATTAAGTATATGCTTCCAAGAACTCCAATCGTATTGGTTAAAGATCCGCAAATAGCAGCAATACCTATAGATAGTTTCTTATTTTTAAGTTTTCTTTTTAAAATTCTATACACATAATAGGATATTACCCCTATCAGTACTCTAGGCAGTATAGAAATTATTGGGTTATAGAAAAATGGAGACATTGGAGTTGGAGCAGTTATGTTTTGATATATTGAGAAAATCCCAAATATGAATCCAATCGAAGCTCCAACTATTGGACCCTCAATTATAGCTCCAATTATTACAGGTAAATGTAAAATTGTTAATTTAAAAAGTGGTAATGGTATAAAACCAAGACCTGTTACTCCTAAGAATAAACAAATACCCGATAGCATTGCAATTACTACCATTTTCCTTACGTTTTGACGAGAGTTTCCCATCCCTCTAGCATTTAACATTTTAATTCCTCCGTTCTTATTCCTTACAGGATATAATTCGACAAAAAATGAATTTTTGCATTAAGTTCGGTTTCTTAAGAATACCGACCAATATTATTTTACCATATAAGAAAAAACTGTAAAGTAAAATATTATATCAATAATAAATGAATATTTTAAGCTGATATTTATAAAATTTAATATAAAAATTGAAAAGGTATTGTCAACTTATTATACTTGTTATAGTATATATATAACAAGTATAATAAGAGAGGTAATAATATGTTAGAAATAATCAATTTTTCAAAGTCATATAAAAATGGAAAAAGAGCTGTAAACAATGTATCAATCAAAGTTAACAGTGGAGAAATATTTGCATTTATTGGTCATAATGGAGCAGGTAAAACTACAACTATAAAGGCTATTGTAGGGATTTTAGAGTTTGATGAGGGGGATATATTAATTGATGGTGATTCAATTAATATTGATCCTATTAAGTGTAAGAGAAAAATAGCATATATACCTGATAATCCAGATATTTATGAGGCCTTAACAGGAATTCAATATTTAAATTTTATAGCAGATATATATAAGGTTTCAAAAGAAGAAAGAGAGAGACTAATAAAGTTATATTCAGAAAAGTTTGAGCTAACGTCAGCTCTTGGAGATTTAATATCATCATATTCTCATGGAATGAAGCAAAAGTTAGTTATAATATCAGCACTACTTCATAGGCCTAAGCTTTTAATTTTAGATGAACCATTTGTTGGATTAGATCCTAAAGCATCTCATATTCTAAAAGAAGAAATGAAGAAGCTTTGTAGTGAAGGCGTTGCAATATTTTTCTCAACTCATGTTCTAGAAGTAGCAGAAAAATTATGTGATAAGGTAGCCATAATAAAAGATGGAAATATAGTATCTCAAGGTAAGATGGATGAAGTTAAAGGAAATAGTTCATTAGAAGATATATTTATGGAGTTGATAGATAATGAGTAATTTATGGAGTTTATTTAAGACAACGTTTATTAATTCTATAGGAATTAATAAGATATTTAAAGAAAAATCAAAAGGTGATAGAATTAGGAATATATCTATAGCAGCAATAATATTAATTTCTGTAATAGCAGTTGAAGTTATTGCTATAGAATACTCTAAGTTATTAGCTAATGGATTAGAAATCATGAGATTTATTGATTTACTTTTAGTTATGAGCTTTATTTTAAGTGTAATGATGATATTCTTTACTTCAATATATAAATCTCAAGGAATATTATTTTCTTCAAAAGATTATGATTTGCTTATGAGTCTACCTATTAAGAGAAGCACTGTTTTAATTAATAAGATGATCCAGTTAATAGGAATAAATTACTTATTTTTACTATTTGTATTTTTACCCCCAGCTTTTGTTTATTTTAGTAAGGTTGAATTATCTTATATATTTTTTATATATTTATTTTTAGTATTTTTAGTATTGCCATTAATCCCTATTGTAGTATCATCTATTATAGCATTTATAATTAGTTATATATCTTCAAGAGTGAAGCATAAAAATTTAATTATAAATTCTGTTACATTATTATTCATTTTATTAATAATGTTTGCTTCTTTTAAAAGTGGAGACTTAGTTGAGAAGTTAATAATCAATAGTAGCTCATTAAGTTCTGGAATATTAAAGTTATATCCTCCAGCAATATATGGCGTTAATGCTTTAATAAATTTAGATTTTAAAGACTTAGCAATATTTATAACTATTTCAATTTTAATTTTTTCAATATTTGTTTTTGTGTTTAATAAGTCATTTAAAATTATAAATTCAAAACTGCAAGAGAGCTTTAGTAAATCTGATTATAAGATAGATAAAATGAATATATCATCACCAATAATTGCGTTGATTAAAAAGGAAGCAAAGAGATATTTCGCTTCACCTATATATGTATTAAATACGATTATAGGTCCGGTATTACTATTGATAGCAGCAATATCAACTTTGTTTATGGGAAAAGATATTTTGTTTAAGATTATGGAAATTGAAGTAATTGATAGTATTATACCTTTATTTATTATTGCTTTTGTATGTGGAATTTTATCTCTGTCTTGTACAACAAATTCTTCTATATCAATGGAAGGGAAAAATTTATGGATACTAAAGTCTAGTCCAATAAAAGTAATAGATATATTTAAGGGAAAAATAATATTAAATTTGATATTAATACTACCAGCAGCATTGATAAGTGATATTATTTTCTTTTATTCAATAAATTTATCACTAATTGAATTAGTCTGGTTAATTATAATAACAATATTATATTCTTTTATTATATCAATAATGGGAATAGTAATTAATAATTTCTTCCCTAATTTAAATTGGACTTCAGAAACTACTGTAGTGAAGCAAAGTATCAGTGTAATAATTCACATTATTGCTTCAGTAATAATTATTGGACTTCCTATACTATTATTTATAACTTTAGAAGTGTCAAATATAGTTTTATTTAGTACACTTGTAATTTTATATCTAATTTTAATTTTAATTGGATTGTTAATTATTTTAAATACAGTTAGTATAAAACTATTTAATAAATTAAATTAAAATGAACTGACAATTGCTTGGTAAATCAATTGTCAGTTCATTATCTACATTATTTCAGATTTATCAGGTATTATAAGTGTACAGCTGATATAGAAGATTAGTCTTAATGAAATTGAACAAAGTATAAGTAAAAACGAGGTGATAAAGTGATCTTAAGAATAGATTTTGACTCGGAGACTCCAATATATGTGCAAATAAAGAATCAAGTTATTGAAGGAATTGCTAAATCAGAAATTGAAATAGGGGAAGAGTTACCTTCAGTAAGAGCATTGGCAGAAGATATAGGGGTAAATATGCACACTGTTAATAAGGCATATAATATGCTTAAGGATGAAGGATATATTAAAATTGATAGAAGAAAAGGCGCAGTGGTTTCATTAAATTTAAATCAATCAATTGAAAAATTTAGAGAGGATTTGGATGAAAATTTATATTTTTATATGGCTCAGTGTTTTAATAGAAATATAAGTAAGGATGAAATTAAGTTATATATAGATAAAGTGTTTTTAGATTTCAATAATAAGGAGAATAGTTAACTATGGATATGATAATTGTTGTTTCTATGACTATTGTTATAAGTTTAATTTCATTTTTTAGTGGTTTATATGTTAATAGATTATCTAATAATGGAATTATATTCGGTGTGAGAGTTCCTAGAGAATATGAAAAGGATAGTGATATTTTAAAATTAGAAAATCAATATAAAAAGTTTTACTTAATCTTTAACATACCTATTATTTTAATAATTAATATTATAGTAATTTTATATCCTAAAATATCCTTATTTACTTTATTAACTTTATTGTTAGTAGTAGTTACAAATATTCCGATTTTTGTATATTGGAAAAAGATGAGTAGACTAAAAGAAGAAAAGGGATGGAGAAAATTAGGTAAGAACGTAGTTGTTGTAGATACATCTATAAGAAAACCTAAGAAGAAGGAAGACTTTGTAGGTGTAAGAAGTAAAACTTATTTATTACTATTAATTATTCCAATAATAACATTTATACTGACTCTATTATCATATAAAAATGTTCCAGAGCTATTTCCAATTCATTATAATGCTCAAGGTGTTGCAGATAGTTTTGTAGAGAAAAGTGGATTTCGAGGTTTCTTTTATTTAGCTTTATTTCCAGTTTTAATTCAAGTAGGAATGATTTTATTTTTACTTGCTATGAACAAATTTGCTGTTAATGGAAAGAGTGAAATAAATGGTGGGACTTTAGAAGAAATAAAAAAACAAAGAAGAATATTTAAAAGATTTAATTCTATATTTTTATTTATTATTACATTAGAAATTACTATATTATTTGCGTTAATACAATTTTGCACTTTGTATGGATGGAGCATCAATAAAGTAAATATAATTAGCTTAACAGTTATCTTTATTACTGTAATTGTTTTTTTAGTAATAAGTTATAAGATAGGACAAGGTGGAAAAAATATAAAAATTAAAAAGATTGATGAGGAAATCTATAGAGATGATGATAAACATTGGCTATTAGGGAACTTTTATTATAATAAAAATGATCCAAGTATATTTGTAGAAAAAAGAATAGGTATTGGCTGGGATGTTAATTTAGGAAATCCAATAGGAATGATTATTATGATATTACCTATAATTCTAGTATTAGTAGCAATTATATGCTTGGCTATAAGAGGAATATAATAAGATACAGATAGGAGGTGTATTTATTTTGCAAAGCCTTATGATTATATTAATTTCAAATATAGTTATAATAACTATGGTTCTTTTATCATATTATTTGAATAATACTTCTAATAAGGGGATATATTTTGGAGTTAGAATTCCTAAAAAGTATCAGGAGACAAGTGAAATAAAAGCCTTAGATAAAGATTATAGAAGAAAGGTGCTTTATATATTTGGTATTTATTTTACGATAAATAATATAATTATGATTTTGAATTTTAGAGCTAGTGAAGCTATATTATCAATGATAATGACAATATCATTAATAGGTGCTCTTTTAATTTATATTATTATATTTGGCATTTACTATAAAATTATAAAGAAGTTAAAAGAAAAGAATAATTGGAATTATAAAACTAATAATGTTGTTGTTGTTGATACTACATTAAGAAAACCAAAGAGAAATGAAAGATATAAACCATTAAATGATAATCTTTTCTTAGTACCAATATTAATTTCTATTATAATTTTAGTATTAACCATACAAAGAAGTGAATATATTTTAAATATAAATTCTTATAGTGTTTATAAAATTCCTATATATCAAGTTGTAATGTGCTTAGTTATGTTTTTGCTAACGAAAATAACTTTAACTTCAAAAGTTGATTTAAATAGTGGAAATATAGAAACAGCTGTGAAAAGAAAGAAAAAATTTAAAAGGTTAATTTCTATATTCTTATTTATAACAGAGTTAGAAATGGTTGCATTATACTCAGTGATACAGTTAGGAATAATTTATAATTTGTATACTAAATCATTAGAGAATTTTATTAATGGTTTTATATCTATTAGTATGATTTTATTCATAATAATATTTATATTAATAGGTCAAGGCGGACGGAATATAGAAGAAGAAAATGAAGGGGATGACCTATACAAGAATGATGATGATAAATGGATATGGGGAATGTTTTATTATAATAAGAATGATCCAGCTTGGATGGTAGAAAAAAGGGTTGGAATAGGTTATACAATTAATTTTGCAAATAAAAAAGCATCAATATCATTAGTTTTATTTATATTATTAATAATTATATTTGCTGTATATGATGTAAAGTTTAATATTTAAATTTATAAAGGGGGATTAATTATGGTTAGTAGCTTATCAATTATTTTTATGGTATTTAGCTTTCTTGTGAGTGTGTTGTTACCTATAGTAGGGGTTATATTTTTAAAAAGGAAATATAATGTAAGTTTAAAAGTATTCTTTATAGGTGCAGCAGCATTTTTTATTTCTGTACAAATCTTGGAAGCTCCAATACATTCATATTTTTTGAAGTTAAATAGTACTACATCAGAATTTTTATTAAGTACACCAATAGCGTATATGCTATATGGAGGCCTTATGGCTGGAATATTTGAAGAAACAGCAAGACTTATATCTTTTAAATTTATAATAAAAGATAGGGACTTAATGAGTGGTGTAACATATGGACTTGGACACGGTGGAATAGAAGCTATTTTAATTGGCGGAATAAGTAGTATAAATTCTATAGTTTATTCTACTTTAATTAATAAAGGTGGCTTTCAATCTATAATGGAGGGATTAATGATACCAAAGGAAGTTATAAGTGCTACTTATGATCAATTTGTAAATAGTAGCTCCATTATGTGGGCTATGCCTGGAATTGAAAGAATTTTTGCCATGATGATTCATATATCATTATCAGTTATAATTTTGTATGCAGTGAAAGAAAGAAAATATATCTATTATGTATTAGCCATATTAATTCATGCTGTAATAAATTTTCCGGTAGCTCTATATCAAGTTGGTGCCATAAAAAATATATTTATTGTTGAAGGAATTCTATTTATAACTGTATTAATTTTAGTACTATATATATTTAAAATTTTTATAAAAAAATTCAATGATTATAATGAAATATTATAAAAAAACCTTTATAATGTTAATAAATTAGTAAATCAATAAATCTTATAAAGGATATTAATAGTTGCTTATTTCCTTTCATTTAATCTTAAGTGGATATATATAATTTTGAGTTGACTTTGAAGTGAAGTGACGAAATAAGCAAAATTATATATATCTATTTTTTTATAGAGATTTATTAGTTTATTTAGATAAATAAGGGGGCATGTTTATGAAGAACATTTTAATAAGAAAAGCTAGGAATGGAGATGAAGTAGAAGTACTAAATTTGGTAAAAGAGGTACTGAATCTTTATGGTTTAGATCTAAATCCAGAAGTAGAGGATTTAGATATAACTGATATATCTAAATATTATATTCAAAATAATGGGGATTTTGAAGTTATAGAGTGTAATGGAGCCATAATAGGAACATATGGTATTTATAAGATAAATGATGAAACTTGTGAATTAAGAAAGATGTATCTAAAGAAAGATTTTCAAGGAATGGGGCTTGGAAATATAATGATAGAAAACTCTTTTAAAATTGCTAAGTTACTCAATTATAAAAAAATTACTTTGCAAACTAATTCAGCTTTATATAAGGCTATAAAACTTTATAAAAAGTATGGATTTGAAGATTTTAATGAAGAAGTATGTGATAGATGTGATATAGCTATGATAAAGGAAATAGCTTAAAATAAATATTGACGATTTAATATATTATTAATTTAAATTATGTATAGTATTAATAGAAACATATATAGTTAGAGAAGAGGGGAATTTTTATGAGATATTATGATACTAATATAAGAAATTTTAAAGTAAGAGAAACTTCAGAAGAGGATATTCCATTGATTTTGTCCTTAATAAAGGAAATAGCAGAATATGAAAAGATGTCAGATGAAGTTATTGCAACAGAAGAAACATTAAGAAACTCTATTTTTGAAAATAATAGAGCAGAAGTAGTAATATTAGAGTTAGATGAAAAGCCAGTTGGATATGCATTATATTTTTATAATTTTTCTACATTCATAGGAAGAAGTGGTCTTTATTTAGAAGATATATTTATAAAAAAAGAATTTAGAGGAAATGGATTTGGAAAAGAAGTATTTAAATTCTTAGGAAAGAAAGCAAGAGAAGAAGGTTGTAAAAGAATGGAATGGACATGTCTTAATTGGAATGAACCATCAATAAGATTTTATAAATCTCTAGGGGCAGTTCCTATGGATGAATGGACAGTATATAGGCTTAAGGAAAAAGAGATACTAAATTTAAGTAAAATGAAATAACTCAAAAGAAAACAGCTATATTATAAGAACATGATATAGCTGTTTTTTTATTTTAGAAATATTGAAGTTTTCTTTTGCTAAAATAAACTCCTTTTAAGCCAATGGATTCTATAAAGTCTAATGCTATATTAAAATTCTTAGAAATGTTTTTATGATTATGAGCATCAGAACCTAAAGTAACATATTTGCCACCTAAGTCTTTGTATAGTTTATATATATCAAATAAGGATTCCCTAGCTGAAGTGATATGAAGTCTGCTTGAGTTTAATTCTAAAACTTTTTCTTTGCTTATTAAAGTAGTGAATATTTCAGAAAGAATATTTTGAAAATCTGAAAATGGTATTTCTTTATTTTTAAAAGAGCAATATCTACAAGGATAATCTATGTGTGATAATGAATCAAAGTTATTATATAATTTTACACAAGATAACATATCTTCTAGATAATAAGAAAAGAAGTCATGTTTATTATAACCTTGATGTACATAATCACAATATATATCTAGATCTTTGACCGCATGTATAGAACCTAAAATAAAATCAAAATCATGGCTAGAAGCTATTTTTTCATTTTGAGCAAAGGTATTTTGTGTTAATCCAATTTCTATTCCTAGCTTTAATTTATCTGATCTATATTTTTCATATTTATTAAAGTAAGTAGGAACATCAAATCTAAATTCATTTTTTACTGGATAATCTAAATCCATATGATCAGTTATTATGATACCAATATTCTTTTCATTACTAATAGATATAGCATCTAATATATTCATATCGCTATCTGTAGAAAATTTTGAGTGCATATGGCTATCAAATATCATATAATCCCTCCTTTAGAATAAAATGTTGTTTTTTTATTATATCATATATTTATTAATAGTTTCTTAATATCAAAATATCTTGATAAATGGTATTATTAAATATAAAATTAAATTAAAATATAAATAAAGGTGTGTTTTTATGGAAAAATTATTCGAAATAAGAGATTTGGTATTTTATAAGGAAGAATTTTTAGATAATTTAGACGAATTTGAAGATATATTACCTATAATAGAAGAACTTAGCAAAGATCTTACGTATGAGGAAATAGAAGTAGTAGGAGAAAATGAATGTTGTGAAAAGACAAATAAAAATTACATAGTTGAAATACCAGGATTTTTAGATGAAAATGATGAATTTTTAACACAAGCAGAAGTAGAAGCATTAGCAAGCACAGGAAAACAGAGAATGCTGGATTTATTTGTAATAAGAATATATAAATGCGTAACATGTAAAAAATGGATAATAGATATTTTAGAGTAAAGAGGGTTGATAAATTTGGAGAAATTTGATAGATTATTAAAAAACTTAAAAAAATACATATGTCTTTTAAAAGAAGATATAAAAAATTTAAGTTTTAATAATATTAAAGAATTTCTAATTAAGCGAAAATTACTACTTAGTACAATTTTAGTTTTTTTTATTTTAATTGGTTTTTGGGTAGGAGGTTATAAGGCTTCAAAGGATATTGTTTTGAAGAATTTAGAAATATCCTTAAAAGAAAATAAACCGGGGCGAATATTTAAAAAGATTAGAGTTGATGATAAGAAAATAAGTAAAAAGGATTTACAACCTTTAGCGGAGTATTATT
This sequence comes from Clostridium sp. 7_2_43FAA, assembly GCF_000158375.2. Classification (NCBI taxonomy): domain Bacteria; kingdom Bacillati; phylum Bacillota; class Clostridia; order Eubacteriales; family Clostridiaceae; genus Clostridium; species Clostridium sp. 7_2_43FAA. Next base: position 241,886 of record NZ_JH815222.1, read on the forward strand.
CAGATAATACTAATCAAGTTGATGACATAATAAGAGGGTTAAAAAGTAATGAAAAAAGTAGATTTTTTACTTTGAAAAATGACAAAATACTATTTTTTAATAACTATAAAATACAAATAGAGCCTGTTTCTATAAAAATTAATACAAATTTTGATGATGCTAAGATTTATGTTGATAATAGGGTTATAGATGCAACAAAGATAAAAAGAGGTCTAATTCCCGGGAAATATATAATAAGAGGGGAGTTGGATACTTTATACGGAAAGGTTGTTGAAGAACAAGAAATATTTTTGATGCAAAATGAAGAATATATATTAAATTTGAAAGCTATTAATATAAATTTATCGTCAAACTTTGATGATGCAGATGTAGTTATAAATGACAAAAAAGTAAATAAAAAAGTAAAAGATATAAAAAATTATGGACCAATACCCATAAACAAAGGCATAAATATATATTTGGAAAGAGAATTTCCATGGGGAGTATTAAAAAGTGAAAAAGTTAATGTGGGAGGCTTACCTAATATAAATATAGATATAAATATGGTTAATGATAAATTATTAACTGAAATAGACAGTTGTACTAATATTTTTTACAGTAGTGTTTTTGATGCTTTAAATTTAAATGATTATTCTTTAATAAAAAATGCAGATGAAGATGCAAAAAATAAAATTTATGACAGTGTAAAAAGAGAAAGCTTATTTTTAAAAAATAATTATGAGCTTACTGAATTAAATACAGAAGTGAGAAGTAGCGAATTTTATTATGAAAATAAGACTTACAAAGCCAATATAGTTATAAATTTAGATTATAGTGTAAGTAAAAAGCTTATCCCATTTATAAAAGATAATGTTAACGAAATGTTTTTAACTCAAATAGAATATGTTGATGGCAAGTGGGAAATAACCAATGTACAAAAGTTTAATTTAGAATAAGGGTAGGTGTAAAACTTATGAATAAGAAATTAAAAGCACTAACTTTAGCTGTTGTAGTAATTTTTTCAAGCAACACATTGGTGTTTGCAGAAAGTAGTAGCTCCTTACAAGATAAAATAGAACAAAATCAAAGTGATATAAATAATTTAGAAAATGAAAAAGACAAAGTTAATGGAGAAATAGAAAATCAATCAAGTGAACTTCAAGGAATTTTGAATCAAATTAATGATAAAAGTAAGGATTTGGAAAGTGCTAAAGCAGAAGTTAATGAGTATCAAACTAAAATAGATGAGGTACAAAGTGAAATTGATAGAATAAATTCAGAGATAACAAGTGCTGAAAATGAAATTTCTACAAAAGAAGCCCTTATTACAGAAAAAGAAGAAGAAGGTAGAAAGATAAAAGAAGCGTTAGATCAGAGAGTAAGAAATTACTATAAAATGGATGTAACGGCAAATTATATTTATATGATATTAAAAAGTGAAAGTGTAGTTTCTTTATTTAATAATATTCAAAATGTCTTTAGAATAATGACTTTAGATAAAGGGCTAATGGAATCAGCAAAAAATATTCAAAAACAATTAGAGGAAGAAAAGATTGAGATTTCAAAAAATTTAGAAAAAATAGAAGCTGATAAAAATGAAGTAATAGCAAAGCAAGATGAACTTAAGGAAGCACAAAAGGAGTTCATAGTAAAACAAGAATTCCATCAAAGCAAAATGGACGAGCTATATGGATTGGAATCACAAAAATCAGGATTAATAGCATCTTTATCAGATAAAGAAAAAGAATTAGAAGAACAAATTGGTGATTTAGTTTCTTATAATCAAGAATTACAAGTAGCTTTGGATAATATATTTAATGAAATAAATAACGGTTCTAATAATGGTGGAAGTAATACAGGTGGAAATAATCAAGGTGGAGAGGAGAACTCAGGAGGAAATACGATTCCTGGAGATCCAAGTAGTGAGACGTTTTTAAGACCTGGTTATGGTATTGTAACAGATCCATATGGACCAAGAATTAACCCTGTAACAGGCGAATCTGGATTCCACACAGGAGTAGATTTAGGAGATCCTTATGGAGCACCTGTTGCAGCTTCTAAAAGTGGTGTGGTTGCATATTCAGGTTGGATTTCTGGATATGGAGAAACTGTAATTATAGACCATGGTGGTGGAGTGCAAACTTTATATGCTCATAATAGTGAAAGATTAGTGAGTGTTGGACAAACTGTTGCAAGAGGAGAAACAATTGCAAGAGTAGGATCAACAGGTATGAGTACTGGACCTCACATTCATTGGGAAATAAGAATTAATGGACAGCATACAAACCCTATGGGATATGTGTAAAAAGGCCGAAAGGCCTTTTTTTTACAATGAGTAATGAATAATAAAAAACCTGTACAAAAATGCACAGGTTAAAGGGTTTCTATGTTCATTTAAGAAAGGGAATAAATGAACATATGTGGGGTTTTATTAAAACTGATAATAAAAAATATTATCAGTAGTATGGGCTAATTATGTATTGAAAAAATATGTAATTAATAAAATAATTGTAAAATTTATATATTTATTATATTATATTTTGTCAAAAAATCCAATAGTTTTTATAAAATTTATCGAAAATAAGATTTTTTCTGAAAATATTAGCATTTTATAAAATAAAAATATATAAAAATATACAAAATATATAGAGCTTTCAATGAAATACGTTATATAATATAAGTTGAGGTGATTTAAATGAAAAATTTTAAAAATGAAGATATATTAAAGTCAACACCTGACTACGAAGATTATACAGAAAATGAAGCTAAGCTATCGGTGCAAGAAATGAGAGAACTTGGCTTATTAAAATGTGGTGGATGTTGTAGTAGTAAAGGAAGCGGTTCAGGCTGTGGTTGCAAAAAATAAAAGAAAATAATACTATAAATGTATTTAATAATAAATAAATGTAAAAGCTTTTAATATAAAATATAAGTTGTGGGAGGTATTAGGTGTGAGAAAACCTAGCATATTCAGCAGAGATTATGAGAGGAAAATGAAAAAACGCAGAAGACGAATAGCAGCTATTTCAGTTGTGGGGATTTTACTTATAGGGATCTTATTTATGAAGATAGCTGCAGGTAATATAAATACAGATAGATTTAAAAATAAACTTCAAATGTGGATTGCTGAAGATGAATCTTTAGATAATATAGACGAAGATATTGATAACTTAGAAAATAATGAAAATAAAGAAGTTATTGAAGAGACACCTAAGGAGCCAGAAAGTCAAATAATAGAATTTAAAATCAATGAAAATTCTATATTAAAAGCAGAATATGAAGAGATAAATGGGACTATAAAATTTAAAGGTGTAAAAGAAGTTCCAAGTAATATTTATTATACAATAAATCAAGCAAAAAATTTAATTTTAATAATAGATGAAAATCAAAATATGAAAATTTTTAATTCAAATAAAAAGGAATCGAATATAACAAAAGATAAATATACAGCTCCAAATGGAGAGGTATTTAATAAAGATTCAGTTATTAAAACATATGAAGGATATTTATGGAATGTAGAAGCAAGGTTTATAACAGATACAAAAGTTGCATACATTAGTAATGTACCCTATTTTGGATATGATTTGAATAAATATATATGGGTTATAGATTTAAATAATAATACTCATAGTACTTTATGGAATTCTAAGGGGAAGGAAATAAAATTTGGAGATTTGAAAGAAAAGGGATTAGAAGTTGTAATTGATGGCAATGTTAAATATGTAAATCAAAATAGCGATTTAGTCAACTAAGATAAAATTAAATAAACAAATATTTGAAAGTATTTGATAGAGTATGGTATAATAAGCTAGTTATATCAATTATGATAGTATCTTACTATTTTAGGAGGAAGAGTACAATGGAAGCTAAAATGGAAAAAATAGAGAAAAACGTTGTTAAATTTGAAATAAAGGTTGAGGCTGAAAAATTTCAAGAAGCTTTAAAAAGAGCTTACAATAAAAACGTTAAAAACTTTAATGTACCAGGATTTAGAAAAGGAAAGGTTCCTATGGCTATAGTTAAAAAATACTATGGGATAGGAGTTTTAATTGAAGATGCAGTTAATTTTGCTATAGATGCATCATATTCAAAAGTATTAGAAGAAAATAACATAATTCCTGTTGATTATCCAAAGGTAGACGTAATAACAGCAGAAGAAGGAAAAGAGTTTGTATATACTGCAGAAGTTACAGTTTATCCAGAGGTTGAATTAGGAGAATATAAAGGCTTAAAAGTTGAAAAGCCATCTTATGAAGTTACAGAAGATGCAGTAAATGAAAAATTAAAAGAAATGCAACAAAAAAATGCTAGAATCGAAACTAAAGAAGATGGAGAAATAGCTACTGGGGATACAGCAGTTATTGATTTCAAAGGATTTATTGATGATGTAGCATTTGAAGGTGGAGAAGGTAAAGATTATTCACTTGAAATAGGATCAGGTACTTTCATAGATACTTTTGAAGATCAATTAGTTGGAGCAAAAGCTGGAGATAAAGTAGAAGTTAACGTAACTTTCCCAGAAAACTATGGAAGAGAAGAGTTAAATAATAAGCAAGCTAAATTTGAAGTTTTAGTAAAAGAAATAAAGATAAAAGAATTACCTGAAATTGATGATGAATTTGCTAAAGAAGTTTCAGAATTTGATACATTAGCAGAATTAAAAGAAGATATCGTTAAAAAAATGGAAGAAGAAAACAACAATAGAGCAGAAAGAGAATATGAAGATGCAATTATAAAAGCTGTTGTTGAAAATGCTAAGATCGATGTTCCAGAAGTTATGGTTGAAAAAGAAATTGATACAATGGTAAGAAACTTAGAACAAAGACTTCAATATCAAGGCTTAAATCTAGAACAATATTTCCAATTTACTGGTACAGACGAAGCAAAAATGAGAGAATATATGAAAGAAAATGCAGAAGTTAAAGTAAAGACAGATTTAGTTTTAGAAGCTGTAGAAAAGGCTGAAAATATTGATGCAACAGAAGAAGAATTAAAAGAAAAAGCTAAGGAAGTTGCAAAAATGTATTCAGCAGAAGAAGACGACAAAATGGTTGATTTATTAATGAATGGCCAAAGAGCAGCACTTCTTGCTGATGTTAAAGTATCAAAGACTATAAAATTCTTAGTTGAAAATAATAAATAATATACAAAAAATAATTGCCAGAATGAAATTCTGGCAATTATTTCAAATATTCATTAACAAAATAAATAAAATTTTATATAATTTAATATAATTAGTTTTTTAAGAATATGGATATATTATAAAAGAAGGTAGAAAATAGAGAAGGAGGGAATAAAAATGAGTTTAGTTCCTATGGTCGTAGAGCAAACTAGTAGAGGAGAAAGATCTTATGATATCTTCTCAAGATTATTAAAAGATAGAATAATTATGTTAAGTGGAGAAATTAATGATACCACTTCTAATTTAGTAGTATCACAACTATTATTTTTAGAAAGTGAAGATCCTGATAAGGATATCCATCTTTACATAAATAGTCCAGGTGGATCAATAACTGCAGGTATGGCTATTTATGATACAATGCAATATATTAAGCCGGATGTATCTACTATATGTATAGGGATGGCAGCTTCAATGGGGTCATTTTTACTTTCATCTGGAGCAAAGGGAAAAAGATTTGTATTACCAAATAGTGAAATTATGATTCATCAACCTTTAGGCGGTTTCCAAGGTCAAGCAACTGATTTTGATATACACGCAAGGAGAATAATAAAGATTAAGGAATCATTAAATAGAATATTAAGTGAGAATACTAATCAGCCTCTAGAAAAAATAAAAACAGATGTTGAGAGAGATTACTTTATGACAGCAGAAGAAGCTATGAATTACGGATTAGTAGATAAGGTGATTACGAAAAATGATAAAGGTAGCAACTAAGTAAAGTTCTATCTTAATCCAAGCGAGGTGAATTTATGGCTAAGTACGATGAGAAGAAACAACTTAAGTGTTCTTTCTGTGGTAAGAATCAAGAACAAGTTAAAAGATTAATAGCTGGACCTGGTGTATATATTTGTGATGAATGTATAGATTTATGTTCAGAAATAATAGCAGATGAATTTGAGGACGGAATTGAATTAGATACAACAAGTGTTCCGAAACCAAATGAAATAAAAAATTATTTAGATCAATATGTAATTGGTCAAGAAAAAGCTAAAAAATCATTATCTGTTGCTGTTTATAATCACTACAAGAGAATAAACTCTAATCTAATAGATGATGATATTGAATTACAAAAGAGTAATATACTTTTATTAGGGCCTACAGGATCTGGTAAAACGCTTCTAGCTCAAACATTAGCAAAGTTTTTAAATGTTCCATTTGCTATAGCAGATGCAACAACATTAACAGAAGCAGGATACGTAGGAGAAGATGTTGAAAATATTCTATTAAAGTTAATCCAGAGTGCTGATTACGATATAGAAAGAGCAGAAAAAGGAATAATTTATATAGATGAAATAGATAAAATAGCAAGAAAATCTGAAAATCCTTCTATTACTAGAGATGTTTCAGGTGAAGGTGTTCAACAAGCGTTATTAAAAATACTTGAAGGAACAACAGCTTCAGTACCACCTCAAGGTGGAAGAAAACATCCACATCAAGAATTCTTACAAATAAATACTTCTAATATTTTATTTATTTGTGGTGGAGCATTTGATGGTGTAGATAAAATAATAGAAAAAAGAACTGAAAAGAGTTCTATAGGATTTGGCGCTAATATAACATCTAGACATACTAAAGATGTTGGTAAACTACTTAAAGATATAATGCCAAGTGATTTATTAAAATTTGGACTTATACCTGAATTTGTTGGTAGATTACCAGTTGTAGTAACTTTAGAATCATTGGATAATGATGCATTAGTGAATATATTAACTCAGCCTAAAAATGCTTTAGTTAAGCAATATAGAAAGCTTTTTGAGATTGACAATGTTGAATTAGATTTTACTGATGATGCATTAAAAGCAATAGCAAATGAAGCTATTGAAAGAAAAACTGGTGCTAGAGGGTTAAGATCTATAGTAGAAGAAATGATGACAGAGGTTATGTTTGATATTCCTTCTGATGAAACAATCTCTAAAGTTATTATAAATGAAGATTGTATAAAAGAAAAAAATAGTCCGGAAATTATTAAATTAGCTGAGGGAGAAGTACGACCTCAATTAAAAGCTAAGAAAACTAAAAAAAGAAAAGGCATAGAAACTGCATAATAAAAAAACATCTTATTGTTATATTTAACTATAAGATGTTTTTTATTTTTAAACATTAAAAATAAAATATTTTCAAGAAAAGTAATGGTAATTATCCCTTTTTTTATGGAATATTAACCTTTGATTAAGTTAATAATATTGATATGACTAAAAGAAGGGAGGGAGCATTAACCTTTAAATGGTAATGCAAAATTTATGACTGAATTATTAGTAGTATTGCAAATAACGACTATGATAATATTTATTTATTATATGGTAAACAATAATAAAGGCCATAGTAATAATAAAGTTGTTATTGAAAGAGAAAATGTTAAGGAAATGGATAAGTTAAATAGAATGAGGAGTATTCAATTAACACAACCGTTAACCGAAAAAAGTAGACCGACTAAGTTTGAAGAAATAATAGGGCAAGAAGATGGAATAAAAGCCTTAAAAGCTGCTTTATGTGGACCAAATCCACAACATGTTATTATATATGGACCTCCAGGGGTAGGGAAAACTGCTGCGGCAAGGCTAGTATTAGAAGAAGCTAAGAAGGTGGAAAAATCTCCTTTCAAAAAAGATGCAAAATTTATAGAAATTGATGCAACAACAATAAGATTTGATGAAAGAGGAATAGCAGATCCTTTAATAGGTTCAGTACATGATCCGATTTATCAAGGGGCTGGCTCTCTAGGTGTTGCAGGAATACCGCAACCTAAACCAGGTGCTGTTACAAAGGCACATGGAGGAATGTTATTTATGGATGAAATAGGTGAATTACATCCTATAGAACTAAATAAGTTACTTAAAGTACTAGAAGATAGAAAAGTATTTTTGGATAGTTCATATTACAGTAGTGAAAATCCCAATATGCCAGATTATATAAAAGAAATATTTGATAATGGCTTGCCAGCAGATTTTAGACTAATAGGAGCTACTACAAGAAGCCCAGAAGAAATAGTTCCTGCTATAAGATCAAGGTGTGTTGAGATATTCTTTAGATCCTTACATCCTGAGGAGATAAAGACAATAGGTAAGAATGCAGCTAATAAGGTTGGATTAGAAATAGATGATAAATGTTTAGATTTAATTTCAAAGTATTGCACTAATGGAAGAGATGTTGTTAATTTAATACAGCTTTCTTCTGGAGTAGCAATAAATGAAAATAGAAGTGATATAAGTATAGATGATATACAGTGGGTTATAGAAAATGGAAATTATACTCAAATTCCTGATAAAAAAGTCAAGGATAGATCAGAAATAGGAGTAGTTAATGGATTAGCAGTGCATGGAGCTAATATAGGTATATTAATGGAAATAGAAGCAACAGCAAAGAAAGTAACGCATAGAATAGGAAATCTAAAAGTTACGGGTATTGTTGAAGAAGAAGAAATAAGCAGTAATAATAGAAAAATCAAAAGAAAAAGTACAGCATATTCATCAATACAAAATGTGCTTACAGTTTTAAATAATATTTTTAATTTAGAATGTGAAAATTATGATATACATATAAATATTCCAGGAGGTATGCCGGTTGATGGACCATCAGCAGGAATAACAATTGCAACTGCTATATATAGTGCTATAAATAAAGTTAGGGTAAGTAATAAAGTTGCTATGACTGGAGAAATAAGCCTTTTGGGAGAAGTTAAGCCTATTGGAGGAGTAAATGCAAAAATAAATGCAGCACAAAAGGCTGGAGCAACAAAAGTTATCATACCAATTGAAAATTGGAAGGATAGTTTTAAAGATATAGCAGGAATTAAAGTTATAGCTGTTAAAAGCTTAAATGAAGTGATAGAAGAAGCTATATTAAAAGATGTAATTGTTGAAGATATGATTGTTAATAACAACATAGATATATTATCAGCCAAAGGAGAGGAATAGCATACCACCTTAGTAATTTAGAAAAAGTTACATCAATAAATTTATATTCATAATTTTTAGTGAGCTGTCGAAAGACGGCTCTTTTAATTATAAAGCTAAATAGTATAAGTTAATTTGATAGTAGTACCCTTTACTAATATTGTCCATTGCTAAATTCTAAGTTTATATTATAATTATAATAATAAATATAATATAATAATTGATATTATTTATTTTATATGGAAATTTAAGTATTATGTATTGTATATATTAAAATAGATTGAAAAATAATAATTTTATGTGTATACTATAAAAGTTACATAATAATGTAAGGAGGATGGGAATAGATGAGTGAAAAATTAATGGCTCTACCTTTAATTCCTCTAAGGGGAATTAGTATTTTTCCTAATATGATAATACATTTTGATGTAGGAAGAGAAAAGTCTAAGGCAGCTATAGAAGCAGCGATGGAAAAGCAAACAGATATATTCTTAGCAACTCAAAAGGATTATGAAATAGAAGATCCAGAAATTGGTGATATTTATGATATAGGAACTATATGTAAGGTTAAACAAATAATAAAACTACCTAATGATGTAATAAGAGTTTTAGTCGAAGGATTAGATAGAGGAGAAATTAAAGAATTAGATTCAAGTGAAGAATATTTAAAGGTATCAGTCGAAAGAATAGAAGAGCCTTCAAATGAAGAATATGAAAATATTGAAGCTTATATAAATTCTTTAAGAAAGAGTTTTAGTAAATATATTAAAGCTTCAGGAAACATAAGAAATAATGTTATATCTATATTTGATACAATAGAAAATTATAGTGAGCTTGTAGATGTAGTTGCTTCATATGTAATTGTAGATGAAGATAAAAAACAAGAAATATTACAAGAAATTAATTGTATTAATAGGATAGAAAAGCTACTTGTTATATTAGAAAATGAAATAGATATAATAAATGTTGAAAAGAAAATAGGTAGGAAGCTTAAAGAAAGTGTTGATAAGTCTCAGCGTGAATATTATATAAGAGAACAAATAAGAGTACTCCAAGAAGAAATTGGAGAAGATGATGAAGATAAAAAAGAAATATCTAAATATGAAGAAAGAATTAAGAAGGCTAAATTACCTAAACATGTTAGAGAAAAAGCTGAAAGTGAACTTTCAAGGTTAAAGTCAGCATCTGGTCAAGGTTCTGAAAGTAATGTTATAAGAAGTTATTTAGATTGGATACTTGATATACCTTGGAGTAAATCAACAAAGGATGCTTTTGATGTAAAGGAAGCAGAAAAAATACTTGATAATGAACATTATGGTCTAGAAGAAGTAAAAGAAAGAATAGTAGAGTATTTAGCAGTAAAACAATATACAAATAGTTTAAAAGGACCAATATTATGTTTAGTTGGGCCTCCAGGAGTAGGTAAAACATCAATAGCTAAATCAATTGCAAATGCAACTAATAGAAAGTATACAAGAATGTCTCTAGGCGGGGTTAGAGATGAAGCCGAAATTAGGGGACATAGAAAAACTTATGTTGGAGCGATACCAGGTAGGTTAGCTTATGCTTTAAAGGAAGCTAAAGTTAATAATCCGCTTATTTTATTAGATGAAATAGATAAATTAGGATCAGATAACAGGGGAAATGTTGCAGATGCTCTGTTAGAAGTATTAGATAGCGAACAAAACAATACATTTAGAGATCATTATCTAGAATTAGATATGGATTTATCTAAAGTATTATTTATAACTACAGCTAACTCACTAGATACAATACCATTACCACTATTAGATAGAATGGAAATTATAGAAGTATCCGGATATACTTATGAAGAAAAATATCATATAGCTAAAGACTATCTTATACCAAAACTATTAAAAGACCATAAGTTAACAAAGGATCAATTTAAGATATCTGAAAGTGCTATAAAGGAAATAATAAATTCTTATACTAGGGAAGCTGGAGTAAGAAGTTTAGAAAGAGTTTTAGGAAAGCTAATAAGAAAATCTCTTACTGAAATGATAAAGAATGATAAGAAGTCAATATCAATATCTTCTAATAGGATTGAGAAGTATTTAGGAAACAAGATATATAGTTTTGATATAAAAGAAAAAGAAGATAGAGTAGGCGTAGTAAAAGGAATGGCGTGGACTGCCGCTGGTGGAGATACGTTGCCAGTAGAATCTGTGACTATGAAGGGAACAGGTAAATTAGTTCTTACAGGTCAGTTAGGTGATGTTATGCAAGAATCAGCTAAGATTGCATTTGGATTTGTAAGAGCTAATGCAGTAAAATATGGTATAGATGAAGAATTCTATAAGAATACTGATATTCATATACATTTTCCAGAGGGTTCAATAAAGAAAGATGGTCCTTCTGCAGGAGTCACTATAATTACTTCTATTATTTCAGCATTAACTAATAAAAAGGTAAGAAGTAATGTTGCTATGACTGGAGAAGTTACTCTAACTGGTAGAGTACTTGCAATAGGAGGATTAAAGGAAAAATCAATTGCTGCATATAGGGCTGGAATTGATACTATAATAATACCAAAAGAAAATGAGAAGGATACAATTAAAATACCAAATACAGTAAAAAATAAGCTTAATATCATTACAGTTGATCATGTTAATGAAGTGTTAAATAAAGCTATAATTGGAGTTGATACTATTGATTAAAATTAAAAATTCAGATTTTGTTATATCTGCAGTTAAAAAAGAGCAATACCCAATTACTGGGCTTCCAGAAATAGCCTTTGTGGGACGTTCTAATGTTGGTAAAAGTTCTATAATAAATGCTTTAACTAATAGGAAAAAGCTTGCAAAGGTTAGTCAAACACCAGGAAAAACAAGATTAATTAATTTCTTTATAATAAATGGAGATGAATTTTATCTAGTTGACTTGCCTGGATACGGATATGCTAAAGTATCTAAAACTGAAAAAGCAAGTTGGGGAAAAACAATAGAAACTTATTTAAATGGAAGGCAAGAATTAAAAAGGGTAGTACTTTTAGTAGATTCTAGGCATAAGCCTACAGCTGATGATATACAAATGCATGAGTGGATTAAGTTTTATGGGTATGATGAAGTAGTTATAGCAACTAAAAGCGATAAGCTGTCTAATAATGAATTGAGAAAAAGCGAAAAAGTGATTAGAGAAACGTTAAATTTAGGAAAAGAAGATAAACTATACTTCTTTTCTTCACTTAATAAAAAAGGAAAAGATGAATTAGTAGATAACCTTTTTGGGCCTATAGTTCAGAAGATAGAAGAATAATATATTAAAGGAACTTATATTAAATACTATAAGTTCCTTTTTTTATTTATAAAAATTTAAAATATTACAATAAAAAACAGTGGCAATTATTATTCGAGAGAATAGTATATACTATAAAACAAAAAAAACAAAAAACCCTAAGGAGGAGTAAATTATGGAAATGAATGAAATTCTAAATGGTTTAAATTCATGCGGTTGTAGTGATAATATTGCACCCCAATGTTCAAACCAAGGCCCTTTTAATAATATAGGAGCTGGCTGTGGATTTGGAAGTTGGATATGGATACTATTGATACTATTCTATAGTGGAGGAGTCGGCGGCGGAAACAATATGTGTTGCTGCAAGAAAGAACGTAAACGCGATTGCTGCTGTGAAGGATATGGCGGCGGATATGGTGGATCTGGAAACTGTTCACCTTATCTATTCTTATTAGTAATTCTATTCCTTTGCAACGGTTGCTCAGGATTCGGTAACTGTGGAAACGGAAATATATTTGGCGGATGCTGCTAATTTAAATTAGAGAGGAGAGATAGTTATGTCAAAGAAACATTCCCATAAAAGAGATTATGATGATTGCTGCTGCTGTGAACCAATGCCATGTTGTGGAACTGGAAATATATTTGGGGGAATGAATAGTTGTATTACACCTATTATATTCTTATTAATCGCATGCGGATCAGGTCTTTTAAATAATAACTGTTCAGTTTTAATAATTTTATTATTCTTACTATGTGGAGGCTGTTTAGGAAGCTTATTTGGCGGAGACGGTTGCTGCTGCTAGTGTAGAGGATGGAGGGCTTAGCCCTCCAAAAAAATGCCTAAAATTATAAACATATTTGATTTTTTTACATATAATAAAGCAACAGAAATATAAATAGGAGGAACCTAAATGTCAAGAAAGAGACATAGACATAAAGGGGATAGAGAGATTAATGAAGGCTCCAATAATAGAATAAATAATAATGCTCCATTTGGTATAAACCCCGCCCAACTTATGAGTATGCTTGGTGGTAATATGGATATGGGGCAAGTTGGAAATATGCTTTCATCTATGAAGATGGATGGGTTAGATTTAAATAACTTTAATTTAGGTCAGTCTGGAAATAATCAACAAAGTAGAAATAGTACGAATAATAGAAATGGATTTGATTTAGGAGCCTTACAAGGTATGATGAATAATTTAGGAATGGGAAACTTTAGCTTAGGTAATAATAGTTCCTTAAATAGCAACCCAAGCTTTACTTCTAGCAACGATAAGGGTTTGGATATCAATGATAAAGATTTGGATATAACTGATGGAAATAGTGACAACTTTGGTGATGATTTACTAGATGAGGATGAGAACATACAAATGTTAATAGCTATAAAAAGTATAGTTGACTCAAGAAAAGCTAATTTTATAGATAAGGTTATAGAAGCTTATAATAATGGATATTTTAAATAATAATTAAAACTTGAAAAATTATTAAAGAAGTGTATAAAAAGATAAGCAGATGTAAAGAATATTATTGTACCGGAGAAGTATTCTCCTATAGCAAGCGATGAGAAATCTTCGTTTAAGCTAAAACCCCCCCATCCCCCTTTTAAGGCCGCTTATAGCGGCCTTTTAATTTTATATTTTTTTTATTGATGATATTTTGAGTGAACCATATCCATCATCTTCTACTGATAAATATAATAATAGCTCTTTAGCAGGAGAAGATGCATTTGTATTTTTTACAGATTCAAATGATAATGTCCAATTTACTCCTAATATATTTCCATTTGAATCCCATTTAAAATCTGAAAAATAGCCATTTTGGAAGGAATATCTTGTATTATCCTTATCTAACCCCCATAATATTGAAAGTTCAGTACTATCTATATTAGAAGTGAAAATATTAGGTGCTTCAGATAATTCATAAGGAGCTTCAATTACGTCTATAAACCCTTGAATGGCAGATAGTCCAGGAACTTTTATTTTTGAAAATGTTATATCTTTTATGTTATCTCCCAAGAAGAGAGAACTTTTTGTAGACCCATCACCTTTGCTTGAAGAAAGAGAGAGTAGTTTGGGTGTTTTGTTATTGTTGGAATCAAGTATTCCAATTATATTATCAGCTGAAACAAATGTATTTACAAATTTAGAACCATTCCATGAAAATACATAGTTTACAGGAGATTTATCTTTGGATAGTTGTACAATGATTTCTGGAATGTTATTTCTGGATAAATCTATAATATTCACTTTAATGGGCCATTTTATAAGTGAATCTCCAAGTAAATTCGATCCATCCTTATTAACAAGGGAATAAGTCTTATCTTTACTTTTTATATTTAATATGTAGCTATTATTTTCTTTGGATATTTCAATCTTATCATTTTCACCATCTCCATCTAAGTCAAAATCAGTATAGTTTTTTGAAGTAATGGGCGTAAATGTTTCTATAGAATTATTATTAGTAAGAAAAAAATAAGTCGATAAGATAACTACAAAAAGTATAAGAAAATTTATTATATAAGAGAGTACAACATTCTTTTTAATAATTATAAATCTTGCCATATAATCACCTCAATTTATTATATGAGGCTTATTGATGATTAATACAAAATAAATAAAAAGCTAGAAATTAATTAAAATTTCTAGCTTAATCATTTATTGACAATCTTTACATAATCCGTAAAAGAATATTCTATTTGATAGAACTTTATATTCTGAGCACTCCTCAGCAGTACGATTAAGAGTCGTAAATGATATATTTTCTAAGTCGGTTACCTTACTACAGTTGATACATTGAATATGAGCATGTTCATGTGAATTAGCATCATATCTAAAATTGCCTTCTCCAACATTAATTTCTTGAACTAATTTAACTTCTACTAAAGTCTTTAATGCTTTATAAACTGTAGCTAAACTCATAGTAGGATACTCTGGTTGAAGTGCTTTGTATATAATTTCTGCAGAAGGATGTTCATTTGTACTCATTAAATATTTATAAACTGCTAATCTTTGAGGAGTAAGTTTCAATTTCTTTTCTCTGAAGATAGAAGTTATATTCTCCATAATACACCATCCTTTTTTATTATTAATGTAATTATATAATATAAGATATTAAGTGTCAATATATACTTTTTAGTAATTAATAGTAAAGAATAATTAATATTAATTGTTGAAATATTTTCATTATATAGTAAAATTTCCGTATAACTATTGTATTTATAAATTAGATATGATATTATAATAGTGAGGTTGTTAATAAATTAACAAACTTGTAAGGTTTAAATTATTTAAATTTATAAAATAATAATATCATAAAAACTAGCAATAATATATAATAAAGATAAAATTATATTTTATGAGGAGGAAATAAAATGGCAAAATATAAAGTTGGAGACGAATTGATTGAAATAACTGATCCTTCAGAGGAGAAAGTAAAATTAAGAGAATTAACACAACTTACTACAGATGGTGATTATGCACAAATATCATGGGGATTAAAGATAATTAAAGTAGAATATGAAAAGCCATATGTAACTTTAACATATAGAAATGTAGATGGAGAAATAAATAAAGTATTTGCTGAATGTAGAGATATAGAAAATTTTGATCAAGAAAAAGTTTTAGAAAAGGCACTTCTTAAAGCATTTACTAATGAAATAATAAATATATCAGTAGTTAAGAATAGCGGGCATTGCAAAAGATAAGACAATTAATGATTTAAATATACTATTTATAGATATGGAATAAGGTGCAGAATATATGCTCTAGTTCCATATCTTTTACTTTTTGTTAAATTTATTTAATTTATTTGAAATTATGTATTATTAGTATATAATAATTATAAATTAATAATAGAGGATAAGAAAATGGATATTTTTATAGCTAGACAAGGTATATATAATAAAGAAGAAAAAGTAGTAGCTTATGAATTACTTTATAGGAATTCTTTAAAAAATAATTTTAATAACAGTATTGAAGATGATGAGGCTACATATAAGGTAATAGATAATATATCGTCTTTTGGGTTAGATATATTAACTGATAATAAACTAGCTTTTGTTAATTTTCCGGAAAAGTTAATAAAGAAGAATATTGCAACATTATTACCAAAAGAAAGAGTAGTAATAGAAATACTTGAAAGTGTTAGTCCATCGGAAGATGTAATTAGTCAATTATCGTATTTAAAGGAATTAGGATATTATATAGCGTTAGATGATGTAGTAGATATAAATGATATTATAAATTTTATTGGGGTTATAGACATAGTAAAAGTTGATTTTATTCTTTCATCTAAAGAATCGAGAATAAGGATTGCACAAATTTGCAAAAAGTTTAAAATTAAAATGCTAGCTGAAAAAATAGAGACATTAGATGACTTGGAAGAAGCCAAAAACCTCGAATACGATTATTTTCAAGGATTCTATTATAGTAAGCCATCTATATTCTTAGGAAAAGATATGGCAATAAAGAACACTAGTATTTTTACACTTTTGATAGAACTAATAAGAGAAGATTATGATATAGATAAAGTTGAGTGTACAATGAAGACAGATATTGCTTTAACATATAAATTCTTACGATTTATAAATTCGTCTTATTTTAGTTTTCTTCAAGAAGTTAAATCCATAAAGCAAGCTATAATGTTAATTGGAAGAGAAGAGCTTAGAAAGTGGTTATCAATATTATCAGTTGTAGAAATATCATCTGGTAAAAGTGATGAGTATGCTAAGAATATAGTAATAAGAGCTAAGTTTTGTGAGGGGATATCTAAGATAGTACACTATAATGATTTATCGTCAGCTTTTATGGTTGGATTGTTCTCAAATTTGCATTTAATGATGGAGAAAGATATTAATTACGTTGTTGAAAATTTACCTGTTAATATAGAAATAAAGAAGGCTTTAATTGGTAAAAGAAATATTTTAAGAGATATTTTAGAATTGGCTTTAGCTTACGAAGTGCTTGATAATAAAAAAATAGAAGAGCAATGTACTAATTTAAAAATAGATGAGGGAGTGTTAGTTGATGTATACTATAGCTCCATTGAGTGGTGTAAAAATATAGGGAATTAAGTCGATATTTATTTTTCAAGAATGGATATAAAATGCTTTATTTTAGCAAAAAGATATAATATAATATAAGAAAATTGTGATTTCGTTTTCACATTTTAGGTATTGGGGGGAGAAGTATGAGTAAGTGTCCGTTTTGGTCAAACAATAAAGAAAAAACAAGTTGTTATAATACATGTCCTATGTATCCTAAAAATAATGAAGCTGATATTTGTCCATTTAAGGAGTTTTTATCTTCCAATAACAAATCAGAATTTGTTGGTAATATGGATGAAGACTTATTTTATTCACAAGATAGATATTTAAATTATAATATGGATGATAAAGTTATTAATTATTAAAATAAATAAAGAAGAGTGATTAAATCACTCTTTTTTATTTTATACACTTATGAAGTAAGTCTTGCTTTAGAGTCCATAAATCTTGTGATAAATCTACATAGTAATTATGAGGATTTTCAAATCTTAATATTTCAGGCCACATTTTTAAACTTTCATTCTTTGAAAATTCCTTTATTTCTAAAACTGATGGACTTTCATAAACTTGTTGACCTTTATCAAATATTTTCACCATTAAATCTTTAACATAGAAGTTAGTAACTGTTTTTCTTTTCCATGTTTCAATAGGGTGGAATATTTCAAGTGGTTTTTTTTCATCGATTACTTCATGATCTAAAGCTATTACATCAGCTATTGCATTATGAGTTTCATTGTCATAAATTCTATATATCTTTTTAAAGCCAGGGTTAGTAATTTTCTCAGTGTTTTCACTTATTTTTATTTTAGGTATGATCTTATTATTGTTTTCTACAGCTACAAGTTTGTATACTCCGCCAAAAACAGGTTCTGACTTAGCTGTGATTAATCTTTCTCCAACACCAAATGAATCTATGCAAGCTCCTTGTTCTAAAACATCCCTTATAATATGTTCATCTAAAGAGTTAGATACTATTATCTTACAATCTGGATATCCAGCAGCATCTAAAGCTTTTCTACATTTCTTTGTTAAATAAGTTATATCACCTGAGTCTATTCTAATTCCTTTAGGTCTTTTACCCATAGGTTTTAATATTTCATCGAATACTTTTATTGCATTTGGTAAACCAGATTTTAACACGTTATATGTATCAATAAGAAGTGAGCAATTATCTGGATACACCTCAGCCCAAGCTTTGAAAGCTTCATATTCTGTATCAAATAATTGAACCCAACTATGAGCCATTGTTCCAACGGCAGGAACATCAAAGTATTTATCAGCTATAGTACAAGCTGTTGAATCACAACCTCCAATTATTGATGCTCTAGCACCATAAATTGCTCCATCATAACCTTGTGCTCTACGAGAACCAAATTCCATAACTGTTCTTCCAGCAGCAGCTCTACAAATTCTATTAGCTTTAGTAGCTATAAGTGTTTGATGGTTTATAGTAAGCAAGATCATTGTTTCTATAAATTGAGCTTGAACCACAGGTCCTCTAACTATTACTAATGGTTGATTTGGAAAAACAAAGTTTCCCTCTGGGATTGCCCATACATCGCACTCAAATTTAAAATTTTTCAAGTAATTTAAAAACTCTTCAGAAAAAATATTTTTACTTCTTAGATATTCTATATCAGATTGAGTAAATTTTAAGTTGTTTAGATATTGTATAAGTTGATCTACTCCAGCCATTATACAGTATCCACCACCATCTGGGACTCTTCTAAAATACATATCAAAGTATGCAATTTTATTTTCAATTTCTTTATTGAAATATCCATTTGCCATTGTTAGTTCATAAAAGTCTACTAACATAGTAAGGTTACGTTCATTAGTAACATCAAATCTAATTAAGTTTTCCATGTTTTTCTCCTCTTATAAATTATATATGTTTCAATTAATAATATACATAATAAAAGTTAGTATTATATTAAATAGTAAGTATGATTAATTTTATCAATATGGCAAAATTCAAATCACATAGTATTTAATCTTTGGTATAAGTTAATGAAATACCAACTTCATTTATTATCAAATACTTAGATATTTTATTTGAATATTAAGTTTTGAGAACAGCTTATATCCGTTTAAAATAGTAGATGAATTTATTTGTAGAATACATTAGAATATATAAATATATTGTACATCTATAAATAAATTATTACAATATAGTTATTTATAGCATAAAAAAGTCAATAATATAATATAAAAAGGAGCATGCATGAAAATTTATTTAGATAAATATCAAAAAGAAGCTGTTTATATAAAAGAGAAAAATGTACTAGTTGTTGCAGCACCAGGCTCAGGAAAAACAACAGTTATTATAAATAGGGTAAATTATTTAGTAAATGAGCTTAAAGTGAGATTAGGTAATATTATCATAATAACTTTTACGAGAGCCGCAGCTGATAATATGAGAAATAGATATAAAAATGTATTTAATAAAGAAATTGCGCCTTTTTTTGGAACATTTCATGGATTGTTTTATAAAATTCTTCTTAGAGAGGGATTTAATATATCTATAATTTCTGGAGGTGTTTCTCATAGAATAATAAAGTATGTTTTATCAAAGTATTCAGATGAAGTAAGTGAAGATAAAATAAAAGAGGCATTGAATAATATCTCATTTTTTAAAACCTCGTTAAAAGCTATAGAAGAATTTAAACCTACTATGGCAAAAGATATTTTTATTGAATGTTTACAAAAATATGAGGAATATAAGTCTAAAAATGGACTTTGGGATTTTGATGACCTATCAGTTAAAGTAATAAGCTTATTAAGGGATAATCCTAATATCTTACTAAAATATAGAGAGTTATTTAAATATATTTTAGTAGATGAGTTTCAGGATTGTGATGAATTACAAATTCAGTTTTTAAAAATGATAAATCAGGAAAATTCACTTTTTGCAGTCGGAGACGAGGATCAATGTATTTATAGTTTTAGGGGATCAAAACCGGAATATATGGTAAGATTTGATGAAACATTTCCAAAAGCTAAAAAGATATATCTTTCTATAAATTATAGAAGTAATGATAATATAGTAGAAGTATCAAAGGAAGTAATAAAGAATAATAAGAGCAGAAATGATAAAGTTATAAATTCATATAAAGATTCTATTGGTGTAATAAAATTTACAAGGCCTTATGATGAGAAAATCCAAGGAGATGAAATAGCAGGGATAATTGAAAAATCAATTGATGATTTAAGTGATAATGCGGTTTTATATAGAACTAATATGGAAGCAAGGAGTATGATAGATACATTTACTCGTAGACGAATTCCATTTGTATTATTAGATAAGGGGTATAATTTTTTTGAACATTTTATATGTAAGGATATACTTTCATATTTAAAGCTTTCAATAAACATAAAAGATAAGGAAAGCTTTTTAGGAATAATTAATAAACCTTTTAGATATATTAGTAAATCAAATTTAGAATATATAAGAAATTCATTAGAGGATAAATCTCCATTTGATATATTAATAGATAAAAAAGATACTCCTCCATATCAAGCTAAAAAGTTAGATGAATTAAGAAGAGATATATTATATTTAAATAAACTGTCTTTATCAGGTGCAATACAATATATAGTTTCAGGACTAAATTATATAGATTATCTAAAAGAGTATGGAGAGAGGTATAATCAAAGTATAGAGGAACTTGAGGATATAATAGAAGAATTTAAGAGTGCAGCAGATGGATTAAAAACTATAATAGAGTTGCTGGGGCATGTTGAAAGAGTAAAAGAAAAAATAGAAGAGAGTAAAGAGGTACAAGAAGGAGTAATTTTAAGTACCATTCATGGTGTTAAGGGAATGGAATTTAAAAATGTTTTTATAATAAATGCTACAGAAGAAACAATTCCACATAAATCTTCAATGGATGAAAATATAGAAGAAGAAAGAAGATTATTTTATGTTGGAATAACTAGAGCAATAGATAATTTGTATATATTTTCTCCTAAAACTCAAAGAGGAAGGTTTAAAGATGCATCTAGATTTACGCAGGAAGGTGGATTTGAGGATATAAATTCAAATGAGGATTACGGAATAAAAGTTAATGATATGATTCATCATAGAGCCTATGGGGATGGAAAAGTTATATCAATAGATAAAGATGTAATTAAAATTGATTTTGGAGATAATCTTAGTAAAAGTTTTTCTCTTAAGGTATTAATTGAAAATAATCTTATTATAATAGTGAACTAATTGTTCACTATTACTTTTTTAGGATGTATAATCTTATTATGGTAATATAAGGGGGATTTGTAATTGGCTTATATTTTAGTAGGAATATTAATATTTGTTATACTTTATTTTGTAATAACATTTGCAGTAGAAAGTGGAGTTTACTATGCCTTAATAAAATTTGATAAGGTTAGAAGAAAAGATGAGGATATAATGAAAAATTATAATGATGAAAATTATTTTAAATAAAGAGGTTTATTATATTAAATTATGAGGTGTTAGCAAATGAATAATGTAGATTCAAAGAACATTAAATTTGCACTAGATGTAGGAACAAGATCTATTATTGGAAGTGTAGGAATAGTAGAAAATGACAAGTTAAAAGTAATATGTGAAAGATATCTAGAGCATGAAGAAAGAGCAATGATAGATGGACAGATTCATGATATAGAATTAGTAGCAAAATCCGTAAAAAAAATAGTAGATGATATAGAGTTAGAACTTGGAATAAAGTTAGATAATGTATCTATTGCTGCAGCTGGTAGATTTTTAAAGACTATAAATTCAGAAGGGAAAATGGAGCTTAATTCTGAAGAGGAGATAAAAAAAGAAGACATAAGAAACTTAGAGATGATTGCCTTAAAAGAAGCAGAATGTGAAATAAATAAAACTACAGATGGAAAGTTATATTGTGTAGGTTACTCAGTAAAAAACTATTATTTAAATGGATTTGTTATATCTAATTTAATTGGACATAAAGGTGAAAACGTATCTGTAGAAGTAATAGCAACGTTTTTACCACGCTCAGTAATTGATTCACTGTATACAGTTATGAAAAAGGTTGGATTAAGAGTAAGTAATTTAACTTTAGAACCTATTGCTGCCATAGAAGCTGTAGTTCCTAAAAACTTAAGACTTCTAAATATAGCTTTAGTAGATATTGGAGCAGGAACATCCGATATAGCTATAAGCTCAAAGGAAAGCATATCCTCATATGGAATGGTTCCACAGGCTGGCGACGAAGTAACAGAGGCTGTAGTGCAGGAATGTTTAGTTGATTTTAATACTGCTGAATACATAAAAAGAAATTTAGATTTAAAAGAAGAGATAACATATACAGATATAATTGGATTTGAAAATACAATTAAGTCTGAAAATATAAAAAAAATAATAAGACCTGTAGTGAAAAAAATTGCAGAAGGTATTTCTTCAAAAATCATCGAGCTTAATGGAAATAAATCTCCAAGTGCATTGTTTTTAGTTGGGGGAGGGGCACATACTCCTTGGATGATAGAAGAGCTTAGTGAAAAATTAAATATTCCGGTTCAAAGAATAGCAATAAAAGATAGAAAAGCTGTAGTTGATTGTATAAGTGATAATAATTTAGGATCAGCAGGAGTAACAGTACTAGGAATTGCTCTTATAGCGTTAAAAAATGGAGAAAAAGATTTTATAGATGTTATATTAAATGGAACACCTGTGAGTATGTTTAATTCTCATAATCATACTATTATGGATGTTATTATACAGGCAGGTATAAATCCAAGTATGCTTATAGGAAAAAATGGAAAGAATTTAAGATACAAATTAAACGGCGTGAAAAGAATAGCTTTTGGAGAAAAAGGAAAAAATCCTACAATAAGACTTAATGATAAAATAGAAAGCATGGATAAGAAAGTTAAAGATGGCGATATAATAGAGATAGCCTATGCAGTGTTAGGAAAAGATGCAAGACCTAAAGTGATTGAACAAATAAAAGAATTTAATAGTATTAGCATATATATAAATGATGAATTGATAAATTTAGAGCCAATGATTATTGTTAATAATGAAATTAAGAGCATAGACTATTATATACAAGAAGATGATGATATAAATATAATATTTCCTAAATCAATTAAAGATATAAAGGAATATATAATAAAAGAAGATGTCTCATTAGAAAAAGATGGAGTGCAATTATTAGAAGATTATATAGTTAACGAAGGTGACAAATTAATATCTTATAGAAATATAAGTTTTAAAGATATGCCAAAAGGTGAAATTAATAAAGATGCTAATAAAGAAGAAGTTCAAGTGAATGATGATAAAAAAAATTTAAGTAGTGGTACTGAGATAGAAGTAACATTTAATGATAAGTTAATAACACTTAGTGGACAAAAAGATTATATCTTTGTTGATATCTTTAATTATATAGACTTTGATTTAAAAGAAGCAAAGGGAATAATTAATTTGTTACTTAACGGAAATAAAGTGGGATATACAGAAAAGTTGAAAGATGGGGATAATATTCAAGTTTTTTGGAGCTAATAAAGCTAAATTCTGCATGAAAATAGGGGGCAATAATATGAATTTTAAAAATGAGGCAATAAGCATAAAAAATGAGTTGATAAATATAAGAAGAACTTTACATGAGTATCCTGAAATAGGAATGGAAGAATACCAAACTTCGAGATTTATAAAAAACTTTTTAAAAAATCAAGGAATAAAGTTTGAAGAGGTTTCTAAGACAGGTGTATGTGGAATAATAAGAGGAACTAAGAAAAATGATGAAGGTAAAGAAAAAACTATAGCTTTAAGAGGAGATATAGATGGATTACCAATTGTAGATAAAAAAGTATGTGATTATTCATCAAAGGTTAATGGAAAAATGCATGCATGTGGGCACGATGCACATACAACTATATTACTTGGAGCAGCTAAGATATTAAATGAAAATAAACATTTATTTAGTGGAAATATAAAACTATTATTTGAGCCAGCGGAAGAAACTATAGGTGGAGCTAGGTTCATGATAGAAGAGGGAGTACTTGAGAATCCAAGAGTTGATTGCATATGTGGTCTTCATGTTGAAGAAACTCTGGAGTGTGGAACTATAATGTTAAAGGGTGGCGTAGTAAATGCTGCATCTAATCCATTTACTATTACTATAAAGGGGTCTGGTGGTCATGGAGCCTATCCTCATACAACTGTAGATCCAATTGTTATAGCAAGCCACATTGTATTAGCATTACAAACTATAGTAAGCAGAGAAATAAATACAGCCAACCCAGCAGTTATAACGGTAGGAAGTATTCATGGTGGAACGGCTCAAAATATAATACCAGAAGAAGTTGAAATAAGTGGTATTATAAGAACTATGAGTAAAGAAGACAGAGTATTTGCAAAAGAAAGATTAGTTGAAATCGTTGATGGAATATGCAAATCTTCAAGAGCAACTGCAAAGATAGAGATAG
Organism: Clostridium sp. 7_2_43FAA; assembly: GCF_000158375.2. Classification (NCBI taxonomy): domain Bacteria; kingdom Bacillati; phylum Bacillota; class Clostridia; order Eubacteriales; family Clostridiaceae; genus Clostridium; species Clostridium sp. 7_2_43FAA. The sequence goes on from NZ_JH815222.1 coordinate 266,673, forward strand.
AAGAATCTTATCCTAATTTATATAATGATGATTTTATGGTTGATTTATTTAAGATAGGAGCTGAGAAAGTTATAGGAAAAGAAAATATACTAATTCAAAAAAATGCAAAAATGGGTGTTGAAAGTTTTGCATATTTTGCAAATGAAAGACCAGCAGTTTTTTATTTTTTAGGATCAGGAAATAAAAGTAAAAATATAATTTATCCTGCCCATAGTAGCTTATTTGACATAGATGAAGATTGCCTGCCATTAGGCGTAGCAATGCAATGTCAAATGGTGTTTGAGTATTTGACAAGAAGCTAATTTAATATTAATCTATAAAAATGGGGAAAATATAGTTAGAATACTAAAAAAACTAGGAGTGATTAGTTTGAGAATAGAAATAGGCACAAATGAAGCAGGTCAAAGATTAGACAAATTTTTAAGAAAATTATTAAAAGATGTTCCTTTAAGTAAAATATTTAAAGCTTTAAGAAAAGGCGATGTAAAAGTTAATGGAAAGAAACAAAAAGAAAATTATTCTTTGCAAATAGATGATGTAGTAGAAATTAAATATATACAAAGTAATAAGGAAAAGCCAGAAGAAAAGTTTATTAAAGTTAATGCTAGAGGAATGAAGATTACTTATGAAGATTCTAATATGCTAATAGTTGAAAAATGGCCTAATATTTTAGTGCACCCTGATGAAAAGGGAAAAGAGGCAAGTTTAACTGATTACGTATTATCATATTTAAACGAAAAAGGTGATTACTTACCTGAAAATGAATTAACATTTACTCCTGCACCATGTAATAGATTAGATAGAAATACTTCAGGAATAGTTATATTCGGTAAAAACTTTGAAGCATTAAGAACAATGAATGAAATGATTAGAGAAGGTAAAGTTGAAAAATATTATAATACATTGGTAAAAGGCAAGATTAAAGATGGATTATATAAGGGATATATTCATAAAAATGAGGAAGCTAATATTTCAAGAATATATGATGAAAAAATAACTGATTCAAAAGAAATAGCAATGGAAGTTAAAACTTTAAAAACAAATGGGGCATATTCATTTTTAGAAATAGATTTAATAACAGGAAGAAGTCATCAAATTAGAGCACACCTATCACATTTAGGAACTCCTATAATTGGTGATAATAAATACGGAGATAGAAAATTAAATTCATTTTTTGCAAATAAGTTTGGACTTGATTGCCAGTTCTTATATGCATATAAATTAATTTTTAGAGATGCACCAGATAAATTAAGCTATTTAAACAATAAAACTATAATAGAAAGTTTACCACCAGTATTTAAGAAGATTAAAAATGATGTGTTTAAATTCACAATAAAATAAAAGGTGATTGGGTATGGAGCAAAAATCAGCCGGACGTGGCTTTTTAATATTATCAATTGCAGGTATTGCTGGTAAGTTATTATCAGCAATATATGTTCCTTTATTAACAGCTGTTTTAGGTGAAACAGGTTATGGAATATACACTGCTGGATATGATATATTTGTTTTTTTAATTGCAGTAACTAGCTTAGGTGCACAACCTGCAGTTACAAAAGTTGTTACAGAGCTTAGAGCAATAGGGAATCATAAAGATGCACTGCGAGCTATGAAACTAGCTATAAGGTATTTAGCTATGATAAGTATAGCAATTGCTGGAATTTTTATGGTTTTAGCATTTCCACTTTCAAAAATAATTAGTGCGGAGCAATCAGCCTGGACTTTTGTGTTTTTGGCACCTGCAATAATTTTTGCAGCTATATTAGCAGCATATAGAGGGTATATGCAAGCAGTTGAAGAGATGGAGGCGCTTGCTATATCTCAAATTATAGAGCAGTTAGTAAATGTTATACTTAGTTTAGTCTTTGCAGCTGTATTAATTGCTGTAACAAGTAGTGATGAGTGGGGAAGTGCAGGGGGAACTGTTGGAACTTCCTTAGGTGCTATAATAGCAATAATATATATAATATATATATATGAAAAAAGAAATTATAAAGAAGAAGCTGAAAAAAATCATGATCCAAGTAGAAGAAGAGTATCAGATAAAAGAATAGTTAAAAAGTTATTTATGTATGCCCTTCCTATAACATTAGTTGCAGGAGTCCAAAATTTTGCGGGTGTTATAGATACCATGACTCTAGGAAGAGGCTTGAGTTCGGCAGGATTTAATCAAGAACAAGTCAATGATTTAAGAGCTGTCTTATCATATTATAAAACTCTTGTTTATGTTCCTTTAGCTATAGTAACTGCGCTTGGAACTTCAATATTTCCTAAGGTAATACAGGCTTTTGTACATAAGAATAAAAAAGATTTAAAGCAACAAACAAGCTATGCATTTAGAATAACATACATAATAATAATGCCAGCTACATTTGGGTTAGCTATATTAAGTAAAGAGATATATAAATTCTTATTTAATAACACATCTACAGGATATACCTTACTTATGTATGGATCAGCTTTACTTATATTTATGTCAATAACAACTATACAAAATGTTATTCTTCAAGGAATTAATAAATTGTACTTAATAATAGTGTCTGCAAGTGCAGGATTAATAGCAAAAATAGTTATAAATCTAATATTAATCCCAATCCCAAGCATAAATATAATGGGAGCAGTAGTAGCAACCTTTGTATCATTTATTATTCCAGCAGTAATAAATCATAGAAAAATAGAGAGATTTTTTAAAGTTAGAATACCTATAATAAGGCAAGCAATAGTACCGACTATTTGTTCCATGTTAATGGCAATTGTAATATTTTTAGTAAAGTTTCCGGTTATTAAAGTGGCAGATATGCTTGGAGGCGGAAGAGTTATCATTGCTATAGCAACACTAGTTTTAATAGGTATAGGTGGAGTAGTATATTTATATACAATGGTTTACTTTGGAGGAATAAGAAAGAAGGATTTAGATTTAATTTCACCAAAGGTATTTAGATTCTTACCTAGAAGTCTTAGAAAAGAACTTATATAAAGAATTTATAATGGACAATTGAAAATAGATAATTGAGGTTGAAATTCAGATGGTGCTGAATTTCTTGAATTGATTAGGCTAGATAAAAGAATGGGTTTTTGAAAGTATTATTTTAAGAGTTAAATCAAGAATTAAAGTGCTAGAATATAATTTATATTTAGTTGTAGATAAAAGAAAAGTCCTTTGTAGTTATGGAGACTACAGAGGGCTTTTTTTAATTGATAATTGGTAATGGATAATGCATAATTTAGATTGAAATTCAGATAGATCTGAATTTCTGGAATTTATTTAAATAATTAAAAGAATGAAGTGAAATTTAAAATTGCATGAAAATTAAAAAGTAATTTATTTTGGAGTAATAATGTTTCTATTAATAAAGATTTTTAAAAAGTTTGAGAAAAGTTTATTTGTTGATAGATATACATGTTTTATTTACGAAATATTAAGTGTAAGAGAAATTTAAAAAGGCAGGCATGTATGGAAAGAAGGGGTAAATAATGAGGATTACAGAAGAGAACTTCATTATTCAGATGAAAATGAGAAATGAAAAATCTATAGATTACGTTTTAGATAATTATGATTGGATAATTAAGGCTATTGTAAAGAAACATTTATATAATTTAGAAAACTTTCAGGATGAGTGTATAAATGATGTGTTATTAGCTGTTTGGTATAACATAGAAAGTTTTGATGAGGATAGAGGTCAATTTAAAAACTGGCTTGCTGGGGTAACAAAGTTTAAATGCCTAGATTATAAGAGAAAATACTTGAAGGAATTGTTATATGAGAATATTGATGATTTAAATATAAGTGTTGAAGATACAGCTAATAAAGAGATAATGAAAAATGAGTTGAATGATGAAGTTGAAGATCTGCTAAATAACCTTAAAGATGATGACAAAAGTTTATTTATGAAACTTTATGTTGAGGAAAAGAATATTGATGATATAAGTAGTGAGACTGGCTTAAAAAGAGAAGTAATTTATAATCGGATATCTAGAGGAAAGAATAAAATTAGAAGCTTATTTAGATTGAATGAAAGTAGGTGTAAATTATGAGTAAAAATATCTATGATATGTTAAACGATTATAATATTAATTTTGATGAACTTAAAGAAGAAGGATTTAATGATATAGAGAAAAAGAAAATAAAATATAATTTTAAAAAATCCATTAATAAAGAAAATAAGAAAAGCAATAAGAGAAAAAAGACTATCATAGCAGCAACATTCATAGGAGCACTTTTTATTGGATTTATAGGAACTGATGTTGGAGCTACAGTGGTTTATGGTATAAAGATGGCAAGTTATGAAATAGCAACATTTTTAGGAATAAAAAAAGATCTATCGTCTTACAAAACAGTTGTAAATAAAACTTTAAGTAATTATGAATTGGAAATTAAATTAAATGAGATTATTTTAGATAATGATGAGTTAATAATATCTTCTACATTTAAACCTAAAGATGAAAAATTAGAGGGAAAATCAATTTTTCTTATACCAGAGGTATTTGTAAATGGGAGTTCCTTGGGAGTAACTATGGCAGGTGGATTAGGAGGAATAATAATAGATGACTCTGGCTATTCCACAGCAATGGAATGTTCTTTTAAAGAAGAGGAGTATAATGGGGACTTAGATATAAAAATTACTTATAGAGATATGTTTATAAATCAAGAATTTAAACGTACTGAGCCTATTACTTTTGAGTTTACTACAAGTAGCGAAGAACTAGCAAATAATACTAAGAAAATAGAATTAAATAACACCTTCACATTAGCAAGTGGTGAGGAGATAAAGTTAAATAAATATACTTCAAATGTAATTAGCGAGAAGATTTACTATTCCATAGATCGTAAGGGGAAAGATGAAACACCCTATTATATAAAATTAAAAGGTCAAGATAATGAGGGGAATAAAATAGCCTTTACACTTAGTAAGGGCACTAGCAACTGGGGAGTATTAAAACTAGATAATAAAGAATATAAAATCAGTGAAACAGCTACATCTATTACTCTCGCACCTTATGCAATACAATTTCCTATAGAAAATAATAAAAGTGATAATAATATAGAACAAATAAATGATAATGATTTGACACAAATAGGTGAGGAATTTTCTATTCAAATTAATTAGCAATAAAAATAAGGGAGTCGCGTTTCGCGACATCCCTTATTTTTATATGCAATAACTCTTTCACTTTTCACTGCTATTATAAATTAGAAATATAAGTTAGTATTGCCTATATATCCACAATTTATAATTACTCATCTTCAATCCCAAAGAAGCTAAGTACAGTAAAAATAATAAATGTTAATGAAATAATTATTAGATTTTTAGTTATAAACAAATCATTTAGAAATTTAGCTGTAAATAATTTAAGGATCATAAATATTAATACTGATAACAGTAAAAATATACTTATATTGCTTTTTGATAAGGCTAGATATATGTGTTTTTGAACTTCTCTAAGATTTATAAATAAACTTACACTAGAGGTTATAAATATAGTTATACCATACCCCATTATATTAACACCTGGAAGACCAATAAATATAAATAGACAAATAAGCTCTAAGATTGATACGATTAGTGAGTTTTTAAGTATCACTCCTTGTTTATTTAATCCATTTAGTATTCCAAACATAGTATTGGCAGTAAAGAAAATAGGAGCGCTTAATGATGCAATCTTTATATACTCGCCTAAGTCATCTCTACTGTAAAACATTTGACCTAATGAATCAGGAATTATATTACAAATTATGGCTGTAGCAAGTCCAAGTAAAAATGCTAGTTTCATAACTTTCTTTATTCTTACAGTAGCATTATAGTAGTCACCCCTACTTAAGGTTTCTGATAAATCAGGAACGATAAGAGAATTAATAGATCCAATAACAATCATTGGAAATGTGACTATTGTTAATGCCATTCCAGTAAATTTTCCTATCATTCCTAAGGCTGTTACAGTATCAAAACCAGCAGCAGCTAATCTTCTAGGAACTAGTAAGGTAGATGCTGTACCAAATAGATTTCCAAGGAACCCATTAAGACATAATGGGAATGCGATTATAAAAACATTAAATAATAATTGTGAGGCTCTCTCTGGTTTATCAAATGATGGAGGAGCTTTTTTAGAAATATTTTTATAATACACATACAATAATAGTAAACTTTGTAGCTCTCCAATTGCTAAAGAAACATAAGCTAATGTTACCATAGATGTAATTGTTGTGGCTTTAAACATATAAATTAATAAAGCAATTGTGATAATACGCATAGCTTTTTCTAGAATGTCAATAAACGAAGGAACTACTATTTTAGAAACTCCATAAAAGTAACCTTTTAATATATTAGATAAAGCTATGAATACCATTGCTGGACAGGTTATTCTTATAGCATTAACAGTTCTCATATCATGTATACCGTATTTACTTATGTAGGGAGCTAAAAAGAATACCATAATTCCTATAGCAATTGCCCATATTACATTAAAACTTGCAACTGTTCGTATAGTCTTACTTATGTTATTATATTGGCCTTTAGATTTATATATTGCAGATACTTGGGATATAGCTGCTATAATTCCAGCAGTCATTAAGCAGATAAAAAGATTGTATATAGGCATTACTAAGCCATATAGTCCTATCCCAACAGGGCCTATAAGTTTTGATAAGTAAATTGAAAAAATAAATCCTAAAATCCCAGTGGTTATATTAGATGCTGTAAGAAGAAATGAATTTCTTACAAAGCTATCCTTTTTCAAAGTTTATCACCCCCAATCAGTACATTTATATCTATTCCCAAATAAAAGGAAATATGACTCTGCTAAATATTAAGAAAATAAATAGTTAAAGGAAAAATTAAATTATTTTAAAAGTAATAATTTATGTATTTCAAAATATAAATTAAACATAAATAGAAAATAAGGGGGAGCGCATGAAGAGGTTTATTAAATTTTTGCTTGTTTCAATTATAGTAGTGACTATCGCCTTTGGAATTTTTAAGGTTACAAATAAATATGATTTAGATATTTTAAATAAAAATATAGATTGGTCAATAAGCCTTAAAGGGTGTGAAGGAGCTAAAAGTTTTGCTTTTGATGAAGAAGGTAATTTATATTTAGCATTTGAAGATACAATTAGAGTACTTAATAAGGATGGAAATGATGAACTTATAATAAGGGAAAGTAAATTTAATATTTTAGATATACTGTATTATAATAAAAAGTTATACATAGCCACAGATAATAGGATATTAGAATACAACTTAGATGCAAAATCTTATAAGGAGCTTATAACTGATATACCTAATAATGGTATGAACAAGAAAGTGAATTTACTTTTAAATAATGATAAATTATATTTTTCTGTTGGAAGTAATACTAACTCAGGTGTAGTTAATTCAAAAGGTGAAGCATTTGATATTGCAACTAGTCCATGGATTGTAACAGGAAATAATTATGGAGATGGGAAAACTGGTGCTTTTTCTCCCTATTCAGTAAGTAATGAGGTAGGGGAAAAGGTAGAATCTCAAAAAATAGGTAATGCCGCTATATTATCTTATGATATTAAAACTGAAGAAATAAAATTATATGCTCATGGAATAAGAAATATAAATGGATGGGATACAGATAATGAAGGGAAAATTAAGGCAATAGTTGGAGGAATGGAAGATTTACCGCCTAGAAATATAAAGGATGATAAGGACTATATATATAATCTTCAAGAAGAAAATTGGTATGGATGGCCTGATTATAGTGGTGGAGATCCTATAACATCTCCAAGATTTACAGATTCAGTAAGACAAGAATTTTTAATAAAGAATCATCCAGATAAAAATCCAAGTGCTCCGATATATCAAGATAATGATGTTTCATCATTACAAGGATTAGCCATAGATAAGGATGGAATATGCTTTGAAAAGAATACTATTGTCTTTGGAAATAATAAAAAAGGATTTATTTATGCATTAAGTAAGGATGGAGTAGCAAGAGATTTAGTAGATTTAGGAGATAAGAGTAAGATAGAGAAAATATTATTTTATAAAGATAGTTTTTATATTTTAGACAGTAAACTTGGATGTTTATATAATCTTGAGTACAATAAGGCTGGAAAATTATTTAGGCTTCCGAAGATATTATGGATTTTTTCTATAGTATTTATTATAGTGATAATTATATGTGTATTAATAAAGAATAAAAGTAAAAATGTAAAAATTAATAGTAAATAATTATAAGTAAAGAAGAGAAAGTCTTAAAAGATATATAGGTATACTCTATTTATATATTTTAAAGAAATCTCTTCTTTTTTATTAAATTTATTAATAAATTATGGAAGTGATAAATATAAATATAATATAACTTATGTAATTAGGAGGTAAGGTGAGATGGGAAAAACTATAGTACTTAATTTATCAGATGTAAAGCTAAATGGAGATATACTAGATGTTGGGGAGAGTTTTGGTGTTATTTACAATATATCAAAAGATGTAATGGATGAAATTTCAGTGGATTATGTGGGAGTAGATAATTCAAGTATTATTCTTAATGAAGAAGAATATGATACTTGCACAATGTTTTTTCATCTAAGTAAAATGTGGAATAATTATAGTAGATTAAAGCTGATTGAAGAAGTGACAAAGTACATTAAAGTTGGTGGAGAAATATTTATATGGGACATAAATAAAGAAGTGAAGGATATGATTAATAATAAAATAATGGCAGTATTACCTTCAGGTAAAGTAAGAGAATTTGAATTTAAAAATTTAAATCCAATAATAAAGTCAAATATAGAGGATAATAAAAAATTACTTGAAAAATACTATAAAATAGAAGAAACTAAATTATGGGAGGATATACATTTTATAAAAGGTATAAAACTTTAATATTGAAAGGAAGAAGATACGTATGAAAATTTTGCTTACAGCTATAAATTCTAAATTTGTACACAGTAATTTAGCTGTTAGATACTTAAGGGCCTTTACTAAAGATATGAATTATGATTGTAAGATTAGAGAGTTTTCTATTAATGATAGAGATGAAAAAATATTAGAAGAAATAATAAAAGAAAGGCCGAATGTAGTGGCCTTTTCAACTTACATCTGGAATATAGAAATAATAAAAAGACTTTCTAATCTTATAAAACTAGTAGATGAAGACATAGAGATATTGTATGGAGGTCCAGAAGTATCTTATGATAGTCAAAACATATTAAAAGAATTAAATGGAGAATATATCATTGAAGGAGAAGGAGAAAAAACATATAGAGAGTTTGTGGAATATAAATTAGGAGAAAGAGAAATAAACTCAATAAGAAGTTTATATTACAAAGCTGATGGTGAAGTAATATCAAATGGAAAAAGGCCTCTTATGAATATGAATGAATTAATATTTCCCTATGAAGAAGATGAAAATTTAGATAATAAGATAGTATATTATGAGGCTTCAAGAGGGTGTCCTTTTAATTGTAAATATTGTTTATCATCAACGACTCATGGAGTTAGATTCTTGGATATAGATAGAGTAAAGCAAGAATTAAAATATTTTATAGATAAGGAAGTTAGACTTGTAAAGTTTGTAGACAGAACTTTTAATTGTAATCATAAATTTACCATGGCTATTTGGGAGTTTCTTATTAATCAAGATACTAAAACTCAATTTCATTTTGAGATATCAGCGGATATATTAAAAAAATCTGAACTTGAACTATTAAGAAAAGCACCAAAGGATAGATTCCAATTTGAAGTTGGAGTACAAACTACAAATGATGATGTATTAAATAGAATAAATAGATTTGTAAATTTTAGCGATATAAAAGAAAAAGTAGAAGAACTTATTCAAATTAGAAATATAAAACAACATCTTGATTTAATAGCAGGACTTCCAGGAGAAGATTATAATTCATTCAAAAACTCATTTAATGATGTTTATAGTATAAGCCCAGAAGAAATTCAATTAGGATTTTTAAAGCTTTTAAGAGGATCATCAATGAGGGAAGAAGCAGAAGAGTATGGAATGAAATACTCGCCATATCCGCCATATGAAATACTGAAAACTAAAGATATAAGTTATGATGAATTAATAAAGCTTAAGAAAGTGGAAGAAATGGTCGATAAATACTATAACTCCCAAAAGTTTGATAACATAATAAAATATTTAGTAAACAAGTTTGATACACCTTTTGATTTTTACTATACTTTAGGGACATATTTTGACTCTAAAGGATATTTTGATAGAAACATAGGAAATAGTGAGTATTATAGAGTATTTTTAGATTTTAATATGGAAATATTAAAAGGAGATAACTCTATATTAAAAGAAATATTAAAATTTGATTATCTTAGATTTAATAAAAAAAGGGGAATGCCAGAGTTTATACAAAGGAATTTAGATAAAGATGAGGAGCTAAAAATAAAAGATCAATTTAAAGGTGTATATTCTTTTAAAGATTATCATCTAGAAATATTTGATATAAACATAAGTAAATTTATAAAAAATTCTACTGTAGTTAAAGAAAAGGATTATTACTTATTTGGTCATGGAGGTGATATAGTACATATTACAGATAAAAAACAGAAATTTAAGAAAATATAAAATTTATATTAAACAAGCAAGAAAACATTTACAATAGTTGAAAAATTATGTTTGTTTCTCCAAATCAAGATTAAAGATATTGAAAAAAACGTCAAGCGGTGTATAATGGAAGATATGAAAGAGTAATTAATACTATATAAAGTATTAATTTCTATATTATTATTTACAATAATAAAGGTGGTGAGATTTTGGCATTAGAAGCAATAAATGAAATTAAAAAGGCTGAAGAGAAAGCTGAAGAGCTAATTCAAGAAGCTATGAATAACTCAAAAGAAATAGTAAAAAATGCAAGCATTCAAGCAGAAGAGGAGTATAGTAAAACTCTAAGTGAAGCAAACTCAAAAAAAGCACAAATTATAGCTAAAGCAGAAGAGGAAGGAAATTCAGAAGCAAAGCCTATATTAGAAAAAGGTGAAAAAGAAGTAGCAAGCATTAAAAATATTTCTGAAGAGAAAAAGAATAATGCTATTAATTTAATCGTTGAGAGGATAGTGAAGATTCATGGCAATAGTTAAGATGAACAAATTCACTTTGCTTACCTTTGAATCTAAAAAGCAAAAACTTTTAAGGGAAATACAAGGACTATCTAATGTAGAATTTATTAATTTACAAGATGATGAGTTCCTTGAAAAATATGAAGAATTAAAAAGCTTAGCTAAAGACGATATAGATTTAGAGTATTCAAAGTATGAAGAAAATTTATCAAAAGCTAAATTTGTCCTAGAATTTCTTAAAAAATATGTTCCTAAAAAATCAGGATTAAAGTCATTACAAGAAGAAAAGCTAACATTAACTTTAGATGAATTAGATGAAAAAGTTAAAGCCTCTAAGTGGGAAGAAAGCTATAATAAAGCAAAAGAAAAAGAGGCAGAGCTGGCTAATTTAGATTCAAATATAACAAAGTTACAGGCTGAAATAGATACTTTAATTCCTTGGCAGGATTTAGATGTAGCTTTTAGTGAAATAAAAGATTTGAAAAATACATCATATTTCCTAGGAACTATAGCAAAATCTTATGAAGATACTTTATTAGAAGAGTTATCAAATGCATATGTTGAAATAATATCAAGAAGTAGCAATGATATTAATCTTTTAATTTTATCTAATAAAGAAGATAGTGAAAATGTATCAGAAGTTCTAAGGGGAGTTGGATTTAGCGCCTTTAAAACCGAACATAAAGATGTTCCGATGAAGCTTATTTTAGAATTTAAGCATCAGATAGAGGAACTTCAATCAAAGAAATTCTTTATTGAAGAAGAAATTGCAAGCTTTGAAGAAGATTTAAAGAAGTTAGAATTAGCTTATGATTATTTTGTAAGTAAAGTTGAACGTGTTAAAGTTTCAACGAATTTCTTAAAGACAAAAAATATATGTGCAATTCAAGGATGGATAGCACAAGAAGATAATGAGGAATTAAAGTCTATATGTAGTAATACTCTTAAAAATGATTACTATATAGAATTTGAAGATGTTAAGGAAGATGAAATAGATGATGTTCCAATTAAACTTAAGAATGGTGAACTTGTTTCGGCTTTTGAAAGTGTAACTGGAATGTATAGTTATCCTAAATATAATCAAATAGATCCAACACCGTTACTTGCACCATTCTATTTAATATTCTTTGGAATGATGGTAGCAGATGTAGGATATGGACTATTAGTTTTAATAGGAGCAGCATTAGCTCTTAAATTCTTAAAACTAGATGAAGGTAAAAAAGATTTTGCAAAATTCTTTTTATACTTAAGTTTTCCAACAATATTTTTTGGAGCAATTTATGGATCATTTTTTGGAGATATTATAACATTACCAACCCAAATAATAGATACCAATAAAGATGTTATGACTATAGTAATTTTATCTTTAGCATTAGGAGTTATTCAAATCTTCTTTGGACTATTTATAAAGGTTTATAGTTTAATTAGAATTGGAAAAGTAAAAGATGCATTATTAGATCCAGGTTCATGGATAATAACATTATTATCCATAGGTGGAATTGCAGCAGTTAAATTTTTAAAATTACCTAATATATTAGGTAATATATTTATTGGTACAGCAATTATTGGTGCTATATTAATAGTTATAGGTGGAGGAAGAGAAGAAAAATCTACAGGAGCCAAGATAGGTCAAGGGTTATATTCCTTATACGGCATAACAGGATATGTAGGAGATTTAGTTTCTTATACGAGACTTATGGCTTTAGGATTAGCAGGTGGTTCAATTGCAGGTGCTTTAAACCTATTAATTCATACTTTACCAGGTGTAGCAGCAATAGTAATAGGACCTATATTATTTGTTCTATTCCATATATTCAACTTAGGTTTATCATTACTTGGAGCTTATGTTCACACAGCAAGACTTCAATATGTTGAGTATTTTGGTAAGTTCTATGAAGGTGGCGGAAGACCTTTTAAAGCATTTAAAGTTTCAGAAAAGTATATAAAGATTAAAAGAAATTAGGAGGAATTATAAAATGGAAATGTCATGGATTCAATTTTTTATGGAAAATAACGGTGGATTAATATTTGCAGCTATGGGAGTAGCTTTAGCAGTTGGTTTATCTGGTATAGGATCAGCTAAAGGTGTTGGTATAGTTGGTGAAGCAGCAACAGGATTAGTTACAGAAGAACCAGAAAAGTTTGGTAAGGCATTAGTTCTTCAATTATTACCAGGTACACAAGGTTTATATGGTTTCGTTATAGGATTCTTAGTATTTACTAAAATGGCTTCAGGAATGCCATTAGATCAAGGTTTATATTTATTAGGTGCTTGTTTACCAATAGCATTTGCAGGTCTTTGGTCTGGAATAGCACAAGGTAAAGTTGCAGCAGCTGGTATTCAAATATTAGCTAAAAACCCAGAACATAACACAAAAGGTATAATATTATCAGCGATGGTTGAAACATACGCATTATTAGGATTCGTTATTTCATTCATGTTAGTAAATAAAGGATTCTAGGATTGGAGAGAATAGGCTATGGCAAGTGTAAATAATCTGACTTCTAAGATCCTTAGGGATGCTGAAGATAGAAAGGAAAGTATTTTAGCTTCTGCTGAAGAAGAGAAAAATAATATTCTTTCAAAGAAAATAGCTAAAGCCAAAGAACTTGAAAAGGAAATTATACAAAAGGCTGAGCTTGAAGCTAAAACTAAGAAAGAAAGAATTCTATCTTCTGCTTCGCTTAAGGTTAGAAACAATAAGTTATCTGCAAAGCAAGAAGTTATAAAAGAAGTATTTGAAAAAAGTATAGATATGTTAGCAACTATATCTGGAGATGATTTTTTAAGATTTATAAAAAATTCAATACTTTCTCTAGGTGAAATAGGAGAGCAAACATTAATTTTAAATAAAGACGGAATGGAAGTAGTAGATCTTACTTTTATTTATGATTTAAATCAATCATTAGGAGATAAAGGAAACATTAAGTTAAGTCCTAATACTGGAAATTTTAAAGGTGGATTTATTCTTGAAAGTAATGGTATAGAAATCAACAACACATATGAAGCTTTAGTAAGTTCATTAAAAGATGAATTGGAGTTTGAAGTAGCAAGAGTGTTGTTTAATTAAGGAGGGTAAGAGATGGATGTAATGAAATTTACCCAAGCTGTATCAAGAATATGGGTTTTAGAAACTAGACTTCTTGATAAGCCTAAAATTGATAGAATGATAGAAGCTCCATCAGCAAATGAAGTACTAAGAATATTAAATGAAACAGAGTATTCAAATGTTTCAGCTAATGTAAAGAGACCAGAAGATTATGAAGAAATATTAACAGCAGAATTAAAAAGGGTATATGAACTAGTCTACGAAATAAGCCCTGTAAAAGATGTTGTGAAGTTAATGAGTTTAAAATATGACTATCATAATATAAAGGTACTTCTAAAGGGAAAAGTATTAGGTAAGGATTTATCTTCAATGCTTATACAATTAGGTAGTCTAGATTTACAGGAAATTAAACGTAAGATAGATGGAGATAATTTTAAAAGCTTAAACGGAAACCTTGGAAAAGGAGTTCAAGAAGCAATGAAATCTTTTGAGGAAACTAAAGATCCTCAAAAGATAGATATAATAATAGATAAATATATGTATAAAGAGTTAGTAGATATAAAGAAGTCATTGAATTATAAATTCATAGATAATTTAGTAAAAGCTATGATAGATTCTACTAACATAAGAACTTTACTTAGAATAAAGAAGCAAAATAAAGGAAGAGATTTCGCTGGGGAAGTTATGGTTAATGGTGGAGAAATAGATAGTAGCAAGCTTATAGCTTTACTAAATGAATCCCCAGAAAACATAATGGCTAAATTACAAAGTACGATTTATTCTGACTTAATAAAAGAAGGATTTGAGAGTTATATCGCTACAGAATCTGCAAGTCTTTTAGAAAAGTTAAGTGATAATTATATCATGGAGTTAATGAAAAATTCTAAGTTAGTTACATTTGGACCAGAAAAAATACTATCTTATATTTATGCTAAAGAAACAGAGATAAAAGTAATAAGAATTATAATGGTTGGCAAGCTTAATAATATTGCTGAGGAAGTAATAAGAGAAAGGTTGCGTGATATATATGCATAAGAAAATAGGTGTTGTTGGCGATAAGGATTCGGTTTTAGCTTTCAAAGCTTTAGGAATAGATGTATTCCCAGTAGTTGAAGCTGATGAAGCAAGAAAAGCAGTTGATAGCTGTGCAAGAAATGACTACGCAGTAATTTTTGTAACAGAGCAAATAGCACAACATATTCAAGAAACGATAGCACGTTACAATGAACAAGTACTTCCGGCTGTAATATTAATTCCAAGTAATCAAGGTTCATTAAATATTGGACTAAAGAGAATTAGTGATAGTGTGGAAAAAGCTGTTGGCGTTAATATTTTATAGGAAGGTAGGTTATTGATTTGAAGACCGGAAAGATAATTAAGGTTGCAGGTCCTTTAGTTGTTGCTGAAGGAATGGAAGAAGCAAATATATTCGACATGGTTAAGGTTGGAGAAAAAGGTCTTATCGGAGAAATCATAGAAATGAGAAATGATAAGGCATCTATCCAAGTTTACGAAGAAACTACAGGAATAGGACCAGGGGACCCAGTTGTTACAACTGGAGAGCCATTAAGTATAGAATTAGGACCAGGACTTATAGAATCAATGTTCGATGGTATCCAAAGACCACTTGATGCATTTGCTAAAGCAGCAAATTCACCATTTTTAAAAAAAGGTGTAGCAGTTAAGTCATTAAATAGAGAAAGACTTTGGAAATTTGAACCTACAGCAAAGGTAGGAGATGTAGTTGAAGCTGGAGATATAATAGGAACAGTTCAAGAAACTACAGTAGTACTTCATAAGATAATGGTTCCTTATGGGGTAAAGGGTACAATAAAAGAAATTAAAGCTGGAGAATTTACAATAGTTGATACTGTATGTGTAGTAGAAACTGAAAAAGGTGATAAGGAATTAACATTAATGCAAAAATGGCCAGCAAGAAAAGGTAGACCATATGCAAGAAAGTTAAAACCAGATGCCCCAATGACTACAGGTCAAAGAGTTATAGATACATTCTTCCCAGTTGCTAAGGGTGGAGCAGCAGCAGTTCCAGGTCCGTTTGGAGCAGGTAAAACAGTTGTTCAACACCAAGTGGCCAAATGGGGAGATACTGAAATAGTTGTATATGTTGGTTGTGGTGAACGTGGAAACGAAATGACAGATGTTCTTAATGAATTCCCAGAACTTAAAGATCCTAAGACTGGTGAAAGCTTAATGAAGAGAACAGTTCTTATAGCCAATACATCAAACATGCCAGTTGCAGCTAGAGAAGCTTGTATATATACAGGAATAACAATTGCAGAATACTTCAGAGATATGGGATATTCTGTTTCAATAATGGCAGATTCAACTTCAAGATGGGCAGAAGCTTTAAGAGAAATGTCTGGTAGACTTGAAGAAATGCCGGGTGATGAAGGTTATCCAGCATACCTTGGATCAAGACTTGCAGATTATTATGAAAGAGCAGGTAAGGTTATTTGTTTAGGTAATGATGGTAGAGAAGGAGCTGTAACAGCAATAGGAGCAGTTTCACCTCCAGGAGGAGACCTTTCGGAGCCAGTTACACAATCTACATTAAGAATAGTTAAAGTTTTCTGGGGACTAGATGCTCAACTTGCATATAAGAGACATTTCCCATCAATTAACTGGTTAAATTCATATTCATTATATGCAGATACTATAGATGAGTGGATGAATAATGAAGTTGCATCAGATTGGGCAACTTTAAGACAAGAAGCAATGACTTTACTTCAAGAGGAATCAGGACTTCAAGAAATAGTAAGTCTTGTTGGTATAGATGCTTTATCAGAAGTAGATAGATTAAAGCTTGAAGTTTCAAAATCAATAAGAGAAGATTACCTTCAACAAAATGCATTCCATGAAGTTGATACATATGCTTCATTAGATAAGCAATATAAGATGTTAAAGTTAATTCTTCTATTTAGAAAAGAAGCAGAAAGAGCATTAAAAGCAGGTGTTTACTTAAATGAGATTTTAGGCTTAAGTGAAGTTAGAGATAAAATTGCAAGAAGTAAATATATTCATGAAGATAATATAAATAAGATAGATGAAATAGAAGTAGAATTAAAAGCTGCTATAGATGCATTAATCAACGAAAAGGGAGGGGTTCTAAATGCTTAAGGAATATAAAACAGTTACAGAAGTTGTAGGACCTTTGATGGTAGTTGAAGGTGTTGAAGGCGTTAAGTATGATGAACTAGTTGAAGTAGAGCTTCAAACTGGTGAAAAAAGAAGAGGTAGAGTTCTTGAAATAAATGGAACAAGAGCTATGGTTCAACTTTTTGAAGGTTCATCAGGAATAAACTTAAAGGAAACAAAAGCTAGATTCTTAGGAAGACCACTTGAACTTGGTGTTTCTGAAGATATGCTAGGAAGAATATTTGATGGTATGGGACACCCAATTGATAATGGGCCTAATATAATTCCAGAAAAAAGATTAGATATAAATGGTGAAGCTATTAATCCAGTATCAAGAGATTATCCATCAGAATTTATTCAAACTGGTATTTCAGCTATTGATGGACTTAATACATTAGTAAGAGGACAAAAGTTACCTGTTTTCTCAGCATCAGGACTTCCTCATGCACAATTAGCTGCACAAATAGCAAGACAAGCGAGAGTTTTAAATTCAGATGCTAACTTTGCAGTTGTATTTGCTGCAATAGGTATTACATTCGAAGAATCACAATTTTTCGTTGATGAATTTAATAAAACAGGTGCTATAGATAATTCAGTATTATTTATGAACCTTGCATCTGATCCAGCTATCGAAAGAATAGCAACTCCAAGAATGGCTCTTACTACAGCGGAATTCTTAGCTTATGAAAAAGGAATGCATGTACTTGTTATAATGACTGATATAACAAACTATGCAGAAGCATTAAGAGAAGTTTCAGCTGCTAGAAAAGAGGTTCCAGGCAGAAGAGGATATCCAGGATATCTATATACTGACCTTTCAACTTTATATGAAAGAGCAGGTAGACTTAGAGGAAGAGATGGGTCTATAACTCAAATTCCTATTTTAACAATGCCAGAAGAGGATAAGACACATCCAATTCCAGACTTAACTGGATATATAACAGAGGGACAAATAATTCTTTCAAGAGAGCTATATAAGAAAGGTATTATTCCTCCAATAGATGTATTACCATCACTTTCAAGACTTAAAGATAAAGGGATTGGTAAAAATAAGACTAGAGAAGATCATGCTGATACAATGAACCAATTATTCTCAGCTTATGCACAAGGTAAGCAAGCTAAAGAATTATCAGCAATCTTAGGGGAATCAGCTTTATCAGATATAGATAAGCAATATGCTAAGTTTGCAGAAGCATTTGAAGAACAATATGTATCTCAAGGTTTTACAACAAACAGAAGTATAGAAGAAACATTACAATTAGGATGGAAGCTTTTAAAGATACTTCCAAGAACAGAGCTTAAGAGAATAAGAGATGAGTATCTTGAAAAGTATATGCCAAAGGGAGATGAAGAATAGCCATGGCAAGATTAAATGTCAATCCTACTAGAATGGAGATGTCTAAGCTAAAAAAGAGATTAGCAACAGCTACAAGAGGACATAAACTTTTAAAGGATAAGCAAGATGAGCTTATGAGACAATTCGTTAATCTTGTCAAATATAATAATGAATTGAGAAAGTCTGTAGAAGCAGAGCTTCAAGGATCTCTTAAGGACTTTGTTATGGCTAGAGCTGTTATGAGCTCAGAATTTCTAGAGGAAGCAGTAGCTTATCCTAAAGAAAGTATATCTGTTGAAGTAGGAACTAAAAATATAATGAGTGTTAATGTTCCGGAGATGAATTTCCATAGACAGCTTGAAGGAGATGAAGGAAGTATATTCCCTTATGGTTTTGCAAGTACGTCATCTGAATTAGATGATTCAATTGCTAAGCTTTATGGAATCTTACCAAAGTTATTGGAACTTGCAGAAGTTGAAAAGTCAACTCAACTTATGGCAGATGAAATAGAGAAGACTAGAAGAAGAGTTAATGCTCTTGAATATATGACAATTCCTTCTCTGCAAGAAACTATCAAGTATATAAGAATGAAACTTGATGAAAATGAAAGAGGAGCTTTAACTAGATTAATGAAAGTTAAAGATATGATACAAGCAAGAAATTAAAAAATGTCCCCTTTTGGGGACTTTTTTTATATTAAAGCAGAAATAGGTACGTTGGCTTTAAATGAGATTTATACAATAAGTAAATCTATTATATGTTTTTATATTTTTTATTTTAAAGTAGGAGATAGAAATCGTCATAGTTTTGTCATTGATAATAATATTTATAAATAGTATAATAAGATAATGAATTTAAGAGACATAATGAATTTGAATAATATTACAGTTAAGAGGTTAAGGAGAAATTATGCGATATATATTATCTTTTATATTAGCATTTTTAATAGTATATTTAATAACACCAATTTTGATTAAATTATCTTTTAAATATAGCTTTACAGACAAACCTACAAAAAGAAAAAAACATAAAGGTGAAACTCCACTTTGTGGCGGATTAGCTATGTTTATAGGATTTTTTACAGTATATTTTACAGTTAACAATTATACATCGATTAAAGAAAAATCATGGATATTACTAGGCTCAGCTTTAATATTATTAATAGGATTAATAGATGATAGTTTCAAAACTAGAGGAAAGGAATTTCCTATATATCCAAGATTAATAATTCAATTATTGGCTGCATTTATTATATTTAAATCAGGAATAGTTTTTAGAGGATTTACAAATCCGTTTACAGGGGTTTATATACAGTTATCAGGAGTAATACAATTTATACTTACAATTACATGGATATTTGGAGTAACAACGGTTATAAATTGGTCAGATGGTATGGATGGACTTGCCGGTGGATTATCATTGATTTCATCAATAACATTTGCAGCAGCTGCAATTATTCTAGGACAAAGTGAATCTATAAGTATGTCACTAATAGTAACAGGAGTAACTTTAGGATTTTTAATGTATAATAAATATCCAGCAAAGATTTTTATGGGAGATTCAGGAGCAAATTTTTTAGGATTTATATTGAGTATAATAGCTTTAGATGGTGCCTTTAAGCAAGCAACTTTAATGAGCTTATTTATTCCAATACTAGCTCTAGCAATTCCTATATTTGATAATTTGTTTGTTATAATAAAAAGATTTATGGATGGAAAACCAGTATATCAAGCGGATAGAAGCCAAATACATTATAGATTGGAAGCTAAGGGGTTTACTCCAAAGCAAGTTGTAACGTACATAAATATGGTTAGTTTAGCCTTTAGTATAATTTCTATAATATTACTTTTAATAAAAAACTAGAATAAAATATTTATTATAAAAATAATAAAAGGATTTGATTTATATATAAAATAAGTATATAATTACTGAAATAAAATAATTAATTAGAAAATTCAGCCAAAAGGCTGAATTTCTTTTAAAGAAAAATAGTTTGAAGATTCAAAAAGAGATCATCAACTATCCAGTTTCAATTATCCATTATAAATTGTAAAAGGGGGGTATTATCATGTATAGTGGTAAATTAGTAAAATTAAGGGCGTATAAGGAAGCGGATATAGAAAAAGCAGTAGAGTTTATAAATGATGAAGAAGTGAAAAAACTATTAGATTCTAACATTCCATTTCCAATGACTAAATGGCAAGAAGAAGAGTGGGTAAAAAGTAGAAAAGCAAATACCGATTTTACTTATGATTTTGCAATTGAGGATTTAAAAACTGGAAAGTATATAGGTGGATGTAGCATTAATGAATGTAATGTGAAAAATAGAACTTGTGAAATAGGAATAATGATTGGGGATAAAGAATACTGGAGCAAGGGATATGGAAGCGATGCACTAAAATTGCTAATAAAGTTTATATTTGAAGAAGTAAATATGAATAAGATAAAGCTTAAAGTTTTTTCTTTTAATAATAGAGCTATTGCATGCTACAAGAAAGTTGGTTTTAAAGAAGAAGGTATATTGAAAAAAGAATTATATAGAAGTGGAAAATATTACGATGTAATACCAATGGCAATTTTTAAAGATGACTTTGATAGTTGAAATCATCAAATATGAAACTTATAGATAATTCTTTTGTGAATTTGTCTATATAATTTAATAGCTAAAGAAGTGTATTTATAAATTTTAATTTAAAATATATAATTTCAATATATATTTACAAATGTTTGTAAATAAAATATAATATAGAAAAAGAATATTTAAAACTTATCAAGAGTGGTGGAGGGACTGGCCCTAAGAAACCCAGCAACCTACGTAGGTTAATTATAATGAATGATTTTCACTTATATAACCTCATTGTGTGGTGCTAATTCCTGTTAGATAAGGGTAATTCATAGGCTGTATATTAATACCTAAAGGTTATCCTTTAGGTATTTTTTTATGTATAAAGAATAACTTTCAGCTATCAATATCCATTGTTAAATATAAACTATCAATAGAAATTGTAAATTATCTATATATTATCAATTATTCATTGAAAAAAGGGGGCAAAACATGAATATAAATAATTTATTTGATAAAAAAGAGGTGGTTTTTTCTTTTGAGATATTTCCACCAAAACAAGAATCAAAAATTGATACTATTTACAATACTTTAGAGGAATTAAAAGATTTAAAGCCAGATTTTATAAGTGTAACATACGGGGCAGGTGGAAGCTTATCTAAGAACATGACATGTGAGATTTCATCAATAGTAAAAAATAAATATAAAATAGAACCATTAGCTCATTTAACATGTATAAACTCAAATAAAAACCAAGTAAATTCCATTTTAGATAACTTAAAGCAGTCAGGAATAGAAAATATATTGGCTTTAAGAGGTGATATTCCGTTAGGTTATAAGGGAAGTAATGAATTTGATCATGCAAGTGATCTTATAAAGCATATAAAGCAAAGGGGAGATTTTAATATAGTTGGGGCATGTTATCCTGAAGGACATTTAGATAGTAAAAACTTAGAGGAAGATATAATTAATCTAAAGAAAAAACAAAAAGCTGGTGCTACACACTTAATTTCACAATTATTCTTTGATAATGAGTACTTTTATAGTTTTTTAGAAGAAAAAGAAAAGTACAATATAGATATTCCAGTACAAGCAGGAATAATGCCAGTTATAAATACTAAACAAATAAATAGAATTGTTTCATTATGTGGAGCTAAGCTACCAAAGAAATTTATTAGGATAATGAATAAATACGAATTTAATCCTGAGGCATTAAGAGATGCTGGAATCGCATATGCTACAGAGCAGATAGTAGATTTGATATCAAATGGAGTAGATGGAATTCATTTATATACTATGAATAATTCGTATGTTGCTAAAAGAATAAGCACAAGTATATTTTCTATATTAGATACTATAAATAATTGTGAAAGATTAATAAACTAGTTGATATATTAATGAGGGTAGATATTTAAAGATAAATAAGATAGTTATGTGGAGGATGTAATATGGAAAAAGTAGAAAGTTTTGAATTAGATCATAGAATAGTTAAGGCACCATATATAAGAAAGTGTTGTTTGCTAACAGGTAAAAAGGGAGATAATGTAACAAAGTTTGATATTAGATTTTTACAACCAAATAAAGAAGCCTTTGGAACAGCTGCGATGCACGGACTAGAGCATCTTTTGGCACATGAATTAAGAAGTAGATTAGAAGGAATAATAGATTTATCACCAATGGGATGTAGAACTGGATTCTATTTAAGTATATGGGGAGATAGAGAAGCTTATGAAATAAAAGAAGCATTAGAATTATCTTTAAGAGAAGTTTTAAAGGCGACAGAAATACCTGCTGCTAATGAAATTCAATGTGGAAACTACAGAGACTTATCATTATTTGGAGCAAAAGAGTATGCTAAGGAAGCTCTAGAAAAAGGTTTTTCATTAAATATATATGGAGAAAAATAAGTGTTTTATGCAGAATTATAAGTTGATTTTAAGTATAAGACATATAATAATTTATTAATGAATAAAAATATACTATAAGATATAGGAGTTGTATTCTAATATGAAAGGATTAGAATACAACTTTTTTATTTCCTATGTAAGTATAAATGAAATGAGATTTAATAGCCAGTAAAATAAATCAATAGTGGCAGGTATTTTATATATTTTAAAAAAAATAGAAATATGATACTATTTAATTGTTAGAATATTTTAAAAATTCAGTTAAAGATGGGGGAGATAATTTGAGAGATAAATGTGGTAAATTTAAAGATTTAGAACTATTTATCCAAGAAGGGAATGATGATGAAAGTTCATTAATTTCTGTATTACATCATGCCCAAGGATTATATGGGTATTTAGGAAGAGAGGTTCAGGAGTATATAGCTTATAGATTAAATATACCAGTATCTAAGGTATATGGGGTAATAACTTTTTATTCATATTTTTCTACAGAACCAAAAGGAAAGTATGTAATAAGTATATGTACTGGTACAGCATGCTTTGTTAGAGGGGCATGTGATATATTAGAGGATTTTAAAAAGATACTTGGAATAAAAGAAGGGGAAACAACCAATGATGGATTATTCACTTTAGATACATTAAGATGTGTTGGATCATGTGCTATAGCACCCGTTGTACTTGTAAACGATAAAGTTTATGGATATTTTACTAAGCCTCAAGTAAACGAATTAATAAATAATTTAAGGGAGCAAGGTTAATATGGAGAAAATAAGTACTTATAATGCTTTATTAAAAAAATATAAAGAATGTAAAAAGAAAATAGAGGTTAGAGAAAATCCAGAAAAATTTAATAATGATGAAATAAAAGAAAGGCATATATTAATTTGTGGAGGACCAGGATGCAAAGCATCAAATTCTGACAATATCTTAAAGGCATTTAATGAAGAAATAACAAGATTAAATTTGCAAGAAGATGTAAAAGTTATAATGACAGGATGCTTTGGATTTTGTGCAAAAGGTCCTGTAATAGAAATTATGCCAGATAAAGTATTTTATATAAAGGTAACAGAAGAAGATGTTAAAGAGATAATAGAAAGTCATATTCTTGAAGGTAGAGTTGTAGACAGGCTGCTTTATGAAAATGAAGAAACTAAGGAAAAAATAAAAGTAAAAGAAGAGATACCTTTTTATAAAAAACAAGTGAAAATAGCATTAAAAAATTGTGGAGTGATAGATCCTGAAAATATGGAGGATGCTTTAGGTGTAGGAGCTTACACAGCGCTAGGCAAAGTATTAACAACTATGACTCAAGAAGAAGTTATAAAAGAAGTAAGTGAATCTGGACTTAGAGGAAGAGGCGGTGGAGGTTTTCCAACGGGAAGAAAGTGGGAAGCTGCTAGAAGAGCAAATGGAGATGTAAAATATGTAATTTGTAATGCTGATGAAGGAGATCCGGGAGCTTTTATGGATAGAGCAATATTAGAGGGAGACCCTAATTTAGTATTAGAAGCAATGGCTATTTGTGGTTATGCAATTGGAGCTAGTAAAGGATATATTTATATAAGAGCGGAATATCCATTAGCTGTTCATAGATTAAAAGTAGCATTAAAGCAAGCGAAAGATATAGGACTTTTAGGAAGCAATATATTAAATACAGGATTCAATTTTGATATTGAAATAAAGTATGGAGCAGGAGCTTTTGTTTGTGGTGAAGCTACAGCGCTAATTCATTCAATTGAAGGACTAAGAGGAGAGCCAACAATGAAGCCACCAAGGACTTCAGAAAAAGGATTATGGCAAAGACCAACTTGTGTTAATAATGTGGAAACTTTTGCAAATGTTAGTCAAATAATTAACAATGGTGCTAAATGGTATAGTTCAATAGGAGCAGAAAAATCTGCTGGAACTAAGGTTTTTGCTTTAGCAGGAAACATTAATAATGTAGGTTTAGTAGAAATCCCAATGGGAATGCCATTAAGAGATATAGTTTATGAGATAGGCGGAGGAATTATTAACAATAAAGCGTTAAAAGCTATACAAACAGGAGGACCTTCAGGTGGTTGTATACCAGTAGAGTACCTAGATTTACCTATAGAGTATGATACTTTAACATCAATTGGATCAATGATGGGCTCTGGAGGGATGATAGTAATGGATGAAGATAACTGTATGGTTGATATAGCCAAGTTTTATTTAGAATTTAGTGTTGATGAATCTTGTGGCAAATGTACTCCTTGTAGGATAGGGAATAAAAGAATATTAGAATTATTAA
Organism: Clostridium sp. 7_2_43FAA; assembly: GCF_000158375.2. Classification (NCBI taxonomy): domain Bacteria; kingdom Bacillati; phylum Bacillota; class Clostridia; order Eubacteriales; family Clostridiaceae; genus Clostridium; species Clostridium sp. 7_2_43FAA. The sequence continues at coordinate 292,011 of NZ_JH815222.1, forward strand.
AGAAAATTACTGATGGTACGGCAGTAGAAGAAGATTTAGAAAAAATTAATGAATTATGTGAAGTTGTTAGAGACGCATCTCTTTGTGGACTTGGAGAAGCAGCTCCCAATCCTGTATTAAGTACTTTAAAGTTTTTTAACAATGAGTATAAAGAGCATGTAATAGATAAAAAATGTACTGCAGGAGTATGTAAAGGATTAGTGAAATATGAGGTTACAGATAGTTGTATTGGATGTACTAAATGTTTAAGGGCATGTCCTGTATTAGCTATTAAAGGTAAAATTAGAGAAAAACATATTATTAATATTGATAAATGTATAAGATGTGGTTTATGCTACGAAGCATGTCCGACTAAAGCTATTATAAAAACTAGCTTAGGAGGTGAATTCTAGATGATAAGTGTTAAGATAAATGGAGTTAATGTAGAGGTAGAAAAAGGAACTAGTATTTTAGATGCTGCAAAAAAACTTAATATAAATTTACCTACATTATGTCATATGTATATGGTGGATGGAAAAACAAGAAATTGCAAGGGAACTTGTAGGGTATGTGTTGTTGAAGTAGAAGGTTGGCATGGATTGGTACCAGCATGTGCAACTGAAGTAAGCGAAGGGATGTCAATAAAAACAAATTCTTTAAAAGCTATTAGAGCAAGAAGGACTATAGTTGAGCTATTATTATCAAATCATCCAAAAGATTGCTTAAATTGTGATAAAAATATGAATTGTGAGTTGCAAAAATTAGCATCAGATTTAGGGGTAGAAGAGAATAAATATGAGGGCGAAAAAGTAAAATTCGATCTAGATGTTTCAGATGGTTTTGTTAGGGATAGAGAAAAGTGTATTTTATGTAGAAGATGCGTAACTTCTTGTAATGATATTCAAAAAGTTCATGCAATAACAGTAGCTAATAGAGGTTTTGAGACAAATATATCGACATTTTCAAATGACTCAATAAATGAGACTAATTGCACTTATTGTGGACAATGTGTAGCTGTCTGTCCTACAGGTGCCTTAAGAGAAAAAAGCGATTATAAAAAAGTATGGGAAATTTTAGATGATAATAATAAGTATGTTGTAGTTCAAATTGCACCTGCTGTTAGGTCAGCACTTGCTGAAGAATTTGGGTTAGAATCAGGTGAATTATCAACAGGAAAAATTGTAACTGCACTAAAATTGCTATCTTTTGATTCTGTTTTTGATACTAATTTTGCAGCAGATTTAACTATAATGGAAGAAGCAAATGAATTTATAGAGAGATTTACTTTGGGTGAGAACTTGCCGCTTATAACTAGTTGTTGTCCAGCTTGGATAAATTATTCTGAATCTAATTATTATGATAACTTAAACTTAGTATCTAGCTGTAAATCACCTCAACAAATGTTTGGAGCTATAGCTAAAAATTACCTTCCACAGGAGTTATCTATAAAAAGAGAAAATTTAGCGGTAGTATCTATTATGCCATGTATAGCAAAAAAGCATGAAGCAAATAGAAAAGAAATGCAAGACATTGATGGTATAAAGGATGTAGATTTAGTTATAACTACAAGAGAGCTTGCTAAAATTATAAAAGAAGCTGGAATAGATATAGTTAATTTACATGATTCAGAATTTGATAATCCTTTAGGAATGTCAAGTGGTGCAGGTACTATTTTTGGAACTAGTGGAGGGGTAATGGAAGCAGCGCTTAGAACCGCTTATGAATGGATAACCGGTAAAGAATTAGAGAAAATAGATTTTGAAAATGTAAGAGGACTAGAAGGCATTAAGGAAGCTAAAGTGGATTTAAATGGAAAAGAAGTTAATGTAGCAGTTGTTAGTTCATTAGGAAATGCAAAAAAAATAATGGATGAAATTAAATATGGAAATTCAAAATATCACTTTATTGAGGTAATGGCTTGCCCTGGAGGATGTATTGATGGAGGTGGTCAGCCTTTTATAAAGTCAAATAGAGATGTGCTAAAAAAGAGAATGAATTCAATATATAATGAAGATAAAAATAAAGTTATTAGAAAATCTCATGAAAATCCTATGATACAGAAGCTATATAAAGATTATTTACAAAAGCCAAATAGCTATATTGCGCACCATATTTTACACGTTAATTATAAAAGAATCTAGCTAAATAATATATAATAAGATTAATTATATTATAAAAAATATATTAAAATTTAGTTATATATAAAGGGAAACATCAAGTTTCCCTTTTATTCTAATAAAATTAATCAAAAAAAATAAAATATTGGGAAAAATATCAAATAAAACGTTTTAATTCAAAAAAACTATGGAAAACAATAACATATAATAGTATAATTACTACGTAAACAAGAATATAAAATCTTTTTGGAGTATATTGATTTATTAAAGAGATTATTGAAAGGACAATATATGATTGAAACTATATTAATTTCGCTAATATTTTGTAAAATAAAGAAGTTAAAAATAAAACCTTTATTTAAAAGTTGGGCTATATATCCAGTATTATTTATGGAGGTAGTTTATTTTATTGTACAAGCTAATATATTTATGGAAAATTATGAAGTTATTAAGTATGCAAATGTACTAAAAACTATATATTTATGTTCATATTTACCATTAGTTTTTATCTTTAGGCAGTATATAGTTGCTATTATTGGTTCTATTTTTGTTATAATTGGAGGAATATTAAATGATATAGCAATTGCAGCTAATAATGGATTTATGCCTGTTTTTCCAACATTATCATATTTAACTGGGTACGCAAAATTAGATGCTTTTAGTAAGGTAAACGATATACATATATTGGGGGACGAAACGACTAAATTGAAGATTTTAACAGATATATTTGATATTGGATTTAGTGTACTTAGTATAGGCGATATTTTCATTAGATTTTATGCATTTCTTATAATTTATAATGTAGTAAAGTCTTTGAATGTAACAAATGATAAGATGAATTAGTTAATTCATATAAAAAAGGGAGATATGACATGTTAAAATTACAACCGATAGAATTTTTCTTAAGAGTAATACCAGAAGGATTTCTTTTTATATTTGCTATTTATGTATTTTCACAAATTAATATAACTAGAAAAAATTATATAATATCTAGCTTATTATTTTCTAGCTCAGTGTATATAATAAGATTGCTTCCAATAAATTATGGGGTACATATGACTTTATCAGTACTATTTTTATTGTTTATATCTATAGTATATAACAAAATTGATGTAATTCGTGCAATAAAAAGTATTATAATCTTATATTTAATTCAACTAATATCAGAAGCAGTTAATGTTTTAGGACTTAATTTAATGAATCTTGATTTGGATAAGTTATTTAAAGATCCAATAAAAAAATCAATTTTAGGATTGCCATCATTATTAATTACATTAATAATAATTATTATATTTTATTTAATAAATAAAAAAAGAGGGAAGCTTAAAAAATGAATTTAGAGCTATTATGTAAAAATATATCTTATAATTTAAAAAAAGAATTAAATTTGGATGATGATAAAAGAAGTATCATAGAATATGGTTTATATGCTGTTATACATATGGCTATATCAATATTAACAGTAGCCATATTTGGAAAAATATTTGGAGTAATGTATGAAGCTTTAATTATATCATTCGTTGAAGCTATATTAAGAAAATATTCTGGGGGAGTTCATGCAAGTACGCCATTTAACTGTATATTAATAGGTATAATAGTAGCGGTATTACCAGGATATTTAATTAAAAGTATTAATTTAAATATTAATTATATAGTTTTTATTGGAGCTATTACATATATAATTTCATTAATTATTATTTATAAGTTAGCTCCTGTAGATAGTCCAAATAAACCAATAAAAAAAGAACAAAAAATAAAAAAGTTAAAAAAGAGCTCTTTAATAGTATTATCTATTTATATGATTATAGTATGTTATAATATAGTAATGTATTATATCAGCAATAGTCAGATTTTTTTAATTTACTCTGTTTGTATATATGCTGGTATATTATGGCAGGTATTTACTTTAACCAGATATGGTCATATTTTAGTAGGTATATTAGACTCTTTATTAATAAAAATTATGAAAATGATAGGAGTTGAAAAAAATGAAAAGATTAAACAATAAAATTTTAATGGCAGTTGCAACTTTCGCTACAGTAATTGCATCAGTAGTAGCTACTTCAGCATGTTTCTGGGCTGTATATCAACCAGAAGAGCCAAAGGCTTTAAGAGATGAATAATTAAATAAAGATCGGAGTTATCCGATCTTTATTTAAGTTACTAAGAGGTGGACAATTTGAACAAAATAAATAAAGATAAAAGAAAACAAATAAATGATATGGTTTCAATAGTAAAATTAGCATCATTAATGTTCACAGCTATTATATTTTTTCAATATATTTTTAATGATAATGAATTTTTAAATAATTTAGTATATCAACAAATTATGTTTATGGCATTAGGGATTGTAATGTTATTATTATTAGGAATATATCTTGTATGGTCATTTTCATTAAATGACAGAATAAACAAAAGTAAATATAGAAAGATTATATTTATTGAGAACTTGTTTTTTATTGCAATATTCTTTTTAGCAATAACACTTTCGGGGGCTTATGCAAGTGAGTATAAATATATATTTTTATTTATAATAACTAGCTCAACTATACAGTTGGGATTAAAGGATGGAATAACAGTTGCTTTTATTTCTTCCGTTTTAATATTAGGAATTGATATTTTTTGTTTTCCAAATGCAGGAGCAGTTAATAAATATTTTCAAAATGATTTAATACTATCAGGTATTTTTCTTCTTACAGCTTGGCCTTTGGGATTTTATGTTAAAATTGAAGATGAGCATATTAACAAGTTGGAGGAATTAGTAAATAAGGACGGATTAACAGGGGTATATAATCATAGGTATTTCCATGATGCATTGAAAGAGAAAATAATATTATCAGAGAAGGATAAAGAACATACTTCTATGATATTTGTTGATATAGATTATTTTAAGCATTATAACGACCTATATGGACATCAAAAGGGAGATGAAGTCTTAAGATCTATAGGCGATATATTAAAAAATAATATAAGAGAAGGTGATATTGCAGCGAGATACGGGGGAGAAGAATTTGCAGTGATATTACCAAATACGAAAGAAGAAGAAGCTTTGTCCCTAGCAGACAAATTAAGGTCCACTATAGAGAAAACTAAATTTTATGGAGAGGAAAATCAACCAAGAGGAGTTTTGACAGCTTCTATGGGGGTTTCTGTTTATCCAGACAAAGCTAAAAGTGATGTAGAACTTATAAAGAGCGCAGATGATGCGTTATATAGAGCAAAGTTTTTTAATAAAAATAGAGTTGAGACATATACTTCTATATTAGATGAGCTTAAGAATGACATAGATGAAAAAGATATAGAATTAGTTACATCAATTAAAACTTTAATAAGTGTAATTAATGCTAAGGATAGATATACATATGGACACTCTGAGAGGGTAGTCTTATATAGTAGATTGTTAGCAGAAAAGCTAAAGCTAAATAAAGTTGATACAGATACTTTGATATATGGAGCTTATATGCATGATATTGGAAAAATAAATATAGCTCAAGATGTATTGATGAAGAAAATGCCATTAACGACAGAAGAATGGGAGTTATTAAAGCAGCATCCAGAAAGTGGAGCTGAAATAATAAAACCTGTAAAATCATTAGAAAAGATGGTTCCAATTATATTGCATCATCACGAAAAATATAATGGAACTGGTTATCCAGATGGATTGAAGGGCGAGGAAATTCCTTACTTATCGAGAGTTCTTACTGTTGTGGATAGTTTTGATGCAATGACTTCAAACAGACCTTATAATCAAAGAAAAACATATGATGAAGCTATAATAGAACTAAGAAAATTTAGTGGAAGTCAATTTGATCCAGTTATTGCAGATAAATTTATAGAAGTAATAAAAGAAAATAAAGATAGGTTAGATAATCTTATTTAAGTGAGGGGATTGGTATCTTCTCGCTTTTATTTTATGATAAAATTGAATCAAAATATATTTTAAAGAGGTGAATTTAATGAGAATAGGAATAATTGGTTTAGGAAATATATGTGAAAAGGCTTATTTACCTGTTATTACAGCTATAGAGGGAATAGAAATAGTATTTTGTACTCGTAATAAAGAAAGATTAAATAGTTTATCAAAAAAATATAGGATAAATGAAGCAGTATCTACTATAGATGAGTTAATTAATATGAATATTGATGCGGCCTTTGTTCATACAGCTACCGAAAGTCATATAGAAATAATAGAAAAGCTTTTAAATAATAATATTCATGTTTATGTAGATAAGCCTATAAGTTATAGTTATGAGGATAGTATAAGAGTTTCTAATTTAGCTAAGGAAGTTAATAAAATATTAATGGTGGGATTTAATAGAAGATTTGCACCAATGTATTCAAACTTAAAAAACTATGGTACACCTTCTGTTATAAAGCTAGAAAAAAATAGAGTAAATAGTCCAAAAGATCCAGTAGTTTTTGTTTTAGATGATTTCATTCATGTTATAGATACATTAAGATTTTTAATGGATGAAGAGATAGAAAGTATAAACGTAAATGGGCTAAAGAGGGATGGGTTAATTTATAATGTTGTTGTTACAATGACAAGTAAAAATACAACGTGTATAGCAATGATGAATAGAGATAGTGGAGCTAATGAAGAGGAGCTAGAATATACATCATCAAGGAAAAAAAGTAATAGTTAGAAATTTAATAGATTCAAAGGTACTAATAAAAAATGTAGAAGAAAATAAATCTTTTAAAGATTGGGATACCATTTTATATAGAAGAGGATTTGAAAATATAATAAATGAGTTTATTAATTCTGTAAAGTTAGGAGTTCAGGCAACTCCAACAATAGAAGATGCATTAAAGACTCATAAAATATGTGATGAAATTTTAAACAAGATAAATGAAATTTAATAAGGAAGTGAGATTAATCTCACTTCCTTATTAAATCTTTATATTTTTATTAATTAATCTTTTATTAGTATATTCTTTAATAAGTTGATAAGCTACGCTAAATGTTGGTATTCCAATTAACATACCTATTAATCCCAGCGTACTACCGCCAACTAACATGGCAAGCATAACCCATATTGCAGATAGTCCAACGGAGTTTCCAACTACTTTAGGATAAATGATATTACCTTCAAATTGTTGTAAGCATAAAATAAATACAATAAACCATAAAGCTTGTATAGGATTTATTATAAGTATTAAGAATACAGCTGGAATAGTACCAATAAATGCCCCGAATACTGGAATTAATGCTGTTACTCCAATAAGAACACTAATAAGTAATGAATAAGGCATTGAGAATATATTCATTCCTACAAAGCAAAGTGCTCCTAATATAACAGCTTCTATGCACTGACCTGTTATAAATTTTGCAAAAGTAACATTAGCAAGTCTACCAATCTCTATTATTTTATCTGCTATAGATTTCTTTGAAAAAGCATATAATATTTTTTTAAAATGATATATTAGAGTTTCCTTGCTAGCTAACATATAAATTGTTAATACTATAGAAAGAACAAAATTAACAACACCACTAGTGATATTCATTGTAGTATTCAATATACCAGTGAGAGAAGTAGTTAATAATCCTCCAAAGAATTGAAGTAATTCTTTCCATGTGCTCATTAAAGTATTATATAAATTTTGTAAAATTTCAGTTGATGAAACAAATTCATTTATTAATGCTTCGAAAGATTTTATATATTCAGGAACAGTATCTAGCAGTGTTGAAACACTTGATACTAATTGTGGAATAACAAATAAAGCTAAAGCTATTATAAGCCCAATAACAGTAATAAATGTTGTTAAAATAGATAGAGGTCTCTTTAAGCCTCTTACAAAACTTGATTTTTCTTTATCTAAAAAATAAAATACGTTTTTTTCAAAGAATTTCATAGGTAAATTCAATACAAATGCCATTGCAAAGGCTATGATAAATGGACTTAAAATTCCTATAACATTTCCAAATGAAACAACTACATATTTTATATTTAAAAGTACAAAATATAAAACGATCAAATATGTTCCAAGTAAGATATTTTGTTTAAATTTGTTGTTTATTTCTTTCAAATTTATACATCCTCCAATTGCTTAAAATATAATAAAAAATTAGAACCAAGTTTAAGTTAGATTATTTTTTAGTACTATATAGAAAATATAATATAATTTTAAATCAATAAGTGAATTAATACCAGTAATAAAAGTTAAATCATTTGTAAAATAAATATGAAATATATATAATAATAACTGTAAATTAAAATTGTAATGGAGTTGAGGGTATGAGTAAGGTAAGGATAAGTAATATAACAACATTAGCAGATACAAAATATTTAAAGTTGTATAATGCAGATTACATAAATAAAAAGGGTGATTTAAGAAATTGGAGTATAGCATCAAGAAAGGATTTAGAAACTATAAAGAATAAATTTTTTCGTGGAGAAGAAGATAAAATAGATGCAGTTGTAATAGTTGCAAAGCATATAACAGAAGATAAGTTGGTTGTAATAAGACAATTTAGAGTTCCTATAAATGGCTATGTGATTGAATTACCAGCTGGACTTATAGATAATAATGAAAGTTTTGAAGATGCAGTGAAGAGGGAATTAAAAGAAGAAACAGGTTTAGACCTTATTAGCATAGATTATAAAAATACTAAAGAGAGAGTTTATGTTTCAGTAGGTATGACTGATGAGTCTGTAGCTCTAGTTCAATGTACATGTGATGGAGATATATCATCAGATAACTTAGAGGATGATGAAGATATAGAAGTGATAATGGTTTCAAAAGAAGAAGCTAGACAACTTATAGATTCTAATGAAAATATAGATGTTAAAGCACTGCTTGCAATGCAAAACTTTATATTAAGCTAAAAAGGTAGGGAATATCCCTACCTTTTTTAATAAATTTTCTAAAATGAGATAAAATATTAAGGACTATTGTGTATAGGAGTGCTAAAATGAGAGACGAAATTATAAGCAATAAAAGAGAATATTTTAATAATTTTGGGATGGATGAAGATATAGTAGAAAAGGTTAAAAAAGAGCTTTCATATATAAAACAATCAGGATGTTTTACTGGAGAAAATAATATAAAAATATATTATGAAAAATATAAAGTAAAAAAAGAAATAGCTAAAATAGTTATTTCTCACGGATTTACAGAATGTATAGAAAAGTATAAAGAGATAATATACTATTTCACAAGAGAAGGATATTCTGTTTATATAATGGAGCATAGAGGACATGGGAGATCTGGGAAATTAGGAGTGAAAGATAATACACAAGTAAATGTAGAAAATTTTAATTATTATATAGAAGATTTGAAAAAATTTATTGATAAAATAGTAATTAAAAATAATAAAAGTTTATATTTATTTTCTCACTCTATGGGTGGAGCAATAGGTGCTATGTTTATAGAAAAATATCCAGATTATTTTAATAAAGCTATTTTATCATGTCCTATGCTAGAGATAGCAATAGGAAAAGTTCCATGTTTTCTTGCTAGAAGTATAGCAAAAATAAGTATATTATTTGGAAAAGGTGATGAATTTATATTTGGTAATATACCTTATGAAAGTACATACGATTTTATGTTAGCATCAACATCAAATGAAAGTAGGTATAGAGCTTATTATAAAGAAATAGTATGCAATGAAAAGATACAAAGAGGTGGGGGATCCTTTAGATGGCTATATGAATCTTTAAAAGCAATTAAGTATATATTTAAGAAGAAAAATATAGAGAAGATAAAGATACCAGTTTTAATATTTCAAGCTGGCAATGATACTTTAGTTGGTGAAAAGGGAGAAAAAAGATTTTCAAAAAAATGTGATAAATGTGAATTAGTTAGATTTGAAAATGCGAAACATGAACTTTATTTAGAAAATGATGATGTATTAGTACCGTATTTAGAAAAAATATTTATTTTTTTAGAAAGCTGAAATAATAATAAAAAAATATTATTTAATTAATTAATATAATTATTAGAAAATATGTAATTATTATGATTATTAATATTAAGCAGGATATATATAAATATATGCCTGCTTTTAGTATTAACAATAATATTATTATAAAAATATGATATTATATAAGTTACAAGAAAACTTAACATTTAAATAAAATATCTAAGGAATTGATAGTGTAAAAATAAAGTTAGTAATTTAGTAACTTATATAAAAATTTAAATAATATATATAGTAAATAAGGAGGTATATTAAAATGCAGGAGATACTAAGGTTAAAAGATAAAAGTGGAAATTTGGTTGATGCTAAATATAGAGAATTAGATTTAAGTTATATAGATCAAATAATGGGTCTACAAGATATAATAATGGACGGACTAGAAGATAAGCAATTATATGCTCCTACAGAAAAAAATGAATTTATAGAGTATTTCAAAAAGGGTGCTAAAATAATAGGTTATTTAAATGAAAAAGAAGAGCTAATTGCTATGGCTGTTTATATAAAAAAAGGTTATGAAAAAGGCAATTATGGTTATGATCTAGATTTAGAAGGAGAAAAGCTACTTAAAGTTGGTCAAGTTGAATCAACTGTAGTTAGAAGTGATTATAGGGGAAATGGGCTTCAAAGAATACTTTGTGAAAAGATTGAAGATATAGCTAAAGAAGATAATGTTAAATTATTAACATCGACAGCATCACCATATAATAAGTATAGTGTTAGTACATTTGAAAACTTAGGATATAAAATTAAAAAAGATAAAATTAAGTATGGAGGATTAAGAAGATATGTATTAGCTAAAGAATTATAAATTAATGTAGCTACTGAGTTTTGCAGTAGCTATTTTAAATTCATTAAGTTATATGTATTGTAATATAAATATAAGTTATAATATTATTAAACTATATTAATTAGAAAAATATATTTAAAGGAGAAAATATGAAAAATAAATTTGATTCATTTGAAATGGCGATGCTTATAAAAGAGATATATTCAAGTACTATGAATATTTTAAGTAGTAGTTTGAAGGAAAGTGGATTAACTCATCAACAAATAATGGTTATAAAGATAATAGGTCACAATAAAGAGGTAACGATATCAAAGCTTTGTGAAGAAATGCACCTTGCAAAGGGAACAGTATCAGGGATTGTACAAAGGTTAGAAAGTATAGGCTATTTAGAAAAAATAAAATATGATAGTGATAAACGTAATACATATGTTAGGTTTTCTGATAAGGGATTAGAGTTTTCAAAGGAATTCAGAATGAAAATAAATAATAGCTTTGATATAGTTTTTGATAAGTTTACTAATGAAGAGGGGGAACGTGCAATAGAAGAGCTCAGAAGAATAAAAGATAAGATAAAAAAGATTAATTAGAGATTTTAAATTTAATCTCTTTTTAGTCTTGACATAAGGAATATTGAAAAGTATAATAGTTTGCATACGAACTAAATAGTTTGTATGCAAACTTATTTGGAGGGATGAAAGATGAATTCAGAATTAATTTTAGCTATTGTAACTATAACATTAGCACTAGTATTTTACACAATAGGTGTATTTGGAGAAAGAAAGGCTAAGAGCTTAAACAAAAAACATGTAATTATATTTTGGTTAGGTTTAATTTTTGATACTACAGGAACGTTAACAATGAGTAAGATAGCAGAAGAAGGAATAAAAGAAATTTCAGAAGTTTCTCAAATGATCCATGGTGTAACTGGACTTTTAGCTATTATTTTAATGTTATTTCATGCTTTATGGGCAACTTGGGTTTTATATAAAAATGATGAAAAGAAAAAAGCTACATTCCATAAGTTTAGCATAGCTGTATGGTTAGTATGGTTAGTACCATATATAGTTGGTATGATAATTGGAATGATGTAAAAGTGGGAGCTTATTCCTTTGAATAAGCTCCTTTTTTTATATAAAGTAAAAAATATTTAGAAATACAAAGCTAATATAAGTTATTAGTAAATAATTAGACAATATAGTTCAAATTTAAAAAAATACCAGTTGATTAAATCTGAGTAATTTAGTATGATATAATCAATTCAGAGTGAAACAATAAGGATTAATTTAAATATACTTAAAATAAATTCAAACATAATTAAGGAGATGTAAATATGAGTGATGTTTTATTAAATATAAATGGGTTAAAAACGGCTGTAGAAGGAAAAGAAATTCTTAAAGGCTTAGATTTAAAAATAAATAAAGGTGAGATTCACGTTATAATGGGACCAAATGGTGCTGGGAAATCAACATTAGCTAATACTTTAATGGCTCATCCAAAATACAAGCAAGTTGAAGGTGAAGTTACATTTGAAGGTGAAGATATAACAGAATTAAAAACTGATGAAAGAGCAAGGAAAGGCTTATTCTTATCATTCCAACATCCAGAAGAAGTACCAGGTATAACTGTAGAAAACTTCATAAGAAGCGCTAAAATAGCTAAGGATGGACAATTAATTAAATTCTTAAAGTTTGATAAAGATTTAAAGAATAATATGAAAGAATTAAAAATGGATAATGAATATGCAAAGAGATATTTAAATGTAGGTTTCTCTGGTGGAGAAAAGAAAAAGAATGAAATATTACAAATGCTTATGCTAAGTCCCAAGCTTGCAATATTAGATGAAACTGACTCAGGTCTAGATGTAGATGCTATAAGAATAGTTTCACAAGGTATAAAGATGTTTGCAAATGAAGAAAATGGAGTGTTGATAATAACACATAATACAAAAATACTTGAAAATTTAAAGGCTGACTATGTTCATGTTTTAGTTAACGGAAAAATAGTTAAAACTGGAGATGCAACATTAGCTAAAGAAATAGAACAAAATGGATATGAAGCTTTTAAAGCAGAAGCAGCAATGTAATATGGAGGTGAATACTTTGGAAATAAAGAAGAAGACCTATGTAGATGATATGGATAGAGGTGTCTATGATGTTAAAAATGAAGACAGATTTGACTTCAAGGCAGATAAAGGCTTAACAAAGGAAATCGTAGAAACTATATCTAAAGAAAAAGAAGAACCAGAATGGATGAGAGAATTTAGATTAAAATCTCTTGATATATATAATAAGATTAAGCTTCCAACATGGGGACCATCATTAGATGAGTTAGACATGAATAATATAGTTACCTATGTTAGACCAAAGTCAAAGCTTAATGAAAGCTGGGAAGAGGTTCCAGAAGATATTAAAAAGACATTTGATCTTTTAGGAATACCGGAAGCAGAAAAGAAATCATTAGCTGGAGTTGGAGCACAATACGATTCAGAAGTTGTTTATCATAGTATAAGAGAAGATCTTGTTAAGCAAGGCGTAATATATACAGACATGGAAACAGCAGTTAAAGAATACGAAGATATAGTTAGAGAATACTTTATGAAATGTGTTGCACCAAGTGATCATAAATTTGCTGCACTTCATGGAGCAGTATGGTCAGGTGGATCATTTGTATATGTACCAAAAGGAGTAAATGTAGATATTCCACTACAATCTTACTTTAGATTAAATTCTCCAGGTGCAGGACAATTTGAGCATACTTTAATAATAGTTGAAGAGGGAGCAACACTTCACTTTATAGAAGGGTGTTCAGCGCCTAAATATAACATGACTAATCTTCATGCAGGATGTGTTGAACTATTTGTAAAAGAAGGAGCAACTCTTAGATATAGTACAATAGAAAACTGGTCAAAGAATATGCTTAACTTAAATACAAAGAGAGCAATAGTTGAAAAGAACGGAAGAATAGAATGGGTATCAGGATCATTTGGATCAAAGATATCAATGCTTTATCCTATGAGTATTTTAAAAGGAGAAGGTGCAAGAGCAGAATTTACAGGAGTATCTTTTGCTGGTAAAGGTCAAAACTTAGATACTGGAGCAAAAATAATACATGCAGCGCCAAATACTTCTTCAACAATAAACTCAAAGTCTATTTCTAAAAATGGAGGAGCAGCTACTTATAGAGGAGTTGTAAGAGTAAATGCAAATGCTTATAACTCAAAGTCAGTAGTATCATGTGAATCATTAATGTTAGATAATTTATCTAAATCTGATACTATACCAGTTATAGATTTAATGAATGATGATGTTGAAATAGGGCATGAAGCTAAAATAGGTAAAATTAGTGATGAAGCTATATTCTATCTAATGAGTAGAGGAATAAGTGAAGAAGAAGCTAAGTCAATGATAGTAAGAGGATTCGTTGAGCCTATATCAAAAGAATTACCACTAGAATATGCGGTAGAAATGAATAATTTAATTAAGCTTGAATTAGAAGGGAGCATTGGATAATGAATAATAATTTAAATTTCAATAATTTAAATAAGACTCCTGTAAGAACTAAAAGCTGGTTAAATGTTAATGATATAACATTAAGAGATTATAAAGCTCCTGAAATAGGAAGTTTTAATAATGATAAAATAACTGGTAGCGATTTAGAGGGAGTTACAATAGAAAAACTTAATAAGGGAAATGTATTTCCATTAAATAAGAAGTTTATCTATGGAGTTTCAGATGAAATAGTAAATCAAGGTGAATTTGATTTTAATAAAGGATATGTAATCAATATAGCTAAAAATGCTAAGGTTCAAGAACCAATCATTATAGAATTTAATATGGATAATGAAAACAAGACTTTAGTAGATAATATACTAATAGTTGCTGAAGAAGATTCTAATGCTAAAGTAATTATAAAATATAATTCATTAGATGATAGTGAAGGATATCATAATGGTGTCTGTAAGATATTTAGTAAGAACAATAGCAACATTCAAGTTGTTAAAGTAAACTTGCTAAACAAAAATACAATGAATTTAGATTCAAACCTTTCAGATGTTGGATACAATGGTAAAGTTGATTTTGTTTCAATAGACTTAGGTGGAAAAAATAGTATTACAAATTATCATGGTGATTTACTTGAAGATAATTCTGAATCAACACTTAGTTCAATTTACTTAGGTGGAGATAAGAAAGTTATAGATATGAATTATGTTATGACTCACAAAGGAAGAAGAAGTAAGTCAGAAATAACAACTAAGGGAGCCTTAAAGGGAGAAGCAAACAAAATATTCAGAGGAACTCTTGATTTCAAGAGAGGAGCTTCAAGAAGTGTTGGAGTAGAAGATGAATATTGTATGATACTATCTCCAAAGGTTAAGGGAAAAGCTCTTCCGCTACTACTTTGTGAAGAAGATGATGTATCTGGAGAACATGCAGCAGCTTCAGGTAAAATAGATGAAGCAAAACTATTCTACTTAATGAGTAGAGGCCTAAGCTATAATGATGCTAGAAGAGTAATCATAGAAGGAGCCTTTAATCCAATAATAGACAAAATAGATAATGAGAATATAAGAGAAGCGATATTAGCTTCTATAAAGGAATGTTTAGATAATGAATAATAGAGATTTTTTGAAAGATTTTCCTACATTAAATAAAGAGAGAAATGGAAAGAGAATAGTTTATTTAGATAGTGCTGCAACAACACAAAAGCCTATTTCTGTTATAAATTCAATAAAAAATTATTATGAACAATCTAATGCAAATCCTCATAGGGGTGCTTATGAATTAAGTGTACTTGCAACAGAAGCTTATGACGAAGCAAGAGAAAAGGTTAGAAAATTTATAAATGCAAAATATAGAGAAGAAATAATATTTACTAAAAATGCAACAGAATCATTTAACCTTTTAGCTATGTCATATGGAATGACTTATATAAATGAAGGTGATGAAATAGTTATTTCAATTGCAGAACATCACTCAAATTTAATTCCATGGCAACAAGTAGCAAAAGCTAGAGGTGCAATTCTTAAGTATATGTACACTGATGAAAATGGTGAACTTACAGAAGAAGAAGTAAGAAGTAAAATTACTGAAAAAACAAAGATTGTAAGTATAACACATGTATCTAATGCTTTAGGAACAATAAATCCTGTAAAAGAAATTGCTGAATATGCGCATTCAAAAGGTGCTATAGTTATAGTTGATGGGGCACAAAGTGTTCCACATATGAAGGTAGATGTAAGGGACATAGATGCAGATTTTTTAGTAATTGCAGGCCATAAGCTATTAGCACCTATGGGTATAGGTGTATTATACGGTAAAAAAGAACTACTAGAAAAAATGCCACCTTTAATGTTTGGCGGAGATATGGTAGAGTATGTATATGAGCAAGAAACTACATTTAACGTATTACCATATAAATTTGAAGCAGGTACTCAAAATGTTGAAGGTGCAGTTGGATTATCAAAAGCAATAGATTACTTAAATGAAATAGGTATGGATAACATAGAAAAAATTGAAAAAGAACTAATGACTTATGCATATGAAGAAATGAGTAAGCTTGAATATGTGAAAATATATGGACCAAAAGATATTAAGAAAAGAGGCGGAGTTTTATCATTTGAAATAGATGGAGTTCATCCACATGATGTAGCCTCAATATTTGATACTTTTGGAGTCTGTATAAGAGCAGGTAATCACTGTGCACAACCTCTAATGAGATATATGGGAATAAATTCAACATCTAGAGCTAGTTTATATTTCTATAATACAAAAGAAGATGTTGATAGATTAATAGAAGCAGTAAAGCAAACATATGATATGTTTGCAAAATGGAGGTAATATTAATGGATTTAAACGCTATATATACAGAACTTATAATGGAGCACAGTACTTCAAGACATAACAGAAGAAAGTTAGACAATCCAGATTTATCTGAAAAGGGTCATAATCCAAGTTGTGGAGATGAAATAACATTAGAATTAAAGATGAATGGAGATATCATAGAAGATTTAGCATTTACTGGGCAAGGTTGTGCAATATCTCAAGCATCAACTTCAATGATGATCGATCTTATAAAAGGTAAAGATAAAGAAGAAGCATTAAAGCTTGTGGAAACATTTATTGGAATGATAAAAAGAGAAATAAATGATGAAGATGAACTTGAAGATTTAGAAGATGCCATAGTTCTAAAGAATATATCAAATATGCCAGCTAGGGTAAAATGTGCTGTTCTTGCATGGCATACTTTAAAAGAAGCTTTTGGTGAAGAAAACTAATAAAAAGGTTAGGAAACTTTTGATTTCCTAACCTTTTATTATAGATATATGTAACAATCATTAGTTTTTAGAAGATATAGCTCAATATAGATAAGTATTTTACAATAATTAAAAAAATTAAGACTATTTAATCTGTAGCATTAAAAATACGTATTTGAAAGAATAAGCTTTTATATGATAGAATTATTCCACTATATTTTAAATTTAAGGAGAATAAATAAATGGAAGGAAGTCCCGGGAGTAGTTTTATATTAATTTTAATATTGGTAGTAGTTAATGCATTTTTTGCATCAGCAGAAATGGCAATAGTATCATTAAATAAAACAAAAATAAACATATTAGCAGAAGAAGGAAATAAGAAAGCAATACTATTAAGAAACATATTAAAAGAACCTAATAATTTTTTATCTACAATACAGGTTGGAATAACATTTGCAGGTTTCTTTGCATCAGCATCAGCTGCAACTTCAATTTCAGTTGGGTTTGCAAACATATTAAAGGACGTTAATATTCCGTATAGCGAAAGTATTGCATTAGTTTTAACAACATTAGCTATTTCATATTTAACACTAGTTCTTGGAGAATTAGTACCTAAGAGAATAGCACTTCAAAATTCTGAAAAAGTTGCAATGTTTTCTATAAAAACAATAATTCTAATATCAAAAATAACTAAGCCATTTGTATGGTTTTTATCATTTTCAACTAATATTATTCTTAAGATTTTTGGATTTAAAACAGAAGGAATTGAAGAACAAATATCTAGAGAAGAAATTAGAAGCCTTATAGAAATCGGTGAAGAAAATGGAGCTATAAATCAAGTTGAAAGAGAAATGATAGATGGAATAATTGAATTTGATGATACCACAGCTAAAAAGATAATGACACCAAGAACAGAAACATTTTTACTAGATGTAAATGATGATATAAGAGATTGTATAAAAACTATTCTAGATGAAAATTTTTCAAGAATACCTATATATGAAGATGAAATAGATAATGTTATAGGAATATTACACATGAAGGATTTATTTGCAAGTATTGTTGAAAAAGGTATAGATAATGTAAAAATAAGAGATATAATAAAAGATCCATGTTTCTTTATTGAAACAAAAAGCATAGATGACTTATTTAAAGAATTAAAAGATAAAAAAGCTTATATAGCTATTTTAATAGATGAGTATGGTGGTTTTTCAGGTATAGTAACAATGGAAGATATCATAGAAGAGGTAATGGGAGAAATCCTAGATGAGTATGACGATAACTTAGATGTTGAAAAAATAGATGATAAAAATTATGTTGTCAGTGGATTAATGACTTTATCAGATTTAAATGATTATTTAGATATAGAATTAGAGTCAGAAGTTGCTGATACCATAGGGGGATTCTTCATTGAAAAGCTTGGAGAAATTCCAACTACAACTAAAAATTGCGAAGTATTATCAGACAATATAACATTAAGGTTAGTAAAACTAGATGATAGAAGAATCGATAGGATTCATTTAATTATAAACAATAAAGATAAGAAAACAGAAGAATTAAATGAAGAATAGAATAAATTAATCATTTAAAATGAATAATGCTCCTTTATAAAATAAACAATAGTATAAAGGAGCGTGAAAATATGAATAAAAATATAAAGGAACTTAATAAGGAACTAGAAGGAATTATAATGGGAGAAAATGAAATAGCAAAATTAAAAGATAAAGCTATAGATTATAAGGTTGTAGAACTTCTAGATAAGGTATTAATAACAGTTCAAAAAAATAAAGATTTAGTAGTAAAAGAAATTGAAGAATTAGGTGCTAAAGTTACATATGATGAAGGCATGTGGGGCAAAGCAGTAGAGCTTTTTAATAGTTTTAAGGAAATAAATATAGATACTGATAAGGAAATATTACAAACATCTATTAAAGGTACAGAAATGGGATTTAAAGCTATTTTAGATTTTCTAATAAAAGACAATGATATACATGAACATTTAAAGAAAAGTTTAATAGAAGTATCAGATGAATATGCGAAACTAATAAAGGATATGCAAGAATATTTATTAAAGCTTCAATAAAGTTAAATTCATCGATATATGAATAAATTTATTAGATTAAAGCAAAATAAATTTAGTAAGGTAAAGGAGTGTATATTATGAGTGAAAAAATAATGTCTTTTAGTGATGAAAATGGAAATAAAGTAGATTATGCAATACTAGAACAAAAATTAATATGTGGAAGTGAATATGTTGCAATGGCACCAGTTAAAGATAAATCACATATTGAAATATACAAAATAAAATTTGATAAGAACTGGAATGAGAGCTTAAGTGAAGTAGAATCAGAAAAAGAAATAGATATGTTTAAGGAAGTTTCAAGCTTAAAATTTTAATTATAAAATAAGCCAGAATAGATAATTCTATTCTGGCTTATTTTATAATTAAAAATCGCGGTAACAAATGAAAATGTTAATGAATAAGATGAAGTAAAATAATTCTAGGAGCAATAAATAATGAATAGTTATAATTTAATCATGAAACTCCAAGCGAAAATGCAAGATCCAAGATTTGCTGATAGGTTTAATAGAATAGTATCAGAGTTTAATAGCATTCCAGGAGTTCAACAAGAAGTTATGAGAATAGCACAAATAGAAGATGAGAAAAAAAGAGAAAAAGCTATATCAAAACTTCCAGATAGGGTAAAAAAACTTGTTAGAGAAGTTTATTCATTATTAAATGAATAGGCTTATTAAGTTATTTATTATACCTAATAAGATAAATAGTAAATATTATAAAAAGTATTAACCAAAAGGAGAAACCATTCATATATTATGTATTATGAGTATTATACAAGGAGATAAAAAAGATGGAAACAAATTATGAATTCAATAGTGATAATTTTGAAGAAATAATGAGAAGAATTCAAAATGAAGAAGCAAACCAATTTGTAGGAGAAAATTCAATAGGAAATAATCCAGTAGAAAACAATTCAGTAGAAAATAATGCATTCTTTGAAAATGATAATTTTGCAGATTTAGCGAATTTTGATAGAAATATCGATAATTTAAATAATGATTTTCAAGGTGAAGAAGGTCTTGAGGGACTAAGTAATGAAGAATTACGTTCTGCATGTGGTAATAATAATGGAATAGTAAATTGTCGTCGATGTTTTGAAAGAGGATTAAGAGAAGGACTAGAACGAGGATTTAGAAGAGGCTTTAGATGCGGATTATGTAAGGGGAGAGAGCAAGGAAGACGTGAAGGCTATTCACAAGGATTTAGAGATGGATTCAGAAGTGGTGTTTCTAGGGCAGAAGAATTAGCAAGAGCTAGTTTTGAAAGAGGTCTTAGACAAGGCTTTAGGCAAGGGTTTAGACAAGGATTTGAAAGAGGATTTAGAGAAGGTTGCAGAGTAGGGTTTCAAAGAGGATTTAGGGCTGGAGTTAGAAGGGGCCGTGAACAAGTAATTAGAGAGGTAATGAGATTCTTAAATTGTTTAAGCGAAGGAAATAACAATAACACAAATAATAATGGTTGTTGGAGATCTTGTTAAAATAAATTGATTTAAATAGGATAATAAGACCAGTATAGCATTTGCTATACTGGTTTATTTTTTTAGAATTATTTTATTATTGATGACATATTGATAGATTAGAGGAGAGATATATATGAAAGATTTTTTTATATTGCAAAGACCAAGTAAAAACTATCAAATGAATAATAGTGAGCAATTTGCTCCAATAATAATAATGATATTAATAATAATATTAATAATAGTTTATAGAAATGAAATAAGAAAAAATTATAAGGTTGAAAAAATAATAAGATATACATTAACAGGTTTATCTTCAATTATATTTATATTTTATTATTTGATCACATGGTTGATTAATGGAATAGAAGTAGATAATTTACCTCTACATCTTTGCTATATTGCAAATATTTTATGTATTATTCTTGGATTTACTAGAAGTAAAAAAATATATGACTTTGTTATTTGTTATGGTGCTATAGGGGGAATAGCTAGTTTAATATCTATGGATACGTCATTATCAAGTATGTACTTTAAATATTATCAGTTTATGGTATCGCATATTTCAATAATAGTAATTCCAATATACTTTTTATTGATACATAGATATTATCTAAAGGAATCGAAGGTAATAAAATTATATATATTATTACAGATAATGGGTATTATAATTGGAATATTTAATCATAAATTTAATACTAATTATTTTTTTATATTGTTTAATTCAAATTTAGCAGCGAAAGGGACTATTCTTGAGGTTCTAGGGGAAGGATATAATTATTTTATAAATTTAGAGGTATTGGTAACAATATATACAATAGCAATATATATATTAGCAAGAATTTTTAATAAAAAAATGAAAAACATTTACGAATATTTAGAAAATAAATATAATTTCAATTGAAAAATATTATCATTTAGTGTAAAATTAATATATAGAATATATTAATTTGAAAGGGTAAAATATGAGTAATGTAACAATAGCATTTTTGATAACATTATTTGCTGGACTTGCCACTGGTATAGGAAGTTTAATAGCGTTCTTAGCAAGGAATACAAATAAGAAGTTTTTATCCATAAGTTTAGGTTTCTCAGCTGGAGTTATGATATATGTATCAATGATAGAGATATTCCCAAAGGCAAAAGATTCATTAGTATTAGCATTAGGAGAAAGATCAGGAAATTATTTAACTGTAATTTCATTTTTTGTAGGGATGTTTCTAATTGCAATAATAGATAAATTTGTACCTAGTGGAGAAAATCCACATGAAGTTAAGTCGCTTCCAACAGAAGGAAGTAATGAAAAGAATACTAGTGGACTTTTAAGAACAGGAGTATTTACTGCATTAGCAATAGGTATTCATAATTTTCCAGAAGGACTAGCTACATTTGTATCTGCGTTAGGAGATATGAAAATAGCAATACCTATAGCAGTAGCTATAGCAATTCATAATATTCCAGAAGGAATATCAGTTTCAGTACCAATTTACTATGCTACAGGAGATAAGAAAAAAGCATTTATATATTCCTTTTTATCAGGAATGTCAGAACCAATTGGAGCAATTGTAGGATATGTATTTTTAAGAAATTACTTTAATGATTTAACATTCGGAATAATATTTGCTATGGTAGCCGGAATAATGGTATTTATATCACTAGATGAATTATTACCAGCAGCTAAGGAATATGGTGAGCATCACCTATCTATATATGGATTAATTTTAGGAATGATAGTAATGGCAGTGAGCTTGCTATTATTTATTTAATAAGAAGGTTGTCTATTTTTAGGCAACCCTTTTGACATTTATAGTTTTATGAAAATTAATACATTAAAAATATAAGTATAAAGTGTAGATTATGAGTAACATATCTTATAATTTTACATGAGATTAATATTATAATAATGAATAATTAATTAAATTTCATTAAATTTGACAATTTTAAGCCTAAATACATTATAATTGTATTAAAAAGTCTTAACATAAAAAAATTATAGTAAAGAGAGGTATATAATGAAAGTAAATTGGAATAGTAAATACACAACCATAGCAATATATTCATTTATAGTTGCAATTTCAGTTATATTATTTTATTTAGCCATATCGCAAGTAACTATTTTTACTGATAAGCTAGATTCTATATTAGTTGTTATGCAGCCATTTATAATTGGATTTTCAATTGCATATATAGTAAATTTTTTATTAAACTTTTATGAAAATAAGGTTTTTGAAACAAAATACATAAAAAAGATAAAGTTAAAATCAAAAAGAGGGTTAGCTATTTTATTTTCTTATATAACTACTTTTTTTATAATTAGTATGTTTGTTAAATTCTTATTACCTCAGTTAATTGATAGTGTTGTTGGGTTAGTAAATGATATACCTTCATATATAACTAACACTACAAATTTTGTAAATGAAATAATAATGAAATTAAATATAGAAGATCAGTATTCTCAGGTTTTAATAGATAACTTTAATAGCTTAGTTAATTATATAATTAGATTTGCAACAAATTTAATTCCTGCATTAGGAGGATTTTTAGCAAGTGTTGCATCAAGTATATGGAATGTGATTTTAGGTATAATAGTATCAGTATACTTATTAATAGATAAAGAAAAGTTATGTGCATTAAGCAAAAAAATAACTTATGGATTATTTCCGGAATCATATGCAGATGAAATTATAAAACTAGTTGATAGAAGTAACTATACATTTGGAAGATTTCTTGTGGGAAAGATAATAGATTCTTTAATTATAGGAGTATTAACATTTATAATATTAACTATATTTAAAATGCCATACACGATACTGGTTTCAGTTATAGTTGGTATAACTAACATAATACCTTTCTTTGGACCATTTATAGGTGCAATACCATCATTTATAATAATATTATTTGTATCACCTGTTCAAGCTTTATGGTTCTTATTAATAATATTATTTATACAACAATTAGATGGAAATGTAATAGGACCAAAGATTTTAGGAGATTCAATAGGTATCTCAGCTTTTTGGATATTATTTTCTATATTAGTTGCAGGAAAATTATTAGGTATAGTTGGAATGATAATAGGAGTTCCTCTATTTGCCATTTTCTACTCTATAGTTAAGGAGTTTATAGAAAGTAAATTAAGAAAAAAAGGATTAAAAACAGAGACAAAGGAATATATGAAATAAAAAAGCAAATAAAAAATCATGTATATAGGAATTAAATATTCTATATACATGATTTTTTCTATTTTATCTAATAATTTATTATAGTAGATTCTAATTTACCAGCTTCCAGAGGAGCCGCCTCCATTAGAAGAGCCTCCGCCAAAACCTCCAAATCCACCAGAGCCACCTCCACCACGAGGACCACCTCTTCTTCCTATATTGCTCCAAAAGATAATTTGAAGTAGTGAAGAAGAAACTCGACCACGGTTAAAAAATAAATCTAACAAGAAAGAAATGACTATTATTACTATTAAAATATTTCCTACAAAGTTATGTGATGTTTCTTGTGCTTCCTTTGGAATTGATATATTTAAAGATTTGCTTAAAGTAACTCCATATTCTTTAGCAATTAAATCAGTAAAAGCACTATAGCTCTTTATTATGCCAGAGCTATAATTCTCAGCCTTAAAATCCTCCTTAGCTAAAGATTGCATAACTCTATTGCTAAGAGCATCAGGAATAGCACCCTCTAAACCTCTTCCAACTTCAACTCGCCAATTTCTATCATTTATAGCAACTAGAATTAATAAACCATTATCTTTATTTTTCTGTCCAATTCCCCAAGAGCGAAATAAATTTATAGCATAATTTTCAATTGGAATATCATCTGTAGTATCTACGATTACAATAATAGATTGAGCTCCAGTTTTATCTTCAAGTTCTTTACCCAATGATATAATTGTTTCTATTTCATTTGATTTTAATATACCTACATAGTCATTTACATATTTATAATTTGTAGGATAAGGATAATTAGTAGCTGCTGAAACTGGCAATGAAAAACTTAGTATTAATAATAGAGAAGATACTAAAAATTTTTTGAATTTATCACTAATATTCATATTTATCTGGAGAAATCAACTGAAGGTACTTCACTAGCACCATCACTTGCTTTATAAAGTGGTTTTTCTTGAAATCCAAATAATGAAGCAATTATATTAGTAGGGAATCTTCTCCTTTTAGTATTATAATTAGTTACAGCTGTATTATAATCTTGCCTTGCAACAGCTATTCTATTTTCAGTTCCTTCTAGCTGGATACTTAAGTCCTGAAAGTTTTGATTAGATTTTAAATCAGGGTATCTTTCAACAACAACTAATAATCTAGAAAGAGCATTTGACAATTGGCTATCTGCATTTGCTTGTTCTGATATATTTGCTGCACCTGAAAGTTTACTTCTAGCATTAGCTATATCAGTGAATATATCCTTTTCTTGAGATGCGTATCCCTTAACTGTATTAACTAAATTAGGTATCAAGTCAGATCTCCTTTGTAATTGAGTATCTATATTAGATTCTGATGTACTAACAAGCTGCTCTAGAGATACTAAATTATTGTAGCTAGATATTATAGGAAAGACTAATATTGCAATAACTACAAGTACAGCTATTAATACTTTTGTTCCTTTTTTCATATAAAAATACATCTCCTTTCTATATATAAATTATTATATGTAAAAAGAAGATGTATTATTAAAGATTTACTTTATAATCTGGATTAATAAGAGTTATCCTAAAAATAATGCTAATATTAAGATAAGAGTAAATGTCCAATGTAAATTATTTGTATAAGGGATTCCAAGCTTTTCAAATTTACAAACTGATCTATGAGCTTTTAGTGCTATTGGAAATGTTAAAAATACTAATAAAGAAGTAATAGGATAAAATCCTGATATAACATATATTAAAGTTAAAAAATATGAACCAAAAACTAAAAATCTATAGATATATGTACTATATTTACTACCAATCCTAACACTTAACGTTCCAAGACTTAAATTAGCATCTCTTTTAAAATCTCTCATTTCATTACTTATCATTAGCGCTGGAATAAGAAATGAAGCAGGTAATGAAAGTAGTATAGGGTATATGCTTATAGATTTAGTAAAAGGATAAGATGCACCTAATACCATTAGAGGACCCATGGTTATAAAAGAAATTGGAACTCCGAGACCTTTTCTTTTAAATACAAAGGGTTCTCCTGTATAAGCGTAAGCACCAAATATTCCTATCAAACCTATAATAAACATTTTAAAATCAGTTATGTATATAAGATATAATCCAATTAAAGAAGCTAATGCAAAACAGCACATTGCCCAAAGAAAAACATAAATATCAAAATAAGTCCTAGTCACACCTAAAAAATTAACTTTTCTACCGCTTGGCCTATAATATCTAAAACTTCCTTCAAAATAATCATTTACTAGGTTAGCTCCTGATTGAGCTAGAAGCCCAGCTACTGTTATTATGATAACCAAAAAAATATCATTATTACTAGCCCAATTAATATATCCCATTTTATCAGCTGCAATAATACCAAGAGTGGTAGATCCAATTGCTAATGTTAATGAAAAGGGACGGAATGCTTTCCAAGAATCCTTAATAAATTTCGATAGATACTCTATATCCACGTTAATCACCTCATATATTTAATTGCAATTTTAAATTTTATCATAAAAGGATAGTTCTTTCAAATTATTAAAATATATATAAAATTATTATCTAAGAATTTCGATAGAAGTGTTAAGTTTTTCGTATGGAAGTTATTACAAGATAAATTTATAATAATAGATGTAAACGAAATCAATTAAGTGTTAACGATTTTATAAAAGGTGGAGGGTTAATATGAAAAAGGTTAAAAAATTACTTACAATGACAATGGCTACTGTTATGGTTACAGCTTCATTAGTTGGCTGTGGTGGAAATAGTGGAGGTTCTAATGGTGGAGATACTTCAAAAGGAGACAAGGTTAAGGTTGGAGTATGTTTATACAAATTCGATGATACTTATATTTCTACAGTTCGTCAAAGTTTAGAAAAAATACAATCTGAAAATCCAGATAAAGTTGAGTTCACTTTCTATGATGGAAAAGGTGACCAAGCTACTCAAAATGACAGTATAGATACATTACTTCAAAAAGATGTAGATCTTTTATTAGTTAACTTAGTAGATACAGGAGCTGCACCTACAGTAATTGATAAGATTAAAACTGCAGAGAAACCTGTAGTACTATTCAATAGAGAACCATCAGCAGATTCAATAAAGGCATATGACAAGGCTATATTTGTTGGAACAAATGCAAAAGAAGCTGGAGTTATGCAAGGAGAAATACTGTCAAAGGTATGGGAAAAAGATAAAGCTGCTATAGATAAGAATGGAGATGGAGTATTACAATATGTAATGCTAAAAGGTGAACCTGATAATCCAGAAGCAGTTGCAAGAACTCAATATTCTGTTTCAACTTTAAATGATAAAGGAGTTAAGACAGAAGAATTAGCACTTCAAGTTTGTAACTGGGACCAAGCATTAGCACAAAATGCTACTGAAGCATGGTTCTCAAAATTTGGTGACAAGATTGAAGCTGTAATTGCTAATAATGATGGTATGGCTCAAGGTGCTATAGCTGCATTACAAGCTCAAGGTTATAACAATGGTGATGCTGCAAAAACTATCCCAGTTGTAGGTGTTGATGCTACAGCAGCAGCACAAGACTTAATTGGAAAAGGATTTATGTTAGGATCAGTTCTTCAAGATGCAGAAGGAATGGCAAAAGCATTATATGAAACTGGAATGAACTTAGCTGGTGGAAAGAGTGCTGTAGAAGGTACTTCATATAAATTTGATGATACAGGAGTTGCTGTACGTATTCCATATCAAGAATATGTTAAATAATATAAACAAATAAATTTCCTCTAAACTGCATAGTGTATTTTCACTATGCAGTTTAATAAATAATAGAAAAGTGGTGAAGTAAGTTATGGCAGATACAAAATATGTTCTTGAAATGACAGATATATGTAAAGAATTTCCAGGGGTTAAAGCGCTAGATAATGTCCAATTAAAAGTAAGACCAGGAACTGTACATGCTTTAATGGGTGAAAATGGAGCAGGTAAATCTACTTTAATGAAATGTTTATTCGGTGTTTATATTGAAGATGGTGGAGAAATTTTAATAGATGGTGAAAAAAGCAAGTTTTCTAATCCAAAGCAAGCAATGGATAATGGCGTTGCTATGGTTCACCAAGAATTAAACCAAGTTTTACAAAGAAATGTTATGGATAATATATGGCTTGGAAGATATCCAGGAAATGCTGGAATTGTAAGCGAAAAAGTAATGTATGAAGAAACTAAAAAAATATTAGATGAACTTGAAATAGATGTTAATCCAAAGGTTAAAATGGCAAAATTATCTGTTTCGCAAAGACAAATGGTTGAAATTGCAAAAGCAGTTTCATACAATGCAAAAATACTAGTTTTAGATGAACCAACATCATCATTAACTACAGAAGAAGTTAAGCATTTATTTAGAATAATTAATAAATTAAAGGCTAAAGGCTGCGGTATTATATATATTTCTCATAAAATGGAGGAGATTCTTGAAATTTCCGATGACGTTACAATAATGCGTGATGGTAAATGGATAGATACAATTCCTGCAAAAGATCTTACAACTGATAAAATAATTAAGTTAATGGTTGGTCGTGATTTAACTAATAGATTCCCACCAAAGACAAATAAGCCAGGAGAGGTAATATTAGAAGTGAAAAATCTAACTGGTACATATCAACCATCTATAAAGGATGTATCTTTTGAACTTAAAAAAGGAGAAATTTTAGGGGTTGCTGGACTTGTTGGATCAAAAAGAACGGAATTATTAGAAACTATATTTGGAATAGCTCGTCATAATGAAGGCGAAGTAATATTACATGGTAAGAAAGTTGAAAATACAGATTCAAGAAGAGCAATAAAAAATGGATTTGCATTGTTGACAGAAGAACGTAGATCAACAGGAATATTTGGACAACTTGATATAAAATTTAATACAATGATTGCTAATATAGATGGATATAGTAAATTTGGTGTATTAGATAATAAAAAGATGACTGAAGATACTAAATGGACAATAGATAGTATGAAGGTAAAAACTCCAAGTCAAAAGACGGCTATTAGAACTCTTTCAGGAGGTAACCAACAAAAAGTAATCATAGGAAGATGGCTTTTAACTAATCCAGAAATACTACTATTGGATGAGCCAACAAGAGGAATAGATGTTGGAGCTAAATATGAAATTTATCAACTTATTATAGATTTAGCTAATAAAGGCAAAGGGGTTATAGTTGTATCCTCTGAAATGCCAGAATTATTAGGAATATGTGATAGAATACTTGTAATGTCAAACGGAAGAGTAGCAGGGATAGGTGAGGCAGATAAATTGTCACAAGAAGATATTATGGCTATGGCTGCTAAATATATTTAGGATAGAGGTGTAACTTATGAACAAAGTTAAATTTAATAAAGAGTCTTTACAAAATTTCCTACTAAATTATGCACTATATATAGTATTGTTTATAATGATAGTGTTCTTTGTTATAAAGGAACCAGGGTTCCTTTCATTGAAGAATTTTACTAATATTTTAAGTCAAGCATCAACACGTGGTATCCTTGCATTAGGGGTAGCAGGACTTATAGTACTTCAAGGTACAGACCTTTCAGCAGGACGTATATTAGGCTTTACAGCTATAATATCAGCATCATTATTACAATCAACAACATATGCTGCTAGAATGTATCCAGATCTACCAGCATTACCACTAATATTACCAATGCTTTTAGCAATAGTTATAGGTGGTATATTTGGTGCAATAAATGGATTCGGGGTGGCGAAGCTCAAGGTCCATGCATTTATTATTACTTTGGGTACTCAACTTATAGCTTATGGAGCATCATGTTTATATATTGATAGACCTCCACTAGGAGCTCAACCTGTTGCTAACTTAGATGAAAGATATACAAGATTCGTTAATGGTTACTTAAAGTTAGGTAGTGTGGAAATTCCATATTTAGTATTCTATCTTGCAATAGTTGCAGCTATTATGTGGTTTGTATGGAATAAAACAAAGCTTGGTAAAAATATGTTTGCTATTGGGGGAAATCCAGAAGCAGCAGCAGTTTCAGGTGTTAACTTAGTTAAGAATATTATGATTATATTTGTAATATCAGGTGTACTTTATGGATTAGCTGGATTCCTAGAAGCAGCTAGAGCAGGATCTACAACAACAAGTACCGGATTTAATTATGAATTAGATGCAATTTCAGCTTGTGTTGTTGGTGGGGTATCCTTTACAGGTGGTATTGGTACAATCCCAGGAGTTCTTATAGGTACTGTATTACTTCAAGTTATAAACTATGGATTAAACTTCATTGGAGTAAATGCTTATTGGCAATATATAATAAGAGGTTTAATAATAATAGTAGCTGTTTCATTAGACGTAAGAAAATATATAGCTAAAAAATAATTTAAAAAGGAAATGATGTTAAATGGAAAATGAAGCTGTAAAGGAAAAAGTAGATGAAGTTCCTAAGAAAAATATGAGGGATACATTATATGGCAATTTAGATGTATCAGTTAAAACAATGGATAGAGTTATTGCAGTATTATTTGTATTATTAGCATTATCATTGATAATAGGAGCATTAGTATAAAAATATAATATTAATCATAGAAATAGGATGAGAATAAACATAGCTCATCCTATTTTGTTGTTTGAGAATATTTACATGAAAATTATTACAAAAATATGTTATAATTAATTTTAAGATTTAGAAAATTCAGGTTTAACTTTAAATTACCAATTTTTTTGAAAATGTAAATTTGATTTTGTTATATAGGAGTTGAAATTATAAAAATGTGTATACATATTTAATTATTTGTATAAGGTGTTATATTAATCTTAGGTATAATAATTATTAAATAGGTATAAATGGGATTTAAAATTATAATTATTAAAACTATTGCTAAAGAGATACTGATAATCAAATTTATTCTTTTAGAAACTTATAGTTTTTATATAGGAGGATTATTTATGGGGTTATATAAACTGATGATTGTAGATGATGAAGAGGAGATAAGACTTGGAGTTATAAAAAAAATTAATTGGGAAGAACATGGATTTATTGTTGTAGGTGATGCTGAAAATGGACAAGATGCTTTAGAAATGGCAGAAAAGTTGCATCCAGATGTAATAATGACAGATATAAAAATGCCTTTTATGGATGGGTTAGAGTTAGGTAGAAAAGTTACGGATATAATGCCTTCTACAAAAATAATAATTTTTTCTGGCTCTGATGATTTGGAATATGCACATAAGGCAATAAAGATAAATGTAGTTGAGTATGTTTTAAAGCCAATTAATTCAATTGAGCTTATAGAAGTTCTAAAGAGATTAAAAGAAAAATTGGACAAGGAATATGATGCAAAAAGAAATGTGGAAACATTAAGGAATCATTATGTAGAAAGTATTCCTGTAATAAGAGAGCAGTTTCTTATTGGAGCCTTAGAAGGAAGAATAACTAGAGAAAAGTGGATAGAAGATGAGAAAAAGTTAGGATTAGATTTTATAGAAAAGTATCTATCAGTTGCAATAATAGGTGTTGATGGAAATATAAGCTCTAATGAAGAAGATTTAGAATTACAAAATGATATTGGTTTATTATCTATATCAATAAAAAATATAGTAGATGAAACGATGGAGAATTATTGCAAGTTTATAAGTTTTCCATATTTAGATAAGGTTGTAGTTTTGAATAGTTTCAATGAAAAGGATAACATAATGAACTTTATAAAAGGGTTAAATGAAGTTTGTAAAGTTTTTGAATGTGTATTTGGAGGTACTATATCTGCAGGGGTAGGTAGGATATGTGATGATATATCAAAAATAAGATTTTCTTATAGCACAGCTCAAAGTGCATTAAATTATAGACCGATATTGGGTAATGGAAAAACTATATATATTGATGATGTTGAACCAGACAATTCAATTCAATTACAATTTGATGAGCAAGATGAAGTTAAATTTTTAAATACTATAAAATTATCTACAGAGAGTGAAATACAAGAAGTTGTAAATGGTATATTTAAAGTAGTTGAAGAATCTTGTATACCATTGGAAAAGTATAGAATTTATATAATGGAGATACTGACATCTATGCTTAAGTTAACGCAAACATATAATATAGAAATTAACGACGTATTTGGTGAAAATTTTAATTGTTATATGGGATTAGACCGTTTAGATTCTATAGAAGAAATAAAAGGATGGTTTATAAATAAGTCTATTAAACTGAATAAGCTTATAAAGAAGGAACGTGTTAATTCCTCAATGCTTTTAGTGGAAAAGGCCAAAAGTTATATAAAGGAAAATTACAATGATTTTGAAATATCAGTTGAAAAATTATGCTCAGAATTACATGTGAGTCCAACTTATTTTTCTACTATATTTAAAAAGGAAACTGATATGAGCTTTGTAAACTATCTTACTTCAGTACGACTAGAAGAAGCTGTGAAATTACTAAATACTACTGATGATAAAACATATATGATTGCTACAAAGGTAGGATATCAAGAAGCAAATTATTTTAGTTATGTATTTAAAAAGAAATTTGGAATAGCGCCATCAAGATATAGAAAGAACTGAGTGAGTTAATATGCTAAATTCTATTAAGAGTAAAATAATCGGTTATTATAAAAAAGCTAGTATTCAATATATAATATCTATATCTTTTACAATAGTAGCTGTTATTGGAATGATAGTTGTAGGTGGAGCTCTTTACTTAAGATTTACTAACTCAACAGAAGAAATGGTTTTAAAAAATAATAAATCTATATTAGAGCAAGTAAACTTAAACTTAGATAGCTACTTAAGAAAAATGATGAAGATATCAGATACTATATATTATAGAGCTATAAAGAAAACAGATTTATCAGATGAAAATATAGATAAAGAAATGGACTTAATTTATGAAGCCAATAAAGATTATTTAATAAGTATTAGCTTATTTTCGGATTATGGTGAAGTAATAGCTTCGTATCCATTACAACAATTAAAAAATAACATTGACCCTAGAGAAAGTGAATGGTTTCAAAGTGCAATAAGCAAGAGAGAAAATTTACATTTTTCTACTCCACATGTGCAAAATTTATTTTATGATCCTAATTATAAATACACTTGGGTAGTATCTTTAAGTAGAGCAGTTGAAATTACTGAAAGTGGTAGAATTAATGGTGGAGTTCTTTTAGTAGATATGAACTTTAGTGGTATAGAACAAATATGTAAAAATGTTGATATGGGGAAAAATGGATATGTTTATCTTATAGATAGAGATGGAGAAATAATATATCACCCAAGACAGCAATTAATATATTCTGATTTAATAAAAGAAAATAATTATGAAGCAGCAAAATATGAGGATGGGAATCACGTCGAAAAATTTGAAGGTGATAAAAGATTAGTAACAGTGAAAACAGTTGGATATACTGGATGGAAGATAGTTGCTATATCACCAATGACAGATATTACAGCTGATTATTATGAAATTAGGGTATTTGCTATATTTATGATGTTTTTTGCTATATTTACATTAATTTCAATAAATATGTTTGTATCATCAAGAATAGCAAATCCTATAAAAGAATTAGAAAAGTCAGTTAACGAATTTGAAAACGGAGTAGTTAATTTAAATATATCAGAAAGTGGTTCTTATGAAATTCAACATTTAGGAAAAGCAATTAAATCAATGGTAAAACAAATGAATATGTTAATGGAAAATATAATGAATGAACAAGAGGCAAAGCGAAAAAGTGAATTAAATGCATTGCAAGCGCAAATAAATCCACATTTTTTATATAATACTTTAGATTCTATTATATGGATGATAGAAAATGAAAATTATGATGGTGCTATAGTAATGGTTACAGCCCTAGCAAGATTTTTTAGAATAAGTTTGAGCAAGGGTAAAAATGTAATAACTGTTAAGGATGAGTTAGAGCATGCTAGATATTACTTAACAATACAAAATATACGTTATAAAAATAAGTTTACTTATGATATTAAAGCAGAAGAAGAGGTTTTAAATCTCACTAGTATTAAGTTAATAATTCAGCCACTGATTGAAAATGCTATTTATCATGGTATGGAATATATGAGTGGTGATGGAGATATTCTCGTACAAGCTTATTTGAAGAATGATGAATTATATATAGATATTATTGATAATGGGCTTGGAATGCCTCAAGAGGTTGCAGATAAATTACTAACTAATGAAAATGGAGTTCAAAAGAAAGGTTCAGGAATAGGACTTAGAAACGTTCATGAGAGAATAAAATTATACTTTGGAGATAGTTATGGATTAGAGATATATAGTGAACCTGATGAAGGTACCACAATAAGAATTCATATGCCATCTATAGATTTTTATAGTATTAAGGAGGATAAAAAGTGAAGATAAAAAAGAAATTAGTTTTCATAATTTTATTTATAATGCTTATTTCTTCCTTTTTAGTATTATTAAATGAAGGTAAAAAAAAGGACGTTAAGGTTTATAATTTTTCAGTAATAATTAGAGGGAAAAATAGTGAAGGGTGGAGGATAATAAAAGAGGGGATGGAGCAAGCAGCTTCTGAGATGAACGTAAATATAAGATTTTTAACACTTTTAGAGGAAAATAGTATTAAGGAGCAAACTGAATTAATAGAGAGAGAATTAAATGATGGCACAGATGCAATACTTATATCTCCAACAGATTATAATGCTATGGCAAGTACTATAGAGAACGTGAGAAAAAAGGTACCTGTAGTTTTATTTGAATCTAATATAGAAACTAAGCAAAATATACCATATATATCATGCGATAATTATGAATTGGGGCAGAGTCTAGCAGAGGAAATAGTGAGAAATGGAAATACGAGAAGTAAAGTTTCTATTATAAAAAGTGATTTAAACTGTAGTAGCATAAATGAAAGATATTTAGGATTTGTAGATGAAATAGAGAAAAGTAAAAATACTTATGAATTCTTAGAATTACCAAGGGATGAAGTACAACTTTATAATAAAGTTAGAGAAATTATAGAGAATAATGAAACTGATGTAATAATTACATTTGAGCCAAATATTTTAGAGAGTATAGGAAAAGCTAAGAAGTATGTATTAAGTACTAACAATTTAAAATATAATGTTGAATTATATGGGACAGGTAGTACAAGCTTAATAATATCTTTAATTGAAGAAAATGTAATAAATTCAATAGCTATGCAAAATGAATTTAATGTTGGATATTTAAGTGTAAAGGCTTCTGTTTCACAAATTGAAGAAAAATCAATTGATGATAGCATAATAACATCAACTATAATCAATAGTAGAAATATGTACTCTAAAGAAAATCAAAGGATGTTATTTCCCTTTGTAAGGTGATAAATTTAATGCTTTATAGGAGGTTAGGGTGAAAAAGGGTAAAAGAATAATTAATATTTTTAGCTTAATGCTAATATCTACTCTTATTGTAGGCTGTAATAAAGAAAGCAATATTAAATTTAAAAAAGAAATTAAAATAGGGGTAACACTTTATAAGCAAGATGATACTTTCATATCTACAATCAGTAAGAATTTAGAAGAAATAGTTAAAGAAAATGAAAGTGTTGATAAATCAAAAATAATACTTGACTTTGTTGATGCAAAAGGAAGTACGATAAATCAAGGAAATCAAGTGGATAAGTTTATAAATCAAGATTATGATGTTATATGTGTAAATTTAGTAGATAGAACAGCAGCATCAACTATAATTGATAAAGCTAAATCAGCAGATATTCCATTAATATTTTTTAATAGAGAACCAGTAGAAGAGGATATGAATAGATGGGATAAGCTATATTATGTTGGAGCACAAGCCGAACAATCTGCAAGATTACAAGCAGAGATAGTACTTGATGAATGGCTTTCCAAAAAGGATATAGTAGATAAGAATAAAGATAATAAGATTCAATATGTAATGCTTGAAGGAGAACCAGGACATCAAGATTCTTCAATAAGGACAGAATATTGTATAAAGTCTATTACTGAAAAAGGAGTTCAACTAGAAAAACTAGCAGATGACAGTGCTAATTGGCAAAGTGATCAAGCTATAAGTAAAATGAATCAATGGATTAAAGAGTTCGGAGATAAAATTGAAGTTGTATTTAGCAATAATGATGTAATGGCACTTGGTGCTATACATGCAATTAATTCTAGCGATGTATTTACTAAAAAACCTACAGTTGTTGGGATAGATGGTATAAAGGAAGCAATGGAATCAGTTAAAAAGGGTGAAATGATTGGTACTGTTATTAGTGATTCTAAAGCTCAAGCTCAAGCAATATTTGATATTGCAATAGCATTAGCAAAAGGAAATGATATACAAGATATAGAGGAGCTTGAAAATAATAAATATATAAAAGTACCACATACAAAAGTAACTAAAAGCAATGTAGACTTGTATATGGAGAATGAAAAGTAAATTTTACATTAAAGGGCTGTCTGCGACAGCCTTTTCATTTTAGTTAAAAATACCTTATAAATATATAAATTAAATATATAATTAATATATTGACAATAGATAAAATAATGCTATAATTAAATCATAGTAATCCGATATGAATTAAAGATTATGAAGAGGAAAAGTAATTAATAATAATTATAACAGAGAAGGTTAGTTGCTGAGATAACCCATAATTTTATTAATGAAGTGCACCTTGGAGTCGAAGGCCTGAATATGATAAGTAGGGGCTTATGGGTTCTCCCATTATAGAGATAAGGTATTATAAGTACCTAAAAAGAGATGGATATTTGATTATATCTAATCAGAGTGGAACCGTGGAAGTTTACCTTCTGCCTCTGTGCAAACAGTGGTAGTAGGTTTTTTTTATTTATACAACAGATTTAATTAATATATTTATTAATTAGTGTATAAACTATTCATAGATTAATTAGAAGATATGAATGCTTGTATAGATAATCTAAAATCAACTTATTAGATAAAATTTTAAAAATACAATATTTAAAGAATTATCTTAAGAAATTTGCAGGCCAGCAAATAAATATTTAACTAAATATTAAATCATCTAAACTAAATATTAGGAGGATACAAAATGAATATTAATTTAATATTAGCTATTATATTATCAATAGCAGCACTTTATATAATTTATTTAGTAAAATCAAAAACAGGAAAGTTTTCTTATTCAACGTTAACTGCATTAACAATAGGGTTAATACTAGGTGCAATATTTAAAGAAAATATTAAGTTCCTTGAAGTAGTAGGAAAAGGGTATATATCATTAATAAAAATGATAGTAGTTCCTTTAGTTATGGTATCAATAATAACAAGTATAATTAGACTTAAAAATTTAGATACTTTAAAATCAATTGGTATTAAAACACTAGGAATATTACTTGGTACAACAGGTGTAGCAGCAATAATAGGAATTATTATTGGTAAGATCTTTAAATTAGGACAAGGGTTAAGCTTTGTAGGAGCAGAAGGTTTTAAAGCTAGGGAAATACCATCATTTTCAAAGGTATTATTAGACTTTTTACCATCCAATCCAGTGGCATCAGTTGTTAATAATCAAATAATTCCAATAGTAATATTTTCACTTTTCATAGCAATAGCTTTAGTAATTGAAGATAATAAAAATCCAGAGAAGGTTAAGCCATTTAAAGATTTCATTTTATCAACTTATGAATTGGTATTAAGTATAACAAGAATAGTATTGAAATTTATACCATATGGAGTATTTGCATTAATTACAACAGCTGCAGCTACAAATGGTATGGATACGATAAAATCATTAATTAATGTTATATTAGCAGTATATATAGCTTGTATATTACAAATTGTCTTAGTCCATACTCCTTTAATAGCATTTGTTGCAAGAAAAAATCCATTAAAGTTCTTTAAGGATATTTTTCCAGCTCAAGTTATAGCTTTTACAAGTCAAAGTAGTTATGGAACATTGCCTGTAACAATTAAGAGTTTAGTAGAAAATGCTAAAGTTTCTGAAAATATAGCAAGCTTTGTAGCACCACTTGGATCAACTATTGGAATGAATGCTTGTGGTGGATTATATCCAGCAATAGTTGCAATTTTTGTAGCAAATGTATTTAATGTGGATATGACTATGTATCATTATTTCTTAATAGTATTAACAACAGTTATATCTTCAATAGGTATAGCGGGAGTTCCTGGAGCAGCAACTATGTCAACAACAGTTGTTTTATCAACTTTAGGATTACCTATAGAAGGTATGGCAATGGTAATGGCTGTAGATGCTATAATCGATATGATGAGAACAGCAACTAATGTTACAGGTTCTGCAGTAGCAGCTTTAGTGGTTGATGAAACCGAAAAAAGAAAAGGAAGTGCCCATGTAGCACTTGAATCTAAATAATTAGCTAAAAATAGATTCTGAAATAAGTTTTAGCCCTATTAAACTAAAAATAAAGAGTTTAATGGGGCTATATATTTTTAAAATTAAATAGTTAAAAATATATTTTAGAATTATATATATATATCATAGATTTTGGTTAGTGGAAGGGGTTATTATTTATAAAAAAATAGGTACCACATAGATAATTGTTATCTTCTGCAATACCTTTAAAAAAATAATATTTATTATTTAAGTAATTGAACTATATCTTCAAGTTTCTTACCACCAAAATAAACTTTAGAATCGTTTATTATCAAGGCTGGAACACTCATTATTTTATGCTTATCTTTAATATCTTTGAAGTTTGATAAATCTAGCATTTCTGTTTCTATATTAGGATTTTCTATAGCTATTCTTTGAGCGGCAGTTACAACTTCAGGACAAACATGGCAGGAAAGAGATACTGCAACTTTAATGTTAGTTTTCTTATCCAGTGACAGTGATTTAATTTCATTTAGTAAATCTTCATTTAGTGCTTGACCTGGACCAGCTAAATTATAAATAGCTAATATGAATGAATTTAATTCATGTCCTCCAGGAACTCCATGGAATTTAACTCCACTGTAGTTACTATCTTTATTTAATAAAGCAACTACAGGATATTTATCTGCATGAATTTTAGATTCCATTTCAAGGTTTTCACCTTTTTTATAGATTACAGCAGAAATTTTATCACTCAAATCAGATATATCTAAAACTAAATCTCTTAATTCAATTGATTTTTTGTTACTTTCATCAACTATTGATACTAATGAAATGTTATTTTCTATTTTAGATAATATACCTTTTAATTGGTTTCTTAAAGTGTCGTTTAATAAATTACTTCTTCCAGATAAAGCCTTATTATTAGAAGTAGGTACTTCATTTTTATTTTCCACTTTTTCTTCAATAACTTCTTCTTCAATTATTCCAAGTCTTTCTTTTTCAGATGCAACATATCTTTCAGCATCTGTTGCTGCAATAGCACCATCAGCTACAGCTGTTACAACTTGTCTTAATAGCTTAGGTCTTAAGTCACCAGCGGCATAAACACCTTTAATATTAGTTTCCATATTTTCATTTGTTAAGATATATCCGTATCTATCCATTTCTATCTTATCTTTAAATACTTTAGTTTGTGGTTCATAACCAACAAATACAAAGATACCAAATGTTCCATCTTCTTTAGGAGGGAAGTATTCTGATCTTTCATTAGTAACATTATTAATAAGCTTTACAGATCTTAAAACATCATCACCAATAGCTTCTACAACTTCAGTATTAAATCTTATTTCTATATTTTTATTAGCCTTTACCTTATCACCTATAGATTTAGCACAAGTAAACTCAGGTTCTCTTGCAACTATAATTACTTTTTTAGCAAACCTAGTTAAGTAGATGGCTTCTTCAGCAGCAGCATAACCTGCGCCTATTACAAGAACTTCTAAGTCCTTAAAGAATTCTCCATCGCAAGTAGCACAGTAAGCAACACCTCTACCACCGTATTCGATTTCTCCTGGGAAACCTAATTTTCTTGGTGAAGCACCTGTTGCTATAATTATAGCTCTACCTTGGATTTCACCATTATTTGTTTTGATAATTTTTACGTCTCCAGAAAGATCAACATCAATTACATCAGCTGTTTGGAATTTAACACCGAAGTTTTCAGCTTGAGTTCTCATATCTGAAGTTAAATTAGGGCCAGTTGTTTTTACAATACCAGGATAGTTTACAATTTCAGCAGTACTATTAATTTGACCACCAGTATGTTCTTTTTCAATTATTAAAGTATTAAGTCTTGCTCTGCCAGCATATAAACCAGCAGATAAACCAGCAGGACCACCACCAATTATAATTAAATCGTATATTTTATTCATAAATTCCTCCTTAAGATTTCAATTCTATTATTAAATAATAATAATTATTGATTAGTTTATTAAAAAAATAGCGAGTTGCCTCGCTAATTTTTTAATGTATGATTAATATATAGTGAGGAGAGAATAACCCTCCTTATGTTTTATATTAAAGTTTACCAACTAAATCTAAGCTTGGTACTAAAGTTTCTTCACCTGGAGTCCAGTTTGCAGGGCAAACTTGATCGCCATGTTCAGCTACGAATTGAGCAGCTTGAACTTTTCTTAATAATTCTTCTGCATTTCTTCCAATTCCGTTTTGGTGAACTTCATAAGCTTGGATTTCTCCTTCTGGATTAACTATGAATGTTCCTCTTAAAGCTAAACCTTCTTCTTCAATAAGAACTTCAAACATTCTTGCTAGCTTTCCAGTAGGGTCAGCTAACATTGGGTATTGAATTTTTCCTATTGTTTCTGTTGCATCAGCCCATGCTTTGTGAACAAAGTGAGTATCTTCAGATACTGAGTATATTTCAGCACCAATTTTTTTGAATTCTTCATAATGATCAGCTAAGTCTCCTAATTCAGTTGGGCAAACAAATGTAAAGTCTGCTGGGTAGAAGAAGAAGATTGACCATTTACCTAAAACATCTTCCTTTGATATTTCCTTAAAGTTACCATTGTGGTAAGCTTGAACTTTAAATTCTTCGATTTTTCTTCCTATTAATGACATAAATTTTTTCCTCCTCGTTTTTAAAAGTTACTATGTATTAATAATAATTATTATTTAATAAAATGTCAATAGATATTTTAAAATAATTGATAATTTTTATCATTTGATTTTTTGTTGCAATTATACAGAAAAATATAGTATTATTTCCAAAATGAGAATAATATTTACACATAATAATTAAATAAAAATTAAGAATTTTAATACATATTGTTTTAAAGGATTATTTAGTATAAAATATATATAAAAAGTGGATTTTAAAAAGTAGATTTTTAGGGAGGATAATTTCTTGAACAAGGGTGGAATTAGATTATATTATAAAAATCAGGAAGAACTTAGCTATGCGTTAAGAGACTACATAGACGATTATTTTGAAGGTAATATAGAGGATGAAGCTTTAGAAGAAAAAATATTTATGGTAATAGAAGCTAATAAGGCTAAATTCTATAAAGATGATGAAATAGCTAAGAAACCAAAACAAATTTTGGGGAAAACAAGATTAAATGTATTAGAACAAATTTTAAAGAAAAAAAGGTGATAATAACCTAATAAAGCTATTATTTAATAATTTATATTTGTAAAACTTTAAATGGTTCCACTAATAATCTTATTATTTATAATTAAAAATTGACAAGAAGGACAAGTAGAAATACTTATCCTTCTTTTTTAATTAAGCTTTTTTAAGTTTTCTAAATTAAAGCCAAGCATTTCTGGAATAAAGTTTTTAAAGTTTATATAATCTAAGCTAAAACAATATGGAAAGTTTTCATTATAAAGCTCTAGATATAATTTTAGATTTTCTCTTGATTTTTCTAGATTATTTA
The DNA here is from genome assembly GCF_000158375.2 of Clostridium sp. 7_2_43FAA. Classification (NCBI taxonomy): domain Bacteria; kingdom Bacillati; phylum Bacillota; class Clostridia; order Eubacteriales; family Clostridiaceae; genus Clostridium; species Clostridium sp. 7_2_43FAA. The sequence continues at coordinate 333,506 of NZ_JH815222.1, forward strand.
ATTTCTTATAACATAAACTAATTAATAAATAAATTTCCCTAAAAGCATCATTTTTAAATACATAGCTTTCGCCGTTAAGAATTGCATTTTTATATTTTTTTGCTTTATAATAAGTTTTTACAATTAAAAAAGAAATATAGCTATTTATATAATAGTTATCATTTAGTTTAATTGCTTTAATATAGTTGTCTATTGCTATATTATATTTATTTAAAAGGAAATATTCATTTGCAATGTTATAGTAATATAAATAATTTTTTTCCTCATCATCATAGGATAAATATATTGAAAGATTTCTATTACATCTATCTACTAATTGCTTTTTACTATAATCATATCCAAAGTTATATAATAAAAATTCTAAATTAAAAATTTTATTTAAATACGAATCATTATATAAAGAATTATTAAGTTTTTCATTTAGCTTTCCAGAAAAATAAAATCCAGAGTTATTTCTAATAATCCTAAGTAAATATTCACCTTTATAAGGTTTATTATCTATTATATTTATAAGTTTCAATCTAAATCCTAAATATAAAGAATCATTTAGCATATCTTTTAATTCAGATACTTGACTATTGTCCAATGACTCATCACAATCAATGTATAAAATCCAATCTTTAGATGCAATTTCTAATGCCTTATTTCTTGCAGAGCTAAAGTTATCATTCCATGGAAACTTTATTATCTTTGCATTGAATTCTTGGGCGATATTAATAGTATTATCAGTGGATCCGGTGTCAATTAAAATTATTTCATCAGCAATACTTTTTATATTTTTAAGACATCTAGTTAAGTTTGCCTCTTCATTTCTAGCTATAATACAAACGCTTAAAGTATCCAAAGAAAAGTTACCTCCAAACAAAATGGCTTTATTATAGAATATGATAATCAATAAAATATGCTAATAATAGAAAAATAGATATTACTATCAAATTCTACTTAAAACTACTTATTAAAGGTTATTTTATTAAAAATAAGCATAATATGATAAGTAGGAATAGACTATATTGTATTAAGATAAATAATTGGAGGAAGTCAATGATTAGAATTTTAATTGGGAGTCCTATTCATCAAAAGCCTTTCATTTTAAAAGAATTCCTTCTATCATTAAAAGAATTAGATTTAGAAAATTTATATATTGAATATTGTTTTATTGATGATAATAATATAGAAGAATCTTCATTAATCTTAAATAAGTTTAAAGAAGATATAGAGAAAGTTACTATTTTAAAAAGTGAAGAAAATACATTCTTATATATATGTGATGATTATACTCATAGATGGTCAAACGATTTAATAAGAAAAGTATCAAACTTTAAAAACACTATAATAGAAAAAGCTTTAAAAGAAGATTATGATTATCTTTTCCTTGTAGATTCTGATTTAGTAATGAATCCTAAAACATTAAAGAGACTGGTATCATTGAATAAAGAAATAGTTTCAAATATATTTTGGACAAGATGGAAACCAAATAGCTATGAGCAGCCACAAGTTTGGCTAAAGGATATGTACACTTTATATGATTTTGAACATGGAGAAAGATTACGTGAAAGTGAAGTTATAAAAAGAACAGCAGATTTTATTAATATGCTGAGAAAACCAGGGACATATAAGGTTGGAGGTCTTGGAGCATGTACTTTAATATCAAAAGAAGCACTTTCAAAAGGAGTAAATTTTAATCCTATTTATAATGTTTCCTTTTGGGGTGAAGATAGGCACTTCTGTATAAGAGCAGCTGTACTTGGTATTCAATTATATGTAGATACTTATTATCCTGCTCATCATATATATAGAGATGAGGATTTAGACAAAGTAAGTCAATATAAAGCATCAAACAGTATTAGAGATTTTCAAATATATAGTGAGAAGGCATATGATATATTGAAGATAGCTTTAGAAGGGATTGGAAGCTATAGTTATAAGGAAGATATCCCTTTAAATTATCTAGAGTATTTTGGAGAAGAAGAAAAAGCTAGATTGAAAATAGGGTTAATAATAGATAGAAGGATAGTATTAGAAGAAAGAATAACAAATAAAATAAATATAATAAGACATAGAACAGCATTTACTGATGACGTTAATGAAATAGTTATTAAAGTTATTTATAGTGAATCAGGATATAGAAATAACTATAGTTATTATGAAGAAAATAAAAGTAGATTTATTTTACAGATGGATAAAGATAAAAATTATAAAGTAGTTAAATGGATATTTGAGGGTAAAATGGAACTTGCAAATAAGCCTTTGGTAAGGAAAGTAAAAGAAGAAGATAATAAGCTAACTTTATCAATGGTAGTTAAAAATGAAGAAAATAGATTTTTAAAAAGAGTGTTAGAAGATGCTAAACAATATATTGATAATGCAGTTATAATTGATGATGGGAGTACTGATAATACTGTTGGAATAATAAAAGAAGTGCTAGTCGATATACCATATACCTTAGTAAAAAATAAAGATTCAAAATTTAGAAATGAGGTTATCTTAAGGAAGCAACAGTGGGAAGAAACTATGAAGATTAATCCTGATTGGATAATATTTTTAGATGCTGATGAGATATTTGAAAATAAATTTAAATATAGTGTAAGAGATTTAATGAAGAATACTGAAGTAGATGGTTATATGTTTAGACTATATGATTTCTGGGATGAAGAGCATTATAGAGAAGATAGTTTATGGAATGCTCATAACGTTTATAGATTATTTATGATAAGATATCAAGAAAATTATAAATATTTGTTTAGAGAAACACCTCAACATTGTGGAAGGATGCCATATAATTGTAATAACTTAGCATATGAGTTAAGTAACTTACGATTAAAGCATTACGGATGGTCTAGATTACAGGATAGAGAAGAAAAGTTTGAAAGATATATGAAGTTAGATCCAGAAGGAAAGTTTGGAATTCTTGCACAGTATTATTCTATATTAGATAAAAATCCAAATTTAAAAAAGTGGGAAGAATAGTGAGCAATTAATAAATATAAGTTTCTTTATTATAGGTTATATTTTAATATACAATATATAAGAGGCTGTCACAGAAAGATATTTAATGTAAAATTACAGCCTCTTGAATTAAAAATTAATACATTATAAGTTTATTTTATCAATTTCAGATATTAATAATTTTATATCATTTTCATTTGGGTGGTTTAATGATTCTACAAGATTATCTTTAATTGCTTCAAATTTTTCAGGAGTAGCTTCTTTTATCTTATTTTGAATAGCATCTGATACCTTACCTTGGCACATATATGTTCCTATAATAGTATTAGATTGAGGGATTAAATCCTTTACGCTATCTAAAATTCCGCTAAAGTATTTTTTTGTATTATCATACCCAGCAGTTCCAAATATAAATACCTTCTTGCCAGAAAGTTTCTCTATAAATGTTTTAATATCTGATCCACAAGAGTTTCCTATTGTCCAAAACCCTACAAATATAACATCTGCATCAAGTGCTTCATTACAAGGTTTCCCAAAATAACAATCATCAACTTTATTTTTGATTGTTTCTGATAATTTTTTTGTATTACCAGTTACACTGCTAAAAACTATTGAATATTTCATTGTGTCTCCTTATCATATGCTAGAATAGTTAAATTATTATAGAATAAATACTATATAATAATTATTGTGCATGTATAATGCCATATTTAAAATTGTAGAGCTACTAATTTTTTATTTAAAATCTCTATGGAATATTGCTGTCTTAGTATCATCTTCAAAGTCATGCAAAGATGTTATATTAAGTTTTTCTAAAACATTATCCATAGTAGTACTATGAGTTGCTACCTTTATTGGAGAATGATAAGCAAAGTTATCTACAGCGATTTTTCCTTGCTCTTTAGGGATAATGGCTTTAGGACCACCAACACATCCACCAATACAGCCCATGCCTTCAACAAAGTTTGCTTTAATTTCACCATTTAAAGCCTTATTTAATACTTCTTTACATTCTCTTACTCCTTCAGCTCTGACAGAGCTAAATAGCTTAGATTTTTCAGGGTATAACTCAGCAACAGCTTCGCCAACTGCAATGGAAACTCCACCTGTACGAGCGTATAATCTACCGCCTCTTGATGCATAATCTTTAGAAGGAATTCCTTGAAGTTCATTAGGATTAATTTCAAAAGCTTTAAAAATATTATCTATTTCTTGAAAGGTTAGAACAAAATCAATATCTCCTGCTAAGTCAGGTTCTTTTGCTTCAGCCTTTTTAGCTATACATGGACCTATAAAAACAACTTTAGCATCTGGATTTAATTTTTTTATAACTCTTCCAGCTCCAATCATAGGAGAAACAGATGGAGATAAATCTGGAACTAGTTCTTTATAGACTTTTTTTAGCATTCCAACCCACATAGGACAACAACATGAAGTTATCATTAAATCATTAGGACTATTAACATGATGGTTAAATTCAACAGCTTCTTTAATAGTAATCATATCAGCCGCAAAAGCAACTTCAATCATATCAGTAAAGCCCATTTTAATAAAAGCAGCACGTAGTTGATCCATAGATACATCTTCACCAAATTGCCCCATGATGGCAGGAGCAACTGCAGCTATAACTATCTTATTGTTTTTAATTAAATCTAATATAGGAATAAAGTCAACTTTATCTAAAATTTTACCATCCTTACAAGCATCTATGCATAAGCCGCAACCAACACATGAATCATAATTTATATATGTAGATTTATTATCACCATCATATAAAATTGCATCAAATGGACAACTTGCTTGACAATTAAATTTTTTATTTGCATCTTGTTTACAATCAATACTACAGCTATCTAACTTTTCTATAAATCTTTTGTTAACAGCATAATTTGTAATTGCTTTTTTTATGTTATAAACATAGTTGTTATCAAAATCTATAGAAACCCCACAAAGTGATGTAATAATTTTAAATGTTTCCTGAGGTGAAATTTCATGACAGACCATAATTCTAGAAAGCGTTTCATCAAAGTTGCCTTCGTAATAAGATCTTACTAAAGTATCAAAAAGATCATTGTATTTATTATGCATTTATATACCTCCAAATAATTAATTTTCTATAGTTTAGTATATATAATTTACTAATTATTAATACTCAAAAGTTATAAATTGCGAAGCAATTTATTAGTGAAAAGTTAGGAGTGAAAGAGTGAAAAGCTTAGGATATTTTGCTACGCAAAATTTAATCTATAAGTGCAAAGCACCTTTTATTAAAAAAAATCCTGTAAGGATTTTCTCCTTAACTTTTTCCCTATTAACTATTTCATTCTTCACTATTTTGCTTCGCAAAATATTTAAAGTGTAACTTAGTATTTAAATAATGCATCTTAGTAAAATTATATTGATATATTTATTAAAAATAGTAGTATTTGATTATAAGAGTCTAAGAGGAGATATTATGAAGGTAATAATTAATCAAGATGAAAATAATAATGAAGTTGAAATAGTGATAAATTGTAAGGTTATTGATGATAATATAGTGAAAATAATTGAAAAGTTAAGGGAAGATGAAAATATAATTACTGGTGTTAAAGATAGTAAAGTACATATTATAAAACCAGAAAATGTATTATATTTTGAATCTGTTGACAAAAGGACATTTATATATACCAAGAAAGAGGTATATGAAAGTAATCTTAGACTTTATGAAATTGAAGATAAGTTTTCAGCATATCATTTTTTTAGAGCATCTAAATCAACAATAATAAATATATCTAAAATTTCAGTTATAAACACTGTAATTGGTGGAAGAGTAGAGGTTTTGCTTGAAAATAAGGAAAAGTTAATAGTTTCTAGACAATATGTACCTATACTTAAAGCAAAATTAGATTATTAAAAGGTGGGGATATAATGAAGAATTTTTATAATATAGGATATGAAGTAAAAGCTTTAATAGGATTATTCTTTACGATGATAATATTAACCTATGGAGTAGTAAGTTTTTTTATTGAAAATAAGATAATGCCTTTAGAGTTATTATGGGAATTTATCTTATTAGCGATCATAGTTGGATTAATTCAATTTATTTTATATAATGAAAAGTTTTTATCTAAGATATCAATAAAAACAAAAACAATATCACATTATTTAATACTTTTAGGAGTTTTAAGTATCTTCATTAAATATTTTAATTGGATAGAACTATGGGGAATATCTTTTAAGATATTTTTCATAATATATACAGCATACTTTATACTTGTAACTTTGAATTTTTATGTTTATAAAAAAATAACAGGAGAAAGGTTCAATGACAAATTATTAAAATATAAAGAGAATTTATAGGTGGTGTAAAAATGGAAGCTATAAATATAACTAATTTAACAAAAAGTTATGGAAAAAGCAGGGGAATAAAAAATGTAAATTTAGAAATTAAAGAAGGAGAAATATATGGTTTTATAGGGCCAAATGGAGCAGGAAAGTCAACGACAATAAAAACTTTGCTTAATTTTATTTTTCCTACATCAGGTAGTGCTAAGATATTAGGAAAAGATATTGTAAGTGAAAGCAAGCTTATTAAGGAATTTACAAGTTATGTACCAAGTGAAGTTAGATATTATTCAGATGTTAAAGTAAAAGATATATTAAATTATGCAGCTTCATTTTTTGATTATTATGATGATCAGTATTTAAATGAACTTTGTAGTGAATTAGAAGTTGAACTAGATAAGAAAATTGAAGAACTTAGTCTTGGAAATAAAAAGAAGGTAGCTATAGTTCAAGCTCTTTTAAGCAATCCTAAGATAGTAATTTTAGATGAGCCAACAAATGGGTTAGATCCATTAATTCAACAAAAATTATTTAATATATTGTTAAAGGAAAAAGCAAAAGGGAAGACTATATTTTTATCATCACATAATCTTTCTGAAATAGAGAAATTTTGTGATAGAGTTGCGGTTATAAAAGAGGGAGAAATAATTGACATATTAGATTTAAATAAAATGAATAGAGATTTAGGAAAAAGGATAATTTTAAGATCTAATGATATAAATATAAAGGAAATTGAGAAGATATCAGAAAGCTTTAAATATATTGATGAAGAAATTGAGTTTATATATAAAGGAAATATAAATGAGTTAATAAGTTTATTATCTAAATACAATCTAGACAAGCTATTAATTGAAGATGTTAAATTAGAAGAAGCCTTTTTAAACTATTATGAAGGAGAGAATAAGTAATGAATATATTTAAGTTTGAATTTAAAAGAAATATAAAATCATTAATATATTGGAGTATAGGAACTTCTGCAATTATAGTTTTTTTTATGGCATTATTCCCAAGTATGAAGGATATGGGAATGCAAGAATTAGTAGGTGCAAAATTAGATTCACTTCCACCAGCTATTTTAGAAACCTTTAATTTTTCAAGTACTACTGATTTTAGCAATATAAATGATTTTCTTGGATATTGTCTTCAATATATTGCAATGGCTTGTGGAATTTATGGTGCAATGCTTGGAATTAATTCTATAATAGAAGAGGAGAGCGAAGGTACAATAGAATTCTTATATTCTAAACCAGTATCAAGGAGTAAAATTCTTTGGAGTAAGATATCATCAAGGGTTGTGTACTTTTGTATATTCATAATTGTTATTGGAGTTTCTACAATAGGTATATCTATTGCAGTTAAGCCAAATGAATTAAATACAATGGATCTTATGATGAATATAAAAAGTGTGTTTATTGGAATGGCCTTTTTAGGATATATATTTATGGCAATTGGGATAGCTATATCAACAATTTTAAAGAAAGGGAAAATGGCAACTAGTTTAGGAGTTAGTTTATTTTTTATGACATATATAATTGGTATCATATCTAAGCTAAAAGAAGAGTTTTCATTTATAAAATATTTTTCTCCATATGAATGGGTAATTCCATCAAATATAATAAAGGATGGATTTGAATTAAAATTTGTTTTAATTGGATTTTTACTTATTATAATATCATTAATTGCTGCTAGTGTTATTTATAAAAAGAAAGATATGAATATAAATTAAAATAAAGGACAGGTTGTAATTTAAAAATTACAACCTGTCCTTTTTCATACAATTAAATGTTATTAAAATTAAATGCAAACAAAATTGGATAAAGTTTATTTATATATAGACAAATTATAAAATAGGTTGTAAAATTTAATTAAGAAAATATGGCGGAGGTAGTTATGGATAATGAGTTTTTTTGGAGAGCGTCTATAGATGAAATAGAAAAAGGACTAGTAGAAACGGAAGAATATATAAAATGTATAGTGTGTGAAGAAATATTTATTAAAGGAAGAATATACGAAATAGGTGGTAATTTATATGATGCAAAAAAGGCTGCTCAGCTTCATATAAAAGAAAAGCATAATTCTATGTTAAGTTATCTATTAAATATGAATTCACTTTATACAGGAATATCGTCATCTCAAAAAGCAGTAATTGAATTAATAGCTTTAGGACTTAATGATAAAGAAATAGCAGCAAAGTTAGGTATTGCAAATTCTACTATTAGAAATCATAGGTATAAATTAAGAGAAAAAGAAAAGCAAGCTAAGCTATTTTTAGCAACTATGAATTTACTTGTTAAAGAAACAAATAAAGATATAAATATGTTAGAAGAAGATGTTATTTGTGATGCACACAAAGGAGCAACAACCTTAGATGATAGATTTAATATAACAAAGGAAGAAAAAATTAAGGTAATAGAAACTTATGTAGATGAAAATGGGGCATTAAAAAGCTATCCATCTAAAGAAAAGAAGAAGATTATATTATTAGAAGAAATAACTAAAAACTTTAATGTTGGAAAGAAATATTCTGAAAAAGAAATAAATAGAGTATTAAAAAGAATATATGAGGACTATGTAACAATAAGAAGAGCTTTAATTCAATATGGATTCCTAGATAGGTCTAAAGATTGTAGTGAATATTGGGTGAAGGAATAATGATAAAGAATTTTTTAGAGTTAAATAATGATGAAAAAATTTTAGCATTAGAATTTATAAAGGAAAATGAAAATACTGATTTATCATTATCCCAAATTGAAAAAGAACTTACGGATAAAATATGTAATTATAGTGAAGGTATATTATTTTATTTTGATGAGAATGAAGTAGTAGGTAAGGTGGCGGTTATACTAGAGGTTGTAGATAAATTAGAAACTATCTATATAAATAAAGTAGTTTGTCCAAATTATAATAAAAAAATATTGAGAGAATTAATTAATAATTCATTAGTGTTTGCTAATAAATATAATGCCAAGAAAGTTTTACTTGGAATAAGAAGTGATAATTTGCTTAAGTTAGCACAAGATATTGGACTAAAAAGAAGTTACTCATCTTTTAATATGGTTCTAAGCAATAGAGAAAAAGTAAATGATGTGTTAGATAAGATTAGGTTATCAAAGGAAAATATCGAGGAATATGTTGATGTATATAATAAGTCTTTTATGGATATGCCTCACGGAACTTATATAGAAATAGAAGAGGCAAAAAGCTATTTGAAAAATAAAAATGATAATGAAGATTATTTTATTGTATTAGATAAGGGTGAAAGTATAGGCTTTTTAAATACTATTATTAAAGATAAAAAAGCTTTCTTTGATATAGGATTAATAAAAGAATATAGGGGAAAGGGCTATGGTAAAAAAATATTAGAAACAGCAATACAATTTTTAAATGAAAAGCAAGTAGAAGAAATTTGTTTAACAGTAATAGAAAAGAATAGTATTGCTTATGAAATGTATAAGAAAAGAGGATTTAAGGTTTATAATAAACTAAGTGATTGGATAGAATTAATGTAAATTTAAAGGGGAGTCGCGAAACGCGACCTCCTTTAAAGTTTGTGAAAATTGCTTTCAGAAATAGTTGTTTTGAAGGCAATCCTATTTTTCAGAAAGGCTATTATGTAAATAAATTGTATGCACTAATATAATACATTTTGATTTAACAGTAAAACTCTGTTACTTCTTCGACTACTTAAATCATTCTAACTTTGTCACTAAAGGTTGAAATTTTTATACTGTTTTTCTTTACATTTGATTGAAGGAGAGATAAACAGATTGATTCATGTAATAGGGACAAGGATTATGTAGCTGAGCTAGAGTAAGTATTCAATAGCATGAAAAGTGTGTTCTTAAATATAAAAATAAACTTTAATATGGTATAAATAATAATAGAAAATAGTAGTAATAAATATATGAAAAATAGTTCATGGAAATAGGAGAGTATATGAAATATGTAACATTAAATAATGGGGTGAAAATGCCTATTTTAGGATATGGAGTTTATCAAATTGAAGACTTGAAGGAATGTGAGAGATGTGTATTAGATGCAATTGAAGTGGGATATCGTTTAATTGATACTGCTCAGACATATGGTAATGAAGAGGCTGTAGGAAGAGCGATTAAGAAGTGTAACGTTCCAAGAGAAGAATTATTTATTACAACTAAAGTATGGATATCAAACGCTGGATATGAAAAGGCGCAAACTTCTATAGAGGAATCACTTAAAAAGCTTCAGCTAGAATATTTGGATTTAGTATTAATACATGAACCTTTCAATGATTATTATGGCACATATAGAGCTATGGAGGAAATGTATAAGGGTGGTAATATAAGAGCCATAGGAGTAAGTAATTTTTATCCAGATAGATTAGTAGATCTTATTAAATTTAATGAGGTAGTTCCAGCAATTAATCAAGTTGAAACACATCCATTTAATCAGCAAGTAAGGGCTAAAGAAATTATGGATAAATATGGGGTGCAAATTGAATCTTGGGCACCATTTGCAGAAGGAAGAAATAATATATTTACAAACAAAACCCTAAGAGAAGTAGGAGATAAATATAATAAATCTATAGCTCAAGTTGCATTAAAATATTTAATTCAAAGAGGTGTTATTGTTATTCCTAAGTCTGTTCATAAAGAAAGAATGATTGAGAATTTTAATATATTTGATTTTAAACTAGATGATTATGATATGAAGAAGATTGTAAAATTAGATAAAGCAAAAAGTGCTTTTTTCTCTTATTATGATCCTGATGTTGTAGAAATTTTTGCTGAATTAGATTAATAATAATATAAAATATGAATTTTATATCCTATTAAAAAATTATGAATATGAAAAGATAATTTACTAGATCGAATTAATTATTATAAAAAATAGTTAGTAATATAAATATGTATTACTAACTATTTTTTATAGTTTAATTTTAGCAAATTAGGAACAGTTTTATTATATTTGTGATGTTATACTATAGTTACCACGTGGGGAAAGGGGCGGTGAGAATTTGAATTATAATGATGCAATAGCACTATGTATTGATTACATTGAAAAAAATATTAAAAATGAATTATCACCAGAATTAATAGCTAATGAGTGTGGTTATTCTACATTTCATTTTTCAAGGGTGTTTAATATTAACAAAGGGATAACTTTAATGGAGTATGTAAAGAAAAGAAGACTTTCATTAGCAGCAGAGGATTTGTTTGATGATAAGAAAATAATAGATATAGCTTTAGAGTATGGATTTCAAACTCATAATGGTTTTTCTAAAGCTTTCAAAAAAGAATTTGGGTTTAGTCCTACGCAGTATTTAAAGCGTATGGATAGAAATTTAGAAAAGGAGTTAATACTAAAATTTGGAGGGGATTTTATGAAGCCAACTATCATTGAAAAACCTACTTTTAAGGTTGCAGGTTATGGTATAAAAACTAATATAACTAATGGAAATTATACAAAAGATGTAGCTTCTTTTTGGATTAATTATGATGGCGAAAATTTAGAAAGCAAAATGTATCAAATATTAAATCCACCAAAACACGGTGAAGTGGGATTATGTATTCCATCAAGTGAGGATAACGGAGAAGCAACTTATATGCTTGGTGTTATAGTCAATGATTTTAATGATGCTACTGATGATATGATTACAGTAGAGGTTCCAGAAGCAACTTATGCTGTATTTACAACTCCCCCAGTTAATACAAGTACAGAAATTGAAAATAATGAATTTGCAAATGTAATTAAACAAACATGGAAATATATATTTGAAGAATGGTTTAAAGATAGTGGATATGTATTTGATGAAACAAAATTAGACTTTGAATACTATGATGAAAGGTGCCATCCAACTATAGGTACTGTAATGGATATTTATGTACCAGTATTAAAAAAGAGGGTATAAATTTTCATGTAAAAACTTAAGAAACTCGTTTAAAGTAGTTAAGAAGAATCGTTATATAAATGATGTAGGTTACTTTATAATGATAGAAATTTTAAATATATAGTATAATATTAAATACTCTTACCTTGGAAACATAGGTAAGAGTATTTTTAGCTTTAAGTAGTAGTAATAATTATAGATATTAGTTATTCAAGTGAAGATGAAAAGATAAAACCCTTATGAATAGTATTATATTATCGCATTATAAATGTAATTAAATTAATTGAAACTTTTTTATGTAAATTAATTATATGTATAATAATTTTTAATATTGTAGTAATAGGAATCTTATTTAAGGAGGTGTTTTATTATAAAGATTACTGCACCGATTGAAATAGTATATATACTGATTATAGTATTTGCTGTTCTGACTATTATATTTTTGACAGGTAAAGGAAGTTCCCTTATAAAAGTATATAGTACTATGGAAAAAGAAGAAAAATATATGAATCTTAGAAAAAGTGCTAATATTGAGAGGATGGAGCACTTTTTTCTTTGCTTTTAATTTCCCACATATAATTTAAAATCATCATATTTTTATAATCAACAGAAAAAGCTTAATACAAAATTGGTTAATCCTATTACTATAGAAGTGATAATACTAACACTTAGAAATGAAAAAGACTATTTAGAAAATAAAAATGACTAGTAAAAACCAGTTATTTTAAGAAAAATATAATAAATTATTATAGGAAAATTTAATCAGCTATAAGATAAAATTGGGGAACAACAAGTGGAAATTAGCAGTTTCTTTAAATTAGTGAAAATTTATATTCATTTGGACCTATTCCTATATCAAGAACTCCCTTTGGAGAGATTTTTTCAGGAATGACACAAGGATTTTTACTTACATTTTTAGTTGTTTATATTCATATATATGATCAAAGTATAATTAATTTAGAAATATCTAATATAATGTTGGCTAATAATATTTGTGATATGGAAGATGATTTAGAAAATAAAAGATACACATTACCGATATATATAGGTAAAGAAAGAGCATTGCAAGTTTATAAAATTACATATTATACTGGAGTTGTTTCTATAGTTATAGGAGTAGCAACAAAATTATTACCTGTAGTATCACTCTGGTTGCATAATAGCATTTTTAAAACTACAATCTAAAAAAGATACCTTTGTATTATCCGTAAAGAATTTTGTAATAATTAATGCAATATATGTAGCAACATATTAATTGGTTATGTAATTAAGTAAAGCTAAAATTAAATAAAATTTTTAGGATATTAAAAGTAAGCTAATGATATTAATAAGTATCATTGGCTTATTTTATAATTTCAATTAAATAAATATTAAAAAAATATTTAACCAATAAGTAGTAATTTGGGATAAGAATGAAAAAGAGATTACCCATCATGTAACTTCTATCAAAAAAACGGGAAGCCTTTATTAAATTTTTTAGAATTTAAAGGTAATCCCATTTTTAGAAAGGTTGTGATGTAAATAAATTATGTGAATTAATATAACATATTTTGATTTAACAAAGAACAATGATTTTATATGGAGTAGTTTGGGCAGGGATGCTAAAGGTTGTAGGTCCATAAACAACAATTAGGTTTCTATTTCCAGGGTACATATTAAAAATCTGATCATTTGTTAAAATTACTTCTGTAGATGAGCCAATGAGTAGTTGTAAATTTCCATCGTTACTTAAAAGTTGATTATTAAAATAGTCTACAGTAACATTTTCAGCTCCTGTGTTTCTAGCCATAACAATTGCACGATATTGTGGAGGGTAAATAAGTATAACAGGTGCATTTGCATCGTAAAATCCAGTTACATCGTCTCCTACATCAATAACTACATGATTTACAAAATAAGTTTCTGGAGAAATTATAAATTTTACAGGTCCCATGTCAACTGTTTCTATCGATATTAATTTATAACATCCTGTTGATGCATCATCTTGACCTGTGTAAAAGTCTTCAATCATTGTAACGGTACCACTAAGGGCTGCAAATTTTTGTACTGTGTTTCTCCACATTGAATTGAAGGAGAGATAATCAGATTGATCCATGCGATAGGGATAAGAGAAGAATTGGTTATTATACATATAGTACTCCTTTATATTGATATTGGTATAAACATCATCATTAATATTATATTAGTATCTATAAGTAATGTTACCTAATAATAGTGATTTTAAAAGTTTAAAGAATTTAGTAAGAAGAATAAATAATGAAGCCTATATATATTTTCATTAAAGATAAATCTGGGGATAGTTAAAATATCATATTTTTGTGTTAGCTATGTTAGAAGATTATGAGAAATTATATATAATGAAAAGCGTAGTTTTTTATACAATTATTAAAGATGAAAAAGTTTGTTGATATAAGATTAATAGAAGATTTTGTGAAAATGATGATATATAGGATATGGAAAGAGTACTAAGAAATATTTCATAGAAATAAATGAAAGATTTAAAATGATATCCAATAGAAGTAATTGAAAGTATTTTATAAGTAGCTAATATCACTATATGAAAACGGTTAAAGGTGTTTATTTCAATTTGCACTTGTTTAAACAAAAAAATATTGACATCGATATCAATAAGTGATATTCTATAGATGTTCAAACAAGAGACTTGTTTAAACATCTAATGAGGAGGGGATGCAAAGTGGATATTAAAGGAAATGTTTCACAAATTATTAAATTAGTTGGTGGAAAAGAAAACGTTAATAGTGCAACACATTGTGTAACGCGCTTACGTATTATATTAAACGATAAAAAGTTAGTTAATGTTAAAGAATTAGAGAAATTAGAAATAGTGAAAGGTTGCTTTGATTCTAGTGGACAATTTCAAATAATAATTGGACCTGGCCTTGTTGAAAAGGTGTACAAGGAATTTGTAGTACAAACAGGTGCTAAAGAGGTTTCTAGAGAAGAAGTTAAAGAGATTACAAATAAAAACAATAATATTCTTCAAAGAGGAGTAAGGATATTAGCTGATATATTTATTCAGATTTTACCAGCTATAGTAGCATCTGGTTTATTAATGGGATTAAATAATATGTTATCTAACCCGGGGATATTCTTTGAACAATCAGTATTAGAAGCTTATCCAGGAATTTCAGGAATTGTAGGTATTATAAATTTAATAGCAAATACGGCATTTACTTTCTTACCAGCATTAATTGGATGGTCTGCAGTTAAAAAGTTTGGTGGGAATCCAGTACTAGGTATAGTTTTAGGGCTTGTATTAGTACATCCACAATTAATGTCAGCATATGATTATGCTGCTAACCCAGATGCTGCACCAGTATGGAACATATTTGGATTAGAAGTAGCACAAGTTGGATATCAAGGACAAGTTGTACCTGTATTAATTGCTGCATTTATTATTGCAAAGACTGAGAACTTCTTAAAAAGAATATTACCAGATACAATACAATTAGTTTTAGTTTCACCATTAGCAGTACTATTTACTGGATTAGTAACTTTTATGGCAATAGGACCTATTACAATGGCAGGAGCAAACTTAATAACAGATGGAGTAGTTAATTTGTTTGATGTAGCACCAGTTTTAGCAGGAGCTGTATATGGACTTATAAATCCACCACTTATAATAACAGGTATGCATCACTTATTCTTAGGTGTTAATCTACAAATGGCAGGTACATTAGGATACGTAACACTATGGCCAATTGGAGAAACGGTTACATTAGCTATGGGAACAGCTGCATTAACAATGTTCTTTATACTTAAGAACAAAAAATCTAAGAGTATAGCAGTTACTTCAACTATATCTGCATGGTTAGGTATAACTGAACCAGCTATATATGGAGTAAATCTTAGATTTAAATATCCGTTTATAGCAGTTATGTTAGGAAGTGCTGCAGGAAGTGCATTCTTAGCATACAACAATATAAAAGCAACATCAGTAGGAGTTGGAGGAATATTCTCATTCTTATCAGTATATCCAGAACAATGGGGAATTTACTTTACTGGAATGGCTATTACTTTTGTAATAACAGTTGGATTAACAGTTATATTATCAAGAAGTAAAAAGTTTATAGATGTAGAAGACGAAGTATAATTAATAAAAGGGGAAGCAATTCCCCTTTTTTATTGTTTATAATAGCAAACTATTATATTATTATAGTAAAGTAAAATTTATAATATGGAGATAGGGATATGTCACAAATTAAATATTATGAAATATATAAAGATTTAAAAGCTAAAATTGAAAATGAAACATACGGATACCAACAATTAATGCCATCTGAATATACATTAATAGAAGAGTATAGTTGTTCAAGAAATACTATTAGAAGAGCAATTTCTGAACTTGCATCAAAAGGTTATGTTCAAAGTATAAAAGGTAAGGGCGTTGTAATAATATATAAACCATACAAGAAATCAGAGTTCCTTTTAGATTATACAGAAACATTTAAGGAATCGGCTATTAGAAATAAAATGGAAAATAAAACTATAGTTATACATTTTGAAGAATTAGTAATAGATGAGAAAGTAAGTAAGAAGACATCACTACCTGTTGGAGAGGAAGTATATTATATTCAAAGGTTAAGATTTATAGAAGGAAAACCTTTAATATTAGATCATAACTATTTTCTAAAAAGTATAGCTAAAGGTCTTACTAAAGAGATAGCTGAAACTTCAATTTATGAATATATGGAAAATGAATTAAAAGAAAATATTATTACTACAAAAAGAATGATCACAGGGAAAATGGCTACTAAGTTAGATGAACAGTTTTTAGACTTAAATGGATATAATTGTGTCATTACAGTTAATAACTATACATATAATGCTAATGGAGTAATGTTTGAGTTTACAGAATCTAGACATGTACCAGAGAAGTTTGTATTTTATGATCAATCTCAAAGAATAAAAAGATAGAAAAGAAAGGAACTATTTTAAATAGTTCCTTTCAGTTTGTTGAAAAATATCATATTTAATAAGGTGTAATTTATGATATGCTTTTAGTAGATAATTGGTTTATTTATTTTCGTATTTATATAATTTAGAAGCTAAGTATATAAATGTGCTTGCAGTCCAAGTAAATGATTTATCTCTTAAAGCTTCACCGGTTATTGCATTGTAGTTTTCTGCACATCCACTTTTATTAATAAGATTACAATATTTTCTAGCTATATCCATAGCTAATTCAGTTTCACCACAATCTTCAAAGGCTTCTACTAATAGTAGAGTAGTTGGAGCCCATATAGGACCACGCCAATATGCATCGTCTTGATATAAGTCACTATCAATAGCTTCAGAAGCAATGCCCCAATCAGTTAGATATTTCTTACTACTTAATAAATCTATCATAGATTTTCGTATCTCATCAGGTAATCTCTTACCTAAAACTATAGACATAAGTGGAAGAAGAGCATTACTGTGAATTATTTCACCAGTTCTAGTTGCACGAGCAACAGGAAGATTATCAACTATAAAATAATCAATAAATTTCTTTGTTAGCTCATCAGCTCTATTATTCCAATAAAGCCTTCCTTCTTCATTATTTAATTTTTTAGCAATATCAGAAAGTGTGTCCATGGATTTGATTAAGAATGCTGTTAAGTCTGGAGAATCAATTATAATAGCATCCTTAAAAACAGTACTATTATCTTGACCAGAATCATTACCATGGGTATATTCAATAATTCCATCATTATTAGAATCTTTATACTTTTCATAGAAAAGTACTTGTTTTTCTACGTGACTATAGATTGATTCTAATTGTTCTTTTGTAAAGTCCATTTTTTTCATCATCTTACTATAGAATAATCCCTGAACAGCAGGTTTAGTAAAATTCCATCTAAGGGTTGAGTCACTTACTGAACCAGGAATTTGACCAAGTTCATCTTGATAATCATATAATACTTCCATTTGATCAAAGGCTAAATTGTTATCAACGCCAGCTAATCCTAAAGCATTGAAGCAATGATCCCAACTCCACGCTCCTAAAAAGTAATTATTAGAAGCAAACATTGTATATCTTCTTAAATATCCTTCAGGTTTAACAGTAGAAGACCAATTTATATAAGATGCATATAAAAGACTTTTAGCATATTTTTCATCAACTACAGGTTGAAGTGCACAAAAGCTTTCGAAAGCTTTTTGGCTATTAGCACGACATTCTTCGAAGTCATATTCCTTATAAAATGGAAGTGCTGTATGAGTTGGAATATCTTGAATTACACATTTAAAGTCTTCAGCATTACTTGAAGTTATATCTATAAATGATACGTTTTCAGATTCGCTTGTGCTTCCTGTATCATCATATAAAATATTTTGTGTTAAATTTACTTTTCCAGATGGGGCAAAAACTAAAAATTTAGTTAAGTTTTTATAACTGTTAATAATTGAATATTCATTACCCTCAGTTCCTAAATAATAGTTAAATTCAAAGTTATAAACTGGTTGGGTGTCTAATCTTAAACCTACGTCAGCACCTTTACCATATAACAATATTCTTGAATCAGTATCGAAACAGATTGATATTTCTCCACCATCAAAGCTTAAAATTATGCTAGAGTAATCTGCAGAATAAGTATATTCAATAGGTGTATTATTTTTTAATGGTATGATTTTTAATACATTCATGTGACCACGTGATTTTGCTCTTAAAGATTTTAAAAATAATCCAGTATTTGATGGATTAGAATTTTCATATTTAATCGACATATAAGATCCGAAATAACTAAAAGGAGTATTTATAATATTCATTTATCTACCAATCCTTTCAAGAATAATAAACTTGTTTATACAAGTTAGGATTTATTATACTTTAATGATAAAAAAAAATCAACTGTTAGTGGTAAATATAAAGATATACTTAAGACTTTACATATTGTTAGATACATTCAAAGACTTTTTTTCTATATAAATAGCGATAAAAAATTAAGTTTTATTACTGGGGGGAAAGCATTAAATATAGTCTTATAAATATATTGACAATGAATTATACTGTGATACAATGAAGTTGTTCAAACAAGTTTGCGGAAGGTCTATTATTAGATTAACATATACACTATTGTACTAAATAAGACTTAGAATTTTTAGATACTAAAAATAGTACAAGAGAAAAATAAGCTGGGAGTGAGGAGTATGTTAGACTTTAAAAAAAGCACGGTATATCAAATATATCCTAAATCATTTAAGGATACTACAAATAATGGAACAGGAGATTTAAGAGGAATAACTGAAAAATTGGATTATTTAAAATTTCTAGGAGTAGATTATTTATGGATTACTCCATTTTTTGTTTCACCACAAAATGATAATGGCTATGATGTAGCTGATTACTATAATATAGATCCTATATACGGGACGATGGATGATCTTGATGAATTAATAAAAGAAGCTAACAAAAGAGAAATAGGATTAATGTATGATATGGTGTTTAATCATACATCTACAGAACATATATGGTTTCAGAAAGCTTTGGAAGGTGATCAATATTATAAAGATTTTTACATTTTTAAGAAGCCTAAGGCTGATGGATCGGCTCCTACCAATTGGATATCAAAATTTGGTGGATCTGCATGGGAGTATATAGAAAAATTTGATGAGTATTACTTACATTTATTTGATAAAACTCAAGCAGATTTAAATTGGGAAAATCCTAATGTAAGAGCAGAACTGAAAAAAATATTAGGATTTTGGATGGAAAAGGGAATAAAGGGATTCAGATTTGATGTAGTTAACTTAATATCTAAACCTGAAGTATTTGAAGATGATACGGAAGGGGATGGTAGAAGATTCTATACGGATGGCCATAGGGTTCATGAATTATTAAAGGAATTGGCTGGGGATAGTGGCATGATAGATAATAATATGCTAACAGTAGGAGAAATGTCCTCAACTAGTATAGATAATTGTATAAGATATTCAAATCCTGAAGAAAAAGAATTATCTATGTGTTTTAATTTTCATCATTTAAAAGTAGATTATAAAAATCAAAATAAGTGGGGGTTACAAGAATGTGATTTTTCAAAGTTAAAAAGATTATTAAATGAATGGCAAATAGGAATGGAAGAAGGAAATGGTTGGAATGCTGTATTCTGGTGTAATCATGATCAGCCACGTATAGTTTCTAGATTTGGCGATGATAGGAAATATCATAAAGAATCAGCTAAAATGTTAGCGACAATGATACACTTATTAAGAGGAACACCTTATATTTATCAAGGTGAAGAAATAGGTATGACAAATGCATATTTTACAGATATTAATCAATATGTAGATGTGGAAAGTATAAACTATTTCAATATTTTAAAAGAAGAGGGTATGAGTGAAGAAGAAATATATTTAGCTTTACAAGAACGTTCAAGAGATAACTCAAGAACTCCAATGCAATGGAATAGTTTAGAAAATGCAGGATTTAGTAATGGTAAGCCTTGGCTGAGTGTAATAAATAATTATAAAAAAATAAATGTTGAAGAAAGTATAAAAGATGAAAGTTCTATTTTATATCATTACAAAAAGTTAATATCATTAAGGAAAAAATATGATTGTATTGCATATGGGAAATATATACCAATATTAGAAGATAGTGAATCAGTGTTTGCTTATAAGAGAGAATATAATGAGAAAACATTGATAAGTATAAACAACTTTTATGACAAGGAAGTTGAAGTAGCATTGGATATTGATTATGTTGAAAATTATAAATGTGTTATTACTAATTATGAAAATAGAAAATTAGAATCTAAGATGGTTTTAAAACCATATGAATCTATAGCTTTTATAAATTAATTTAATTAACTGAACTTATCGAGGTGAATTTTTATGAAAAGTTATTTAATAGGAGTAGACATTGGAGGAACAACAGTTAAATTAGGTTTGTTTACACCAAAGGCAGATTTAGTAGAAAAGTGGGAGATTACAACTAGAAAACATGAAGGTGGCAAATATATTCTGCCTGACATAGTGAAATCTATTGAAGATAAGCTAGAAGAGAAAAATATTGATAAATCAATGGTAGAGGGGATAGGTCTAGGAGTACCAGGACCTATTAATAATGATGGAATAGTTAAAAATTGTGTGAATTTAGGCTGGAAAGTATTTAATATAGAAAAAAATTTAAGTGAGTTAATTAAACTACCTGTAAAAGCTGGAAATGATGCAAATGTTGCTGCCCTAGGAGAAATGTGGAAAGGAGGCGGAGAAGGTTATAAAAATATTATTATGATAACATTAGGAACTGGCGTCGGTGGAGGAATTATTATAGATGGAATGCTATTACCTGGCGTTAATGGTTCGGCTGGAGAAATTGGGCATATTAATGTATGTAAAGAAGAAACTGAAAGTTGTGGATGTGGGAAAAAAGGCTGTTTAGAACAATATGCATCAGCAACAGGAATAGTAAATATAGCAAAAAAATTGATTCTGGATACAACATTAGAATCAATATTAATAGATAAAGAAAAACTTTCGGCTAAAGATATTTTCGATGCGGCAAAATTAGAAGATGGACTAGCATTAAAAGTAATCAACAAGTTTGGAGAAATTTTAGGAAGAGCTTTAGCAAATATTGCGTGTATATTAGATCCAGAAGTATTTGTTATTGGAGGCGGTGTATCTAAGGCAGGAGAATTACTGCTTGAAACTGTAAAATAAAATTATGAAATATATGCATTTCATTCTGTAAGGAAAGTTGAATTTAAATTGGCTAAACTTGATAATGATGCTGGGATTTATGGAGCAGCAAAATTATTATTTTAAAATATGTTACTATATATAGATTATTGAACGGAGACAGTAGATAGATTTGATTATATGCAAAGCTATCTACTGTCATTCTTTTTATATAAAAGATTTCACTTACTACTATTACGGAGAATCGTATAATAAATGGATTAGATTTTTACTAATATCTGATAATTAAATATATAATTTACATTAAAATTGTATTATAATACTAAATAGTTTAATAAGAATTTTTAAGGGGATGTACCGTTATAAAAATTACTGTACCGATTGAAATAGTATATATACTAGCTATAGTATTTGCCTTTCTGACTGTTATATTTTTTATGGGCAAAGGAAGTTCACTTATAGAAGTATATGGTACTACAAAAAGAGAAGAAAAAGAAAAATATAAGAAGTTAAGCCGAGTTATAGGAATATGTTTTGGAATTATTGATATTTTTTTAATTATTATTTCACTTATGAGAAATAAGTTATCTGAATGGTTTATTTATATTTTTATAACAGTACTTGGAATTAACATACTTGTTATAATAGTTTTATCTTCCGTAGATATAATTTTCAAAAAATCAAAGAATCAATTTGAATAATGTATCTTATTTACGTTATTCATTTAAATAAGATATAGATTAAATGGTTTATGTTCCAAACATAAACTTTGCTATAAAATTATGCTAAGTGATAAAAAGGAGATGGGTTTCTTAACAAACTTATATCTTTAAAGAATGTGATTAAAAAGGTGGGAATAAAGATGATAAGACCAATTGTAAAAGATATATTATTCTTAGGACAGAAATCGGAATATGCAACAAAAGCAGATGTAGCGGTTATTGATGATTTAGTGGATACGTTAAGGGCAAATTTAGAGCAGTGTGTTGGTATGGCCGCTAATATGATAGGAGTTAAAAAACGTATACTGGTATTTAGTATAGGTGATATAATAGTTCCTATGGTAAATCCGGTTATAGTAAAGAAAGATAAAGTTTATGAAGCAGAAGAAAGCTGTTTATCTTTAAGTGGCTTCAGAAAAACAATGAGATATGAAGCAATTGAGGTAGAATATCTTGATAGGAATTTTAAAAAGCATAAACAGACATTCACTGGATTTACTGCACAGGTTATTCAGCATGAAATAGACCATTTTGAAGGCATAATAATTTAAGAAATAAAATTACATATTATGAGATCATTAAATTAAAAGGTATTTAAGAAAAAGGAGTTATTATGGCTAAAGTAAGAAAAATGCTTGGAAAAGCAGATTCACCATATATTGTTTCTCTTATGAGATTAATAGAAACACAAAGTAAAAATACAATCGTAAAATGGTGCAATGACTATGCAAGGGAGCATATTTTACTTATTTATGAAAAAGATTATCCAGAGGATACACGTTTAAAAAATGCATTGAATGCAGTTGATGAATGGTTAGAAGGGAATATGAAATTAACAGAGGCAAAGAAAATTATTAAGGAAGTTCAAATAGCAGCAAGAGAAGCAGAAGGAAATCCAGCTGCACAAGCTTCAGCTAGAGCAATTGGAGCAACAACTGCAACAATTAACACTGTAACGAGTTCTTTAGGACTTGCTTTTTATGGTGCTGCTGCAATAGCATATACATCTATTGGTGTTAATGCTGATAGTGATGTTTATGAGGAAATTGCAGCAAGAGAGTGCAAAAATATGGAGGAGGCTTTACGTAAAGTAGCTATAATAGATGAGCCAA
Organism: Clostridium sp. 7_2_43FAA; assembly: GCF_000158375.2. Lineage (NCBI taxonomy): Bacteria > Bacillati > Bacillota > Clostridia > Eubacteriales > Clostridiaceae > Clostridium > Clostridium sp. 7_2_43FAA. Next base: position 357,124 of record NZ_JH815222.1, read on the forward strand.
ATCCAGCAAAAATAAATTGGTATTGCTGAATGTAGTATATGAAAAAACAAGAAATTCAATTTATCTAGAAGTTAATAAATTTAAATATAAAAAATTCTATGTTTAGGGGTATCACGAAACGTGATACCCCTTTGATTTCTTACATATAATTTTAAATTATCATATTTTCATAATTAGCAGAAAAAGCTATACTCTGATATATTTTACATCAAATGTTCAAATAATATCTTAATTCCTATACCTATTAAAATAACTCCACCGATTATTTCAGCATAATTTTGGACATACTCTCCAAGCTTTTTCCCAAGAAAAACTGCAAAAAAACTTAATACAAAAGTAGTTATTCCTATTATTATTACAGAAGGAACAATACTAACACTTAGAAATGCAAAACTAACTCCAATTGCTAAGGCATCGATACTAGTTGCAATAGCTAATATAGTTAGCTTCTTATAAGAAAATTCATCTCTTTCGCATTCTAAAGCTAGCTCTTTCTCTCCACCACGAATCTCTTTAATAGATTCTATTAACATTTTTCCACCTATAATTCCAAGTAGTATAAAAGCTATCCAATGATCAAAAGACTTTATATAGCTTTCAAAATATCTACCAGCCCACCAACCGATTAGAGGCATTAAGGCTTGAAATCCACCAAAGAATAATGCAACTCTAAAAGAGTATTTAAATTCATCTTCTTTTAAGCAAATACCTTTAGCTAAAGAAACAGCAAAGGCATCCATGGACAAGCCTATTCCTGTCATAAAAATTGAAAAGAAACCCATAATATGTAACTCCTTTATTATAGAATTTATTGTAAAATCCAAATTAATATTTAGGATTTTATTGACTTTTATAGATGATAAGCAAATAAAATAATAAACAAATAAAAAAGACTTATACGTAGCAAAGCTACGCATAAGTCTCGTTATTCAATACTAAGCCAGAACTATGTTCAATATGTTGACTTAGTAACTCATTCTAAAATAGAGCTAACTACTCCCTTATACTTAAAAATTATATTACATTAAATATTATATATTTATTTCAGCATATATATTACCAAATTATAAGTAATATATCAACAATTAATTTAATTTTTCAATTTATTTTTAAAAAGTAGAAAATTAATTAATAAATTAAAATCTGTAATAAGTAAATAGATTTTAACTTTTATAATAACTAAACTATGATTAAATAAACAATAAAGAAATATCTTTATTAGTAGAAAAGTATAGAATCATATTTGCAAGTTTTATAAAGATAAAGTAGTCCTTAGATAAATAAATTGTATATAATAAGATGAAATGATAGTTTAGGGGGTGGATAGGATTATAGTTTTTAATAAAATAATAGCATTGTTTTTAATTATTTTAATAGGTGTTTATGGAACTAAAAAACATATAATAAATGATGATGTTAACAAAGGTTTAAGAAGAATATTATTAGAAATCACATTACCACTATTAGTTATAAATTCGTTTAGCTTTTCTTTTGATGAAGGAATGGGAAGAAATATAATAACTGCATTTATATATAGCATTTTATTTATGATTTTGGGTGGAATAATATCTTATATTTTATTAAAGCCTTTAAAAGGAGAAAAGAAGAAGATATTACATTTTGCAAATTTCTTTTCTAACTGTGGATTTATTGGATTTCCAATTATAAATAGTATATTTGGAGCAGAGGGAGTAGTTTATACATCTATATTTAATATGGTTTTTACAATTTTTTTATGGACATATGGAGTAATGATATTTTCAGATAAGTTATCAAAAGAAAATATAAAAAAGGTATTATTAAATCCTTCAATAATTGCAGTATATATTGGAATACCTATAATGATATTTAATATAAAGTTACCAGCATCTATTTTAGATACAACTAAGATAGTAGGAGATATGACTGCACCAATATCGATGATTATAGTTGGAAGTATATTATCAAAGGTTAAAATTAAATCTATATTTAAAGAAGCATCAGTTTATTATGGAGCCTTAATAAAATTAATAGTAATACCACTTGCTATTTATATGATTAAATTAATTATAAAAGATAATTCAAGTGTAATAGATACTATTATAGTTATTCAAGCTATGCCAGCAGCAGCTATGACATCAATATTTGCAGCTGATTTTGATAAAGAAAAGGAATATGGGGCGATAGTAGTGTTTGTAACAACGTTATTATCAATAATAACTATTCCTGTAATAGTAAAAGTAATAGGATTATAAAAAGAGTGCTACAACAAATTTGAAAATGTCAATTTTGTTATAGCACTTTTAATTGCATAATAAATGCAATATAAAGTATACTTTTAGTAAGAATGTTTAATGGGGAGTGTTAGTGTGAGTAGGATTAAGATATTTACTGGACACTTTGGTAGTGGTAAGACAGAAGTTGCAATTAATTATGCTATTAAAATGGCTAAGGAAGGTAAAAAGGTAGCATTAGTTGATATGGATACAATAAATCCTTATTTTTGTGTAAGAGATATTAAAGAAACTTTAGAAAGTGATTACAAGATAAGAGTTATAAGCACAAGAAAGGATTTAGTTAATGCGGAGCTAATGGTGCTATCAGGAGAAATTTTATCTGTATTTAATGATAAATCATATGAAGTTATATTGGATATTGGTGGAGATGATGTAGGGGCAAAGGTTCTGGGAGTATATAATAAGTATTTTGAAGATGAAGACTATTCAATGTATTATGTTTTAAATAATTCAAGATCAGAAACCTTAAGTTGTAGAATGGCAAGTAAATATCTAAAATCCATAGAACCAGCAAGTAGATTAAAAGTTACTGATATAATATCAAATACTCACATGATGAAGGAAACAGAATCTAAACATATATTGAAAGGAGATATTGAATCTTTGGAGTTATCTAAGTTTTTAAGCATTCCTTACAAATACACTGTGTGTACCAAAAAATTTGAAAAGGTAATAAAGGATAAAGTTAATGGAGAAATATTACCTATAGAATTATATATGGACATGCCTTGGGAATAATGAGGAGGAATTAAATGGCTAAGGTTATATTTAAAGAGGAAAGGTGTAAAGGGTGTGGGCATTGTATAAATATATGTCCTAAAAAAATTATAGGCTTTAAAGAAAATTTTAATAGCAAGGGATATCATCCAGCTGGAATAGAGGAAGATCTTATAGCACAATGTATAGCTTGTGCATCTTGTGGAAAAATTTGTCCTGATTGTGTAATAACAATTGAAAGATAGGAGGATAACTATGGGTGAAAAGTTCTTAATGAAAGGTAATGAAGCTATAGCAGAAGCAGCTATTAGAGCTGGATGTAAATGCTTTTTTGGATATCCTATAACTCCTCAAACTGAATTAATAGCATATATGGCAAAAAATATGCCAAAGGTTAAAGGAGTCTTTTTGCAAGCAGAAAGTGAAATTGCAGCTATTAATATGGTATATGGCTGTGGAGGAACTGGAGTTAGGTGTATGACTTCATCATCTAGCCCTGGAATAAGCTTAATGACAGAAGGAATTTCATATTTAGCAGCAGCACAAGTACCTTGTGTGATAGTTGATGTAGTCAGATGTGGGCCAGGACTTGGAGGAATACAACCTGCTCAATCAGATTATTTATTTGTAAATAAAGGTTTAGGGCATGGAGATTTTAATGTGCCAGTTTATGCTCCAGCATCTATTCAAGAAATGATAGATTTAATTTGCGAGGCATTTGATGTAAGCGATTTATATAGAACACCTGTAATGATAATGGCTGATGGAATGCTTGGACAAATGATGGAAGGTGTTGAATTTAAAGAGAATATAAAAAGAGAATTACCAGAAAAAACTTGGGCTGCCAACGGTTTAGGAAAGAGAAGTAAACATAATATAATAAATTCATTAGAGTTAAATCCAGAAAGACTTGAAGGACTTAATATGGAGCTTCAAGAAAAATATAAGATAATAAAAGAAAATCAAGTTAAATATGAATTATATAATTGTGAAGAATCTTGTGATTTAATATTAGTTTCTTATGGTATAACAGCAAGAATATGCAAAAGTGTTATAAGCATTGCAAAAAAGGAAGGGATAAACTTAGGGTTAATAAGACCTATAACTACTTGGCCATTTCCTAATGAAGCCTTTACTAAGACTTTAGGCAAAAGTAAACATGGATATTTATCTGTAGAAATGAATTGTGGACAAATGGTTGAAGACGTTAAGCTTTCTGTAAATGGAAAAGAAGAAGTTAGATTTTATGGTAGGACAGGCGGAATGATACCAACAGTAGATGAGATATACAAATATATAAAATCTATTATTGGAGGTATGTAATATGGGAATTGTTTATCAGCCAACAAAGGTGCTTTTAGATGTACCTACACATTATTGTCCGGGGTGTACTCATGGAATAATTCATAAGCTAGTTGGAGAAGTAATAGAGGAATTAGAAATATTAGATAAAACTATAGGAGTTGCATCAGTTGGATGCTCTGTACTTGCATATGATTATTTTGCTTGTGATATGTTTCAAGCAGCACATGGAAGAGCTCCAGCAGTTGCTACAGGTATTAAAAGAGCTAACCCAGATAAAGCAGTTTTTACTTATCAAGGAGATGGAGACTTAATAGCAATAGGAACCGGAGAAGTTGTTCATGCAGCAGCAAGAGGAGAAAATATTGTAACTATTTTTGTAAACAATTGCATATATGGTATGACAGGTGGGCAAATGGCACCTACAAGTTTGGAAGGACAAATTACAGAGACATCTCCATATGGAAGAGATGTTAAGGTTCAGGGTTACCCAATAAGAGTATCAGAAATGATATCTACTTTAGATGGTGCATGTTATGTTGAAAGGGTAAGTGTAGATAATATAGCAAATTTAACAAAAGCTAAAAAAGCAATTAAAAAAGCTTTTGATAATTCAATAAAAGGACTCGGATATTCATTTATAGAAGTTTTATCTACATGTCCAACTAATTGGGGCTTATCTCCAATTGATTCTTTAAAGTGGCTTAGAGAAAATATGATTCCATATTATCCTTTAGGTGTTAAAAAGGATTTAAAGAAGGAGGACAATTAGAATGATAAAAAAAGAAATTATATTTGCAGGTTTTGGTGGGCAAGGAATATTAACTGCGGGTAAGTTTCTAGCTTATGCAGCAATGGATAAGGGATTCAATGTTTCATGGCTACCATCTTATGGTCCTGAAATGAGAGGTGGAACAGCAAATTGTTCAGTTATAATTTCTGATGAAGAAGTTGGATCTCCTGTTATATCAGAAGCAGATATAGTTGTTGTTATGAATAAGCCATCTTTAGATAAATTCAGTAAATCAATGAAGGATAATGGTACTTTAATAATAGATTCAGATATGGTAAAAGATGAAACTGATTTTGGTGATATAGAAGTATATAAGATAAATGCTGAATCAAAAGCAGAAGAGCTTGGAGATAAAAGAAATGCAAATATGATATTACTTGGTTTCTTAATTAAAAAATTAAAGATTATTACTATAGAAGATGTTTTAAGCTCTATTAGAATTCATGGTAAAAAAGAATATTATGAATTAAATAAATCAGCAATAGAATTAGGTGCAAAGATGCATTTATAGATAATGGTAAATACTACAAAGGCTTCGATTTTATAATAAAAATCCAACTTTTGAAGATAATATTAATTATAATATATAGGTTACAATAAAAATTATAATTGTATAATACCAGAATAATTGTTATTATATAATCAAAGTTATTATTTTGGTAGCTTATATAAAAAATAATATATGATTTCAATTTCGGCATTTTTATTAAATAAGTATGATAAATATTTAATACTATTAGGTTTAATTATGTAGATTATTAATTGAAACATATATAGTTATAAAGAGGTGGATAATATGGATATAATTTGTCTTTGTAAGGGTGTATCAAAGGACGTAATAGTTCAAGCTATTAAAGATGGTGCTGATACATTTGAAAAAATTCAAGAAGCAACAGGTGCAGGAACAGGATTTTGCGGTGCAAGTAGATGCAGAGGTAAAATAGAAGCACTAATAGAGGAAAATAAATAAAAATATATTTAAAGGAGCTGTCACACTAATTAATTAGTGAACAGCTCCTTTAATTTAAAATATAAAATTGTATGATAAATCATTTTAGATTAGAAATTAAAATAATGGACTTATAAAATGGTATATCCTTACTGTAATTCTTAAGATTTCATTAAATATGCTAAAGTTAGAATAATTTGTAACGAAATTGACAATAAATCATCTTATGATAGTAGTAGAATATAATTTAAGGAGGTGAGAATATGGTTGCTAGTATAGACATAAATAAACATTGTAGCTTGAATAAGTCAATAAGAAACTTATTTTATAAAAAGCAAAACATAAACAATTCAATTTTTTATACTGAAGAAGAAAAGAAAGAATTAACAAGAGAAATAGAAAAAGATATTTATGATACATGGAAAAAGATAAGATATAGTTTTGATAATAATGGGAAATAGGAGTTGTAGTTATACTAAAATAATAATAAAGTCATAGAGGAGACTATTAAATGATATATAATGTGATTGAAGCTCCTATGGAAGCAAGGATTTTAGTAATAAGTGAAAAGAATCACAATAGAAACAATACTATAAGCGTTAATATGAGTATAAATAAATATTATTTTTGATAAGAAGTTAGAGTTATTATGAATTCTGACTTCTTATTTATTTTAAAGATGATAAAATAAATATTATAAAACAAATATAATAAGCTAAGTGTTGTATAAAGGAGAAGAGTTATGTTCTTTATAGGGATTTTTGGAATAGAAAACAAAGAAAAAGAAGTCAAAATAATAAATAACTTAACATGTAAGAGTTGTAATAGATTAAGTATGGCAAGAATAATAAAGCATTATGAATTTTTCCATTTCTTTTTTATACCTATTTTCAAATGGAATGAAAAATACTATGTAGAATGTGGAAGTTGCAAGAAGATATTTTCTATTTCTAAGGAAAAGGGGAAGGTGATAGAAAGAGGGGAAAATATAGATATAACATATTGGGACTTACATGAAATTAATAATAATTATGGTTATGATTATAATATAAATAGTGTTTGTAAAAGTTGTGGTAAGGTAGTTGATTCAGAATATAAATATTGTCCATATTGCGGACATGAAATCAAATAGTATTTAAAGCATCTTCATAATACCTTCAAAATAATTTGTTAAAGTTTATATGACTAAATATTGAAATAAGGAGGTAGAGCATGAGTAATATTTTAATAATAGAAGATGAGGAAAGTGTGGCTAATGTACTAAAGGCATATTTAGAAAAAGATAAATATAATGTAAGTGTATGTAACTCTGGAATGGAAGCATTAGAAGTTTATAAGGAAATAGATTTTCAGCTAGTTATTTTAGATTTGATGCTACCAGATATAGATGGAGAAGAGATATGTAAAATTATAAGAAGAACTTCTGATGTATATATATTTATGTTAACGTCAAAAGCTAGTTTAAACGATAGAATTGTTGGTTTAGACATTGGAGCAGATGAATATTTAATTAAACCCTTTAGCCCAAGAGAACTTACGGCAAGGGTAAATGCTTTATTTAGAAGAATAAATACAAGTGAAAAAATAAGTGATATTTTTAATGATGGAATATTAAAGATAGATTATGAAAAGAGAATAGTAGAGCTTAGAGGCGAAGAAATATCATTTACACCAAGTGAATTTGATATTTTATATACATTATTAATTAATAAAGGAAAAGTTTTATCTAGGGAACAATTAATTGAAATTGTGTTTGGTATTGATTTTGATGGATATGATAGGACTATAGATGTACATATAAAGAATATAAGAAAGAAAATTGAGGAAGATACTAAGAATCCGAAGTATATAATAACAGTTACAAAAGTTGGATATAAATTTGGTGGTGATATATAAATGCAGAGTATTAGAAAAAAACTTAGTATATCATTTTTAGTATCATCTATATCAGCAATTATATTAATCATATTATTTGTTAATATCACCATTAATACTAAATTTAATAAGTATATGATAGATATTCAAGATAAAAGAAATGAGAGAATAGTTTCGTACTTTGAAGAAGTTTATAAAAGGGATAAAAAATGGACTAAAAACTCTGCTGTTGAGATAATGCATGAAGCTTATATGAGTAATTATTGTTTAACTCTAAAGGATGCTAATGGAAAAGTAGTTTGGGGAATGGATCCATCAGATATAAGAGATACTAGTCATTTTAATGGCATGAATACAGAAGAAAGTGGTGTATATGTTACTAAAAATTTTGATATAGTTGTAGATGGAGAAATTGTAGGTAATGTAGAAGTTGGGCAGTATTCTTCGGTGCTATTGACAGAAGAGGACTTGGAATTTAAATCATCCATAAATAAAAGTATTGTATTAAGTGGTATATTTACATTATTAATTATAATCATAATAAGTTTGTATATATCAAAGCAATTATCAATTCCTATTAAAAAGATAGCAATCATATCTAAAAGACTTTCAAGAGGAGATTTTGCAGCAAAGTCCAATGCAAAAAGTGATATTGAAGAAATTGAAGAATTAAGAGAAAGTATAAATATATTAGGTAAGAAGTTAAAAAATCAGGATATGTTAAGGAAGAGACTTGTGTCAGATATATCCCATGAAATAAGGACACCTCTTAATGTTTTACAAAATAACCTTGAAGCAATGATAGATGGGATTTTCCCAGTATCTAATCAAAGATTATCATCTTTAAATGATGAAGTAATAAGATTTGGAAAGTTATTAAATAACTTGGATGTATTAAAAGAATTTGAAGATGAAAGTATAAATTTAGAATTTGAGAATATTTTATTAGATGAATTTATTATTGAATTAGCTGAAGATTTTTATTTAGAAGCTAAGAGTAAAAATATAAAAATTAATTATAGTATAGAAAAAGATGAAACTTACATTATTCCTGGAGACAAGGATCAGTTAAGACAAGTATTTATAAACTTAATAACTAATGCAATTAAGTTTACAGAGAATGAAGGAAGTGTAAGTATTAATTTATATAAAGATAATAATAAAATTATAGTAGAAGTTATAGATACAGGAATAGGAATAAAGGAAGAGGATTTGCCATTTATATTTGAAAGATTATATAGAGGAGATAAAAGTCGTCAAAAAATAGAAGGCAATGGTATAGGGTTAACTATAGTAAAGAGAATATTAAGTTTACATTGTGCGAATATAGAAGTAGAATCAAATGAGGGCATAGGTACAACATTTAGGATTGTTTTTGATAATTTAAGAATTTAGGACTTTAAATAATGGAATGCTTTATAAATTTTCTATTTATTAGAAGAATATATTTAAAAATATTTTTATATTGCATATATTAATATTAGAAAGTTATTATAATTGCTAGATTTAGTAATATACAAAGGGGGGGGGCGCTAAACGCGCCCCCCTTTGATAATTATATATTCACTCAATATATAATTATTAGCTTAAAAATATTTAATTAAAACGAAGATATTTATTTACAATTCCATCATAATCAGCATTATCCATATCATCAACTGCTTCAATTATACCAAGAATTTCATCATTTTTTGTTATTGCATATCCTCCAGTAGAAGCTAAGTTTAATGGAATTTCAAATATTCCTTTCTGTCCAATAAAGGAGCTTACTGTGCTTCCATCTTTAACACTGGATATTATATATTCCCCTTCATAATTAGTATAATTAGTTAAGTCTATTGTAAGATTAAAGTCTAGATTACTTTTTGCAACTAATATTAATGGTTGGAATTCGTTACCTACGCCATTAATAATAGCTGTTTGGAATTTTTCAGTTACTTTTGAAGTTGTAATTAAAGTTTCTGGATAAGATGGAGAATTATTTAGTGGAACAGCACAACAACTAGGTCCATTACTTGCACTAGGAAGTGAAGGATCGTATTTAGATGTATCAACTGAAGCTAAGTCATCTACAACTTTAATTACGCCTCTAATCATTCCCATCCAACAGCTGAAATTTATATCCTTATCATTTGGTATAAATTCAATTACATTTTCTCCACTTTTAAGTTTTTGCTGAATATTTAATGAGTTAGCTACTACTGAATTATTACAATAGTTAAGGCTTTCACCATTAATTACCCACTTAACAGGTATACCCTTTTGAACATAAAATACATTAGGACTATATCCATTATTATTAGCAGTCATATTTATAATTTGAACTCCATCTTCAATAACTGCTTTAGATGAATCAGTGCTAGCATTTGATGCATAAGAGCCTTTCATCATAAAACCTAATGGATTTATATTTATTCCAGAAAGAGCTAAACCTCTATTACCCATTATTACTCCTAAAACTATAATAAGAACGCCACTAAGTTTAAGAAGCTTTTTAGTGTAACCTTTACTTAAGAAACCAGAAATTGCGCCAAAAGTAAGCATTAGAGGAACGGTACCTAAAGCAAATATAAACATTGATAAAGCACCTTTAAATGCACTTCCTGTACCAAGAGCAAAAAGCTGCATAGTTTGTAGTGGACCGCAAGGCATAAATCCATTTAAAAGTCCTACAATAAAAGGTGAATTAAATTTTCTTTTATATTGAGATAGAAAGTTTGGAATTCTTATGCTAAACTTTCTAAAAAATTTAAAGCCTGATATGTTTAAACCCATTATAACCATGAATATCCCTGCAAATATTTGAATGAATGCTTTTGCAGTAATTGATAATGAAAATACTGAACCTATCCCACCAATTATTCCACCTAAAATAGTATAAGAGATAACTCTACCAATATTATATAATAAGGAAGGGGTTATTGATTCAAGTTTCGATTTGCTTTCTTTAGCAAAAGATAAGCTTTGAGAAAGCATTATGCCGCCACACATTCCTACACAGTGAATGGAAGTAAATATACCAACTATAAAAAGAAAAGCATATGAAGCATTACTAAGTTTTGATTCCATATCAAAACCACTAGTTCTGAATCCAAGAATTAATATAATAAATATTATTACAAGTATTCCTATAGTTCCCAAATTGCTTGAAGCTTCAGTAGAATATCCAGCTTTATTTATAGCTTTTTTTATTTCATCTAGATTGCATAGGTCAGTATCATATTCAATTTCTAGAGTTTCCTTAGTATAGTTTGCTTTGGCGCTTATTACGCCATTAATTTTTTTCACAGTGTTTTCAATTCTTTTTTCACATGATGTACAAGTCATTTCATAAACTTTAATTTTTTCTCTGTTAATACCCATAGATATCCTCCTAATTACTAGTTAAAAAAAGTATATGAAATAATTGTGTTATTTTTATGAAGATAATCATTCTTATAAGTCTCTAAAAGTGTTCTTTTTATTTAGTTTAATTGTATATAAGCGTAAGCATTTGTTAGAGGTATAGTTAAAAAATAGATTTAATATTAAAGAAAATAATAAAAAATAATAAATAAAGGAATTATAATAACTAACAATCTATACATAATAATTACAAAATAAGGGTAAATTATATTTGATATATAAGATTCAGTATATTTACTTATAATTAATTAGTTTGTATTATATATCAAATAATAGTAGGAACATAAATAAAGGAGAGATAAACTATGTACAACAAAATTAATTTACCATATGCATTTGATGCATTAGAACCATATATAGATGAAGAAACAGTAAAAACACATTATGGAAAGCATCTTCAAACATATGAAACTAACTTAAATAAAGCTTTAGAAGGCTATGAAGAATATACAAAAGGAAAGACTTTAGATCAATTAATAAAAGATATAGAGGATTTACCAGAAGAAATAAGACCAGCAGTAGTAAATAATGGTGGTGGAGTATCCAATCATAATTTATATTTCTCAGTACTTTCTCCAACTCCAAAGAAAGCTCCAGAAGGAAAATTACTTGAAGAAATAAATAAAACTTTTGGTAGCGTAGAAAAGCTAAAAGAAGAATTAACAAATGCAGCTATATCTCAATTTGGATCAGGATATGGATTCTTAGTTAAAGATAAAGATGGAAAGTTATCAATAGTAAAGAGAGCTAATCAAAACTCACCAGTTATGGATAACCTTATTCCAATTTTAACAATAGATGTATGGGAACATGCTTATTATTTAAAATATAAGAACTTAAGAGCTGATTATGCTAAAAATATATGGAATGTAATAGACTGGGAAAAAGTTGAAGGCCTTTATGAGGATTGTCATAACATCTAATATTTAAATTAATATTTAATAAAAAGCACATCATTATTTGATATGTTGATTAATAGTAAAAAATAAAACTTTTACTATTAAGGAGCAATTAAATTTGGTGTGCTTTTAATTCACTTTTAACCACAAGTTTTTTATATGAATATATGACATATAAGTATCTACATAATTTCCACATAATAATTATTTATAATAAATATTAAATAATAATTAATACTTATAGGAGAAGTAAGATGAATAAGAAAAGTAGTAAATATATAATAGTAGGATTCGTTGCCTTAGCAATAGTAATCATATATGCTTTATTGCAGAATCCTATTAAAGGATTTTTAATGAAAAACACAAATGGAAAAGAAGAAACTAATATAACTAATAATAATCAGATAGATGAGGCTAAGAAGCTAGATAAGGATAAAAATAAATTACCAATACCAGAACTTTTAGAGGATACAAATCCAGATGAGAATATAGCTGAATTTACATTAGAGCCACAAGAAGGAAAAACTAACTTAATAGGTAATAAAGAAACAGAAACTATGGGTTATAATGGAAGTTTTTTAGGCCCAGTAATAAAAGTGAATAAAGGTGAAAAAGTAAATATACATGTTAATAATAAATTGAAGGAAGCAACAACTCTTCATTGGCATGGATTAGAGGTAGATGGTAAAAATGATGGTGGACCTCATCAAGGAATACAACCAGGAGATGCTTGGGAGCCAAGCTTTACTATAAATCAGCCAGCAGCAACTTTATGGTATCATCCACATTTTATTGGAAGTACAGCAACACAAGTTTATAAGGGATTAGCAGGGCTATTTTATATTGAAGATGAAGTATCTAAAAGTTTAAACATCCCTAAGGAATATGGAGTAAATGATATACCATTAGTTATTCAAGATAGAAGCTTTAATAAAGATGGAAGCTTTATATATGATACAAATATGATGGATGGAGCAGTAGGCAATACAATAATTATTAATGGTTCAATTGATCCAACTTTAGAAGTTAAAACTGAAAAAGTTAGATTTAGAATAGTAAATGGTGCTAATTCAAGCAACTTTGAGTTGAGTTTAAGTAATAAAAATGAATTTTATCAAATTGCTTCAGATGGAGGTTTTTTAGAAGCTCCAATAAAACAAAGTAGTATTTTTTTATCACCTGGGGAAAGAGCAGAGATAATAGTTGATTTTTCAAAGTATGAAGTTGGAACTAAAATAGAATTAAAAAGTGATAACAAAAACATAATGACATTTAATATTAATGAAAAAGTAGAAGATAAAAATGAAATACCTAATAGCTTAACTACCATAAATAGAATGACAAAAGAAAATGTAACTAAAGAAAGAAGGTTTGAGCTTAGAGGAATGGGACATATGGTATCCATAAATGGTGAAGAGTTTGATATGGATATAATAAATGAAGTAGGTAAATACGGAGAAACAGAAATTTGGACAATTACAAATCCAGCCACAATGATGCATTCTATGGGACATCCGTTTCATATACATGGAACACAATTTCAAGTTCTAACAAGGAATGGCAAAGAGCCTTTACCAGAAGAAATGGGATGGAAAGATACTGTATTTATTAATCCTGACGAAGAAGTAAAACTTATAGTAAGGTTTAATGATATAGGAACATATATGTATCATTGTCACATACTAGAACATGAAGAAGAAGGTATGATGGGGCAAATAAAAATAGAATAAGAATAGAATAAAATTATATTAGAAATATTTTATTTTTATAGGTATTAAAAAGATTAATATTATTAAGGTTTAACTAAGTAGATAATCTTAAAAAGAAAGAGACGTGATTATTTAACTAACTAGTAAAAGTTTAGTTGAAATAAATGCGTCTCTTTATTCTTTAATAATGATATAGTAAATAATAGGATATAAATTAAATTTATTATAAAAAATATAGTAAAAAGTAATTTATAATAACTAATATAATAAACTTAATAAAATAAAGGAGCTATAATGAGTAATACATGGGAAGAAAAATGGTTTGAAGATATAGATTATTTAAAAGAAAACTTAATAAAAAGACATAAAAATTTATTTTTTCATATATCAAGAGATGAGTTTGAAGAAAAAATAAATTATTTAAAATCAATAGTAAATAATTTAGATTACGATGATATGAAGGTTGAGTTAAGTAGAATTGTTGCATCAGTAAAGGATGCACATACTTCTATCATTTTTCCAGTAAAAAAGTATTTACCATTTAAGTTTTATTGGTTTAATGATGAAATTTATATAATAAAGACTACTGAAAAGTATAAAAATTTGTTGTATAAAAAGGTAAGCTCAATTGAGAATATATCAATATATGAAATTATAGAAGAACTAAAAGAAATAATCTCCTATGAAAATGAATTTTTATTTAAAGAGCAGAGCATGAAATATATTCAAGCAGCTGATGTACTTTATGGATTATTATTAATAGATTCAGTAGATAAAGTCAAGATTAAAGTAAATGATTTTGAATGTAATGCAGAGACTGTATCCTTAGAGGAATTGATATATACAGAAGAATATAAATTACCTATATATGCAAAAAATGAATTTGAAAACTTTTGGTATGAACATTTGATAGATTCAAAAGAAATATATATAAAGTATAATTCATGTAGAGAAGATGGAGATATAAAATTAAGTCAAAAGATAAATGATGTAGTTGAGTATATTAATAAAAATTCTATTGAAAGACTAACATTGGATTTAAGTGATAATCTTGGAGGTGATTCTAGATTAATTAGACCGCTTATAGATTTTATAAAAACAAATAATTATATAAATAAACGTGAAAATTTAAAAGTCATAATTGGTAGAAGAACTTTTTCATCAGCCCTTTTAAATGTCTATGAATTTATAAATGAAACTAATGCAAAGCTAGTAGGAGAGCCATCAGGAGGAAAACCTAACTGTTATGGTGAAATATTAAAATTTGAATTACCAAACAGTAAATTTATTGTTACTTACTCAACGAAATATTACAAGTTAATAGATGATGATTCAGTTATGGCGTTATATCCAGAAGAAATAGTTTATAGAAAAATAGAGGATTATATAAAATGAGAAAGCTTGGAACTTTGCTTAAAAATAAAGAATGTAATTTTGGCAGAAGTAGAATAATTTATTTATTATTAACTTTAACTACAATGTGTTTTGGATTAGTCTCAAGAAAATATATTAATTATTTACCTAGTTTTATAGGTAAGTATGCAGGGGATACATTGTGGGCAACTATGGTTTATTTAGGATTAGCATTTTTATTTAATAGATTTAATATAAGAAAGATTACAATATTCTCCTTAATATTTTCTTATGGAATAGAAATTTCACAGCTATACCAAGGAGAATGGATTAATAAAATAAGAAACACTTTAATAGGAGCATTAATATTAGGGCGTGGATTTTTATTTTCTGATTTAATTTGTTATACTGTTGGGATATTTATAGGAATAATAATAGATAAATTGATATTTAGAAAAAAATTTAATTAATATAAGGGAGGAGAATTATGATAAATTTTGCACATAGAGGAGCAAGCTTTGATTACCCAGAAAATACAATACTTGCATTAAAGGAAGGAATTAAATCAGGTGCAAATGGACTAGAAATAGATGTGCATAAGACAAAAGATAATAAACTTGTTGTAATTCATGATGAAGATGTAGAGCGTACTTACTTAGGAAAAGGATTAGTTAAGGATCTTACTCTTAATGAATTAAGAAAACTTAAAAATAGAAAAAAGTTATTTAGAGATAATAGAGAGTGTAACATACCAACATTAGAGGAAGTACTAGGATTAATAAATGGTAAAGATATAACATTAAATATAGAATTAAAAACAGATGAGATTCATTATAAGGGAATTGAAGAAGATGTAATTAGCTTAAAAAATGAGTATAAATTAAATAATCAAATAATTTTATCAAGCTTTAATCATAATTCAATAAAAATAGTTAAAAGCTTGGATAGTAGTATAAAGACAGGAATATTATATGATAAACCAATTGAAGATGTAATTAAGTATGCAAAAGAGTTAGATGTAGATGCAATTCATCCAGATTTAAGATTTGTATCAAGAGAACTAATTGAAGAAGCACATGAAAATAATTTGAAAGTTAATATATATACTGTTAATATGCCAATATATATGAGATTACTTATTAAAAATAAAGCAGATGGATTATTTACCGATTATCCAGAGTTATTAAGTGAAATATTAAAAGAAGAAATATAAAAAGAAAAAGTTAAATCAATCTTACAATATGTGACTATTTTATAATACATTGTGGATTAATTTAACTTTTTTCTTTAAGCATAGACTTTAAAATATTTATAGCTGTAACCATATATATTTTTATATTTATAAATATAAAATAAAGAAAATACTAAAGTCATAATTTCAGCAAGAGGAACTGCAAGCCAAACACCATTTACACCTATTAATGATGGTAAAAATATTATGCCACTAGATAAGAATATAAATGTTCTTAAAAGTGAAAGTAAAGCAGATACTTTACCATTAGAAAAAGCAGTAAACATTCCAGATGTAAAAATATTTACTCCGCATAATAAGAAACTTATTTGAAATAAGTTAAATCCATTTAATGTAATATCATAAAGTTCAGTTCCATTTCCAGCAAATATAGAAATTAATAATGGTGACAAGTATTTTGAAATTATAAAAGTAGATATTGAAAATAACATTATAAATATATAACTATATTTAATTATCTTATAAAGTTGTTGCTTATTTTCACTACCAAAATTATAACTTATGCGCGGTGATACTCCAGAAGTAAATCCTATATAAGCAGAAACTAATAAAAATTGAGCATATAAAACTATAGTTATAGATGCAACTCCATTTTCACCTAAAAGTTTTATCATTATTATATTATATAAAAATGTTGTAACAGCAGATGATATTTGAGTTACCATTTCTGAAGAACCATTGCTACAGCTATATAATATTGTTTTAAAATTAAATTTAGGTTTAACAAAATGTAAAGTATTCTTTTTATTAAAGAAATATATAATTCCAATTATTGATGGAAGTGAATAACCAATACATGTTGCTAATGCAGCTCCAACAAGTCCCATATTTAGAGGGACAATAAGTACATAATCTAAAATAATATTTGTTACCCCTCCTATGATTGCACTTAATAAACCTAAGTTCGGATTACCAGCTGTAATTAAGAAATAATCAAAAAGCATTTTAAGTATAATTACGGGAGTAAAAAGTAACATTGTAAATAAGTAAGTATGAGAATTTTCATATAAACTATCAGTCGATCCCAGTAAATAAATGATTTGCTTTATAAATATTAAAGAAAATATAGCTATTATTAGTCCAAATATTATTGAAGTTATTGTTATAAGAGTGAAGCTTTCTCTTGCTTCTTTATCTTTAGCTTCTCCCATAAATTTTGCCACAATAGCACTTCCACCTGTGGCCATCATGACACTTATTCCTATTAATATGCAAATAACAGGGTATACTATATTTATTGCAGAAAGAGCATTTGATCCAATATACCTAGAAACAAATATACCATCAATAATTGTATAAAGAGAAAAGAATACCATCATTATAATTGTTGGTAAAGTAAATTTTATAAGACTTAAAAAGGTAACTTCCTTTCCAAGTGAATTATTCATATCTAACACTCCTAAATCTTAATTGATTTTTTTCTTTTCTTATAATAAAGTATCCAGTAAGGGAATAGTCAATAGGAGGTTTACTATTTATGAAAGGAGATTTCAAAAAATATTATACAACTGGAGAATTTGCAGAGCTTTGTGGAATAAAAAAGAAAACTCTTTTTCATTACGATGATATAGATTTATTTAAGCCAGAAAAGGTTATGAGTAATGGATATAGATATTATTCAAAATATCAGTTGGAAGTTTTTAATGTAATATCAGTATTAAAGGAAATTGGTATGCCATTAAAAGAAATTAAAAAATTTTTAGATAAAAGAAATCCGGAAAACACATTACAATTATTAAAATATGAAAAAGAGCAAGTTGAAAAAGAAATACATAACCTTAAAAGGATTCAAAAACTTTTAGAAGTAAAATTAAACTTAATAGAAGTTGGAATTAATTCCACAAGTGAGTTAGTTTTAGAAGAAAAAGAGGAAGAGTATATAGTATTAAGCAATCCAGTAAATGAAACGGAAGATGACTATGATATTGAAACATATACAGAACATATAAAATACTGTATTGATAATGATTTGGATTATGGATATCCAGTAGGATCAATTATAAATAAAGAAAATTTAATTAATAGAAGATTTGATAAATATAGTTATTATTTTAGTAAGGTAATAGAAAAGAAAAAATATAAAGATTTAGTTTTAAAGCCAAAAGGGCTTTATTTAGTAGGATATTCACATGGATATTATGATAAAGTTTATAAGGTTTATGAGAAAATGATAAAATATATAGAAGAAAATAATTTAAGAATTAATGGGTATTCTTATGAAGAAGTATTAATAGATGAAATAGCTAGTAGTATTGGTGATGACTTTGTTATTAAAATTTCAATAAAAGTTGATAAAAACTAATTATAAAAATATTTGAACTTATAAAATTTAATGGAGCTGACTTAAAACAGCTCCTATTAAAAATTATATATTGTGAGATAGATTTATTATCATTACTTTAGCTTGTTTTCCATAAATTTAAGAAGAGTATCATTTACTATATCTTTTTCTTCAATAAAGGCAGCATGACCACTTCCTTTCAAAGGTATCAATATAGAAATTTCAATATTTTCATCTAAATACTCAGCAAATTCATAAGGACAAACTTTATCGTGTATTCCATGTAAAATTAGTGTAGGAACTTTTATTTTAGGGATATCATTAAAGAGTCTTTCATTTTTTAGGCTAATTAGTCCTTGAGTAGTAGCCCATGGTGAAGCAGATAGGGCTATGTTGTTAAACCAGTTTAAAAGAGGTTGAGATACATATTGGTAGAAAAATAAATCAGAAATACCGCTAATGAATTTAGGCCTATCATTAAGAGAGGCATTTATAAACGTAGTAACTTCCGCATCTGTATATCCATAAGGAACTTCTCTTGTTTTGACCCAGCTAGGTGCAGCAGCACCTATTAAACAAAGATTAGATACACCATGACCATTATAATTAGACATATATCTTATGGATATTGCACCACCCATAGAGTGTCCAACTAAAGTTATATCATTTAATTTAAGAACGTCTATTACTTTTTTTATGTCTGCGGCCATTGTATTATAATCATATCCGTTGTAAGGTCTATCAGAATCACCATATCCTCTTAAGTCGATAGCAACACATCTGTATCCATTAGAAGGAAAGAAGTTTAATTGATACTCGTACACACTATGATTTAATGGCCATCCATGTATAAATAATATGGTCTTCTCTGCTTCAGAATTTAAGTCTTCCACAGCAATTCTAGAATTATCACTTGTTTTAACAAAATATTTCATAAAGGTCTCCTATATATAATTTATCCCTATTAATATATTCGAGTATAAAGAATCCTGTTAATAATTAAAACTAATCAAATATAAAGTACATTAAAAAATCTTTTATTAGACCTTTGCATAAGTGAATATTATAAAGATTATATTGAAATTATAAATATATAATATTATATGTATAGGAGTTAAGAGATGAAAATATATAATTATTGCCAAAGTGATGAATTAAAATCTTGTATATTATGTTACCCAGTAAACTTTAAAATAATAGATAAAAGCAATGAATATTATAACAAAATAAACTATGATTTGCTTTATAGTCAGTATAATAACTTTATAAATGCATTAAGTAAAAATAATATAAAGCTATATTTTATAGATATAAATAAAAATGCTACTCAACAAGTCTTTACTCAAGATATTGGTTTTGTAATTGATGATTTGCTTTTTGTAAGTAAGATGAAAGAAAAAGAGAGAAAAATTGAAACTGAGAGTTTTATGAAGTTTGTAAAAGATAATAATATAAAATATTATGAAATGAAGAATAATATAGAGGGCGGGGATGTTATAAAGTATCAAGATGTTATTTTTGTTGGAATTAGTAGCAGAACATCTATCCAGGCTGTCAATGAGCTTCAAGAAGTTTTAATTAATATGAAAAATAATACTAAAGTTATTCCAGTTAATTTTGATACTAGTAAAATACATTTAGATTGTGTTTTCAATACCCTAGATAAAGGAAGTGCAGTTATATCACCTTATGTTTATGATAAAAAGATAATAGAAAAATATATAAATAATTTATATGAAATATCTAAGAAAGATGCAGATGACTTAGCAACTAATTATGTATATTTAGGAAATAAGAAGCTATTAAGCAGTAATAAATCTGTAACTGAAATGCTTATAGAAAAAGGCTATGAAGTGGAATTTATAGAATACAGTGAAATTATGAAAAGTCAAGGAAGTTTAGGGTGTTCGTGCATATTTGATTTAAGAGAATAATATAGGGTTTAGGGTTTTATATTTGAATTAATGCTAGTAGTATATTAGATTTTTAATATATTACTAGCATTAATTCTATACAAAATTAAGCATATAAAGATTACTTTATGAAATTAATTTCTTAGTATGAACATAAAATGAATTTTATAAATATACTATAATAAAATTCTTATGGAGGAAAAGACATGCTAGCACGTAAAAGATATATTTTTTTATCTTTAGAATTACATTTATTTTATGCACGAATTATGAAAGAGCATGCTATTTTTTTAGAGGCTGGATTTACCCCTAAAAATGTTAAGCTTGCTAAAGAAGCTGATAACTATAAACTACAATTTGAAAAACTTTTATTAGATACTATAAAATTAAGTCATGGAAGAATTAGAGAAGAGGTATTAGATTCAGGAGAACTTTATACTGATTACACTTTAAGTACAGAAAGAAAAACAGAACATTATACTGGTATAGAAATAAATTCTAAAATAACAATTATAGAGACAAAACTACAGGGAAAAAATCATAAAGATTATGATAATAAGACAAAAAGTTCTGTGAAGAGGCTTAATAGTATGGCTATAAAATTACTTGATTGCTTAATAGATTTTAAAACAAAGGTTTTAAATGAAGTACTAGCATGTAATATATTTACGGCAAGTTATCCTACATTTTTAGATCACTTAATACATGAAGCAAAATTATATCGTTCATATGTTTATTCTTTGGAAAATGATCAAGATATTGAAGAAAAAAATATTAAGGATGCTGAGTTGTTTTGGGACCATATTATGCTTGAACATGCTTCTTTTATAAGAGGATTATTAGACCCTTCTGAAGGAAAACTAATAAGAACAGCAGATGAATTTGTAAAGGTATATAATGATTTAATTCAAAGTACTATGGATATGGATTCTACAGGAATGTTAGGAGTTACTGATAATACATTAACAGAAACTATTAATTTTAGAGATTTTAAAAAATCAGGTACAGAAGGAATTGATGAGTGTAAAATAAAATCCATGATGCTTCCACTTATGGCTGATCATGTATTAAGAGAAGCAAATCATTATATAAGATTACTTAAAAGTTATGAAAATAGGATTTAATTGAAGTTGATTTTAATAAAAATTGACATACATAAGAAGAGGCAATAAGAAAATTATATGTGAATATATTAGAGTAACCACCTGTTTGGGTGGTTATTTTAATTATAAGAAATCAATGTGTAAATTAAATGTAAATATATATAGTTATATTTAATTTGTTGAATATATGTAAGTATTTACAATAATTAAAAGTTCTTTTAAAATAAATATATATAATTAACGAGAAGAAAATCAATTCTAATTATTAAGTATTAGATTATTAGTAAATATTTTTATATTATTAAATAATTAAATTGTTTCAGAAGAGGCAAGTGAGGTAATGATAGATCTTAACATTTTGATTCGATATGTGGTAAGTGTTGCGATAAGTTCATTAGTGTTTTTCACAGTTATGGTAAATTATAATAGGATGAAGAATGTTGTAAAAATAGATTATTAATATTCTTTTTAGTTGTAGTCCTAGTTTTAGTTGATATTATAATTAAAATTCTTTTCGGAAGAGAAAGCATTTCTGCTACAATAATTAGAAGTATTACATATTCAGTAAGTATGAGTATTTTTATTTATTTAATTTTAAGTAGGAAATAGAAAGTATAATGAATTTTAAATAGGAGCTATTTATGTATCAATACAATTGGCTTTTTGAAGCAAGATCAATAGGAGAATTTTTTAAGAGACTAGGGATTTTTATTTTAATAGTAATAATATTTGTTTTACATTTTATTGGAGTATCTTATTTAATTGAAAGTTTTATTAAAGCATTTAATGACAACTATTTATTAATAACAACGAAGATATTTGATAATATAGTATGTTTATTAATTCCAGCAATAATATTAGTAATGATTTACTTCAAAATAAAGATAAAAATAAGGACAAGGGATATAATTTGTAAAAGAAAAAATAAATTATGTTCTAGAATTTTTTATTCTATTTTGATTTCTTTAATATTGTTTTTTATTTATAGCTTAAATAAATATACGATCTTTTATGAAAATAAAATTAAAAAACATAATATTATAAAGTCTTTAGAAAAGGAATATAGCTATTCTGATATAAAAGAAGGAGATATAGGAATAAAGTGGAGAAATAGAAAATATCCGAGTTTTTATTATAAAATTCATTTTAATGATGGATATAAAGTTAATATTACAAACGGAGTATTTGGAGACAATTATGATTTAAAAAATTTGATTAAAGTAAATAATGTTCTTTTAGAAAAGGATATTATTAGAAATGTAGAAAAGACATACCTTGATATTTATACAATAGATTTTCATGAAGACAGAAAAAATGATATGTATGAGTTATTTAATATTAGCAATTAACTAAATTAATATTAAATAATTTTTAGAATATATATATATATATGAGTTTTATAGAAAAAGTTTAATTAATAGATTTATTCTATCAGTTTTTATAAATGGTTTTATGTTTGTATATTGAGATAAATATTACATAAATAAATTTAAAAGGAGTCTTAAGCTATGGAAAATAAAAAGATATGTCCTAAATGTAACGGTGAGAAAATCTTAAGAATACCTGGTGAAACTGGTATATATGGAACGGGGAATAATATTCCAGCAGGGTTTCTAAATGGTACTGTAAATATTTCAAGATATTTATGTTGTAATTGCGGATATATGGAAGAATGGGTAGATAATAAAGAAGATATAAATAAGTTGGAAGAAAGATATAGAAAATAAAAATATATAAAATTAAAATAATCTCTAAGGTATGGTAGAGATTGTTTTTTTGTGGAGAAATAATAAAAAAATTTTTAAAATACATTATTATATAATTTCTAAGATTTAATGGGGAAGTATTAAATGAATATATCCATAAGCAAAAGATGATATTTTAGAAATTTAATATGGAATATAAATATGTGTATAGTAATTATTTTTGAGATTTTAGATAATAAGTTTATATAATGGTTATATTTTACAGTATATGTTAAAAATAAGAAAATTTTAAGAAATTGTTAAGAGAAAGTTATATTAATTAGGATACAATTAAGACATATGATTAAAAATATGTAACCTAGGGGGAATAGTAATGAAGTCATTTTTAAAAAAGAGTATGATAAGTACTTTTATAGCTTTAATAGTTATAAGTTTTTCTTTTACTAATATAACAGTAAATGCTAAAACTAGCGAATCAGAAGCTTACGAAATAAAAGTTAGTTATGGAATTCAAGGTAAGTATAGAGCTATGAAATATATACCTGTAACAGTAGAAGTTAATAGCTTAGAAAGAGATTTTATAGGTGAAATAGAAGTAAGAGTAGCTAGTTCCAATATGGGAACTTATGATGCTTATAGTAAAGAAGTTTCATTAACTAAAGGTGAAATAAGTAAAGTTACAATACCTGTAAAGGTATTAGAAAATTCAAGTAAAATGACAGTTAATATTGTTGAAGATGGAAAAGTTTTATCTCAAAAGAAGACATTAATATCAAATGGAAGAGTAACAGAAACAAATTTATTTACAGGAGTTTTAACTGATGATGCTACTTCGCTTGGATATATTGGTAATGTAAAGTTTGATTCAAGTAGAGGATTTGAAGGAACAATTGAAAACGTATATCTTGATGAAAACATAATAGGAGAAAATAATTTAAACATAGATGGATTAGATGCAATTATAATAAATAACTATAATATGTCTAATTTAAAAAAAGAGCAGTATGATGCAATAAATTCATGGATTAATAAAGGTGGAACTTTAATATTAGGTGCAGGTGCTAATGAATCAAAAACCATAGGAAGTATTGATAAAGACTTTTTACAAGTAAAATCTAATGGGGTTAAAGAAGAAAATTTAACTTTAGTAGAAGATAATTTAAAACTTATAACTTCTAATTTAGAAGTTAAAGATGCAAAAATTAAAAATGGGACATCAGAAAAGCCATTAGTTTATTCTATCGAAAAAGGTAGAGGTGAAATACTAATAACAACTTTTGATTTAGGGCTAGAACCATTAATATCATCAAAAGATGCAAGTAAATTCTTAAGTCTAATTCTTACAGATGCAGCAAATGGTATTTTTGATAAGAATATGAATGGTGGATATATGGGACAGGGGTATTACAGAGCAAGAGAGCTTATGCAAAGTATCCCGATAAATGAAATAGTAGGAACTAAGTCATTAATAGTAGTATTTGGTTTATATGCATTAATTATAGGTGTTGTACTTTATATAGTTTTAAAGAAGTTAAATAAAAGAGATTTAACTTGGATAGCTATTCCAGCAATATCAATTGTATTTGCCTTAGTTATTTATTTTATGGGTTCATCAACAAGAGTTAATGATGTAATTTTAAATCAAAACAATATAGTTTCAGTAGATAAGGATGGCAAAGGATTAGCAAAGGGATATATAGGGATAGGAACAAAATATAAGGAAGATGTAATTATAGAAAAGCCAGAAGATGTAACTATGAACTATATTACACAAGATACGCACTATTATGGTAATCCAGAAGAAGAAATAAAAGATAGATTAAGAGTAAAAACAACCTATAAGGGAAATAATTCTTATTTTACATTTGCTGATAGCGATGCATTAGATATGAAAACTTTTGAAGTTATAGGCAAGGAACAAGTTATTCCTAAGATTGATTCAAACTTTAATTTATCTGATGGGAATTTAAATGGAGTTGTAAAAAACAATTTAGATAAAAATATAAATAAATTAATTTTAGTTGCAGGACAAAATGTATGGGACCTTGGAGAGTTACCTAAAGGTGAGGAAAAGGCGATAGAAGGAGCAGCTACATCTGGAGGAGCTGGACTTCAAGCTTATTCAGATACCTTGAATCAAAAATATTATGATGCAAGATGGAATGATAAAGAAAAGTTAAAGACTGAAGAGTATAAAAATATTTTAAGAACATCAAGTTTATTAGCGTCGGTTTCTGATGAATTATATATAAATAAAGAAATAAAACTTATTGCCATTACTGATTTATCTATAGAATACGGAATAGATTTTGGTAAAAAGTCTATATCAAAATTCGATACAACAGCAATAATCCAAGATGTAGATATTGATTTTAAGAGTAAAGATGGAACTTTAAACTTCCCTGATGGATTCTTCTCATATAAAGTTGATTCAGTTAACTCATCTTCAAATGTTCATTTAGATGAATATAGTGGATATATATATGGTCAAGGTGATATTATATTTGACTATAAAATTGATGATAACATTGCTGTAACAGAAGTTATAGTAAAGTCTGGTGTTGATAGATATGGTTATAATGGTGGAGAAAATGGAGAGAAGTTTATATATAATTATAAAACTAGTGATTATGAAAAGATAACATTATCTCAAGGTTTTGAAAAGATAAAGGATATTGAAAACTATATTGAAAATAATACTATGAAAATAAAGGTAACTGTTGATGAGATGAAAGGTCAATCAATGGTTCCACGAATAACTGTTAAGGGGAGGGAAAAATAATGCTAGTTATAAAGAACCTTGAAAAATCTTATGGTAACTTTAAAGCTTTAAATGGATTAAACCTAGAAATAGAAAAAGGTGAGATATTTGGATTTATAGGTCCAAATGGAGCAGGAAAAAGCACTACCATGAAAATAGTTTCTGGATTACTTTCCCCAGATAGTGGTGAAGTTTATGTAGATGGAATAGATGCAATAAAAAATAATAAAGAATTAAAAGATAAAATAGGATATATGCCAGACTTTTTTGGTGTTTATGATAATTTAAGAGCTATAGAATACTTAGAATTTTATGCTTCAATATATGGTATTGTTGGTGAAGAAGCTAGAAAGTTATCTATGGATTTACTAGAACTTGTTAATCTACAAGATAAGTGGGATGCAAATGTAGATGGGTTATCAAGAGGTATGAAACAAAGGTTATGTTTAGCAAGGTGCTTAGTTCATAATCCAGAGTTGTTAATATTGGATGAGCCGGCTTCAGGTATGGATCCAAGAGCAAGATTTGAGATGAAGGGAATATTAAAAAATCTTAAGGAAATGGGAAAGACAATCATAGTTTCTTCTCATATACTTTCTGAACTTGGAGAAATATGTACTAGGATTGGAATAATTAAAAATGGATCTATAGTATGTGAAGGAACTGTTGAAGAAGTTATGCTTAGAGCTTCAGGTACAGCCCCTATTAATATAACTGTTATGGAAGATCCAGAAAAAGCAATAGAGGTTCTAAAACAAATACCAGATGTTAAGGAAATTTCATTAGATGGAAACAAGGTTACAGCTAGTGTAGCAGGAGGCGAAAAGGAAGCTAAGGAAATATTAAAGGCTTTAGTTACACAAGATGTATCAGTAATAGGTTTTGCTAAAGCAGTTGGTAATTTAGAAGATGTATTTATACAAATTACAGAGGATGATAATTAGAGGGGGGAGTTAAAATGAGATTGAATCCAGTTTTAAGAAATGAGAGCAGATTAACTGTAAGAACGCCTAGATTTACAATTATGTTGCTTATTTATATAGCTATTTTATCAGCAGGAACATTATTATTTTACAATATTTATAGTAATGAGATTTATGCAAGTGGATTGAATATGCAAGGCTCAATAATACTTTATATAGGTATGGCATTTGCTCAAGCTGTACTTTTAATGTTTATAGTACCATCATTAACAGCAACTTCAATATGTTCAGAAAGAGAAAAGCAAACATTAGATATACTGCTATCAACTAGATTAAGTCCATTTCAAATAATAATTGGTAAGCTATTAGCATCATCACTTAAGGTAATAATGTTAATAGTATGTACGATACCTTTATATGCAATTTGTGCTTTAATTGGTGGAGTGAAAATAAGTAATATATTAGTGCTTATATTATCATTTATTATTAATACAATATTTGTTGGGGCAATAGGAGTATTTGTTTCAACATATGCTAAGACATCAAAAGTTGCAACAGCTTTAACCTATGCAATAGTATTATTTATATTTGTAGGTACTATAGTTATAGCTTATGTAATTTTTATTATTACTATGTTGAGGTTAAGTGGAGGTCCAATTACTACACCTCCAACAATATCACCTATAGTATACTTAAGCCCAGCAGTTGGTTTTGGAAGCATGCTTTCAAATCAAGTAGGACTTGGAAATGATTTTCTTTATATGCTTACAGAAATAGGAATTTCAAAATATGCTGAATATATTTCTATAGGAATTCAAGGAATATTAACTTTTATATTCTTATATTTAGCAGCTAGAAGGTTAAATCCACTAAATAGAAAAAGAAATAAGAAGGTAAAGATTAAGACAAAGAATAAAGTAAAGGAGTAAAGCTATGAATTCTTTAAATAATGAAATATTAACCTTTATAAAAAAGGCATCAAAAAGAATTAGGGCGAACTTCATAATAAACTTGAGCATAGTAGGTTTAAAATACCTACTATGCTTAATCTTATGCTTATTATTAATATCTTTATTTATAACATTTCCATATGTAGAAGAAGTTTCTCTTAGTGTTTTAGCTTTAGGATTAATTTCAATAATAATATATGGATTTATAAAAGCACCTGGTAAAAAAAGTGTTGCTTTAATAGTTGATTCAAAAGGATTAAATGAAAGAGTTACAACATCTTTAGAATTAATAAATGAAGAAGATAATATTTCAATTGCTCAAAAGAAAGATACTGTATCTTTTATTAAAAATTTTAGGATAAAAGATAATTTAAAAATAACTGTAGATAAAAAGCAAATATTTATGGTTTTAGGATTAATAATAATGTGTTTTATGACTTCATTTATAGATACTTCAGCTAAAAAAGAAGCTAATTCAATTAGAGAATTTAATAAATATCAACAGGAATTTATTAAAAAAATCGAAGAAGAAAAGAAGTTAGTTGAAAAATCAGAAGAATTAACTGAAGAAGAAAAAGAAGCTATAAAAAAGATATTAGAAGATGCAAAGAAGGAGTTAAAGGAAAGCGAAAAGAAGCTTGATGTAAATAAAACTTTAGAAAGAATGGAAAAGAAGCTAGAAGATAAAAAGAATGAAGCAAAGAATGATAAAAGTAAATCTGCTATAGAAAAGACTCAGAAGAATTTATTAGATGAGTTTAATAAAGATAAAGAAGAAGGCGCAAAGAAAGACTTAAATAAATTGACTAATGAGCTTATGAAAAAGAAGGAAGGTAAAGAGATTGCAGATGCAATATTGTCTAAGGATAAAGAAAAATTAGAAAAGGCTTTAGGATACTTAAAAAAATCCCTGGGAAATATGAGCAGTAGTGAGCTGAATAATTTATCAAAAGCTCTTGCAAATGCTGCTAATAGTGTAAGCGATGAAAATCTTTCAGAGGCCTTAAGTGAAGCTTCAAATTCAGTTTTAGATGGAAAGCTTGATGCAGAAAGTTTAAAGGAGGCTATTCAAAATTCACAAAATAATAGTAGTGGAAAGAAGCCTGGAGATAAAGAAGGAGAAGGCGAAGGTGAAGGCGAAGGTCAAGGTCAAGGAGAGGGCGAAGGACAAGGCGAAGGAAATGGATCAGGTAGTGGAAGTGGAAACGGAAGCGGAAATGGAAGTGGAACTGGCTGGAATATGGGAAGTAATGAAGGTACAGAAAATGATTTAGAAAATAAAGGAGGGGAGCAAATATATATCCCTGGAAGAGAAGTAGGAAATGATGAAAATCTAACTGGAAATAAAAATCAAGAGGGAAATTCCCAAACTATAGAAACTGAAAATGGATTTAATTTAGATGGAAATAAAATAAATTACGATAAGGTAATAGGAGATTATACTAACAGTGCATTAGAAGGTGCAAATAATAGTAATCTTCCAGAAAGTTTAAAAGATCTTATAAAGGATTATTTTGAAGGATTAAACTAAGAGGTGAGAAAGATGGAAATAAGTGAAAAAGAAATTATAGAAGTTTCAGAGAAAATAAGAATATGCGAAGAAGAAATATCAAAAGGGATAATAGGACAAAAAGATATAATCAGAAATGTTTTAATTGCTATTTTTGCAGATGGTAATGTGCTTTTAGAAGGTATGCCTGGAATGGGAAAAACTCAATTAGTAAAGACAATTGGAAAGGTATTAAACTTAAGTTTTTCTAGAATACAGTTTACACCAGACTTGATGCCAGCAGATGTAGTTGGAACAAATATAGTAGTTAAAGAAAATGATAAAACTTTATTTAAATTTGAAAAAGGACCTGTATTTACAAATTTACTATTAGCAGATGAAATAAATAGAGCAACTCCTAAAACTCAATCTGCTTTACTTGAAGCTATGGGAGAAAAAACAGTAACAGTTGGTAAGACAACTTATGAAATGGCAAAACCATTTATGGTGCTTGCAACTCAAAATCCAATAGAACAAGAAGGAACATATCCACTTCCAGAAGCACAATTAGATAGATTCTTATTTAAGTTAAATGTAGATTTTCCAAATCTTCAAGAGCTTAAAGAAATTATGGATTTAACATTAACTAATAATAAAGTTCAAATTGATGCTGTACTTGAAGGTGATGAAATATTAAAGATAAGAGAAGCAATTAGAGAAATAAAACTTGCAGAAGCAGTTAAAGAATTTGCATTAAAGCTTATATTAGCAACTCATCCAGAAATTCCAGAAGCTTCAGAGTTTGTTAAGAGATATGTAGAGGCAGGAGCAAGTCCAAGAGCTGCACAAGGTATTATTAGCGGGGCAAAAGTAAGAGCTGTTATGGAAGGTAGATTAAATGTATCATTTGACGATATTAAGGCTTTAGCTTATCCAGTTTTAAGGCACAGAATAATACTAAATTTTGATGCTATAACAGAAGGTTTAACAGAAGAAAGTATTATAGATAAGATACTAGAAGATTTAAAGGTTGTGTAAAAAATGAGTGAAAGGATATTTAATGAGGACTTTTTTAAAAAGCTAAATAAAATAAATATGAATATAAATTTTAAGCTTTCCTCAGGAACACAAGGAGGAAGAAAGTCAAAAGCAAAAGGAGTTTCTGTAGAGTTTTCTGATTATAGAGAATATGCTCCAGGAGATGATTTTAGACGAATAGATTGGAATGCATATGGTAGATTTGATAAGTTTTTTATAAAGGTTTTTATGGAAGAAAGAGAAGGTGTTTTTAATTTCTTTGTTGATAAAAGTAAGTCAATGGATTATGGAAATGAAAACAAAAAAGATACAGCATTGAAAGTTGTTGCTGCTCTAAGCTATATTGCCTTAAATAATCTAGATAGAGTAAATATAAGTACTATGGATAATGGTGATATACAAAGTATAAAATCAGCAGCTGGAAACAAAGCCTTTCAAAGGATATTAAAAGAGTTAGAAAATATTGAATTTGATGGTAAAACAGATCTTACAAGTAGTATAAAAAAGAGACCATTAACTCCTAGAGGTGTATCTGTAGTGATATCTGATTTTTTAAATAATGATGGATTAAAAGATTTAGAAGATGCTCTTAAGTATTTAGCTTTTAAAAAGCAAGATATAATACTAGTTCAAATATTATCAAATGAAGAAATTGATCCAGAGTTTAATAATGAAATTACCTTTATAGATAGCGAAACAGGAGAAAATGTAAAAATGAGCTTAACTCCAAGTTTGATAAAAGAGTATAAAAATACTTTAAAATCTTATAAAAAATCTATTGAGGATATTACAAGAAAATATGGTGGTAAATTTATAAGTGTAAATTCATCTATGGAAATAGAAGAGATAATATTAGGTGAGTTTAGCAAGAAAAGAGTATTGTATTAGGAGGATTATGTTATGGGATTTACAAATTTATGGCCCTTATTCTTATTAATAACAATTCCTCTTTTAATAATGCTTTATATATTAAAAAGAAAGTATAAAGAAGAGGTTATATCTTCAACACTTTTGTGGAATGAAGTTTATAAAAATACTAGAGCGAATACTCCATGGGAAAAGCTAAGAAAAAATATTATGTTACTTTTACAAATAATAATATTACTTTTACTTATTTTTAGTTTAATGAGACCTTTTTTAAACTTTGGAGGTAAAAGTTATAAAAATATTATTTTAGTATTAGATAATACTGCAAGCATGAGTGCTGAATATGGAAATAATACTAGGCTTGATGAAAGCAAAGCCCTTGCTAAGGAGTTTTTACAATCAACAAAGGATGATACTAATACTTTTATAATAAGCTTTGATGGAAGTAGTAACTTACTTCAAAATGGAGATTTTAATAAAGAAGTTTCTAATGAAATAATTGATTCAATATCTCAAAGCTATAATACTGGAGATATAAATGATACTTTATCATTTATAAAGGCAATAGGCCAAGGAATTGAAGAAGAATATGAAGTTATAGCTTTTACAGATAAAGAACTTTCGTTAGGTGATGTAAATGGAAAGGTTGTATCATTAGCAAATTCAGGGGTAAATGCATCTGTAGACAATGTATCTCATAAATTCCTAGAGGATAAGGTAAGAGTTATAGCAACTATAACAAATAGAGGAACAGGAGTTTATGAAGGAGATTTTTCGCTTTATGATGGAGAAGAACTTGCTGCTGTTGAAAGCTTGCAATTACAAGAAGGAGAAAATAAAACATTAACTTTTGATTTACCTAAAATAAATGGTGAAGTCTTAAAGGGAGAATTATCTAGAAAAGATATGATTTTAGGGGACAACACTTATAGCCATGTTGTAGGAAAGAAAAAGGTAAATAAGGTTCTTATAGTTACAGAACAAAATGTATTTTTAGAAAGAGCCTTTGGTAGTATTGAAAATATAGAAGTATATAAGACTAATGATGCATCAAACTTAACAAGTGCAGATGCATATGATTTATATGTATTTGATAATATTACTCCTGATATAATGCCATCGAAAGGAAGCATACTATTTATTAATCCAGCTTCAAATGAATTCTTTAATGTTGTTTCAGGTGGCGAAGGGGGAGAGGCTAAAGCTGTTATAGGAGAACTTTCAAAGTACTTAGAAGATACAACATTTACTGCTGCTAAGTATAATGCAATAGAAATTCCTTATTACGGAAGAGGTTTTTTAAATATAGATGATAATTATATAGGTTTTAAGGGAGAAGTTGATGGAAGAAAAATAGCTGCTTTATCTTTTGATCTTCACAATAGTGATTTTGCACTTAAAAAGGAATTTCCTGTATTAATGTATGAATTAGGAGAAAATTTAATATCAAGTGGAATGGTGTATAAAAGCAACTTTAAAGCTGGAGAAAAAATAATAGCTAAAGGTGTATCCTTAGATAATAATATTACTTTAACATATCCAAGTGGAAATACATTAGAAATAAAATCAGGTGATGAGATAAAAGAAGAGAGTGAACTTGGGATTTATAAGCTAAATGTTTTAGAAGAAAAAGAATTATTTTCAGTTAACTTTCCATCAGAAAAGGAAAGTAACACTAATATAAATAATATTGGTGAAAGTGAAAATATAAGTGATGCAAAGGCTGATTTGAAAAGAGGTTTAAATCTTTCTCCATTACTTGTAATATTAGCTATTTCAGTAGTAGCTTTTGAATGGATTATGTATAAGAGAGGAAATTAGGAGGCAAAGAAGAGATGAAAATAGAAATAGGAAATTTATACTTTTTAATATTGATTCCAATAATTTTTGCCTTTATGTATTATAGCTTTAAAAAATATAAACCATGGAGTAAAAATGAAATTGCAATATTTATAAGTAGAATAGTAGTTTTTACGCTTTTAATATTAGCATTTGGAAATATAACTATAAATTTAAAAGGTAGAAATATATCAACTGTATTCTTATTGGATGTATCAGAGAGTGCAAGTGACTTTGAAGAATCAGGGAAAGATTTTATATCTACAGCTATAGAGTCAATGCCAAGAGGAAATAAAGCTGGAGTAGTTTTATTTGGAGATAATTCAAAAATTGATAAAGTTCTAAATAAGAAAAAGGAATATAAATCTATAGACGAAAAGCCAGTGGTTACAGCAACAAATATTCAAGAAGCAGTAGAAAGTGCTTTAGGATTATTTGAAAGAGGTGGGTCTAAAAGAATAGTCTTAATAACCGATGGTGAAGAAAATCAAGGTGATATATTAAAGTCTACACCATTAATAAATGAACAAAAAATAGATTTTAAAGTATATAAAATTACAGGAGAAAAAGGCGAAGAAATTTACGTTGATAATGTTAAGGTACCAGATAATATATCAGTAGGAGAGGAGTTTTCGGTTTCTATTGATATAAAATCAAATTATGCAACAAAGGCAAAGCTTACATTATTTTCAGGAAGAAATAAAGTAGGTGAGCAGCAGGTACAAATACAAAAAGGAAAGAACTCCTTTGTATTTAAAGATAAGCAAAGCTCAGGTGGATTTAAGGGCTATAGAGTTTTAGTAGAAGCAGAGGGAGATACAAATAAAGTTAATAATGAATTTAGTACTTTTACAAACGTAATGGATAAGCCTAATATTCTTCTTATTAATGGAGTTAAAGGCGATTCGGAAGCTTTAGAAGGAATATTATCAAATTCAGGTGCTAATATTAAAAAAATAGCTCCAAGTGCATCACCAAGTACTTTAAATGAATTATTAGAATATAAATCAATAGTTTTAAATGATGTCCATAGAGATGATTTGAGCAATGGCTTTATGGATAATATAGAAGCTTATGTAAAAGACTATGGTGGTGGATTAATA
Organism: Clostridium sp. 7_2_43FAA; assembly: GCF_000158375.2. NCBI lineage: Bacteria > Bacillati > Bacillota > Clostridia > Eubacteriales > Clostridiaceae > Clostridium > Clostridium sp. 7_2_43FAA. The sequence continues at coordinate 391,627 of NZ_JH815222.1, forward strand.
ACTTTTGGCGGTGAAGATTCTTATGCTCTTGGAGGATATAAAGATACTTCACTTGAAAAAGTATTGCCTGTTTATATGGATAAGAGAGGAAAAAATGAAGTTCCTGCAATAAGTATCAACTTAATAATAGATAAATCAGGTAGTATGAGTGCTGAAGGTGGTGGAGTTAGTAAGTTAACTTTAGCTAAGGAAGCTGCAATGAAGGCATTAGAAAACTTAAGAGAAGTAGATGAAATATCAGTAATAGCCTTTGATGATACTTATGATGAGGTTGTACCATTGCAAAAGGTTGGAGATAAAGAAGCTATAAAGGAACTTATTTCAGGGATTCAAATAAGAGGAGGAACATCAATTTATCCTGCTCTTGAACAAGGTTATAATATGCAAATGCAAAGTAGTGCTAAAATAAAGCACACAATATTATTAACTGATGGTCAAGATGGATATGGATTAGATAATTATGCTACTCTTCTTCAAAACTTTATTGATAATAATATTACTCTTTCAACAGTGGCAGTTGGTGAAGGGGCTAATGCAGGTCTTTTAAATCAACTGGCTTCAATAGGAAAAGGAAGAAGTTATTATACAGATATATATACTGATATTCCTAGAATATTTGCAAAGGAAGTTCTTTTATCAGCAGGGACATATATAATAAATGAAGAATTTACTCCTAAGATATTAAGTAACCATGAAATATTAGCAGGAGTAAGAACATCAGATGGAATCCCAAGTTTACTTGGATATATAGGAACATCTATAAAAGAAAATGCAGTTGAAATATTAAGCTCTAATCATGACGAACCAATACTTGCAGCTATGCAATATGGAATAGGGAGAACAGTAAGTTTTACATCAGATGTTAGTGGACAATGGAGTAAAAACTATTTAGCTTGGGAGTATGGACCACAACTTATAAAAAATATGGTTTACTTTACTATTCCAAAGTATGGCGAAGAAGGAAAGCTTAATATTAGCCAAGAAGGAAATGAAGCAAAAGTAGAATTTTACAATGATAAGATATCTAAGGATGCAAAGGTTAAAGGGATATACAATGGAGAAAATGGCGAAGAAGGGGAATTCGAATTAAGCCAAGTTGAACCAGGAAAATTTGAAGCTAGTATTCCACTAGACTCATTAGGATTTTATAATTTTAGTATAAGAGAAGAGGAAAGTGGAGAGGTAAAAAATAATTATAAAGGAGCATTTGCTCTTCAATATTCAGATGAATATAAATTTAATACTAATGGAGAAAAGTTAGATGTAGTAGTTAAAGAAACAAAGGGAAGTTTTATAAACAAGCCAGAAGAAGTTTTTGAAGGAAAGCTTCAAAGAGAATATAAAAAGATAAATTTAACAACTCCATTAATAGTAATAAGTATTTTATTATTTATGCTTGATATAGCTTATAGAAGATTAAATATAGATTTAGTTAGATTCTTTAAGAAGAGAAAAGATAAAGTTAAAAAAGAAAAAATAGCTAAAAATACTAATTCTATAAAAAATAATGAAGTTAAGATAAAAGAAGAAAAGAAAGCTATTAAAGAAAATATCATATCACCAGAAAATAGTAAGGGAAAAAATAAAATTAACACTAAAATAAGTGTTGAAGATGATGAGCAAAATTTAAATAAAGAAAATGAAAACAAAGGAAAAATAATTAAAGAAAAAGGAAGCAAAAGATCAAAGAAAAATCTAGAGAAAGAAGTTCCAAAGAAAGAATCATTAGATACAAGTGCTCTTCTTAAGAAAAAGAGCGATAGAAAGAAGATATAGTGATAAAGTAGCTATTGCATATTTAAAAATTTATATCTTATATTAAAGGAGCTGTCTACGACAGCTTCTTTATTTTATATATTACTGAAATTTATAAAATCATTGGGACGTGAGTTTTACTATAAAAGGTATTGTTAGATGTTTTTTTATAGAAGGTAATAATTATTTTTACTAATGAGAATATTAAAGAAAAGTTAAAAAAATAGACGTTATTGAATTTAGTATTTTATTGTGATAGTATTTTTTATTGTATGTAAAAAAGGAGAGGATGCTTATGAGAAAAAAAATAATAACAAACACAATAATATTTGTATCTATAATTCTATTTGTTACTATTTTTAAGTCTTTGTTTGGTGAAGGAAACACTTTAGTAGGAGTAACAATAATAACAACTGCATTAACATTTATGGAAAAAGATTTAACAGCAGCACCTTTTAAGAACTTTACAAAAATATTAACAGTAAATTTATTTACTTTGTTTTTTTCATTTTTAGCAATTCAAAATATATGGATAGGTATTTTGGTTAACTTCTTAGCACTTTTTATAATAGGATATTTGTTTAGTTATAATTTAAAAAGATCTCTAGTAGTACCATTTGGACTTCAATACTTTTTCATGTTATTTTATCCAGCAGAAGGAGAAGTACTGTTTAATAGATTTTTATCATTAATTTTTGGCTCTGTTTTTATAATGTTGATTCAATTTATATTTAATAAGGATAAGGTGTTTAAAGCTGGTAGTAGAATATTAGATAGTATTAGTGACAATATTTTACTTAAAATTAAAGCAATACAAGAAGATAGGAATTTTGACGAGGAAAATATAAATATTATAGGGTTAATAAATTCATTAAAAGGTATAATATTTGATAAAAGAGTAGATGAATATTACTTAACTAATGATGCAACTATAAGCACTGATATATTATGGGCTTTAGAGAGAATTAATATCTTATTAGATTCTATAAATGAATTAGAAAATAAAGACATATATAAAGACTTATTAGATGATGTATATAATGAAGTCATAATTATAAAAAATAGAGATTTTGAATCAAGTAATATAGAAATTCTTAAAAATCATATATACAATGATGAAATAGATAAAGCTTATATAAATGAATTTATAGATTTAATAAATATTCTTATAAGAGAAGTTAGAGAAATAAATATATTAAGCAAAAAAGAAAAGGATTATGTAAAAAAGGATTATGATATTCCACATCATTTTCATAAAATAACGGTTTTAAAAAGAAATTTCAATATAGATTCAGCAAAGGTTAGATATTCAATAAGACTTGGTATAGTAGGTGCATTTACAGTGTTTTTAGCACAATATCTTAATTTATCAGAAGGTAGATGGATGAGCTTTACTATATTTTCATTAATACAACCTTATTCAGAAGTTTCTTATACAAGGGTTAAAGATAGAATTAAAGCAACATTAATTGGTGGATTAATAGTATTAATAGCTTTTGGATTAGTTAAGAATCAAACTGCTAGAAGTGCTATTATATTATTAGCAGGTTATTTAGATCCTTTTACAAAGAACTATAGAGGAAAAATGATTTGTGTTACAGTATCTGCCGTTGCCTCTGCAGCTATAGTTGGAGGAACTACTCAGATGGTATTTAATAGAGTACTATTTGTTATTATAGGAGCGATACTAACACTTCTTGCCAATAAATATATATTGCCATATAAAATTAAAGATATGCATAAATACTTAGTTGAAATATATGATTCACTAATAAATCAAATGAAAGAAGATATTTCAAAAGAACATAATGATTATAGTATAAGAAATCTTTATTTAATAACTGGCTTTATTGAAGATAAGATGAAATTTTCAAGTAATGAAAATGATAGGATGCAAATAAGAGAGCTTTTTAATAGTAAAAGAAAAGAAGTAAATGAGCTGTATAATAGCTATATAAATTTCAGGGATAGAAGTAGATAAAAGTAAAGTATATTAATTAGTGAATTTAGACTTAGAAAAATATAAAAATGAGAACAACATCTATGTTAACTTAAAGATATAACATAGATGTTGTTCTTATTTTTTAGATTATTTAATTAATTAAATATTAAATTTTATATTTATGTAGCAAAACGCTATAGAGATAAATACTTATATAGTAACAATAATTTAATAGGAGAAAACCATATGCAAATGATGGATATGCTTTTTAGAGGGCTTATGGGAGGCGGAATGCCTAACATGGGTGGAGGTGGAAATCCACTAGGAGGGTTAGGTGGAGGAAATCCACTTATGAATATGCTATTAGGTTCTATGATGGGTGGACCTATGGGTGGCCAAAATCAAATGAATGGAGGCAATAATAACCCGTTATCTATGCTGATGAATGGAATGGGAGGCATGAATGGTGCCGGTAATGGAATGAATGGTCAGGGAAATGGTATGAACCAATTGTTAAGTATGCTTATGGGCGGAAATGGTATGAATATGCCAAATCAAAATATGGGCAACGCTAATAATAGAAATAATGGCAATAGTAGAAATGATAGAAGTAATAATGCAAATGATCCTTTGGCAACGATTATGAATGGACTGGGAATGAATGGAGCAAATCCAGGTGCTCAGCAAGGGAACTCAGGTAATGGTAGTATAGATATGAACCAGTTAATGAGTATGTTAATGGGTGGAGGCAGTCAAACTAATGCTTCTTCAAATAATAATGCTAGCAATATGAATAATAATGGAAACTCACAAATGGATCCATTAGGTATGCTTTTTAATGCTATGAATGGTGGCGGTATGAATAATAATGTTAATTCAAATTCAAGCTCAAATAACGGTAGAAGACGTTCTTCAAGCAGTAAACGCCATAGAAGTAGAAGATAATTTAATATTTAAGCATTAAAGTAAGTATTAGCTCATCGAGTTAATACTTACTTTAATTTACTTAACATAATGTAAAAGTTTATAAAAGAAATATTTTATATAGAAAATTTAAAATGCTTTATAATTCTTAGGAAAGATGGTATTCTATATAATCGAGAATAAATTTATAGGAGATTAGTAAAGTTATGGCAAGAAATATGACAAAGGATATGACGACTGGAAATCCAGTTAAATTAATACTATTATTTTCAATACCACTACTTATAGGAAATATATTTCAACAATTTTATAGCATGGTAGATACTATCATAGTCGGTAGGTTTATAGGGGTAGATGCATTAGCAGCAGTTGGATCTACAGGGTCTATGTCATTTTTAATAAATGGTTTTGTTGTTGGCTTAACTAGTGGATTTGCTGTTTTAGTATCTCAAAAATTTGGAGCAAAAGATGAAGAAGGTTTGAAAAAGGCTGTAGCAAGTGCATTAGTGTTAGCATTAATAGCAACAGGTATAGTTACTTTAGTAAGTGTTTTATTAGCAAAGCCTATGCTTCATTTAATGAATACTCCAGATAATATAATAGATGATGCAAATGCTTATATAATAATAATTTATGCTGGAACTATAGCTACTGTAGTTTACAATATAATAGCAGGTATATTAAGGGCCCTAGGAGATAGTAAAACTCCTTTATATTTCTTAATAGTTGCATCTATATTAAATATAGTTTTAGACATAGTATTTATAGTTAATTTTTCAATGGGAGTAGCTGGAGCTGCATGGGCAACAATTATTTCCCAAGGAGTTTCAGGATTATTATGCATAATTTATACTTATAAAAAATATAAGATTTTAAGATTGAAAAAGGAAGACTTTAAAGTTAAGAGTAGAGTTTACAAAAAGCATTTAAAAATTGGAATACCAATGGCCCTACAATTTTCTATAACAGCTATTGGTATTATGACTGTTCAAGGAGCTTTAAATGTTTTTGGCTCTTCAGCAATCGCAGCATATACAGCAGCATCAAAAGTATTACAAATAGTAATGCAACCAGCTATAACATTTGGTGTTACTATGGCAACATATTGTGGACAAAACCTAGGAGCAAAAAATTACATACGTATTAAAGAAGGTGTAAAGAAATGTACTGAAATATCTGTAATTACAAGTATTATTGCAGGTATTATACTAGTATTTGGAGGTAAATTCTTCGTAGGATTATTTATTGAAAATCCAGATGCAAGCATTTTAGCATATGCTCAAGAATGTCTTAACTATTCTGCTATATTCTTTATACCATTAGGACTAATATTTATATATAGAAATGCACTTCAAGGTATGGGAGAATCTTTTGTGCCAATGATGGCAGGGGCTTTCGAGCTTATAGCAAGAGCAGTTGTTGCTTTCACATTACCTAGTTTTATAGGATATACAGGAATATGTTTAGCTGACCCAGTTGCATGGCTTTCAGCAGCAATTCCACTAGGAATTTATTATTTTAAGAAAATGAAGTCTATAGATATAATAAATTGAATTTTAAAAACTCCGTAAGGAGTTTTTTCCTTAATTGTCCATTATCAATTAAAAAAAAGCTGTCGTAAGACAGCTTTTTTAGAAGCCTCTTTTTTTGGCTTCAACTCCACTTTCATTAAGAGCTGGTTCTTCAACTGTAAAGTTATATGAACTATTTGCTTGTTGATTTTGAGTTTTTGTCCCATTTCTTAGAACATTTTCTTTTGAATGAGTTCTTTTATTATCATTTTTCATAAGTTTTTCCCTCCTAAAATAATATTACCTTTATAGTATTAGGAGATTAATAAAAATTATTAGTTCATTAAGATAAGAAGAAATAAATTTAATATTATCCATATTTTGATTTGCAAAGGGTATCACGTTTCGTTATATCTTTTTAAAGTATTGAATTTACTGCTTTTGATAGATTTTGAAAGGAGATTTTTATCTATTACTTAGATAGCAAAAAGCTAAAAAATATAAGATTTGTAATAAAAGTTTACAAAAAAATAGATGATTCAATTGCTTTACTTTTCAAGTAAATATATGTAAGTTACGGCGAGCTACGTTGAAGGTGTAATTAAGGAGAACTTAATATATGCATTTTCCTATAAGAATTATTCCATATAATGTATAATGATTGTATATAAATTTTATTTTATACACGGAGGGAATATGATTAAGATATTATTTTTAGAAGATGAACCTAATATATTAGATGTTACAACTGAATATATGAAGATGCAAGGATATGAAGTTACCTGTGTATGTAATGGTGAAGAAGCAATAGAGCAATTAAAGAAAGAGGATTTTAATTTAGCTATTTTAGATATAATGGTTCCTAAAATTACTGGGTTAGAAGTACTTGAATATATAAATCAAAGCAAGAATAATATAGCAACAATTATGTTAACAGCCCTTGGAGATGAACAAACACAACTTAAGGCTTTTAATTTGAAAACGGATGATTATGTTATTAAGCCTTTCTCACCTTTATTACTATTAAAGAGGATTGAAGCTGTTTTAAGAAGAAGTCTTACTGAGAAAATATCAGATAATTATAATAATGAATTTTATATAGATGATAAAACATATCAAGCCTATTATAATGGACAAAGTTTAAATTTAACTCTAAGTGAGTTTTTATTATTACAAACATTAATGAAAGAGCCTAATAGAGTCTTTAATAGAGAACAATTAATAATGAAAATATTTAATGAAGATTATATCTCAAATGACAGAATAATAGATGCTCATGTTAAAAACTTAAGAAAAAAGTTACCTCATAATTATATTAAAACTGTAATTGGTGTAGGGTATCAGTTTAATAAGGAGGTCGTTTGATGAATTTATCTAAAAAAACATTCATCTATAGTTTTATACTTTCAGGAGGAATTGTAACTTTAATAATAATTTATTTTGTAGTTATGTTACCTTCATTATATATTGATCATTTAAGTAAAAGTCATTATCAATCTATAAAAAAAATTCAAGAAAATTATATTAAGGATAAAAATTATAATAATATATATTCACCGAATCCTTCAGGAACAGTAAGTGTAAGAATACCATCAGATGGTAATAGTATATATGCATCAAATAGTTTTGGAACATCTAGAATCACTATAAAAGATATTGATTTAGTAAATCTATTAGATGATGTTAGATATTACACTAAAAATATTGATGAAGCCAAGGAAGTTGAAAATTATGAAAGTAAATTTTTTGACACTATAAAGAAAAGTTTTAATAAAAATACTTTTATTCAAGAACTTCCTGTGGAATTTAAATTTATTGAAAGTAATAATAAGAATCCATTTAATGAGTCATCATACAAGATGAATGTTGTTTCTGATGATACTATTATATATGAGTTTAATAGTTTTGATGGTATAAATTATTATACATTTTATTCCGCTATAACAATTAGTAATGAAGACATTATTTTATCATTACTTTCTGTAATGACACCTAAAATAGAAGAAATCACATCAATAGTATTTCAAAGCTTACCTATGATAGTATCAGTACTTATATTGATAATATTAGTTTCAACATATTATTTTTCAAGAAAAATAATAATTCCGATAAAGAAGCTAGCGAATCATGCTGAGTTTATGAAAAATAATAATATAAGTAATGTTTATCCTATTGAAATTAAGGGAGAAGATGAGATATCAGTTTTAGGTAATACATTAAATGAACTTTATATTAAATTGAATGAAAGTTTTAAAAGTTTAGAAGAAAAAAATAAATTATTAATTGCTGAAAATAAGAGGCAAGATGTATTCTTAAGAGCATCTTCACATCAATTAAAGACACCAGTTGCAGCTTCACTTTTACTTATTGAAAGTATGATAGATGAAGTTGGTAAATATAAAAATACTAAAGAGCATTTACCTAAGGTTAAGGTTCAACTTCAAGCAATAAGGAAGATTATTGATGAAATATTAAATCTTAATAATAAAGATTTAAATAAAAAAATGATAGATATAAAGGATTTAATAGATGAAATAATAAATCAACATGAAATTCAAATAAAAGAAAAATTCATTAATGTAGAAAGCAAAATAAATAACATTACTTTAGATACAGATTATCATTTGATGTATAAAATTATAGATAACTTGATTACTAATGCTATTAACTACACAAGTGAAAAAAATGATATAAAAATAATATTAAGTGATGACAGTTTAAAAATAATAAATTACGGATCACATATAGATGAAGAACTTTTACCTAATATATTTGATGCTTTTGTATCAAGTAATTCAGAAAGTAGGGGGAATGGCTTAGGGCTTTATATAGCATATTATTATTCAAACTTATTAGGATATAAGATAGAAATTAATAATATAAGTAATGGAGTAGAGGCTATATTAAGTTTTATCTAAATATGAATTAAAGCTACAGAAAATTTGCATATTAAATTCATAGGAAATTCATACCAGGATAATATACTTATAGTATAGAAGTTAGGGAAAAGGGGGAGCAATAATGATTACTATAAATAATTTAGAAGTGAAATATGGAAAAGAAGTAGCTTTATTAATAAAATCTCCTATTAAATTTGAAGCAGGGGATAGAATTGGAATAATAGGTTCAAATGGTGCTGGTAAGACTACTTTGGTAAAATCAATTTTAGGACTTATTAACTATAATGGATCTATTAATACAAATATAAAACCAGAGCAAATGTCTGCACATATGCAAAGAAATAATTATGTAGATACGATGGCAGTGAAGCATATAATAGAAGCTATTTTAGATACAAGAATTAATAAGAATAAGAAGCTACAAGAATTAATAAATTTCTTTAATTTTAATGATTGTTTAAATAAAAAGTATAGTGTACTTTCTGGAGGACAAAAGCAAAGGCTTACAATAATACTAGTTTTAATTCAAGATACACCTTTAGTTTTCTTTGATGAAGTTACTTCTGGACTTGATTTTGAAACAAGACAACAATTAATGAGTAAAATTGAAGAATGGTATAGAAATAAAAATACAACAATTTGTATTGTATCTCACTATTACGAAGAGTTAGAGCAATTAACTAACAAAATATTAATATTAGAAAGAGGAAGAGTTATTGATTTTGGAAATAAAGAAGAGTTGTTTAAAAAGTATTGTGGGAAATCAATAATAATTTTATCAAATACAAAAGAAAATGTTAAAATTATAAAGGATTTTAGAAAAATAAAATCACCAAAGCACTTAATAGCAATTTCTTGTTTGAGTATAGAGGAAGAAATAGAAGTATCAAAGCTTCTAATTGAAAAAGATATAAGCTTTAAAAGAAGTAATTCAGATATAGAAATAATGAGTATTAATGCAAAGAATAAAAATGATATTTATAGAGAGGAAGGTGAAAAAGTTGAAAGCAAAATTAGTTAGATATAATTTAGTGAAATATGAGTTTAGAAATTTAGTAGGAAATATATTTGCAGTAATATTTGGAGTTATATTTCCAATATTTATGTCTATTTTTTTAGGAAATATAATTGGTGGAAAAGCTCCAGAAGAATTTAGAGAAGTTATAATGACTAGTATTTTCATAAGTAATAGCTTAATGATTCCATTAGCTACTGTATTTATAGGATATTCAGCAACGTTTTCACAAGAGCTTGAAAAAAGTATCCCTCTTAGGTTTAGGTTATTTGGATATAGTGAAAAAACACTTATTGTTTCTAAGGTTTTAGCTTATTTAATTTTTATGACAATAGCATTGATTATCTATGTAATAGCATCATTTTCAGCATTAAAAGTACAAGTTCCATCCTTTAGTTCAGCTATGATTTTAATAGTTTCATTATATTTTCTTGCTACAATATTTTTTGCATTAGCTCATGGAATATCTTTATTTTTTAAAAAGTTTGGTCCAACCTATGCCATAACAATGACACTATATTTTGCAATAATGATACTAAGTGGAATGTTTGGAGTTCAAGCAAAGGATTTTCCAGAACCATTAATGAAGGTTGCATATTTATTTCCAACAACCTATATATGTGGAGAATTTATTGATTTTTGGAAAAGTGGGAGTTATAACTTTATGCCATATATACAATCTTTAGTGCTATTTACTGCAATAGCATTTATAGTCTTATTTTTAGCTATAAATCATGATTCTAGATATAGTCATGGTGATAAAGTTTCAGTGAGTAAGTAGTGAAACTTTTTACAGATAATGACTATATTCCTATAGTAATATAAATATAGACTTATAAGAATTTACATTTATTCAACAGATATAAATACAAGTTATGTTAATAAAGTTTAAAAGGAGGTGGATAATTATTTTAATTATCTACTTTTTTTTATTTATGAATTCAATATTTAAATGCTAATTCTAGTAATATTATGTAAATCAATAAAATATGAAAAAATAAATGATTTAATTGTTTTAAAATGTTATAATCATTAGACGTAATGTTAATATTGATATGTAGAGGATAAATGCGAAGATTTCAAGTATCAATTGTCAATTTTAAAAAAGTGGGTGTTTAAATGTCAAATAACAGATTTTTACCAATCAGTAAAGAAGATATGCAAGAACGTGGATGGGAACAATGTGATTTCATTATAGTAACAGGGGATGCCTATATAGATCATCATAGTTTTGGAACAGCAATTATTTCAAGAGTATTAGAAGATGCAGGATATAAAGTTGGTATAATCCCACAGCCAGATTGGCATAGTACAGACGATTTTATGAAGCTTGGAAGACCAAGGCTTGCTTTCTTAGTTAATGGTGGAAATATGGACCCTATGGTTAACCACTATACTGTAAGCAAGAGAAGAAGGGAAAAAGATCTTTATACTCCTGGTGGAAAAATGGGAGCAAGACCAGATAGAGCCACAATAGTTTATTGTAATAAAATAAGAGAAGCTTATAAAAATATAAATATTGTTATAGGTGGACTTGAAGCAAGTTTAAGAAGATTAGCTCACTATGATTATTGGGATAATAATGTAAGAAATTCAATACTTATAGATAGTGGAGCAGATCTTATAACATATGGGATGAGTGAAAAGCAAATTGTAGAAGTTGCAAATGCTTTAAATGATGGGTTTGAAGCAAAGTACATAAGACATGTAAATGGAACTACATATACTATAGATTCATTAGATGAAATTTATGGAGATTATAAGTTATTACCTTCAAGAGAAGAAGTTACAAAAGATAAAATGAAATATGCTGAAGCTTTTAAAATACAATATGAAGAACAAGATCCTGTAAGAGGGAAAGTTCTTGTACAAAAACATGGAGATAGATATGTAGTTTGTAATACACCAGAAATGCCTCTTACAAGAGAAGAGTTAGATAAGGTTTATGCACTTCCATACACTAAAGAATGTCATCCTATATATGATGAATTTGGTGGAATTGCAGCTTTAGAAGAAGTTAAGTTTAGTATAGTAAGCTCAAGAGGATGTTTTGGTAACTGTTCATTTTGTGCAATTACATTCCATCAAGGAAGAGCAGTTCAAAGTAGAAGTGAATCATCTATATTAGATGAGGCTGTTGAAATAACTAATCTTAAAGATTTTAAGGGATATATACATGATGTTGGAGGTCCAACAGCAAACTTTAGAAAACCAGCTTGTAAAACTCAGTTAACTATAGGTGCATGTAAGAGTAAGCAATGTTTAACTCCAAAGCCATGTAAAAACTTAATAGTAGATCATAGTGAATTCTTAGGATTACTTAGAAAAATAAGAAAGCTTCCTAAAGTAAAGAAAGCCTTTGTTCGTTCAGGATTAAGATATGATTATATAATGGCAGATAAAGATGATACTTTCTTTAGAGAACTTGTTGAACATCATGTTAGTGGACAATTAAAAGTTGCTCCAGAGCATGTTGCAGCTAATACTTTAAAATATATGGGTAAGCCTTCAGGTGATACTTATGATAGATTTAGAGAAAAGTTCTTTAAGATTAACAAGCAATTAGGTAAAGAACAATATTTAATTCCATACCTAATGTCAAGTCATCCAGGTAGTGGATTAAATGAAGCTATAGAATTAGCTGAATATTTAAGAGATACAAAATATCAGCCAGAGCAAGTTCAAGACTTTTATCCAACACCAGGAACATTATCAACAGCTATGTTCTATACAGGAGTAGATCCTATAACTGGTAAAGAAGTATATATTCCAAAGACAAGAGAAGAAAAAGCTATGCAAAGAGCACTTCTTCAATTTAAAAATCCTAAGAACTATAACTTAGTTCATGATGCTTTAGTCAAAGCAGGAAGAGAAGACTTAATAGGGAATGGTCCTAAATGCTTAATAAAATCAAAAGCTGATAGATATATGGCTAAGATGAAAAAGGAAGAAGCAATAGCAAGGGGAAGTTCTAATAGAGGTAAACAAGGCTCTAAGTCAAAATCTTCTTCAAAGTCAGCTTCAAAAATGAATAGTAAATCAAATTCAAAGTCTATAAATAACAAAGGTGCGGCAAAAGAAAAATTTGGAGATTTTAAAGGTAAAGGACCAAAGTCAAGAAGTAGCAAGAGCAATAGTAGAAAAGGTAGATAAAATTAAACTACTACAATAATCCTATAGCTAAAGGGGAAGAAGTAAATGAAAAAGAGTTTTAGGATAGATGAATTCATATTAAAATATCCACAGGTAGAAGAGATAATAAAAGAAAATAATATAGACATCGAAGTTTTAAAAGATATTTATAATGATTTTGTAGATTATGAAGTTTCTTATGAGAATCAAGCAGACTTTATATCTAATATTTTACGTTCTCAGCCAATGATTCATTCAGTGAAATCAAGGATAAAAGATCCAGATAGATTAATTGAAAAAATCATAAGAAAAACTGAAGATAGAAAATTAAAATATGGTGAAGACTTTCAATTTACTTTAGATAATTATAAAAATGAAATAAATGATTTAATTGGAATTAGAGTTATACATATATTTAAAGATCAGTGGCAGGATATTCATGAATTTATCACTAAGACTTGGAAGGTTATAGAGGTTACTGCAAATGTTAGAGAAGGAGATAATACTAAGAAGTTTGAAGAATTAGATATTGAGGTTAGATCAAGAATATCAGGATATAGGTCAGTTCACTACTTAGTAGAATTTTATCCAACTAACGAAAAAGTTATAGCTGAAATTCAAGTAAGAACAATATTCGAAGAAGGATATGGAGAAATAGATCATAGACTTAGATATTCTCATGTTGAGATACCTGAAATCCTAAAATCAAATCTTCTTTTATTTAATAGAATTGCAGGAAGTGCGGATGAAATGGCTTCTTTGATAAATGATTTAAGTAAAGAATGGTTTAATAAAGAAGAAGAATTTTTAAATGTGATAAAAAAGCAACAGGAAGAAATAGAAAGATTAAAAAGTTTAAAATAGAAAAGAGGCAGATTTAATAATTCAAATCTGCCTTTTTTGAAATAGAAGAAGATTTTTTTCTTAATTTTTTCATTCTTTCACCATTTTGCTTCGCAAGATATTACAGATTATATATTGACTAAACATAGATAATAATCTATATTTAAATGTGTTGTAAATAGATAACTATCTATATATTATATAAATTATATATAGATACTTGTCTATGTAAGGAGGGTGTAATGATTAAAAACTATGAGAAGAATATAAAAATATTTAAAGCACTAGGTGAAATAAATAGAGTTAAGATAGTAGATATGTTATCTACAGGTGAAAAATGTGCTTGTATAATCTTAGAAAATTTTCATTTTACCCAACCAACATTATCACATCATATGAAGGTTTTGATGGATTGTGGAGTAGTGAAATGTAGAAAAGAAGGAACATGGATGTATTATAGTTTGGATGTAGAATCATGTGACGAACTTATGAGATTTTTGAATAGTATTTTAACTAACAATCAAAGATGTATATGTAGTTCAAAGTGCATTGATAAGAATGAATAATTTTTAATATGGAGAGAAATATGAAAAAGGTTGATTTAACTAAAGGTAATGTGTTAAAGGTATTAATAACCTTAGCAATACCTATAATAGGTAGTTCTCTATTACAATTTACCTATAACTTAATAGATATGTTATGGGTAGGGGGATTAGGTAGTGATGCAGTAGCGAGTATAGGATCTTCTAGCTTTTTTATTGGACTTGGATATTCAATTAATGCTTTTGTTATCATAGGGACAGGAATAAAGGTTGCACACTCTATAGGGAAAAAAGATAATAAGGCGGTAGAAGAGTATATATCTAATGGAGTAATATTAAATGGAGCTGTCAGCTTAATATATTGTTTAGTATTAATCTTTCTTGGAAAGAACTTTATACAGTTTTTAAATTTAGGTAATACTATAGTTGAAAAACAAGCATATATATATTTAGCTATAAGTTCGCCAATGCTTTTCTTTTCATTTTTCAATACATTATATATCAGAATTTTTAATAGTTTTGGTGTTAATAAAAGTGCTCTTAATATAAGTGCAATAGGAGTAGTTATAAATATGATTTTAGATCCTCTATTTATATATGGTATGGATCTAGGAGTTACAGGTGCTGCTCTTGGAACATTAATAGCAAATGGAATTATGTTTATATTATTTATAATAAAGGCAAGGAACTTATTTAGTATTAATTTTAGAAATGGATTGGATTATAAGAAGATTAAAGAAATAACTATTTTAGGACTTCCTATGTCTTTTCAAAGAGTATTATTTACTTTAGTAAATATAATTTTAGCTAGATTAATAGGAGTATTTGGTTCAGATGCAATAGCAGCTCAAAAAATAGGTCTACAAATAGAATCTATAGTTTATATGGTTGTAGGTGGATTAAATGGAGCTATTGCTGGTTTTGTTGGACAAAATTACGGAGCTAAAAAGTATACCAGAATAAACAAAGGATATAATACTGCAATAGGAATAGGTATGATTTATGCTTTATTTGTAAGTATAATATTTATATTTGTTCCAGAGGTATTAGTAAAGATATTTATTAGAGAAAATAATACTATTGTAATTGCAAGTGATTATTTAAGAATAATAGGATTTTCACAAATATTTGCAACTATAGAAATGATATCTAACGGTGTGTTTACAGGGCTTGGAGTTCCTAAAATACCAGCGCTTATAAGTATAATTTTTACTATACTTAGAATTCCACTAGCATTAGTGCTTACAAGATATATAGGAGTAAGTGGAATATGGTGGGGAATATCAATATCAAGTATTTTAAAAGGTTCTACAGCCTATATCATTTATAAATTTAGCATATGGAAGGAGTATAAAGATGTTAAATGTGATTAAATCACTTGAATATAGAAATAAATTATTAAGAGGAAATTTTGGAGTAGAGCGTGAGACATTAAGAGTAAATGAAAATGGTGAATTAGCTTTAACTAAGCATCCAGAAGTATTTGAATGCAAGATAAGTCATCCATATATAACTACTGATTTTTCAGAAAGTCAAATTGAGCTCATAACACCAACTTTAAATACTTTAGAAGAGGTTTATAGCTTTTTAAATTCTCTTTATGATATAACAGCATTAGAACTTAAAGATGAATATCTTTGGCCACAATCTATGCCATGCGACATTCCAGAGGATGATTTAATTCCTGTTGCAGATTATGGTAAGTGCGGTACTGGCAAAGGAGCAAGTGATTATAGAAAAAAACTTTTAAAAAAGTATGGTGGAAAAAAACAATTAATATCTGGAATACATTATAATTTTTCTTTTAATGAAGAATTAATAAAAGATTTATATAGAGTTCTTGGAAAAGAAGAAAGTTACAGAGACTTTAGAGATAATATCTATTTAAAGGTAGTTAGAAATTATTTAAGATACAGATGGTTACTTATATATCTTCTAGGTGGAACAACTATTATGCATAAGACATTTGGAGAAAAATGTGTAGTAGATTTAAATAAGATAGCAACTGATAGTTTTACTAATGATGGAGCCATATCTTATAGAAATAGTGAATGTGGATATAAGAATCCTATAGATTTATATCCAGAATATACTTCAGTTAAGGATTATGTTTCAAGCGTATATAGATTTATAGATGATAAGCTTATAGATAGTCATAAAGAGTTATATACACAAATAAGACTAAAAGCAATAGATAACACTAGATTTTTAGATTCATTATTAGATGATGGTATAAATTATCTTGAGATAAGAAGTATAGATATAAATCCATTTAATAAGGCTGGAATATCATTAGATGATTTAAACTTTATAAATATATTTACTATATACTTACTTGTTAAAGAAGAAAGTGATTATAAGAACTGGCAAGAAGAAGCTCAAAATAATCAAAATATAATTTCTATGTATGGACAAATGGATGTAACTTTATATAAAGATGGGAAAACTATATCTAAAAATGATTGGGCTATTCAAATATTAAATGAAATTAAAAATATGAATAATGAGCTATGTTTAGGAAAAGAAGAAATAATTAATAGCATGATAGAAAAAGTATTAGATCCTAAATTAACTTATGCGGCCAGAATTTCTGAAATGGTAAAGGAAGAAGGATTTATAGAAAGTCATTTAAAATTAGCTAAAGAATATCGAGAAGATGCTTATAAAAATAGATTTAAATTAGAAGGATTTGAAGATTTAGAGCTTTCAACTCAAATATTGATGAAGGAAGCTATGAAAAGAGGAATAAAGGTTGATGTAATAGATAGAAGTGAAAACTTTATTTCATTAAAGAAAGGTAATCATATTGAATATGTAAAGCAAGCAACTAAAACTTCAAAAGATAGCTATATAACAGTTTTAATGATGGAAAATAAAGTTGTTACAAAGGAAATTTTAAATAGAAATAATATAAAAGTTCCAAGTGGTTTTGAGTTCTTTTCTTTAGAAGATGCTATAGAAAATATTAAAAAATTTGTTGATAAACCTATAGTAGTAAAACCAAAGTCAACTAACTTCGGAATTGGTATATCAATATTTAAGGATGGAGCAAAGGAAGAAGATATCAAAGAGGCTTTTGAAATAGCTTTTGCAAGTGACAACACAGTTTTAGTTGAAGAATTTATTAAAGGAAAAGAATATAGATTTTTAGTAATAGGAGATAAAGTGCCTGGAATTCTTCATAGAGTGCCAGCAAATGTTATTGGAAATGGCAAAAGTACAATTAAAGAACTTGTTGAAGAAAAAAATAAAAGTTCACTTAGAGGAAAGGGCTATAAAACTCCATTAGAAAAAATAAATTTAGATGATCATGCAAAGTTATTCTTAAAACAAGAAGGAAAAGACTTTGACTATATTCCTAATGAAGGTGAAATTGTATATCTAAGAGAAAACTCCAATATTAGTACAGGTGGAGACAGTATAGATTATACAGATTTAATACCACAAAAGTTTAAAGATATAGCTATTGAATCAGCAAAGGCAGTTGGTGCTAATATTTGTGGAGTCGATATGATGTTAGAGGATTACAATGATGAGAACACAAGCTATGCAATAATTGAACTTAATTTTAATCCTGCTATTCATATACATTCATATCCTTATAAAGGAGAAGAAAGAGAAATTGCAAAGGAAATACTAAATACTCTTGAATTATTAAATAAATAGATATCAAATAAAAAGAACTTTTCTTAACTAAATTGTTGTAGAGAAGTTCTTTTATTTATTTTGTTACATTTACAAAAATATCAACTATCTATTGTAGATTACTTTGACAACTGCAAAATATTTCATTAATGGATACCTATAGATTGTTGGTCTTTGAGTAATGTATATAAGAATAGATATATTAAAGAATAATATTAAATAGATTAATGGTAATATTAGAAAGAGAAAGTATGTATAAATATTATATAAATATGGAAATACAATAAGAAAATATAGTAAAATAAACGGATAGAGAATATTTATTTTACTTTATATCGCCAAGGTTTAAATGATAGATTTAAGCGATATAAAAGGAATGAGGAGTGATAATGATGAAATATAGTATTAATAAAGAATACGTATTAAATACTGCTAAAAGAATATTGGAGTTTGATAGTCCAACAGGATTTTGTTTCGATATTATTAAGGTGATTGAGGAAATTTCAAAGAGTTTTGGATATAAGTTTGAAACAACAAACAAGGGATGTGGAATAATAACAATACCAGGAAAAAGTAATGATAAAGTTATAGGACTTGCAGCTCATGTAGATACATTAGGAGCAATGGTTAGGTCTATTACTAATAATGGAACACTAAAGTTCACTTTGTTAGGAGGTCCAATTCCCCCAACTTTAGATAGTGAATATTGTAAGATAAGAACTAGAGATGGAAGAATATATACAGGAACATTTTTAAGTACAAGTCCAGCAGCTCATGTTTATCCGGATAGTAAGGAAAAGAAACGTGATCCAGAAAATATGGAAGTTAGAATTGATGAAAAGGTGCTTTCAAAAAAGGATGTAGAAGAGCTTGGAATATGTCCTGGAGATTTTATTTTTATAGATCCTAAAACAACAATAACTGAAAGTGGATTTATAAAATCAAGATTTATAGATGATAAAGGTAGTGTAGCTGCATTAATGGGATTATTAGAAATCTTTAATAGAGAAAAAATAACCCCTAAGTACACAACAAAGTTATTTATTTCTATATATGAGGAAGTTGGGCATGGAGCCTCATATATTCCAAAGGATATAACTGAAATGATAGCAGTAGATATGGGATGTATTGGAGATGATTTAAGTTGTACTGAATATGATGTATCAATTTGTGCGAAAGACTCCGGTGGACCTTATGATTATAATATGGTTACATCTCTTATAGAATTGGCTAAAACAAATGATATAAAATATGCAGTAGACATTTATCCAATGTATGGATCAGATGTAGGAGCTGCCTTAAGAGGAGGAAATGATATAAGGGGAGCACTTATAGGACCAGGGGTTCATGCATCACATGGAATGGAAAGAACACACTATGAAGGATTAGAAAATACAATAAAGTTACTTGTAGCATATTTAATGAACTAAATAATATAAAAGTATAATTAAGTAAAAATTAAGGAAAACAATATTTAATTTTAAGAAAGATAGGGTAAAATAAAAGTCATCAACATATATAGCTTGGAGTGTAGATGAAATGGATAATATTCAAATAGTAATAGAATATTTTGCAAGATATGGCTTAATATTTTTATTTATAATTATATTTTTAGAATACTTAAATTTTCCAGGATTAGGAGCTGCTATAATAATGCCAGCTATAGGGATAGCTGTGGCAAAGTCAGGAATTAACTTTTTTGTAGCATTAGCAATATCTGTTTTGGCAGGTGCGTTAGCAAGCTACGTTTTATTTGGTATATCTTATTGGTTTGGAAAACCAATACTAACTAAGGTATACAATAAGTTTCCAAAGGCTCGGAAATCTATTGATAAGGTATGCTTTTACATAGAAAATTATGGGGACAAGGGAGTTTTAATAACTAGACTAATTCCAGTAGGAAGAACTTTAATACCTTTCGTTGCTGGAATGTTTAGAATGAATATAATAAATTTTTCTATTTATTCAACTATTGGTATAGCAATATGGAATGCAGTATTCATATATGCAGGATATGCTTTTGGAAGTTGGTTTATGTAAAGAAATAAAAGGTTACTATAAAAAGAACATTTTACATAAGAGTGAATATATTATATTATAAATTAGCTTAAGGAGTGAGATATATGGTTTCAAGCGAACCAAATGAAAAAGCTTCGAAAATTGAGCTAGAAGAAAATGCAGAAGATAAAGTAGAAGTAAAGTGTTGTAATGATAATATATGTTTTATAGTTAATCCTTCTGATCCTTTTACAATTCCAAAATTCATAGATAAATTGCTGATTCCTGAAACAGCAAAGCCTATAGATGACCCTAATAATGAGTATAAAGATAATGAAAAACATTATCATATTACCATGAAAGAAGCAGAACATTATTTTTCATCATATTTTCCACCAACCAAGATATGGGGATATAATGGATTATATCCTGGTCCAACAATAGAGGCATTTAAGAATATAAGTACCCATGTATTGTGGGATAATAAATTGCCTGATAAGCATTTTTTACCTTATGATACAACCTTGCATGGAACAGTAGATGACCCAGAAGGTAAAACTGTTGTTCATTTACACGGAGCAAAGGTTGAAAGTAGTAGTGATGGACATCCAGAAGCTTGGTTCACTAATGGATTTAAAGTTACAGGACCTGAGTTTACTAGAAAAGTTTACGAATATACAAATTATCAATCAGGGACTACACTATGGTATCATGATCATGCCATGGGACAAACAAGATTAAATGTATATGCAGGTCTTGCAGGTTTTTATATCCTTAGAGATTTATTAGAAGAAAGATTAAATTTGCCTAAGGGGAAATATGAAGTTCCTCTTTTAGTACAAGATAAATCCTTTACTGAAGAAGGAGAATTATTTTATCCAGCTGTTCCACCATTTCCAGTTAGTGTATTTCCGTCAATAGTACCTGGATTCTTTGGGGATACAATAGTAGTAAATGGTAAAGTTTGGCCGTATTTAGATGTTGAGCCTCGTAAGTATAGATTCAGAATTTTAAATGCTTCAAATAGACGTCAATATATTATGAGACTTTCTAATAATGAAGAATTTATTCAAATAGGTACTGATGGAGGATTAATAGAAGAACCTGTTAACCTAACATCATTTAAGTTAATGCCAGCTGAAAGAATTGATATTATAATAGATTTTTCACAACATGTTGGAGAAAGAATCATATTAATGAATGACGATACTAATGCTGATATATCAGGAACTAATATGATTATGAGATTTAATGTTGTAAAGCCATTACAAGGCGAAGATACAAGCGTTGTTCCAAGTACTCTTAGAGTGGTACACCCACTAAATAAAGGTTTAGTAAGAAGAAAAAGAAAAGTATCTTTTGGAGCTATGACTGATCGTTATGGTAGGCCTATGCTTATGATTGATAATATGACTTGGAGTGATCCTGTTACTGAGAAACCTGAACTTGATAGTATTGAAATATGGAATTTAATAAACCCAATGCCTGTGCCTCATCCAATTCACATCCATTTAATTCAATTTAAAATTCTTTGGAGAAGGCCTTTTGATGTTGAGGCTTATAATAATACAGGTGAAGTAATTTATACTGGACCAAAAGAAGAGCCTCATGATTATGAAAGAGGATTCAAAGATACAGTAGATTCTGAGGCAGGAAAAGTAACTAGAATTATAATGCAATTTAAAGGTTATGCAGGTAATTATGTATGGCATTGTCATTTCTTAGAGCATGAAGACTATGAAATGATGAGACCTTTAAAAGTTGTAGAATGTAATTGTGTAAAATGATATAATAATGTTATCTAAAATAATTGGACAGTAGGTAGAGTATCTATCTACTGTTTTTTATAAAGTAAAGATAATGGGAGGATATATGTATACAAATATAATTTTTGATATTGGAAATGTATTATTAAGTTTTAATCCAAAAGAATATTTAAAAGAAAAGATAACAGAGGAAAAAATAGAGGATTTATATAGAGAAATTTTTCAAAGTGAAGAATGGGTTATGTTAGATAGAGGTACTATAACAGAAAATGAAGCAATTAATAAAATAATTGATAGAAATAGTAAGTATGGAGATGATATTAAATTAGTTTTTGAAGATTGGTATAATATATTAAAACCTATTGAAGAAACTATAGAAATTCTAAAAGATTTAAAGAATAATGGATATAAGATATTTTATTTATCTAATTTTCATGATTTAGCTTTTAAAGATGTGAGAAGGAAAAATAATTTTTTTGAGCTATTTGATGGTGGGGTAGTATCTTACGAAGAAAAGTTGATTAAGCCTGAAGAAGAAATATATAAGCTAATATTAAAAAGATATAATTTAATAGCAGAAGAATCTATATTTATTGATGATACAAAATTAAACATAGAGGGAGCAGAGAAACTTAGTATTAATACTTTATTATTTGAAACTCCAGAAAAACTGAGAAGTGATTTAAAGAATTTAAATATAAATATTTAATAGGAAAGATAGAAACTATATTTAAAGTTACTTTTAAGAATAGTTTCTATTTTTTATTTCTTTAGTTTAAAGTAATTATATAAATTTACGTTTATTAGGAGAAAAGTAATGAAATAGTAAAAACTATATGTACTTACTTTTTTTAGGTTGTTTTTAAAACATCTTATTATAAATAACTAGCATTGTTAAAATTAGTGCTATGGGGTAAAATAAATAATACTATTTAATAACAGTAAATAGGTTTATTAGGAAATATATTTAAATAACAGTATTAAAAAAAGTGAGGTATTTTAATGAAGATAGATAAATTTGAGAATATGAATTTAAGTGAAGAAATTCTTAAAGCATTAAAGAATTTAGGATTTGAAAAGCCATCTGAAGTTCAACAAGAAGTTATTCCATATATATTAGATAAAAAGGATTTAGTAGTAAAATCTCAAACAGGAAGTGGAAAAACAGCAAGCTTTGGTATTCCTTTATGTGAATTAGTAAATGTGGAAGAAAATAAGGTGAAAGCTTTAATATTAGTCCCAACAAGAGAACTTGCAATTCAAGTAAAAGAAGATATATCAAATATAGGGAGATTGAAAAAAGTTAGGTGTGCGGCCATTTTTGGAAAACAGCCTTTTAATGAACAAATAAGAGAGTTAAAACAAAGAGTACATATAGTATGTGGAACTCCTGGAAGGGTTATAGATCATATTGAAAGAGGAAATTTAGATATAAATGACATAGATTTTGTAATAATAGATGAAGCTGATAAAATGCTAAATATGGGATTTATAGATCAAATTACAGATGTATTAGATAAGCTACCACAATCAAAAAATACAGCATTATTTTCAGCTACAATTCCAAAGGAGATAGAGGGATTATATTCAAATTATATGAATAATCCAACTGTACTTAATATAAGATCAAAGGTATTTAACAGAGATAAAATTTCTGAAAAATATTTTAATGTAGATAGAGAAGAAAAGTTTAAGTATTTATTAAAATCACTTTATGCATTTACAGATGAATCAGCAATAATTTTCTGTAATACTAAGGATTCAGTTAGAAATTTAAGTTCTTTATTGAAGAAAGAAAAAATTAGTGTTAAGGAATTACATGGAGATATGGATCAAAAAGATAGATTAGCAACTATGGAGAATTTCAAAAATAAAGAATTTAAAGTACTTGTAGCTACTGATGTTGCAGCAAGGGGAATACATATAAACCATATAACTAATGTATTCAATTATGAAGTTCCAATTGAAAAAGAAAGTTATGTACATAGAATAGGAAGAAGTGGAAGAGGCGATAAAAAAGGACTTGCAATATCTTTAGTATCTAAAGGAGAAAGAAGATTTTTAAATGAAATCGAAGAATATATAAATTACAGTATAGAAGAAGCTAATCTTCTCGAATATGAAGAAATAATAGAAGGAAGAAAAAGATTTTTTGAAAGTCAAAAAAATGATTATAATAATAAAACAAATGTTAAGAAGAATATTCACAACGAAGTTACTAAGATACATATAACAGCAGGAAAAAAGAAGAAAATAAGAAATATTGATATAGTAGGTGCCTTTAGTAATTTAGAAGAATTAACAGGAGAAGATATTGGAATAATAGATGTTCAAGATGGGCATTCTTTTGTTGATATTTTAAATGGTAAAGGTAATTTAATATTAAAAAGATATAAGGAAATAAGATTAAAGGGAAAAGTTGCTAAGTTAAGCAAAGCTAAAAATTAAAAGATATAATTCTTAATATTTATGTATATAAAGGAATGATTTGTAAAAGTTTAAAAAGCCTTTACGAGTCATTCCTTTATTTTATATTAGAATCAATGGTATTTGTAATTTATTAAAAATCTAATATAGTTTTAATTAAATAAGTTGTATCTAATATCTTTAAATATAAATTTAAAAAACTTGAATGGTATACACGAAAAATTGTATAATTATAGTAAGAAAAAATAATGAATTGGGATGTGAACAAATTGAAGCTTTCGAGAAAAATAGCAACACTGTTATTCTATTCCACATTATTACTATCAATTATTATTAGTGCAATATTCATATTTATAGTTTATAAACTAAAGGAAAATTCAGCAGAAATAATTATAAATTATAGATTAACACTATTTTTAATATTACTCTTATTAACATTAATAAATATAGGACTTTATATGTTTTTTAATAAAAACATAATAAAAAGATTAGAATTAATAGAAAAATCCATGGGAAAATTGATAAGAACAACAGATAAAAAAATAATAATTTTAAAGATGATGAAATAAGTAAGTTGGATGATGAAATCAATATAGTATTAGATAAGCTTATAAATACAGAAATTCATTTGCAGGAAGAGGAAAAAAATTATACAAATATATTAAATGCAATGTCTAATTCATTTTTCCATTTAAAAGAAATAATGAATAATGAAGGAGAGTATATAGATGGAGTTATTATAGATGTTAATTTTGCTGGGACAGAGCTATTAGGTCTTTCACAGGAAGATATCATAAATAATAAATTATCTGATATATATCAAAATTTTTCTAGAGACAAAGATAAAATATTAGAAATTCTAACAAGAATAAAGGATTCAAAATCAGAGTGTATTGCACAAGAGATAAACATAGTAGATGATAAGTGGGGAGTTGTATCGGTGTACTCACTTAATAAGGGATATTTTTCAATAATAGTAAACGATGTTACCGAGATAAAAAAATATTCTGAGGATATGACTTATTTAGCTAATTATGATACTTTGACAAATTGATTTATATTCTGATGATATAACTGTTGGTAGACTAGGCGGAGATGAATTTATAGTGGTTAAAAGAGGAGAAAGTTATTTAGATAATATAAATGACATAGCAGAGGAGACATTAAAACTTTTAAATAAAAATATTCAATTTAATAAATATAATTTTAGTTTAAAAGCAAGTATAGGAATAAGCTCCTATCCAGATCATGCTGAAGATGTATTTACTTTATTAAAGTATGCTGACATATCTATGTATAAAGGAAAACAAGAAGGTGGAAATAAATATAAGATATTTTCAGAAGAAATGTTAGAAGATTTAAATCTCGAAAGTAGATGGATTAGTCCTACTGGAATAATTTCACCAACAAAATTTATACCATTAGCTAAAAAATGGGGATATAATTAGGATAGATGAATTTGTATTAAAAGAATCATGTGAATTTTGTGAAAAAATGAGAAGCTTAACTGAAGAAGATTTTAAAGTTTCGGTAAATATATCATATACTGCTTTAAAGCAAATTAACTTTTTAGAAAGAGTTATGAGTATAGTAAATGAAAGTAATGTAAATCCTAATTTCATAAAGATAGAAATTACTGAAGATGAAATAATAGATAAAATTGAGTCTACTGTAAAGATATTAAATAAATTAAGAAAACTTGGCTTTAATATAGCTTTAGATGACTTTGGAGTAGGATATTCTTCTTTTAATTATATAAAAACTTTACCATTAGATACTCTAAAGATAGATAGAAGTTTACTGATAAGTGTAGAAAATGACAAAAAAACATTTGCTATTATTAAAACTCTAATTAACTTAGCACATACTTTAGGTTTAGATGTTGTTTGTGAAGGAGTTGAAATGAAAAATCAGTTTGAATTACTTAAAAATATAGAGTATGATAAAATTCAAGGATATTATATAAGTAAACCTTTGAATTTAAATGATTTTTATAAACTTATATTAAATATTAATAATATAGAAACTTGTTTTAAAGAAGTAGCAGTGACAAATTTAATTTAAGTTTTAATTAAGTTAAAATTAATTTATTATAGAAAGAAGGTTCTTTATGAATATAGTAAAAAAAGATGGAAGAATTGAAAAATTTAATATTAGAAAAGTTAAAACTAGTATAGAAAATGCTGCAAGAGATTCTGGAACAATGGTAAACGAATCAGATTTAAACATACTAGTAAATGATGTTGAAAAAGTATTATTAAAGGTTAGAAAAGATTCCTTAGTTACTTCTAGTTATGAAGTAATAGGTACAATTTTTGAAATTTTAAAAAGAGATGGTTTTAATTCTATTTTAAGGGCTTATGTTGAATTTGATAAATAAAATATAACAGAGAAGAATTTAAGATGAATATAATAAATTCATTTATAGTTATTGTTATGATATAATTCAATTAACTTTAATTATAAACGGAGGATTACAAATGTATAAGTTAGTAGCTATGGATATGGATGGAACTTTACTTAGAGAAGATAAAAGTATATCTGACAGAACTAAGAAAGCTATCCAAGAAGCAAGAGACAAGGGAGTTACAGTAGTTTTAGCAACTGGAAGGCCAATAGAAGGTGTTTCAAGATATTTAGAAGAATTAGATATGTTAACAGAAAAAGATTATGTGCTTAGCTATAATGGAGCTCTAGTTCAAAAAACAAAAAATAAAGAAGCAATAAATAAAGTAGCATTAAATGGTGCTGATTTACATTACTTAAAAAATTTAAGTGATGAGTTAGGTGTAAATATTCATGCTTTCTGGGAAAAGAAAGGATTAATTACTCCTAAAAGTAGCAAATATACAGAAGTAGAAGCTCAAATTAATAATATAGAAATTCATGAAATGAATATAGATTCTATAGCAGATGATGAAGTTATGATAAAAATCATGATGATAGATGAACCTGAGATATTAGGACCAGCTATAGAAAAATTACCAAAAGAAGTATATGAAAAATATACTGTTGTAAGAAGTACACCATACTTCCTAGAATTCTTAAACAAAGATGCTAATAAAGGCCTAGGTGTAGAATTATTAGCAAAACATCTAGGAATAAAGAGAGAAGAAATAATAACATTAGGCGATGCAGGAAACGATGTTCATATGATAGAATATGCAGGACTTGGTGTAGCTATGGGCAATTCCTTTGATGAACTAAAAAAAATTGCAGATTATATTACAGACACAAACGAAAATGATGGAGTTGCAAAAGTAATAGAAAAGTTCATACTAGAGAATAATTAAAGAATTAAAGAATGAAAAAATTGTTGAAATAATCTAGCGGTAGCTAGATTATAAAATAAGAAGATTCTTAGGATTTTATCCTAAGAATTTTTTGTTTTTTATAATTTAGCTTTGCTGAATTATTTCCTTAACTCTTTCATTCCTTCATTTTTTCATTCCTCATGTTCTTTCATTATTTCATTTTTCCTCCGTATTTTTAACGAACTATTGTAAAACATAATCATATAACTATATATAATAGACAAATACAGAAAGAAGGATGATTATGTGTGGAATAACAGGATTTGTGAATTTTAAGGAAAACATTAAAGAGAATATTGGAACCTTAAAGGCTATGACAGATACACTAATTCACAGGGGACCGAATGCCGAAGGTACTTATATATCCAATAATATAATGTTTGGACATAGAAGACTTATTGTAGTTGATCCAGAGGGTGGAAAGCAGCCTATGAAAAAGGTTGTTAATGGAAAAGAATATGTACTTGTGTATAATGGAGAACTATATAATACCGAAGATTTAAGAAAAGAATTAATAAATGATGGATATATTTTTGAAGGGTATTCAGACACTGAGGTATTACTTACTTCATACATTAGATGGGGATTGGATTGCATTAAAAAATTTAATGGAATATTTGCATTTGCAATTTATGATGAAAATGAAAAGAGAGTTGTACTTGCAAGAGATGTTATGGGAGTTAAGCCATTATTTTATACAATGAAAAATGGCACATTTATATTTGGTTCAGAAATAAAAGCTTTATTTAAGCATCCATATGTGGAACCAGTAGTAGACAAAGATGGTTTAACAGAACTATTTGCACTTGGACCAGCGGTAATACCAGGAACAACAGTATATAAAAATATTGAAGAAGTTAAACCAGCACAATATATAATTGTAAATGAAGATGGAATTAAGAAAGATATATATTGGGAATTAAAAGCTGAAGAATTTAATGAAAATGAAGAAGAAGCAGTAGAACATGTCAGAAGTTTACTTATTGATGCAATTGATAGACAATTAGTTGGGGATGTTCCACTTTGTACTTTCTTATCAGGTGGTTTAGATTCCTCAGCTATATCAGCAATAGCTGCAAAGGAATATAAGAAGAGAAATAAAACACTTACAACTTATTCAATAGATTATGAAGATAATGAGAAGTACTTTAAATCATCATTATTCCAACCAACATCTGACCAACATTTTGCAGAGATAATGGCTGAGTATATTGGTAGTGACCATAGAACTGTTGTATTAAATCATAGAGATTTAGTAAATGCATTAGATGATGCAGTGTTTGGAAGAGACTTACCAGGAATGGCAGATGTGGATTCGTCTTTATATTTATTTTGTAAAGAAGTTAAAAAAGATTTTGTTATAGCCTTATCTGGAGAATGTGCTGATGAATTATTTGGAGGATATCCATGGTTTACAAATGAAGAGATGATAAATTCTAATACCTTCCCTTGGTCTAGATTTATAGGCGAAAGAAAAGCAATATTAAGTCCAGATTTAAAGAATTTAAAGATAGAAGAAGTTGCACAAACTGCTTATAATGACACTTTAAAAGAAGTTCCTCATTTGAGTGGAGAAAGTAAGTTAGAGCATAGAATGAGGGAACTATTTTACTTAAATTTAAGATGG
Organism: Clostridium sp. 7_2_43FAA; assembly: GCF_000158375.2. Lineage (NCBI taxonomy): Bacteria > Bacillati > Bacillota > Clostridia > Eubacteriales > Clostridiaceae > Clostridium > Clostridium sp. 7_2_43FAA. The sequence goes on from NZ_JH815222.1 coordinate 420,968, forward strand.
TTTATGGTTAATTTATTAAATAGAAAAGATAGAATGAGTATGGCAAATAGTTTAGAAGTTAGAGTTCCTTTTGCGGATTATAGATTAGTAGAATATGCATTTAATATACCATCAAATATAAAATTATTAGAGGGTAGGGAAAAAGGTTTGTTAAGAAAATCATTAGAAGGAATATTACCTGAATCTATAATATATAGAAAGAAGAGTCCATATCCTAAGACTCATAATCCAATATATACAGAGATGGTTTGTAATAAAATGACTAAAATATTGAATGATAAATCTTCACCTATTTTAGATATAATAGATAAAACAAAGGTAAAAGAAATAGTTGATACACAAGGATCATCATATAAGACACCTTGGTATGGACAATTAATGACAGGACCACAAATGATAGCATATTTAATACAAGTGAATAATTGGTTAAAATCTTATAATGTAAAATTAATGTAATTTTATAAGAAGCAAAGACTATTTTAGGTTACTTAACAAAGATTAGGCATAAAATTAATATGTTTCATTAGTAACCATATAAAAGATAGAATTTTTAAATAGCAATTTATATAACTTAAAGTAAGCATCTTCCAAATTTAGTGTTGGGAGATGCTTATTATTTTTATCTTTAATATTCTTGGGTTTTTTATTAATTATATAAACAATCTGAAATGTTACTTTTATATATGAGCTTAGTGTTTATTAAATTAATATAGAAACATTCAATTTTTTTGTTTCTTTTTCTAATTTATTTATAAATATATACGTAGTAAAATTTAATAAGGAATAGAAGGGGGAGAGATAATGGATAAGAAATTGAATTTAATCTTAGAGGAAATAATAAGTGACTTCAGAGATATAAAAGAGGTAGCAGCAATAAGTTTTGCAGGTTCTTCCACAGCAAAAAGAAATGATAATTTATCAGATATAGATATTGATATATTTACTTATTCTGATATTCCAATTGAAATAAGAGAAAAAATAGTTAGTAAGCATGCAAGCTATAAAGAAGTTGGAAATGATTATTGGGGGCAAGGAGATGAATTTATATTAAGGTATAATAATATTCCAATAGATATAGCTTATTTTGGAATGTCTTGGATAGAAGATGTAATAAATAATATATTAGTTAAAAATAATGCATCTGTAGGATATAGTACTTGTTTTTGGTATAATATCAAAAATTCAAATATAATTTTTGATAGAGATGGAAGATTAAGTAAATTAAAAGAAAGTACAAAGTGTAGATATCCTAGTAAGCTTAAAGAAAATATTATAGAAAAGAATTATCCTTTATTAAAAAACAATATATCTTCTTATTATAACCAAATAAGTAAGGCGATAAAAAGATGTGATTTAAATAGCATTAATCATAGATTATCAGGATTTTTAGCAAGCTATTTTGATATAATATTTGCAATTAATGAAATTCCACATCCAGGAGAAAAACGGTTAATAAATATAATTAAAAATACATGTGATAAGATACCTAGAAATTTTGAAAAGGATATAAATAATATTTTAAAATTATCTGGAAGCATAGATAATGATTTATTATTGTATTTAGATTCACTTATAAATAATTTAGATAACATTATATAAGCATAAATAAATATACTTGATAAAAATAATATTGAATAATGGGTTTTTATACACATTATAAAAAATACTTGGATAAACTAAATTAGGTATTCAAGTATTTTTTTGTATAAATTTGTATATGAGTATAAAAATCAAGGAAATAATGAAATAAATATTAAAATATAGTTATAAAAATGTAAGTGGGGGCAAGATGAAAAACTTAAAATTTATATTTTTATTTATTATTCCATTTTTTACTTCTGCACCATGTGACGTAAAAATGAAAGAACTTGAAGAAATAGATATTTATTTCTTTAATGTTGGTAAGGCAGAGAGTATTTTAATTAAAAGCAATGAAGTTAATATTTTAATTGATACAGCAAGAGATGAAAATGGAGAATATATAGTAAAAAGATTAAAGGATTTAGGCGTTAAAAAATTAGATTATATGATAATAACACATATTGATAAAGATCATGTTGGTGGAGCAGATAAAATATTAGAAAAAATAGAAACAGAGAAAATTTATACATCTTATATAAATGAAGAAAAAAAGCAGTATAGAGAAATGGTAAATGTGGCAAATAAAAAAAGTATAGAAATAAAAAAGGTTGAATTAGAAGAAAAAATATTTGATGGGGATTTAAAAGTAAAAGTTATAGCTCCAAAGAAGAATTATTTCAATGAAAATGATAACTCCATAGTTCTAAGTGTAAAGTATGGAAAAAATAAATTTTTATTTGCAGGTGACATAGAAGAAAGCTCTACAGAAGATCTATTAAATGATTCAGAAATTAAGAATTATGATTTATTAAAAGTTCCTCATCATGGTAGAAATAATGATTTTATGGCTGATTTTTTAGCTAAAGTTAAGCCTAATACTTCTATAATAACAACTGATAATGTTGAGCATAAGCCGAGTAAAAAGCTTAAAGAATCATTAAAGAATATAAAAAGTAATGTGCTAATTACAGGAGATGGAGAAATTCATGTTACTAGTAATGGTATTAAAATAAATGTATATAAAGAGGAAAGGGACTGAGTTTAAATAGTCCCTTTTACATTAAATATCTAATTCCTATAGTTTTGTAATCTTTTATATATATTCTTGGAGCTCTTCTACCAATAAGACAAAGCACTTCATAACTTATTGTATTTGTTAATTTAGCAATATCATCTGCATCAAATTTAACATTTCCATCAGAGCCTAGTAATATAACTTCATTTCCAAGGTGAACATTTTCTATATCAGTAATATCAACCATAAATTGATCCATACAAACATTACCTATAATAGGGGCTAGTTGACCGTTTATAATGACTTTTCCTTTATTAGAAAGCCCTCTAGAATAACCATCTGCATAACCAACTGGTAAAGTTGCAACTACAGTTTTTCTACTAGTTTTAAAAGTTTGGCCATAACCTATATATTCATTTTCTTCAACTTCTTTTATATGAATGATTTTAGTTTTCCATGTTAAAACATGCTTTATATCAAAATGATTTTTATCAACTTCATCTGAAGGATAATAACCATATTGAATTATTCCAGGTCTTACATAATCATAATGGCTTTCTGGTAAATCAATTATAGCAGCACTATTAGATAAATTCTTTTTATTTATATAAACCCCAGCTTCTTGAAGTTTATCCAAGAAAGTATTATAGATTTCAAGTTGTCTCAAAGAATAACTTTTGTCTTTAGAATCAGCAGTAGAAAAATGAGAAAAAATACTTTCAATTTTGAGATTACTTAATTTAGAAATGTTTATTATATCTTCTAAACCTTTATCATTTTTTCTAAAACCAATTCTACCCATTCCAGAATCCATAGCTATATGAATATTAACAGTTTTATTTAAAGCGTTTGCTTTATTATTAAGATTCATAGCAAATTCATAAGTTGATATTGTTGGTTCAACATCATATTCAAGTAGTGCATCTATTGCATAATCTTCACTAATTCCAAGGAGCATTATAGGAGCTTTAATTTCATTTTCCCTAAGCTCAATTGCTTCAACTATATTAGCAACTGCAAGCCTATTAATGCCGTGATTAAGTAAAACTTTTGATATTTCTACTGCACCATGCCCATATGCATTTGCTTTTACGACTCCAATTATTTCACTATTACCAGATTTTTTCTTTATTTGATCTATGTTATATATTAAATTATTTAAATTAATTTCTGCCCAAATTGGATGTAATAAATTCATATCTAAATCCTCGCTATCATTGACTTATTAGTAATACCACTGATACTATTATATACATAAACTGATTCTTTGATAAGTGTCAGTTTAGATTAATTTAGTAAGGTCAGTTTTATAAATATAAAAGGAGATAATATGGAATTTATTAATATTAATTTAGATCAAAACAGTAGAGTTCCTTTATATATACAATTATATGATTTTATAAAAAAGGAAATTCAAAGTGGTAGGTTAGAATCAAATAGCAAGCTACCATCAAAGAGAAAGCTTTCTAAGCATTTAGAAATTAGCCAAAATACAATAGAATCAGCATATGAACAACTTATTACAGAAGGATATATAATATCAAAACCTAAAAGAGGATATTATGTATCGGAGCTGCAAGGAGTAATAAATATTAGCCAAATTAATGATAAAGATGATAATAAAAAAGTAGTTAAAAAAAAGTATAAATATGAGTTTTTTTCAAGCAGAGTGGATTTAGAAAGCTTTCCTTATGCAACATGGAGAAAAATAAATAAAGATATAATAAATCAGGAAAATAAAAATTTATTACAAATAGGACATTCTCAAGGAGATAGAAATTTAAGGGAAGCTATTTCTAATTATTTAAGGTTTTCTAGGGGAGTTAATTCAACTGCTGATAATATAGTTATTGGAGCAGGAACAGAGTATTTAGTTCAAATATTAATAAATATTTTAGGTAGTGATAAGAGTTATGGTATGGAAGAACCAGGTTATTATAAAATAAGAAAAATATTAAAGACACATAAAATAGAAGCTAACCCTATAAATATAGATGGTCAGGGTATAAGTATAGAAAATCTTAATAATAGCAATGTAGATATAATTCATATAACACCATCTCATCAATTTCCTACAGGAGCTATAATGCCAATAAGTAGAAGAATGCAACTTTTATCTTGGGCAAATGAAAAAAGTAATAGATATATAATTGAAGATGATTATGATAGTGAGTTTAGATTTGAAGGTAAACCAATACCTGCACTTCAAAGTTTAGATACTATGGAGAAGGTCATATATTTAGGAACTTTTTCTAAATGCTTTGCACCTTCAATTAGAATAGGATATATGGTTTTACCTAATGAATTAATTAAAATATATAGAAAGAATTTTAGTTTTCTTACTTGCACAGTTTCAAGGATAGATCAACAATCTTTATTTAGATTTATGGAAGATGGGTATTTTGAAAGACATTTAAACAAAATGAGAAATATATATAAGAAAAAAAGAGAGCTTTTAGTGTCATTAATAAAAAAACATCTTAAAGGAAGTGAAATAATAGGTACTAACTCAGGTTTACATTTATTATTAAAGGTTAATAATGGAATGACAGAAGAGCAATTAATTAAAAAAGCAGATAAGAAAGAAATAAAGATATTAGGTTTATCTAATTCATATTCAAATATGAAAATTAATGCAAGTGTAGTTTTTTTAGGGTATGCTAGTTTAACTAATAAAGAAATAGAAGAAGCAGTAATATTATTAAAAGAAGCCTGGGAACTATAATAAATAAGTGATTAATAAAATAATATATAGACATAATAATATAAGCGGATAAAATACTCATTTGTAAGGAGCATGTATTATGTCTTATATTAATTTTAAAGAAGAAGTATATAAAGCTAAAATACAATTCGAAAATAGAACTAAAAATAATGAGAGATTATTTAATCAAATTAAGAAAGATAAAAATATATCTAGTAATTATATTCCAAATGAAAAGTATAGTTTTAAAGAGTTTAATGGTAGTATTTTAGGTGGAGGGCATCCTAAAAGTGAAGATGAATTTCAGGAGATAAGTTATACAGATATAATTTGTACGAAATTTATAAATTGCAAATTTTCCAATATAAAATTTAAGGGATGTAAGTTTATAGGATGCTATTTTATAAATTGCGACTTCATAGGTGGGGGTGCAGTTTTTGATGAATGTATTTTTATTAAGCAAGAAAGTGATACGACACCTAATCTAAATAAGGAAGATAATTTTTCGTGTGAATTTAATGAATGTAATGTATATGCAAAATTCTTAAATTGTGATATAGGACATATCATTTTTAATAAGTGCAATTTAAGAAATACTAATTTTGAATTAAATGATATGACAAGTGGAATTATATTTAATTGTGATTTAAAGAAAATAATAATAATAGATACTGATTTATCTGGTGCTAAAATAGTAAATTCATATATAGAAGACTTAGAATTTAGGGATAAATATAAAAGTAAGTTAGATGAAAAAACATTTATAGATAAAATAAAATTAAGAAAGAAAAATAGAGATGAATATGAAGGTATATATACAGTATATGAAAATATAGCAGATAAATTTAAGGAAAATAACTTAGTTAATAATTTTGGTGAGTATTATTTTTTGTGTAGAAAAACACAAAGAAAGGTTTTAAAACCTATCCCAAGAATAATGTCATTTTTAGGATTAGTAACTTGTGGATATGGAGAAAGACCATTATATGCAGCATATTTTTCACTTTTTGTAATATTTGTATTTTCGATTTTATATTTGATTTTTGGAATAAAAGTAGATGAACAAATTGTTAGATATTCATTTTTAGAAAATGGTCATACATTTAGAGAATTTTTAAGGGATTATAACGAAAGCTTAAATTTAAGTGTAGGTATGTTTGCAGCAGTAGGACTTAATGAGGCTCAACCAGCTCCGATTTCTTATATGCTAAGTAATATAGAAATGTTATTAGGAGTCTTAATGATGGGAATAGGAACTGGAGCATTAGTAAAAAAGATAGTAAGATAAATATAAATATAGTTATAAATATAAGGAATATTATAAAATATAAAAGCTAAGTAGTTACTAGAAATAAATTTAAAGTACCTACATAATTAAGACTAATTAAAATATTCGAATAACAAGAGGTGTTTTTAACACCTCTTTTAGTTTTAAATTAACAATTTAAATTATTATCTAATTCTCTAAGTATTAATTTTGTAACATCTTAAGCTACCTTATCTATAAAATTACACATTAATCTTTATGAATTATTTTTTTTATTTAATATAGTTTTTTCCTATAGAGTGAGTACTTTTTCTATACATAATTTAATGACAATTCCTATAAAATATTATGTAAAATCAATTTAAGAATATATAAAGTTAAATAATAACATAAAATAAGAATATATTGTTTTTCGATAAAAAAAACTTGATAAACGATTTATTGAATGTTAATATATTTATTAGAAAAGGAGAGATTATTATGAATTTAAAAGACGAAAAGAATTTATCTAAGGTACTATCTATTATACTTAATATTACAATAGTTTTTGGAATAGCTCTTACTGGTGGAGTATTCTATATTACATTTTATAAAAGAGGAATACAAGATATTGTCATAAATAAAGGGATAGTTATAGTATTATTAGTTATTGGTATTAGCAGTTTATTTTATATAGTATTTCAGCTTAAAGGAATAATAAATACATTAATAATTGGAGATCCATTTGTCAGATCAAATGCAATTGCTTTCAAGAAAATATCATCATCATCATTAGTAATAGCTTTATGTTATTTTATTAATTTATTTATAAATTCAAATTTTAAAGAGTTTAAATTTATATATGTAGATAATATGGGGATTCATACAGATATGGAAGTATTTATATTTTTATTTGCATCAGCTTTTATATTTATATTAGCAAAGGTTTTTGATAAGGCAGTTACGTTCAAAGAAGAAAATGATTTAACTATATGATGAAGGAGAATAGTATGGGAATAATCGTAAATTTAGATGTTATGATGGCAAAAAGAAAAATTTCATTAAATGAGTTAGCAGAAAGAGTGGGTATAACTAATGCTAACCTTTCTATATTAAAAAATAATAAAGCAAAAGCAATTAGATTTTCTACTTTAGAAGCTATTTGTAGAGAACTTAATTGTCAACCAGGGGATATATTGGAATATATAAGTGAATAATGGAGGTGTAGAAAATATGGTCAATACTGTAGCTTTAGTTTTAGTGAAAGGAGAAAAAATCCTTTTATTAAAACGATCAAAAAATCGATTCCCTATAATAGGAATGAAAAATGAAGAAACACCAGAAGAGTGCATTGAGAGATGGAAAGAAGGAAGAATAGAATTTGAAGATTCTCCAATTATTAATTATAACAAGAAGATTCATATAGAAGACTATAATGTTAGTTTAATGTTTATTGACGCTACTAATTCAGAAGTAAAATTAATAGATGAAAGTTTAGTATTTGAAGAATGTAGATGGGCAAATAACATTAATAAAGTGGAAAATGATCTTATTATAAATGTTTTAGATCAATGTAGAATAAATAATTATGAATCTTTAGCAGTTGACTCATTAAAAGAATTTATAAATATGAATAGTAAATATAAAATAAGAAATTCTAAAATAGATATTGAAAAACAAAAAATGGATACTAATAAAGCATTAATTCTTATAGCCTTCTCTTTAGGTGTTGGAATATTATTCTCAAAGTTTATTTTTGGATATTTAGGTATTTCAGTTGCTGTTTTAACAATTTTAATGACGATAATTTTTATGTTAATTGTAGGAGTAAAAAATAAAAGTTTTCTTGGGTATTTCTTTGTAGCATCTAGTATAATTTTATCATTTACTTATGGTATTTTTACAAATGAATTCTTCAGAGTGTTAAATTTATTGGTTATACCAATTTCGCTGTTTTCAGGATTTTTATTATTAACATTTAAAAATATTGAATTCAAGTTAATAGGTTTTGGAACATCATTTTTAGAAATAATTATAGGACAATCGCTAAGCAATTCAACTAAAATCCCTTCAGTATTAAGAGAAACATTAAAAAAAGGGAATATTAAAAAAGAAAATAATCATATTAAATCAATATTAATTGGATTACTTATATCAATACCTTTAATTATAATACTCGGTATCTTACTTGCAGGTGCAGATGAGATATTTAGTTATTATTTAGCAAATATATGGAGATATCTTAATATAGAAAATATTTATGACTTTATATTAAAAGCCATTATAGCAATAATAATAATGTTTTTAGTATTTGGGTTATTCTATAGTTTAAATTGTACAGAGGTAAGAGATGTACAAAATAATTCAATAAAAAAAGATTTTAATTCAACAACAATAATTACTATATTAATTTCAATAACTATACTTTATTTAGTATTTACTAAAATACAAATTTCATATTTATATTTAAATAAGGCTTTACCAGCTGGATTTAATTTTGCTGACTATGCTAGAGATGGTTTCTTCCAACTAGTTGCATTAGTAATAGTAAATTTATCAATGATAACAATAATGAATTTTAAAACATCAGCAAATAATAGAAGAGTAAAAAATGTTTTGAATTCTTTATATAGCATAATAACAGTACTAACTATAAATATGGGGGCTTCTGCTATATATAAGATGAACTTATATATAGAGGAATTTGGATATACTAGATTAAGAATTTTAGTTCAAGCATTTACAGTTTTCTTATGTATTTCTTTAATTATATTACTTGCATTTATATGGAGAGGAAAGTATTTGTTTAAGCCAACAGCAATTGTGGGATTAACTATATATTTATGTTTGAATTATATTAATATAGATAATTATATAGTAAGGCAAAATATAAATATAATTAATACGAAACATGAAATAGATGATAGATATTTGACTAGATTATCCTTAGATGCTCAGGATGCAGTAAAAGAAGGCTATGATAAAGGTTTAATAGAAAGCAAGTATTATTACGATTGGTATAATAAAAGGGCTATTACTAAACACTGGTATGAATATAACTACTTTAATAATAGGATTTTTAAATAAAAAACTAATTATTTTAAAATTAATGTAATAAGATTTAAGCTTGAATAAAATTTATTAGGAATTTATTCAGAAGATATAAACAATAGAAAATGATAAAGGACCGCCTAAAAGAAACGATAATCTAAATAAGTTAAGGGGGGATTTTATGCAGATTCAAAGAATAAATAATTGGGATAATCCAATATATAATAGGCTTAAAGAAGCTTCACAAAATCAAAAGAAAGAAAAAGTTGAAGAGAGAAAAAGTGTAGCTGTAGAAAAAAGTTCAAATCAAATAATAAAAAACTTGCAGCGATTAAAAGAGGATTTTAAAGAACAAAAAATAGAACTTCAAGAAACTGAAATGGATCCTAAAGAAAAGAGAATGAAGCTTGAAGAGATAAATAAAAAAATTGCTGAAGTAGAATCTGAAATACAACAAATGAGACTGATAGAAAAAGAAAAAGAAGCTTTAGAAAAACAGAATAAGTTAGAAGAAAAAAATAAAAAGGATGAAAGTATTAATACTAAAAACAGAATAAAATTTAATGAAAATAGTGATGGAGTAATAGTTGAAGAGAGTTTGAAGAAATTAATATCAGCTAGGCATAAATTAAGAAATGCAAATGATTTTGGTAAAACTAAAGCAGCTATGGAAGTAGAAAAAGGATACTTAGAACTTAGTGGAAATGAAAATTCATTTGTTAATAAGCAATATACTAAATTAACTAAAGGAATAAAAGGAATAGAAAATAGAATTTTATATGAAGTAGGAAAAGTTAATAAAGAAGTTAATAATAATTATAAAGATAAAGAAGCTTTTAAAGATGATAGTAGCGAGGAATAAAGTGTAAATTATTTACGAAGTTATTTTCTTCATTTTTAATTGGGCATATATAAGTTTGTGTTACTCTCAGGGAGGGATAAAATCAAACTTATATATGCTCAATTTTTTTGTTTATTACTTATAGTGATATGTCAGACTATAAGTTTAAAAATTATAAAGTTATCCTATTAAATTATCCCTAAATCAAATTTTAACTTAAGAATTCTTAATACAGACTCATTTATACGTTCTTCTTGAATTTCTCCAGCTCTTATAGATTCTAGCACAGATGGTATTTGCACATCAAAATCAGAGGCTATTATTAAGTCATTACCAGCAATTATGGCTAATACTGCAGATGTAGAATCACCAATATATTCTTTTATAGCACTCATTTGTAAATCATCAGTCATAATTACTCCATCAAATTTTAAATCATTTCTAATGATTTTATGAACACTCGGAGAAAGTGATGCAGGAAGATTTGCATCCATTGACTTTACGATATTATGAGATACTAATATACTACTAGCTCCTGCATCAATTCCAGCCTTAAAAGGTAGAAAATCAGAATTTTGAAAGCTTTCATAACTCCTTTCATCGACAGATATTCCAGTATGAGTATCTACATTGTTTCCATAACCAGGAAAGTGTTTTAATGCAGATCCTATTTTATTTTCATTCATAGTATTTACTACTGTTTCAATATACTTAGATGTTTCTAAAGCATTCATGCCAAAAGTTCTAGGATAAATAAAATCATTTGGATTTACTGATACATCGCATACGGGTGCTAAATTCATATTAATTCCTATGCTTTTTAATAGTTCAGCTTTTTCTTTAGTATCGCTGGCTATTAATGGGTATCCACCTTCATTATATAATTCTTGAGGTGAATAAAAAGGAACAGCCCTAAATTCAGGATACCAACTTAACCTATTAACGATTCCACCTTCTTCATCTATTCCGATTAGAAGTTTTATTTTTGAGTTGCTTTGATAATTTGATAATGTTTGAGTTAAAGATTCTTTAGTTTCATCCTTTATATTATTATCAAATAAAATAAATCCTCCAACCTTATAGTTTTGTAAATCTTCAAGTGCACTATCTTTCATACACCTAATAAAAAACATTTGTCCAATTTTTTCCTCTAATGTCATAGTAGACAATAATTCTTTTGCCTTTTTTAAGTTGATATCTTCATTAGGGAACTGATTTTGATTATTATTTGAATTATTATCTGAGCCGTTATCTATAATTGAATCAAAGATTTCTTCTCCGTTTGTGTTTTCATTTGTTTTTTTAGAATTAAAATATTTATAACTTACAATAAAAGAAGCTATAAATAACAAAATGATAGAAATAACTAAAATTGATTTTTTCATATTATGTCTCCAATACTTTTAAAGTTTTTATACAAAATTGCAATATAGATTTTAAATTTATCTTAAATATATAACTTAGGATAATTCTTAATTAAAGATACTTTTTAGCAATTTATATATTATTAATTATAACTATATTATATGTATATATACACAATTGGGTAATTTTTATTGATTTTATATAGAGTTTATATTTTAAGTTTTAATTGAAAATCATGTTTTCACCTAATTAAATTTAACTTATATAATAATATTGATAATAAATTTTTAGAAGTGAAATAAAATGAGTAGTTTAATACTTTATTTAGCAGCAGCTATATTATTTTTAATATCATATAGAAAAGATAAGGAAAAAACTAAGAAGGCATTGTTAAAAGGATGGAAGTCAATAGAAAATATATTGCCTCAATTTTTAGGCATAATCTTAATAGTTGGTTTAACCCTTGCAATATTAAAGCCAGAGACGATATCTAATATAATTGGAGGTAATAGTGGTATATTTGGAGTACTTTTGTCTGCAGTCTTAGGAAGTATTGCAATGATGCCTACATTTGTTGCATTTTCTACAGGAGATATGTTACTTAAAAATGGAGCAGGTATAGCCCAAGTTGCAGCTCTCATATCAACTCTTACTTTAATCGGGATAATTACAATTCCTTTAGAAGCTAAGCATATAGGAAAAAGGGCAGCAATTTATAGGAATATATTAGCTTTTGTTTTTTCAATAATAGTAGCATTTTTTGTTGGAATGGTGGTGACAATTATATGATAAAAGCTTTAGTTAAAAGATATTCTTTTTTTATTATATTACTTATAGTAACGGTAATAGTAACAGTCTTTAATAAAGAGTTAGGGATAAAGTCATTTGGCATAGCTTTATCAAGTTTTAAACAAATGACTGAAGTAGTACCTCCAATAATGATAATGCTTGGTCTTATGGATGTTTGGATTCCAAGAGAAACTATGATGAAATACATGGGAGACGATTCAGGTATAAAAGGAATTTCTCTTGCTATGTTGATAGGATCAATAGCAGCAGGGCCAATGTATGCAGCTTTTCCATTTACAAAAGTTCTTCTAAAAAAAGGAGTTAAATTTAGCAATATAATAATATTTATGAATGCTTGGTGTGTAACTAAAATATCTACATTAATGTTTGAGTTTTCTTCACTAGGATATAAATTTACTTTAGCAAGACTTTTGATTGATATACCTGGAGTAATAATAATGGGGTATTTAGTTCAAGTATTAATGCCCAAAAATGAGTTGGATAGACTTTATAGTGATAATTTAGATTGAAAAAATAATGTTATGAAATGAATAGTATAAAATTATTTACAAATGATAAATGTATAGTTATAATGTTTATGATAAACTATAAATAATAAGCTATGAAAGAGAAAAGTAGATAGATAGTCATTTTACAGAGATTTAAGCAGGGGTGGAAGCTTAAAAATTGATGCTATTGAAGGAAGCTCCGGAGCTATAAACTGAAACAGCATATTAAAAAAATTGCCAGTAGGTTTATGGGATTCTTCCCTTAAAGAGAATGAGTGGATTAATTTTAACTAATTAATCAATTTAGGTGGTAACGCGGAATTTTGTCTTTCGTCCTAATATTTATAGGATGAAGGGCTTTTTTATTTATATAAAATTTTAAACTACGGAAGGAAGATGAATATGAGTTTTGAAAAATTAGCAGAATTAATATTTCCAAATGTTGATAAAACACCAGAAGATTATGTTGCAATGTATCCAAAAAGAAATTTAAAAGAAGGTGCAGTCGTTACAAGATATGCACCATCACCAACAGGCTTCCAACATATTGGAGGGGTTTTTGCAGCTTTAATAAATGAAAGATTAGCAAGCCAAAGTGAAGGTGTTTTCTTCTTAAGAATAGAAGATACTGACCAAAAAAGAGAAGTTGAGGGTGCTATAGAAGATACAATTCAAACAATGCACAATTTTGGAATGGACTTTAACGAAGGAATGACTGGAGATAAAACATCTAAAGGTGAATATGGTCCATATAGACAAAGCGAAAGAGCTGACATTTATAGAGCTTTTGCAAAAGATTTAATCAAAAAAGGATTAGCATATCCAGCATTTGATACAACAGAAGAATTAGCAGAGCTTAGAGAAAAGCAAACTGCAGCTAAAATAACACCAGGATATTATGGTGAATTTGCTAAGGATAGAAATTTAACTCCTGAAGAAGCAATGGAAAAAATAAATAATGGTGAAAGCTACATAGTTAGATTTAAGTCACCAGGAAATGTAGAAAATAGAGTAGAATTCCATGATTTAATAAAAGGGGATATAAGTTTCCCAGAAAATAATCAAGATATAGTTATAATAAAGGGAGATGGACTTCCAACTTATCATTTCGCACATGCTATAGATGATGCATTAATGAGAACTACTCATGTTATAAGAGGTGAAGAATGGCTTTCATCATTACCTATACACGTACAATTATTTGATACATTAGGTTTTGAAAGACCAAATTATGCTCATATACCAACAATAATGAAAAATGATAATGGTTCAAAGAGAAAATTATCAAAGAGAAAAGATGCTGAAGCCGCAGTTTCATATTACAAAGAAGTTGGATATCCAATGGTATCAGTAATAGAGTACTTATTAAACATAATAAACTCTACATTTGAAGATTGGAGATCAGAAAATCCTAGCTTAGATTATCATGAATTTGAAGTTGCTTTAGATAAGATGAGTAAATCAGGAGCATTATTTGATATAGTTAAATTAAATGATGTAAGTAAAGAAGTTATTTGCAAAATGAAAGCAGATGTAGTTTATGATTACTATACAGCTTGGGCTAAAGAGTTCGATAAGGAAATGTACGATTTAGTAAAATCTAATGAAAAGATGTCAAAAGAAATCTTCAATATAGACAAAGAAGGTCCAAAGCCAAGAAAAGACTTTGCTAAGTGGGATGAAGTAAGAGGAAAAGTGGATTACTTCTTTGATGAATTATTCAATAAGGAAACAGCAGAAAATGTTGAGCTTCCAAAGACTTTAAGCTTAGAAAATGCAAAAGAAATAATTAAAGTATATAAAGATAAATTCAACTTTAATTCAGGAAGCCAAGAAAATTGGTTTGAAGAATTAAAGGTTATTGGAGCAGAACTTGGATACTGTGCAAATAGAAAAGAATATAAAGCAAATCCAGATGCATTTAAGGGAATGATTTCTGATGTTGCTGGAGCTGTAAGAGCTGCTTTATCTCATAGAAGTAATACTCCAGATCTTTATACTATTATGCAAATATTAGGTGAAGATAAGGTAAGATCTAGATTTGAGAATTTTTTAAATCTATAGTAGGAATATTCGAAAAAGAATAAGAAAAATTTTGATTTCTGATTATAATAAAAAGGGGGTCGCGTTACGCGACGCCCTTTTTGAATATTTTATATAGATTAAATTATATATGAAAATAAAAATAATTTAACAATGAAGCTTAAAATTATTTAAAGATGTATATAATTTGAATATTATTATAAAACATATAAATACTTATAAGAAAATCGAAATAAAGTATGAAAAAATTAGTTTTATAATATTACAATTGCAGATATTAAATATTAGTTAATAATTTTAAAAAACTAAAAATAATTATTGAAATTGATGTATATTATTATGTAAAATTATATTAATGAATATAAAAGGAGATGAACATATGGAAAATTATGATGTAGTTTTAGATTTCTTTACTAAAAACGATAAGCCATTAAATGCTACTGCAGTTGCAGAAGGAACAGGAATAGACAAAAAAGAAGTTTCAAAGGTTATGGATAAACTTAAAAAGGAAGAAAAGATTTATTCTCCAAAAAGATGTTATTGGCAAATAAAGAACGACTAAAATGCTTTAAAAGGACTATTTAAATTAAGTAGTCTTTTTTTATTTACAAGGAATTATTATAATTTAAAATCTTGAAAGTATAATTATATAATAATTTGATATCTTAATATCTGAAAATGGGATTTATTTTATAATGTCTTAGTTTGATTTTTAGTAATATACCTTATTAAAGTTAATTGAAAAAATTTGTATACAAATATTCATATAAAATATATTATATAAATAATGGTAATAATGTAATTCTTTATTATATATCTATGCAGAGTTTATACCATTAATTATTTGAAAGGATGTGATGTTTTATGGTGTATATTTTAAGTAATTTTAAAATGGATAATGCATTAAACAAGGAGGAAACTTCAGTATAATTGATAATTAAGAATGCATAATGGATAATTGAGTTTTTTTGATTAAATATGATTTATTAGTAGGATAGTAAAAATGTCTAAGAAGTTTTATTTGAATTATTAATTATCAATTAGTGATTTCCTCCATATTAAAAAAATTTGGAGGATTAAGAATTGAATAATAATAACTTATTAAATTTAGGATTAAATCAAAGATATATTAACGAAGCAAGTATGTATGATAGTAATTTATATATTGCTAGAGTAGCAGTACAATATAAAGATATGTATAAGGTAATAACAGTAGAGGGAGAAATACTTGCAAAGGTATCAGGGAAGTTAGCATATTCTTCAAATAGTATATTTGATTATCCTGTTGTTGGAGATTGGGTACTATTAGATAGGATAAATAATAAAAGTGGAGATGCAATAATTCATAATATATTAAGTAGAAAAAGCTATTTTTCAGGGACAGTAGTTAGTTTTGTGTAAAAACAAAACTAACTACTGTTTTTTTGTATGAACAGCTGGTGGTTTTGGAATAATATACTATATAAATTTAGGAGGAAAAATTATGACAAAGAATATTAATACCAACTTTGATTACAATGAGGAAGTAAAGAAATGTAAAACTATTGATGATGTTATGGGGAAAAATGGGCTTATTCAGAAGCTTGTTAAAGATGTTCTTGAAAATATATTAGAAGGAGAAATGGAAGAACATTTAGGTAGAAATAAATATGAAAGAAAAGAAACTCCATATGAATT
>NZ_JH815222.1:437888-471305 GCF_000158375.2 Clostridium sp. 7_2_43FAA
GGGACAGTAGTTAGTTTTGTGTAAAAACAAAACTAACTACTGTTTGTATGAACAGCTGGTGGTTTTGGAATAATATACTATATAAATTTAGGAGGAAAAATTATGACAAAGAATATTAATACCAACTTTGATTACAATGAGGAAGTAAAGAAATGTAAAACTATTGATGATGTTATGGGGAAAAATGGGCTTATTCAGAAGCTTGTTAAAGATGTTCTTGAAAATATATTAGAAGGAGAAATGGAAGAACATTTAGGTAGAAATAAATATGAAAGAAAAGAAACTCCAGATGAATTAAAAAAGAACTATAGAAATGGATATAGCACTAAAAACTTAAGAAGCTCCTTCGGTGACGTCGACTTAGACGTACCCCGTGATAGAAATGCCGAATTTGAGCCACAAATTATAAAAAAATACGAAACTGTATGTACGGAATTAGATAAAAAGATTATCTCTTTATATGCTAAGGGAATGTCAACATCCGATATTCAAGCTGAAATTGAAGATTTATATGGAATAACTATATCACCATCAATGGTATCTAAAATAACTGATAAAGTGCTTGCTAGCGCCGCCGAATGGCAAAATAGAATTTTAGATAAAATATATCCAATAGTCTATTTAGATGCTATGTATTTTAAAGTTAGAAGTAATGGAAAGATAGTTAATAAAGCAGTTTATATCTGCTTGGGTTACACTATGGAAGGATATAAGGATATATTAGGTATATGGGTTGATGAAGCTGAAGGAGCTAAGTTCTGGTTAGGTATTTGCAATGATTTAAAGAATAGAGGGGTAAAAGAAATTTTGATTGCTTGTATGGACGGATTAAAAGGACTTCCACAAGCTATAAAAACAGTGTTTCCATCAGTAAATATTCAAACTTGTATCGTTCATCAAATAAGGAATTCAATCAAATATATAGCTTCAAAAGATAAAAAGGAATTTATGAAGGATTTAAAAGAAGTTTATAAGGCCACAACAGAAGAACTTGCGTTAGCGCAGCTAGATAACTTAAAAGAAAAATGGGGAGCTAAATATGGAATAGTAATTGATTCTTGGTATAACAATTGGAGTAACCTTTCAACATTTTTTGAATTCTCTCCAAGTATAAGAAAAATGATCTATACTACAAATGTTTTAGAAGGCTTTAATAGACAAATACGTAAATTTACTAAAGTTAGAGTTATATTTCCGACCGATGAATCTTTAAATAAATGTGTTTACTTAGCAACAATGGAGATATTAGAAAAATGGACCCAACCTATACATAATTGGGGAGCTACGCTAGCGGAGCTTTCAATAGTATTTGAAGATCAATTAAAAGATGAATTAGCTTAGAAGCTTGTACTTTTTATAAATTATATGCATACTATTTGATTTTTTTGAAATACTAAAAAAGGTAATAAGAAACATTATTAGTATTTCTTAAATATAAAAAAATATTACTGGAAATGAAAATTTCCAGTAATATTAAAACAATAAAAATAATAATTACACAGAATTATCTATTCTCTCATTTTTCACGAAAAGCTGCGGGAAATAGATATGATAAGCAAATAGTTGCATCTAATATAGATTATGTTTTTATATGTATGTCATTAAATAATGATTTTAATATAAATAGGCTAGAAAGATATATTGCAGTAGCTTGGGATAGCATGGCTACACCAGTCATAATATTGACTAAATCAGATTTGTGTGAAGACATAAATGACAAAGTAAAACAGATAGAAGAGATAGCTATAGGAATAGATATAATAGTAACATCAAGCATTAATGAAGATGGATATGATGAAGTTAAAAAATATATAAAGTCTGGAATAACAATAGCCTTTATAGGATCATCAGGGGTAGGAAAGTCCACTCTTATTAACAAGATAATGAATAAAGAAGTTTTAAAAACTAATTCAATTAGTGAAAATGATAAGGGACGACATACTACAACACATAGAGAGCTATTTGCTATAGAGTCTGGTGGAGTAATAATTGATACACCTGGAATGAGGGAGCTTGGATTAATATCATCAGATGTAGATAAATCTTTTAGTAATATTGAAGATTTAGAAAAGCAATGTAAGTTTTCTGATTGTACTCATAAAAATGAGCCTAAGTGTGCAGTAAGAGAAGCCATAGAAAATGGAACTTTAGATCCAGAAAGGCTAGAAAGATATAGAAAGCTAAAAAGAGAAGAGGAATACAACTTATCAAAATCTAAGCAACAAGAAAGACAAAAGTTAAAGAGTATGTTTGGAAGTAAAGTTGAAGAGAAAAGGAAGAAATATAATTAAAGTCAAATAACTTAATTATTATATAGTTAAAGGTTTAAAAAGATAGTAAACACAAAAAGTGTCTACTATCTTTTTTGATATAATAAGTAAGAATATCTAGAAAATTATTATTTTATTACGTTAAACTTAAAAAAGATATTATAAATTTTCTACTATGAGTAGATTAATGAAGATTATGAAAATAGAGTAAACCAACAAAAATAATTAATAAAATAAAAAATATAAATGGAACCTTTAAATTAAGATATGCGTCTAATTAAGTGAAGGTAAGTTAACATAGCTATGTTAGATGGGAAGGAGAAATATAATGAATATGTCTAATATTATTCCTATAGGGGTATTCAATAAATATAAAGATGGAAAGCTTAAGAAAAATAATGTTAGATTAGCAATAGATGGAGATAAGGAAGCATTTAATATCTTAGTTCAAGAGAACTTAAAGTCTTTATATATAGTAGCTAGGGGCATGCTAAATAGTGAATATGATATAGAGGATGCTTTTCAAAATACTATACTTAAGGCTTATGAAAAAATTTCAGGTTTAAAAAATGAAGAGTTTTTTAAAACATGGTTAACAAGGATTTTGATAAATGAATGTAATAATATAATAAGAAAAAATAAAAAGGTTACTTATATTGAAGATTCACAAATTAACAATGAGGTTTATGAGGATAAATATAAAAATATAGATTTAATTAGGGCTATTGATTCATTGAGTTCTGATTTAAGAATAACTATGTGGTTATTTTATTTCGATGATATGTCAATAGAAGAAATAAGTAATGCCTTAAAAATTCCTAAGGGAACTATAAAGTCTAGGCTTAATAGAGGTAGAGAAAAAATTTATAATATTATGAGTGAGGGTGATAATCATGAATAATTATGAAAATGATAAATTTAATAAAGTGATTAAAGATAAAGTAAATGATATTAAAATAGATATTCCAGACACATTGAAGAATAATATATTAAAAACTTTAGATGAATTACCTGAGAGAAAAATAAAGAAAAAAAGCAAGCTGAAAAATATATCCAAAGTAGCAGCGATAATTATAGTTGGTATATTAACTTTAAATACATTTATGCCTGCATATGCAGAAAGTTTACCAATAATAGGGGCTACTTTTAAAAGTATAAATGATGCTATAGGTGTTGGAGATCAATATATAAAAGGAGCCAAGGATATAAATATAACAAAAAAATATGAAGATATTACAATGACAATTAAAAATATTTACTATGATGGAGTTGAACTTGCTATAGCATATGAGCTAAAGTCAGAAAGTGGATTTGATGATAAACCTATAATATTTCCTATTATAAAAAGTGGTTTTAAAAATATAAATTATAAAAATGAAGAAAATGATGGTGAGTTCATAGATGAAAATACTTATGTTGGATTAGCATCTTATGCATTTACAGAAAATGAATTATCAGATAAAGCGAAAATAGAATTTATAGTTAATGATTTATATGGAAATTGGGTAGGAAGTTATCCTAAAAAGCTTAAATTTAAGTTTTCTATAGATTCTAAGGATATGGGGAAAGAAGAATATGAAGTAAACAAAGAAATAAAATATGATGATAGTATGTTTAAGATTAATGAGTTAATTACATCAAAACTAAACACTATTATTTATTTAGATACAGATATAGAACTTTTAAAGGATACTGAAAATAATTCAGAAAATTTTTGGGAGAAGTATACATTGAAGTTTTTTATACAGGATGATAAAGGGCTTCCTTTAAGTATGATAGGTGGATCTGGTAGAGGGAAAAATGTAAATGATGAAAGAGTTAAAGGTAATTATTATTGGAGATATGAAGGTATTCCTGAAGAAACAAAATCAATGACTATTATACCAGTTATAAGTAAAAGTGATTATAGCAGAGAGTTAATGATGAAGAAAATAAATAGAAATGGTGAAACAGCTATAAAGATAGGAGATGAACAAGAATATATTATAAAAAATATTGAATTCAAAGAAGATAAAACTGTAATAGAGGTAAAAGTTAAAAAATATATATATAGATTAGAGAATTTAGAAGTTGAAATTTGGGATGAAGATAAAATCAATAAATATAAAAACTCTAATAATGGTCAAGAAGAAGATTGGTATAAAGACACAATGGATATAGAGATTCTAGAAACTAAATTTAACGGAATTGATGATGGCTATAACTTTACACTAACATTACCAGCATTGGATAAAAATAAAGAGTACTTTATCACCAAGATGAGTAGTGGGGATAAAATATTAGAAGAGGAAAAGATAACTATTAATTTAGATAAATAAATTCTACTAATATAAAATAGCATTAATCTAAAAATACTGTATTACTTAGAGTTGTAATACAGTATTTTTTATTGAATTATTTAGTAATAATTCATAAAGTTATATGGTTTTAAAGTCTGTTTTTAGAGATTAAAGAAAAATAACTAAAACACCTTGAAGTACTCCAATAATAGCTCCAAGGACAAGACCTAAAATTTCAATATGCTTTAGCTCCTTTTTAGCAACCTTAATTATGATATCTTCTAATTTTTCTAAATCTAATTGATTAATTTTTTCTTCAACAATTTCTTGAATATTAACATTTTCTTTAGCCTTATCTAATAGATCAACGCTAATTTCATCAACTGCATTAGGTACTTCTTTATTTAAAATTTCATCAATATAAGGAGCAGCCATCATTCTAAATGGCATAGGAATAATATTAAGCTTTTCATTTATAATGTTTTTAATTTTATCTGTTATGTAAGAATTAAAATTTTCTCCATTTGAATTATTTAAAGCTTGATCTAATATGTCATCCATTGAAAGTAATTCATTAGAAATTACTTCACCAATATTAGCAGCAATTTCGTTTTTTCTTTTAGGAATTAATCCTAATATTTCAATATTTAAAATAGGAATCTTAACAGGTTTAATTGGTCTAAACAAAAGCTTTATTGCCAAGATATTAGTTATCCATCCAATAAGCCCGCCAACAATTGTTAATATTAAAATAGTAATAAAATTATTCATAAGTACCTCCTAATTATGTAAACTGTAATAGCATAATATTATAAAAATTTATAATTAGATTTAATATAAAGAGCATTTAAATCTATAGATAATTTTATAAGGAATATAAAATTATTTCAATAGAAAGTTGACTAATTAGTACAAATTTATATAAGGAATATAAAGATTATAAAATTAAGAGTAAAAAATTAAAAATATATAAAGAAGTAATTTTGAGACTACTTAAAATATAATTTATATAAAACAAAAAGAGTTGCAAATGCAACTCTTTAAAAATCCAGTAATTCAGCTATGCTGAATTACATCAATAATTTTTTCGTTTTTTCATTTTTTCATTATTTAATTATTAATTTTAAATGAACTCTTTAAAGATACTATTCTATTAAATACTAATTTATCATCAGTAGTGTACTTAGGATCTACATTAAAGAAACCATTTCTTACTAATTGGAATTTATCTTGTGGTTTAGCTATATTAGCAGTAGTTTCTTCAATATATCCTTGTAGTACCTCTAATGAATTAGGATTTATTTGTTCTAAGAAGTGCTTACCTTCATTTTCAGGAGCATCATCTAATATTAATGGTTCATAAAGTCTAAATTCAGCAGGCTTAGCAGTTTTTGCATCTACCCAGTGAATAGTTCCTTTAACTTTTCTTCCAGTGAAGCCAGATCCACTCTTAGTTTCAGGATCATAAGTACAATGTAATTCTACAACATTACCATTTTCATCTTTTATAACATCATTACATTTTATAAAATAAGCACCAATTAATCTAACTTCGTTACCTGGGAATAGTCTGAAATACTTTTTAACAGGTACTTCCATAAAGTCTTCTTGCTCTATATATATTTCTCTTGAGAATGGAACTTCTCTTGTACCAGCAGCTTCATTTTTTGCATTGTTTGGAACTGGTAGCATTTCTGTTTGACCTTCTGGATAGTTAGTGATAACAACCTTTAATGGTCTCATAACAGCCATTGCAGCATTAGCTTTAAGTTGTAAATCTTCTCTTATAAAATATTCAAGCATTTGAGAATCTACAACTGAATTAGCTTTAGAAACACCAATTGCACTACAGAAGTTTCTGATAGCTTCAGGAGTATAGCCCTTTCTTCTTAAACCAGATACTGTAGGCATTCTTGGATCATCCCAACCATCAACTATATTTTCATCTACTAGTTGTTTAAGCTTTCTCTTACTCATAACAGTGTTAGTAATGTTAAGTCTAGCAAATTCTATTTGTCTTGGAGTGCTTTCCATTTCACATTCTCTTACAAACCAATCATAAAGAGGTCTGTGATCTTCGAATTCTAAAGTACAAATTGAATGAGTTATACCTTCTATTGCATCTTCAAGTGGATGAGCAAAATCATACATAGGATATATACACCAATTGTCACCAGTATTATGATGAGTAGCATGTGCAATTCTGTATATTATAGGATCCCTCATATTTATATTAGGAGAAGTCATATCGATTTTAGCTCTTAATACTTTTTCTCCATCTTTAAATTCACCTTTTTTCATTCTTTCTAATAAATCAAGGTTTTCTTCAACTGATCTATTTCTATAAGGACTTTCTTTACCTGGTTCAGTTAAAGTTCCTCTATATTCTTTTATTTCGTCAGGTGTTAAATCACATACATAAGCTAATCCTTTTCTTATTAAAAGTTTTGCTTTATCATACATTATATCAAAGTAGTTTGAAGCAAAGTAAATACTATCCCAATCTCCGCCAAGCCACTTAACATCTTCTTTAATAGATTCAACATACTCAGTATCTTCTTTAGTTGGATTTGTATCATCGAATCTTAAGTTGAACTTTCCGTTAAATTCTTTTGCAAGACCTGAATTTAGGACTATTGATTTAGCATGACCTATGTGTAAATATCCATTTGGCTCAGGTGGAAAACGAGTTATAATCTCATCATGTTTTTTTGTTTCTAAATCTTCAATTATTATATTTCTTATAAAATTTGATGAATTAATTTCATTTGACATACGAATACCTCTCCTATATAAATTTATCTTTTTATTGCTTATATATTAGTTATATACTATTTTTTACTTTTAAATCAATTTATCATATATATGTTTCAATTAATAATAAAATAATTGAAATTATAAGTGCATTAAAGATTTTATATTTTTAGTTAATTAAGGCATAAAAATTGAAACTATATATAGTATGTAATTTTTATATAAGTTACTTAAATATTAACTTTATTTATATTTTATCAATTACTCAGATATTTTATTAAAAAGTTAAATCTTTACTATAACTTATATATTCGTGATTTTAATAAATTTATGTATATATCTAGATAATAATATGCTAGTTTTACTTCTAATTTTAAACTAAGGATGAAAAAAAATAAAGATATAAGTATGGTAAAAAGGAGTTTTTTATGAGTATTTAACCAAAAAGTTAAAGAATTTATAAGATATATAAATAAAATTGTATTAAGAATAGTATAAACTTATAAAAATAAGATTTTTAATTTATGCAAAAGCCTTATTTTTTATAAATAATATAGTTAAATAAGTAAATGTAATATATAATTATATTAGGGAAAATATGGTATATAATTTACTGGAAAGAGGGTAGGAAAATGAAAGGAAAATTAAAAAGTTTTTTTGCAGCAATTGGGTATTTATTTGTAACCTTTGGAATTCAATTAATAGTATCAATGATTGGAGGAATATTAGTTGGAGTTATATATGCAATTAAAAACATAGATGAAATATCTACAAATGCTCCAAATGTTGATGAGATAACTAATCAAATGCTAGGAGCAACAAACTATATTTTATTAGCATCGTCAATAATAACAGTATTAGTATTCTTATTAATATATAAGATAAGAAAGAAGAGTTTTCAGGAAGAGTTACAAATAGTTAAAACTGTTAAAATAAATCTTTTAATGGGGGTAACTTTAGGGATAAGTGCATGGTTATTTAACGTTGGTGCATTAAGTCTAGTTCAAGAAGCAGGGTTATTTAAAGATCATTTTTCTATTATGGAAAATCTTCTAGCACCATTAAGTGAAGGTAATATATTTATTGCTTTATTAACAGTAGGTATAATAGCACCATTTACAGAAGAGTTTATGTTTAGAGGTGTTATATTTAAGACTTTAAATAAAAATATATCGGTTTTATGGACAATAATTATTCAAGCTTTATTCTTTGGGATTTTCCATGGTAATTTTATTCAAGGTACTTATGCTACATTATTAGGTTTAGTGTTTGGATATATAACATATAAAACAAAATCACTATGGCCAGCTATAATAATGCATATGGTTAATAATAGTATAGCTACTTTATCACCATATATTTTGAAAAATGTTCCATCATTAACAAGTATTCTTATAAGTTTTGTAATAGTTGGAGCTATAGGGATAATAATATCACTTTATTTTGTTAATAAGAAAAATATTAGCTATGAAAGTGATACAATTAATTTTAATGATTATAGAAATTTAAATTAGTGTTTATTAGGAGTTATTTTTAAATAACTCCTTTTATATTTTTTAGTTTTTTAGTTTTTGAGTAACGATGTAGGGGAATTGACTTAAAGAGAAATCACGTAGTAAGAAAATTTATATATGACTACTCTTCCTTACAAACTACAAATTAGATTTGTTATACTTGAATAATAATAATAAATGTTATAAAATAATATTAAAAGATAACAAATGATAATAAATGATAACAAATAAAATTAGTTTTATAGGGTAAGTGAGGGGATTTGTTTGTTTATGGAAGAAAGACTAGAAGATATATTAGAAATGCTTAAGAGAGATGGGAAAGTAAGAGTAAAAGACTTAAGTGAAAAATTTAATGTTTCGGAAGGTATGATTCGTAAGGATTTAAGTAAGTTGGAGCAACATGGAAATATAAAAAGAACATATGGTGGTGCAATTTTAGAAAGAAAAATAATTCATAATGATAATACTACTTCAAGAATAATAAGTAATATAGAAGAAAAAGAAAAGATTGCAAGGTTGGTCATGGATGAAATTGAAGAAAATGATGTAATATTTATGGATATTTCAAGTACTAATTATACAGTTGCAACAATGATGACAGGATTTACAAAGAATATAACCCTAATAACAAATATGAATAGAATTGCAATGGCATTTGATTCGATACCTAATGTAGATATAATACAATTAGGTGGAATGTATAATAAGAAAACAGGAGGAACTGTTGGAGCATTTACTGTAAATGAAATCAAAAAATTCAAAATTGATAAAGCTTTTATTGGAGCTGGTGGAATTAATATAGAAGACAATTTTGTAAGTAACTTTAATTTGGATGAAGTTAGTACAAAAGAAGCAATTATAAAAGCAAGTAAAAAAAGATATTTAATTACTATTAATGAAAAATTTTATAATGATGGATCATATAAATTCTGTGAATTAGGTGATGTTGATTATATAATTACAGATAAGAAACCAGAAGAAAATATAATTGATGGCTTATCAAAATATAATGTAAAAGTGATATATTAAATATAATAATTAGGAGTGATCAAGCGTATGATAAAATTTATAGCATCAGATATGGATGGAACATTGCTAAATGAGAATAATGAAATAAATAAGGAGTTTTTTGATATTTTTCATAAGCTTGTTGAAAAAGACATAATATTTGCAGCTGCAAGTGGAAGACAATATTATAACTTATTAAAAAGATTTGAAAAAATAAAAGATAATATGATGTTTATAGCTGAAAATGGAACTTTTGTAGTATATAAAGGTGAAGAAATTCTTGTTAATGCTTTAGATAAAAATGTTGTATTAGAACTTATTAAAATAGGTAGAACTATAGAGAATGCTCATGTTATAGTATGTGGCAAAAGATCAGCTTATATAGAAAGTAATGAATCGAGATTAGTAGAACAAACAGAAAAATATTATGAAAGATACGAAATAATTGATGATTTAACTAAGGTAGAAGATGACATATTAAAGGTAACAATATGTGATTTTTCAGGATCTGAATTTAATAGTGATAAGTATTATAATGAATATAAAGACAAGCTTCAAGTAACAGTGTCAGGAGAAATATGGCTTGATATAACTGCTAAAGGGGTCAATAAAGGGGTTGCAATAAATAAAATTCAAGAGATGTTAGATATTGATCATAAAGAAACAATGGTATTTGGAGATTATCTTAATGATTTAGAAATGATGGGTAGTGCTTATTATAGTTTTGCAATGGAAAATGCACATGATGATTTAAAGAAGGTATCAAGATTTATTGCAAGAAGTAATAATGATAATGGAGTAGTAGAAGCTATAAAAGAAGTTGTAGGTATATAAAATTTTAAAAGGGGCTCGTTTCACGAGACCCTTTTTTAAATAAGAAATTAACTTTTTTAAGCAATAGAGCTTACTTGAAATTGAGCAAATTTTATATTAAATAGATTTCTGAGATTGTATCATTTTTACTTTACTTCTTCTAATAATACAACACCATTGCTATCAGCTTTGACAGTAACTTTACCATCCTTAACGGTGTATTTCTTGCCAGTATAAAAATCTCTTATAGATGTAGAGTCTTCCCATACAGATGATAAATCTATAGTAGCTTCATTAGAAACATCAGTTGCAACAACAACTTTATCATTAAAATCATTTTTATTATAAAATCTACTAAATGTATAAGGAGAAGTTTGAATTTCTTTATGTTCTCCTGCACCTACTGAAATATGATTTGATCTAAACTTACCAATTTTTTGCCAGTGAGATAGTACATTTTTATCTACATTATCCCAATTCATATCTGATCTTGAAGGTTGATCTTTAGCAGTTGTTACAGTATTAGTTGAAGGTTTACGATTTGATTCATCACCGTAATAAATTTCTATACCACCAGGAGCTAACATAAGTTTTGTGCCTAAATTTATCATATTACCTCTAGTTAATCCTGTATCATGAGATGAGATATAGCTTAAAACATTAAATGAAGGATCGGAGTTTATTTTATCTGCATATTCAGAATAAATTTCTTCTAGTGAATCTAAGCTATCTCCTTTTGGAAATTTAAAGTTTATGATTGAATCAAATCCGTTATTGTAATATTCATTTTTATCAAGTCCTTGTCCAAAAACTTCACCTGTCATCCAAAAATCATCGGTCCATTTAGCACCAGGTTTATTAGGATTTTTTTCTCTCCAAGTTTTTAGAGCTTTATTTGATTCTTCTTTTAATTCTTGCCATCTATACATATCTATATGTTTAGCAGTATCACATCTAAAACCATCTATTCCAAACTCTTCTACCCAAGATGATAGCCACTTTATTATATATTCTGAAGGAGCTATATTTAAGTTTTCTCTATATTTTTCAGCAGCTGGAATTATCCATTTATCATTTTTTTCTGTAATGTCTTTTGCCCATTTAGTTTTAAGTATTGGTGGAATATCTACAGGATTTGTAGATTCTGTTTTTATATCTGGTAATCCAGAAAGATTCATGCTTATATCATTTGAACCACCAGGTGTATATCCAGGTAGTCCAGCTCTTATCCAATCAGTTCCCCACCATTTAGCCCATTCTTCTTTATGTCCTGAATAATCAACTATAGTTTTATTATAAGTATCAAAGTTTTCATTTTCACTAGGAGTCCAGTTAGAAATATCTACTGTATCATTTTTAAGTGGTGAAAACTCATAATCAGACATATCTTTTAAAGTAGAAAATCCAGTATGATTCATTACAACATCTAAAACAATTCTTATTCCTTTTGAGTGAGCTAAGTCAACAAATTCTCTCATTTCTTGAGCAGTACCCATATTTTTATCTATTGAAGTCCAATCTAAAGCATAGTACCCATGATAACCATAATGAGCAAAGGAGCCATTTGAGTCTCCAGAGATAAATCCATGTATCTGTTCTACAGGAGATGTAAGCCAAATTGCATTGATTCCTAAATCATCAAAATATCCTTCTTTCAATTTTTTAGTTAAACCCTTAATATCTCCCCCATGAAAAGTTCCAACGGTTGATCCTTTAGAATCTACACTAATTCTTCCATATGAATTATTATTAGATTTATCACCATCATAAAATCTATCAGTCATTACAAAGTAAAGACTAACATTATCCCATGAAAATGGTTTGCTCTCAAGAGTCTTATCATTTTTTGTAAATAGGTTAAAGGAAATTATTATAGCAATTAAAGCTAAAATTATTGATATAGATAAATAAATTATTTTTTTCTTCTTCATATTACCCCTCCTAGAAATATCCTAAGTTGAATTTAACACAGTTCATTTATGACAACAATTGCAAATGGTAAGTGTTAGATATATTTGGACGGGAGTACAAAAATATAAATTCAATTTTGTATTATTTTGTGAATTAACATTACTGATATGTATTAACTTTCCGATTTTCGTATAATTTCGAATACAATTCTAAATTTAAGATATCTAAGATGACTAAATTTTTATAACTCGCTACGCTCAAACAATAAAAATTCTTAACGCCATCTTAGATATCTTAAATAAGAATTATAGTTTCTCATTATAATAAAATCTCCAATTTAATACATATCAGTAATGAGGCTAATTCCTAAGTTAACTGTATAAAGTGGCAGAATATAAGTTGGCGAAGATAAATAGAATATGTGGAATAAGCCTAGTACTTCTTTGCGTAGCTATTTAGCTTATGGGACATATCTAGTTATCGTAGCCTTTATATTTGCAAAATATAAATATGGATTATTAATTCAAACAAATATATAATATAAAAATCAGAGATAGAAAGGATAATTTGTGCAGTGAGGATAAATAAATTACTAAGTAATTATGGATATTGTTCAAGAAAAGAAGTAAGTAGATGGATTGAGGATAAAAGAATAATTGTTAATGGAAAGCTCTGTGAGCAAGGTCAATGGGTTGAGGAAAGTGATGAAATATTATTAGATGGTGAAAAAATAAAGCCTAAGGAAAAGGTATATATAGCATTAAATAAACCGCCAGGAATAGTTTGTACTTCTGCACGAGAGATAGATAATAATATAATTGATTTTTTGAATTACAAAGATTATGTTTTTCCAGTTGGAAGGTTAGATAAGGATTCTCAAGGGTTAATTTTAATGACAAACGACGGTGAATTAGCAAATAAAATATTATCTTCTGATAGTTATCATGAAAAAGAATATATTGTCACCATAGATAGAGATTTTGACGAAAGTTTCATTGAGGGAATGTCTAATGGGGTTGAGATATTAGGAACTATTACAAGACCATGTAAATTAAGAAGAATAGATAAAAATATATTTAGTATTATTTTAACTCAAGGACTGAATAGGCAAATAAGAAGAATGACCAAAGCTTTTGGATATAATGTTATAAAATTAGAGCGTATAAGGATAATGAATATTATGTCCAATGATATAGAATTAGGACAATGGAAGTTTATAAATAAGGAAGTTATAAGTAAGCTTATAGATGAAATTTAATGTAATATATAATAATTTTTTATAAAATAATAAAAAATCTTTTGGAATAGGACTATAGTCCTATTTTTTTATGACTATTTTTGAAGAAAATAGGACTTTAAAATTAAGTGAAAAAGTATAAAAATATAAATAGATGATTATTTAAAAAGGGGTAATGGGGAGATATTTGAAATTAAAGGAGGCTTAATATGAATTGTATTGAAATAGATGAAATTCTATCAACTACAGTACTATATGAAGGTTTTTTTAATTATAATGAATTCTTTAAAATATCAAAGGATAGCATACATAAGATTTTATCGATAGTTAATAAGCATAAAAATTATTGTAGTGATTCGGACTTGGATAAGAAGGAAGTATATTTAAAAAATATTGGAGATTCATTTTCACGAGAGTTTATTTACAAATTTAATGACTATATTTCAATTAATAAAATAAAGTATCCTTCATATGGAAGAGAACTTATGTATTATGAGATTTATGAGATAATAGATTTTGAAAAGGAAATTGATAGATTAATACTCTTTGGTTCATATGCAGGCAATGACGAGGAATTTATAGAAATATTTTTAAATGGGGTTAGTGTAAAAAATATAAAAATAAAGCTTGTAAATAAAAGTAATATTTGGCCTAATTCTTCAGAAATTATTTTTGAAAAGCATAATTAAGATTTATAACTATTAGGTTATTAATGGTATATCCGCAGTTTAAGTAGATTAAACTGTGGATTTTTTGTATATGAAAATATAAAAATAGTGCTTTATTGACTTTTAGATGAATTTTAATATATCATAACAAAAAGAAGTAGACGAGGGGGAGACGGCATGAATCATAGAGAAGTAGTTGAAAATGTAATAAAGAATATTGATGAAATAGATTATAAAGCTAAAGAAGAAGCAAGAAGAAGAGTAGATTCTTTAGCAAAGCCACTTGGAAGTTTAGGTAAACTTGAAGATATTGCTGTTAAATTATCTGGAGTAACAGGAAAAATAAAAAATAAAATAGAAAAAAAGTGTATAGTAATTTTTTCGGCAGATAATGGAGTTGTAGAAGAAGGAATAGCATCTGCTCCTCAATATGTAACATTAGCTCAAACTATTAATTTTTCGAAAGGACTGACAGGGGTTGCAGTTCTTGCAAAAGAGAATAATACTGATTTATTAGTAGTTGATATTGGTGTTGATTGTGAAGGTGAGATACCAGAAGCAATAAATAGAAAAATTAGAAGGGGTACTAATAACATAGCAAAGGAAGCAGCTATGACTTATGATGAGTGTGTTGAAGGGATTTATATAGGTATTGATATGGCTAGAGAAGCTAAGAAAAAGGGCTATGACATAATTGGTGTTGGGGAAATGGGAATAGGAAATACAACCACCAGTAGTTCTGTTTTAGCAGCTTTAATAAATTGTGAAATTGAAGACGTTGTAGGAAAAGGTGCTGGTTTAACAGATGAGGCTTTTGATAAGAAGAAGCAAGTAGTTAGGAAAGCGATAGAGTTAAATAAGCCTAATCCTAATGATCCAATTGATGTAGTAGCTAAAGTTGGCGGATTTGATTTAGCTGGAATGGTAGGGGTTTTCCTAGGAGCTTCATATTATAAAATACCTGTTGTAATAGATGGATTTATATCAGCAGTTGCTGCTTTAATAGCTACTAAACTAAATAAGTTTGTTAAAGATTATCTTATATCATCTCATTGCTCAAAGGAAATTGGATACAATATTGCAATGGATAATATAGGATTAGAACCAATGCTTAATTTGGATATGAGACTTGGAGAGGGAAGTGGATGTCCAATAGCTTTTTCTGTAGTTCAATATGCATGTGCAATGATGAATAATATGGCAACTTTTAGTGAAGCAGAAATAGATCCGAGTTATTTAGAAGAAGTTAAGGATAAAAAAGTTATATTGTAGATAGGAGAATTTAAATGAATTTAGGACTTATTCATATATATTGTGGAAATGGAAAAGGAAAGACAACGGCGGCAATGGGATTAGGGGTAAGAGCTGCTGGTAGAGGATATAAGGTATTACTTACTCAGTTTTTAAAGGATAATGAATCAGGAGAATTAAAATCTATAGAGAAATTAAATGATAATTTTCATGTTCTTTTTGGTGAACCAATGAAGAAGTTTTTTAAGTATTTAAGTGATGAGGATAAACTAGATGTTATAAAAGAGCATAGAGAGAGATTTGAAGAAGTAACAAAAAAGGCTGTAGAAGAAGAATATGATTTATTAATAATGGATGAAATTATGGCATCATTAACATATGGAATACTTGAATTAGATAAAGTAGTAGACTTCCTAAAAAGTAAGCCTAAAAATTTAGAGGTAGTATTAACGGGAAGAAATCCTGATAAAGTTTTAATTGAACTTGCAGACTATGTCTCTGAAGTAAATCTAATAAAACATCCATTTGTAGATAAAAAAGTTCCAGCACGAATTGGAATAGAAAAATGATTATATTAGTAGTTGGTGGATCTAAAAGTGGAAAATCAATGCTTGGCCAACGCTTAGCAAAGAAGTTAGAATCTAAAGATAGCAATTTATACTATATTGCTACAATGAAGCCTTACGATAAAGAAGATATAAAAAGAATTAATAATCATTTAATAGAAAGAGATGGTTGGGGATTTAAAACAATTGAGCAAGGTAGAAATATAGAAGAAGTAGCAGCAAAAGTAAAAAAAGGAGATACTCTTTTATTAGATAGTGTTACATCAATAGTTACAAATGAAATGTTTATTGAAGAGCAATTTATAATGAATGTAAGTGAAAAAATATTTGATGGAATAAAAAAATTATCTAGTAAAGATATAAACTTAGTTATAGTAACAGATTATTTATTTAGTGATTCTATAGTTTATGATGATTATACAGAAGCTTTCAGAAGAGAAATAGGAAAAATAAATATAAATTTAGCTAAGATATCAGATATTGTTATAGAATGTTGTTTTAATAATAATATAATTCATAAGGGAAAAAGATATGTAGGTGATTTAATATGATGAAGTTAATAAATGCTTTTATAATGGCACTAGGTATGTTTACAGTAATACCTATGCCATATAAGAAATGGGATGATAATGGAGTAAGGCATATGATGAAGCTTTATCCATTAGTGGGGCTTGTTGTAGGATTAATACATTATGCTATTTATAAAATTATTAGTATTTTTAATATATCTACAATTTTGATAGCGGCAATTACTATGGTAACTCCATTTATTATAACAGGAATGTTGCATTTAGACGGATATATGGATGTATGTGATGCTTTATTATCAAGAAGAGATCAAAAAGAAAAGGTAAGAATATTAAAAGATCCTAATACAGGAGCTTTTGCAGTAATATCATTAGCAATTTTATTTATAATTGATTTTGCATCTATCTATACACTAGTAGACAAAACAGAAAACATAATTGGATTGATTATTATACCTATTATTTCAAGAAGCTTGATGGGGCTTATGCTATTAAAAAAAGAATCTATGAAGGAAAGTTCCCTTGGGTCATACTTTAAAAAAGAAACAGGAAAAGCAGATATATTTATTTTATATTTATTTTTATTTATATCAACTTTATTTTTTATATATGTTATTGGATATAAGGGGCTTATAGTTTCATTAGGAATGATAATTTCAGCTTTAATTTCAGTAAATAAAAGTACAAAGGAATTAGGTGGGATGTCAGGAGACAGTGCAGGATATGGACTTGTAATTTCAGAATTAATAGGAGTACTGTGTTTAGCAATAATATAAATAAATTGGCAAGCAATTTATTAGTAATGAAATAATTAAGAAATGAAAGAATGAAAAAATTAAGGTAAAAAATCCTTAAGGATTTTTGAATAAATAGTGCTTTACACAAATAAATTTAAGTTTTGCAGAGCAAAACCTCCTTAATTCTTCACTTCTTCATTATTTCATTTTTTTACTATTTTGCTTAGCAAAATATTAAGGAGGGTGTGTTTAATTTTGATTCTTGTATTTGGTGGAGCTTATAATGGAAAATTAAGCTTTGTTAAAGAAAAATTTAATATTTCTGACGAAGAAGTATTAACGTTAAATAATATAGATGATTTAGAAATAGATTTTTCAAAAAAAGTAATAAATAAATTTCAGAATTTAACTTATAAAATGTCTTTAGAAAATCAAGACCCATTAAAATATATTTTGGAAAATGAAAGTTTGTTTAAAGATAAAATAATTATTAGTGATGATATATGTGAAGGGATAGTTCCATTGAAAAAAGAAGATAGAATATGGCGAGAGAATACTGGAAAGTGCCTTCAATATTTAAGTAAGAATTCTAAAGAAGTATATAGAGTTTTTTGTGGAATTCCAATGGTGATCAAAGATGAGTAGTATTGAAGTTTATTTAATTAGGCATGGTAAGACTATTTGTAATGAAAAAAGATTATATTGTGGTAAAACAGATGTAAGTTTAAGTGAGCAAGGAATTAAAGAGTTAAAGACTTTAAAATCAATAATGAGATATCCAAGGTGCAATAAATATTTTACTAGTGGAGCAGTTAGAGCAAATGAAACTTTTAAGATTCTTTATGAAGATGAGTCTTATGAAGAATTATCAGGATTTTTTGAATATGATTTTGGAGATTTTGAAATGAAATCCTATGAGGATTTAAAAGAGAATAAGCTCTATATAAATTGGATTATGGATGAAATTGGTTATGTAAGATGTCCAAATGGTGAAAGTAAAAATCAATATAAAAAACGTATTAAGAAAGAGTTTAATAATTTTATAGAAGCTATAAATTCAAATGGATATGAGTCAGTTTTACTAATTTCACATGGAGGAACAATAGGAACTATATTAGAATGTTTTTATGATAATAGTAAAAACTTTTATAGCTGGCAACCTAAATGTGGAGAAGGATATAAGATTATAATAGAATTTGAAAATAATAATTTTATAATAAAAGAAGTTTTAGAAATAAAAAGTTAAGAAGAGATAGAATTAAAATAAAAGGAGATAAAATGATACAACTAACTATAGGATATATTTTGGATTTAATAATAGGAGATCCTCAAAATCCTGTTCATCCAATAAGATTAATAGGTAATACTTGTAGATTTTTAGAAAGCATATTTAGAAAACTATGCAAAAATACTTTAAAGATAGCAGGATTGTTGACTTGGATTTTTAGTGTTTTAATAGTTTATTTTATTAATTACTATATAATTAAAATTAGTTTTAATATTAATCATATTTTAGGAATAATTATAAGTGGTATAATAATATATTTTTGTATTTCAACAAAAGCCTTAAAAATAGAAGGATTGAAGGTAATATCATATATATTAAAAGACGATATAGAGGGAGCAAGAAAGCAACTTTCTTATATTGTTGGTAGGGATACTAAAGATTTAGATAAGGAAGCTATTTTACGTGCAGTAGTAGAAACTATAGCAGAAAATATGTCTGACGGTATAGTAGCTCCTATTTTTTATGCTGGACTTTTAGGTGCGCCATTTGCAATGGTATATAAAGCTGTTAATACTATGGATTCTATGTTTGGATATAAAAATGAAAAGTATAAGGATTTTGGATTTTTTCCAGCAAAATTAGATGATGTATTCAATTATATACCAGCTAGATTAAGTGGAATACTTATAGTAATTGCAGCATTAATATTAAAACTAAATTATAAAAATAGTTTTAAGATTTACATAAGAGATAGGAATAACCATAGTAGTCCTAATAGTGCTCATCCAGAAGCAGCAGTTGCAGGGGCTCTGGGGCTTAGATTAGGTGGAGCTAATTATTATTTTGGAAAGTTAGTAGAAAAGCCAACTATAGGAGATGAAGTAAAGAAAATACAAGTTTTAGATGTATATAAAACTAATAATATTCTGTATTTAGTATCATTTCTTAGCTATTTAGTGGCAATGATTTTATCTTTAATTGGAGGTCTTTTATAATGAGTAAGGTAGTTCATGGTGGAAATATAGATGAGTTATCAAGAAAATATAATTTAAATAAAGAAAAGCTTATAGATTTTTCTGCCAATATTAATCCTATTGGAGCAAATAAGAATGTTAAGATGGAGCTTATAAGAGCAATAGATAAAATAGAAAGATATCCGGATATAACATATTTTGATTTAAAATCTTCAATAAGCAAATTTGAAGATATAGAAATTAGAGATTTAACATTAGGAAATGGTGCAGCAGAGGTTATATTTAATTTAGTTAGAGCGTTAAAACCTAAAAAAGTACTTATTCCAGCACCGACATTTGGAGAATATGAAGAAGCAGTTTTAAGTGTTAATGGAAGTATAGAATATTATTATTTAAGAGAAAATAATAATTGGAATATAAATGAAGAAATATTAAATTATATAACTGAAGATACAGACATAGTTTTTATATGTAATCCAAACAATCCAACAGGGAATTTAACTAATAAGGACATAATATTGAAGATTTCAAGGAAAGCTATAAAAACTAATACAATAGTAGTTATAGATGAATCATTTTTAGATTTCGTTAAAGATAATAAAAATTACACAGCAATAGACTTATTAGAAGATTATAATAATATATTTATCATAAAATCTATGACAAAGTTCTTTGCTATTCCAGGAATCAGAATAGGTTATGGTATATCAAAAAATAAAGATATTATAAAAAAGATAGATGACATAAGTGTTCCTTGGAATATTAATGTTATGGCTGAAAGGGCGGCTATAGTTGCTTTAGATGAAAAAGAATATATAGATGACACGATAGAATATATAGAAGATGAAAAAAATTTCTTATTTCATGAATTAAGTAAGATAGAGCCAATAAAAGTATTTAAACCAGAAGTAAATTTTATTATGTTTAAAACTAAGGAGTTTATAGATTTAAAGGAAAAAATGTTAAGTGAAAATATAATTATAAGAAGTTGTGGTAACTATAAAGGCTTAGATAGGAATTATTATAGAATTGCAGTTAGAACTAGAGTGGAAAACGAAAAGTTTATAAGCACTTTAAAAAATATAATAAAATAGTATATTTCAATTGACATATTATATCATTAATAATATAATTCTATTTGAAATTTAGACTATTTTAGCTATATAAGGTGCTTTTAAAGCTTAATAGGGAATCAGGTGAAATTCCTGAGCTACCCCAGTAACCGTGAAATGGACGAAATCTATTAATACCACTGCAAGATGCGCGGGAAGGTTAGAGAGTAGGATGAAGTAAAGCCGGGAGACCTGCCTTCTATAGACGGACTGTTATCTTCTGAGGGTGAGATAATAGGAATACTATTATAGTTTTAAGTTATTATTAATAGAATATACAAGCTACTTTCTATTATTCAATAATTTAAAATTATTAAATATGTATTTTAGGCATACTCTTTAGTATGCCTTTTTATTTTGTAGAAAAAGTTATATTTCTATAAAATAAGCCCTAATAAAAAATTAGGAGGAAAGTATTATGAAAAAAGGAAGTAAAATTCTTTCGTTAGTTTTTGCAATGTTATTTTCTATAGCATTATTTGCTGGTTGTGCAGAAACTACAAAAACTATGACGGACAGAGAGGGAAATGAATTTACCCTACCAAAGAAAGTAGAAAAAATTATATCAACTGCACCATCTAATACAGAGGTATTAGTTGAGTTAGGACTTGCAGATAAATTAGTTGCTATAGATAAATATTCAGCAGATGTAGAAGGAATAAGTGAAGATCTACCTAAAATAGATTTTAGAAATCCAGATGCAGAAACTATAATATCATTACAACCAGATATAATTATTGCGTCAGGACATAACAAAGTAGGCGATAATGATCCATTTCAATTAGTTAAAGAAGCTGGAATCCCAGTTGTTTATATTCCAAGTAGTTATAGTATAGATGGAATATATGAAGATATAGAGTTTATAGCTGAAATAACTAAAACTCAAAAGCAAGGAAAAGAAATTGTTGATAACATGAAAAAAGAAGTAGAGTCTATAAAGGCTATTGGAGATAAAATAACAGATAAGAAGAAAGTATATTTTGAAATAGGATCAGGAGCTAAATTAAGTAGTTTTGGTCAAGATACTTTCTTAAATGAAATGATTGAAATAATTGGAGCAGAAAACATATTTGCTAATGAAAAATCATGGATATCACCAACTCCAGAATCAATAATTGCAGCTAATCCAGATGTTATATTAACAAATATGCCTGATATAAATGGAGTAAAGGCAGTTGATGATATAAAGAGTCGTGATGGATGGGATAGTATAACAGCTATAAAAGAAGGTCAAGTTTATGGAATAGATAAAAATGCATCAGCAAGACCATCTCAAAATGTTATAAAAGCTTTAAAAGAAATGGCTAAGGCTATTTATCCAAATGAATATAAGTAAAGATAAAAAAAGTAAAACATTGATGATATTATCAATACCACTAGTTATCTTAATAATTTGTATTGGAACTTCCATCGGAAGTTCCAATATTAGTATTATGGATATTATTTCAATAATACTTCATAAAGTATTTAATGCAAATTTACTAGAAGGTATTGAAGCAAAGGATGTTGCGATAATTTGGAGTATTAGATTGCCAAGAGTACTATTAGCATTTACTGTTGGAGGAGCACTTGCAGCTAGTGGGGCTGTAGTACAATCGGTTTTAAAAAATCCATTAGCATCACCTTACACTTTAGGGGTATCATCAGGAGCATCTTTAGGAGTAGGGCTTTTAGTAGTTTCAGGAATATCTATCCCTTTCCTTGGAAACTTTTCACTACCTCTAGTTGGATTTATAAGTAGTTTATTAACTATGATAATAGTGTTAGTATTTGCAAGTAAAGTAGATAAAGAATTATCAAATAGTACCATTATATTGTCAGGAATGGTTTTTTCTTTATTCTTTAATGCGGCGTTAACAACTATAACAGCCTTATTTACTAATAAGATAGAAGCTATAACTATGTGGCAAATGGGATCATTTTCTATGAGGGGATGGAGTTATCTTAAAGCTGGAATTCCATTCTTTTTAATAGGAATAATAGGAATAATGGCATTTGTTAAAGAAATGGATGTATTAACATTTGGAGAAGAACAAGCAAAATCTATTGGTGTTGAAGCAGAAAAAGTTAAAAAGTATCTTTTCTTATTTGTAGCAATACTAACGGGAGCAGCAGTATCAATAAGTGGAACTATAGGATTTGTTGATTTAATTGCTCCACATATAGTGAGAAAGATATTTGGATCCAAACATTCATATGTTATTCCTATGTCAATTGTATTTGGGGGATGTCTTATGGTGATTACTGATTTAATTTCAAGAACTATAATAGTGCCATCAGAGCTTCCAGTAGGTGCAGTAACAGCTATAATAGGAGCTCCATTTTTTGCTTATTTATACTTTAAAAAATCAAAGTAGGTGATTTAATATGTTAGAAGTTAAAAATGTTTGTTGTGGCTATAATGGAATAAATATTGTAAAACAAGTTAGTTTTAACATAAATAGAGGAGAAAACTTATGTATAGTTGGTCCTAATGGATGTGGTAAAAGTACTTTATTAAAAGCTATATCTAATTTGATTTCTTTTAATGGAGAAATTAAGTTAGATGGGAAAAATATAAATGCTTTAAAAAGAAAGGAACTTGCAACTAAGATTGCATTAATGACACAAAGCTCTAATATACAATTTCCTTATACTATTTTTGAAACAGTTGCATTAGGAAGGTATGCTCATTTAAATAGTATTTTTTCAAGACTAAGTAAAAAAGATGAGGAAGTTATAAATGAAAGCTTAAAGATGGTTGGGTTGCTTGATATAAAAGATAAGCTTATAAGTGAACTATCTGGAGGTCAACTTCAAAGAGTATTTTTAGCAAGAGCATTTGCACAAGATCCGGAAGTTATACTTTTAGATGAGCCAACAAATCATTTAGACTTAAGATGTCAAATTGAGATATTAGATTATCTTAAAAGCTGGGCTAAAGAAAAAAATAAGATTGTTATAGCTGTATTACATGATTTAAATTTAGTTCAAAATTATGGAGATAGAGTTTTGATGCTTAATGATGGAGTCATAAAGAGAAATGGAAATACAAAAGAAGTGCTAAATAGCGATGATTTGGAAGAGGTTTATGGAATAGATATAAAAACTTTTATGGTAAGAACATTGGAAAAATGGAAATAGAAAGGAATAATTTAAATGAAGAAAAAGTTTGTCATGTCATATAGTTGCGGAAAAGACAGCACATTATCTTTATATAGAATGATAAGAGAAGGGCATAAGCCGGCTGCTTTACTTATTACAGTTGATAAAAAAGTTTTAAGATCATGGTTTCATGGGGTGCCAAATGACTTATTAAATGAGGTATCAAAATCACTTGGAATTCCTCTTTTACTTGTAAAATGTGAGGGTGAAGAATATTCAGAAGCATTTAAAAAAGCACTACATAAGGCTAAAATTGAACTAGGTGCAGAAGCTTGTGTATTTGGAGATATAGACTTAGAAGCACATAGAACATGGTGTACAGATAGATGTAATGAAGTAGAAATGGAAGCTATTTTCCCACTTTGGCTTGAAAATAGGGAAAAGCTAACTTACGAATTTATAGATACTGGATTTAAGACTGTTATTAAAAATGTTAGGTTAAATGCATTATCAACTGATTTTTTAGGAAAACAATTAACACATAAAGTAGTGAAGGATATAATTAAGACAGGCTCAGATGCATGTGGAGAAAATGGAGAGTATCATACTTTCGTGTTTGATGGTCCGTTATTTAAGTATCCAATTAAATTTAAGGAAAATGGAATAATTACAAATGAAACGCATGGATTTTTAGATATCGTAGGTGTTATTAATGAGTAGAAGTATTATGTTGCTTGGGACTGCTTCATCAGTAGGTAAAAGTACAATTGCAACAGCTTTTTGTAGATATTTTAAAAATAAAGGATTTAATGTGGCACCATTTAAAGCATTAAATATTTCGTTAAATTCATATGTAACAGAAGAAGGGCTTGAAATGGGAAGAGCTCAGGTTGTTCAAGCTGATGCATGTGAAATAAAACCAAAGGCCTGGATGAATCCAATTCTTTTAAAGCCTAGTGGAAATATGAAAACACAAGTTATAGTAAATGGCAAAGTACAATGCACTATGGATTCATATAAGTATAAAGATTTAAATAGAGAATTAAAGAAAATAGTTAAAGAGACTTTTAATAATGTATCTAAAAGTTATGATTTAATGATTCTTGAGGGTTCAGGAAGTTGTGCAGAAATAAATCTAAAAGACACTGATATAGCTAATATGTCTATGGCAAAGATGAGCAACTCACCTGTTATATTAGTTGCAGATATTGATAGGGGAGGGGTATTTGCATCAGTAGTTGGAACAATAATGCTGTTAGATGAAGAGGAAAGACAAAGAGTTAAAGGTGTAATAATAAATAAATTTAGAGGAAATGTAGAATATTTTAAGCCTGCAATGAAACAGTTAGAGGATATTATAAAAATACCGGTACTTGGAGCTATGCCTTATTTTGACTTAGATATAGAGGATGAAGATAGTGTAACTGAAAGATTAAAAAATAAAAATATTAATAGTGGAAAGTTAGACGTTGTAGTAGTAAGGCTTCCTTATATGTCAAACTTTACAGATTTTAATTCATTAGGAAGATTAAATCAAGTATCTTTAAGGTATGTAGAAAGTGCAAGTGATATTGGAAATCCTAATCTTTTAATAATACCAGGTAGTAAAAATACTATAGAAGATTTAAGAGCTATAAAGAAGAATGGAATATTTAACAAGATTATAGAACTTGAAAAAAGTGGAACTTTGATTTTAGGAATCTGTGGTGGATATCAAATGCTTGGAAATATAATTAAAGATGATTTAGGAGTAGAAGGAGATATAACATCAGAAACTGGATTTGGATTTTTAGATATATGTACTAGCTTTAATAAAACTAAAGTAACAAAGCAATCTGAAGGAAAAGTGGTTTTAGATAAAATTACTCCTATTAAGGATGTAGAAGTATTTGGATATGAAATCCATAATGGTATTAGTAATGTAAATAAAAATGCAATTCCATTCATTAAGATAAATAGTGGAGAAATATTAGGGGTTACAAATAAAGACTACACAGTTTTGGGAACTTATCTTCACGGTATATTTGATGGTGGAGAGTTCTTAAATGCTTTCATAAAGTATCTATTAGAATTAAATAATATGGAAGCTATAATTGAAGATATAACAAGTTATAATGAATATAAATTAAAGCAGTTTGATGAACTTTCTAAAATTTTGGAAGATAATATAGATATGAAAAAATTAGAAGAAATAATAAAGATATGATGTTATTAGGAGATAGTGCTATTACATAATGAAAAAATTATATTTGAAATAGTGATGTTAAATAATCAAAATATTATAATTTAAATTAAGGGGGTGTTTGATACATCCCTATTTTTATAATTTCATTTTTAAAATTTTCAAGAGTAGATATGTAGGTTTGCGCTGAAGTTGATGAGGACAATGAGTTAAACAAAGATATCTATTTACTTTTTTAAAGAATATCTAAAGGAAATCTTATAAAATTCTTAAACTTAATTGTTAAATGCACAATATAATTTAAATATTGTAAAATAGTTAGTAAGAAGTAATTTTATATAACTTATGTTTTTTATGGGGGTGATTAAAAATGAGGGATTTATTAAAAAAGTTTATAGTAAAATATAAATTAAATGAACTAAAATGGTTAGATTTAATATGGCTTGCTATATTCCCACTGATAAATATAAATTATGTTATCTTAGGGGCTATTGCAGAAAAAGGAAAAAATCTTAGTTTGTTTTTAGACAAAGAAATACCTTTTATATCGATGTTTATTTTTCCTTATATATATTGGTATATTTATATTTTCATAGGACTAATATTTATTTTATTAAAAGATCGTAGGAAATATATAAGGGCTCTTTTAGCAGTGTACATTGGTATGTTTATCTGCTACTTTATTTATTATTTGTTTCCAGTAGAAATAGTAAGACCAACAGTTGTTAATAATAATTTGCCTAATAAACTAGTTAATATTATCTACCAAAATGATAGGCCATTTAATTGTTTTCCATCTATACATGTATTAAATACTTATATAATTATGAGGTACACAAATAGAAAAGAAAATAAATCATGGTTTTACTACACTCAAATAGTTGGAATTCTAATTATTTTATCTACCTTATTTATAAAACAGCATTTTATCTTAGATGGAATAGCAGCCATGGTATTAGGTGAAATAGTAATTTCAATCTCTAAGAAGATAGAGGACAAGCACATAGACAATATCTTATTATTACCTTACAAATTAATAGATAAGATAAAAGAAAAAAATGATATTTCTATAAGTTAACTTTTATTAAATAGTTTCATTTTGAAGAATATTATAATTGATAGTAATGATTTGGAGATTATGATTTCATTTTTAGTTCAGTTCTATGAGAAAAGCTTAGCATTATGCTTTGCTTTTTCTTTAGTTATATATAAATTTCATATTTTTTTGTTTTCAAGTTAGTGATATATAACCTTTGCTGATTTCAAGTTGATGATTAAGTAAGTAACTTATGTATTTTAACTTTTTATATATTAATTATAAATAATTTAAAATAATTTATAAAAAACTATTTACAACTAATAATAATTATTATATAATAAAAACATAAAGTAAAGCTTATATAAAAATTAAGTATATAAATAATGTGGAATTTAGGAGGAGTTTAAATTATGAAAAAATTTGTTTGTACAGTATGTGGATACGTTCATGAAGGGGATACAGCACCAGAAGTATGTCCAGTATGTAAGGTAGGTGCTGATAAGTTCATGGAACAATCAGGAGACTTAGCTTGGGCAGATGAACATAGAGTAGGAGTTGCTAAAGATGTAGATCCAAGAGTTATGGAAGGATTACAAGCTAACTTCGTAGGAGAATGTACAGAAGTAGGAATGTACTTAGCAATGTCAAGACAAGCTGATAGAGAAGGATTCCCAGAAGTTGCAGAAGCATATAAGAGAATAGCTTTCGAAGAAGCAGAACACGCTGCAAAATTTGCAGAATTAATTGGAGAAGTAGTTGTTGCTGATACAAAAGCTAACTTACAAGCTAGAGTAAATGCAGAACACGGAGCTTGCCAAGGAAAGAAAGATTTAGCAACATTAGCTAAACAATTAAACTTAGATGCAATCCATGACACAGTTCATGAAATGTGTAAAGATGAAGCTAGACATGGACAAGCAT
This sequence comes from Clostridium sp. 7_2_43FAA, assembly GCF_000158375.2. Classification (NCBI taxonomy): domain Bacteria; kingdom Bacillati; phylum Bacillota; class Clostridia; order Eubacteriales; family Clostridiaceae; genus Clostridium; species Clostridium sp. 7_2_43FAA. The sequence continues at coordinate 465,964 of NZ_JH815222.1, forward strand.
TCAAGGGATTATTAGATAGATATTTTGGACAAAACTAATTTATAAATAGAAAAAGGTTTAGTATTAATTTACTAAACCTTTTTTATTATTCAATTATATTTAAACTTTCAGTTTCCTGAGCCTTTTTATCAATAAATATATTATAGCTTAGTCCTAACAAAATTAATAATCCACCCAATATTTTTCCAACAGAGATAGTATTATTAGAAAAGTAATCTATAATAATTCCAATAGATAGTTGGCCTATAAAAACTAAAAGTGATAATGAAAAAGATGATACTTTTGGTGTGATGTAATTAAACATTAAAACAACTAAAATACCAATTGTACCTCCGAGGTATGCATAAAATGGAATAGATAATTCACTTATATTAATATAGTCCTTAGTAAGAAAGAAAAATATTAATGATGTTATGAAACCTGTTAAATAATTAAAAAATGTTCCTTGGAAAGTTCCTATTTCTTCAGCTAGCTTAAAATTAACTATTCTTGATAAAACAACAGAGACTCCAGATAAAATTGCTAATAAAATATATAACATAAAATCCTCCTAAAAAAATGTCATAATAATTATTCCAGATGTGATAATTGATAAACCAAATATCTTTTTATTTTCAAATCTTACTTTTTTCATTCCCATTAAACCATAACTATCTATTGTGAAAGAAGATACAGTTTGTCCAAGAAGAGCTAATGATATAGTTAAAGAAGCTCCTAATCCTTTAAAACTTATATTATTAAAAATTACTGTAAAAACTCCAATTACTCCAGCACTATACAATATAATAGGAAGTTTTTTCTTAAAGGATATCTTATATTTTTTTAGTAACATAATTACTAGTAATATAATAAATCCGCTTAGATGAATAATTAAAGAGGAAGAATAATTACCTATAGCTTGAGATAAAACTCCATTAAAACTAACCATGATAGTAATTAATATTCCTGTAAATAAAGATAAAAAATTATACATATTGATTCTCCTTAGGCTTTTTTATAAATTTAGCATAAAAGAATTATATTTTATTAGGACATATGTCATAATTAGTATATATAATTTGCAATAAAGTTTATATTTTAGTAATGTATAATAAAAAATTAAATAATATATGCTTTCAATTTTGCCATTTTACTTAAGTATATTAACTTTTTAATATACTATTGTTTTTACTTAGTAGAATATTAATTGAATAGTATACATTATTTATTTAATATTTAAATTTATGGTTTAAGGAGAAAAAATGCAGAGGGTAAAGGACATTAATTTAATAGAAAAATATATAAGATTGAATAAGATTGAAAATTTATTTAATGATGAAATTAGGAAGAATTCTGAAATCCTATTTTTTAATAAACGAGAATTAATTTTTCAAGAGGGGGAAGAGATTAAGTATTTAATGTTTTTTGTAGAAGGAAAGGCAAAAGTTTATACAACATTAAAAAATGGGAAACTATTGTTATTAGATTTTTATAAAGAATTAGATACATTAGGGGACTTAGAACTAATTACTAATGATTTTGCTAGTTGTAATGTTGAAGCTATAGAGCCGTGTATTTGCATCGGCATACCATTAAAAGTATTAAGAAATATTTACTATAATGATACAAATTTAATGAATTTCTTGTGTAACTCATTAGGAAAAAAACTTAAAAGATCATCCAAAAATGCATCTATAAATTTAATGTATCCACTAGAAAATAGAGTTGCAAGCTATATAATTTCAATAGGTACAGATAAAAATAGTGAAATTATTAAATTTGATGAAACTTTAACTGTAATATCTGAATTGTTAGGTACAAGCTATAGGCATTTATTAAGAACATTAAATAGATTATGTAATAAAAATATTTTAAAAAAGGAAGAAGATTATTATATTATTATAGATTATAAAAATCTTGAAGAATTAGCTGCAGATATATATAGTTAGCATGAATAATATCTTTGCTAAAAGATATTTTATAAAATTTATATTTAAGTTGAAATAAGGTGTAGATATAATTAGATGCTTGCTAATATATGGTATTTATTTAAAGTTAGTATTTTATATACTACAAAAACAATGATTTGTACACATTGTTTTTGTAGTATGTTTTACATAAATAAATTTATTAATTATTTAAATATTATATTATTGTTAATTATGTTGATTATTAGGTGAAACATATATATTAGAAAATTTACATATGATATAATTAAATTATCATATCATAATTATTAAAAGTGAGGGAAAACAGATGAAAATGAAAAAGTTATCAGCAATAGTAGCAGCAGTAGTTATAACAGCAAGTTTAGCAGGATGTACAACGGGTGGAGCTAAATTGCCAGAAGGTGATGTTAAGATAGTAAATCAGCAAGTTCAAGGGGTTGTTGAATTATTATTAGAATCTGCAAATTATGGTGAAGACAAAAGTACTGTAGCATCAATGGTATTACCAAAGGATTCTCAATATGATGTGAACTTATATATGGAAAAATACAATAATGGTGAGTTAATTGAAACAAAAGAGTTAACTAAATATACAACTGAAACTATAGAAAAGGACTCAATAATACATATAATAATGAATGCAGCGAGAGCAAATGACGGAGAAGCCGATAAATCTATATATTCTATTGCAGAAGTAGATAAAGAAAATACAAAAGATGCTAAGAATCCAGAATATAAGATAACTAAAACTTATGGAGAAAGCATAGATTTTGATTCAAAGTCAGAAGTAAATCAAGTAGGGAAGAACTTAGATGAGGAAGCTACATTAATTGGATTAGTAAAGTTTAAAGAAGATGATTCAGAAAAAGCTGCGATAAATTTAGATTCATATAAAGATGAAGTGGATAAATATGCATCAGCTAACATAATAAAAATTAAAGTTACAAAAAAGTAAGAGATGTGGCATAATTTTTAATTTTATATTTCAGATTTAAGGGCTGTCTATGACAGCCTTTTATTAATTAAAGGCTCTATTTTAAACTGATGGAGATTAATAAACATAAATAAAATTAGATATCAAATTTTCTGTGTTTATATTTAATTTGCTTAAGTTATATTTTGCGAAGCAAAATAGTGAAGAGTGAAATAGTTAATAGGGAAAAAGTTAAGGAGAAAATCCTTACAGGATTTTTTTAATAAAAGGTGCTTTGCACTTATAGATTAAATTTTGCGTAGCGAAATATCCTAAGCTTTTCACTCTTTCACTTCTAACTTTTCACTAATAAATTGCTTCGCAATTTATAAAAATGAGTTTAATATTTATAAAAAAATTTCATTCATTTTTCTTTTAGAGCATGCCTTTTCTAATTTTTTTGAAGTTGCCAATAGTAACTCTTTATTTACACTTCGAGATTTGTTTGGACAAATAGCTACACAACGCATGCAAGAAATACATTTTTCTTTTTCTACCAATGTTGGATTCTCTTTTGAAATAGCATTAACTGGACACTTTATAGCACAGAGCCCACATTTCTCGCATTCTTCGCTCACTTCTGGAACTAAAGGAATAACATTATATTCCTTATACGGATTATTCCCCGGTACATATAAATCTTTAGTATCCTTTGCCTGTTTTAAAACTTCTTTAATCTCATCAGAAAATTTTATCAATTCTTCTTTGTCTTGTAAATCTGGTCTACCAGTAGCAAATTGATGCATAATGGAATGTTCTGTAACTGCTGCAATTGCTGCAATGCAGACAAACCCTAATGTTGTTAATGTATCTTTCAATTCTAATAATACATCTTCATATGCTCTATTACCGTATGTTGCTACTAAAATGACTTTTGAAGCATTTCCATTAAGCTTCTTAATATTAGACATTGCTATCGTTGGAACACGCCCACCAAAAGACGGAACTGCTATAATACAAAGATCTTTTTCACTAAAGGTAAATTTTGAGAAATCTTCTATTGCATTTAACAAATCTAATTCTATTCTTTCGTAATCAAATTGTCTGCTTATTAAATCTGCTACTTTCTTAGTTCCACCTGTAGGACTAAAATAAATTTCAAATACGTTCATATATTCTATATCTCCCCTCTAAAGTTAACTCTATCTATTATTCTATATAATTTATCTTTATTCTGTATTATAATGCAATTATTAGTTAATTATAGCATATTTGTAAATGTCTCACTCTTAACTTTTCACTAATAAATTGCTTCATGATTTATAATTTCAGTAAGGTATGAAATAAATGACATTTTAATAAATAGTGGCTGCCTATTCAACATCTTTAAATTAGAAGGAAGGATATTTATATGTTGTATATGATATATAAAATCTGTATAATGATTATGAATTATAATATATGGAGTGAAGAACATGAGATTAAGAAAAAAGCCATGGGCTAGACCAGAATTAGAAGCATGTAATTTTTTTATAACTAATCCAAGTGAAAATAAAGGAAAATGGAAACAGTCATTTGTTAATGATAATCCTATATACTTAGAACTAGGATGTGGAAAAGGAACATTTATAGCTGTTCATGGATCAGAAAATGAAGATATAAATTATATTGCTATTGATATCAAAGATGAAGTATTAGTGTTAGCAAAAAGAAATATAGAAAAAGCGTATGAAGATAAAAATAAAGAAATAAATAATTTGAAATTAATGGCTCAGGAAATTGCCTTAATTAATGATATTTTTAGTGAAGAAGATGTAGTAGATAGAATATACATAAATTTCTGTAATCCTTGGCCAAAGGAAAGACATAAAAAAAGAAGACTTACTCATACTAGACAGTTAGAAAACTACAAAAACTTCTTAGCAGAAGATGGAGAAATATACTTTAAGACAGATGATGATGAGTTATTTGATGAATCTATAGAATATTTTAAGGAAGCGGGATTTAATATTGAATATATTACATATGATTTACATAAAAGCGATTTTGTAGGAAATGTTAGAACAGAGCATGAAAATATGTTTAGTGAACAAGGAATAAAGATTAAGTTTTTAATTGCAAGTAGATAGAAAATAATAAAGAGTTAAGTAAAAAGCCTCATTATGAGAGGCAGTGTAATTTAAAGGGACAGTAGTTAGTTTTGTGTAAAAACAAAACTAACTACTGTTTTTTTGTATGAACAGCTGGTGGTTTTGGAATAATATACTATATAAATTTAGGAGGAAAAATTATGACAAAGAATATTAATACCAACTTTGATTACAATGAGGAAGTAAAGAAATGTAAAACTATTGATGATGTTATGGGGAAAAATGGGCTTATTCAGAAGCTTGTTAAAGATGTTCTTGAAAATATATTAGAAGGAGAAATGGAAGAACATTTAGGTAGAAATAAATATGAAAGAAAAGAAACTCCAGATGAATTAAAAAGAACTATAGAAA
>NZ_JH815222.1:471405-485506 GCF_000158375.2 Clostridium sp. 7_2_43FAA
TTTAGCAACAATAGGGGATATTAGAAAAATAGGACCCAACCTATACATAATTAGGGAGCTACGCTAGCGGAGCTTTCAATAGTATTTGAAGATCAATTAAAAGATGAATTAGCTTAGAAGCTTGTACTTTTTATAAATTATATGCATACTATTTGATTTTTTTGAAATACTAAAAAAGGTAATAAGAAACATTATTAGTATTTCTTAAATATAAAAAAATATTACTGGAAATGAAAATTTCCAGTAATATTAAAACAATAAAAATAATAATTACACAGAATTATCTATTCTCTCAATTTAAATTTTAATTACACAACTTTTACTTAACTCTTTTTATTATAAAATTATTTAATTTCTTAGTTTACATATTAAATCAACAGTATTTAAAAATATATCAACTTCTTTTATTGAGTTATATAGTCCAAAGCTTGCTCTTACCATACCAGGCATTTTGCAAGTTGAATCTACTAAATGTCTACCTGCTTCAAAATCCGTTAATCCTAATAATCTTTTTACATAAGGATGGGCACAAAAAGCACCTTGCCTTACAGCTATTGCTCTAAGATTTGCTAGTAATCTAGCTACCTCAGCATTATACATTCCATCTATATTAAAAACTACTATACCTAATCTATCTGATATATTTTTATTATCACCATAGGTGATAACTCCATTAATGCAGTTTAAGCCATCTAGTGTTCTCTTTAATAGTATTTTTTCGTTTTCTTCAATGGTATCAAATCCTATATTTTTTAATTCTTTCATTGCTTGAACTAATGCAATAGCACCAAAAAAATTAGGACTACCAGCCTCATCTTTTTCAGGTGGAGGTAATAGAACTTCCGAGTTATCTAACACAGCTTCTACAGTTCCTCCTCCTTTAAAATCGGGATATAGTCTTTCAAAGTCTTCTTTTAGTCCAACAATAGCACCACTTCCAAATGGAGCATACATTTTATGAGCAGAAAAAACTAAAAAATCTATTGAATCAGCATTTATATCAATTTTTTTATGAGCCACTATTTGAGCACCATCTACTATTAGTTTGGCGTTATAACTATGAACAAGTTTAGAAATATAAGATAAATCATTCATATATCCAGTTACATTTGAAGCAGCAGTAATTGTAACATATTTAACTAATCCACTATATTTGTCTAGTAAGTATTGTAACTCATCTAGCTTTAGTCTGCCATTTTCATCTACTTCAATATATTTTAAATTACATTTTCCTCTCCAAGGGAGGTCATTAGAATGATGTTCCATTCTTGTAGTGATGATTATATCATTTTTATTTTCTATCAATATATTAGATAGTCGATTAATTCCCTCAGTAGTGTTATTTACAAATATAACAGTATATTTGTCTTTGGAAGCATTAAAAAAATCTAATATATAATCCCTGCAGTTACAATATTGTTTAGTTGAGTATTCTGACTTTTGTCCAAGGCCACGGCCAATTGATCCATATAATTCGCATGCTTCTGTAATTTTATTTATAACACTATTAAAAACTGGTGTTGTTGCAGCATTATCAAAATTTATTGGTATTATTTTATTATCATCTAATATAGGAACTCTTTTATTAAGACCTATAAATAAATCTCTTAAAGAATTATTTGTTGAATTACGCATAGCATTACCTCCCATATATTCTATTCACTTACTTGACGTAGTGTGCTACTAAAGTAAAAAGTAGAGGGTTCTAATGTGATATCAGGAAACATATATAAATATATAACATATAAATATAATGAAATATTTTTTGGAGGAAATATATGTATTATAATAATTTAAATAGACATCGAGAAGAGGATGAAGAGGATGATTTAAAATTTATTCCTTTAAATATAAAAGAGCCTTTTTCAGAGAAAGATTCTAACTGGTTTCCAATTGTAAACATGAATTCACCAAATATAAATCATATGACTAATAATTTTATATTAGGATTTTCTAACTCAGCAGATGGTGAAATGTTAGATGAAAACTTTTTAAAAACAATAGATTATGTACCAAATGTTAATTATAGTTATACAGACGAAAATTACTTTAATACTTACGAAGCAGGTAATTTGTCAAGCAATATACCAGGTAACATGCAAGGCAATATGACGGGTAACATGACAGGTAATATTCCAGGTAATAACTATAATCAAGGCTTTTCTCAAGGTGGTGGATTTTTACCAAGTAATATGTTAAGTAATAGCAATATTAGTGGAATGAATAATCAAAGTGGTACTAGCTTTGGTAATAATTTTGATTTAGAATATCCATCAGAAACGCAAGCAGAAGATTTATATTCATATAATAAGGAAAAAAACTGTAATGGTGCTACTTTAGGTAATGGTAATATGGAAAGTGGTGGTATTACAGGAAATATGAATACTGGAGCTACAGGAATGAATAATAACATGGGAAACATGAATACTGGAGTTACAGGAATGAATAATAACATGGGAAACATGAATACTGGAGTTACAGGAATGAATAATAACATGGGAAACATGAATACTGGGGCAGCAGGAATGAATAATAACATGGGAAATATGAATACTGTGGCAGCAGGAATGAATAATAACATGGGAAATATGAATACTGGAGCTACAGGAATGAATAGCAACATGTGGAATATGAATTCTGGAATAACAGAAATGAATAGCATGTGGAATATGAATTCTGGAATAACAGGAATGAATAGTATGTGGAATATGGGGGATGGATTTACAGGAATAAATGCTACTATGGAAAATATGAATGTTGGAATAACAGGAATGGATAACATGTGGAATATTAATACAGGAACAACAGGAACAAATGATAATATAAATAATATATTTGAAGAAGGTTATCAAGGCAGTTTAGAGCAACAATATATTCCATTTAGCAATTTTAATTTAAACCCAAATACTCAATTTATAGGAGAAACTAATGGGAATAGCAATAATACATTTACAGGTGATATAAGTGGAGGAAATACTACTGCATTTCCAAATAACATGGATATAAATTATAACGATTCTGAGCCTAATTATGTATTAACTAATATTCAAAATATGAATCCTTTAAATATGGGACCAAACTATACAATACCTGAAGGTTTTAATATGAATAATACCAGTAGCCAAACAGGAACTTCAACTGCATCAAATCCTAAATTTGATAACTCATATAATTCATTTGAGAAGTTAAATGATTATATGAAAACTTATGAAAAAAGTGGAGTTATAAGATCTGATAAAGAGATAGAAGATCCTCCTCATATGGAAATATTAAGAGAGTTAGATTTAGGAAGCGAATACGATAGCATATATAGAGATGATAAGAGTAAAGAAATAGACAGTATTTTTAAGAAAATAGAAGAAAATCATGGAGCTATAATATCAACTTTAAAAGCTTATAGAATTCCATATCCAATAATAAGTTTATTAGTTAAAAAGATAATAAAAATAACCTTAGAGCATTCTAATAAAGAGTGAGGTGAAAAATATGTTATTTCGTCAGAACTTACCTAACTTACAAAGTAAAATAAGATTCTTATATGCAATTCCTTCATCACCTGCTGTAGACATTTATTTAGATGGGAGTTTATTTGTAAAAGATTCACCATTTTCTAATATATCATGCTATGAAAGTGTAGAACCAGGAACTCATGAACTTCAGTTATATATAACAGGAACCTATGTTACCCCATTATTTACAAGAAATATAGATATTTTACCGGATACTAGTTTGACAGTTAATATAGTAACTAGCGGTGGTGGAATTAGTATATTAGTTTTGAATGATGTTAATGTAAAAGGTAATATGACACTCTCTTTTTTGAGATTTATTAATTTATCATCTAATGCTCCTTTAATGTCTTTATCATTGCCCAATAATATAGTTTTATTTGATAATGTCGAGTATTTAGAAACTACCGGATATTTACCTTTATCTCCAGGAATTTATAACTTAAAGGTTACTTTTTCAGCTATAGCTGGATTAGAAAAGTATATAAATGAAAGGAGATTACAAAATGGAAGGTATTACACCATATATATAATAGGCCTATTAAATAGGCAACCACAAATTGGATATATTATGGTTGAAGACGGAAGGGATTAAAAAATGACTGTATCTTTGAAGATACAGTCATTTTTTAATGAACATAAATATGGCTTAATGGAATTATACATATCCCTAAAAAAATTGAAAATAAATAAATCTTATGATATCTATATTGTCTTGATGCTGGTATAAGCTCAGCAAAAGAAATATAAAGCATTATTCCTGAAACCATAGCAAATATTATAGCAAGTATTATTTCATTTATATAAGGTCTTAAAAATAAGAAGGCTAATAAAGCTCCAACTGGTTCAGCAAGGCCAGAAAAAAGTGTATATTTAAATGCTTGATATTTGCTTTGAGTAGAGTAATATATAGGCATAGCTACCGAAATACCTTCTGGAATGTTATGAAGAGCTATTGCTAAAGCTATAGATATTCCAAGTGTAGTATTTTCATATCCAGACACAAAAGTAGCAATACCTTCTGGAAAGTTATGTATCATTAAAGCTATCATTGATACAAATCCAACTCTATAAAGTTTACCTGATGGTTCTGATGGATTAGCTTTAGGTTCATCTGGAATAAACTTATCTATTAATAATGCTACAAATGCACCCGATAGCAAAAATAAAATTGATAAAAGAACTCCATTTAATTTGCCATTATACTTGCTGAGTGTTTCTTCAGCAGAGACAAATAAATCAGTAAAGGATACTGTTATCATTACACCTGCAGAAAAAGCTAGTGCAAATGTTATAAGTTTTTTATTTTGAGACTTAGAAAAAAACACAATAAAAGCCCCAATTACTGTAGATAGACCAGCCATTAAAGAAAGTAATAATGGAATAAAAGATTGATTGCTTAACATAAAAGTACCTCACAAAGTTATTAGTATTTTAAACGATATGTTTCAATAAATAATCCATATAATCAAAATTAGTAGTACATAGATTAGCTAGTACACTTGCAAGAAAATGGCAAATTGAAAGTATAGATTATTTAATTTTTATATCAGTTACTAAACTATCTAAATACTTATAGTTTAGTTAAATATTTACTGTAACTAATACATTAATAAATATATTAAAAGAAAAAATATACTATGCAATATATAGAAAATTTTATAATATATTTTATGTATTATTAGTTAAGTATATTTAATATCCATATGTAGTGAAGTTAGTTTATAGGAAATAAATGTTTTTATAAATAGTGAAGTATTGTAAAATAATAATCTAGCCATATAAATTAAGTTTGCATTTTTAATTTTAGGGGAGGTAGTATGATAAATAATAGAATAGAAGAAAAGGTTGCAATGATACCTATAATGTATAAGGTTTTATATGAAAATATACGAAGTAGAAGAAATAATTTTGAAAATTTTAAATATGGGGAAAATATAAAACAGTATTATAGGACTTATAAAGGTGATAAAAATAAACCTATAATATTCTTTATTCATGGAGGCGGATGGTGGCATGGAAGTCCTAAGACATCAAGTTGTATTGGAAAGTTTTTTAACGACTTAGGATATAGTGTAGTTCTTCCAGCATATAGGCTTGCACCTTTATATAAACATCCAACTCAAATAGATGATGTTTTTATGGTTTTAAAAGACTATTTATCAAAAGAAAATGATATTAAAAATAAGGAAATTATAGTTATAGGATTTTCAGCTGGTGGAGAGCTTGCAGCTAATATAGTTTTCAATGTAAAGAAACAAAAAGAATTTGGTATAAATAGTGATATTTTTAAAGGATTAATTACATTAGCTGGTGTGTTGGATTTTGAAAAATGTACTTCTAAACATTCTATAACATTAATTGAAAATTATATTGGTAAGGATAGTTCTTTTAAAGAAATGAATCCTATAAATTTGTTAAAAGAAAGCAATAATATTCCTACTCTATGTCTACATGGAAATAAGGATCCTCTAATCAACTTAGAAAATTCTATTAGCTTTGTAGATAAGATAAATAGTTTAAATGGAAATGCTAAATTAATAATTTTAGATGGAAAGTATCATTCTGATATAATATCACTAGTAATAAATAAAGGAGAAAAGGAATCTAAAATAATTTTAGATTTTATAGAAGATATATGGAAAAATTAAAAAAAAGATATTATTTATTAGATAATTTAAAAGTTATATTAATATTCTTTGTAGTTTTTGGTCATGTAATTGAGTACTATATAAATGATAATAGTATATTGATGACTTTATATATTTTCATATATATTTTTCATATGCCTCTTTTTATTTTTATTTCAGGATATTTATCAAAGAATTTTTATAAAATGAAAAGAAAGGCAATTAGAAATTTATTGATACCTTATATAATATTCAATATGATTTGGTACACTGCTGTATATATTGGTACAAGAAGAGCAATGTTTTCTGTACTTTATCCAGGATGGACTTTATGGTACTTGTTAAGTTTATTTTTTTGGAGAATAACATTAAAATATTTAATAAAGTTTAAACATATTTTATTACTTAGCTTTATAGCAGGAGTTTTAGTTGGATTAATACCTAGTATAGGAAGTATTTTATCAATTTCTAGAACTATTGTATTTTTACCTTTTTTCTTACTTGGATATTATACAACAGAAGAGCACTTAGAGAAAATTAAATCTTTCAAAAGTGAGTACGCAATTACAGGGATACTAGTATTTCTATTAATAGCAATTTATATAGTTAAAAATGATTTGTTTAACTATAAGTTCTTATATAACTCATATTCATACAATGCTTTAGAAGTTTCATTATTTGAGGGGACTATATTTAGAATTTTCCTTTATTTTGGAGCAATAATATTTAGTATTTGTGTTATAAATTTAGTTCCAAGGAAAGAACAATTCTTTTCTAAAATAGGAAAGGCAACTATGAATATATATGTTTTTCATATTTATTTGGTAATGTTAGTATATTTCTTTATACCAAAATGGAATATTGGGTTATTGCAAAATATTTTAATTTTGATAAGTCCGTTTATTATAATCTTTATTTTATCTAGAAAAAAGATTAATAAAGTTTATGATGGATTATTTTATCCAGTCAATATAAGTATTGATACTGGAAAGAAGTCTATTAAAAAATATAAAAAAATAAACAAAAAAGCTCATTAATTTATTTAATGAGCTTTTATTTATAAAAAAATATTTACAAGTAGATACATTGATACTATACTAGTGTATATACACTAGTAATCAAGGGGGATTTTATATGGAAAGTAGAGAAAAAATAAGAAAAATGGTTTTTGCAGCTGTTTTGACTGCAATTGCAATTATAATTCCAACTCAATTCGGATTTTTAAAAATAACAATAGGACCTTTCACAGCAACTTTAGCATCACATGTACCTATGTTTTTAGCAATGCTAATATCACCTGGGGTAGCAATATTTGTTGGAGTAGGATCAGCACTTGGTTTTTTTATAACAACTCCATTAGTAGTTGCAGCTAGAGCATCTATGCATATAATAGTTGGATTTGTCGGAGCATTAATAATAAATAAGGATAAGAACTTTAAGAAAGCAATTGCTATAACATCTCCTATTCATGGAATTCTAGAAGGTCTTATAGTGATACCATTTGGTTTTTCAGTTTATCAATTTATAGTAGTAGTAACAATAGGTACTATTCTTCATCACTTTGTTGATGGGGCAATATCATATGCTTTAGCAAATTCTTTAGCTAAAGCAAGAAGAAAAAACATATACGATGTATTTTCAAGTGAAGCTGCATAAAATATTTAGAATATTACTTATAAAAAGTCTGTTGAGATATTAACAGGCTTTTTTTATTATGAAAAATTATAATCAATTCAAATTCACATTATTAATTAAGTTTATATTTTTTTATTTTATATAAAGTGATATAATTTTAAATTAATGGAAATATTACGATATAATTATATGATTTGGAGGAATTGACATGGAAAGTACATCACTTATTCTAGAAGGTGGAGGAATGAGAGGGGTTTATACTGCAGGTGTGCTAGATTTATTATTAGATAAAGATATAGATATAAAATATTGTGTGGGAGTATCAGCGGGAGCCTGCAATTGTGTTTCATATATTTCAAAACAACATAAAAGAAATTATAGAGTAAATCTTAATTATATAAATGATAAAAGATATTTAAGTGTTAGTAATTTAATTAAAACTGGTTCAGCTTTTGGAATGGATATGCTTTTTAATATTATACCAAATGAATTAGAGCCTTTTGATCATAAAAGATTTGAAAGTTCAGGCGTTAAATTTATCGTTGGAGCAACAAATTGTGAAAATGGTAAAGCTGAATTTTATAATATTAAGGATTTTAACGATGGTTACGGATATGATGCATTAAAAGCTTCTATTTCATTACCATTAGTTGCAAAGATAGTTGATTTTGACAATAAAAAATTAATGGATGGTGGAATAGCTGCACCAATACCAATACAAAAAGCTATAGATGATGGGATAGAAAAGCATATTGTTGTTTTAACTCAACATAAGGGCTATAGAAAGAGTAAAACAAAAATAATGCCAATAATAAAAAGAAAGTATAAAAAGCATCCAGGACTTATTAATGCTATGGAAAATAGATATAAAATATATAATGAAACATTAGAGCAATTAGATAAGTTAGAAGAAGAGGGAAAATGTTTTGTTATAAGACCAAGTAGTCCATTAGATGTTAGTAGATTTGAAAAAGATAAAAATAAATTAGAGGCTATTTATAATAAGGGATATGAAGATGCAAAGGCTATATCGGAAGATCTAATAAAATTTCTTAATAAATAGTTTTTAAATGAAGTTAAAAGAGAAGTAATTACGAAAAAATTACTTCTCTTTTTTTATATGGATAAATATGAATTTACTTTACTATGATATAATTATCATATATTAAGTAAAGTATTTTGAGGTGATTTTATGAAGATTTTTCATATGGGAGACTGGCATATAGGAAAACTTGTTAATGGATTTTATATGACAGAAGATCAAGAATTTATAATAGAGAAAATTTATGAAGCAATTAAAAAGGAAAAACCGGATGTCGTTGTGATTGCGGGAGATTTATATGATAGATCAGTTCCACCGGTTCATGCTGTTGAATTATTAAATAAAACTATGAAAAAAATAGTTAAGGATTTAAATACTAAAGTAATAGCATTAGCAGGAAATCATGACAGTAATGAAAGAGTTGAATTTGCAAGCTCATTATTATGTGATAGTGGTTTATACATAGTTGGAAATCTAAAAAGAAAAATAGATAAAATAGTCCTAGAAGATGAATATGGAAAGGTTAATTTTTATCCAATACCATATGCAGATGTACCAGTTGTTAGAGATTTGTTTGAAGATGAAAATATAAAAACTCACGATTTGGCTATGCAAAAAATAATTTCTGAAATTCTAAATGATTTTAATGAAGATGAAAGAAATATTGCAGTAGCTCATGGGTATGTAACTCAAATGAAGGAAGATAATTTTGAAGCTTTAGAGGAGAGTGACTCAGAAAAACCTCTTTCAATAGGAGGAACTGAATATATTAATTCAAAGCATTTTGAAAAGTTTAATTATACAGCCCTTGGACATTTGCATGGACCCCAAAAGGTTGGAAGTGACAAAATAAGATATTCAGGTTCTCTTATGAAGTATTCATTTTCAGAAGTAAATCAAAAAAAAGGAATAACAATTGTAGATATAGATGAAAATGGAGATGTAGATATAGAAATTTACAATTTAAAACCTAGAAGAGATTTTAGAGTAAAAACAGGAACATTAGAAGAGATTATTAAAGGGTTTGATAATTCGTCTGAAAATTATGAGGATTACATTAAAGTGATACTAAAAGATAAGGGTGAGCTTTTAGATCCTATGGCAAAGCTTAGAAGTATATATCCAAATGTTATGGAACTTACTAGAGAGGAAAGAGTTTCAAGAAATAGTAGTAGAAATGTAGCAACTAATATAAAAGAAAAATCTAAAATAACTTTATTTAAGAATTTTTATGAAGATATAATGGATGAATGTTGTAGCGAAGAAGAGATAAATGTTATAGAAAAAATAATAGAAGCATCAGAAAAGGGGGGAGAGTAAGGTGAAGATAAGAAAACTTATAATAACAGGTTTTGGACCATATGCTGAAAGACAAGAGTTAGATTTTGAATCAAGTCTTGATGGGAAAAATATGTTTGTTATAACAGGAAATACTGGAGCAGGAAAAACTACAATTTTTGATGCTATAAATTTTGCTTTATATGGAGAAGCAAGTGGTAGTGAAAGAGATGGGAAAAATTTAAGAAGTGACTTTGCTGATAAATCAACTCCAACAGAAGTAGAACTTTGGTTTTCACTTAGAAATAAAGAGTATTATATAAAGAGGTCACCACAATATTTTAGAGCTAAACAAAGAGGTGATGGATTTACAGAAAGTAAGCCTTCTGCTGAAATAAAAATTGGAGATAAAACAGTATCAGGACCAAAAGAAGTTACTAGATTAGTTGAAGAAATACTAGGAATTACATGCGAGCAATTTAAACAATTAGTTATGATTCCACAAGGTGAATTTAAAAAATTATTAAATTCAGATAGCGACAAGAAAGAAGAAATTTTTAGAAAGATTTTTGGAACTAAGGTTTTTTCAGATATACAACAAAACATAAAATTAGAGGCCAATAATCTTAAAAAGTCTATAGAAGAAATACAAAGAGATAGAGAAAATAGAATTAAGGCATTTGCATGCAAAGAGGATGATGATGAATTAAGAAGAATTGTAAATGCTAAGGATTTGAACATAGAATTAATACTTTCAAAATTTAAAGATGCTATAGATAAAGATGAGGCAGAAGAAAATATAATCAAAGAAAAGTTAAAA
This sequence comes from Clostridium sp. 7_2_43FAA, assembly GCF_000158375.2. Taxonomy (NCBI): domain Bacteria; kingdom Bacillati; phylum Bacillota; class Clostridia; order Eubacteriales; family Clostridiaceae; genus Clostridium; species Clostridium sp. 7_2_43FAA. The sequence continues at coordinate 482,320 of NZ_JH815222.1, forward strand.
GATATTAATATAGAAATTAATAATATTTCAAAAGAGTTAGTTTTAGCAAATGATATAAACAAAAAGATAGATAATCTAGAAAAGTATAAATGCGATTTAGATAAATTAAATTTATTAAAGCATGAATATGAAGTAAAAACTATTAAATTAGAAAGCGGAAAAAAAGCTGTAACAGTTCTAGGCTTTGAAGATAAATATAAAGAGAAAAAATTATCCTTACTGAAAGCAGAAGAAAGTTTAAGAAAAAGTATAGAAAATTTAAATAAATATAAAAAAGAATTTGATGATGCAGAAAGAAAACTAAAAATAGAAAATGAGAAGGAAGATTTAAAAAACGATTTACGAAAAAAGATTGATGAAATTGAGAAGTTAAAAGAAAAGGCTTCAATTTATCAAAGTAATAAGGAAAAGCTTGATAAGCTAATGAAAGAATCTCAATATATTATCGAAAGAATAAAGCAAATCGATATAGATAGAAATAAGAAGAATGACTTATTAAAATTATTATCAGAAGAGCTAGAAAATATAAATAAGCTAAAAGAGGAAAAAAGTAATTTAGATATAAAAGAAATAAATTATACATCTAAACAAGAAAAACTCAATAAGCTTTTAAGTGCTTTAGAAAAATGTAAACTAGAAAGTCAAAGACATGTAAAGGGAACAGCATTTTATGAAAATGCAGATAAAGAATATAATGATAAGAAAAAAAATTATGAGAAGCTAGAAGAGGCTTTTAGAAGAAATCAAGCAGGAATATTAGCTAAAGGGCTAATAGAAGGAGAAAATTGCCCTGTTTGTGGATCTATTCATCATCCAAAGCTTGCAACTATTGAATCAGGTAATATAAATGAAGCTGCTGTAAAGGAATCAAAAGCATTAGCTGACAAGTTTTATGAAAAAAGAGAATCTTATTATAGGGAGCTTACTAAAATACAAGCAGAAATAAGTTCACTTAAAGAAGAAACAATAAAACCTATATTTATAGAAGTGTTTAATAAAGAAAATTTTAATGATGATATTGAGATATCTATAGAAAAGGTTAAATTTGAACTAAAAAATAATTACAGTCAGTTAGATAAAGTAATTAGTAGAAAAAAAGAAATTGAAAAGGTAGTATCACTAGAATTAACTAAATTAAAGCAAAAGGAAGAAGTAGAAAAATATACTGAGGAATTAAGGATCGATCTAGAAAATAAAAATAAAGAACTATTAGCAAAAGAGGGAGAATTAAAAATTCAAGAAACTAATCTACAAAATATAGTTGATGAATTCAAAGGAACTATAAGAAACGTTAAGGATTTAGAAGAAGAACAATTAAAAGTAAAGGGCACTCTTGAAAAGTTAAAAGAAGATTATCTAAAGGCGGAAAAAAACTTTAATAATATAAAAACTATTTATGATAAAGAAAATGGTAATAAGAGTTCCCTAGAGAAAGTAACTGAAAATGCAAAGTTAGAGCTAGAGGATGCTTTAAAGCTGTTTAAAGAAAAAGTTCTAGAATTAGGATTTGAAAATTACAATGACTATTCTTCAAGTAGAATGACACAAGTAGAAATTGATGAGTTAGAAAGAGATATAAATAAGTTTAATATAGATTTATCTAATGCAGAAAGAGTTTATAATTTATCTTTAGAAGAGTGTAAGGATTTAAATAAAATTGATGTGAGAAATATAGAAGAAGCTTTAGAAGTTAAAAGTAATGAAAAGATTAATTTAGATAAATCTGAAAAAGAAATTTACTTAAGAATAAGCCAAAATAAAAGAATCGTTGGAGAATGCATTAATTATAGTAAATTAATAGAGGCAGATGAAGAAAAATATAAGACTGTAGGTAAATTAGCAAAAGTAATAAATGGGGATAATCCAAGAAAAATAAGTTTTGAGAGATATGTTTTAGCAGCATATTTTGAAGATATAATTGAAGCTGCAAATATTAGATTCTCACAAATGACTTGTAATAGATTTGAGCTTTTAAGAAAAGAAGAATTAGGAGATAAAAGAAAAGGGCAAGGATTAGATTTAGAAGTGTTTGATAACTATACAGGTAAATCTAGAGATGTAAAAACATTATCAGGAGGAGAATGCTTTAAAGCATCATTATCTATGGCATTAGGACTTGCAGATGTAGTTCAAAGTTATTCAGGTGGCATACAACTAGATACTATGTTTATAGATGAAGGCTTCGGAACACTAGATCCAGAATCCCTTGATTCTGCTATAGAATGCTTAATAGACCTACAAGACGATGGAAGAGTGGTTGGTGTAATTTCCCACGTTCAAGAACTAAAAGATAGAATAGAAACTAAGCTTGAAGTAAGCTCAACAAATAAGGGAAGTAAGGCTGTCTTTAAAGTTTAGCTATAAGTTATTTTGCGAAGCAAAATAGTTAAAAAATGAAAGAATGAAGAAATGAAAGAATTAAGGCGGTTTTGCTCTGCAAAACTTAAATTTAATTGTGCAAAGCACTATTTATTTAAAAATCCGTAAGGATTTTTTGAGAGAATAGATAATTCTGTGTAATTATTATTTTTATTGTTTTAATATTACTGGAAATTTTCATTTCCAGTAATATTTTTTTATATTTAAGAAATACTAATAATGTTTCTTATTACCTTTTTTAGTATTTCAAAAAATCAAATAGTATGCATATAATTTATAAAAAGTACAAGCTTCTAAGCTAATTCATCTTTTAATTGATCTTCAAATACTATTGAAAGCTCCGCTAGCGTAGCTCCCTAATTATGTATAGGTTGGGTCCATTTTTCTAATATCTCCATTGTTGCTAAGTAAACACATTTATTTAAAGATTCATCGGTCGGAAATATAACTCTAACTTTAGTAAATTTACGTATTTGTCTATTAAAGCCTTCTAAAACATTTGTAGTATAAATCATTTTTCTTATACTTGGAGAGAATTCAAAAAATGTTGAAAGGTTACTCCAATTGTTATACCAAGAATCAATTACTATTCCATATTTAGCTCCCCATTTTTCTTTTAAGTTATCTAGCTGCGCTAACGCAAGTTCTTCTGTTGTGGCCTTATAAACTTCTTTTAAATCCTTCATAAATTCCTTTTTATCTTTTGAAGCTATATATTTGATTGAATTCCTTATTTGATGAACGATACAAGTTTGAATATTTACTGATGGAAACACTGTTTTTATTAGCTTGTGGAAGTCCTTTTAAC
>NZ_JH815222.1:485606-499816 GCF_000158375.2 Clostridium sp. 7_2_43FAA
TAGTTCTTTTTTAATTCATCTGGAGTTTCTTTTCTTTCATATTTATTCTACCTAAATGTTCTTCCATTTCTCCTTCTAATATATTTTCAAGAACATCTTTAACAAGCTTCTGAATAAGCCCATTTTTCCCCATAACATCATCAATAGTTTTACATTTCTTTACTTCCTCATTGTAATCAAAGTTGGTATTAATATTCTTTGTCATAATTTTTCCTCCTAAATTTATATAGTATATTATTCCAAAACCACCAGCTGTTCATACAAAAAAACAGTAGTTAGTTTTGTTTTTACACAAAACTAACTACTGTCCCGATTTTTTACCTTAATTTTTTCATTATTTCATTAAAGATAAATTGCTTCACAATTTATAAATTTGATTTTCTATATTTAGTGGGAGATATTGATAAAAACTTTTTAAAGGTTTTAATAAAATATGAAACATCACCAAATCCAACTTCATAAGCAATTTCTGTTATAGATAAATTTGTATCAAATAAAAGCAAAGTTGCTTTTTGAATTCTAAAATAATTAATATATTGAGTACAAGTTTTACCTGTTTGAGCTTTGAAGAATCTTAAAAAATGGTATTCACTATACTGAGCTATATCTGCTAATTCTTTAATTGAGATAGGATTTTTATAATTGGTTTGAATATATTTAATAACTTCTTTTAAATTTTCAACTTTGATTAAATCACTATAGTTTTCTGAATTTAAATTTAGGCTAATATAACCTTCTTTAAAGATAGTAGAAAAAATTGAAAATAAAGATCCTTTAATTTCTAATTGAAAGCCATAAGATTTATTATTGTAGCTTTCTATTATATTATTAAAAGAATTAACTATTTTAGCATGTCCAACATTTGAAGTTCTTATGATATTCTTAAAAAATAATTTGTTTTTCATTATGGGATTTACAAAGTTAATTTGAGAATAATCTAAAGTATTTCCTTCTATTAAAGAGAGATTAAATACAAGAGCTACATAAGATATCTTACTATTTTCTTTGCCTATCATATAATGAATAGATCCGTTAGGAATAATAATGAAATCTCCAGTAGTTACGCTAAATATTTTAAAATCTATGCAAATTTCTGCAGAACCATTAAGTATGTATATAAACTCCATTTCATCATGCCAGTGTGAATAGAAATCGGCTGAATTCCTAAATTCCACATTATAGACTTCTAGTGGTAATTGCATATTTCCATGGTTAACTTGTTCCTTAAGTTGTAAATAACTTTTATTATCCATAATATCTCCTTTAAATAAAAATAGCAAAATTGTCATACCTATAAGCAATTTTAAACGAGAAAAGTAATTATAATAACAGTATAATGCAAAAAGAAATAAATTTCATTATAGTAAAACATCTTTATAATTGGTCTTTGACAAATTAAAAGATAAATTTTTTGTTTTTTAGTTACCTTGTAACGAGTGTTACCGAATTAGATATGAAATCCTCATATAATGTAAACATAGAAGGAACAAATTAAGATTTAAATTATCAAGGGGGATTTTTTCGATGGAAAATAAAATGTTTTGTTTCCAATGTCAAGAAACAGCAGGATGTACTGGATGTACACAATTTGGAGTGTGTGGTAAATCACCAGATTTAGCAAGAATGCAAGATCTATTAGTATATACAACAAAAGGATTATCAGAAGTTACAACAAGATTAAGAAAAGAAGGAAAAGAAATTTCAGCTGAAATTAATCACTTTATAACATTAAACTTATTTACAACTATAACTAATGCTAACTTTGATGATGAAATATTCTATGAAAGAGTTAAAAGAGTTTTAGAAATAAAGGAAGAATTATTAAATAAATTATCAAATAAAGATGGATTATCAGAAGCTGCATTATGGACAGCAACTACAAGAGAAGAATATGATGCAAAATCAATAGAAGTTGGTGTATTAGCAACTAAGGATGAAGATATAAGAAGTTTAAGAGAACTTATAACTTATGGATTAAAGGGATTATCAGCTTACATGAAGCATGCTAATGAATTAAGCTATGATAATGAAGAAGTAAGTGCATTTATGCAAGAAACTTTAGCTAAGTTATTAAATGATAACTTAACAGTAGATGAACTAGTTGCTTTAACTTTAGAAACTGGTAAGGTTGGGGTAGACGGTATGGCTTTACTTGATAGTGCTAATACTGGAACTTATGGACACCCAGAAATGACAAAAGTTAATATAGGTGTTGGAAATAAACCAGGAATATTAGTTTCAGGTCATGATTTAAAAGACTTAGAACAATTATTAAAGCAAACAGAAGGTACAGGAGTGGACGTTTATACTCACTCAGAAATGTTACCAGCTCACTACTATCCAGCATTTAAGAAATATGATCATTTTGTAGGAAACTACGGAAATGCATGGTGGAAGCAAAAAGAAGAATTTGAAAGCTTCAATGGACCAATTTTAATGACTACTAACTGTATAGTACCACCAAAGGACAGCTATAAAGACAGAGTATTCACAACTGGAGCAGCTGGATTCCCAGGATGCAAGCATATAGAGGGTATAGATGGACAAGCTAAAGATTTCTCAGAAATAATTGAACTTGCAAAGAAATGTAAGGCTCCAACAGAAATAGAAAAAGGAGAAATCATAGGTGGATTTGCTCATAATCAAGTAATGCAACTTGCAGATAAAGTTGTAGATGCTGTTAAATCAGGGGCAATTAAGAAATTCTTCGTAATGGCAGGATGTGACGGAAGAGCTAAATCAAGAAATTACTACACAGATTTTGCAAAAGCTCTACCAAATGATACTGTTATATTAACAGCAGGTTGTGCAAAATATAAATACAACAAATTAGACTTAGGAGATATCGGTGGAATTCCAAGAGTTCTAGATGCAGGACAATGTAACGATTCATATTCATTAGCATTAATCGCATTAAAACTTAAAGAAGTATTCGAATTACAAGACATAAATGAATTACCAATAGCATTTAATATTGCATGGTATGAACAAAAAGCTGTAATAGTATTATTATCATTATTATATCTTGGAGTTAAGAATATTCACTTAGGACCAACATTACCAGCATTCTTATCACCAAATGTTGCAAAAGTACTTGTTGAAAACTTTGGTATTGGTGGAATAACTAATGTTGAAGATGATTTAAACATGTTCTTAGGACAATAATAAATTAAAAGCTGTTGTAAAACTAAGCTACTTGGTTTTATAACAGCTTTTGTTTTTTTTATAGATAATTTGTGATAGTATAATATTAATAAATTGCAAAGCAATTTAAATTAATAATGGACAATTGATAGTTGATAATTAAGGATGTTTTGCACAGAAAAACTTAAATTAAATTGGTGATCAGCACCTTTTATTTAAAAATCTCTGTTTTTTTCTTAATTGTCCATTATGCATTATCAATTATAAAAATATTCGCATTTTTATACAAAGGGGAGTTCGTATGATAGATATATTAAAGGATACTTGCTTTTTTAAGGGTATTCCTGAAGTTGAGATAGAGGAAATTTTAAAAAGTGAATCATATATAATAAAATCATATAAAAAGGGTGAAGTAATAGCAAATCAGGGAGAAAAGTGTAATAGCTTATCTGTTGTAATTGATGGAAAGGCTGTAATCCAGACTATATATGAAAATGGAAAAGTATTAACATTATCCTATTTTAATGTAAGTGATGTATTTGCAGAAGCACTATTATTCTCTAAAGAAAAAGAGTATCCTGCAACAGTTATGGCTTTTGAAAATTGTAAGGTATTATCATTTCCTAAAAAAAGTGTTTTAGGTATAATTCAGAAGAATACTAAGTTTACAGAAAATATATTAGAGCTTTTATCTCAAAAAATAGTTATATTAAATAGAAAAATAAATTTAATTGAATTAGATTCAATTAGAAGAAAGATATGTAAGATTTTACTTGATAATTATAAAAGAAATAATACATTTTCATTAAAAATATCATCTAAAAAAGATTTAGCTGAAGAGCTTGGAATTCCAAGACCATCTCTTTCAAGAGAACTTATAAATATGAGAGATATGGGACTTATAGATTTTAGTTTAAAAGAAATAACGATATTAGATCTTGAAGGCTTAGAAGATGAATTCTTTGTTTAATAATAAAAGTAACTAGGCAGGCTATTAAATAAAAAAGCCTGCCCAATTATTTGGTATATATAAATTGTAAAGGGATAACTCAAATTAACCCGTGCAATAAGTATATTATAATGGAATATTTTAATAAATTAAATAAAATTTAGAAAATTTAGAATAATTACCAAAAAAGTATAATAATCTTTGTACAAATTTTATAGGAAAAATATTATATAAATAAAATTCTGAAAGTTATATGTACCATTGGAAAAATATATGATATAATAAATTTATAATTATTTAATGTGCTAAGAGAAGTTAGAGTTAAGCATAAAAATAAGAGTTAAGTCTTATTTTTGTGCTTTTTTTGTTATCTAAACAAAGATGCCAGGAATAATTTAAATTATAAAAAGGTTGGTTAAAATAAATTTAAATAATATTAATGGGGGTATATATATGTATGATGTTGCCATAATAGGAGCTGGTGTTATAGGAGCTTCTATTTTTAGAGAACTAACTAAATTTAATTTAAAAGTTGTAATTTTAGAAAAAGAAAATGATGTAGCTATGGGAACGACAAAAGCAAATTCAGCTATAATTCACTCTGGTTATGATCCAGAACATGGAACACTAATGGCAAAATATAATGTAGAGGGTAACGAAATGTTTGAAAGCCTATGTAAGGAGTTGTCCGTACCATTTAAAAGAAATGGGTCATTAGTAATAGCTTTTAATGAAGAAGAAATGGAGTTATTAAAAAAATTATGTGAGAATGGTATAAAAAATAAGGTAAAGGGATTGAGGCTACTAAATAAAGAAGAAGTTTTATTAAAAGAGCCTAATTTAAGTGAAAATATATTAGGAGCATTATATGCACCAACAGGAGGAATAGTAGGACCATTTGAATATACGATAGCTTTAATTGAAAATGGTATTGAAAATGGAGGAGAAATTAAATTAAGTAGTGAAGTTATAGGAATAGAAAAAAATGATACATTTAAAATAAATATAAAGGATAAAGGAGTAGTAGAGGCTAAATATTTAATAAATGCAGCTGGTGTTTATTCTGACAAAATTCATAACATGATTTGTAAAGAGCAGTTTGAGATAACTCCAATTAGAGGAGAATATTATGTAATTGACAAGAATGAAGGCAAGATGTTTGAACATACTATATTCCAATGTCCAACAAAACTTGGAAAAGGCGTACTAGTTACTCCAACTGTTCATGGAAACTTAATCGTAGGACCTAATGCAGAAACTATTGAAGATAAAGATTCAGTAAAAACAACAAGTAAAGGTTTAGACTATATAAAGGAAACTGCATCAAAGACAACAAACAAAATAAATTTTAGAAATTCAATTAGAAACTTTTCAGGTTTAAGAGCACATTCTGATAATGGAGATTTTATTATAGAGGAAAATGAAGATATTAAAGGATTTATAGATGTAGCAGGGATGAAGTCACCTGGGTTATCTGCTGCTCCAGCAATAGCTATTGGTGTATTAGATATATTAAAAAATGCTGGACTTAATATGAGTAGAAAAGATAACTTTAATCCAAATAGAGAGCAAATTAGATTTATGGAGCTTTCATTAGAAGAAAGAGCTGAAATAATAAAAAAAGATAGTAAGTATGGAAGAATTATATGTAGATGTGAGCAAATAACTGAAGGTGAAATAGTAGATGCAATTAAAAGGTCTTTTGGAACTATTTCTTTAGATGGAGTAAAGAGAAGATGTAGACCTGGAATGGGAAGATGTCAAGGTGGATTTTGTGGACCTCGTGTTCAAGAAATAATATCCAGAGAACTTAATATACCTTTAGAAAATATAGTTTTAGAAAAAGATGGTTCATATATTTTAACTGGAAAGTCAAGATAGGAGGATAATTATGAGTTATGATTTAATTGTAATAGGTGGAGGTCCTGCAGGTCTTGCAGCTGCATATGAAGCTTATTTAAATGGGGTAAGAAATATTTTAATAATTGAAAGAGATAGAGAACTTGGTGGGATATTAAATCAATGTATTCACAATGGTTTTGGTCTTCATACATTTAAAGAGGAGCTTACTGGCCCTGAATATGCTGATAAATTTATAAAACTTGTTGAAGAAAGTGAAATTGATATAAAACTTGATACAATGGTTTTAGAAATAGAAAAAAATAAGAGAATACATGCAATAAATTCTAATGATGGGTATATGATTTTGGAAACAAAGGCGATTATATTGGCAATGGGATGCAGGGAGAGAACAAGAGGAGCAATAAATATTCCAGGGGATAGACCTTCAGGTGTATATACTGCAGGAGCAGCTCAAAGATATATAAATATGGAAGGATATATGCCTGGTAAAGAAGTAGTAATTTTAGGCTCTGGTGATATAGGTCTTATAATGGCTAGGAGAATGACATTAGAAGGTGCTAAGGTAAAGGCAGTTGTAGAGCTTATGCCATATTCAAACGGGCTTAATAGAAATATAGTTCAATGTTTAGAAGATTATAATATACCATTATACTTATCACATACAGTTGTAGATATTATTGGATATAAAAGACTAGAAAAAGTTATAATTTCAAAGGTTGATGAAAATAAGAGACCTATGAAAGGAACAGAAGTAGAATTTGAATGTGATACATTACTATTATCAGTTGGACTAATTCCGGAAAATGAATTATCAGATAAAGTAGGAATAGAACTAGATAGAAGGACCAATGGACTTGTTGTAACAGAAAGTATGGAAACTAATGTTGATGGAATTTTTGCTTGTGGAAATGTAGTTCATGTACATGATTTGGTAGATTTTGTTACTGAAGAAGCTAAACATGCAGGAAAATCAGCTGCAAAGTATTTGAAGAACATATTGAAGAAGGAAAATTATATAAATATAAAGAATGGTAATGCTATAAATTATACTGTTCCTCAAAGAATTTCTATAGAAGATATAGATGAAAAGTTGACTATATTTATGAGAGTAAATAATGTTTATAAAAATAAAGTGCTTGTTGTTAAATCTGGGGAAAAGGAAGTTGCAAGGCTGAAGAAAAGGCATTTAGCGCCATCAGAAATGGAAAGAATAGTTTTAAGTAAGAAATTATTAAATAACATAGAAGAAGACTTAATTATTTCTTTAGAGGATGGTGAAGAAGATGTATAAAAATTTAATTTGTATATGTTGTCCTATGGGATGTCATTTAAAGGTCAATATTGAAGAAAATAAAGTAAGTGGAAATGGATGCAAGAGAGGTATTGATTATGGGATTAGCGAAGTAACCAATCCTGTTAGGGTAATAACTACTACTGTTAAAGTTAAAGAGGGTGAACTTCCAGTGCTTCCAGTTAAAACAAAGGGGGCAATTCCAAAAGAACTTAACTTTAAGTGCATGGAAGAGCTTAAAAAACTTGAAGTAGTTGCACCTATTTCTGTAGGTGAAGTAATTCTTAAAGATATATTAGGAACAGGAATTGATATTGTAAGTTGCAGAGATATAAAAAGCATTAAGGCTTAAATAATATTGAAATTTAAATGGAAGTATAAAGGGAGAGAAATGATTAAAAATGACTGGCTATTAATAGCCAGTCATTTTATTTAACATGAATATTTGCAGAAATTAAAATTATCTGCAAATTTTATAATAATTAATTCCATTTCAGTAATTAATGAAGTAACTCGATTAATCTCATTTTCATTAAAGCTAATTGAGTAGCTGCAAGTATTTCCTTTTTACTTATATTTTTGCCATCGTCATAATAAGGCTGTAATCTTTGAATTAATACATCACTAGCACTATTTATAGCATCTAGTTCAATATTTTTTAGATTTTTATTATCGTATTTAACTGCTGATTTAAGATTATCTAAAGAATTATACAGTGCACTACCGTTCCTGCCATTTCCTGAAAGCAATATTTCACCACTTTCTAATACATTTTGTAATGCATACACATTAATAATTAGGTCTTCTACATTGCGGTTAAAATCTTCTTCTGTTGAGGAATCTTCCGTAATCGCATAAATAGAGTTTTGTGTATTAATAGCTAATGATAAAACTCTGTCAGCATAGATATTTAATTTATTATTGTTTAACTGCAAGTATTTATAAAGCAAAAATGAAAAAAAGATTAATACTGCAGCAAATATACTTATTATTTTTTTTTATTCATAGAAAGCTCCTCCTAAAAAACTATACATTATTAAATATAACTTCAATATTAATTTTTTCAAAAGGGAATAACGAAATGTTATACCCTATTAAGTCATTGATTTTACTTATTAAAAATAGCTTTTAATAGAATTTTTTATTTGTCATTTAATATGCATAAAATTACAAGTGTGACTCTAAATCTACTAGTCAAAATTATAATTTTAATAAATTGAAATTATTTTTCTTTAAATTTCCAATTTTCTTTTATTAATAGAATTGTAAAATACAAAGATAAAATTACACCTATAGCTGATATAAAATAAGTTAATTGCCTTAAAAATAATCCGATTATAGGAAGAAAACGAAGTGAGTCATAAACAATACTAGTATTAAACAAAACTAATATTATACTTCCTAAAATACAATAAAGTAAATTACTATTCTTATTCATAAATCTACCCACATTCGAATTTAAGTAAAATTATTAAACAGTATTTCATTAAATAATAAAATTGTTAATTAATGTATGTTTTTATTATACATTAATTGGAGGCATAATTATATTAGGATAAAAATATTAATATTTTATTTTTAAATTCCTTCACAATATTATAATAAACACTTCATTAAAACAGAGCCTAATTTTTTTAGAAAAGAATGAAAATTGCGGATTTTTTACGAATAATTACAGTTAAAAATTGACAAACTTACGGACAAGGGATAAAATTATAATAACTTTTTAGGTTATTTGGAAAAATATAATAAAAATAGGAGTTGAATATTAATGAAAGCTATATTAACAGTAATAGGAAAAGATAAAGTGGGAATAGTTGCAGGAGTTAGTAATGAATTATTGAGATTAAACATAAACATCTTAGATGTTAACCAAACTATAATGGATAAATACTTTACAATGATAATGATGCTAGATTTAAAAGAAGCTAATTCTACCTTTGATGATATTAAAAGTGCATTAGTAACAAAAGGCGAAGATCTTGGAGTAGAGGTTAAAATTCAAAGAGAAGAAATATTTAATTCAATGCACACTTTATAATTGGAGGTTAAAGATGAATAGTAATAATATATTAGAAACCATAAAGATGATAGAAGAAGAAAAACTTGACATAAGAACAATAACTATGGGTATTTCACTATTAGACTGTATAGACTCAGATGGCGATAAGGCTAGAGAAAAAATATACAATAAAATAGTTAGTAGTGCTAAAGATTTAGTTAAAGTAGGTAAAGAAATAGAAAATGAATTTGGAATTCCAATAGTAAATAAAAGAATATCAGTAACCCCTATATCAATAATTGCAGGAGCTACAGATGAGACAGACTATGTTAAGTTTGCGCAAACTTTAGATAAAGCAGCAGAAACTTTAGGAGTAGACTTTATAGGTGGTTTTTCAGCTTTAGTACAAAAGGGATACACAAAGGGCGATAAAATATTAATAAATTCAATACCAGAAGCATTAGCTAAAACTAGCAAAGTATGTTCATCTGTAAATGTAGGCTCAAGTAGATCAGGAATAAATATGGATGCAGTTAGAGAAATGGGCGAAGTAATTAAAAAAACTGCTGAATATACAAAGGATACAAAGGGATTTGGTTGTGCTAAGCTTGTTGTATTTTGTAATGCGGTTGAGGATAATCCTTTTATGGCAGGGGCCTTTCATGGAGTTGGAGAAGCTGATAAAGTTATAAGCGTTGGAGTTAGTGGACCTGGTGTTGTGCAAAGAGCATTAGAAAAAGTAAAAGGAGAATCTTTTGATGTAGTTGCAGAAACTATAAAGAAAACTGCATTTAAGATTACAAGAATGGGGCAATTAGTTGCAAAAGAAGCTTCAGAAAGATTAGGAGTTCCATTTGGAATAGTAGACTTGTCGTTAGCTCCAACTCCAGCAGTAGGGGATTCTGTTGCGCATATATTAGAAGAAATGGGACTTGAAGTAGTTGGAACTCATGGTACAACAGCAGCTCTTGCATTATTAAATGATGCTGTTAAAAAAGGTGGAGTTATGGCATGTAGTCATGTAGGCGGATTAAGTGGGGCATTTATACCAGTCTCAGAAGATGCAGGAATGATTGATGCTGTATTAAATGGATCGTTAAACTTAGAAAAACTAGAAGCTATGACTGCTATATGTTCAGTAGGGTTAGATATGATTGCTGTTCCAGGAGATACCCCAGCCGAAACAATAGCAGCTATGATTGCAGATGAATCAGCTATAGGAATGATTAATAACAAAACTACAGCTGTAAGAGTAATACCTGCACCAGGATGTAAGGTAGGAGATTTAGTTGAGTTTGGAGGATTACTAGGAACAGCTCCAGTAATGCCTGTAAATAAATATTCATCTTCTTTATTTATACAAAGAGGTGGAAGAATACCTGCACCAATTCATTCATTTAAAAATTAAATAAATATAGAATTCATGTTTTTATGTTTCACTTAGATGAGCTTATCAAATATTATACTATTATTTTATAAATCATTAATAAAAACATATATTTAAGGACAATTATGACTTACAGTATAATTGTCCATTTTTATTAAGTAAAATTGTATATAATTTTAGTGAATAGATATAATTTATATAAGATTTGATTATAAATTATTAAATTTATACTAAAGTGATTTGTGAGGGGGAAAGTATATGAAAAATATTAAGTTTTTATCAAAGCAAGGAAATAGTGCAAAACCAAATGAAGATAAGATTACCGTACTTGATAACGCTGCTTGGATATTAGATGGAGCAACAGGATTAACTGGAAAAAGAATTACTGAGAAAGAAACGGATGCATTATGGTATGTTGAAGCATTAGATGATTACTTAAAAAAACATATAAATAGTTCAAAAGATATTAAGGAAATAATAAAAAATGCAATTAAGGAAGTTAAAGAAAAATATTCTAAATATGATGGATTTAATGATTTAGAGGAAATTGATTATCCTTGTGCAGCTTTAGCTTTATTAAGATTTAATAGTAAGGAATTAGAGTATTATGTAATTGGTGATTGTACATTAATATATTCTCAAGAAAATGAATCAATAAAAGAAATTGTTGATAGAAAACTAATAGGGTTAGAAGAAAATATTTTAAGAAAAATGTGTGAAGTAAGCAAAGTAAATAATATTTCTGTATTAGATGCAAGAAAGCTTTGTAATGATGAAGTTATAAGTGTAAGAAAATTAAAGAATAAATTAAATGGATATTGGATATTGGAATTTAATGAAGATGCAGTAGATAGAGGGTTATATAATAAAATTTCTATTAATGGTGAAATTAGTATTTGTATTACTTCAGATGGGTTTTCACAATTTTATGACACATTCAATTTAGCACAAGATTATAAGGTGTTTATAAATTTACTAAAAGAGAGTAATGTAGAGGATATATTTAATACATTATATGAAGAGCAGGAGAAAGATAGTAACTGTAATGATTATCCGAGATTAAAGAAAAGAGATGATACAAGTATAATATATTTTGAATTATAAAATTTACAAATTGGATAAATATGGTGTATAATTTAAATTGAATGATTAGCGAGAGAGAAGGCAAGATATTAAGCTTTCTCTTTTATTGTTTTAGGGGGAAATTATGAGGTGTGTTGTAATACATGGAAGTCCAAGAAGAGGTAACACTTGGGATGTGTTAAACATTGTAAAAGAGGAAATGAAAAAACATGGTGAAATTGAATTTATAGATATTGAATTACGTAAGGAAAATATACCTTATTGTAATGGATGTTTTTTATGTATTTATAAAGGTGAAGATAAATGTCCACACAAAGAAAAGATTAGTTATATAGTAAATGAAATTGAAAATGCAGATGCTGTTATAGTTACTTCACCAGTTTATTCAATGCAAGTTAGTGGGCTTTTAAAAACATTTATAGACCATATGTCTTATAATTTTCATAGGCCAAAATTTTTTACAAAAAAAGCATTAGTAATTACTACTACTGCAGGGGCAGGGCATACATCTTCAGCAAAGTATATTAGGGATGTATTGTATTATTGGGGATTTAATTTTGTGGAAATGATACCAATAGCATATAGAGCCATAGAATTAAATGATAAAAATGTGGAAAAAATAAAATGTATATCTGGTAAGTTTAGTGAAGATTTGATATCTAGAAAAATACACAAACCAAAAGTAAAATCTATTTTTATGTATAATTTATGGAGAAAATCAGGAGAAACACCTTTTAAAGAGGGAGATGCTGATTATAGATATTGGAAAAATTCGGGGCTTTCAAAGTTTATTTATCATCCAGATATTAAAATTGGAGCTTTAAAAAGAGCAATAGGTAGTGCTACTTACAAATTAATGGGGAGCAAAGTAAAAAATTAATAAATGTGATGATAAGATTAGATTTGGGAGATTAATAATGGATTTAATAAACTATATATATTTAGAATGTAGTGAACGATGGTGGAAATCAGATAGAAATTTTAAATTAGATATGAAAAAATATACTAATATAGAGAAGAAAAATAAAGAAAAGAATTTAGATAACTATATAGATTTAATAATTAAAAAAATAAACGAATTTCCTAAGGAAGATAATAAAAAGGGAAAGTGGCAAAATGAGTTTGATGAAATTATAGATAACTTCATAGAAAGTGAAAAAGAAACCTTTAAGCTTGGAATAATTAATAAAAATATTAAAAATGACTTTTTTAATAGCACTAAAAGATTTATAAAAGAAGCAAAACAATTTGATGAAAATTTAAGTTATACTGACATAGGACAGGCCATGAGAAATGTTTGGATCATAAATATCCTTCAAGCAGTCTTTGGAGAAAAAGTACAGCTATCTAAGGCTATATTTAGCTATAGTATGTTATATCCATATACAGATAACTATTTAGATAATACAACGATAAATGACATGGAAAAGAAAAATTTTAATTATAAATTGAATAAGAGATTAAATGGAGAAAATGTAGAAAGTAGTGATTTTTGTGAAGAGGCTGTTTATAAATTAGTTAGTTATATTGAAGAAGATTTTCAGAGAAATGATTATAGTGAATTATATGAGGCTTTACTTTCAATTCATAAAGGTCAAATAAAAAGTTTAAGACAACAAAATGTTGTGAGTATTCCTTATGAAGAGGATATTTTAGGTATATCTATTGAAAAAGGTGGATCATCAGTACTAGTAGATGGATTTTTAACAAAGGGAAAGATGAATAAAGATGAAATATCTTTTTGTATTTTTTATGGTTTCTTGCTTCAACTAGCAGATGATTTACAAGATATTAAATCTGATATAAATAACAATCATATAACTATAATGTCACAATTAGCTCCTAAATACAATTTAGATAAAATAGTAAATAAATTAATAAATTTTACAGTTATGTTTTTAAAAGAAGACAGTTGCTTTAAAGGAGAAAATATACATGAATTGAAAGAACTTATAAAAACAAATTGTATAATGCTTATATTGTTTTCAGTAATATTGAGTAAAGAGTTTTTTTCAAGTGAATATATAAATGTCATAGATGAATACTTACCATTTTCTATAAAATATATAGAAAGTATTAAGTTTAAACTAAGAAAAAAAATTAGGAAAATAGAATTTAAAGATGCAGTTAACTATATATTAGGAATTAATTAAAATAACAGCTAAGTAAATTTACTTTAGCTGTTATGGGACAGTAGTTAGTTTTGTGTAAAAACAAAACTAACTACTGTTTTTTTGTATGAACAGCTGGTGGTTTTGGAATAATATACTATATAAATTTAGGAGGAAAAATTATGACAAAGAATATTAATACCAACTTTGATTACAATGAGGAAGTAAAGAAATGTAAAACTATTGATGATGTTATGGGGAAAAATGGGCTTATTCAGAAGCTTGTTAAAGATGTTCTTGAAAATATATTAGAAGGAGAAATGGAAGAACATTTAGGTAGAAATAAATATGAAAGAAAAGAAACTCCATATGAATTAAAA
>NZ_JH815222.1:499916-859989 GCF_000158375.2 Clostridium sp. 7_2_43FAA
TAAATGTGTTTACTTAGCAACAATGGAGATATTAGAAAAATGGACCCAACCTATACATAATTGGGGAGCTACGCTAGCGGAGCTTTCAATAGTATTTGAAGATCAATTAAAAGATGAATTAGCTTAGAAGCTTGTACTTTTTATAAATTATATGCATACTATTTGATTTTTTTGAAATACTAAAAAAGGTAATAAGAAACATTATTAGTATTTCTTAAATATAAAAAAATATTACTGGAAATGAAAATTTCCAGTAATATTAAAACAATAAAAATAATAATTACACAGAATTATCTATTCTCTCGCTGTTATTCTTTTTCTTTATCAGATGATGGTAAAGAAATATAATTTTTAACTGTTTCTAGAACTGAATCTTCTCCAACATAAACTACTATATCTTGTGAATGTATTTTAAAGTATGGTCCTGGTGATAAAAATAAATCTCCATCCCTCTTAACAGCAATTATAGTAGCTTTTGTATTATGCCAAAAGTCGAGTTCACCAATACTTTTATCTACAGCAATACTATTTTCTTCTACTATACTTTCAAAGGGAATAATAGAACCAACATTTCTTAGTTGAGTAGCAAATTCAATTATTGCATTAATATTTTTTTCAAGCTTATTATCGATATCTTTCCTTTTTTTTATTAAGTCAAAAGTGTCGCTATTTAAATGAGTAAAATCTGATTTTGTTTTGAATTTATTTAAAAACTCTTTTGCATAAGTCTTATTATTTATTATAATCCCGCTTTTTTCATTAATAGTAACAACATTCATATCTTTTAATAAGGCTAATGATCTTCTAATAGTTTCTGGAGATACATTATATATACTAACTAAAGTTGTTCTTCCTGTAATCTTACTTCCTTCCAAAAATTCATTATTTATTATTCTATGAGCTATATCAACAGCTATTTTTATATAGTTAGGTGTTTTAGTTTGTTTAGACAATATTAACATCTCCTTTACGATAAGATTCTAACACACAATATTGGAAAGTAAAATACTTATTGAAATTTATAATTTATAAATGGGTAAGAAAAGGAATAAATGTTTTGGGTATAGTAAATAATTGGAATATATGAGATTTTATGCTTTTGATAGTTAATAGTTTTTACTTGATTAGTTTATATACTATAATAATTGAATTTAGAATCTAATTAGCCTATAATTAAGGCATTAGTTGAATTTAGAGGTAAAAATATGAATAAGGATTTAAAATTAGAACAAGAAATATTAAAGGAAAAAAGGAAAAAGATAGATACGGAGCTTTTAGAGAAAAAAAAGAGTTATGAAGGTATAGAAAGTAAGTTGAGAGCTTTAACAAAGGAATCAAAAGGAAATTATAACGAAGAAAAAGAAACTACAGAAAAAATATATTCTGTGTTAAGAAAAGATATAAAAAATTATGAGGAGGCTATAAAGGTTCCTTATTTTGGTAGAGTTGATTTTAGAGAATTGAGAGGTCGTGATGAAAGTATATATATAGGCAAACAATCAGTAAGTTCAACTTTAGATGGAGAAGAAATAGTAGTAGATTGGAGAACTCCAGTAGCAGATTTATATTATAGTGGAACTGGAGGATATGCATATTATAAATCGCCTATAGGAATAATTGAAGGAAACTTATCACTAAAAAGAAAATTTTTATTTAAAGAAGATTCATTAAAAGAAATATTCGATGAAGGAATAAATGAAATTATAATAAAAACTAGTGATGAAGGAAATGACTTAGTTGATGAATTTTTAAAAATAAATCTTGAGGAAAGTAGAGGAAAAAAATTAAAAGAAGTAGTAGCAACTATTCAAAAGGAACAAAATGATATTATAAGGTGGCCAAAGAATCTACCTATTATAGTTCAGGGATCGGCTGGTTCTGGGAAAACTACTATAGCTTTACATAGGCTGGCATATTTGATTTATAGATACTCAGAAACGATGAGTGGAAAAGATATTTTAGTTCTAGCTCCTAATAAGTTATTCTTAGATTATATTTCAGATATATTACCGAATTTAGGTGTTGATGAAGTAAAACAAACTACTTTTCAAGATTTGGTACTTAATCATTTAAAAGTTAGAAGCAAGGTAAAGGGAAAAGATGAAAAACTTAAGGAGTTAATTGAGTCTACAGATGCAGAGAAATGTAAATTAATAATAAATGCATCTAAAATAAAAGGAACATTAACCTTTAAATCTATTATAGATAGATACATTACATTATTAGAAAGCGATTCTGTTGATATAACAGACATAATGATTGGTAATTATGTATTATTTAACAAAAGGGAAATAATGAGGCTTTATCTTAAAGACTTAAAAAATTATCCAATAAATAAAAGAAAGGATGAAATAAAAAGATATCTAGGATTAAAGCTTAAAGAGAGAATAGGAGTTCTTTGCCTGCAAGTAGATTTAGAATGGGATATAAGAATTAAAGAGATAAAAAATAAACAAGAGGATTGTGAAGATAGAAGGAAGCAATTGATAAAAATTTATTCAGAAAGAGATGAAATAAAAAGTAATATAAAAAACAACTCAAAAAAAGAAATGAATGATTATTTTAAAAGTTGGAGGGGAATAACCTCTAAGGATATATATGTTGATTTATTTAAAAATGAAGAATTTTTTGAACTTGCAACTTTAAATAAGATACCAAAAGAATTATCAGAATTTATGAAAGAAGAAATCATTTCAAATTATAATAGGGGAATTATAGATGAAGATGATTTAGCACCACTTTTATATATTAATATTCTTTTAGAAGGTGTTGAAGAAAAAGAAAAATATTCACATATAGTAGTAGATGAAGCACAAGACTATAATCCATTCCAAATTTATTTAGTAAATAGATTAACTAAGGGGAATTCTCTTACTTTAGTTGGAGATATTGCTCAAGGAATATATTATTATAAAGGAATAAAAAATTGGAGTGATATAGTAGAAAAGGTTTTTGAAGGAAAAGCGACATATATGCAACTTACTCAAAGCTATAGATCTACAGTTGAAATTATAGATTTTGCTAATGGTGCATTAGAATCACAAGGACTAGAGTTAAAAAGAGCAAAACCTGTATTAAGACACGGAGAATCTCCTAAAATAATAAAATGTAATAACAGCAAAGATGTAATAAAAAATATAAACAGTATAATTACTGAAGTTATGAATAAAGGTAAAAGTAGTATAGCAATAATAACAAAAGGTATAGAAGATGGTAAAATTTTAGAAAAACTTATAAAAAAGAATTCTTTATTTAAAGCAACATTAATAAAAGGAAATGAAAAAGAGCATAATGATGATATATTGATAATACCATCTTATTTAACAAAGGGATTAGAATTTGATGCAACTATTATTTATAATCCAAGTGAGTCTAACTTTAAAAATACTTTGTTAGATCAAAGGCTTTTATATGTATCATTAACAAGAGCCTTGCATTATGAATATATAATAGAAGTTGATAATATAACAGATATGATAAAAATATAAAAAATATAGCATAATTAAAAAATATATAATAAATATACAAAAAAAGTCGAATTTCATAATTGTTTGACAAATATATTTATGGTAAAATATTACTAGAATGTATAGAGATAAAAGAGTAAAGTTGGAGGTAGGGATATGTTACAGGAAAAGTTAAAAGATAATATATATTGGATAGGGGTTAAAGACCCGGATTTAAAAATATTTGATATAATAATGGAAACAAAAAAAGGAACAACCTATAACTCTTACGTAATAAATGACGAAAAAGTAGCAGTAGTAGATACTGTTAAAACTGGATTTTATGATGAGTTTAAAAATAATTTAAAAGAAGTAATTGGTAATAAAAAAGTAGATTATGTAATAGTTCAGCATACGGAATTAGATCATAGTGGATCTCTTATAAGATTAATTGAAGATTATCCAGAAATAAAAGTAGTTGCATCTAAAGCTGCATTAAATTATTTGAAAAATATATTAAATAGAGAGTTTAATGCTGTAGAAGCTAAGGAAGAAATTTCACTTGGAGAAACAAGTCTTAAATTTATAAGTTCACCTAATTTACACTGGCCAGACACTATTTTCACATATGTAAAAGAAAGAAACTTATTATTTACATGTGATTTTACTGGATCTCATTATTGTCCAGAAGGCGGAATTACAGAAAGTTTAAATCAAGATTATTTTGTTGAAATGGAATACTATTTTAATTGTATAATGGGACCATTTAAAAAATTTGTATTAATGGGCTTAGAAAAGATAAAAGATTTAAATATAGAGTGTATTGCGCCTAGCCATGGACCAGTTCATGTGGCTAATATTGATAAGATTTTAAACCTTTATAAAGAATGGGCAACAGAAGTAGAAGTAGATAAAAATAAGGTGGAAATATTTTATATTTCTGCATATGGAAATACTGAAAATATGGCTAACTTTATGAAGGAAAAGCTAGAAGCAAGAGGATATGATGTAGATGTAACAGAAATAACTACTATTCCTTTAGAAGAAAGTATAGCAAAAATAGAAAGAGCAAGAGGATTTATGGTTGGATCACCAACAATAAATCAAGATGCAGTTAAACCATCTTGGGATTTATTATCCTTAGTTAATCCTATAATAAATAGAGGAAAGCCGGCATTAGCATTTGGATCTTATGGATGGAGCGGAGAAGGCGTAAGAATGCTAACGTCAAGACTAAAAGATTTAAAGCTTAAAGTAGTTGAGCCGGGTTTATCATTCTGCTTTGTTCCATCAGAACAAGATTATAAACATGCAGAAGAAGTAGTAAATAAGTTTATAGAACTAATGTAATTATAAAAAAATAGACAAAAGGCCTGTAATAAGAAAAATACAGGCCTTTTATTGTTTTATAACTAGACATTAGCAAAAAATATATAATTATGAAGAAAGAAAGTATTGGTGATAGATAATAAATTCTCATATATATTTAATATAATATATATAAAAAAATAATTAAATTAGAAAAATTTATTCCCTAAACAAGCATATTAAGAATATCTATATAGTAAATACTAAAAAAAAGGGGGGAAACTGCTTCTTAATAATTGCTAAAGCAATTTGAAAGTGGAAAATATATGAGAAAAGAGTTAACTTCACAAGAAGTAAAATTTAATTTTAAATTCAAGGAAAGTGATCTGAAAGGCAGTGTAACAAAGATTCCTGAAATAGATAGTGAGTATGAAAAGATTGGAAGAGCTCTTAATATAAATAAAGAAGGCTATAATCTTTATTTAATCGATTCATTTTCTAAGGAAAAACTGAAGAAGCTGCAAGGTTATATAGAGGAGCAGTATAAATATCTGGAACCTCCAAAAGACATTTGCTATGTTTCATTAGAGGATGATAAGAAGCCAGAAGTATTATTTGTTAGCAATGGTAATGGTAAAAAGCTGAAGGACGCAGTTGAAGAAATAAGAAATAATTATATAGAAATAGTAGAGGAGTTCTATAATGCATCATCTGAAGATGAAAAGGATGAACTTATAGAGGAAATACAAAGTAAGAGAAATGATTATATAAGTGAATTAATGGAGATGGCAAAGAAGGAAGATTTTGAAGTAAAGGTTACAAATAAAGGTTTTGCTTTTATTCCATTAATAAGTGGAAAAGTAATTAGCGAAAGGGAATATGATAATTTAGAAAAAAACAAAAAAGAAGCTATTGTGGCTAAGGCATCTATTTTAAAGAAAAAAGCAGAATCAGTTTTAGGAAAATTAAAAGAAATAGAAACTAAGTCAATAAAAAAGTTAAAAGAAATATATAGTGATTTTCTAGCAAATGAAATGGAGGGATATAAGGATGAGGTTTTACTTGAGTTTATAGATGATGATGCAGCTTATGAATATTTAGAAAAATTATTTATATCCATGGAAAAAGAAATTATAAGTTGTTATACAATGGATATTGAAGAAGATGAAGAACAACTTTATCAAGTTATAAATAAGTATGATATACATTTACTTGTGGACAATAGTTTAAGATCTACGCCACCTGTTATTTATGAAGAGGATCCAAATTTAAACAATTTAATGGGGTTTATAGAGTATGAAAACCATAATGGTGTGTATACGACTGATATATCCTTGATAAACTCAGGAACTTTATTAAAAGCAAATGGTGGATGTTTAATTGTTAGAGTAAGTTCACTTGCTAATAATTCATATTCATATTATCATTTGAAAAAAGCCCTTATAACTAACAAAATAACATATGATATTTCAAAATCATATGTGGAAGTAATATCAATAAGTGGATTAAAGCCACAACCAATACCTATAGATGTAAAAGTGATTTTAATAGGTGATCAAGAGACTTATGATACATTATACAGTTTAGATGAAGATTTCAGAAAGTTATTTCCACTAAGAGCTGAGTTTAATCCTATTGTAGAGACTAATGATAATGTTACAGCTTATATAAACAAGTCTATAAAGGATAAGGTAAAGAGAAATAATCTTATGCCTATTACAGAGGATGGAGTAAATGAAATCATCAAATATTTATCAAGAACAGCAAATAGTAAGACTAAAATAAATATAGATACTACTGAAATAGAAAAATTAATGATTTTGGCTAATGATAATGCAAAAAAGAGAAATTCATTAATGATAGAATCTAAAGATATAGTAGATATTGCATATGTTAAAGAAAGAATAGAAAATGAATATGATAAACTTTATAAAGAAAATAAAATTTTAATATCTATTATAGGAAAAAAAGTAGGAGTTATAAATGCACTAGCCGTTTTAGATACTGGATATCATTCTTTTGGAAAGCCTATGAGAATAACGTGCGTATCTCATAAAGGATCAGGAAGAATAGTAGATATTCATAAGGAAAGTAGACTAAGTGGAAAAATACATGAAAAATCAATAAATATATTAAAGGGATTACTGAATAATATAATTAATCCATATGAAGAAATACCGGTAGATTTTTATTTGAGTTTTGAACAAATTTATGGATTAGTCGATGGAGATAGTGCATCAGTAGCAGAGATTATGTGCATTTTATCTTCATTAAGCAAAAGGCCTATAAAGCAAACAATTGCAGTAACTGGATCTATAAATCAATTAGGTGAGGTGCAAGCAATTGGAGGTGTTAATGAAAAAATTGAAGGATTCTATAGAGTATGTGATTTTTTAGATACAGTTAAAAATAAAGGAGTTTTAATTCCTTCTTCAAATAAGGATGAATTAATATTAATACCAGAAATTGAGAAGTCTATAGAAAATGGAGATTTCCATATATATACTATGGATAATCTAGATGACGCAATAGAAACTTTAATATTAGAAGAAGGAGAATCTTTAGAGGATTTTTATACAAGCTTACAATTAGAACTAAAAAAATATAAAAAGGTTATAGAAAAAAAAGAGGAATAGAAATATAAGAAAAAGGATTAGTTTCAGAAATTTACTTTAATATAGAATTTAATTTATTTAAATTTAAGTAAATCTTTAGTACCTTTAAAAAGTTAATATCTAATTTTTACAAGGGGGTCGCGTTTCGCTACCCTCTTTTATACTTCCATATTAATTTTTTTCTAAATGGGCTAACAAAACGTGAGCCAATTTAGAAAAAATTATATAATATATTGAATTAGTTTATGAAGCTTATATGAAATAATAAATAAAACACTAAAATTTTCTATTAATTTAAAAGTAATAAGATAAAAAGTTATTATTTTATTTGACTATGAATAAAATAGTATGTTAAAATTATGGAAAAAGAAGGAAAATATTTGAAATAACTATTGAGGAGGTGGGTACTCTAAAGGAAGACTTTAGAGTAGTTTGTATGTATCTAAAATTCGATAAAAAAGAAGACAAACTAGTTGTTAGCCTAATGGGTGAATTAGATCATCATAGTGCTGAAGAAGTAAGAGTTAAAATAGATGATAGGATAGATAGGGATAACATAAAAAAAGTTATATTAAACTTTAATGGAGTAACATTTATGGATAGCTCTGGAATAGGTGTAGTAATAGGAAGATTCAAGAAAATGCAAAACAGGGATGGAAAACTTTGTGTAGCAGAAATAAATAGAACTGTTAATAAGGTTTTTGAAATATCAGGTATGTATAAAATTATTGATGTATATAGCAGTATAGATGAAGCTGTAGTCAATATTTAATGGAGGGGTTTAAAATGGTAGATAATAAAGTGAGTATAGAGTTAATGAGTAAATCCCAAAACGAAGGGTTTGCAAGGGTTGCAGTTGCTGCATTTGTATCCCAATTAGACCCAACAGTAGAAGAATTAACAGATGTAAAGACAGCGGTATCAGAAGCTGTAACAAATTCTATAATACATGGTTATGAAAACAAAAAAGAGGGCATAATCAAAATAGAAGCTACTATAAGTGGAGATGAAATAACTATAAGTATTGAAGATTTTGGTAGAGGGATTACAAATGTTGAGCAAGCAATGGAACCATTATATACTTCAAAGCCAGAGCTAGAAAGATCAGGGATGGGATTTACAGTTATGGAAACATTTATGGATAGCTTAGAAGTAAATAGCGAAGAAGGTAAAGGAACTAAAGTTGTAATGAAGAAGAAATTCAACACAGTAAGTTAGGTGAAGTATATGGAAAATGGAAGTGTAAGAAAAGAGGCGTATAATTATGAAGAAAATTCACAATTAATACCTCTAGCCAAGGCAGGTAATCAAGATGCTATGAATAAAGTCATTGAAATGAATTTACCTCTTGTATCATCCATTAGTAAAAAATTCCTTAATAGGGGGTATGATTACGAAGACATATTTCAAATAGGTTCTATAGGTTTAGTTAAAGCTATAAATAATTTTGATGACAAATTTAATGTAAAGTTTTCTACCTATGCAGTTCCTATGATAATAGGAGAAATAAAGAGGTTTATTAGAGATGATGGAATAATAAAGGTCAGTAGAAATGTAAAAAGTTTAGCTAGAAAATTACATTTTGACAAAGAGCAGCTAACTAAAAAATTAGATAGAGAACCAACTATTGAAGAACTATCTCAGTTTTCTGGAGTAGATAAAGAAGAAATACTATTTGCTATAGAATCTTCTGCTAGTATGCAATATTTATATGATACTATTCATCAAGATGATGGTGCCCCTGTTTTACTTATAGACAAACTAAGTGAAAAAGGTGAAGATGATAGTGATATGATAAATAGGATTGCATTAAAAGAAGCACTAAGAAGTCTCGATAGTAAGGCAAGACAAATAATAATGCTTAGATATTTTAAGGATAAAACACAAGTTCAAGTTGCGAAAATGCTTGGTATAAGTCAGGTTCAAGTATCTAGAATTGAAAAAAAAGTATTAGTTTTAATGAAACAAAAACTACAAGAATAAAGAAAAATCTTAAATTACAAATGATAATAAAGGAAAGAAAAAATGAATAATGTATAGTAAAAAATCTTTTGAAGTTATGTCAAAAGATTTTTTTTATTGAAAAAATTTTGAAGTATATTCCAGTGTTATATTTATTATTATTGGAATAATAAAATTATACATATTTAGAAAGGAGTAATATTATGGCTAAAAAAAAGACACCAAGTGAACAACAGATATTAAATAAATTTCAAACTATTACTGATCAGACAAATCCAAAGCCTAAAATAGTAAGAAATTGTGCAAGAGCTTTTTTAGTTGGAGGAGCAATTTGTACTTTAGGTCAAATTTTTCAAACGCTTCTAGTTAAATATGGATTTCAAGAAGAAGAAGTTAAAATGTTGTTACCAATAATTATGGTATTTTTAGGAGCTTTATTAACTGGAGTAGGAATATATGATAAAATAGCATCTTTTGGAGGTGCAGGAACAGTAGTTCCAATAACAGGTTTTTCAAATGCTGTTGTTGCTCCGGCTATAGAATTTAAAAAGGAAGGTTTCGTGTTTGGAGTAGCAGCTAAAATGTTTACTATAGCAGGGCCAGTGTTAGTATATGGTATAGGAAGTTCTGTAATAATAGGTATTATTTATTATCTTATACAACTATTAAGATAAGAAAGGGGCATCACTATGAGTACTAATAATTTAAATATAAAAAAAGTTGGAAAGCAAACCGTAAAACTTCAAAACCCTCCTAAAATAATAGCAACATATTCTATTGTTGGACCTAAAGAGGGTGAAGGACCTTTGAAGGAATATTTTGATGAAATATTAAATGATGATATGTTTGGAAAAGAAAGCTATGAAAAAGCTGAGAGCGAAATGATGTATACAGCAATAACAAGTGCAATAAATCGCGCTGGATTAAAAGAAGAGAATATAGATTATTTATTTGCTGGAGATTTATTAAATCAAATAACATCTTCATCTTTTGCAGCTAGAAAATTAAATATACCGTTCTTTGGATTATATGGAGCTTGCTCCACTATGTCAGAATCATTAAGTGTGGCTTCTATGATGATAGACGGAGGATTTGCAGATTATGTTGTTGCATCTACTTCATCACATTTTAGTTCAGCAGAAAGGCAATTTAGGTTTCCTTTAGAATATGGGTCACAAAGAAGTCCATTAGCTCAGTGGACAGTAACTGGTTCAGGTGCTATGGTTCTTGGAAAAAGTGGTGATTTTCCAGAAGTGACATATATAACAACAGGAGTTGTAAAAGATTATGGAATAAAAGATCCCAATAATATGGGAGCGGCTATGGCACCAGCAGCAGTAGATACAATAGCAAGGCATTTCAAGGATACAGGTAGAGATCCTAAATTTTACGATGTAATTGCAACAGGAGATTTAGGTAAAGTAGGTAAGGAAATAACATGTAAATTACTATTAGAATATGGATATGATATAAGGGAAAATTATTTTGATTGTGGCGATATGATATATGACGATACAGTTCAAAATACAGATTCAGGTGGAAGTGGATGTGGATGCTCAGCTGTGGTATCATCAGGATGTTTCTATAAAAAATTAATGAGAAAAGAAATAAAAAATCTTTTATTAATTTCTACAGGAGCTCTTATGAGTACAACCTCGTCTTTACAAGGAGAAAGTATCCCTGGAATAGCACATGCTGTAGCAATAGAATTTAAAGAAAAATAGAAAGGGGAAACTAGTATGGAGTATTTAAATGCTTTTATCGTAGGTGGAATAATATGTGTAATAGGACAAATTCTTATGGATACAACAAAGTTAACACCAGCAAGAATATTAGTAATCTTTGTAACTGTTGGAGCAATATTAGGTGCATTCGGAATATATGATAAATTAGTAGAAATAGGTGGAGCTGGAGCGACAGTGCCGTTGCCTGGCTTTGGAAACTCACTTGCAAAAGGTGCTATAAAAGCCGTTGAAGAAAAAGGATTAATAGGCGCTTTTACAGGTGGAATAACTGGAACAGCAGCAGGAATAACAGCTGCAATTTTCTTTGGATACATAATGGCATTAATATTTAATCCAAAAACAAAATCTTAATAGTTTATAGAAAATATTAGAAATTAATACTTTAAAAAAATATCCTAACAACTTATACTATAAGTGTTAGGTTTTTCTTTTTTTTAGTTAAATATAAAAAATGATATAATTAAAATAACTTAAAAAATGATAGTAATAAATGGCGAATTATTAGAGGTAGGAGGAGGAAAATGAAAAGTTATTATGGGAATAGCTGGATAAGGGTGGTAAATTCACTTGGGAGTAATGTAAATAAGGGGCTTTATGAATATGATTGTAATTTAAGAAAAGAAGAGGATGGGAATAATAAAATTTCTCTTCCACATTCTAGAGGAATGTTTAAATTAGCATTAGACATCTTAAAAGAAAAATACTTGTATTTATATTTATTATTTATAGGATTTTTTTTATTTAATAAATTTTACATAGTTAGTGTACTAACTATATTTTTGCTATTATTTAATTTAGGGTTTAAGTTATATCATGAAGTTTCTAAAGAAAAAGAAATAGAAGTTTTACAAAATTTAAATACTTCTCAAGTGCTAGTTTTAAGAGAAGGAGTAGAGAAGCTAGTAGAAGCAGAAGAGTTAGTAAAAGGAGATATAGTTTATTTTAGAAAAAATTCCATAATTGCAGCTGATATTCGAATTATAGAGAGTGAAAATCTTAAAGTGGATGAAAGTAATGTAACTGGAGATAGATTTTTAAAGGATAAGTTTTCGACAAAGCTAGATAATGAAATATTATCTATTGGTGAAATAAGTAATATTCTTTTTAGAGGATCCTTAGTTAAAGAAGGCTCAGGAAAAGGGATTGTTGTAGAAATTGGGAATAATACACAATTAGGAAAATTAATAAGAATAATAGATGATTCAAATAGCAAAAAGGATATTACTATAAAAAAAGTAGAGGAAATTTTAATTAAACTTGCATTATGTTTAATTATTGTACAAGCAATTTTTGTAGTTGTATTTCCTGGGAAATTAATTGACAAAAAACAACTATTTAGTCAAGAGATATTTGCGACAATTTGTATATTTATCCCGCTTATAGTAACATATTATGGAAAATACATAAAAGAAAAAATTTTGAAAGAAGACGATATTGAACTAACAAATTTTTCAGCTTTAGATTTAGTTAATGATGTAAAAATATTTTTCTTAGATAAGCTTGGGACTATAACTAAAAAGGAATTATTTTTAGATAAATTATATACAAATGAACAAATTTATAAATATAATGCAATAGATATTAATGATATAAATATCAAAAGACTTTTAGATATATCAATACTTTGTAATAATGCAAAGTACAATAGTGATAATAATTGGTCAAAAGGAAATATGTTTGAAGTAGCATATGTAAAATATGGTGTTGAAAATTCTATTTTCAAAGGTAATTTAGAGAGTAAAAATAAGAGGAAGTTCCAAATAAAAAGAGACTCTAATGAGAATATTATAACTACAGTAAACAAAAATAGAAATGGATATAGAGCAAATTCTAGAGGAAGTTTGGAAGGAATATTAAATTGTTGTACTCACATTCTTATTAATGGAATAGAAAGAGAAATTTCTCCAGAGGATATAATTAAGATTAAACTTACAGATTTAAATTTTTCAAAAGAAGGATTAGTAACAGAAGCATTTGCATATAGAAGTTTTAATTATGAGCCTTCAGAATTTGAAAATATAGAAAGTAATTTAGTGTTTGTTGGAATTATAGCTTTAGAGAATCCATTAATTGATGATGTAGTTGATGATATTGAAAATATTATGGAGCAGGGTGTCTTACCAATTATATTTACTGAAGATAATAAAATAGCTTCTGAAATGTTTGGTAAGAAAATAGGTCTTATATCGTCATTAGAACAGATAACTACAGGAGTTGAATTAGAATCTTTAAGTAATGAGGAAATGCTTAAAGTTGTTTCTAAAACGAGGATTTATTGTAAACTAAATCCGGAACAAAAGAATAAAATTATATCATTATATCATACTGATGGATATAAGTTTTCTATTGAGGGAGAAACCTTAGGAGATATTTCTCTTATAAGTTTAGCAAGGGTTGGAATAGTTAAAGGTAAGTTATCAATGTTACTAAAAAAAATGGGAGACATATATACTTATAAAAGTAGTATCAAAGCTTTCTTTAAATTAAAAGAAAAACATGCTGAAGTAGAAGAAGGAATAAAAAGAGGAATAAGTATATATACAATAGCTATGCTATGCGAAATTGTATTTTTAAATTTAAAATATTTTATAACAAGCGGAACGGTAGTAGACGAGTATTTTATTATATTAATGAACTTTTTAATGCTTTCACCTATAATACTTATAAATATGATATATGGTAATGATGTTTATAAAGGGAAAAAGGTAGTTTTAAGAGGTATATTATTTTGTGTTATACCTGGAGTTGCAATTTATTTTATAAAAGATAATTATGACATAATAGGATTTTCTTTAATGGGAGTAATGCTGATTATAGATACCTTAATTAATTGTCAAATATTTAAAAAAGGAAATTTAAAAGGAGTAAAGCTATTAATATTAACTATATTAATTTATTTAGTATCTTTATTCATATTAATTATGATAACTAAATTTACTTATTCAATGATATTTGTTATTGTGATATCGTGGTTAATATTTATTTTTTTATTAGGAGATTTAATTATAAAAAAATGGTAAAAATTATTAATGAGGTGTTGCCATTTGAATTATGAAGAAAAAATAAATATATTACCATATATATTTATTACTTTTATATTATCGAGTTATATATTTGTAATTTCAAACAGAAATATTGGGCTAGCAATACTTATTGCTAGCTATTTTTTTTTAATGTTAATATTCAAAATAAATTTGAAGTTAACTATTATACTTATAGCTTTCTTTTCCATACCAATAATTAATAATATTTATTACTATAATTTAGAGGTCGGTGAAAAAGAGAATGTAAGAATAATATCAATTAATTCGTACGGAGCAACTGCAGAGGTATCAAAAAGAAAGATATATTTATCGGGTAATTTAAAAAATGTTAAATTAGGTGAAAGGCTTATAATAACTGGAGAGTTTACTAAAGAAATAAATCAAGAAAAAGGGGTAATAGGAGAGTTTAAAGTAGATGATTTTAAGAAATTAGATGTTGATTTAAAAGGAAAAATATATAGAATTAGAGAAGATATATTTAATTCATTAAAGGAAAAATTAGGATATAGAAGAGCAGCAATAGTTACATCTATATCATTTGGATACTCAGATTTTTTAGATAGAGATGATGAAGAAGATATGAAAAATTTAGGTGTACTTCATGCAATTTCTGTATCAGGGCTACATATGGTTCTAGTTTACTCAATATTAAAAAGGATATTTGGAAGTAAACTTGCTCCTATAGTTTCTATAATTTATGTAATATTTACAGGTGCTGCGTTATCAACTGTAAGATCATATATAATGATGTTATTTATGGGCTTAGCAACTCCTTTAAAAAGAAATTATAATCCTCTTGCATCATTATCTATGGCTGGAGTTGTATTAATTTTATATAAGCCATATAGCGTTTTCGAAGTAGGGTTTCAACTAAGTTTTTTAGCTACTCTTGGGATAATACTATTTAACAAATCAATAAATAAAAAGTTATATAAGTTCCCAAAGTTTTTAAGGGAAGGAATATCTATTTGTTTATCATCACAAGTTTTTACATTTCCAATTTTAATAATATATTTTAAAGAGTTTTCTTTGGGATTTCTAATGGGAAATTTACTACTATTACCTTTAATAAATATAGTAGTTGTACTAGGAAACTTATTAGCTGTTTTAGTTAAATTCAATGCTCTTTTTAACTATATAGCTTTTATAACTTATTATGTAACACTATTTATAGATATATCAACAGAATGGTTACTAAATATAACTCCAAATGCCTTATATTTAAATGAAATGGTAATTATATGTTATATTATTATTTCAATTACATGTTATTTTTATTATAAAGGCTATCGAAAAGTTATTTATTTTCCATTAATACTAATTTTCTATTATTACATGTTAGTATATAGTCCATTTCCTAAGATAGAATATTATAAAGATGGAATAATAGCAATAAGCTTTAAAGGAGAACGAAGTATAGTTGCTCTGAAAAAAAGTGTAGATTTGGAAAAATATAAAATAGTAACTTTATCACAAAATTCATATAAAGATTTTAATAATATAAGAATAAATGATAATTATCAAATGTTAAAATACAATAAAGATATTATACTAAAAGGAAGAAATAAGAGTTATGTACTTAAAATATCAAAAGGGAAAAATGATTCTAATTATGATATAATAGATTGTAAATTGAGCGATTATAGTAAGATAATTTTGCTTGAAAATAAGATTTTAGTATTTAATTAAAGAAAGGTAGATTAATTTGATAGATTTTGATGCACTAGAAGGTGAAGTTAAAAAAAATAAAATAGAAAATTCTTATATTTTTTGTGGTTTAGATGAGGAACTTATAAAAGAAGGAATAAATTTAATTGTAAATAATACTGTAGACAAATCCTTATTAGATTTAAATTATATAAGGTTAGATGGATTAACTACAAATTTTGATGAAATTATGAATGCTTGTGAAACAATGCCTTTTATGGGAGATAAGAAAGTTGTAGTTGTATATAGAGCAGCATTTTTAAAGGATAAAACAGATAGTGCAAACACTAAAATTTATAATGAAGTATTAAAATATCTAAAGGATTTACCACCTTATACAGTGCTAATAATGTATTATTTATTTAATGATAAAAGAGATACTCCTAAAAAAAATAATAAAATAAAATCACTAGATAAAGTTTCTAAAGTAGTTTATTTTGATAGGCTTAAAAAAGACAGATATTATAAAAAGGTAGAAGAAGTATTTAAAGCTAATGGCAAAGAAATAGGAAAGATAGAAGCACGATATTTTGCTGAAAAAGTCCAAAATAATTTTGATATAATTAAGAGAGAAGCAGATAAAATTATTTCTTATACTAATGGGAAACAAATAACTAAAAGAGATATAGATAAACTTATAGCTAATTCTAGTGAAGATGATATATTTGATTTAATTGATTTAATATCTCAAAGAAAAGCAGAAAAAGCAATTGATTTACTAGATGAATTATTATTTAAAAGCGATCAACATATGCTAATAATAAGTAATATAGAAAATAATTTCAAAAGATTATATGAAATTAAGATACTTAGCCAAAATGGGCTTAATACAAATGATCTTGCAAGTAAATATAAATTGCCAACTTTTATATGCGAAAAGCTTGTGAACCAATGCAATAAATTTACTGTAAAGCAATTGCAAAGATTAATGGAAATTTGTTTAGAAACTGAAAATAAGCTAAAAACGTCTGGTATAGATAAAACTATGGAGATGGAACTTATGCTTTTTAATATATTTATGGTAAAGTAATTATGTAAAATAATAGCCGGTCCAGTGGACCGGCTTCTTATTTGATTACGCCATAGCGTTTAACTTTGCAGCTAATCTTGATTTCTTTCTAGCTACCATGTTCTTGTGACATACTCCTTTTTGAGCTGCCATGTCTAAAGCTTTAACAGCCTTAGGGAAAAGAACGTTAGCTTCTTCTGCATTATTTGCAGCAACAGCAGTTTCAAACTTCTTTATAGCAGTTTTTAAAGCTGATTTTATCATTCTGTTTTGAGCAGTCTTAGCTTCTGTAACTTTAATTCTCTTTTTTGCTGATTTAATATTTGCCATTCTAAATTCACCCCCTTAATAATTTTATAGGGTCTCTTTGCAGCTTTGGGGAAATCTGCGTTCGAGTTCGTTTTTAACATACTAGATTATATCATTGAAACTTTATAAGTTCAAGTATTAAATTATAACATTAAGGAAAAATAAGAAGGATGGAAGAATTTTAGGAGGTATTAGTATGATAAATGTAAGAACAGATTTAGCTATAGAAGCACGAGACATGTATACAAAAGAAAATAAAAGGGAACTAGATGGAGTTATTGTAGAAGAAGAAAAGGAAGATGATATAAAAATAACTACAGTAACTATAGAAAGTGATGAAGCAGGAAAGGAACTTGGAAAACCTAAGGGTAATTATATAACTATAGATTTTCCAGAATTTACACACTATGATGGAGAATCTATGGATAAAGTATCTAAGGTTGTTGATAATGTGTTAAAAAGAATGGTTGATATCTCAGAAGAAAAGACAGCTTTAGTTGTTGGACTTGGAAACTGGAATGTAACTCCTGATGCACTTGGACCAAAGGTAACAGAAAAAATTATGGTAACTAGACATTTAAAACAAGTGATGCCAGATGCAATAGATGATTCAGTAAGACCCGTTTGTTGTATATCACCAGGTGTTTTAGGTGTTACTGGAATAGAAACAGGAGAAATAGTAAAGTCTTTAGTAGATAGAATAAAACCAGATTTAGTCATATGTATAGATGCATTAGGATCTAGAAAATTAGAAAGAGTTAATAGGACTATTCAAATAAGTGATACTGGAATTTCTCCAGGAGCAGGCGTTGGCAATCATAGAATGAAAATAAATGAAGAAGTGTTAGGAGTAAAGGTTATTGCAATTGGAGTTCCGACTGTAGTTCATGCATCAACAATAGCAAATGATACTATTGATTTATTGCTTGATGAACTCATAAGTAAGGCAGAAAGTGGAAAAGAGTTTTATAATATGTTAAAGTCAGTGGATAAAGTTGAAAAGAGCAATTTAATAAAAGAAATATTAGATCCATTTGTTGGAGATTTGATGGTAACTCCTAAAGATGTTGATGCGGTTATAGAATCTTTAGCAAAAATAATTGCTAATGGAATAAACATGGCAGTACAACCTAATTTGGATATGGAAGATATAAATAAATTTATGAATTAATTAAATAAATTTAATAAAAGTATTAATAATTATGTAACTCCCCTAATATAAATAATATAGAAAAGGGGGAGTTGCCGTTGTATTCATTAAGACAAACTATACCTAAGCAAAAACTAAGAAGTGTTAGGGGAAAACCAGCCTCACCTAAATCAGGCTTTAATTTTGGATATGTAATAATTATACTTGCTGTTATTGTATTTTTTATAAGAGCAATGGGAGTTATAAATAAATACAATGAGCGAGGTGGCTATGCATATGTTCAAATGTTAAATTTCACTATGCCAGTTGTAAAAGCTCAAGTGTATGATGAAGGTGAGTATGCAGAAAATAACCTTTCAGTAAAGAATGTAGCGTTAGAGGCTTTAGGTCTTAGAGGATTTAGTACTTATGGAATAGTTGGAAGAGAAATAAGCTTGTTTAAAGACAGTACTTTAGGAGATTCTGCTTTAGGCTCAGCAATAAAAGGTTTAACACCGTTTTCATTGAAAAACGAAAGTATAGCTAAAATGACCTCAGAGGAAATTGCAGAATTAAATAAGGTAAGTGCAGCATATGATCCAAGCTTAAAGAAAGCATTAGATAACTCAAAGCCAGAAGTCCTTATATTCCATACACATACAACAGAAAACTATGCAGAAGCAGGAAAAGATACTACGGATAGTAACTTTAATGTTGTAGGTGTTGGTGATGTTTTATCGAAGGAACTAGAAGAAGGGTATGGAATATCGGTAATTCACGATAAGACAAATCATAGTGTTTCTTATAATGATTCTTATACAAGATCCAATCAGACGTTAACAAATTATTTGAATAAGTATGGTGATTTTAAAATAATAATAGACTTGCATAGAGATAGCGTAGCTAATAAAGATGCAGTAACAGTTAATTTAAATGATCAAAATTTAGCTAAGATGATGTTTGTTACAGGACAAAACAGTACAAGATATGAAGCTAATAAAGCCTTGGTGGATGAATTGTATAATACTGCTAATACTTTATTTCCAGGGATAATTAGAAACACTTATGAATATGAAATTGCAGCAACATCTATCAATTATAGCTTAAGTGACAATTTTGTACTTATAGAAGTAGGTGCAAATGTAAATACTGCTCAAGAAGCAAAATTAACTGCAAAATATATAGCAAGAGTTTTGGCAGAACACTTAAATAGGAATTAAAATTGAATAAAATTTGATATTTATGAGCATCCTTTTAGATAATAAAAATACTAGGGGGTGCTTTTTTGTTTAATAAAAAAGTCTTAATAGGAACATTAATATTTTCATTATTAATTCTTATTGGTTTTGTTCAAATTAATATTGTAAATACTAGAGCATTATCACCAATAGGGAATGGAGAAGATAATTATCAATTAGTAAAAGAAGAATTTGGAGAAGATTTTGAGGAATTTATAAGGGATAATGCAGAAATTAAAATCTATACTACAGATGAAAATAATGAAAATACAACCATAAAGGTATCAGATAAAGAGTTTATGATAAATGCTAATAATCCAATAACAGAAAAAATTTACATGCTAGGTAGTAGTATATATAATGGATTTAATAGTATAAAGAATAAAATTAATGATAAAATAAAGAGTGATGACAAGGATGAAGAAACAAATTCTATAAATGAAAATAGTCAAGAAGATATAAATGAAAGTAATCAATATGATGAAAATAATATAGAACCTAAAGATAAAAATACAAATACTAATAATAATAAATTAGATAAAATAGTTAATGACTTTTTAGAAAAATCTAATTAGATATAGTATTTTAAAGCGTTTAACAACTTCACATTTATATTGACATGTATCCTAGGCATTGTGATATAATTTACTTTGATTTAATTATAATGGGGGTGAAGTGACTATTAACCAAAAAAACGGTTGTAGTTTTATATATGAGTAGTAATAGACAAAAACATATTAGAAATTTTTCAATAGTTGCCCATATAGATCATGGGAAGTCAACCCTAGCTGATAGATTATTAGAAGCCACAGGAACTCTAACACAAAGAGAAATGGAAGAGCAAATCCTTGACAATATGGAAATAGAAAGAGAAAGAGGAATAACTATTAAGTCTCAAGCAGCAAGACTTATATATAGAAGATCAGATGGAGAAGAGTATATATTAAACTTAATAGATACTCCTGGTCACGTAGATTTTACATATGAAGTTTCAAGAAGCTTAGCTGCATGTGAAGGTGCAATATTAGTTGTAGATGCTACACAAGGTGTTCAAGCACAAACTTTAGCTAATTGTTATTTAGCATTAAACAATGATTTGGAAATAGCTCCAGTAATAAATAAAGTTGACTTACAATCTGCAAGACCAGATGAAGTTAAACAAGAAATAGAAGATATAATAGGAATAGAGGCACAAGATGCTCCAATGATTTCTGCTAAAACAGGGTTAAATATAGGAGATGTTTTAGAAACAGTAGTAGAAAATATACCTGCGCCAGATGGAGATGAAGATGCACCTCTTAAAGCTTTAATATTTGATTCATATTATGACAGTTATAAAGGTGTTGTTTCATATGTAAGAATATTCGATGGTGTAGTTAAGCCAGGAACTAAAATTAAGTTAATGGCTACAAATAAGGTATGCGAAGTTACAGAAGTAGGGGTATTTACTCCTAAGACACTACCGATAGCTGAATTACGTGCAGGAGATGTAGGATATATAGCTGCATCTATTAAAAATGTAAGAGATGCAAGAGTTGGTGATACTATAACTGAAGCAGATAGACCAACAGCTGAAGCTATGCCAGGATATAAGCCAGCAGTACCAATGGTATATTCAGGAATTTATCCTGTAGATGGAGCAAAATACCAAGAGCTTAAAGATGCTTTAGAAAAGCTTCAAATAAACGATGCTGCTTTAAGTTTTGAGCCAGAAACATCTATAGCTTTAGGTTTTGGATTTAGATGTGGATTCTTAGGATTATTACATATGGAAATAATTCAAGAAAGAATTGAAAGAGAATTTAATTTAGATATAATTACAACTGCACCATCAGTTATATACAAGGTAATAAAAACTAATGGTGATATAATAGAACTTACAAATCCTACAAACCTTCCAGAAGCAACAGAGATAGAATACATGGAGGAGCCAATAGTTAAGGCAAGTATAATATCACCTTCTGACTATGTTGGAGCTGTAATGGAATTATGTCAAGAAAGAAGAGGAACCTTTATTGACATGCAATATTTAGAGGAAACAAGGGTTTCTATAAATTATGATATTCCATTAAATGAAATAGTATATGATTTCTTTGATACATTAAAATCTAGAACAAGAGGATATGCATCATTAGATTATGAATTTAAGGGATATACTCAAACTGAGCTAGTTAAGCTTGATATAATGTTAAATGGAGATGTTGTAGATGCTTTATCTATGATAGTACCAAGAGAAAAAGCTTACGAAAAAGGAAGAGGAATTGCTGAAAAGCTAAAAGAAATAATTCCGAGACAAATGTTTGAAGTTCCAATTCAAGCAGCAGTTGGTTCAAAGATAATAGCAAGAGAAACAGTTAAGGCTATGAGAAAAGACGTTCTTGCTAAATGTTATGGTGGAGATATATCAAGAAAGAAGAAGCTGTTAGAAAAGCAAAAAGAAGGAAAGAAGAGAATGAGACAAGTGGGATCGGTTGAAATACCACAAGAAGCATTCATGGCAGTTCTTAAAGTAGATAAATAAATTCAAATATCAAAAGGCTAAGTTTCATAAAGAAACTTAGCCTTTTTGATAGATAACTATAAGAGTAAGGTGGTAATATTATAATTTATTATATTTAAATTTACTTAAAGTTGTGCATTATATTAAATTATTTTAAATAAATACTTTCGATATAATTGTATAAAGATGATAAGTCGTAAGTATTAGCTACTAACTTCAAGTAAGGAATAAATTTATAATCATCCATTTCAATAAACTTAGAGACCTTTGGATTTATCCTAAAATATTTAGATTTTAAAATTTCTTTGCAGTACATATCTTCTAAATCGGACATTCCATCCATTAAAAGAGCTAATAATGGGGATTTCATTTTAGCTAGGGGGTGAAATGACCATTGTAAAATTCCCCATTTTTCTGTTTTGCCGTTAATCCTTTCAGGACTATCACCAGTACCTATAGAAAGTAGTCTTATCTGCTCCAGGCTATAAGAAGGGCCAAGAGCTGCTAAAGCTGCTAATAATGAAATAGCTGTAGGAGAATTAGCAATAACGCCTCCATCGACAAAACCTTTATATGATGGAAAGTATGTAGGGGCAGCTGAGCTTGATAAGATAGTATCTTTTACACTAAAATCACATGTTGGATTTTTAGATAAATTATTAAAGAATATTGGTTCCCAAGTATTTTTGTTTAATCCCTTTACATGAAAAGCAGGAATAAAAATAAATTTTTTTAAGTCTCCAACTTTTAGGTTGTCATCGAAATAATTTGAGATAATATTCTTCAAATTAATATTATTAAACTTGGGACGAAATAAATTAAAATGAGATGGAGAAAAAATTTTTTTCGCAGTAGGATTACTGTATAAATTACTTATCTCATTAATAGAAACTTCTTTTGCTAGCAATGAAGCAATTATTGAACCAGTTGAAGTGCCTGTAAATAAATCTACTTCATCTAAAAAGTTGGGATATTTCGAACAAATTCTATTTAAAATTTCGACACTTAAAGCACCTTTAATTCCACCACCATCGAAGGCGAGTATTTTAAATGTTTTCAAAATAAATCTCTCCTTATACAAACTATTTTTCAAGTGATAATCTATAAATAATATATTCAATTAAAGAGTTATTGACATAGAAGTTACAATAAAAATTTAATAGGGCATTATCTTAATTATGTAGGCAATCAGTAGAATATATAAATTTTTTTATAAAATTATTTACTTAATAAATATATTTGTAATTAAAGTTAATAAAGGAAAATATATTTAAATTGTATAAAATATTTAAGTGAGGTGTATGTTATGCTAGAGGCAAAATTGAGGGATTTAAAAAAGAAGGGAAAAGTATTAAGAAATTCAGGGTTAGTAACTGGTACCATTAAAAGAAAAAATGGAGAAACATCATTAATATCAATGGTTAGTCATAAATTAGAAACATATATTTTAAGAAACGGATTAAATGCAACAATGAAGGTGAATTTAGAAGGTAATGTAATCGATACAAAGATTCGACGAGCGCAAAAGGATATAGTATTGCACAACATTATTAATATAGATCTTATAGAAATATAAAAATAGGAGAATAAATTATATTATATAATTTATTCTCCTATTTTTTACCTTTTCATTTTGGAGTAGTTCTGTATAATAGCAATAAAGAGAAATTTAAATGAGAGAAAGAGTGATTATACAAATGAAAGATTTAAAAGAAATAGCACTTTATATACATATACCGTTTTGTAAACAAAAATGTTTTTATTGTGATTTTCCATCTTATGCCTCATTAGATCATCTTAAAGATGATTATGTAGATGCATTATGCAAGGAAATAGATGAAAAAGTAATAGACTATAAAATAAAAAGTATATTTATAGGCGGAGGAACTCCATCTTATTTGGAAATTAATCAAATATATAAATTACTAAAAACTATAAGCAAACTTAATCTAACTGAAAATATGGAATTTACTATGGAATGTAATCCTGGAGCATTAGAAAAAGAAAAATTAGAAACTATGCTAAGTGGTGGTGTAAATAGAATAAGCATGGGACTTCAAGCAGTACAAAATTCACTTTTAAAAGATATAGGAAGAATACATAGTTTTAAGCAATTTGAAGAAAATTTCAATTTAGCTAGGAAAGTTGGCTTTAAGAATATAAATGTAGATCTGATGTTTGGATTGCCAAATCAAAAAGTAGATGAGTGGAAAGAATCTCTAGAAACAATTGCAAAGTTAAACCCCGAGCATATTTCTGCGTATAGTCTGATTATAGAGGAAGGAACAGTATTTTATAAACTATGGGAAAGAAACAAACTAATATTACCTTCAGAGGATGATGAGAGGGAGATGTATTCAACTACTAAGGAAATACTTAAGGAGCATGGATATAATCAGTATGAAATATCTAATTATTCAAAACCAGGGTATGAGTGCTATCATAATAAGGTTTATTGGCGATGTGATGATTATTTAGGAGTTGGATCTGCTTCAAGTTCATTTATAGATGGAAAAAGAATAAAAAATATAGAAGATGTAAAGTCTTATATAGAAAAAGTTAATAGTAACGAGAGTGTCATAGAAGAAGTAATTGAAAATTCAAAAGAAGATAATATGGAAGAATTTATATTTATGGGACTTAGAATGAATGTAGGAGTAAGCATTAATGAATTTAAAGGAAGATTTGGAATACACATAAATAGTATATATAAAGATGTTATAGAGAAAAATATAAACAAAAAGTTACTTGTATTAGAAAATGATATTTTAAGGCTAACTGATAAAGGGATTGAGTTATCTAATTTGGTTATGAGTGATTTTATATTATAAAATGGAGTGCCTAGAAAACAAGAGAATATGTTAAAAAAGTAGAGAAAAATAATGATAAATTAATAAAATTAAATGAGATTATTTAATTTATAAGTTATTCAAATTGACAAAAAAGGTAATAAGGAATATATTGATATTGTAGTCATTAGCACTCGATTATAATGAGTGCTAACAGATAGAGGTGATGTAATGGCTATTGATGAAAGAAAAATAAAAATACTTCAGGCTATCATTAATGACTATATCATGACAGGGGAACCAGTAGGTTCAAGGACAATAGCTAAGAAATATGATTTAGGAGTTGGATCAGCTACAATAAGAAATGAAATGGCTGATTTAGAAGAAATGGGTTATCTAGAGCAACCACATACATCTGCAGGTAGAATACCTTCAAACAAAGGATATAGGCTATATGTAGATAAGCTAATGGAAACTGGAAGGCTAACTCGAGAAGAGGAGCTTAAAATAAGGG
The DNA here is from genome assembly GCF_000158375.2 of Clostridium sp. 7_2_43FAA. Lineage (NCBI taxonomy): Bacteria > Bacillati > Bacillota > Clostridia > Eubacteriales > Clostridiaceae > Clostridium > Clostridium sp. 7_2_43FAA. Next base: position 525,232 of record NZ_JH815222.1, read on the forward strand.
AGTACATTATAAATTCAGCAATGTATGAGGTTGATAAGATAGTAAAGCAAGCTTGTTCATTGTTATCAGAGCTTACTAATTTAACTACTGTAGTACAGACTCCATCTGTAAGAAGTAGCTATATAAGATCTATTCAATTACTTACTATTGATAGTCATAATTTGGTTTCAGTAATAGTAGCAGATAGTGGAATTATTAAGAATCACAGAATAAGAATAAATAATATGCCAAAGCCTGAAACTATTCGAATGATAAATGAAGTCTTAAATATAAGGCTAAGGAATTTAACTATTGAAGAAATTAATTTGGAAGTAATTAATAAGCTCAAAGTAGAATTAAATGGCTACGATGAACTATTTAATGGAATATTACCTGCTTTATATGAAACATTAAAAGAAGCTAACAATACAGAAGTATTTGTTGAAGGAACTACAAATATATTTAATTATCCTGAGTATAATAATATTGAAAAAGCTAAGGAAATTCTTTCTTTAATTAATGATAAAGATAATTTAATAGATTTGATAGAACCTAGTAGTGATATTACCATAAGAATAGGTGATGAAAATTATTTTCCAGAGGCTAAGGATTGTTCAATTATATCAGCGGAGTATTCATTGGATGGAAGACCTATTGGTAAGATTGGATTAATTGGACCAAAGAGGATAAACTACTCTAAGGTTATAGCTATTATGGGGCAAGTTATGAAAGAGTTAAATAAAAGCTTAAGAAATCAAATTATAGAATAAAAGAGATGAGGTGTTGTTGTGGAAGATAACAAAGAGGTAATAGAAGATATAGAAGAAACAGTTGAAACAGAAAATAATGAGGATGTAAATTCTACTACTGAATCAGAAACAGATCAATCTTCAGATGATATAGTTGAAGAAAATAATGATAAGGAAAATGATCTAGATAATATGAGAAAATTAAAAGATGAAAATAAGAAGCTAAACAATGAAGTAGAAGCTTTAAAAGAAAGATTACTTAGAATATCAGCAGAATATGATAATTACAGAAAAAGAACAACTAAGGAAAAAGAAGGCATTTATACAGAGGCGTGTACAGATGTATTAAAAGAAATGATCCCAGTATTAGATACATTAGAAAGAGCAATAGCTGTTGATGGAAGTGTAGAAGACTTCAAAAAAGGAATAGATATGACTATAAAAGGTTTTAAAGGATCCTTTGAAAAATTAGGAGTTGAAGAAATAGATGCAACTGGTGAATTTGATCCAAATCTACATCAAGCAGTTATGCACGTTCAAGATGAATCATTTGGTACTAATTCAGTAGTTGAAGTATTTCAAAAGGGATATAAAAGAGGCGAAAAGATAATTAGACATACAATGGTAAAAGTAGCTAACTAATATTGATATTAACTAAACTTATTAAAAAGATAGTTTTTAGGAGGAAATAAATTATGGGAAAAATAATAGGAATTGATTTAGGAACAACTAACTCATGTGTAGCTGTTATGGAAGGTGGAGAACCAGTAGTAATCAGCAACTCAGAAGGGGCAAGAACTACTCCATCAGTAGTTTCATTCCAAGCAAATGGAGAAAGATTAGTAGGTCAAGTAGCTAAAAGACAAGCGATCACAAACCCAGATAAAACAATAATATCAATAAAGAGACATATGGGTACAAATTATAAAGTTAATATAGATGGCAAAGATCATTCACCACAAGAAATATCAGCAATGGTACTTCAAAAAATAAAGGCTGATGCAGAAGCTTATTTAGGAGAAGCTGTAACTCAAGCAGTTATAACAGTTCCTGCATATTTTAATGACTCAGAAAGACAAGCGACTAAAGATGCTGGTAAAATAGCTGGATTAGAAGTATTAAGAATAATAAATGAACCTACAGCAGCTGCTTTAGCTTATGGTTTAGATAAAATGGATACAAATCAAAAAATCTTTGTTTATGACTTAGGTGGTGGTACATTCGACGTATCTATCCTAGAACTTGGTGATGGAGTATTCGAAGTTTTATCAACAAATGGAGATACTAAATTAGGCGGAGATGACTTTGACCAAAGAATAATGGATCATATAGCTGAAACATTTAAGGCTGAAAATGGAATAGATTTAAGAAATGATAAAATGGCACTTCAAAGATTAAAAGAAGCTGCTGAAAAAGCTAAGATTGAATTATCATCATCAATGCAAACAAACATTAATTTACCATTTATAACAGCAGATGCAACAGGTCCAAAGCATATTGATATGAACTTAACTAGAGCTAAATTCAATGAAATAACTCATGACTTAGTTCAAAGATCAATTGAGCCAATGAAAAAAGCTTTAGCAGATGCTAACCTTTCATTAAGTGATGTCAATAAGGTAATATTAGTTGGGGGATCAACAAGAATCCCAGCTGTTGTAGAAGCAGTTAAAAACTTTACTGGAAAAGAACCTTCAAAGGGAGTAAACCCAGATGAATGTGTTGCAGTTGGAGCAGCTATTCAAGCAGGTGTATTAACTGGAGAAGTTAAAGATGTATTGTTACTAGATGTTACTCCATTAACATTAGGAATTGAAACATTAGGTGGAGTTGCTACACCACTTATTGAAAGAAATACTACAATTCCAGCTAAGAAGAGTCAAACATTCTCAACTGCAGCAGATGGTCAAACATCAGTTGAAATTCATGTAGTTCAAGGTGAAAGACAAATGGCAGCTGACAATAAGACTCTAGGTAGATTTACATTATCAGGTATTGCGCCAGCTCCTAGAGGAATTCCACAAATTGAAGTTACATTTGATATAGATGCAAATGGATTAGTTAAAGTATCAGCTGTTGATAAAGCAACTAATAAAGAAGCTAATATAACTATTACAGCTTCAACTAACTTAAGTGAATCTGAAGTAGAAGCAGCAGTAAAAGAAGCAGAAAGATTTGCAGAAGAAGATAAGAAGAGAAAAGAAAAAATAGAAGTTAAAAATAATGCAGATCAAGTTGCTTATCAAACAACTAAAACTTTAGAAGAACTTGGTGATAAAGTAACAGCTGACGATAAAGCTAAGGTTCAAGCTAAACTTGATGAATTAAACAAAGTAAAAGATGGCGAAGATTTAGAAGCTATAAAGAAAGCTATGGATGAATTAAACCAAGAATTCTATGCGATATCATCAAAGATATATGCTGATGCAAATGCAAATGGTGCAGCAGGTGCTGGATTTGATCCAAACAATATGGGAGGAGCAGGTGCAAGCCAAACTACACAAGATGATAATGTTGTAGATGCAGATTTCGAAGTTAAAGAAGATAAATAATATTTTAAAGACGATAAATAGTTGTAACCTATTAGTCTAATATATATAATATATGAGGGAAGGCATAAGTCGTCTTCCCTTTTATAAAGTAAAAAAATGGTGGTGAAAATAGATGGCAAATAAAGACTATTATGCATCCCTTGGGCTTCAAAAGGGAGCTTCAGATGAAGAAATAAAAAAGGCCTTTAGAAAGCTAGCTATAAAATATCATCCTGATAAAAACCAAGGCAATAAAGAAGCAGAGGATAAGTTTAAAGAAATAAATGAAGCTTATCAAGTGCTTTCAGATCCAGAAAAAAAAGCGAGATATGATCAGTTTGGAACAGCGGATTTTGACGGAAGTGGATTTGGATCAGGTGGGTTTGGTGGCTTTGACTTCTCAGATATGGGAGGTTTTGGAGATATATTTGATAGCTTCTTTGGCGGCGGCGGTGGTAGCAGTAGAAGAAGAAATGGGCCACAAAGAGGTGCAGATTTAGAATATACAGTTAATTTAACCTTTGAAGAGGCTATATTTGGAGTAGAAAAGGAAATTTCTATAAATAGAAGTGAAACTTGTGATTCATGTAAAGGTAGTGGAGCTAAAACAGGTACTTCAGCAAAAACTTGTCCAACATGTAATGGTCAAGGTCAAGTAAGAGTACAAAGGCAAACACCTTTAGGAAGCTTTGTAAGTACTTCAACATGTAGCACGTGTGGTGGTAGTGGTAAAGTAATAGATGATCCATGCACTACATGTCATGGAAAAGGAAATGTTAGAAAAAATAGAAAAATAACTGTTAATATTCCAGCTGGAGTTGATACGGGAAATGTTATGCCGCTTAGAGGGCAAGGAGATCATGGAACTAATGATGGTCCTCCAGGAGATTTATATGTAAGAATAAATGTTGCTTCATCTAAGAAGTTTACAAGAAAAGGAAATGATATATATATAGATACTCATATATCTATGGGGAAAGCAGCGCTAGGAACTGAAATAACTGTTGCAACTGTAGATGGAGATGTAAAATATACAATTCCTGCAGGAACACAATCAGGAACTTTATTTAGATTAAAGGGAAAAGGTGTTCCAAGAGTAAATTCATCAGGCAGAGGAGATCAATATGTTAAGGTAATTGTTGATATTCCTAAGAACTTAAATGATAAGCAAAAAGATGCTTTAAAAGCATTTATGGAAGCTTGTGGAGAAAATATTGGTGAAGGAACCCATCATAAAAAAGGATTTAAAGATTTATTTAAATAAAAGAATTAGCATGTTGCTAATTCTTTTTTTTATAAAATATATGATATATGCACAAAATACTAAAAGTGATATGATATACAATATAAGTTTTCCCTATTATTACTATAGGAATATTCAATAAATGTATATTATATTTAGTGATATAATTAACAATAGTACTAATTTATAAAAGAGGTGGTATGAAATGGACAAATTAAAAGAAGTTCTATATGGAGAAATAGAAGAATTTAGAAAAGAAGGACATAAATTTCTAAATGGGGAATTAAATGTAATGCAATTCAAGCATATATCTGGAGGATTTGGTGTATATGCTCATAGAGGTGGTAAAGAATTCATGATAAGACTTAGGATTCCTTCAGGTATAACTAATGTTGATGAAATGTATAAGGTTTATGATTTTGCAAAAAGATATGGATTGGATAAAATACATTTAACAACACGTCAAGCAATACAACTGCATGGTCTAATCATTGATGAAGTTTGTGATTTAATGATAGAAGCTTTAGATAATGATATATATACTAGAGGTGCAGGAGGAAATTATCCAAGAAATGTTGCTATGTCACCGCTATCGGGGGTTGATCCAAAAGAAGAGTTCGATGTAACTCCTTATGCAAAAGCTGTAGGGAATTATTTTTTAGAAAGAATATATACTTATAAGCTTCCTAGAAAGCTTAAGGTTGCATTTTCGAATAGTGAATATGATGCAGCACATTGTACCGTTCAAGATTTAGGTTTTGTTGCAGTTAATAAAGATGGAGAGAAGTATTTTCAAATATATTTAGGTGGAGGCTTAGGACAAAATCCTAGAAAAGCAGTTAAATATTGTGATTTAATTGAAGCTAAAGATGTACTTTATTATGTAGAAGCAATGGTAAGCTTATTTAAGGCTGAAGGAAATTATGAAAATAGAAATAAAGCACGTGTTAGATATATTTTAGAAAGAATGGGCGAGAAAGATTTCTTAGAATGTTATAAAAAACATATAGAAGAAGTTATAGAAAAAGGTAATTTAGAAATACAAGTTGAAGATAAAATTTGTAATAAAAAAGGAATAGAGGTAGAAATTAATAATCCAAGAATTATTAACCAAAAACAAACAGGATTATATAGTGTTTATCTTCATCCAATTGGAGGGCAATTACTTGCTAATGATTTAAAAGCAATTCTAGATACAATTAAAAATTTTGAAGATATAGAAATTAGATTAGCTATGACAGAAGGAGTTTATTTTAGAAACTTAAATGGTAATGAAGCTAGAGAACTATTAGAATTAACTGAAAATATGGGGGCAACAACTAATTTAGAACAAAGTGTATCTTGTATAGGAGTACCAACATGTCAAGTGGGAATATGTAATAGTCAAGGAATGTTAAACTCAATTATGGATTATTTTAAAGATAGAGAATATAAATCAGATGTATTACCAAGAGTCTATATTTCAGGATGTGGAAATTCTTGTGGGGTTCATCAAATTGGATCTATAGGATTTACTGGTAAGAAGAAGAGAGTAGGAGAAAAAATTGAGGAATGCTTCACTATGTTTGCTGGTGGATCATTTGGTGTAGGAAAAACAAATTTAGGCAATTCTTATGGAGATATTCCAGGCAATAAGATTCCAGAATTTTTATATGAACTTTCTAAAGCTATAGAAGTTAGTGATTTAAAATTTGAAGAATATCTAGAAGAAAAAGAAGAAAGCTTTAAAGAAATAGTAAATAAATACGCTGTATAAACATTTAATTAATTGCCTTCGACTTACAGCAGAAAATTATAGCAATAAAAAGTATTTACAAATAATAATTATCAAGTATAATTGAAATATATAATTTTATGAGATTTTGGAAAAGATAGAATAGAAATCTTAAAGTAAGGAGAAGGGTAAAATGAAACAAGTAAAATTTCAAGGATCACCAATAACATTAGAAGGAAACACATTAAGTGTTGGAGATAAGCTACCGGATTTTTCAGTTACAACAAATGATTTAGGAGAATTTACTCTTAAAGATACAAATGGTGTTAGGGTATTTTTAACAGTACCTTCAATAGATACACCAGTTTGTGATATGGAAGTAAAAAGATTTAATAAAGAAGTAGATAGTTTAGATGGAGTAACATGTTATACTGTTTCAATGGATTTACCATTTGCTCAAGCTAGATGGTGTGGATCAGAAGGAGTAGAAAAAGTTAAGACTTTATCAGACTACAAAGATAGAAGTTTTGCTAAGGCTACTGGAACTTATGCAAAAGAATTAGGTTTATTAACAAGAGCATCATTTGTTGTAGATTCAAATGGAGTTGTAACTTTTGTTGAGTATCTTGATGAAATAACAAGTGAACCAAGTTATGATAAAGTTTTAGAAGCAGCTAAATCAGCAAAATAATATATGTTAAAAATTAAAGTAATTTGGGGTCGTTCCAAATACTTTTAATTTTTTTAATTTATTTAAAAGGAATTAATTACTTTAGTTTTAAATATAGACAGAAAGTTAACATAAGTGTAAAATAATAAATTAGTCAAAGTATGTTTGAAAGGACTGATTTAAATGCAAGGAACTTGGATAGAAGTTAGAGTTATAACTAAAAGTGAGGCACTAGAACCTGTTTCAGGAATATTTTATGGATTAGATTGTAAAGGAGTTGCAATTGAAGATCCGAATGACATATTAGAAAGAGAACAAGGACCATTAACTTGGGATTTTGCAGATATTAATGTATTAGAGCATAAGGGGAAGGTTGCAGTTGTTAAAGCTTATTTCTCAGAAGAAGATAATATAGATGAGATATTAAAGTATATAAATGAAAAGATGAATGAACTTAAAGAGCTTGGAATTGACACAGGAGTAGCTAAAGTAGAAAGTGAAAAAATGTTTGAAGAAGACTGGGCTAATAACTGGAAAAAATATTATAAACCAACGAAGGTTGGAGAAAAAATAGTTGTAAAGCCTATATGGGAAGAATATGATGCACAGGGGGAAGAGTTAGTAGTAGAGCTTGATCCTGGTATGGCTTTTGGAACAGGTACACATGAAACAACAAGAATGTGTATTCAATCCTTAGAAAAGTATGTAAAGGAAGATAGTACTGTTTTTGACGTTGGATGTGGCTCAGGAATTCTTGCTATAGCAGCAGCAAAGCTTGGTTCTAAAATGGCTGTTGGAGTTGATTTAGATCCAGTTGCAGTTGAATCTGCTAAAGAAAATGTTGGATATAATAATTTGGAAAATATACAAATATTATATGGTAATTTAGTAGAAGTAATTGATGGAAAAGCAGATATAGTTGTTGCTAACATAATTGCAGAAGTTATATGTATTTTAACGGAAGACGTAAAAAGAGTCTTAAAGGATAATGGATACTTTATTACTTCAGGAATAATACATGATAGAGTAGATATGGTTACTAAAAAGCTTGAAGAAACTGGATTTGAAGTAATAGAAATAAATAAAGATGGGGAATGGAACTGTATAGTTGCCAAAGTAAAATAGTTTTAAGGAGAATGAACAATGCATAAATTTTTTACTCCTAAAGAAAATTTTATAGATAATGAAGCTAAAATCTTAGGTGATGATGTAAAACATTTATATAAAGTACTAAGGCTAAATGAAGGGGATAAAATAGTCTTAAATAATTGTGATGGTGAAGAATTTTTAGCTTCTATTTCAACAATAACTAAGCAAGAAGTTATTGTTGAAATAGAAGAAAAGCTTCAAATAAACAATGAAAGTAGTGTAAAAATATATTTGTTTCAAGGTTTGCCCAAGGCACAAAAGATGGATTTAATAGTTCAAAAGGGGACAGAACTTGGAATTACTGAATTTATACCAACTTTAACAGATAGAGTTGATATAAAATTAAAAGGTGATTTTAAGAAATTAGATAGGCTTAATAGAATAGCGCTAGAAGCAGCTAAACAAAGTAAAAGAAGTATAATACCAAATGTTGTGGATCCAATAAGCTTTGATGAAGCTTTAGATAAAATGAATAATTTAGACATGGTTATAGTTCCATACGAAAATGCTGAAAACTTTGGAATTAAGACTTTATTTAATCATACTGATTTGGATAGAACTAAAATAAAAACTGTTGGAATACTAGTTGGTCCTGAAGGCGGATTTGAAGAAGATGAAATAAATAGACTAAAAGAAAATGGTGCTTATATAGTAACTTTAGGAAGTAGAATCCTTAGAACAGAGACAGCAGGTTTTGTAGCTACTTCTTTAGTTCAATATGAGCTAGGAGATTTAGGAGGAAATTAATAATGAAAGTTGCATTTTCTACATTGGGATGTAGAGTTAACGTATATGAATCAGAAGCAATGGCCGAAAAGTTTATTAGAGAAGGCTATGAAGTTGTGGATGCAAGTGAAGCAGCTGATGTATATGTAATAAATACTTGTACTGTTACTAATATGGGTGATAAAAAATCAAGACAAATTATAAGTAGAGCAAGAAGATTAAATGAAAATGCTACAGTAGCAGTTGTAGGATGTTACTCACAAATTGCACCTAAGGAAGTTTCAGAAATACCGGGAGTAGATGTAGTTCTTGGAACAAGAAACAAAGGTGATGTTGTTTATTATGTAAATAAAGCTAGAGACGAAGGAAAGTCACAAGTTCATGTTGAAGGTGTACTTAAAAATAAGAAGTTTGAAGAATTAAATATAGAAGAATATCAAGATAAAACGAGAGCATTTTTAAAAATACAAGATGGATGTAATAGATTTTGCACATATTGTATAATTCCATATTCAAGAGGCTCAGTATGTTCAAAAGATCCTAAAAAGGTATTAGAAGAAGTTAATAAATTGGCAGAGCATGGATTTAAAGAAATAATTTTATCGGGAATACATACAGCTTCTTATGGCTTAGATTTAGAAGGTAGTGTTAATTTAATAGACATAATAGAAGAAATAGAAAAAGTTGAGGGGATAGAAAGAATAAGAATAGGATCAATTGAACCTGCATTCTTTACGCCTGAAGTTATAGAAAAGATAAAGAAGTTTAAGAAGTTATGTCCACATTTCCATTTATCACTACAAAGTGGATGTGATGCTACACTTAAGAGAATGAATAGAAGATATACTGCAAAGGAATATGCTGATTCAGTAAATTTATTAAGAGAAACTATGCCAGATGTATCTATAACAACTGATGTCATAGTTGGTTTCCCAGGAGAAACAGAAGAGGAATTCAATGAAACATATGAATTTTTAAAAAATATTAAGCTTACTAAAACTCATGTATTTAAATATAGTCCAAGAAAAGGAACCAAAGCTGCAGATATGCAAGATCAACTTGATGGAAGCATAAAGGAAAAGAGAAGTAAGTTATTAATTGAATTAAGCAATAAAAATGAAAAAGAATTCATAGAAAAATTCATAGGAAAAGAAATGGATGCACTTATAGAAGCAGAAGTAAAAGGTAAAGATGGTATATATGAAGGATATACAAGAAATTATATAAAAGTTCAAGTACCATGTACATGTGCAGATGTTACTGGTAAAATAGTTGATATAGAAATTACAGAAGCAGAAAATGAAATTGGAATAGCAAAACTTCTATAACAATTGGTAGTCGACAATGTATAATGGATAATTAAGGTGATAATTTAACTTTGTTAAATTATTGGAATAATTATTATATTTTATATAAAAATAAGTTTATAATTAAATTATGTTAACTTATTCGTTTAATGATACATTAGCTATCTAATATAAGAATAAAATGTTAACAATAATTAAAAGCAAAGGTAAAAGTAGTTGTCGAATAATTGAAAATAATTCGGTTATGCTGAATTATCTCCAAAATTATAAATTATCAATTAACCATTATCAATTAAAGAAACGGGGTGAATTTATGGATTGTATTTTTTGTAAAATTGCAGAGGGTGAAATACCAAGTAAAAAGCTTTATGAAGATGAAAAGGTCATAGCTTTTTATGATATAAGCCCTGAAGCACCTATACATTTTTTAGTTATACCTAAGAAACATATAAAAAGTGTGAATGAAGTAAGTGAAGAAAATGCAAATATTATTTCACATATTTTCTTAGTTATTAATAAACTAGTAAAGGAGCTAAATATAGCTGAAACAGGATATAGAATTGTTAATAACTGTGGAAAAGATGGTGGGCAGACAGTTGATCATATGCATTTTCACGTGCTAGGACAAAGAGAATTAAAATGGCCACCAGGCTAAAGAGTTTTTTATCTAAAGGTTGACTTTAAGATGTGCCTATTGTATAATATAGCGTGTGTTATTAAGCCCGTAGCTGAGTTAAATTAATTAATTTGAGCTAGCGGAGGGAGGGATAATAGATGTCAGAAATAAAAGTTGGAGAAAATGAAACACTTGAAAGTGCATTAAGAAGATTCAAGAGAAAATGCGCTAGAGCTGGAGTTCTTTCAGAAGTTAGGAAGAGAGAACACTATGAAAAGCCAAGCGTGAAGAGAAAGAAAAAATCAGAAGCTGCTAGAAAGAGAAAATTCAAGTAGAAACTATTTTGGTTTGAAATTTTAATAGAACTTAATTAAAAGCTATTATTGGAGTCTACAATTTATCCAATAAGTCTGGATGTATTGTTTATAATACATTAAGGTTGAGGACTATAGTTATATATTTTAGCAAAAATAAGTGTAAGAATTATTATACTTGAATTTAAGGGAATAAACAGGATTTAATTAATTGGATATTCTAAAGAGGTAGATCTTGTTAGAGTACCTTCCTCAGCAGTTATAAAAGAAAAGATAGAATTATTAAAGGAACGGCTACACCATCGGTGTTAATAACATTTAAAAGATAGCTAAGTCTTAATTAGCTTAGTTATGACAAAATAAAGTCAATTTATAAGAAGAATATTAACTAATAAATAAAGCAAAAGGAACTTATCTAGTTCCTTTTGCTTTTTTGTTATATTGAAATAGATTTTATAAGGCATTGAAACTGTTAACTTTATAAACTCAAATAAATTATAAGTAATTTTCTATATATTTTTATCATAAAGTACTATTAGGAAAAATATAAGGAGAGAAGATTATGCAAAGAAAAATAGAGAAGAGCAGAGAAATCATAGCAGAAACTTTTGATTTACCTAAAGATATAGTTTTAAATGTTCCTAAAATAACTATCATAGGAAATGATGAAATAACGATAGAAAATCATAAAGGAATAATATTATTTGAGAGAAATGTTATAAAAGTAAATACAAAAGTAAAGGCCATTAATATTGAAGGTGAGAATTTTGAGATACTTTATATTGGGGATTCTACAATAACAATTAGTGGAAAATTTAAATCTATATCATACGAGGTGTAATATGGCAACAGGAGTTTTTGATAGTGGAAAAGTAGTAGTTGAAGTTAACATATTAAAGCCAGAAAGACTTTTAAACATATTGTGGAATGAAAATATAAATGTTATAAATGTTAAGAGAATAGATGTAGCAACGATTAGAGTAACAATTGATTATAATGATTATAATGTTTTAATTGATGTTGTAAAAAGATTGAATGGTAAAAGTAAAGTCATAGGAAGTACCGGAATATTATTTTTTATAGGAAAACTAAAGAGTAAATTATTCTTAGCTATAGGAGGAGGGATATTTATTGCGTTGTTATTATATTTTTCTACCTATGTTTGGAGTATAGAAATAACTACTAAAAAGAATGTTTCACCTTATGAGTTAAGACAACAATTATATGAAATAGGTATAAAGCCAGGGATAAGCAAAAATAAAATAGATGTTAAAGATGTAGAAAAGAAACTAGAGGATGTAAATTCGGATGTTTTATGGCTAAGAGCTAGAATAGAAGGCTCAACATTGAAGATATTTATAGAAGAGAAAGTGAATCCACCAGAAGTTAAAGAAGAAAAACAAGGAAATTTAGTTGCAAAGATGGATGGGGAAGTAAGTAGAGTTTATGCTTTTTCAGGTAGATCAGCAGTTCATGTTGGAGATATGGTGAAGGCTGGTGATATTGTTATAGAAGGAATTAACGGTAAAGAGGAAGATCCATATGAAGTTGTACCAGAAGGTGTAGTTATGGCAAATACTTTTTATGAAAAGAGTATGACTATTAAAGTAGAAGGGACAGAGCTAAAAAGAAGTGGAGAGAAAGATAGTGATATATACGTAGAAGTATTCGGAAAAAAAATTTATCTGAAAAAAGCTATAAAAGATTTTGAAGAGTATGATAAAATAGAAGAGAGTGGAAAAATTATAAAGAAGGCTAATTATTTTGAAAAGAGAGAAATTCCAGTTACATACACAAAAGAAGAGGCGATTGATAGTGCAGTAAATGAATTAGAGGAATCTCTTTATAATAATTTAACTAGAGAAGCTAAAGTGGTTGATAGAATAATAAGCACAAAGGATAGTTCGGATGGAAATATAATAGTAAATGTAGTATTTGTTGTAGAACAAAATATAGTAAATAATGAGCCGATAGATTATTAGAAAAACTATATGGATTAGAGGGTGATGGACTTGTTTTGGAATAAAGAAAAGAAAAAAGATGATATAAAATACAAAAGAGGATTTACTTATCTAACTGTGTTTTTAGTAATATATTTACTTTTATTAACAGTGATTGCACCTAAGAGGCATAATCTTTCAGTTGGAGATATAGCAACTGTAGATATAAAAGCTCCTATTGATACTGTAGATGAAATTGCAACTAAGCAAAAAGAAGAAGAGGCTATGGCTAAAGCAAGAGAAGATAAGCAGTATATAGTTAAAAGTGAGGTAAAAGCTCAAGCAATTGAAAATGTTAATAAATTATTTAATAAGATTGTATCTGAAAATTCTTCTAATAAGGAAGAAAAAGATAAGATAGCTGAAATAAAAAAAATTGAAGAATTTAATTTAACTGATGCTGAGTATAAGATATTAGTTGAGTTAAAGGAAAAGACATCTGAGATACAACATTTGGTAGTAAATGTATTAGAAACAGTTTATAAGGAAGAAATAGAAGAAAATAAATATGAAGATTTATTAGAAGCTAAGTCAATAGCAGATAGTCAATTGTCTAATAGTAATATAGATAGAGACTTAGAGGATGTTTTAAAGAATATATGCCATATTCAAATTAATCCAAATAAATTTGTTGATAATGCAAAAATGGAAGAAGCAGTTAAAGAAGCTCAAAAAAGTGTTCCAAAAGAAATAATAAAGAAAAATCAAATAATAGTAAAAGAAGGGGAGCCAGTAACTGAAAGACAAATAGAAATTTTAAAAGAATTAGGTCTTTTAAATAATGGTACAACAAAGAGTTACTTATTCTCATTTATTTCTTTAGGAATATTAGTTGCTTTAGTATTATTTATTCAATATAGATATATATCTAAAGAAAAGCCTGAAGTATTTAATGACACTAAAATGATCATACTTATAAGTAGTATAAATCTTATAATAATATTGATTTCAATGGGGTTAAATGTAATTTCTCCATATTTAATACCGTTAGTTTGTAGTGCTATGCTTATGACAATATTAATCGATTATAAGATATCCTTAGTTGTAAATTTGTTAAATATAATATTTATAGCTATAATAGTTGGATTTAATCCATCAGTAGTTGTGTTATCAATATTAAGTGTTGTTCTTGGATCAACAGGTCTTAAAAAAGTTCAGCAAAGAAATGATATAATATATTCAACCATTTATATAACTGGAATACTAGCTTTATTATCATTTACTTTAGGTATGATTTCATCAAATAATATAAAAGAAATATTAATACAGACAGGATATACTGCAATAGGCATTTTACTTTCAGGAATTTTAGCAGTTGGGCTATTACCTTTCTTTGAATCGATATTTGATGTAGTTACTAATATAAAATTATTAGAATTATCAAATCCAAACCAACCATTAATGAAAAAACTATTAATGGAGGCGCCAGGAACATATCATCATAGTATGATGGTTGCTAATTTGGCAGAAGCTGCTGCAGAGGCTGTGGGAGGAAATCCAGTTGTAGCTAGAGTAGGTGCTTATTATCATGATATTGGAAAAACAAAAAGACCATACTTTTTTGGAGAAAATCAAATGGGAAAAGAAAATCCCCACGATAAGATAACACCTAATTTAAGTACATTAATTATATTATCACATACAAAAGATGGTTTAGAAATGGCTAGGGAGCATAAAATTCCTAAGGTAATTCAAGATATGATAGAACAACATCATGGAACTACATTAGTTAAATATTTCTATTATAAACTTAAGAATTCATCAGATAAACCAGAGGAAATTAAGGAAGAGGATTTTAGATATCCAGGACCAATTCCATCTTTTAAGGAATCAGGAATTTTGATGCTTTCAGATAGTGTAGAAGCTGCTGTAAGGTCAATTAATGAGCCTACAAAGGGTAAAATAGAAGAGATGGTAAATAATATAATAAATGATAAACTTAATTCTAGACAGCTTGTGAATTGTGATTTAACATTAAAAGATATAGAGACTATAAGAAAGACTTTTCTTAAGACATTAGATGGAATATATCATCATAGAATCGAATATCCAACTGAAAAGAAAGTGAAATAACTAAGCAATTTAATTTTATAAGGGATTTGATAGGGGAGGGTATCATACCTTTCCCTTTAATTTTAAAAAAATAATAAAGGAGATAAAAATGTTATATACTGAAAACAGACAAGATAAGTTAGAGGTTACAGAAGATTTTATAGAAAGATTAAGCGATGTATGTGATTTTTCATTGAAAGAAGAAGGGGTAGAATGTCAATATCAAATTTCTTTATTATTTGTTGATAATGAAGAAATAAGGGAAATAAATAATGAAACAAGAAATATTGATAGAGCAACAGATGTGTTATCTTTTCCAATGTTAGATTTTGAAGATAAGAAAGTTTTTAATGAAATGTATTTAAATTATGATTTTGATGAAACTTTCAAAGATGGAGATGAATTGATTTTAGGAGATATGGTTTTATCTTTGGAAAGGGCTTTAGAGCAAAGTGAGGAATATGGCCATTCATATGAAAGGGAAGTTAGCTATTTAGTAGTACATTCAATTCTTCATTTATTAGGTTATGATCATATGGAGGAAGATGACAAAAAAAGAATGAGAAAAAGAGAGGAAGAAATATTAAATAAATTGCAAATTAGAAGATAATACTATAAGTGGGGGGAGCTTATGAAAATAAAGAAGATGGTGGAGAGTTTTAACTATGCAATAAATGGGATTATAGAAACTGTGAGAACACAGAGAAATATGAAAATTCATATATTTGCAGCATTATGCGTGCTGTTAGCATGTTTTTTATTCGATGTATCAAAGATAGAGTTTCTTATTTTAGCAATCACAATCACATTAGTACTTGGAGCTGAAATAATTAATACAGCAATAGAAGCAACTATAGATATGTCTACAAATCATTATCATCCTTTAGCAAAAATAGCAAAGAATGCATCAGCAGGAGCTGTATTAGTTACAGCTGTAAATGCATTACTTGTAGGATATATAATATTTTGGGATAAGATATCTAATTTGTCTTATGATGTAATACACAAGGTAAAAGAATCAGAACCTTATATGATATTTATAGCATTAGTATTTGTAGTTTTAGCTACTTTAATAATAAAGTCTATTTTTGGAGAAGGAACGCCATTAAGAGGAGGAATGCCTAGCGGGCATAGTGCTCTTTCGTTTTCAATAGCAACAGCAATTTCGTTAATAACAGAAGAACCCATATGTATAGTATTAAGTTATTTAATGGCATTAATAACAGCGCAAAGTAGAGTAGATTCTAATGTGCACTCTATTTGGGAGGTTATTGTGGGGGCTCTATTTGGAACTTTATTAACATTATTGATATTTGTTATATTTAAGATATAATATAGTATCTTGGTACTTTTATAAATCTTACTAACAATGCTTTAATTTTGAAAAAGTAATGATATAATAAAAGATACAATAATTTTGAAATTAAAAAGACAAAATAATAAAAATAAGGATAAGTATCTAATTAAAACTTTTAAAAATAATGCTAGAAGCATTAACTAAAAGATTTAGATAATTAGGAGGAAAAATGTTTAAATCAGGATTCGTAACAATAGTAGGTAGGCCAAATGTAGGGAAATCAACTTTATTAAATCATATAATGGGAGAAAAGCTATCAATAGTATCAAATAAACCCCAAACTACTAGAAATAATATACAAACAATATTAACAGGAAAAGATCATCAGTTAGTATTCGTAGATACACCAGGAATACACAAACCTAAACATAAATTAGGAGAATACATGGTTAACTCAGCAAAAGATTCTATAAAAGAAGTAGATCTTGTATTATTCTTAATAAATCCTGAAGAGGAAATAGGAAGAGGAGATAAATTTATAATAGAGACTTTAAAGAACCAAAAAGCTCCTGTGTTTTTAGTAGTAAATAAAATTGATGAATTTACTCAAGAGAGAGTTGCAAAAACTCTTCAAATGTATTCATCAGAATTAGAGTTCAAAGAAATAATTCCTATTTCAGCACTTAGAGGAAAAAATGTTGATAAATTAGTTGAATTGATGATTGAAACAATGCCAGAAGGACCTAAATATTATCCAGATGATATGATAACAGACGTACAAGAGAGATTTGTTGTATCAGAGATAGTAAGGGAAAAGGCTTTAAGAACATTAAGAGAAGAAATACCACATGGAATTGCAGTTGATATAATTCAAATGAAACAAAGTCCAAGTGGAACATGGCACATTGAAGTAGATATGCTTTGTGAGAAGGATTCACATAAAGGAATAATTATAGGAAAAAATGGTCAATGTCTAAAGAAAATAGGTGAAAGTGCAAGATATGAAATAGAAAAATTCTTAGGTGCTAAGGTTAATCTAAAAATTTGGGTAAAGGTTAGAAAAGAGTGGAGAGATAATCAAAACCTATTAAAAGAGCTAGGGTATAAAAAGGTTAAATAAAATAAGGGGATGGTGTTTCTGTCACTACATAAGGTAAATGCGGTAGTTATAAAGACTAAAGAATTTAAAGAAAATGATAAACTAGTATGGTTATACACAAATAACTTGGGAAAAATAACAGCTATAGCAAAAGGAGCAAGAAAAAGTAAGAGTAAGCTTTTATCTCTTACTTTGCCTCTATGCTACGGAGAGTATGTTTTATTTAAAGGGAAAAGTTTATTTAATCTTCAAGAAGGTAAAATAACAAATTCTTTTCAAGGCTTATTGGATAACTTAGATAAATTAACTTACTCATCCTATATATGTGAATTAATAGATATATGTGTAGAAGAGGGAGAAGTAAATGAGGGGCTATTTAAAGATTTTCTAACTTGTATGTATTTACTTAATACAGATGCATTAGATTATGAAATGCTTATTAGATCCTTTGAACTTAGATTATTAAAAGCAACTGGGTATGGATTAAACTTAGAAAGTTGTGTAAGTTGTAGAAAAAAAATATCGGTATCTAATTATATATCTTTATCACATTATGGTGGAGTTTGTGAAGAATGTTCAAGAGAACATGGAATTTATATTTCAAAGCCTGCATATAATGCTATAAGATTTTTAATGAGGACTCCTATGGATAAGATATACAAACTAAATATTAATGCGGATGTAAAGAGAGATATAAGTAAGGTTACGACATTTATTATATCCTCAAATTATTCTAAAAAGCCAAAAAGCTTAGAAATGTTAAATTATATAAAGGAGTGAATAGATATGGAAATAACTTTAGAAAAGGTAGATCAAGTTAAAGAGAGAACTGGTGTAAGCTATGCAGAGGCAAAATATGCCCTTGAAGTAAGTAATGGAGACGTACTAGAAGCAATAATATATATTGAAGGCACAAAGGGAATTAAGCAAGACCATATAGAAGATAGCCCAGAGAAAGAAAAATATGAAACTATAGATGAGCTTAAGAAATGGTTAAAAGACTTAATAAATAAGGGAAATGTTACTAGGATTAAAGTTAGTAAGGATGGTAAAGAACTTGTAGATGTTCCTGTTAATGCAGGGATAGCAGCTGGGGTAATTGCTGTCATTATTCCGCCTATATTAGCTTTTGTTGTTATTGCAGCAGTGGTAACTCAAATAACTATAGAAATAACTAAAGCAGATGGTAGTGTCGAAGTTGTTAATAAATATATAAGTAAGGCTGCTAATGATATAAAGGATGCTGCTACAGATGTTGCTTATATGTTTAAAGATAAAGTAAGCGAAGTTAAAAATGAAAAATTTAAGGGCAATGACAATAATAATGAGAAAACAAAATCTGATAAAAATGAGCAAGTAGATGAAAATGTATTTACATATACTGTGAATTTTGAAGATGAGGACTAAATTAAAGCAAAATTGAGATAAACAGGAGATACAGCAGAATAAAATAAACAGAAAAGGAATATTCAGCTAATATGACTAATTTTTCAGAAAATTAAGTATAGTCAAACTTTTAGAAAATGTTATAATTAGATTGTAAATATCAAACTAATCAAACAAATCTAAATTATCTGAATATTCCTTGTAAATGCAGAAAGAGGGATAAATTTGAAGTTATCACAAAGGCAAGAGGAAATTATAAGGATAGTAAAAGAAGGACAGCCTGTTACAAGCGAAGCTTTAGCAGAGCATCTTGGTGTAACTAGAGCAGCATTAAGAGCAGATTTAGCTATTTTAACAATGATAGGGATACTTGATGCTAGACCTAAGGTTGGTTATGTATATTTAGGAGAGGCACAAAATACTAGAATTTTAGAAAATATTTCTAAGGTTTTAGTTGGAGAAATTATGTCTAAACCGGTTACAGTAAGTGAGGAAACTACAGTGTATGATGCAATCGTATTCTTATTCTTAAACGATGTAGGTACATTGTTTGTAGAAAGTAACGGAGTGCTTGTAGGTGCAGTTTCTAGAAAAGATTTCTTAAAAAATGCTATAGGGGGAACTGATATTCATAAAGTTCCTATTGGGGTTATAATGACTAGAATGCCAAATATCATATGTGGATATGCGGAAGATAGTGCTTATAGCTTAGCAAAGAAAATTATTGAGCATGAGATTGATAGTATTCCAATAGTAGAAAAGATAGAAACAACAGCTAATGAAAAAAATCAATTTAAAATAATTGGAAAGATATCAAAAACTAACATAACAAAGCTTTTTGTTAAGCTTGGAGAAGGCAATTAAGAGAAGACTATGGGTAATTTATTTAGGGTAACTACAGTGCAAAAGTACTGTTAGTAAATATATTCAATTTGATTGAACGGAGGAGTATTGAGATGGAGAAAAAGAAGTACGTTTACCTTTTTAGTGAAGGCAATGGTTCAATGAAGAACCTTCTAGGAGGTAAAGGGGCAAATTTATCAGAAATGATTCTACTAGGAATTCCAGTACCACAAGGATTCACAGTTACAACAGAGGCTTGTAATAAGTATTACGAGGATGGAAAAATAATCGCAGAAGAAGTTATTGAAGAAATTCACGAAAAAATTGCAGAACTAGAAAAACTAACAGGAAAAGAGTTTGGGAGTTTAACAAAACCATTATTAGTATCTGTAAGATCAGGTGCAAGAGTATCAATGCCAGGTATGATGGATACAGTATTAAATCTTGGATTAAATGATCAATCAGTAGTTGCAATGGCTGATTTAACTAATAACCCAAGATTTGCATATGATTCATATAGAAGATTCATTCAAATGTTCTCAGATGTTGTTATGGGGATTGAAAAGAGATTATTTGAAAATCTGATAGATGAGATAAAAGAAGAAAAGGGTGTTGAAGTTGACACCGATTTAACAGCTGATGATTTAAAAGTATTAGTTGGAAGATATAAAGAGCTTTATAAAAAAGAAATGGGAGAAGAGTTCCCACAAGATCCAAAAACTCAATTAATTGAATCTATTACAGCAGTATTTAGATCATGGGATAATCCAAGAGCAATAGTTTATAGAAGATTAAACGATATTCCAGGGGAATGGGGTACAGCAGTTAACGTACAAGAAATGGTATTCGGTAATAAAGGAGAAACTTCAGGTACAGGAGTTGTATTCTCAAGAGACCCAGCTACTGGAGAAAATAAAATATATGGTGAATACTTAATGAATGCACAAGGTGAAGACGTTGTTGCAGGTATAAGAACACCACTTCCAATAGCAAAATTAGAAGAGCAAAATCCAGCTATATATAAACAATTTACTGATATAGTTCATACATTAGAAAATCACTATAGAGATATGCAAGATATGGAAATCACTATAGAAGAAGGAAAGCTATATTTCTTACAAACTAGAAATGGTAAGAGAACAGCTCAAGCAGCTTTAAAGATAGCTGTTGATTTAGTTGAAGAAGGAATGTTAACTAAAGAACAAGCAATATTAAAGGTTGAGCCAAATCAATTAGATTCTCTACTTCACCCAGCTTTCCATACAGGAGATTTAAAGAAGGCTACACCAATTGCTAAAGGACTTCCTGCATCACCTGGAGCTGCTTGTGGTAAAATAGCTTTTACAGCTGAAGAAGCTAAAGAAAGAAAAGAAAAAGGTGAAAATGTTGTTTTAGTTAGACTAGAAACTTCACCTGAAGATATAGAAGGTATGATAGCAGCGGAAGGTATATTAACTGTTAGAGGCGGTATGACATCTCATGCAGCTGTTGTTGCTAGGGGAATGGGAACTTGCTGTGTTGCAGGATGTGGAGCTTTAAAAGTTAATGAAGAAGCTAAGACTTTAGAAGTTGATGGAAAAGTTTATACTGATAATGATTTTATTTCAATAGATGGTTCAACAGGAAATATATATGGAGAAGCTGTTAAGACAGTTACACCAGAAATATCAGGACATTTTGCTACATTTATGGGATGGGCAGATGAAATTAGAAAATTAAAGGTTAGAACTAATGCTGATACTCCAAGAGATACAAAACAAGCAGTAGAATTTGGAGCAGAAGGTATAGGTTTATGTAGAACTGAGCATATGTTCTTTGCAGAAGATAGAATAATGGCAGTTAGAGAAATGATAGTTGCTAAGAATGAAGAGCAAAGAAGAAAAGCTCTTGAAAAAATACTTCCAATGCAAAGAGAAGACTTTGTTGGAATATATGAAGCTTTAGGTGGAATGCCAGCTACTATAAGATTCTTGGATCCACCACTACATGAGTTCTTACCACATAATGATGAGGATATTCATGAATTAGCTAAAGAGTTAGATATAACTTTTGAAGAATTAAAGGCTACTGTTAATGAATTACATGAATTTAATCCAATGATGGGACATAGAGGATGTAGATTAGCAGTTTCTTATCCAGAAATAGCTGAAATGCAAACTAGAGCTGTAATTGAGGCAGCAATAGAAGTGAAAAATGCTAAAGGATTTGACATAGTTCCAGAAATAATGATTCCGCTTATTGGAGAAATAAAAGAATTAAAATATGTTAAAGATATAGTTGTTAAAACAGCACAAGAAGTTATGGCAGAAAAGGGTGTTGAATTAGAGTATAAAGTTGGTACTATGATAGAAATACCAAGAGCTGCGTTAACTGCAGATACAATTGCTAAGGAAGCAGAGTTCTTCTCATTTGGAACAAATGATTTAACTCAAATGACATTTGGATTCTCAAGAGATGATGCTGCTAAATTCTTAAAAGATTACTATGAAAAGAAAATCTACGAACAAGATCCATTTGCTAAGCTAGATCAAACTGGAGTTGGTGAATTAGTTAAGATAGCAGTAGAAAAAGGTAGATTAACTAGACCAAATATTAAGCTTGGAATATGTGGAGAACATGGTGGAGATCCATCATCAGTAGAGTTCTGTCATAATATTGGATTAGATTATGTATCATGCTCACCATTTAGAGTTCCATTAGCAAGACTAGCTGCTGCACAAGCACAGGTTAGAAATAAAAGATAATTTATAAAAAGAGGAGGTGTTAAACCTCCTCTTTAAAATTTTACATTATAATGTTTTTCAAATGAATTCATAAGCTCATAAATAAACTCTAATTGATTAGCTGTCCTATCTAAACCTTTTTCAAGGAGTTGAATAAAAGCATTTTTATTACATCTTCTTATATTTTTATAATAATCTCTAGATAATTTCCAATACTTTTGAGGGAAAGCAATATATGCTAAGATATATTTTAAATCTGAACTGGTTAAAGTGTTTTCTTCCATATATTTATCAAGAACTTCTAAGGTTAAATTTATCTGCCAATTAGTACTTTCTCTTTTCAATAATCTTCTTAAAAAATATGATATATCTCTAGAGCAATAATCCATTTTACATTTATCAAAATCAATGAGAGAAATTTTATTGTCATCTATTAGTATGTTTTTATTTACGTAATCTCCATGACAAAGAGATCTTGAAAGTTCATTAGGGATAATTGATGATGATACTTCAAATGAAATTTTAGCAAGTTCTAAGTTTTCGTTAATATTTTCTAGGAATATTTTTGAAAATCTATCATTATATCTATGAGCATTATTTATACTCAAAAGTAGTTGATTAAAGTGTTTTGATATAGTTTCGTTATAATTTTCAAAACCTTCTCTTAAGCTGCTTCCAGCTATTGGAGAAAAGTTTTTAGAAGCTATATGTAGTTTGCCTAATGTTTTTGATGATAACAAAACATGGTCTAAGTTATCAAAATCACATTTTTCACCTTTAAGCCATGGAGTTAATATAAATAGCATATCTTTATATTTAACATATCTATTTCCATCTACAGTAGGTAACAATTTAGGAACATCGATTCTATTTCTATAACACCATTCCATGGCTGAATATACATATAAAAGATTTGCTTCATCATAATAAACTTTTTTTAAACAATAACTTTTATTATTAGAGTCTATTCTATATACAGCTCTTTGTTTTTCTGTATCTTTGAATTTAATACTAAATATAGATGCTTTCTGAAGTTTATAGTGAGACAAAATATTAGTCTTTATTTCATTAACAGGAAGCAACTCTTCTCTTAAATCTGATAATAGGTTTTCCATTACTCTCTCCTTATATAATTACTCATTATTAAGATATTAATAAAAAAAACAAAATATACTTATATAAGTAAAATATAATTGGTATTAAATATATTATTATAAAATATGTTTAAATAGAGGAAAAAAGAGAAAAATATAGAATATGTAATATAGAGGTGAGATATATGAATGTAAGAGAAAAAATAGAGAGTTTCGAAAGGTTGACATTAGTCCCTCAAGCTACTTTTAGCACTTCAACTTTAGGAAGAAAAAGAGATGAAAAAAGTGACGCTGTAAGGACTTGTTTTATGGTTGATAGAGATAGAATCATTCATAGCAAGTCCTTTAGGAGATTGAAACATAAGACTCAGGTTTATATAAAGACCTTTGGTGATCATTATAGAACAAGGTTGACTCATACATTAGAAGTATCTCAAATTGCAAGAACAATAGGTAGTGGAATTGGATTAAATGAATATCTGATTGAGGCCATATCATTAGGGCATGATTTAGGTCATGTAGCATTTGCCCACAATGGAGAAGAGGTCTTAAATGAGTTTTTGGAAGGCGGATTTAGACACAATGAACAAAGTGTTAGAGTAGTTGAGAAACTTGAAAAGAATGGATTAGGATTAAATTTAACAACTGAAGTTATAGATGGAATATTACATCATAGTGGTCTTGATAATGGCAACAACAAAGCTAAGACATTAGAAGGAATAGTAGTTAAGGTAAGTGATAAAATAGCATATCTAAATCATGATATAGATGACTCAATAAGGGCTGGGCTCTTAAGTGAAGATGTATTGCCAAAGGAAGTAATAAAGGTGTTAGGTAAAACACATTCTCAAAGAATTGAAACTTTAGTTACAGATGTAATAGAAAACACTACAAATGCATTAAATAATAATGAAGTTGATATAAAATTTAGTACTGAGGTTTGGGAGGCTATGACAGAGCTTAGAAGATTTATGTTTAAAAATGTTTACTTAGGGGATATTTTAAAAGTAGAGAGAAATAAGGCGAAATTTATTTTAGAAAACATAATAAACTATTACTATACTCATGAAGATGAATTGCCAACTATATATAAAGAAATAGCTAAAGAAGAAGGATTAAAAAGAGCAGTTACAGATTATATAGCTGGAATGAGTGATGATTATTGCTTAAATAAGTTTAACTCTCTATTTGTACCAAAAATAGTAATATATTAAATAAATGGATACAATAAAAAGTATATATTTAAAAGGAATTTTAGATTTGATAAAGAATATAAATAAAGAAGATTTAATAAATTTTTATAAAAATTTTCTTTCAAAGAAGGAAATAGAGAAAAAATGTCGAAATGAATATAAGTTGACGAAAATTATAGGTAAGGAGGTGAATCTCCTTGCAGATTTCTGAAGAGATTCTAGAAAAAGTAAAAGAACAAAATGATATAGTAGATGTAATATCTGAGTCAGTTAGACTAAAGCGATCTGGAAGAAACTTTTCAGGACTATGTCCATTTCATAATGAAAAGTCACCTTCATTTTCCGTATCACAGGATAAACAAATATATAAATGTTTTGGATGTGGTGAATCAGGGAATGTAATTACTTTTGTTATGAAAAATAAAAATATGCCTTTTGTTGAAGCAGTTAAGTATTTAGCTGATAGGGTTAATATTACAATAGAAAGTGATAAAGGGAGAATAAGTCCAACTGCAAAAAAGAGAGAATTGCTCTATAAAGTTAATGTTGAAGCAGCAAGGTTCTTTTATTCAAACTTAAGATTAACAAAAGAAGCAAAGGAATATTTTTTAAATAGGGGTATTAAGGAAGAGACAATTAAAAGATTTGGATTAGGCTTTGCAAAGGATAGTTGGAATAATTTATTATTTCATTTAAGAAAGTTAGGCTTTAAAGATGATTTATTGCTTGAAGCAGGATTAGTATCTACTTCTGAGAGGACAGGAAATAAATATGATAGGTTTAGAAATCGCGTTATATTTCCTGTATTTGATTACAGGGGGAAGGTAATAGGTTTTGGAGGACGAGTTTTAGATGATTCAAAACCAAAATATTTAAATTCACCTGAAACTTTGGTGTTTCAAAAGGGAACTAATCTTTATGGATTAAACTTTGCAATAAAAAGCAAGATGCAAGAAAGATACTTTATTATTGTTGAAGGATATATGGACTTAATAACGTTGCATCAGTATGGAATAACAAATGTAGTGGCTTCATTAGGAACAGCTTTAACTACAAATCAAGCAAGATTATTAAGACGTTATGCAGATAAGGTAATAATCTCATATGATGCTGATATAGCAGGTCAAGCAGCAACTATGAGAGGACTAGATATATTAAAAGATGCAGGATTTGATGTTAGAGTTTTAAGTATTCCACAGGGAAAAGATCCAGATGAATATGTGAGAAGCAATGGAAAAGATGCATTTATAAAATTAATAAATGGTGCTGAAAGCTTAATCGATTATAGGCTTAAGAAAGCAGAAGAAGGAATTAATCTTAAAGATAGTAATGACTTAGTTAGATATGGAAAAAGAGTTACAGAAATATTAGCAAGTGTTAATTCTATAGAAAAAGATGTCTATATAAAAAAAATATCTGAAAATACAGGCATAAGAGAACAAACATTATACGATTTATTATCAAAAGAAATGACAAAAAATATAAAAGAAAATGATTTTATGAATAATAAGGAAGAAAATGGAACAAAATTATATTTAGAGCCAGCTTTTATAAAAGCTGAAAGATCTTTAATGAAGTTATGTTTAAATGAAGAGTATTTTGATTATATTAGTCAGTTAATAAACCAAGATGAGTTAATTCTTCCAGAACATAAAGAGATTTTTTCTATTATTAAAGAAGCCAAAAAGGGGAATATAAATAATATAATTACCTTTTTAGAATCGAAGTGTACAAATGTAAAAACAATTGAGGAAATTGTAAAAATAAAAGAACATCATGTACTGATAGGTAAGGATAATAAAAAGTTAATACAAGATTTTATCAAGCAATTGGATAATTATAAATTGAATCAAAAACTAAATGAATTAAAACGTAAGCAAAAAGTATTAGAATCACAAGGAAAAATTGAAGAATCTATACAAATCGCAATTGAATTAAAAAATGTTAATGATCAGTTAAAGAGAGGTGCAAAGTAGTAGTTGGTAATAACGGAAGGAGGTAACAAAATGGTAGATGAAAAAACAAAAGCTAAGCAAGGCAAAAAAGAGAATGAGGACAAAAATAGCAAAATGACTATAGTTAAAAATCTACTAGATAAAGGAAAGAAGAGTGGTACTTTAACATATAAGGAAATAATGGATGAGGTTGAGCATATTGACCTAAGTCCAGAACAAATAGAAAAAATTTATGAAGTGTTAGAGTCAATGGGAATTGAAGTAATAGGTGATCCTAATGAAGCAGATGAAGTCGAAGAGGAACTAGACTTAGACTTAACTATTCCAGAAGGAATTGCAATAGATGACCCAGTAAGAATGTACTTAAAAGAAATTGGAAAAGTTCCTTTATTATCTTCAGAAGAGGAAATAGAATTAGCAAATAGAATAGAGCAAGGTGATCAAAGAGCTAAGAAAAAATTAGCTGAAGCAAATTTAAGACTTGTTGTAAGTATTGCTAAAAGATATGTTGGAAGAGGAATGCTATTTTTAGACCTTATACAAGAAGGAAATCTAGGGCTTATAAAAGCAGTAGAAAAGTTCGATTATAGAAAGGGCTTTAAATTCTCTACTTATGCTACATGGTGGATAAGACAGGCAATAACAAGAGCTATTGCTGACCAAGCAAGAACTATCAGAATACCTGTACATATGGTAGAAACTATAAATAAGCTAATAAGAGTACAAAGACAATTGTTACAAGAGCTAGGAAGAGATCCATTCCCAGAGGAAATATCAAAGGTTATGGACTTACCAGTAGATAAGGTAAGAGAAATTCAAAAAATAGCTCAAGAGCCAGTATCTCTAGAAACTCCTATAGGTGAGGAAGAAGATTCACATCTTGGAGACTTTATACCAGATGATGATGCTTTAGCACCAGCAGAAGCAGCTGCATTTACAATGCTTAAAGAACAATTAATAAATGTATTAGATACTTTAACTCCTAGGGAAGAAAAAGTATTAAGGCTAAGATTTGGATTAGATGATGGAAGAGCAAGAACTCTTGAAGAAGTTGGTAAAGAGTTTAATGTAACAAGAGAAAGAATAAGACAAATAGAAGCGAAAGCTCTTAGAAAATTAAGGCATCCTTCAAGAAGTAAAAAATTAAAGGATTATTTAGATTAGCACCAAAAGGTGCTAATTTTAATTTAGCAAGGAGAAGAATTATGGAACTAAGCGAAAGATTAAATTTTATAATTAAACACATTGAAAACACATCAGTATTAGCAGATATAGGAACAGATCATGGATATATTCCTCTATATGCAGTAAAAAATGGAATTTGTAGTAAAGCAATTGCAGTAGATATAAATAAGGAACCTTTAGATAAAGCAAGGTTAAATGCTATATTAGAAGGCACAGGAGACGAATTAGAGTTTAGATTAGGTGATGGGCTTAAGGCTCTAGAAAAAGATGAGGTAGAGGTAACTGTAATTGCAGGTATGGGAGGAAATTTAATTAGAGATATACTTGAATCACAAATTGAAAAAGTTGACTCTATGAAATATTTAATACTTCAACCAGCACAAAATCCAGAAGTGTTAAGAGAATATCTTTATAATAATAATTATGAAATAATAAGTGAAGATCTTTGTTTAGATGAAAATATATATTATGAGCTTTTTAAGGTAAGACGAAAAGAGGGCGAAGCTACTAGTTTAGATTCAATATATTACGAAGTAAGTCCAAAACTTTTGATGCAAAAACATCATTTAATGAAGGAGTATTTAATTTCAAAAGTTGAAAATTATAAAAGGATTATTAGTTTTATAACAGAAAGTACTGTTAATGCAAGTGAAAGAAGAAAATCAATACAAGAAAAAATAGATGTTATTAGTAATATGATTAATTTTTTATAAGGAAGATGTTTATGAAAAAAGTTAAAGATGTTATTGAGGTAATGGAGGAATTTGCTCCAAAAACATTAAAAGAAGATTTTGATAATGTAGGACTAATGGTAGGGGATAAACAAAAGAAAGTAGAAAAAATACTTTTGGCTTTAGATTGTACCTTAAATGTTATAGAAGAAGCAAAGGAAAAGAAGGTAGATTTAATAATAACCCATCATCCACTTATATTTAGAAAACCTAATAGTATAACAACTGATACTTTAATAGGCAAAAAAATAATAGAACTTATTAAAAATGATATAAGTTTATATTCTAGTCATACTAATTTAGATTCGGCTGAGAAAGGTTTAAATGAAACTATAGTAAATATACTAGGATATGAATCTAAAGAGCTTCTAGAGGTAAATAAGAGGGCTAGAAATGACAATGAAGGGTTAGGGAGAATTATTAGATTAGAAGATTATATTCAATTGGAAGATTTAATAAAAGATATTAAAGAAAAGCTAAATATAAATTCCTTAAAGGTTGTTAGGGGCTGTGAAAAAGTAAAAAATATCGCAGTTATAAATGGAAGTGGAAGTGACTTTTTTGAAAAAGCATACAAAAAAGGAGCAGACTGCATAATAACAGGTGATACAACATATCATTATGCATCTGATTATAAAGAAATGGGAGTATCTATAATAGATACAGGACATTTTTCGTCTGAATGGATAGTTTTTTTAGAAGTTATAAATAAAATAAAAGATAAATTAGAAGACTTAGAAATATTAATATCTACAAAAAGTGAAGATCCTTACACATTTGTGTAAGGTCTTTTTTATACACAAAATTTTTGATTTAAGCATAATATTAATAATAGGAATATTATTGGGGGATGAACTATGAGTAAATCATATTATAAAAAGAAAAATAAATCATGGACAAAAGTATTTCAAGATGGTTTTAAAGATATATGTGATGGTATAGGTAAAAATATTGGAAAAGGTGGAACTTTTTTTAAAACTTGTGTAAATCCAGCTGCTAGGTTATGTATATTCATACTTATATTATTAACTTTATTACTTTCTGGGATAGGATTTTACTCTTGGGTTATATTAATTATGTTAGTATTAATACTACAATTTGTGTAAATTGTAAAAAATATAATTTGCATTATTAATTAAGTTGTGTTAAGATAATCTTCGCGAGTAAGACATGCAATCGCTGCTAGACTAGATCTAGGAGAGGAAAGTCGGAGCTCCATAGGGCAGGGTGCTGGATAACGTCCAGTCAAGGCGACTTGAAGGAAAGTGCAACAGAGAGATACCGCCTAAATTTTTAGGTAAGGGTGGAAAGGCGAGGTAAGAGCTCACCAGCATCATGGTGACATGATGGCTATGTAAACCCCACCTGGAGCAAGGTCGAATAGGGAAACATTTAGGAGTTGCCCGCTCCGTTTCCGGGTGTACCGCTTGAGCTTATTGGCAACAATAAGCCTAGATAGATGATTGCTTAATACAGAACTCCGCTTACGGCTTATCTCGCAATATGAAAAACACTAGGTTAACGCCTAGTGTTTTTCTTTTATTTTAATAAAACAAGCATATATTATATATATTTTTCTTGTGTATAACATAAATTTTTTTATTTTTCATGGGGGCTTTTCTATTCAGAGTGTTTGTTACAAAATTCTACTTTTATTCTAAAATATAAAAAAATGTTGTAAAAACTATTAGAATATGTTATTATAAATAAATAGCAAAGAGCTAATAAAAATAGGTTTGATTTAGATAAATAATTTCTCATAAATTAGAGGTTATTATCCATTTGGAATCTTTAAATTTAGGAGGAATATTTATGACAGATAAGACAATAACATGTAGAGATTGCGGAAGTGAATTCATATTTTCAGTAGGAGAACAAGAATTTTACAAAGAAAAAGGATTCGATAATGAGCCAACAAGATGTATATCTTGTAGAAGAGCTAAGAAAGAGCAAAATAGAAGATAGTTTTTGTTTGAATCGAGAGTTTTAAGTAGATCTTAAAACTTCTTTTTATTTGAAAATTAAAAAAGTATACCAAATACAGAAAGAGGAAAATAAAGTGAATTTATAAATATCTTTATGATATGCCTAAATAAAGAGAAAAGGTTCTTAGTAGCATCCTTTAAAAAGCTACTTGCCATAATAATAAAAGAGTACTTAGAGTAAAATCTAGGTGCTTTTTGTTTGTACTTATAAAAAGCTTATATGAATGATATTAATATTAGATATAACTTGGCGAATATTCACCTAATTTTTACAAATTATTTTCTCTTGCAGTTAAAAGCTAAATATGAGTTTGATTATTTTAAGTAGTACAAATAAATAGTAAAAGTAAATTTAAAAAAGTTTAATAAGAGATAATTTTTATATATCATCAAAGAAAGAGGATTATTATCTATAATATTTAGAAGGAAACTTATGATAAACTTTTGTAGAACTTGTAATGAATTTGCCAGAATACTTGGTGCAAAGATTTTGAGTACAGATAATAATGTTTGTACAGTAACATTTATGACAAATATAAGGACAGAAATATTAGGAATAAGAACACAATCACCATTAGCTTTATTAGCATTGTTTTCTTTTGAATCTCTCGATGATAATGGTAGAACTCTTAATTTAGGCGAAACAGTTATACTTGAAAATGAAATAAATGATTTTATATTTGAATTAAAGGAGAGATGAATACTAGTAACTGCATTGCATAATCACTGGTTATTTGATAATCCAAGGCTTATGTATATTCATTTTGAATCAATTGATAAGCCATTAGATTCTGCTAATAAGGTGGCAGGGGCTTTAAAGGTGTTAAAAAGATATTATGATAGTTTAAATAATTTTAGTAGGATATCTATATTTTTAGATGTCCTATTTTTGATAAAAAGATTATAGCAAAATAATATTTTTTAGTATTAAAAAAATATTAAATTAACACTATATTAAAAGAATAATAATTATAGGAGTAGTATAAACGTGGAGACCATCAAAAATTAGTAATAATATGTATGTTTATTAGAAATATTTTAGTTTTTATTGAAGCATACTAAAATTATAAAGGAGAATGATATTTATGAAAGTAAAGATAGTATGTGATAGGGATAATGAAACAAAGGAAGTAGAGTTGCCTATGAATGAGGATATATTATTAAAAATTCAAGGGAGTGTACTTGATAGAGATACAATAGGATACATAGTAGGAGCAAATGTTAAATGTTATGATGAGAATGGGAATGAGATAGAAAATATATTTCTTCTAAATAAGCAGTTACAAAAATAAATATTTAGCAAATACATAATTTTAATTTGATACGAAATAAATAGCACTTAGGAGGGATGTCCTAAGTGCTATTTTTAATGTTTTATAGTACCAGATAGAAAGCAGTATGAAAACATCTACCTGGAAAATAATTAACTACTTGATATAGATAATAAATCAAAGACAAGTTTTATGTCAATTAGAATTTTATAAAATTAAGAAATTTTAAATTTAATAATAAATTATGGTTATAAAAAGTGTATTTAAATAGTATTAAATAATATATAAAAATTATAAAGATGAGGTACTTAATATTAGAATATAGCACGGCAATATAAAATAAGTTAAATGATATAAAAAGAGGTGGATTATGGCATGGAAAACTTGATAATATTGATTTTTCTTTCTTTACTAGCAGAAAGTGTTTGGGAAACTTTAAAAATGGTATGGCAAAATGGTAAATTATCTATTGATAAAATTGGGGCGCTTTGTATAGCTTTAGTAATAACTTTTTCAACTAAACTAGATTTGTTAGAACTTTTAAGTATAAAGTCCAATATACCATACTTAGGAATAATGTTGACAGGAATATTAATAAGTAGAGGATCAAATTTTATACACGATCTTTTAGTTAAGATAGGTACAGTAAACAAAAATGGAAGTTAGTTTTATAAAAATAATAGCAAAGTTAATTTGAAAATTTAAATTTAAATTTAAATTTAAATTCATAATTTTTTAATTTAGAAAATAATTTTTTTAAATTTAGTTAATACTATAAATAACTAATACAATCTTACGAAGGAGGAATTATTATGGGACAAAGTAATAATGTAAATGAAAATAAAAATGGAAGCATCTTAGGATGGATTGGAAGATTAATATTAGTAGCTGTTATTTTAGGGATAACATCATTTTTTACTCCAGGATTCAGTATTAATGGGCTATGGTCTTATTTATTAGCAGCAGTTGTTATAACTGTGTTAGATTATTTAGTAGAAACGTTTATGGGTGTAGATGCTTCCCCATTTGGAAAGGGAGTAAAGGGATTTGTTATTGCAGCTGTGATTTTATATTTAGCACAATTTTTAGTTCCTAATATGAGAGTTTCAATATTTGGAGCACTAATAGCTGCATTAGTAATAGGAGTATTAGATGCTATATTCCCATCAAGGGTTATGTAATTATAAATTTATATGTTAAATTAAAGTCTAAAATAAGAACTCTCAATATGAGGGTTCTTATTTTATAAATTTGAATATTCTTCAAATAGTAAATCAAATATAATATTAAAACCAATTCGTGAAGTTAAATCATGACCATCTATATTATAGTCTTTTAAGTATGCATAAAGAGAGATATCACTAAAGTGAGATACAATGTTTTGTGAGAAACCTGTTATAGATATAATTGAAACATTTTTTGTTGTTATTATACTTGAGATTTTCCTCATTATATCTGTATTACCAGAGCTACTTACTATTATGGCTAAATCACCATCCTTAAGATTATTTGCAAAGAGTGTAGTAGCATCTCTATCTTCAGGAACTAAACATATCTTATTAAAATATTGTAGTTTTTTAGCAAATGATAAAGCAGGATATTGAGATAGTCCTAATGAAAATATAATAACTTTATTAGAATCTTTAATTAATGTTGCACACTCTTTAAATGTTTCTTTTTTATTAAGAGATAATGTTTGAAGTATGCTATTTTGAATTGTTATGTGAGAATGTTCATTTGAATCTGAAACCTTTTCATAGTTGTTATTAATGATATCATATTTAAGCTCTGAAAAACCTGAATACCCCAATTTTTTACATAATCTAATTATTGTATTTGATGATAAGAATAGATCATTTGCGATATCTGTTAATTTTATTTTAGAAAATGAATTTGCTCTTTCTAAGATATATTCTATAATTTTTTTTTCAGTATTATTTATATGTATATTTTCATTAGAAAATCTTTCGTAAAAACTCAAATTACGTCACCTCGAATAGTTATTATAAAGATAGTATATAATAAATTTAATTTTTTTCAAATCATTAGGCCAATATATAGAGATATTTGTAAAAAATATAACACAATGTGAAAATTGTATATTGTGTACAAAACATATAAACACTCTTGTAAACGTTGTATGAAGTGTTTTAGGTTGTTATACTTGTCTTGTAAAAATATTAAGGGGGAGAATAAAATGAAAAGTTTTATGCAAAAGTTTGGTAAATCTTTATTGCTACCTATTTCAACTATAGCAGCAGCAGGGATATTTTTAGGATTAGCAGCAGCTTTACAAGATAGTGCAATAGTAGGAGAAACATTCGCAAGTTTAGATGGTGTACAAAATTTTATTGGATTTATTAGGAAGTTATCAGGATTAGTTTTTGGAAACCTTCCAGTATTTTTTGCAATTTCAATTTCTTTAGGAATGGCAAAAGAAGAAAAAGCAACAGCAGCCTTTTCAGCGTTAATAGGTTTTTTAGTTTTTCATTTAACATTAAATTATTTATTAGGGTTAGATGGATTAACAGCTGAAACCACATCAGTAAAGTACCTTATGGGGAATCAAGGATTATCACAAATAGATGCAAGTATAGTAAATGCAAAATACGAAACAGTTTTAGGATACTTTACTTATAGAATGAATGTATTTGCAGGGATTATTGTAGGTCTTGTAGTGACATTCTTACACAATAAATTTTATAAAATACAATTACCAAGTTCAATTAATTTCTTTGGAGGAAAAAGATTCGTACCTTTAATTACATTAGTAGTAATTCCAGTAATAGGTCTAGTTTCTTATTATGCATGGCCAATAGTTGATTCTATAATTTCAGGATTAGGTAAAGGAATTGAAACAGCAGGACCATTTGGGCCATATATTTATGGATCAGTTAATAGATTACTAATTCCAACAGGACTACATCATATTTTAAATCAAATAGTAAGATTTACCCCGATAGGGGGAACAGCAACAATAGATGGGGAAACGGTAGTAGGAGCATTAAATATATTTAATTCGGCTATAGGATCAACATCTGGTGTAGGAAATGAGGTTGTTAAAATTGGTGCAAGATATGTTGGACAAGGACATATGATATCAGTTATGTTCGGACTACCAGCAGCGGGATTGGCTATGATTAAATGTTCTAAAGATAAGAATAGAAAGAAAGTTAAAGCTTTAATAGTTGCTGGAGTAGCCGCATCTATATTAACAGGTATTACAGAACCATTAGAGTTTACATTTATGTTTATTTCACCAATATTATTCATTTTCCATGTAGTTATGTATGGATTAGGGTTTATGTTAACAGATATCTTAGGGGTTGCAGTAGGTGGAGTACAAGCAGGATTAATTGATTTTACTGTATTTGGACTTTTAAGAGGAACAGATACAAAGTGGTATTTTATAATATTAATTGGTATTGTAATGGCTTTAATTTATTATTTCGGATTTAAATATTTAATAAGAAAGTATAATATAATGACGCCAGGAAGAGAAGATGATGATTCAGATGTAGAGTCTACATTAACGGAAAGTAAAGGAGCAACTACATTAGCAAAAACCATAGTAGATGCCCTAGGAGGAAAAAATAATATAGTTAGTGTAGAAAACTGTATGACAAGATTAAGAGTAGTTGTAGATAAATCAGAACTTATTAATGAGAATATTTTAAAGCAAACAGGAGCGTCAGGGTTTGTAAGACCAACTAAAGAAAATATTCAAATAGTTTATGGGTTAAAGGTTGACCAAATTTCAAGTGAAGTAAAGTCTTATTTAAATATAGTTAGCTAATAAAAGTAGTAAATGGAGGAATAGATATGATTAATAGTGGAACAAAAATTACAATAGTAGGAGGGGGTTCAACATGGACTCCAGGAATATTAAAGGCAATAACAAAATATACTAATTCACTTTCGCTAAAAGAAATAGTGCTTTATGATATAGATGAAGAACGTCAAGCACCTATTGGGGAATTTGGAAAGCTTTTATTTAAAGAGTTATGTCCAGATGTGAACTTTATTCATACAACGAATAAAGAAGTTGCATATAAAGATGTGGATTATATTTTCTGCCAGATAAGAACAGGTGGATATAAAATGAGAGAGCTTGATGAAAAAATACCATTAGAAGAAGGTGTTGTAGGTCAAGAGACTTGTGGTGCAGGGGGATTTGCTTATGGAATTAGATCT
Organism: Clostridium sp. 7_2_43FAA; assembly: GCF_000158375.2. NCBI lineage: Bacteria > Bacillati > Bacillota > Clostridia > Eubacteriales > Clostridiaceae > Clostridium > Clostridium sp. 7_2_43FAA. The sequence goes on from NZ_JH815222.1 coordinate 561,238, forward strand.
TTAAGAGATATGATAGAAATGGTTAAGGATATAAGAAAGTATAGCAAAAATGCTTGGATATTAAACTATACTAATCCAGCTGCTATAGTAGCATATGGATTAACTAGAGCTTTTAGAGATGATAAGAGAATATTAAACATTTGTGATCAGCCAATCAATATGATAACATCAATGGCAAAAATATTAGGTATAAATGAGGCTCAAATTCAACCATCATATTTTGGATTAAATCATTTTGGTTGGTTCACTAAAATATACGATGAGAGTGGCGAAGATTTACTTCCAAAATTAAAAAAGTTAATATTAAATGGGGGATTTGCGCCAAAAGATGCTGAGCAAAGAGAGAAATCATGGTTAGATACTTATGCACTTGTTGAAGATATGGTTAGAGATTTCCCAGAGTATGTACCAAGTACTTATGTACAATACTATTTATATCCTGAATATAAAGCAAGTAAATTGGATCCTAAATATACCCGTGCAAATGAAGTTATAAATGGAAGAGAGAGAAGAGTTTTTAAAGAGTGTAGAGAAGCTGTTAAAGTTGGCACAACCATAGGAAGTAATGTAGTACACAATGATGCACATGGAGAAATGATAGTAGAAATTGCTGATACAATACACAATAATAAGAATAAAATTTATATTGTAATGGTTGAGAATAATGGAATAATTCCTAATTTACCAAGTGATGCAATTGTAGAGGTAGCATGTATTCTTGGAAATAGAGGAGTAATACCATTCCATGTAGGGGAAATAGATACATTCTATAAGGGATTACTAGAAAATCAATATGCTTATGAAAAATTAACCGTAGAGGCCTTTGAAGAAGGAAGTTATACAAAGGCATTGCAAGCACTTACTTTAAATAGAACTATTGTTGATGCTAAAAAGGCAAGAAAAATATTAGATAGATTAATAGAAGTAAATAAAGGATATTGGCCAGAGTTAAAGTAAATACATCATATAGTAAATTGGTGATGGAGTATGCATCACTGATTTACTATAAATATAAAATAAAATTTAGCATATAAAAGTTTAGTATATAATGGAGGTTTTTTATGTCGAACTTAATATTAAATGCAGATGATTTTGGATATAGCAATGGAGTAAATTATGGAATAATAGATGCGTATAAAAATGGAGTATTAACATCGACAACATTGATGGTTACTATGAGTGGAACAATGCATGCAGTTGAGCTTATGAAAGAAAATCCAGAACTTTCAGTAGGACTACATTTAAATATATCGCTAGGAAAACCATTAACCGATGGAGAAACTTTAGTTGATGAAAATGGATATTTTATGAAACCGGATAGTTTACATAAAGAATATTTGTACAATGAAGATGAATTAAGAGCTGAAGTGAGAGCGCAGTATGAAAAGTATTTAAATATTGTAGGTAAAAAACCATCTCATTTAGACTCACATTTATTTAGTACTGATAAAGTACCACTAATGAGGAAAATAGCTTCTGAGCTTGCTTTAGAAAATGATATACCAATGAGGAACTTTGATATTGAAGCATATAATCATGTAGAGTTTATTAATTATAGAAATTATAATGCAAAACCTACATTAGATTATATAGTAGAGTTTTTTGAAGATATAATCAAAAATGAATATGTTTAAATAATGACACATCCAGGATACGTAGACTATAGTTTAAATAATAACTCATCATATAATGTTCAAAGAACTAATGAAGTTGAATTCTTGACCTCTGATGTAATAAAAAATTTAATAAAAAAAAATAATGTGAATTTAATTACATATAATGATGTGAGGAAATAGCATGGAGAAATTGAGGTTTCTTATAGCACCTGATTCTTTTAAGGGAAGCTTAACATCACCGGAAGTTTGTGATGCAATTAGTGAGGGTTTAAAAAAGTCAATTAAAAATATAGAGATTATTAAAATTTCAATGGCAGATGGTGGAGAAGGAACTGCATCAGTAATAACCTCTAATTGCAATGGAGAAATGAAGACTTTAACTTGCATAGGTCAAATGGGTGAGGTTATGGAAGTTAAATATGGAGTTTTAAAGGAAAATAAAACAGCAATATTAGATGTAGCAAGTTGTTGTGGTATTGAAATGTTAGATAAAAATATAAGAACTCCTATAATAACAAGCTCAAGAGTGGTTTGGGAAGTAATTTCATTTTTATTAGATGAGGGATATAGAAAGTTTATTATAGGTCTAGGTGGTTCAGGAACTAATGATGGTGGAGTTGGAATGTTACAATATCTTGGAGCGAGATTTGTTGACAATAGGGGTAATGATATAAATCCAATAGGTGGAGAGTTGATTAATATATATGATATTAGTTTAGATAAATTGGATGAAAGATTGCATAAGAGTGAGTTTATTATTGCTTGCGATGTAAATAATCCTATTATAGGAAAAAATGGAGCTACTCATGTCTTTGCAAGGCAAAAGGGAGCGACAGATGAAGAAGTCGATATTTTAGAACTTGGAATGATGAATTATGTTAATAAACTAATGGAAAAATGTAATATTGATATTTCTAATATACCTGGAGCTGGAGCAGCGGGAGGGCTTGGAGGTGCATTTTATCTTTTAAATGGAAAAATGAGCTCTGGAATAGATATTATTTTAGAGTTAAGCAATTTTGAAGAGAAGTTAGAATCATGTGATATTATAATTACTGGGGAAGGATCTATAGATAATCAAACAAAGTATGGAAAAACGATTTCTGGAATTGCAAAAAGGGTAAAAAATACTAATAAAATAATGATAGTACTTGCAGGTTGTGTTGAAGATGATATAGATGATTTGTATGATATAGGAATAACAAGTATATTTTCTATACAAGATAAGCCTAAAACTTTAGAGCGGGCAATTGCTGATGGGTATAAATCATTAGTAAAGAGTAGTGAAAACATAGGAAGAATAATTTTAAAACTATTACAATAAATAGAAAATTTTTAGAAAACATCAGATTTGAATCTGATGTTTTATGTATATGTTCCTATTTCGCAGAAAAATCAAATAAAGCTAGCCATGGAGTAGATGGAATGACAGTTTATGAACTTAAATATAAAAGCAAGCACTAAAGAAGCATAAATATAAATTAAGAGATATATTAGCTAGGTTAAAACAAGATAAAATCTACGACTAATCTACTATAAACAAATAAAATTCGCGAACACCCTTAAAGAATATTGTAGAATAGTAAATAGTGCTATACTAACATAAAAGTGCCTACTTGTTTTATTAAGGCATATTTTCTATACTAAATATATATTAAGTAATAAAGAAAGGTGAATTTTAGATGAAAGATTTATTTACGCCCTATAAAATAAAGGGCTTAGAATTAAAAAATAGAATAGTTATGCCACCAATGTGCCAATACTCAGTTGAAAATAAAGATGGAATAGCAACAGAGTGGCATTATATGCATTATGTAAGTAGAGCAATAGGTGGAACAGGTTTAATAATAGTAGAAATGACAGATGTTGAACCAGATGGACGTATTACTGATTATGATTTAGGATTATGGTGTGATGATCAAATAGAACCATTAAAAAGAATTATAGATGAATGTCATAAATATGGAGCAAAGGTTGCGGTTCAAATTGCTCATGCTGGTAGGAAAGCAGAAGATGCTGAAATTCCTGTTGCTCCTTCAGCAATACCATTTGATCATTCAAGTAAAACTCCTAGAGAATTATCTACAGAAGAAGTAAAGAAAATGATAGAAAAGTTTAGATTAGCTGTTAGACGTGCCGTTAAAGCTGGATTTGACGCTATAGAAATTCACGGAGCACATGGATACTTAATACATCAATTCCATTCTCCATTAACAAATAAAAGAAGTGATGAGTATGGAAAAGATTTAACAAAGTTTGGATCAGAAGTTATAAAAGCAGCTAAAAATGAAATGCCAGAAGATATGCCTCTAATAATGCGTATTTCGGGAAGAGAGTATGTTGAAGGTGGATATGGAATAGAAAAAGGAATAGAACTTGCTAAGGCATATCAAAAAGCAGGTGCAGATATGTTCCATATAAGTGCAGGTGGAGAAGGTCCAATAGCAGCCGCAGGAAGACCAGGTACTCATGCAGCTTATCAAGTTCCATATGCAAAAGCTATAAAAGAAGCATTAAACACAGAGGTAATTGCAGTTGGAAAGTTAGATGAACCAGAGCTTGCAAATGCTGTAATAGGTAATGAAGAAGCTGATCTTGTAGCAATTGGAAGAGCTATGTTTAGAAATCCATACTGGGCATTACAAGCCGCTGTAAAATTGAATAAGAAAACTGATTTACCTAAACAATATAAGTTGGGCTTTCCAAGAAATATTCAAAATAAATAAGGGGAATGACATGAGAGATTTAAAATATCCAGCTATTTATAAGCATTTTAAAAATAATTATTATGCCGTTATGGGAGTTAGTAATATTCAAGAAGATAAAAATATACTTAATGATAGCGAGGTACTACAAGCTTTTCATACCGAATTAAATTCAACAATAGATATTTATAAAAAGGAAAATTTATATTTTCACTTAGAAAATTACTCAAGGGAATTGGTATTATATAAGGCACTTTATGATGATAAGGGAATATATGCAAGGCCCATTGAAATGTTTTTAAGTGAAGTAGATAGAGGGAAATATCCAGAAGTAAAGCAAGAATACAGATTTGAATTACTTAAATATTAATTAAAAAATAACTGATAGTAATAATAATAAAATTACTATCAGTTATTTTTTTGTTACAAATTTAGATATTTATGTATATTTTTATCTGTTTCTAGTATATGCATTTTAATCCAGTTAGAAACAACATCCAGTATATTGTTGATATACTGCTTTTGATCGATATCTATTGAATAGATATCAAAACAATTAATTTGATCTATAAATGAATCATGAGCAAATTTATGAGATAAGAATTTAGAATATCCATTTTTACGCATAAATTCTTCCTCAGTTTTAAAGTGATAGATAGTATAATCTTTTAGTTGCTCTAAAATTGCTATTATCTTATCATATTTATCATCATCATGGTTTTTAAGTAATAGCTCATAGCAACTATCAAGGATATCGAATAATTCTTTATGTTGATTATCGATAACTTCTATGTTTACAGAAAAGTTTTCAGACCAAGATCCCATATTATACCCCCAGTATAATATATATGATTCAATTAAAAAATGATATAAAGTATGATTTTAGTTATAAAAGATTATGTCATTTAAATAATGTATAAAATTGAAACATATATTTTAATTTTTTTATGTTAATCATTCAAGTTTATGTTAAATATTTAGTGGAAGTTTATAATTTTAGTATGACTTGAATAATATATAATTTTATTATAATATGTGGAAATTAAATGTACAATAATAAAAGAAAAACATGACAAAGAAGTTATGAAGTAGGGTGAATTAATGATATGTAATAGTTTTTATATAATTTAATTAATAATACAAATTTAATATACATAATATAAAATATAGTAATAATTTACTATATAAAAAATACATTTATAGTAACATGTTATATTATTGCTAAATATTATATTGTTTTTTAAAGAAGTAAAAAATAATAAAAAAATATAGAAATTTTACTAAAAATTTAATTAACTAATTGACTCTTCTATTTTATGGGTATATATTATCAATATGGTAATAAAAATAGGTATAGAAATAAATTATTAATATTTTAAATTAAGCAATAAATATATAAAATAACAAATGAAATATAGCATAATAAAATATTTAAATAAGTTTTAGGAGTGAAACTATGGAAATTTTAAAAGTGTTAGTTGGTGAGTTTAAGGGAAAAACTATTGAAAGCTATAATTTAAGGAATTCAAAAGGATTTGGAATAAATGTATTAAATTATGGAGCTATATTAACTGATTTATTAGTACCAGATAAAGATGGAATAATCGAAAATGTAATTATGAAATACAAAGATTTAAATGTATATGAGGAAAATCCTTCTTATTATGGAGCTTTAATAGGGAGAACTTCTGGTAGAATAGCAGAGGGTAAAGTTTTATTAAATGGTAACGTTTTATCATTTAACAAAAATTACGGGTTGAATCAAGGACATGGAGGAGATATTGGATTTAATAAGAAATTATTAGAGGTAAAAACAAATGCTAATGAAAATGAAGCATTTGTTGAATTTTATTACTTAAGTCCATCAGGGGAAGAAGGATATCCTGGTAACTTAAATTTAACTGTAAGGTATACCATTACAGAAGATAATGAATTTAAAATATCATATAAAGCAATAAGTGATGAAGATACTTTGGTTAATTTAACAAATCACAGTTATTTCAATTTGAGTGGAAATTGTAAGGAAGATATACTGAGCCATTACCTATATATAGATAGCGATTTTTTAATTGAGCTTAATGAAAACTCAGTTCCAACTGGAGAAATTATAAATATAGAAGGAACTCCATTTGATTTTACAAATCCTAAGACAATAGGAAGAGATATAGAAGAGGATGACTATCAGCTTAAAATTGGACAAGGATACGATCATCCATGGATTCTAAATGGAGGAAATGATATAAAACTTAAATTGTATCATAAAGCATCTGGTAGACAAATGGACGTTTATACAAATCAAAATAGTGTAGTACTATACTCACTTAATTTCCCAGATGATGAACTTTTAGAGTGTGGTAAAAAGCCGGCAAGAAGAGATGCATTAGCTATAGAAACACAATGTCCACCTATAGGAGAAGATAATATTTTTGTTAAATACTCTATTTTAAGAAAAGGTGAAGAATACGATAAAGAAACAATATATAAATTTTCTATTATATAAACAAAAAGGCAATGCTATTAATGTATTGCCTTTTTGCTTATTATATATGTTTTGTTTTGGTAATATGCAAAAAACAATTTAGGACATAAGTAGCTTATTTAACTTTTTTAGTTATATTTTTCTTAAATATCATTTTTTCTAAAGTTACTATATAAAATATAAGTAGATAACTGTGGAGAGGTATTTATATGCAAAAGAGATTAGCTTATGATATATTTATTGGTTTATTATCGCTAATGAGTGCAATAATGATAATATTAGATCTTATGTATAAACTTCCAATTAGTGTAATAGAAAGCTTTTACTATATAAATTTAATAATTTGTTGTATATTTCTTATAGACTATATATTAAGATTAGTTTTATCTATAAATAAAATTAAATTTTTATTTAAAAATATTATAGATTTAATCTCCGTAATACCCATTATTGGTATGGGAAAATTAGTTTATGCTTTAAATATAGGAGTTACTATAGATATAAAGTTATTATTAAAATTATTTAAAGTTACATTATTGATAATTTTAGTAATTAAGTTTAAAAATAAAATAAAAGAAGCAGTAAGATTAAATAAGTTTAATTACATGTTGATTTTAACAACTATTATAATAATAATAGGAGCTGTAATTATTTCTTTACTAGAAAATATGAGCTTTGCTGATGCAATTTGGTGGAGTTTTGTCACATTTACTACAGTTGGATATGGTGATGTTTTACTTACTACTAACTTAGGTAGAGTGGTTGCAATTTTCTTAATGGTTTTTGGTATAGGGTTTATAGGGGTAACGACAAGTACTATAGCTGCTTATATAATAAATAATGATGGAAAAAAGAAAAGAAAAAAAGATTTTAAGACTGAAACTATAGATTTCATTAAGTACAAAATAGATAATTTAGATTCTTTATCCGATTCTGAATTGGATAATATATATAAAACATTAAAGACTTTAAAATCAGAAAAAAAGAAATAGTATTAAAAAACATTTATTAAGGAGAAAAAAGATATGAAAAAAACTAATAAACAAATTATTACTATAATAGTACTATTATTATTTGTAATAAGCTGTATTTATTTAAGTTATATATATTTGTTTAAATATATAAAAAATATTGAAATAAATTCAGTTGTTTCAATGGAAGAAGTAACTAAAGAAGAAGAAATATTAAATAAGTTTATAAATGAAAAATTAATGGATGAATATGGTGGGATATATACCAATTACAATAATATATCTACAGAAGGGGATTTAACAAAAGGACATGATATTTTATCAGAATCTCAAGGAATGATGTTAAATTATTGTTTATATAAAAATGATCAAGAGAAATTTAATGATTCATTTAAATACATAAAGGAAAATATGTTTTTAAAAAATGGGCTTATAAGCTGGAGAATAGAAAATAATAAAAGCTCAGATGTTTCTGCAACTATAGATGATTTAAGAATAGCAAGAGCTTTAATAATAGGAGCAGAAGAATTCGATAATTTGAAATATAGGTATTATGGAATAAAAATATCAAATGGAATTTATAAAAATTTAATTCAAGAAAATAGATTAATAGATTTTCATGATGGGTATGGCAAAAGTAATGTAACTACATTATGTTATTTGGATTTATATGCATTAAAATTATTCTCTTTATTCGATGATAAATGGAATGATGTATATACTAAATCACTTGAAATTATTAATAATGGATATATTAGTGATGAATTACCTTTATATAGAAAGTATTATGATGGAAATATAGAAATCTTTGATAATGAAGAAAATATCGATACTCTACTATCTATTTTAGTTATTCTTAATAAGGCTGAAGTCAATGAAGATATAAGTAAAAGTGTAGATTGGATTAAAGAAAGATTGAAGTATATTGGATACATATCGACATCTTACAATATAAATACTTTGGATGAAAGTAAAATTGAATCTACATCAATTTATGCAAATATAGCTCAAATAGCAAAGGTTATAAATGATGAGGAACTTTATAATATGGCAATTAATAAAATGAAAAACTTTCAAGTAATAAATGAAAAAAGTAATATATATGGATCTTTTGGTAATGAAAAGACAGAGGATGTGTATTCTTATGATAATTTAAATGCTTTATTAGCCTTTAGAAGAGGGTTTAATAGATAAACTTTGCAGTATATTCTTAAGTATAAATCCATAATATTATTTGATTTTTATATTAGGAATAAGATTATAACTTTATTTAGGTATTAATGTTTGATGATATTTTAACTAAATAAGAAAATCTTTATTTACACTTATATAATAATTTAAATGCAATATGAGAAAAATAGAACTAGTTGCAGAGGATATTATTGGAGGGTTACAAATGAAGAATATATTTAGAATATTTTCAAGAGATATAAAAAGCATAACAACTAACTGGGTTGCATTAGTAATTATTGTTGGACTTATGATATTACCATCTTTATATGCATGGTTTAATATTAGAGCTAGTTGGGATCCGTACGGAAATACAGGAGGAATAAAAGTAGCTATAGTAAATAAAGATAGAGGTGGTAGCCTTAAGGATAAAACCTTAAATGTAGGGGATGAATTAGTAAATAAACTTAAGGAAAATAGTAGCCTCGGATGGAATTTTGTTAGCGAAGAAGAGGGCAATCAAGGCGTAGAAAAAGGAAGGTATTATGCAACTATAGTAATACCTGAAAACTTTACGGAAGAAACATTATCTATAATGGGTAAGGAAATAAAAAGACCTACTTTAATGTATAAGGTAAATCAAAAAAGCAATGCTATTGCACCTAAGATAACTGATAAAGGTGTAACTACAATAAAATCTCAAGTTGATACTAATATAATTGAAACTGTAGACGGAACTATCTTTAAAATATTAAATGAAGCTGGAGTTAGCCTTGAAGGCTCAAGAGATAAAATATTAAGATTGATTAATGGTGTAATAAGCATTAATAGTAGAATGCCAGAAATAGAAAATATAATAAATCAAGCATATGATGGTAGTGCTAAGGCTGATGATTTAGTTAATAAAGTAAAAGATAATTTACCTTTATTGCAAGATACATTAAATACTAGCAATGATTTATTAGCAGACACTAAAAATGCAATAGAAAAGTCTAAAGAAGGTTTAAAAGAAGTTGCTCCAGTAATAAGGGATGATTTGGAATTTATAAAAAATGCTCTTAGTGGAGTAGAAGATGCTATTGATGGATTGATAAATATTAATATTGATAAGGATGCAATAATAAAGGGCCTTGATAATGTAAGCTTACATATTACTGAAGTTAACGATAAGATTAGTAATATAATAAAAGTTTTAGATCCACTATCAAAGTTTAATGATAACTTAAAAGCTGTAATAAATGATTTAAATTTAGCAAGTTCAAAATTACAATCAATTAATAGTATTATAAAAGACATTCAAAATTTAGTATCTAATAATAAGCCAATTGATAAAAATAGGCTTCAACAAATTAAGGATTTAGTAACAAGTAATAAAAATATAATTACTAATATTTTAAATAATTATGATTCACAATATATTCCTGCCATCAATAAAGCAATTGATCAAATGAATATAATTGCTGATAATAGTATTAAACTAGTTGGAGAAGCCACAAGTTCTATTCCTGATATAGCAAGTTTATTAGAAAAATTAGATAAAGGGCTTAAAGTAGGAAGAGAAGATATAGGAAAGCTTAAAGAAGAAATGCCAACTATAAAATCAAGTTTAGCTAATATATCTTCAAAATTGTCTTCTATAAATAATGAGGAAGAAATAAATAAAATATTAAGTTTACTGAAGAATGATTGGCAGGCAATAAGTGACTTTTTAGGTAGCCCAGTAGAAATAAAAGAAGAAATTTTATTTTCTATTCCTAATTATGGTTCAGCAATGTCTCCATTTTATTCAACACTTGCTTTATGGGTAGGAGCGTTAATTTTAGTTTCTTTATTAACAACAAATCCATATGGATTTAATGAAGAAGTAAATTTTAAGCCTTATGAAAAATATTTTGGAAAGTTTTTAACCTTTGCATTTATAGGAATATGTCAATCTTTAATACTAAGTTTAGGTGATATATATTTATTAAAATGTTACGTATTGAATAAATGGTTATTTATAGGAATAAGTATTTTAAGTAGCTTAGTATTTATATTAATAGTTTATACTTTAGTTTCTATATTTGGAAATGTAGGAAAGGCGATTGCAGTTATATTATTAGTAATACAAGTTGCTGGAGCAGGAGGAACTTTTCCTGTTGAAGTGATGCCTAGTTTCTTTAAAAAAGTAAATCCATTTTTACCATTTACATATTCTATTTCAGCAATGAGAGAAGCTGTAGCAGGAATTGTAAAATCAAATTTAACTAGAGATATAACTATGATAGTTATTTATGGAGTAATATCTATAATAATAGGATTATTTCTTAAAGGGCCTATAAATAAGATTAGCAAAAAGTTTATTGATAAACTAAATGAAAGTGGATTAGTAGGTCATTAACAGGAGCTAAAAAATAAATAATTATTACTTTAAACTTATTTACAGTACTTTATAAATAAACAACCATGTATAAAAAGGTAGTTAATATTTTGTTATACATGGTTTTATATTTATGTAGGCTTATATAATTATATAATGATTTTATAAATTTATAAATTTATAAATTTATAATTTTAATAAATTATTGAAAAGTTATATTATATAAATTACAATATAATATATATTGTGCAGATGTGGCGGAATGGCAGACGCATCATCTTGAGGGGGTGACGGGGAATTCCTCGTGCGGGTTCAAGTCCCGCCATCTGCACCAAACAAAATAAATATTTAAATCCGATTAAACCCGTACAGGAATTAACGGGTATAGAGATTCCTTTCTTGATATACTTTTTTATGAAAGGAGATCATATTTATGGATTTGCTAAGACAAATTAATTTGGATACTGGTTGTAAAATCTAAGAGTAATTCATAAGTATTATATAAAAGTAAAGAGTTTACTATATAAATTTGATTATATTATTTGTTATATAGGACAATATTTAATATAAGAGAAATAAAAAGTGACGTTTCTAGACTACATTTCTACTAAGTGATTATAGAGTGTAGTCTTTTTTATTATTAATAAATTAAGTTTGGGTGAAGAATATGAAAGGAAATAGGCTATTTGAAATAATATATATTTTACTAGATAAAAAGAATGTCACAGCAAAGGAATTAGCTGAACATTTTGAAGTGTCCCAAAGAACTATTTATAGAGATATAGAAGATTTATCGCAGTCTGGAGTTCCAATTTATATGACTAAAGGAAAAGGTGGCGGGATAAGTCTTTTATCAGATTTTATATTAAATAAAGCAATTTTATCACAAGAAGAAAAGAAGGAAATACTAGCAGCTATGCAAGGTCTTAATGCTGTTAATAAAAGTGAATTTAATGGAGTATTATCTAAACTAAGTTCATTTTTAGGAGGAGATAATGAAAACTGGATTGAAGTTGATTTTTCAAATTGGGATAAAAATAATACTTTAGGAGAAAAATTTACAACTATAAAGAATTCTATAATAAATAAAAATTTAATATCCTTTGAGTATTTTAATTCAAATGGAAAATTATTAGAGAGAATTGTTGAACCATTAAAACTAGTTTTTAAGGGGCAGGGATGGTACTTGTATGCTTACTGTAGAGAAAGAGAGGATAATAGATTTTTTAAGCTTACAAGAATGAGTAATATAAATATAATTTTAGAAAATTTTAATAGAACGGTTCCTAATAAAATATTTTCAGAAGAAGATACGGGATATTATAATGAATTAATACACCTTAAATTAAGGATAGATAAGAAGCTAGCATTTAGAATATATGATGAGTTCCATAATTATTCTTTAGATGATAATGGTGATTTTATAGTCAATTTAGATTTTCCATCAGGGGATTGGCTATTTGGATATCTAATGTCCTTTGGAGAATATATAGAAGTTCTTGAGCCTTTGAATATAAGAGATGAAATAAAAAAGAAACTGATGTATGCTCTAAAAAAATATTAATATGACATAGTGGTGTCATATTAATATTTATATAATATAGCTATAGTTATTAATTATAGAAGTTTATTTCTAACTTCTAATCTATAGATTATTTATATAATTGGAGGTAAATCATGAATATAATTTTAGGGGCAACAGGACAAATAGGTGCCATGATTGTTGAAAATTTATTAAGCAAAGGTGAAAGTGGTTTAGAAAACAAAATTAGCCTATCAATGAGCTTTAAAGAATACTTAGAAAGTATATTATAAAATTTTTGAGAAAATTTTTTGCTTAAGTATACGATGAAAATAAAGGGAGAGTTATAATGGATAAATTAGATTATAAAAAAGAGTCTAAAGACTTATATTTACCCAAAACACAACCTATGGAAATAACAGTACCTGCAATGACATTTATAATGGTAGATGGAAAAGGAAATCCAAATGATAAAGATGGAGAATATCAGGCTGCTGTTGAGTTATTATATGCTTTGTCTTATACAATAAAGATGAATAAAAAGATAAGAAATGAAATAGAGGACTATTTTGATTATGTTGTACCACCCCTTGAAGGTCTATGGTGGTTAGAAGATGATGATATGGATTTTAGCAAAAAGAATAAATATATTTGGACTTCTATGATACGCCAACCTGAATTTGTAACAAAGGAAATATTCGATTTTGCTTGTGATGAACTTAAAAAGAAAAAGCCTCATATTGATGTATCTAAAGCAAGATTAGAAGTATTTGATGAAGGATTATGTGTTCAATGTATGCATATAGGACCATTTGATCAAGAACACGTAACTATTGAAAAAATCGACAAATTTATATTAGAAAATAACTTGATTAATGATATAGGAAGTGTTTATGAAAAGGGAAGTGTAAGGGGGCACCATGAAATATATTTGTCAGATCCTAGAAGAGTTAATAAAGAAAAGATGAAAACTGTTATAAGACACCCGGTTAGGAGGGAGTAATGGAGGAAGTTATAACATTAAATTATAACAATATTAATTGTGAACATATTTGTTGTTCTTTATCAGATAAAAAAGGTGATTGTGGAGTTTATTTAAAAAAGGAATGGTTAAAAGAAAGATTTAATGATGGGTTAATATTTAATAAAATAAATGTGAGAGGGAAAGCATTTATTGAATATATTCCAATAGAAAATGCATGGGTACCTATTGAAGGTAATAATTATATGTTTATAAATTGTTTTTGGGTATCTGGAAAGTTTAAGGGAAAAGGGTATGCTAATAGATTATTAAATGAATGTATTGATAATTCAAAGAGTAAGGGAAAGAAAGGGATTATAGCTCTTTCATCAAAAAGGAAAATGCCATTTTTATCAGATCCAGAATATCTAAAATACAAAGGTTTTAAAGTATGTGATACTGCTGATCCTTACTATGAGTTATTATATTTACCATTTTCAGATGAATATAACGTGCCTAAATTTAAAAACTATGCAAAGCGTGGAAGAAGTGATGAAAATGGACTAATAATATATTATTCTGATCAATGTCCTCATACAAGCAAATATGTTAATTTAATAAGGAAGATTTCGAAGGAAAAAGGAATAGATATAAAGGTAATTAAGTTTCAAACTAAAGAGCAAGCACAAAATTCTCCATGTCCTTTTACGACTTATAGTTTATTTTATAATGGAGAATTTATAACAAATGAAATATTATCAGAAAGCAAGTTTAATAAATTTATTATTGAAAAGGGGATTATTTAGGAGAGTTATATATGGATTATATAGTCGCAAAAAGTATTATATCTGGATATAGAGAAAGTAATAATTGGTTTGGAATTAATTATAATATGAATATTTATAAGGGTTGTAATCATGGATGTATATATTGTGATAGTAGAAGTGAGTGCTATGGTATAGAAAATTTTGATATAGTTAAAGTTAAGGAAAATTCTTCAGATATAATAAGAAGAGAATTGAAATCCAAAAGGAAAAAAGGCGTTGTTGGAACAGGGGCTATGAGTGATCCTTATAATCCATTTGAGAAGATGTTTTCTTTAACACGCAGTGCATTAGAAAGCATTGATAATAATGGGTTTGGAGTAGCAATTGCAACAAAAAGTGATTTAATTGTAAGAGATATTGATATTTTAACAAGAATTAAAAAACATTCACCAGTACTTTGTAAAATTACAATTACAACAGCAGAAGATGATTTGTGTAGAAAGATTGAACCAAATGTTGTAGTTACATCTAAGAGGTTTGAAGCAGTAAAAAGATTATCGGAGAATGATATTTATACGGGAATTTTACTAATGCCTATTTTGCCATTTATTAATGATACACAAGAAAATATAGTTAGTATTATAAGACTAGCAAAAGAAAATGGGGCTAAATTTATATATCCTGCCTTTGGAGTTACTTTAAGATCTAATCAAAGAGAGCACTTTTTTGATATAATAGATAAATCTTTTCCTAAGATAAAAGAAAAATATATGAAAAGTTTTAGTAATGATTATATGTGTAATAGTCCTAATGCTAGAATTTTATATAAAACATTTAAGAATGAATGTGAAAGATTTGGGTTGCTTTATAAAATGAATGATATAATTGATGGTTACAAAAATGGATATAGTAATGAGCAACTAAGCTTATTTAATATATAATTATAAAATAGAGATACCTTAATTTGGGTATCTTTTATTTATTTTTTAGTAAACTGTAAAAAGGTTAGTCTTTTATAGTTTTCTATTTCAACTGGGAATATGAAGGCTTATATAAATGTTCATAGAAATGGGGAAATAAGAAAATTTACATATTATCTATTTGGGCTTAATTTCATGGAGTTAATTTTGTACAAGCATCTTTTATATGTTATTATTAGTATAAAGTTTATTAGCATATGATGAAAAGCTTCACTTTCAGGAGGAGAAATATGATTAAGGCAGTATTATTTGATTTAGATGGAACATTATTAGATACAAACGAATTAATTTATAATTCATTTGATAAAACTTTTAAAGATAAACTAGGAATGGAATTAAAAAGAGAAGAAATAGTAGACTTTTTTGGAAGACCATTAGGAGATCCATTTAAAAAGCATGCTAAGGAAGAAGATGTTGCAGATTTAGTAGCCTATTATAGAGAATATAATGAGGCAATACATGATACTATGTGCTTTGCTTTTGATGGAGTTAAAGAGCTTTTAACTAGCCTTAAAGAAAAGAAAATTAAAATAGGTATAGTAACATCTAAAAGAGCTGAGCTTGCTATAAGAGGAATGAAGATAGCAGGAGTATATGATTTTATGGATATAATTATAACTCCAGAATCAACAGAACTTCATAAACCAAATCCAGGCCCAGCACTTAAAGCATGTAGTGAATTAGGAATAGAACCAAATGAAGCTATTATGGTTGGAGATAGTCATTATGATATATATTGTGGAAAATCAGCAGGATGTAAGACTTGTGCAGTGAGTTATACTTTTATAGGAATGGATAAATTAAAAGAATCTGAGCCAGATTGTTTTATAGATAAACCAATAGATATTTTAAATTTATTATAACTAGGAGGGTAAAATGAAGAAAATAGTAATTTTAGATGGAAAAACTTTAGGAGAACTAGACTTTGATAAATTAAGAGAATTTGGGGAATTAGCTTATTATGATACTACAAAACCAGAAGAGGTAGTAGAAAGAATAAAAGATGCTAATATAGTTTTAACTAATAAAGTAGTATTAAATGAAAATAATTTAAAAGAAGCTAAAAATTTAGAACTTATATGTGAAACTGCTACAGGTTTTAATAATATTGATATAGTATATGCAAAGAACAATAATATTGCAGTTACAAATGTTGCAGGATATTCAACAAATACAGTAGCTCAACATACATTTGCAACAGTATTATCTTTATATGATAAATTATCTTATTATGATAATTATGTTAAATCTGGAGATTATGCTAAGTCAGGTCTTTTCACTAATGTAAGTAAGCCTTTTTATGAACTAGAGGGTAAAACATGGGGAATTATAGGCTTTGGAGCAATAGGAAAAAAAGTGGCTAAAATAGCAGAAGTATTTGGAGTTAATGTAATTTATTATTCTACTTCAGGAAAAAATTCAAATAGTGAATATAAGAGAGTAGATTTTAAGGCATTATTAGATCAATCAGATATAATTTCTATTCATGCTCCTTTAAACAAAGATACGCAAGGTTTAATTAACTATGATGCACTTAAGAATATGAAAAAGTCATCTATATTAGTTAATATGGGGAGAGGGCCAATAGTAGTTGAAGCAGATTTAGCAAAAGCATTAGATGAAGAACTTATTGCTGGTGCTGCTTTAGATGTATTTGAAGTAGAGCCTATTAAAGAAGATAACCCATTAATATCTATAAGAAATAAAGAAAATTTAGTTGTAACACCACATATTGCTTGGGCAAGTGTAGAAGCAAGAGTGAGATTATTTGAAGAAGTAATTAATAATATTAAAGCCTTTTATAATGGTGAAATAAGAGGAAGAGTTGAATTATAAGATTAATAAATTATTTAGAAATATTTGACAAAAGGTTTTGGTTATAGTATATTACTAATTAACTCAATATTGAAAAGCTTAGAATGAGAGTAGTAGAAAGTAAGAGATGTTAAAGAGAGTAGGGATATGGTGAGAGCCCGCATATTATCGCTTTTGAACTCGCTCAGGAGCTACAAAACTGAATGGGGAAGTAGGTTTTGTCGGTAAAGTTATGCCGTTATTTCAATTAAGTTAAAACTTGGATGGTACCGCGTAAATCGCTCCAATTAGGAGTAGGTTTATGCGGTTTTTAACTTTCCATATATATAAGGGGGCATTTAAATGAATTATAAGAAGTATAAAAGATTTCAAACAATTAAGCTAAAGGAAAGAACATGGCCAGATAATGAAATTAAAAAAGCACCGATATGGTGTAGTGTTGATTTAAGAGATGGAAACCAAGCATTGATTAATCCAATGACAGTAGAAGAAAAACTAAAGATGTTTAATCTTTTAATAGAATTAGGATTTAAAGAAATAGAAGTTGGTTTTCCATCAGCATCTCAAATAGAGTTTGACTTTTTAAGAACATTAGTAGAAAATAACTTGATTCCTGTAGGGGTAAAGATTCAAGTTTTAACACAAGCTAGGCCACATTTAATACAAAAGACATTTGAAGCGTTAGAAGGAGTAAAAGAGGCCATAGTTCATATATATAATTCCACATCTATATTACAAAGAGATGTTGTATTTAATATGAGTAAGGATGAAATAAAATCTATAGCAGTAGATGGAACAAAATTAGTTAAGGAGCACGCTAAGTCTTTTAATGGGAAATTATATTTAGAATACTCACCAGAGAGCTTTACAGGTACAGAAGTTGATTATGCTCTTGAAGTATGTGAAGCTGTATTAGATGCATGGGAAGCTACTAATGAAAATAAAGTAATAATAAATTTACCATCTACAGTAGAAATGGATACACCTAATGTATTTGCAGATCAAATAGAATGGATGGTTAAAAATTTTAGAAATAGAAATAGAATAATTTTGAGTGTGCACCCACATAATGATAGGGGGACTGGCGTTGCTACTGCAGAGCTTGCAATGTTAGCAGGAGCAGATAGAATTGAAGGAACTTTGTTTGGAAATGGAGAAAGAACAGGAAATGTAGATATATTAAATTTAGCATATAATATGTTTTCTCATGGAATAGATCCTAAGCTTCAATTAGATAATATAAATAAAATAATAGATGTATATGAGAAGTGTTGCAAAATACCTGTTCATATAAGGCATCCTTATGCAGGAGAACTAGTATTTACTGCGTTTTCAGGTTCTCATCAAGATGCAATAAATAAAGGCATGAAAAAGTATCTAGAGAGAAATAATGATATTTGGGAAGTTCCATATTTACCTATAGATCCTAGTGATTTAGGAAGAGAATATGAAGCCTTAGTAAGAATAAATAGTCAATCAGGAAAAGGTGGAGTAGCCTTCGTTTTAGAAAGCCATTTTGGGTATAAGATGCCTAAGAATATGCATAAAGAGTTTGGAGCTATAATACAAAAGGTAACAGAAAAGTGTGGAGAAATATCACCAATGGTGATTATGGAGAAATTTAAAGAAGAGTATTTAGATGTTGTAGGACCATTTAAATTATTAAAGCTTAAGATAGAAGATAGTGATAGTATAAACATTGAATGTCAAAATACTAAAATAAGTGTTACTTTCTTATTTAATGGAGAAGAAAAAAGCCTTATAGCAGAAGGAAATGGACCAATAGATTCATTAAAGAAAGCATTAATTAAAAGTAATTTAGTAGAAACTACAATATTGGATTATGGAGAACATTCTTTAGGAGAAGGATCAGAGGCTAAAGCAGCTGCTTATGTTGAGATGAAAAGGTTAGATAATTCTAAGGTTACTTTTGGAGTAGGGGTAGATAGTAATATAACTATAGCATCAATAAAAGCAGTATTTAGTGCTATAAATAGACTTTATAGAAATTAGAAAATTAGATATTAGAGTATTTTAGCGAGCTCAAATTTTAGGTTGAAAATTTAAAATCACATTAAATTTAGCATTAAAATTCAAATAGTTATAAAGTAACTATTTAACTAGTTTTAATGCTATTTTTTATAAAAAACACATGTAAATTAAAAACAAGTTCGCAGCGTTAATAAATTTATTAATGTTGTGAACTTTAATGTGATTTTTTATGTGAATAAATCAGAAAAATCAAATTGAATATATTTGAAAATTGTGTTGTTATAATATTAAATAAGCATTTCGCAAGAGTATTAAATTATTCTCTATTTATATTTAAATGGGAGGAGTTATATGGTAACTAAAAAGAAAATAGAAAAATTAGGATATAAGTTAGCGATAATTTTTTTTGTAATACAAATAATAATTTTTTGCACATATAGAGAAATAACTGTTATTTTTAATGTGTTCTTAACTATCGCATCAATTTTATTAGCTACTACAACTGTCTATAAATATTTTTTCAAAAAATGATTTCCAATAAAATATGTATCATAAAAGTAAGATTAAGATAATATTTTTATCGAAGGCTATGATAATAAACAACTTTAATATATTACAAACTAGAAAAGATCGAGCATAAACTCGACCTTTTTTGTGTGGTTTTTGAATATGAAAGTATTAAATAGCTTTATAGATTCTCAGCCTTTTCTTCTGACCATTTATTTTCTTGCCATTCTCTAAGTAAGTCATCAAGAATTTTTCTTAAAACTTTACCAATGATATAGTAGCAATTATCATTAAGATTTGCTAGTGAAACTCTTAAGGACCATTCAGATGAAGCAAATCCATCTCCGTTTAATAAAATTACAGAATACTTTTTAGCTAAATCATATAATATGTCAAATGGAGTATAATTCGATAATATATAGTTAGAAAAATCTTCGTTAAATTTATTTCTTGCCCAATCAATTATATTTAATTCAGTATAATAAGAAGCATCATTATGGTTTTCTATAATATCTAATTGCATGCCTTCGAATAATAGAGCTTTACGTCTTTTACATATTTCAATAGTAAGATTTTTATATTTATTACTACTATCAACAAGAGCAAATCCACAGAATAAAGCCATTTGAACTTGCTGTGGAGTTGATAAACCAGCAGTATGATTAAGAGCAACTTGTCTACTATCTGCTACCAATCTATCAATAAATTTTATATCACTAGGGCTAGATGACATATGTTTATATCTTTTATTTATCTCAACTTTATCATCAGGTGAAAGATTGAATAAAAGATTATTAAATACATTATTTTCATTTAGAAAGATTGCACCAAGTCTCCAGCCTGTAACACCAAAGTATTTTGATAAAGAGTATACACCTATAGTGTTATATGGTAAGTGAGCAATTATAGATTTAAAATTATCTACAAATGTACAATAAACATCATCAGTTATTATCATTAAATTCGGATTGTAGTTTTTAACTATATTAATTAAATCATTTTTACATTTATCACTTAATGCTATTGAAGCAGGATTGTTTGGATTAACAATAAATAGTGCTTTTATGTCAGTATCTTTAAGTTTTTCTAGTTCCTCAATTGGATATTGCCAAGTTGGATTATTATTTTCATCTAATTCATTGGCATGAATTCTTACAACTTCAAAATTATAGTTAGGTAAGTGAGGAATTTCTAGATAAGGTGTAAAAATAGGTGTCATTAAAGCAATTTTATCACCTTTATTTAATAGCTTGTTTGATGTTAAAGAATCAAATATATAACACATTGCAGCAGTTCCGCCTTCTACAGCAAAAACGTCAAATTTGTTATTAAATTTAGTATCGCAACATAATTCTTTTAGTAAATATTTATTAACTATCTTTTCTATATGTATAAGCATTCTATCTGGAACTGGATAGTTATCACCAATAATTCCATCAGTAATTTCAAATAGAAAATCATCTGGATTAAAATTAAATTCTTTTATACAATAATCTATTATTTCTTTCAATAAATTAATTCCAAGTAAATTAGTATTTTTATTATAATAATCTAAAAATCTTTCATAAATTCTACTTTTGCTGACCATACCAGCTAAATCATCTATGCATAAATTTCTTTGGCATTCTAAAACTGCAAATTGTCCAAGAGTGAAAAATGCTTGTCTAGGAGTTGAGGAAGTCCAGTTAGGGTTACCTCTGCCAGCATCTAAAATATTTCCATTAAATTTTTCCTTATTAAGATTAGCTAATTCTATTAATTTATCTTTAAATTCGAAAGGACTTATTTTACCATAAAGGTTTGATAAGTGTTCCTTTGTTAATGTTATATCCATTATGGGTACTCCTTTTCAAATATACTATTAATTCCTATTAATAGTATATAACCCCACTACAAAAAATCAAGGAATTCTTGCAAAAAATATAATTAGTGAAATAAAAGATTCAAAAAATGTTAATTAATTAAAATATATAAGTCATAAAAGATATAAAATTATTAATATGTTAAATATTTATAATTATAAAATTAAAAATTATTAAGTAGATATTTTATAATTAATATAATGAATGGTTGAAGTTTTTAATATAAGCGTATATAATTATAGCATAAGTTAATAACGTTCGGTTGAAGATAGTGGGAGAGAGA
This sequence comes from Clostridium sp. 7_2_43FAA, assembly GCF_000158375.2. Classification (NCBI taxonomy): domain Bacteria; kingdom Bacillati; phylum Bacillota; class Clostridia; order Eubacteriales; family Clostridiaceae; genus Clostridium; species Clostridium sp. 7_2_43FAA. Next base: position 583,227 of record NZ_JH815222.1, read on the forward strand.
TTTTTAGATAAATCCACCGAAGAAGTAAATCTTTCAGGTATTAGGACCGCTATTGGACGAACCTCTGGAGAGACTCAGAGATGAGCACCGAAGGAGCAAGATAATTTAAATTTTAAATTATTGAAACTCTCAGGTAAAAGGACAGGGGATAAGATAGGTCTATAAAGTTTTATTATTTTATTAGGCTTGTTTACCTATCTATTCTCCTCCGTAAATTTAAATTTAAGGGGGATTTTTTTATGTTAAATCAAATTCAATCAATTTTAAGCACTATTGATAGTATAATATGGGGACCACCATTGTTAATACTATTAGTAGGGACAGGAATATATTTGACGTGGAGGCTAAAACTTCTGCAAATATTTAAATTACCATTAGCACTAAAATATATATTTTCAAAAGATGAAGACAATGATGAAGATGCAAAGGGTGATGTTACTAGTTATGGAGCATTATGTACCGCTTTGTCTGCAACTATAGGAACAGGTAATATAGTGGGAGTAGCCACTGCAATTAAAGCAGGAGGGCCAGGGGCGCTATTTTGGATGTGGATAGCAGCTTTTTTTGGTATGGCTACTAAATATGCTGAAGGATTACTTGCTATAAAATATAGAGAAGTAGATGAAAATGGTCAAATGTCTGGTGGACCGATGTATTATATAAAAAATGGACTGGGACTAAATTGGTTAGCTAAATTATTTGCAATATTCGGAGTAGGTGTTGCTCTGCTTGGAATAGGGACATTTGGGCAAGTGAAGTCTATTGCAGATGCTGCACAAATAGGGTTTAATATTCCATTAGTAGCTACAGCTGTAGTAGTAACTATACTAGTTGCTTTAGTTACATTAGGAGGAATAAAAAGAATTTCAAGTGTATCAGAAAAAGTTGTTCCTTTTATGGCTATACTATATATAGTAGGAGTTATATTGGTACTAATATTTAACTTTACGAAAATACCTTCAGCTATTAGTTTAATAATAAGAAGTGCATTTAATCCTGAAGCTGCTTTAGGTGGAGCAGTAGGAATAACAATTTCTATTGCTATGCAAAGAGGGATTGGAAGAGGAGTATTTTCAAATGAAGCAGGACTTGGTAGTGCTCCTATAGCAGCTGCAGCAGCAAAAACAAATTCTCCTGTTAAACAAGGATTAATTTCTATGACAGGGACATTTATTGATACAATTATAATTTGTACAATGACTGGGATAGTTATAGTTGTTACGGGAAGTTTTAGTGGTAATTTAGAAGGTGCTGCTTTAACTACAGCAGCCTTTGAAAATGGTTTACCAATAGCCATATTAGGGAAGTATATAGTTAATATGGGATTAATATTCTTTGCATTTACAACTATATTAGGATGGAATTATTATGGTGAAAGATGTATAGCATACTTATTTGGAGTAAGAGGAATAAAACCTTATAAAATTATATTTATAGTCTTAGTAGCAATAGGGCCTTTCTTACCATTAGAGATGATATTTATTATAGCAGATATAGTTAATGGACTTATGGCATTTCCAAATCTAATTGGATTGATAGGACTGAGACATGTGATAGTTTCAGAGACAGAAATATTCTTTAATGATTTAAGAGTAAAAGGTGATTCAGCAGTTGAAGAGAAAATGACAGTTTAAGGTGGAGAAGTCCACCTTTTTTAAATAAATAAAAGAATTAGTACTGTATAATAAAAGAATTAGTACTGTATATAGTTAAATATATATTTTAAAATTAATAATCCACATAAATAAAATTAGTATTATTTTAAAAAGTTAATATACTTAGTTAAGTAAAATATTACAAATCAAAGAATGTATAATATTTATTTCTTAAATATTAATTAAATTTTCATAATAAACTTTATACAAATAAAATATTATTTATAATGAATATATATATTTATAAAGAAAACAATTTTGGAGGTGAGTTTTTGGAATATAAAGGTACGTATAAAGGTATCAGTGATTATAAGGAAAATTATATTAAGGGTGGTATAAAGAAGATACTATTAACAATAATTTTTATTATTACATTTATAAGCACATTAGTATTTATGACTTCTAAATTTATTAAGAGTGTTAGTGAAGAAACTTTACTTTCAAATGATGATATAAATAAATATATAAATACATGTGATGATGCAAGTAGTGGAGGATTTCAATTAAATTGGCAAGAAATTGCTGCAATAAGTGGAACTATAAAAAATGGAAATTTTGAGATAGATAATAATGTTATAAATAAAATAGTAAATTCATTTTACAAAAAAGATAGTAGTGGAAATATTATTGAATTAAATAGCTTTAAATCAGCAGTTAAATCTTTAAAATTAAATAATGAAGAAGAAGAAACAGCTAATAAATATCTTGAAGGATTAAAAAATAATTATATTCATAGAGAGTTAGCAAAAGATAGCTCTAAGCTTGAATTTATAGATAATATATCGGAGATTGCTTTTGATAATTATAAAAGTTATGGGATATTACCTTCAATAACTATTGCTCAAGCTATTTTGGAGTCGGGATGGGGTGAGTCTACATTGTCATCACAATATAATAATCTTTTTGGTATAAAGGCTGATGAAAGATGGATTGGAGATAGTGTTGATCTTCAAACTAAGGAAAATTATGATGATGTTATTGTTGGAGCGTTTAGATCATATAAAGATTTAAAATCATCAATAAAAGATCATGGTAAATTTCTATGGGAAAATGAAAGGTATTCTGCAAATGGATTATTTGAAGCTAAAAGTTATAAAGAGCAAGCACAAGCTTTAGAAAATGCAGGTTATAGCACTGCAAAAGATGAAGAAGGAAATCTAATTTATGGAGATAAGTTAATAAGAGTTATTCAAGAAAATAATTTAATGTTATATGATACTAAGGTACAAAGAAAATAAAATAGAGACTATCGTATAAAGCTATTTAAGGTAAAATGTAGAATGTAAAACTTAAAATTGAGGTGATATTTCATACTGAAATACTTAAATTTATATTATTAAAAAACTACTTTCAGTAGTTTTTACCTTCATTCTACATTCTAAATTTTACATTTTTAATTGTACGACAGCCTCTATTTTATTTTAAATTTAGTTTCTGATGGAACTAAATTAATTTCTTTTTTTGATACGGAATCTATTCTTATAAAATAATTTCCTTTACTTATTATACTAATAAATTTTAATAATATTTTCTCATTACCTTGAACTTCCATTTCAACCATACCATTATCCATATTACGAACCCATCCTGTTAAGTTTAGGTTAGTTGCATTCATTTGACAAAAATATCTGAAACCAACATCTTGAACTCTGCCTTCAACAATAATATAATATCTTACCATAATATCACTCCTTTAATAGAATAATTATAAAAATTATATCATAAGTACAAGATTATTATGAAGAAAGGATTAATATTTTATATAAAAAATGGTATAATTTAGATGAGGATTTTAAAAGAGGGGGAGTATTATGGAAAAGTCATTAGTACTTATAAAGCCAGATGCTGTAGAAAAAAATTTAATAGGAAAGATAATTAATAAATATGAAGAAAATGGGCTTAAAGTAGTTGCACTAAAAATGGAAACGATATCTAAGGAATTTGCATGTAGGCATTATGAAGAACATATTGGGAAAAGTTTTTTTGAACCATTAATAATTTTTATAACTAAAGGTCCCTTATGTGCATTAATTTTAGAAGGAGAAAATGCAATTGAGAAGATAAGAGAAATTAATGGTAGTACAAATCCAGAAGAAGCTAAAGAAGGAACTATAAGAAAATTATATGCAACAAATAATAGGGAAAACTGTGTTCATGCATCTGATAGCATAGAAAGTGCTAAAAGAGAAATTAAATTATGGTTTGGAGATTCAAACTTATAAACTAAAAAATATATTGCAAAGAACACCTAATTTAGTATATAAAATTAAAAAAATATGGTAGCCTTTCGGTATAAAATGCTACCATATTTCTAATTGTATTATGGAATATTTTTTAGTCTATTTTTACTTTTAACCATGCATCATCATATAATTTTATCTTGTTCCCTAGATCTTTAAATATATCGCATTTATCAAGAACTTCTTCAGGAGGATAAACAGTTTCATCTTCTTGAGTTTCTTCATCTAATAATTCATAAGCTGCTGTATTAGGTGTTGCATAGCCTATATATTCAACATTTTCTTTAGCATTTTCAGGTTCTGATAAGAAGTTTATAAATTCTTCAGCTTCAGATTTATGTTTAGCACCCTTTGGTATAACCATAACGTCAAACCATTTATTAGAACCTTCCTTTGGAACTACATATTGAAGGTTTAAATCAGGAGCTTCTTCTTGAATAAATATAGCATCTCCAGAATAAACAGTAGCAAATGTAGCTTCACCATTAATCATCTTATCTTTAACTTCGTCCATAACGTATGATTGAACTAATGGTTTTTGTCTTATTAATTCTTTAGCAGCTTCATCTAATTCATTTTTGTCAACTGAATTTAATGAATAGCCAAGTTTAACTAAGGAAATTGCAAGGGTATCTCTTATTGAATCAAACATAAATATTTCACCTTTATATTTAGAATTCCATAAAATATCCCAGCTGTCAACAGGATCATCAACTTTATCAGCATCATATATTATACCTATTGTTCCCCACATATAAGGAACAGAATATTCATTCTTAGGATCATAAGGAAGATTTTTGAAGTCTTCACCAATATTCTTATAATTTGGGATGTTATTAAAATCTATTTTTTCTAACATATCTTCGTTAATCATTTTTTCCACCATATAATCAGAAGGAAAAATTAAATCATATGTACCGGGACTATTTTTAACTTTTTGATACATAATTTCATTAGATTCATAGGTATCATAGATTACATCTATACCTGTTTCTTCTTCGAACTTTGAAATTAAATCCTCATTTATATAATCCCCATAGTTAAATACATTGAGGGTCCTTGTACTTTTAGAGCTATCTTCATTTTTAGAACATCCTACAAAAGATGAGGATATTAAAAATAATGAAGATAAAATAGCAATAGACTTCTTAAGCTTCTTCAATTTTATCACCTCTTGATGTAAATTCTTTTCTATTAGCAATTAATAGAAGAGTTAGAACAGTTACAAACATTAAAGTAGAAAGGGCATTAATTTCAGGTTTAATACCTCTTCTTGCCATAGCAAAAATTTCTATAGAAAGGTTTGTAACTCCTGGGCCAGCTGTGAAGAAACTAATAACAAAATCATCAATAGACATTGTAAATGCCATTAGCATACCAGCAAAGATACCAGGTTTAATTTGAGGCAATATTATTTTTCTTAATGTATAAGACGGTGTAGCTCCTAAATCTAATGCAGCTTCTTCAATATTTTCAGGTAATTGTCTAAGCTTTGGTAAAACTGCTAATATAACATAAGGAATATTAAATGTAATATGAGCTAGTAACATTGTAGTAAATCCAAAATCTAATTTTGTAAGTGGTCTAATGAATATAAATAAACTCATTAAGGCAATACCAGTTACTATATCAGGATTTAATACAGGCAGATAATTTATATTTAATAAAAGGGCTTTTTTAGGACCTTTCATTTTATTTATTCCAATTGCTGCTAAAGTACCAATTATTGTAGCTACTATAGAAGAAATAACAGCTATAACAACTGTAAAGAATAAAGCTTGCATAATTCTTTCGTTCTTAAAAAGCTCACCATACCATTTAAATGTGAAGCCTGACCATTTTCCCATAGTCTTAGAATCATTGAAGGAGAATACTATTAAGGCAACTATAGGTGTATATAAAAAGATAAATACTAATAATAAATAAAACTTTTTAATAAAATTTTCTAGTTTCTTTACCATAATTGACCGCCTCCTTCTTTAGCATCAGAATTATCAAATTTACTCATTATAGCCATAGAAATTAATATTATTATCATCATAAATATTGAGATAGATGAACCAAAGTTCCAATCACCCATCATAGTAAATTGTTGTTCAATTAAGTTACCTAAAAGCATATATTGTCCGCCACCAAGTAATCTAGATATTACAAATGTAGAAACAGCAGGCATAAATACCATAGTTATTCCTGAAACTACTCCTGGCATACTTAATGGAAGTACTATTTTTCTAAATATTTCACTTCTATTTGCACCTAAATCAGCAGCGGCATTTAATAAGTCTTTATCCATTTTTGTTAATACAGTATAGATTGGTAGTACCATAAATGGTAAAAAGTTATAAATCATACCAAGTATTACAGCACCGTCATTATATAAGAAAGTAAAAGGACCAACTCCGAAATATCCAAGAATATTATTTATAAATCCGTTTTTACCTAATATAGGTAACCAAGCATAAGTTCTAAGTAAAAAGTTCATCCACATAGGTACTATAAAAAGCATTATTAAAATGTTACCTTTAGAAGGTTTCATTTTAGATATAATATATGCAACAGGATATCCTAAAACTAAGCACCATATTGTAGATAATAAAGCAAGCCATAAGCTTCGTCCAAAAACCTTTATATATTGAGGTTGAAGTAGTCTTGTAAAGTTTTCTAAGGAGAAAGAATAGTCTCCTTCAGGTGTTGTTACAGTAAAGCCGAAGAATAGAACTATTAATAAAGGAATTACAATAAATAGGGCACTCCAGATTATGAAAGGAGATGCAGCAATGTTTCTATTAGCTTTATTTGCCTTACTCATTATTTGAAACCTTTCTCATAATATGAATATCTTCTGGATAAATATCTAATCCTATAACAGAATTTACTTCTGCAAATTTAGTATTATGGATTATCCATGTATTACTTCCTTCTTCAACTTCTATTTCATAATGAACACCTTTAAAAATTATTGATTTAACAGTTCCTTTTATCATTCCTTTATCAGGAGATACAATTTTTATATCTTCTGGTCTTATAACTACATCAATTAATTCGTTTTGATTAAATCCCTTGTCAACACATTCGAAAGTTTTATTACAGAATTCTACTTTAAAATCTTCTAACATAGTACCATCTAAAATGTTGCTTTCACCTATAAAGTCAGCAACAAAAGCATTAGCTGGTTCATTATATATGTCTTCGGGAGAACCCATTTGCTGAATTTTACCTTTGTTCATAACTATGATAGTATCAGACATAGTTAAAGCTTCTTCTTGGTCATGAGTTACAAATATAAATGTAATTCCAAGTCTTTGTTGTATTCTTTTAAGTTCAATTTGCATTTCTTTTCTAAGTTTTAAATCAAGTGCCCCAAGAGGTTCATCTAAAAGAAGAACTTCAGGTTCATTTATTAAAGCTCTTGCAATTGCAACTCTTTGCTGTTGTCCACCACTTAAGGAATCAACACTTCTTTTTTCAAATCCTTCTAAAGAAACTAATTTAAGCATTTCTTTAACCTTTGAATCTATTTCATTTTTAGGAGTCTTTTTAATTTTTAATCCAAATGCAACATTTTCATATACATTCATATGAGGAAACAAAGCATATTTTTGGAATACGGTGTTTACTTGCCTTTTATAGGGAGGTAAAGTTGAGATATCGGTTCCGTTAAATAAAACTTCACCTTTATCTGCATCTTCAAATCCAGCAATTATTTTTAATGTTGTTGTTTTTCCACATCCACTAGGGCCAAGTAATGTTAAAAATTCATTCTTTTTAATATTTAATGAAAGGTTGTCTAAAACACAATTATCTTTAAAGGTTTTAGAAACACCTTTTATTTCAATTATATTTTGTTTCAAAATAAACACCTCTTTCTGTTGATTTAAAATGATGGTGGAGTACTTATCCAAATAACTTTGGCTTGGGTTTTTCCTCCGTTTGAAATATAGTGATTAGATCTAGGCTTAAAATAGAAGCTTTCGCCCTTTTTAACTTTGAACTTCTTTTTTCCTAAATGTAATAGTATAGTTCCAGATAAAACAAAACCAAATTCTTCACCTTCATGAGGTTCTTCTTCTATATATTGCCCACCTGGTTCTAAAGTTATCATAATTGGTTCCATTTCATTTTTTTGAGCATTTGGTATAAGCCACATTAGCTTATATTTTAAATCTTCATTTTCAGTTTCAAACATATCTTCATATGTATATGTAACCTTTTCCTCACTAGCCTCACTAAAGAACTCTGTAAGATTAGTTCCAAGTATCTCCAGGATATCTATTAACGTTGCTATTGATGGAGAAGTTAAATCATTTTCTACTTGAGATATGAATCCTTTAGACAGTTCACATCTATTAGCAAGTTCTTCTTGAGTTAATTGCTTTTCGATACGTAATCTACGTATCTTTTCTCCGATTTCCACAACTACACCTCTACTTCAATAAATTTTATAATACTAAACCTTAGGTTTAAAATTACTAAACAAACAATAGATATTATATATTTTAATTATATATAAATCAATATTTTTTGTGAAAAAACATATAAAAAAATTTTCCTGAAAGTGTTGATTCTATTAAAGTACATTGGATTTCTTTAAAAATTAGTTTAATAAAACAACACTAAAAGTTTAGAAATACTAAGTAAAAAAATAGACTGTCTGAAATTACTGAAAATTATTATAGCTTTAAAATATAGAAGAAATCTACATTTTCAATTTATTACCTATAATAAGATTAATTAGTATTATTAAAAAAATATTAAATTTAAATTGCTTATTTCTTATATTAAGTCTATATAGCTTGATAAAACATCGATTTTATGAGATAGTAAACTATATGTTGACTGGAAGAATAAAGTAATATTTATAGGTGAGATAATGAATGAAAAGTTAAGTTTATATAGAAGAAATGGAAAGATAGCTTATATAAGGAAACCTAGCTTTGAAGAGCTATCTTTTGTTAAAGAGTTATGGGGAAATAAGGAGAATATGGGTGATATTGGTGAGGCATATTCATTCCCAAGAGAAAAATGGGAAATGTTTTATAACAAAATGATACAACCTACTGATGGGAAAAACTTTTATTGCTTGATATATACAACTGATGATAAGGCTATTGGAGAAGTGAGTTTTCATGGATACAATTCTGCAACTAAGGTAGCGAGAATAAATATAAAAATACATCATGAATATAGAAGAATGGGATATGGAGAAGAGGCCTTAAGATTACTGTTAGAGTATTATTTTTTAGACTTCGGGGGAGAAGCTATAATAGATACAGTAAGAACAAATGAGGCTAAATCCTTATTAAAGAAAGTCGGATTTGAAGAAATAAATAATTTTAGAAAGCAATACACATATAAATTAACTAAGAATAACTTTTTAAATTGTAAAATAAGTAATAAGAAAAAAATTGCTATTTTAGCGTATGATGATATGGATATAATGGAATATTCGATTGTATTTAATATATTCGCAAAGATAAATGAACTTTTGGAAGATGATTACTTTAAAATACATTCGGTATCAAGTAAGGCAAAAATTAAATCAAATAATATAGACATAACAGTTGATAAAATAGTAGGTACTGATATATTTAATCCAAACATAGTTATAATCCCAGGAGGAGTAGGGGCATCTATAGCTACCAATGATAGTATTCTTATGAATTATATAAGAAAAAGATATAATGAGTGTGATTATATAACTGCATTTTCTAATGGAATTTACTTTCTCGATAAGTTTAATGATATAAACGGAGTTGCAATTCCTGAATCTAAATGGAAAATAGAGGGGGCAATTGAAATTAAGAGGTCATTTGTTGATAACGGGAAATTAATGTTTGCTTCAAATATGATTGGGATTATAGAGCTTTGTGTAGAAATTATTAAGAAATTAGTTGGTGAAGATATAAGCAAAGAGTTATATAAAGAACTTGGGTTTATATAATATATAGCGTTATTTATGAAATCTAAAAAATATATAGAATCATATGAGATATATCTATTTATGTAGGTATATCTTTTTGCTAGTAGATGTTTGAGAATTAAAGAGTGAGGTATAGAGTAATAAAAATAGGCTAAAAAAATATAAATTTATGCATTTCATTATAGAACACTACTAAAACCTAATATTTTATATTCTAACTAAGGGGGTGTCTTATACATCTCTTTAAATAATAGACAATTTCTTATATAGAACTTATAATGAATAAGAGAATATAATTTTATTGTTAATTTCCCAAAAGAGGAGAAGATAGATATGCTAAAAGGTAGAATTCATTCAATTGAAAGTATGGGTCTAGTTGATGGACCAGGTATTAGAGTAGTAGTATTTTTTCAAGGTTGCAAATTAAGATGTCTTTATTGTCATAACCCAGATACATGGAGTGAAAATGAAGGTAATGAATATACTTCAGAAGAATTGGTTAAAAAAATAAAAAGATATAAAAGTTATTTTGCTACTTCAGGTGGTGGAGTTACTTTTTCAGGTGGAGATCCATTAAGACAACCAGAGTTTTTATTGGAAGTTCTTAAGGAATGTAAAGCTGAAGGAATACATACGTGTTTAGATACATCAGGTGTTGGATTTGGAGAATATGATGAAATTTTAAAATATACTGATTTAGTATTATATGATGTCAAGCATTTATCAGAAGCTGGATATAAGGATATGACAGGTTTTAAAATAGATGAAACAAATAAATTTTTAGATGCATGCAAAAAGTCAGGTACTAAGCTTTGGATAAGACAAGTAGTTGTACCAGGAAAGACAGATAGTGAAGAGTATATGCAAGAACTTAAAGAGTTTATTAATTCATTAGAAAATGTTGAAAAGGTAGAATTATTGCCATATCATTTATTAGGTGTAAATAAATATGAAACATTAGGATTAAAATATAGGTTAGATGGAACTCCAGCTATGGATAAAGAAAAGTGTAAATTACTTAAAGAAAAGTTTTTTAGTGAGTTTTAAAATCTATTTTAAGCAATAATAAATCCCTAGAGGCTATTCTAGGGATTTATTATTAAAAAATTATTTTTTTAATAGATTTGAAAAATATCCTGCAGGAATTAATCCTTTTTTCATACCTTGAATAACTGTTAAATAAGTAGCAGCTGTATCAAATCTAGCATCATGGTAGTTTCCACTACCTTCAAATAATTCATTTGCCTTATTTGTTATTTGATCTTCAGAAATTTGAAGAAAATCTATAACTTCTGCAAGCTTAGGATTTTTTATATTTCCAGATGGACTTGGTAAGTTACAAGGAGACTTATAATATGCCATAGTACAAAATGTATTTTTAGGCTCCCAAGTTGTATCTATAAGACCTGCTTCCCAAAGCTGTTGTAACTCATGTTTTAAAAATTTTATATCGAATTGAACATTATGTCCTATTATAAAATCTGCATCGAAGAAATCTGGCATAAATTCATGGACACAATCTAAAAATTCTTTACCTTCTGAAAGGTCATATAATTTTTCAAGTGAAAATCCATGAATAGCTTCTGCACCTTCATCCATGCTATCTACTGTAAAGAAAAAGTTTTTTCCAATAGTCTTTTGCGGTTTTACTGAAGCATCTATAACTATATAACTTAATTGACATATATTACCTGGCTTTATGCTAGTTGTCTCTGTATCAAAAAATAGTAGTTTCATTTTATCCTCCTAAGATTAAGTTTCTTATTATATAATAACATAAATTTAAAAAAAGTCCTAAAACATAATTATGGAACTACAAGATATACTTAATAATAAAAAAATAACTAATAGAAATCTATTAGTTATTTTTCTTATTTATTTTCCTTCAAAAGCTTTAGATATAACCTTTAATAACTCAAGACAAGTTTCCAATGTCTTTTTATTATCATCTAAGGCTGGATTAAATTCTACAAAATCCATAGCTCTAACTAATGAAGTGTTAATTATAGTTTCAATTACTTGTTTTCCTTCTGAGAAGGTTAGTCCATCTTCTACTGGAGTACCTGTTCCTGGAACATAAGAAGGATCTAGACTATCAATATCAAAGCTAAAATGAATATTTTTTACATTTTTCATTTTTAAAGCTTCTAAAAGTTCTTTTAATACAATTTTTATGCCCTTAGTTTTAATATCTTTCATGGTCCATACGTTAAGATTATATTCCTTGATTAATTCAAGTTCACCTAAATCTAAGTCTCTGCAACCTAATAAAAATACATTTTCAGGTTTAACCTTTTGGCTAGAAGAATAAAGGTTAGTCAAAATTTCATGGCCTATTCCCATGGAACTAGCTAAAGGCATTCCGTGAATGTTTCCAGATGGGGAAGTCTCGTGTGTATTTATATCACCATGAGCATCCACCCAAACTACTGCAAGATCTTCATCAAAAAATTTACTTGAGCCAGCAACACTACCTATAGCAAGTGAATGATCTCCACCTATAACTAAAGGAAGATATGATTTACTTAATGACTCATAAACTTTATCAGCTAGTCCAACATTTGATCTCACAACTTCATCTAAATACTTCATTTTTGCGTTAGCTGCGTATTTATCATTTGAAGAAACATTTTTTACATGAACTTCGCCCATATCACAGACTTGGTGGCTTTTATTAAAGATATCTAGAAGGTTGTTCTCTCTTAAAATTTTTGGCCCATTTTCAACTCCAGGATTATCACATCCATAGAATATAGGCATATCAATAATACTAATATTCATAAAACAAACCTCCGATTTGGAATAATTTTTTTAGGGCAATAAATATATATTAATAGCTTTATATCGATATGTAAATAAAAAAATGTGAAAAAATTATTACAATTACACAATTTTAAAATATATTATGAAAATATTAACTAAATACATATTATAATTATACTTTTTTGTCTTAAAATGTGAAAAAAAATCAAAATAGAAAGAAAAAAATATAAATTCTACTTTGACCTATATAAAATTATATGTATGTAATGATATAGTGTTTTCTGATATATCTAACAATATTAGTGAAAATTGTAATTATTTTCTAAGTATATTCTTAAATTTGCTATTCACCTTATGTGTTTACATATTATTTAGCTAATGCGCAATTTTTAAAGCCCTAGTATTTCCACTACTACTAAGTATTATGAATGAAATGTATAGTGTATAGTAATAAATTAATAATGTTCCTAAATAAATTAGTTTATAATTTATTTATTCCCTTATTAAGATTTGTTATGCCTTATTTACAAATCAAAAAAAGGAGCATGTGCTCCCTTTTGGTAATGAAGGTAGTTATTATGATATCATTTCACTTAACTTTTGTAGTGCTTCTTCTTTTGTATCAAAAGAAAATTTATGTTCTTTAATATAGTTTTGATCTATTTCTGGCAAATTTGATAGTGGTTTAGAATCAGAATAAACTTTCTTTTCAGATTCAATTATATTACCATTAGAATCTGTTTTGAATAAGCTTATAAAACCATTTTCTTCACCTAAATAGTATTTATCAGATTTAAATTTACTTGTATTTACAGCTGCATCTCTTGTGTAAACTAATTTATTATTGTCCCACTCAGAAAGAACGTATCCTTGGGTTGACAGTTCTTCACTTAAATCTTCTTTAGTAATATTTTCACTTAAATCTAATTTGCTTTTCAAATTAATTAGGTTTTCAGCCATATCTATATTATCATTTGTTTTTAGCATTACATAGATATTATTATCTAAATATTTATTATTTTCACTATATACAGTTTCATTTTGAGCTTCCGCATTAGTTATATCTCTATTGGGATCAGTTATATAATCAGTTATAAAGTAACTTAAGCAAAAGCAAATTGCTAATAATGAAATAAATGAAACAAGCATAGCAGCTTTTTGTTTTTTATTAATATTCTTTTTGGTAGATTTTAAGTTTGAATTATTATTTAAATTATCCATATTTATCACCCCTTATTCCTATTATTAACAAATAAGCATAAATTTAAACATTATAAAATAAGAATGTATTATTTTTTAGATATTTATGATTAAGATTAAATTTTATAATATAGCAAATAATTTATATATGGGGGAGAATATATATTTAATTAATTTATGAGTAAATAATTTAATTTTAATAAAGTAAATATTTATTAACTTATTAAGGATTAACTTATTAAGGATTAAATAATAAAGTCTTTTCAAGTATGATATTTTACTGAAATAATTATCATTGATGCTTAAATATTATCATACTCAACCATTTGAAGTATTAATTGAATAATTCAAATAAAAGAGGTGTATGTATAAATTAAAATCAAATTTATATAAAAGTTAAATATTATTAAGTTTAATTTAGCTTATAAAATACGTGAATATAAAAATATTTTAGTATAAATAATGTAGATAAATAATTTAAATAATATAAATATGAAGAATATTATATTTTGTTATATATTTGTAACAAAGATGACAAATAAATTTAGTATAATATAATGGATATTGTTGTAAAAATGAAGGTCTTGGTTATATAATAAATTAAAGGGAGGAATTAGGATGAGTGAAAATGATTCAGTGAAAAGAAAAAGTTCTAAGAAAAAAAAGAGAAATAAAAAGAAAATTATATTAATATCTATCCTAAGTGTATTAGCAATAATTATAGCAACAGCTTGGGGGTATTATAATCATATTAGAAATAAAATTTATGTAGAATATAAGCCAGAAAATAAAAAAGAAGTTAGCTACAATGAGGTAGATGGAATTACAAATGTTTTATTAATAGGAACTGATGGAAGAACTTTAGATGAGCCAGCAAGATCAGATTCTATTATTATTGCAACATTAGATAATAACAATAAAAAAGTTAAGTTGACTTCAATAATGAGAGATACATTAGTTGATATACCTGAATATGGAGAAAATAAAATAAATGCTGCCTTTGCCTTTGGAAGTTCTGAAGAAGATGATAAAGGAAAACTTAAAGGGGCTGAAGGTGGAGCAGCTTTACTAATGGATACTATCGAACAAAACTTTGGTTTACATTTAGATAAATATATTATAGTAAACTTTTGGGGATTTGAAGCTATAATAGATCAAATTGGTGGAATTGAAGTAGATATAAAAGATTATGAGATAGATGAAGTAAATAAATATATAGGTGAAGCTACAGGTGTAAATTCACCTCCAATTACTGAAACAGGACTTCAAAAGGTAAATGGACAACAAGCCTTATCTTATGCAAGAATAAGATATGTTGGAAATGGAAATTTTGAAAGAGGAGAGAGACAAAGTAAGGTATTACATGAGGTTGCTAAAAAGTTAAAAGAGGTAAATCCTTTAAAATATGTAGGTATAGCCAATACTTTATCAGAGCAAGTGAAGACTAACATAGATATACCAGAAGCTTTAAATTTAGCTTATACAATTTATAAGTTACCAAGTTTAGATTTTGAACAACTACAAATACCACAAACAGAGCTTATTGCAAGAGATAATTTATATAAAGATAGAGGTTGGTGCTTATTAATAGATTTTGAACAGAACTCAAAAGTATTACATGATTTTATTTTTAATAATAAGCTACCTAATCCAGAAGAGTTTGATTTATTAGCAGTTGAAAATGTTGCTGCAGCTTATAATTCTGAAGAAGCTAGATATAACTCCATGTATAACATAAGACCAGAGGAGTATGATGATAAAAATAAAGATGTTATTCCAGATCCAACTCCAGATAAAGATGTTATAAAACCACCAGCAAATGGAGGAAATGGAACAAATAACCCACCGGCAAGTGGAGGAAATGAAACAACAAAACCGCCAGCAAATGGAGGAAATGGAACAACTAATCCACCAGCAAGTGGAGGAAATGGAACAACTAATCCACCAGCAAGTGGGGAAAATGAAACAACAAAACCTCCAGTAAATGGAGGAAATGAAACAACACCACCAACAAATGGAGAAAATAATAACGGTAATGTAAATAATCTTGAAAAACCTCAAGGAGAAAAACCAAATCAATAAAAACTTAAAGGACTTTACTATTAGTAAAGTCCCTTTTAATATTATAGAAATGTTAAATTTACTTGTGATACTTGAAAATTATTCAAAATTTGAAGCTCACGACATATATAGGTAATGAGTTGTTACTTTTATCAAATAAGGTAGGAAATTCTATTTTAATATATCTTAGACTTATAAATGAAAAATAAATATGAAGTTTGCTTACTTTTTTATTAAAAAAATGTAAACAAGAAGTATTAAATTTGATAAATATGGTATAATCATAAAAAAGAATAAGGAGGACTAGAATGTTAGGATCAAATTATTTATTAATGAAGATATTAACAGTACCTGCAATTTTGATAGCTTTTGTTGCGCAAGGATATGCAAAAGCTAAAGTAGCAGATAAATTAGGAGATAAAACACCAAGATTTCAAGGAAGATTAACATTAAATCCAGCAGCTCATATCGATATTATTGGGTTTGTTATGATTTTATTAGTGGGGTTTGGTTGGACTAAGCCTGTAGATACAAATCCAAGTGCATATAAAAGAGGTCAGAAGGATGCAATAAAGGTAACTATGGCAGCTCCTCTTGCAAATTTATTAGTAGGATTTATTGGAATGTTTATATTTGCGATATGGATTAATGTTGCTTATAAATTGCCGTCATCAGCATTCAATATAATTGGATTAGCATTAAAATTTATTTCGATTATTAATATAAATTTATTTGTATTTAATTTAATACCTCTTCCAGGACTTGCAGGGTTTGAGTTATTTAGAGAAATAAGTCCTAAAAATTTTTATAAAGTTGCAGATAAGCTTTATCAATATCAAATGTTTATTCTTTTAGGTATTGTTTTAGTAGGTCAATTTATACTAACAATACCATCAAATTTAATCTTTACTATATTTAGTAAAATAGCATTTGGAGTTGTAGGGATAATATTTTAGTATAAAAGTAGATTCTATAAAAAGAAGTGTAATTAAAAGCCAGATTTTATGAACTTTTAATTACACTTAGATGAATATACTTTTTTATTTTTTATAATTTTATAAATTCTCCCGAACACGGTTAATTAATAAAAAGTTTTTATTAAAATAATAATTTAAATAGCTTCAATAATAAGTTCTTTTCCATATATTTCTCTAAATTTTTCGCTTGCTCTTAAAGCTTGACGAATTTCAAAGTCAACATCTATATCTGAAGAAACTTTAATTGTTACTGTATGACTATCAAATGACACTTGAAGCTTTTTAACTGCGCCAACGAGGCTTCTGTCTAAACCTTCTGCTATTTTAATAAGAACTCCAATAAGTTTTACTGATCGTAAGTCTAATTGGCTAATGACTGAAGAAAATGGTGATAAAGGTGTTTGATAGCTATTAAATCTATGAGAAGCGGCGATAGCAGCACTCATAAGAAGTTCCTTATGGGTTAATCCATTTATATAGGAATTTAATATTATATAAAATGAATGCTTATGATGCCCATAATAGTTAATGCTAATTCCACAATCATGAAGCATTGAAGATGTTTTTATAATATTTAAATATTCATCGCCTAAATGGTGTAATGGCTTTAAAGAATTAAATAAATTATAAGCTATTTTAAACACATTTAGTGCATGATTTTTATCACAATTTAAAGTTTCTAATATTTCGTTTATGCTATAATTTAGTATATCTTCTGGTATTGAGTATTTATTATCAAGATATTCATACATTAACCCTTCTCTAAGGCCTCTTCCTGAAATAATTATTTTGTTACATTGAACCATATTAACTACTCTCTTAAAGATAGCAGTTCCACCAACGATTATATCTGCAAGTTCTGGTTCCATTCCATCTAGCTTTTGTCTTTGTTTATAGTCCTTACATTTTAATAAATTAAATATTTCTTGAACATCAATATCAGAAAGTTCATAGTTATGAGGAATATCAAAGGGATATCGCTTTCTGACTCTATCTATTTTACCAAGATTTCTGACTGTAGATGCTATGCCTATAATAGAATCGAACTTAGTCTCCATAAGCCAATCAATATCATTTAATTTGGAGGTTATAAATTCAAATGTATCAGTTAAATCTTGAGGTAATATTCTATCTCTCAAATTAAATTTATATGTTAGATTTACACTTCCTATAGGCAATGTAATACTTTTTAGTATTTTATCACCTTGGACCCAAGCTAAATGAGTATCAGTGCCAGCAACTTCAATCATTAAGGAATTGCCTATATAAATACTTCTCTTTATACCAAGGAAGTTATAGTAAATTTCTTCGTCGCAACTTAAAACTCTAATATCAATATCTAATTCTTTTTTAATAAGAGGAAGAAGAATATCTTTATTTTTAGCTTCCCTTAAAGATTCAGTAGCAACAGCAAATATTTTATTTGCACCTGAAACAGTACAAAGTGATTTATATGCTCTAAGTGTAGAAAGTATAGTTTTAGAGTTTTCGTTACATATTCCGTAATCAGTAACTAAATCATGACATAATCTGATAGATGTTTTTAATTCATCTATTATTTTAAAATATCCATTTTCATTAACTTCAGTTAACATAAGTCTAAGAGAACTTGGACCTATATCGATAATACCAACTCTATCCATATTGACTCCTTAAGTAAATATTATGAAAATTATTTTTGTTATAGATATTATATCACTTTAATTAATAAAGTATAGGTAAGAGTTAAATATATTTATATAAGTATACCTTTTTTATTGACAATAAAAGTTTTGTTTATGTATAATGTTTATATTAAATTAGAATAAGTATTAATATCTATGAAGAGGAGAGTACTATATTTGATTCTTTAAGCGAGTAAGGGGTGGTGTAAGCCTTATAAGATAGAATATTAGGAAGAGAGCCTTGGAGATAGCTACTGAAATTTTATTAGTAGGATAGTTCGTATTGCTGCGTTAAAGCATTGAGTGGCATTTTATGCAATCAGAGTGGTACCGCGGGATTTTTTCCGTCTCTTATTTATTTAAGAGACGGATTTTTTATTTTTCAAATTATTAGTAAAAATTAAGGAGGATACATAATGGATTACAAGAAAAAAGTTGCAGAAGCAATAAGTAAATATGTTGATATGGATATTGAAAACATAGAAAAATTAATAGAAATTCCACCAAAGAGTGATATGGGAGATTATGCATTTCCATGCTTTCAATTAGCAAAAACTTTTAGAAAAGCTCCTAATATGATATCAGAGGAGTTAGCTGGTAAAATAGACAATGATGGATTCGAAAAGATAATTAATGTTGGGCCATATGTTAATTTCTTTGCAGACAAAAGTGTATTTACTAAAAATACAATAGAAAAAGTATTAGCAGAAGGAGATGAATATGGTTCATCGAATGTAGGAGAAGGAAAAACTATTTGTGTTGAATATTCATCACCTAATATAGCAAAGCCATTCCATGTTGGACATTTATTTACAACTGCTATAGGAAATTCTTTATATAAGATATTTAAAAAAGAAGGATATACTGTTGAGGGAATAAATCACTTAGGTGACTGGGGAACTCAATTTGGAAAACTTATATCTGCATATAAAAGATGGGGAAATGAAGAGGCATTAGAAAAGAATGCTATAGATGAGCTATTAAGAATATATGTAAAATTTCATGATGAAGCTGAAAAAGATCCTTTACTTGAAGATGAAGGAAGAGCTTACTTTAAAGCATTAGAAGATGGAGATAAAGAAGTAGAAGCTTTATGGAAGAGATTTAGAGACTTAAGCTTAAAAGAATTTGAAAGAATATATGAAATTTTTGATGTTAAATTTGATTCATATGCAGGCGAAGCATTCTATAATGATAAAATGGATGTTGTAGTAAATGAATTAAAGGAAAAGAACTTATTAGTAGAAAGTAATGGGGCACAAGTAGTTATGCTTGATGAATATAATATGCCTCCATGTATAGTTCTAAAAGGTGACGGAGCATCAATATATGCAACTAGAGATTTAGCTGCTGCAATGTATAGAAAGAAAAAATATGATTTCTATAAGAGTATATATGTAGTTGGAACACCACAAGCACTACACTTTAAGCAAGTATTCAAGGTATTAGAACTTGCAGGTCATGAATGGGCAAAAGATTGTGTTCATGTAGGCTTCGGACTTGTAAAATTTGCAGATAGAAAACTTTCAACTAGAAAAGGCGAAGTTATTTTATTAGATGACTTAATAAAAGAATCTATAGATAAAACGTTAGAAGTAATAAATGAAAAAAATCCAAATTTAGATAACAAAGAAGAAGTAGCTAAAAAGATAGGTGTTGGAGCAGTAGTATTTACTTATCTAAAAAATTCTAGAGAAAAGGATATAGTATTTGATTGGAAAGAAATGCTTTCATTTGATGGTGAAACAGGTCCTTATGTTCAATATTCATATGCAAGAGCAAATAGTATATTAACAAGAGCAGGAGGGCTTAAGGGAAATGCAGATTATTCTAAGCTTTCTTCAAAAGAAGAATTTGAATTAGTAAAAGCATTAGAAGGATTTGCAAAGCAAATACATTTAGCAACAGAAAAATTAGAGCCATCAATTGTTACAAGATATGCAATAGAAGTTGCAAAATCATTTAATAAATTCTATAATGCACATTCTGTATTAAATTTAGAAGACGAAGAATTAAAAGAAGCTAGACTAAGCTTAGTAAAAGCTACATGCCAAGTAATCAAGAATTCTTTAGCTTTATTAGGAATTGAAGTTGTAGATAAGATGTAATATATAGTAAGTGAGGATGCGAAAATTTGCATCCTTATTTGTATCTAATATTTATAAAAAGTTAATAATAATATGAAAGACTATATAATACTATTATGATATAATCTATAGAAATTGAAGAGGGGAGTAGATAAATATTTTTAATAATATAAAAAATAAGGATTTGTTAATTACTAGTGTTATAGCAATATTATTAGGTATAGTTGGATTTAAGGTTATAGAAAATTACCCATATTTTTTTAGTATATCAAAGAAATTTTGGTCTTTAATGTTGCCGGTTGTTTATGGTTTATTATTTGGATATATTTTAAATCCTTTAGTTAAATTTATAAAAAGAAAGTTTAAGGTAAAAGAAGGTGTTGCTATATTAAGCACTTATTTATTAGTATTAGCCTTACTGATACTAGCATCGATATACTTAATACCTATTATGATAGATAGTGCTGTAGATATAACAACAAAAATACCTATATATATTCAAGAGACTCAAGATTGGTTAGATATAATTTTAAATAATGAATCTGTAAAAGAAATTATAAATACTACAGGAACAATGGATAATGTCAATCATATAATAACTCAATTTGGAACAATGGCAGTAACTTTATTGGAGGGGTCAATATCATATATATTTACTATTTCTAGCCAAATAGTTAAATTATTTCTAGGTTTATTAATATCTATATATGTGTTAGTAGATAAAGAGAGATTAATAAAAGAAAGTAAAAAGGTAACATTCTTAATACTTAAAGAAAAAAAAGGTAAGAAATTAATAGAGGGTGTTAGAATATATCATAATATGATAGGTGCTTATATAGGAATAAAAGCAATAGATTCTGCAATTATTGCAGCTATGGCATTAGTTTTGTTAACTATAGTTAAATCAGAATATGCTTTTTTATTAGCTGTTATAGTTGGAATAACTAATATGATTCCATACTTTGGGCCATTTATAGGAGAAATAGTGGGATTTTTATTTAATGTATTTGTATCTCCAACTAAGGGAGTAATTGTATTTTTAGTATTATTAGCACTTCAACTATTTGATGGTTGGTATTTAGATCCTAAGTTAATAGGAGATAAAGTAGGAGTAAGACCTTTATTTATAATAATAGCAGTATTAATAGGTGGAGGGTTTTATGGAGCTTTAGGAATGCTTTTAGCGTCTCCAACAGCGGCAACTATAAAAGTATATTATGAGAGAATAATGAAAAAGAATGAAGATTTAGTAAAGATTGCAGAAAAAAGTTAGTAGAAATTTAAAATGGCTTAATAAAATTCAATTGAATCTTATTAAGCCATTTTACTTTTAGTTATTCTTCTTAAGTTTAATTCCATTTTCTTTTTCTTCATAGGCTGGGCAATGATTTGAGCAACTACCACAATTACATTCGCCTTTAGAAGATTTTCTTACGTTCTTATATATTGTATATCCTGCAAAAGCCACAATAATTAAAGTAATTAATACTTCCATGGAAACACCTTCTTTTATATAAATAATTTAGTTATGTTAAAAATTATAAATGAAACTACCCAAGCTAAAACAAGTTGATATGCACTTGCAAATAATGTAAATTTAGTACCATACTCTTTTTTCATTGCACCTAGAACTGATATACAAGGAGTATATAAAAGTACAAAAACTAAGAATGATATTGCTGATGCTGTAGTAAAATAAACTGGCAGCATTACTGATAAGTCACCAGCAAATATAATGCCCATTGATGCAACAACGGTTTCTTTAGCTAATAATCCAGTTAATAAAGAAACTGAACTTTGCCAGTTACCGAATCCTAAAGGACTAAATACTGGAGCTATAAAATTTCCAATTGATGCTAATATACTTTCATTAACATCTACAGTACCTGAGAAGTTAAAGTTTGATAAGAACCAAATAACAACACTCATAGCAAATATTATAGTTCCGGCTTTTACTAAGAAGCTCTTAGCTTTTTCATAAACTTGTTTACCAACATTTTTTATAGAAGGAGCTTTATATTCAGGTAGTTCTATAATAAATGGTTCTTCATCCTTTTTAAATAAAGTATTCTTAAATATTATTCCTAAAATAAATGCTAATATTACGCCTAATAAATATAAAAGAGCAACTACTAATCCTGTATAGTTTGGGAAAAATACTGCTGCAAATACAGCGTAAACAGGTAATCTAGCATTACAACTCATTAATGGAACTAATAAAGCTGTAAGCTTTCTGTCTTTTTCACTTTCTAATGTTCTAGCGGACATTATAGCAGGAACTGTACAGCCAAATCCTACTATCATAGGTATAAATGCTTTACCTGAAAGGCCCATTTTTCTCATTAGTTTGTCCATGATAAATGCAACTCTAGCCATGTATCCGCTATCTTCAAGTATCGATATACATGCAAATAGTGCAAGTATTATAGGTAATAGAACAATAATCCCACCAACACCAGCTACAATACCATCAACTATTAGAGATTGAAACCATGGAGCAGTATTAGCAAGTAAATCAGATAAATAAGGTAAAATAGAATCATTTAAAAATCCATCCAACATATCAGATAATGGTTGTCCAATCCATGCAAATGTAATTTGGAACATTAATGCCATTATTATTATAAATATTGGATATGCAAGCCATGGATTTAATAGAAAGTTATCTAATTTATCTTTTAATGTAGTTTTAGATTTATCTATAGTTTTATTGCATTTATTAAGAATATCTTCTATAAATTCATAGGTTTCTTTTTCATTATTAAATTCATAATTGCTATTATCTATCTTAGATAAATAATTACCACTTTCTAGAACTGATTTTATATTATCAATACCTTGTCCTTTAGAAGCTACAATTGGAATTACTGTAACATTCATAAGTTCTGATAATTTATTATAATCTAAGTTTATTCCTTTTTTTTCAGCAACATCAATCATGTTTATAGCCAAAATAATAGGTTTTTTAAATTGCTTTAGTTGAGTTGTCAAATAAAGATTTCTATCAATATTTGAGGCGTCTATTATATTTAATATAACATCAACGTCGTCATTTTCTAAAAATGCTTTAGATATTTTTTCTTCATTAGAATAAGTATCCATTGCATATATACCAGGTAAATCAACTATTCTAGTATTTCCAAAAAATCCTTCCTTTTTATCTACTGTAACTCCAGCCCAGTTACCAATTCTTTGATTTGAACCAGTTAAGTAATTAAAAAGAGTAGTCTTACCAACATTTGGATTTCCAAGCAATGCTACTGTTTTCATTTGTTATTCCCCCTATACAGCTAAAAATATATTTTTAGCATCCTTTTTTCTAATTGCTAAATCAAATCCTCTAAGATTAACTATTATTGGATCCCCTAAAGGAGCAATTCTTTTAAGTTCAATTTCAGTTCCTTCAATACAACCAAGAGCTAATAATCTTTTTGTAAGTTTATCATCACCATTGATATATTTTATTATAGCTTTTTCTCCTAAATTTAAATCATATAGACTCATACCATCCACCTCGTATTGAAAATCATTATCATATTATTATAATACCAAAATGTTAAAATGTAGTCAATATTTTTAAGTGTATAACTGATAAATATTATCAATTATAAAATATTTTTATATTTAAACTTAGTTATATTTTTGTTGAACATATAATAAATTACATAATATTATATTAAGGTAGAAAGATTTAATTATATTTATTTTTATATTGTTATAAAAGATGATATAATATTATAAGATAAACTAAGGACTTAAAAGGTGATAAATGATAAGGAAGAAAGAGTGGTAATGTGATTATAAGAGAGAATATAATAGAGGTGGATTATTTAGCAAGAGATTTTATGCTAAAAACAGATACAATTAATAGGCCTCCTGAAGAATTAATATTTTTTGATTTAGAGCATTATGTGTATAAGAAGCCAAAATGTATAGGAGTCTTTGGAGCCTGTGTTTTTGAAAATAATAAATTGTATGTAACTCAATATATGATTGAAAATAAAGGGGAAGTAATTCAAATTCTTGATTTAGCTAAAAGATATTTTGTTAATATGAAGAGAAAAGGGAAGAAAGCAATTGTTACTTTCTCAGGAAATAATGACTATACAGTTATAAATTACTTGTTTAAAAAATATGGAATAGAATTTAATTTTTCTAAGGAATTTGAAGATATAGATATTCAAAGAGAGTATGAAAAAGAATATGGACACTCTATAGGTTTAAAAAATCTAGAAAAAGAGTTTGATATTCATAGAGAGGGAGATTTAATTAGTGGATCTAATTTGGCTAAAACTTTTAATAAAGTATTAAAAGATAGAGATTATATACTAAGAATGCCAAAAGAGAAGATAGAAACTATACTTCTATATAATGAGCAAGATGTTACCAATTTGTATAATATTTATATGAGATGGAGGGCATATATAAAGAAGGAAGATGAAATTCAAGAAGATCAATATATAGAAGAAATAGATGATAATAAAAAAGAAGATGATGATTTTTTTATTATACAAAATAAAAACTTTAAAGATATAAAAGAAACGGAAGAAAAAACTTGCATAAATGAAGAAAAGGATGCATTAAAAGAAAGTTAAAATATTGATTTAAGAATAAAATCTTAAATGATAGATGCTCCTAATATTTTAGGAGCATCTATCATTTTAAAGATAAACCATCTGATGTTATTACTATGTTTCCATTTATATCTGTTCTATAAATTTTAGTTTCTTTTAGTCTTGATAAAACAGTATCAGTTGGATGACCGTAAGTGTTATCTTCTCCTACTGAAATTACTGCGATGGAAGGATTACTTGCCTTTAAAAAATTTTCGGAAGTTGAACTAGAAGATCCATGATGGCCTATTTTTAATACATCACATTTCAAATCAAAACCAGCATTTAAAACTTCGTTTTCAGAAAGTTCTTCAGCATCACCAGTAAATAAGAATGAAGTATTTCCATAAGATATTTTTACAATAGGAGAATAATTATTTAAATCTTCATAACTGTTAGAGAGCGGAGAGAAAACATCTACTACTATATTTTTACCAAGATCTATTGATTTTATATTTGCTTTTAGTACTTTGATTTTTAAATCTTTTCGAATAAGAGATTCTACCATTGTCTCAAAAGCCTTTGTAGAATTCTCAACTTTAGGTGCATAAAAATTTAATACATCAAAATTATTAATTATGTAGCTCATATTTCCTATATGATCTTCATGGGGATGAGTTGCGATGATATAATCAAACTTAGATATATTTAATTTTTTCAGGTATTTTTTTAACTTATCTTCAGATTTATTAGGTCCAGAATCAATAAGTAGATTCTTGTTATTAACTTGAATTAATATAGAATCACCTTGGCCAACATCAATGAAATGTACTTGAAGGGTATTTTTATTAATTTGTATATTAGTTTCTTTGGTATTTATGCTACATTGAAAAAGTAAAATTATAAGAATGAAATTTAGGATTATATGAAATGATTTTTTTATCAATTTTTATCTCCTCGAATAAAATAAAATTTAACTTATTGGGTATTTAAGCAAAGTATTTTAGATAAAAAAATAATATATGAATATATACATATATTATAGACATATGATAATAAAAATATAATTGAAGAAAAAAATATAAGCATTTATAATAAAGTAAGAAATAAAATATGGTGGTGAAAAATGATGAGTATTTTTAAGATTATAAATTATGGTATATATATGATATTTATGCAATTCAAAGCAATAAAGCGTTTAATTTTAGAAAAAACAAAAGGTGAAAAAGCAGCAGTAGATTATAGTGGGAAAGTTGGGGAAGATTGGGCAAGATACACAATACATAATACTCTTAATATGAATGTTACTATAAGAGGAAAAGAAAATATTCCAGATGTTCCATGCTGTTATATAGGAAATCATACTAGTATTCTAGATATTCCTTTATTAATAGATTCAGTAGGAAAGTGTATGGGGTTTGTTGCTAAGAAGGAAATGGTGAAGGCTCCTATATTAGGGTATTGGATGAAAAAGTATAATTGTGTTCCTTTAGACAGAGAAAATGCAAGGGAAGCAATTAAAGTTATAAGACAAGGTGCAGATAATATAAAAAATGGCTATAGTATGGCTATATTTCCAGAAGGAACAAGAAGTAAGGATGGAAAGCTAAGAGAATTTAAAAAAGGGAGTTTAAAATTAGCTACAATGGCTAAGGCACCTGTAGTTCCAGTTTCTATTGATGGTGCATATAGGGCTTATGAAATAGATAGAAAGTTTAAATCAATAGATATAACAGTTACATTTGGGAAGCCTATATATACTGAAAATCTAACTAGAGAAGAAGAAAAAGGGTTAATGGAAAAGGTTAGAGAAGTAATATCAAAAAATTTAGGACAATAAAAGTATAATAAGAATAATATATAAACTATACCGTTAAAAGAAATTTAAGGTATAGTTTTTTTTATAAATAAAAAAATATCCACATTATAGAAAGTATATTTTGTTTAAGGTTCGGAAGGGTATAGATGTTTTATAGTATTATAATAAAAATATTCGCAAATTTGATGAATTTATAAAAATAGATTAAAAAAACTAATGTGATTACGTTTTCTTTGTTAAGAAATATAAAAAAGTCATAATAATTTTAGAAAAATGAAAAAGACTTCTTCCTAAACTTGCAAAATGTATGTTATAATATAAAAAATTAGTGCGAAAATGAAATTTTTAAATTATATATATTTCAAAAAAGGGGGCAAGTGTATGCGTAAAGAGTTTTCAATAAGTAATGATAAAGTATTAATTAATTTTACAGCTAAATATTGTAGTACATTTGAAGAATTAGTAGAAAGTGAAGGTTTTAGAAAGGTAATTGAAACTTACTTAAAAAAATCTAAAAAGAAAGTTACATTAAGTTGGAGATATTTAAGGTCAGGTTTAAAAACAGAAGATGTTTCACAAATATCAAAAAATTTATCTAAAATATTTAAATATTGCACAGTTATGAATGTGGATGAAATTGTTGAGGCTAATCCTAATTATCACGATTTATTTTTGGATAAAGATAATTTTATAGCATTTGTAGAAGATCTATATTTATTCTGGAGAAGATTAGAAAGATACACAATAATTCATAGCAATAAACGTCAAGATGGATTATCAGCAGTAAGTTTTACTCAAGCTAACTCATCATTATCTAACTTAATATTAAAGTTGTATAGAAAAGTTGAAAAAAATGTATTAGGATATAAACCAAATGTATTTAGGCAAATACCTGTTGGAGGAAATGCATCAATTATAATTAACAAAATTCTATGGCCACTTCCAAAGGGATATGAAGCTTTAGAGGATATAGAATTTATTGATAGCATCTTATTAGAAACTCCATTCATAACATACCCTAAGAAAAATACTAGAAGTGGAATTTTTACAGAAATAGATACTAACCCACTGACATATGCATCTTTAAATAAAGATCATTGGTTCTGTTATCCAGCTAAAGTAGGTGAGCTTATAGCATTTATATATTTCCATAGAGACTTTATGCAGCATGGAATAACTTTATGTAACTTATTTGAAATGGCTAGATGTGAAGAGTATAGAGGTAAAAAACCAGATTTAGTCTATGTATTTGGAGCAACAGATGATGAAAATGAAAAGAAAACTGTATTCTATGATGATAAAGAAAATGATATTATGGTTGGTTACGTTAATCATTCTGTAGATATTGATTACTTTGGATATATGAAGAAAATGACACTTACATTACACAATCTAGTAATGATAAAGAGAGGATATTTACCTATACACGGGGCAATGGTTAATATCGAACTTAAAGATGGAAATACAGCAAATGTTGTTATAATGGGAGATAGTGGAGCAGGAAAATCAGAAAGTTTAGAGGCATTTAGAGCGTTAAGTGAAGATTATATTAGTAATATGACAATTATCTTTGATGATATGGGAACATTTAAAGAAGTAAATGGAAAGATAATTGGATATGGAACAGAAATAGGAGCATTTGTTAGATTAGATGACTTGGATCAAGGATATGCTTTTAAAGAAATTGATAGAAGTATATTTATGAATCCAGATAAGATAAATGCTAGACTGGTAATGCCTGTTGCACCATATAAGGAAATAGTAAAAGGATATGAAGTTGATTTATTCCTTTATGCAAATAACTATACAGAAGTTAAAGAAGGAGAAAAATCAATTGAATACTTTAAAACTACAGAAGAGGCTATAAAGGTATTTAAGTCAGGAGCAAGGATGGCTAAGGGAACAACTTCAGAGAAAGGGTTAGTTGAAAGCTATTTTGCAAATCCATTTGGACCAGCTCAGAAACAAAAGGAAACAGATCTATTAATAGAAAAATACTTTGATGATATGTTTAATGGAAATGTAAAAGTTGGACAAATAAAAACTTGTTTAGCTTTAGAAGGTCAAGAAAAAGAAGGACCAAGAAAAGCTGCAATAGAATTATTTGATATTATAAAGAAATTGAAATAAATTATTAAGAAAGCCTACTTTAAAAGTAGGCTTTTTATATGTAGAATATAAAATTAGTAGTATATATTATACCAATTATATTAAACTAATTAATTTATCTATAAGGGAGATAGAGGGTTATGAAAAGAAGAGTTAAAATTTTTTTTATAATACTATTAGTTATTTATGTTTCGTATTTATTTAGTTTTTTTGAATTAAATAGATATCAAGTGATTTCAAAATATTCGAATACTAGAGGAGCAGAGTTCTTGAAAAAAGAAGCATTATATAGAAAAAATTTAAATGATGCGACGAATACTAAAAAAGTCCCGTATAGTATATGCTTTATTTTCTTAAATAAAAAAATGAAATTTAATAATGATGTATTATATGAAAACAATAGATTGTATATACCGGTTTCAGAATTTTTGAAGTATTTTGGAGATAGCTTAAAATCAAATGATGATACTTTGAAAATAGAAAGTATTACTGATATAGATATAAATAATAGAACATACATAGAAGATAATGAAATTAAAAGCTTGAGAGGAGATATATTCAAGAAAAATAATGAATATTATATATCATTTTTTGACTTATGTGAAATTTTAAAGGTTAATACTTACTGGGATTACGATAAAAATGATATATACATATCAAAAAGATTAATAAATGGATTTAATGATGAAAATATTAAAAATGATAACAAAAAGAAAAAGGGATTTCTAAGGTTTGAAGATTTTACTGCAGGAGATGTTTATGTTACAAAATCAGCACTTGAAAAAGTGAGAGCAGTAGTGGATTATATGTATGAAAATGAAGAAGATTTTAGTATAGGGTGGATACCAAGATATATAAATAATACTAATAATATAGATAATGATATATCAAAAAATGAATCAATGCAAAATTCAAATTTTTTATTTACATTAGATTATATTGTAAATAGAAGTGGTAGAATAGGTCTTCATGGATATACTCATCAATATAAAGAGAGTAATAGCGTTTCAGGATATGAGTTTGGAGATGATGGATATAATGATAAAGAAGAAGTCAGAAAAAGAGTAGAAGAGGCAATAAGGATATCAGATAAACTCAATATACCAATTGACTTTTGGGAGACACCTCATTATAAGGTAACAAATGATCAACAAAAGATATTTGAAGAATACTTTAAAATAATTTATGAACCACAAATAGGAGTATATAATAAAGAGATAATTACTAGCACAAATAATAGGGTTACAAAATATATTCCAACATCAATGAGTTATGTAGATGATGATGGAAAAGGTATGATTGATAGGATAAAGAATAAAAAAAAGGATGAAGAACTTAGCTTATTTTATCATCTAAGTATAGAAGTGAAAAGTGTAGATGTTTCAGTAGATGATAGTGGAAATATAAAATGTTGTTATAATGAAAATTCAATTTTAAAAAAAATAGTAATGTGTATAGATAACTTAGGTTATGGTTTTGAGGATATTAAAAATATATAGTAATGCATCATATAATAAAAGATAAAAATTTATATAAATTAAGAGAGTGTGAAAAATCACACCCTCTTAATTCAAATTAAATACACTGTATTATATTGATTAGTTAGAGCCCATAAATCTATCTTTAGCAAAGAATGATAGAGAATATATTCCTGCTATTCCAACTAAAGCATAAATTATTCTACTAAATGCAGTCATTGTTCCAAATAGTGTGTCAACTAAATTAAATTGAAAGAATCCAATTAAACCCCAGTTAACAGCTCCAATTATAACTAAAATAAGTGCTATAGAATCTAAAACTTTCATAAAAAAACACTCCTTTTAAAATAGGTTTACAATAAATAGTGTAACCAAAAGGAATTATTTTATGTATTATTATATAGATATATTTCTATCAATAGGTTGATCTAAAGAAATTATTGTATCTGTTCTTTGTATTCCATTAATAGTATTAATTTTATTTAATAATATATCTTGAAGATCAGTAATATTTCTACAAACAACCTTAGCAAAAATAGAATAATTTCCAGTTGTTAAGTGTAATTCAACAACTTCTTTAATTCTAGATAATTCATTAAAAACTGAATCAAAAGAAGAAGTTTTATCAACGTATATTCCAACAAAGCAACACACATCATAACCTAACTTAGGTAAATTTAAAAGGATTCTAGTTCCTTTTATTATTCCTAGTTCTTCCATTTTTTTCATTCTAACATGTATTGTACCTCCACTTACATGGCAAATTCTTGCTATTTCTAAGTAAGGAGTTCTACAATCTTTTATTAATAAATCTAGTATTTGTAGATCTAATTCATCTAATTGATAGGTCAAATTTAAACTCATAAAATCACCTCTTATTAACATTTTATAATTTCTTTCTTTATTCTATCAAAAAATTTATTAAAATAGAAGGGAATTATAATAAATTTAATAAATTTTAATGAAATTATTAATATATTAGTAATAATTAGTAAAAGATGGGTGTTTGAAATGTATTAAAAATTTTATCAGTTATAATATAAAATAAAAATAGTAATGTTATAAATATTTAAAGGCATATATCTTGAAAATATATATTATTTCTTTTAATATAGTATATAGAAGCTTTTTAAAGGAGGAGTAATACCGTGCAAATATTATTTTCTATAGCATATATTGTAGCGACTATTGCAGTGATGATAATGCTATTTACTTTAGGGAAAAAATATGTTTTTTCAAAAGTAAGAATCAACAAATGGATTCCATTAGCTATATCTTTAGTTTTATTTGGAGTTCAATTTTTTGTTAAGACAAGTAATGTATGGATAAATATGGGTCTTTCCATAGTAATAGTTTGGTTCTTCTTATGGTTCTTTGATATTCAAAGTACTGGTGGACCAAAAAAGAAGGAAAAGAAAATTGAAATAAGACCTAAGGCTAAACCTAACAGAGTAAAACATATGCAAGATCAAAAAAAATAATTTGAGTTTTGAATATAAATATGGCATGCAATTATGAAGTAAACATAATGCATGCCATATTTATTTTTATATTTAATTTTTAGATTTACAACACTATATTTTCAGGGTTATTTATAAAAATAGGAGAGCTAAAAGCAACTTTATTATTTTCCTCAATAACTTTTATTATATACCAAGTTTCGTGGGGTTCCCTTTTATGCTCATATAGATACTTAATACTACTCAAATTAATATTTTCAATTGTTCGTATTACTGTTCCTTTATTAGTTATTATTTGAATTTCTTTTATTTTATATTTAATATCTTCTGTAAATATCATAAATCTAAGCTTATCATCAGAAATAGTAATTTCTTCACCCATAAAGTTATCATTGATAGTAAAATATAACTTTAAATATCTTGATTCAGTTGAATATGTTCGCTTTTCTCTAAAGGAAGATATAATATCACTAGTAGAAAAACTATTACAAATGCAAACTGTCAAGTTTTCAGAATCACCAAAATTAATTCTATGGTTATCTTGACCATTAATAGCACCAAGTTTCCAGCCATCATCTAATAAGCTAAAATAGTAGCGATCATGCCTGGTATATTTACTAGCAGGATTTCCATTTCCAACTTCTATAGATGTGATTAATTTATTTAATACTGGGTTATAAGGTAATGCTTTTATATTTTTGTGTGGATGATTTATAGAAATAAAGGCATCAGGATTATTTAACATCCATAATGCTAGGACTTTTAAATCTCTTACGCTACCAGTAAAAAAGTTTGAAGAATTCATTATATTTAAATCTCCATAGAGATAAGTCTTACATTCAAAACCAACTAGTGGTAGAAAACTATCATATTTCTTTTTTATTTTTGAGGCATAAACCTTAGTTCCTTGGAACTTAGAGTATTTATCATCTTTAATAGATATTTCACTAGATAAATAAGAGTTATGATCTGTTATAAACATAAAATCTAATCCAGATCTATACCCATACTCATAAGCTTCGATGGGAGAACCTTTACCAGTTGAAAATTCAGTATGAGAGTGTGGAATACCATAATAAAATTTTATGTTACTTTGATCAAATTCTTTTAATTGTTTATGTTTTTTTCTTCCCAAAATAAGCTC
The DNA here is from genome assembly GCF_000158375.2 of Clostridium sp. 7_2_43FAA. NCBI lineage: Bacteria > Bacillati > Bacillota > Clostridia > Eubacteriales > Clostridiaceae > Clostridium > Clostridium sp. 7_2_43FAA. The sequence goes on from NZ_JH815222.1 coordinate 616,357, forward strand.
CTCAATAAATTATTACTTATCTATATATAGTATTGAATAACTATAAATAATGACAATAATATTCAGTAATGATAAAATAACTTTAAGGATTACTTACTAGATTGGAGGAAGTAAAATTGATAAAAGATTTTAATGGAATAAAACCAGTAATACATAAAACTTGCTATATATCTGAGAGTGTTGATATAATAGGGGAAGTTGTTATTGAGAAGAATGTGAATATTTGGTTTGGATCACGATTAAGAGGTGATATGAGCAAAATATATATAGGTGAAAATACCAATATTCAAGAAAATTCAGTTGTTCATGTTGATGTTGATTTTGAAACTATTATAGGTAAAAATGTGACTGTAGGTCATGGAGCTATAATTCATGGATGTACAATTTCAGAGAATGTTTTAGTAGGAATGGGGTCAATAATATTAAATGGAGCGAAAATAGGAAAGAATACTATAATAGGAGCTGGTTCTTTAGTACCTCAAGGTAAAGAATATGAAGAAGGAGTTCTTATTCTTGGAAGTCCAGCAAAGGTTATAAGAAAGCTTACAGATGATGAAATTGAAAGTATAAAAAAATCTGCTAATAATTATGTTGAGTTAAGTAAAAAATACTTATAAAATCAGGAGGAAAAATGATTAATATAGGAAAATACAATGTTTTAGAAGTTAAAAGAGAAAAAGAATTTGGGTTTTATTTAGGAGATGAAGGAAGAATAGATGTATTACTTCCTAAATCTATGACAGAGGATAAAGAAATACAAGTAGGAGATAAAATAGAGGTATTTGTATATAGAGATTCAAAAGATAGACCAATAGCTACCTTTAAAAAACCTTTAGTTACTGTTGGAGAAGTTGCATATTTAAAAGTGGTATTCCAAACAGAGTTTGGAGCATTTGTTGATTTTGGGCTAGATAGAGATATTTTTGTTCCAATAAAAGAGCAAAGATTTAAATTACATACAGGAAGTAAATATTTATTTTACATATATGTAGATAAAACGGGAAGATTAGCAGCAACTACAGATGTAGAAAATTATTTATTAAATGCGCAAGAAGAAGAAAAGGAATTTAAAGTTGGAGAAGAGGTTATAGCTCAAGTTTATTCAAAAAGCCAGGGTGGAACAATTCATGTAGCTATAGATTCAAAGTATAAAGGAATAGTATTACCAAATGAATATTACATGGAAGTTTATCCAGGAACTGAAATGAAGTTAAGAATAAAAAAAATATACGAAGATGGAGTTATAGGTTTAACTCCAAGAAAAACAAGGTTGAATGAAAGAGAACAAATTCAAGAAGATATACTAAAATACTTAAATAAAAATGGTGGTTTCATGCCATTTAATGATAAATCAAATCCAGAAGATATTAAGGCTACATTTAATACTAGTAAAAACTATTTTAAGATGGCTTTAGGTGGGTTGATGAAGAGGGGAAAAATAGTTCAAGAAGAAGAAGGAACGAGATTAAAGTAATTTTAAAAAGAGGCAGTTTGTACTGTCTCTTTTTTACATATTAAATTATCAGTAGAAAAATATATAGAAAATGAAAAAGATATTAATAGAATAAATTATTTATTCCTAGAATAAAATCAATATTTATAAAAGTGAGAAAATTAGATAAATCATATAAATATATAATAAAGTTAAAATAATAAGAATAGGGAGTTTTTAAAGTGTTAATAATAGTAATGTATATAAAAAGGAGCTAGATTTTAATGACTAAAAAAAATAAAAATGCAGATATAGTAATTTCAATATTTATAATATATAATTGCTTTTTAGCTATTTTTTCAAATATTATTAGTACTAATTTTAAATATGAAAATTTTATTATGCTTGGAGTGATATATTTAACTTCTTTAATAACTTATTTTTTAACTATAGAAAGTTCAATTGTATTTATTATATTTATAGATTTTATTTATTCAAGCATAATTTTATACAGGCATTTAGTTAAATTAGAAGAATTGCAATTAAGTACTTTTTATTGGATATTATTAATTCCTATTACAACAACTATTATATATAACTTAAGAAAAGTAATTAAAGGTTAAAAATACAATAATAAAAATAAAGTATTGTATTTTTTTTTATTGACTTTATTACTTTACTGTGATAAAGTAATAAATAAGTAAAGAGTATGAAGAACAAGGGGGATTTAATTATGAAAATAGTAAAAAAAATATTAATTACTTCATTATTAGGATTAATGTCATTAGCATTAGTATCTTGTGGAGAAAAGAAAATTGAAAATTCTATGGAAAAAGAAGAATTAGTATTGGGGTTTGATGATACTTTTGTCCCAATGGGTTTTAAGGACAAAAATGGTGAATATACAGGGTTTGATATAGAACTTGCAAAAGGAATTGGTGAAAAATTAAATAAAAAGATTATATTTCAACCTATAGACTGGAGTATGAAAGAAACAGAACTTAACAATGGCAATATAGATTTTATTTGGAATGGATATAGTGTAACTAAAGAGAGAAAAGAAAAAGTTGCATTTTCAAAGGAATATTTAAATAATAGACAAGTCATCATAACATTAGCTAATTCAAAAATTAATTCAAAAAAAGAATTAAAAGATGCTGTAGTTGCTGCCCAAAATCAATCGAGTGCAGTAGATGCAATAGAAGCTGATGGGGATATAGTTAATAGCTTTAAAGATGGAAAAATAGTTACATTTGAAACTAATAATGAAGCTTTGATGGATTTAGAAGCAGGAAGAGTAGATGCAGTTGTTGCAGATGAAATATTAGCTAAATATTATATAAACCAAAGAGGAGCAGAAAAATATAAAGTGTTAGATGAGGATTTTGGTAAAGAATCATACGCAGTAGGAATGAGAAAAGATGATAAAGATTTAGTTGAAGCTTTTAATAATGCCTTTGATGAACTAGTAAATGAGGGCAAAGCAGGAGAGATATCAAAAAAATGGTTTGGAGAAGATATAATAGCTAAATAAACTTATAAATTACTAAATTAATTTAAGACGAGGTGTTTTATTTGGAATTAATAAACGAAATAATAGCTTTTATTCCACAAGTCTTAGAAGGGTTAAAAGTTACAATAGAAATATTTATAATTACTTTGATTTTATCTATACCATTAGGGGGCATAATTGCACTTGGAAGAATATCTAAAGTAAAGATAGTAAATTCAATAACAGGAGTATATGTATTAATTTTAAGAGGAACACCTCTTTTATTACAAATTTTATTTATATTTTTTGGACTACCATTAATAAATATAAGTATTCCAAGATTTCCAGCAGCTATATTAGCAATGGTATTAAATTATGGGGCATATTTTGGAGAAATATTTAGGGCTGGAATTTTATCTATAGATAAAGGACAATTTGAAGGGGCAGAGGTATTAGGATTAAGTAAAAAAGATACTTTCTTTAGAATTATAATGCCGCAAGCACTAAAAAGAATATTTCCACCAGTTGCAAATGAAATTATTACTTTAGTTAAAGATACCGCTTTAGTTTATGTTGTGGGGTTAGATGAATTATTAAAAGTAGCAAAGATAGCTTCCAATAGACTTTCATCTATAATGCCATTTGTAGTGATAGGTGTTGTTTATTTATTGTTTAACGGGTTAATAACAAAAGTGTTAGAAAGCATTGAAAAAAGATTTAGTTACTATCAATAGGAGGGCTGGCTTATGCTAAAAATTCAGGGATTAAAGAAGAACTTTGGTAAATCTGAAGTTTTAAAAGGAATAGACTTAGAAGTGAAAAATGGAGAAATAGCAGTTATAGTTGGACCTTCTGGTAGTGGTAAAACAACTTTATTAAGGTGTGTAAATGGATTAGAGTTTTGTGATGAAGGAACAATAGAAATAGATAATAAATTTTTATGTAAAGAAGGGGACTATAAAGAAAAGCAAGAATTTAATGAAGCGCGAAGAGAAATTGGATTAGTATTTCAAAACTTTAATCTATTTCCACATATGAGTGTACTAGAAAATTTAATTGAAGCACCTAAAAGAGTTTTAGGAGAATCTGATGAATTAGCAAAGAAAAATGCAACAGAAATTTTAGGGTTTTTAGGACTAAAAGATAAATTAAACAGCTATCCATACGAACTATCAGGTGGCCAAAAACAAAGAGTTGCAATAGGGAGAGCATTAGCATTAAATCCAAAGTTAATGTGTTTTGATGAACCTACTTCTGCATTAGATCCAGGTCTAACAGGTGAAGTAGCAAGTTTAATAAAAAGCCTTGCAAAAGATGGTATGAGTATGCTTATAATTACTCATGATATGATATTTGCAGAAAAAGTAGCAGATAAAATTTATTCTATGAATAATGGAAAGCTTAAAGATGGAAACATTTTTTAATGGATAATGAATAAGATATAATTAATGAGAATATTAAAAAATGAAAGAATTACGGAATAAACTTCGTAGAAGTTTAGAAAATTTATTTTTCTTAATTTAGCAAGCTAAATTATTTCCTTAATTCTTTCATTTTATATTTAATACTAAAGTGTTAAATTAAATTTTCATTCTTTAATTATTTTATTATTTTTTGTCCTTCATTCTGAAGAATATCTTTATTATTTCATTTATAACAAATGGAATTAAAGATATTAATATTACTATTCCCCAATCTGTAAGTGTTAATGGATAAACTTTAAAGACTGATGCTGTAAATGGTATTGTTATTATAGCAAGTTGTAGTAAAATGCCTAATAAAACTGAACCAATGAGCCATTTATTTTTAAACACTCCAACTTGGAATAATGATTTAGTTTCATTTCTCATAGCTAGTGAGTAGAATAATTGTGAAACGCTAAGTACAACAAATGCCATAGTTTGTGCATGTCTTAATGAATCTGAATATAAATATTCTCCAAGTACAAAAGCAAATAATGTATTTGCACCTATCAAAATACCATTTAAAATTAGTAGCTTACCCATTCTTCCAGCAAATAAGCTTTCTTTTGGATTTCTAGGTGGAAGTTCCATAACGCCTTTATCCCCAGGATCAACACCAAGTGAAAGAGCAGGAAAACTATCTGTAATTAAATTTACCCAAAGAATGTGTATTGGTAATAGTGGAGCAGCCCAATTTAATAATATAGCAACGAATAATGCAACTACTTCTCCTAAGTTACAACTTAATAAGAATAAAATGGATTTTTTTATATTATTAAAAATATTTCTTCCTTCTTCTACAGCACTAACTATAGTTGTGAAGTTATCATCAGTTAATACCATATCAGCAGCGCCTTTTGCAACGTCTGTTCCTGTTATACCCATTGCAACTCCTATATCAGCTGCCTTTAAGGATGGGGCATCATTTACACCGTCACCAGTCATAGAAACAATATTCCCATGAGCTTTAAATGCTTTAACAATTTTAACTTTATGCTCAGGTGATACACGAGCAAAGACTCTATAATTATTAACTATCTTAGTGAACTCTTCATCTGAATAGGTATCTATTTCACTACCAGACATAGCTTCTGAAATATCATTAGCAATTCCGAGTTCTTTAGCAATAGCTACGGCTGTATTTTTGTGGTCACCAGTTATCATTATTGTTCTAATTCCAGCATTTTTACTAACTTGAATTGAACCTTTTACTTCTTCTCTCGGAGGATCTATCATTCCCATAAGACCAACAAAAATTAAATCTTTTTCAAGGTCATCTATAGCAACATGTTCAGTATCTATAACTTTATATCCTAATGCTAAAACTCTTAATGCATCGTCAGACATTAAATTTGAAGCCATTAGAACCTTTTCTTTTTCTTCTTTTGTAAAATCTTTAATTTCTCCATTAATTAATATTTTATTAGAGATTTTTAAAATACTGTCTATGGCTCCTTTAGTAAATACATTAAATCCTTTATCATAAGTATTTACAGTGGTCATAAGCTTTCTGTCAGAATCAAATGGAATTTCATTTACCCTCTTGTGTGCTTTATTTAAATCTTCTTTAAATATGTTAATTTTATTACCTACATCAATTAATGCAACTTCTGTAGGATCACCAGTTTGAACACCATCTTTTGAAGTAGCATCATTACATAGAATCATACCATCAACTAATAACTTACTTTCATCATTTTTAATATCTATTTCTTCTAAGTTCTTAGTTTCTCCATTAATATAGAATTTTTTTACTGTCATTTTATTAATAGTTAATGTACCAGTTTTATCTGAGCAAATTATATTAACAGAGCCTAATGTTTCAACAGAAGGAAGTTTTCTAATAATAGCATTTTCCTTTATCATTCTTTGAACTCCAAGAGCTAAAACAATAGCAACTATTGCAGGCAGTCCTTCAGGGATAGCAGCTACAGCTAAGCTTATAGAAGTCATAAACATTTCAAGAAAATCTCTACCTTGGAACATAGATACTATAAACATAACAATTGAAATTCCGACTGCAGCAAATCCTAGAGTTTTACCTAACTGAGCCAATTTCTTTTGAAGAGGAGTAGTATTCTCATCTTCTGCATCTAACATCTTAGCAATTTTGCCTATTTGAGTATCCATACCGGTAGCTATTACTATACCAGTTCCTCTACCATAAGTTGCTAGGGTCGACATAAATGCCATATTATGCTGATCTCCAATTGGAACATCATTTTCTTCATTTATAATATCTGAATTTTTTTCAGCTGGAACAGATTCACCTGTAAAAGCTGATTCCTCAATTTTTAAATTAGCAGATTCAATTAATCTTAAGTCTGCTGGAATATATCTACCCGCATCTATTATTACAATATCACCAACCACCACTTCTTCTGATGGTATTTCAATAATTGAGCCATCTCTCTTAACAAGAGCTTTGGGTGTTGACATACTTTTTAATGCTTCTAAAGCTTTTTCAGCCTTGGATTCTTGAATAACTCCAATTATTGCATTAACAAAGATTACGATCAAAATAATAATTGCATCACTTATTTCTCCTACAATTGCAGATATTACTGCTGCAACTAGTAGAATATAAATCATTGCATCATTAATTTGGGATAAAAAAAGTTGAAAAGTAGATTTTTTCTTTTTTCCTTGAAGTTTATTTGGGCCATTTTTTTCCAATATTAATTTCGCGTCTGCTGAGGAAAGTCCATTAATTACATTTGAGGACAACTCTTTAATTATTTCCTCGGAGCTTTTATTAAACCACATTTAAATACCTCCAAACTTTCTAAAATTTGTAAAAATAAATTTCTTATATAAGTATAGCATATTTACTTTTATTAATATTAATACATGGAAAAAAAAGTGAGAGAAAAATATTTTTTGATGATATAATATCTTATAGAGAAAGGGTGACGATTATGGAGATAGGTAGAATAAATAGAAAAAGTCCAGTTAAGCAAGATAGAAGAGTAGTATCAGAGAAAAAAGATTTTTCACAAAGTTTTAATCAAGCTAAAGAAAGAAAATCTGAAGAACAATTAAATCAAATGATTGAAGAAATACATAAAAAGGGAAATAGATTAGTAATTACTAAAACATATGGTGATGTCATAGCTTATAAGAAGTTAATAAAAGAATATTTAGAGTCTATTTTAAAGTTTATGTATGATACTAAAAAAGATATAAGCTTTTGGCAAACACAATACTTCATAACAATAGATACTATAGATCAAAAACTTGAAGAGATTACTAAATCTCTTTTAAAGGGTGAAGGAGATAATTTAAATATAGCTGCTTCTATAGATGAAATTCAAGGACTAATAGTTGATATATATAGATAGGAATAACATAAAATAGATTATTAAAAATGGTTATATTTATAAATAGAATATATCAGCATCTTTAATAATAGGTAAATTATTTCAAAATAATAAAGATTCCTTGAAAATTATTATCAATAAGGCTATTATTAAATAATAACAAAAATATAATGTAGTAATAGAAGGAGGTTATTTATGGTAAAGAGATTTATTAGTTACTATAAGTCATACAAAAAACTATTCTTTTTAGATATGTTTGCAGCATTTATTGCAGCAGCATGTGATCTTGTTTATCCTATGATGACAAGAACTTTAGTCAATGATAGCATTCCAAATAAAAATATAAGAATGCTAGTAGTATTTGGAGTTACTTTATTAATCATATATTTAATAAAAGCAGCTTGTGGTTATTTCATGCAATATTATGGACATGTTATGGGGGTGCATATGCAAGGGGATATGAGAAAGGACATGTTTTTACATCTACAAAAACTACCTAACTCATATTTTGATAATAATAGAACTGGGGACTTAATGAGCAGAATGATAAATGACCTTATGGAAGTATCAGAGCTTGCTCACCATGGACCTGAGGACTTGTTTATTTCTCTTGTTATGTTAATTGGTTCATTTACTGTATTATGTACAATTAATATACCATTAACTCTTATTATATTTGCCTTTATACCTTTTATTGTGTTATTTACTTGGAAGCAAAAAAATAAAATGATGAATGCTTTTATGGAAACTAGAATAGAGACATCGGCAGTAAATTCAAATTTAGAAAACTCTCTTTCTGGTATAAGAATAACAAAGGCTTTTGTATCTCATGATCATGAAATAGATAAGTTTGAAAAAGGTAATAACAAATTTAAGAATGCTAGATCAAGAGCTTATAAGGTTATGGCTGAATATTTTGCAGGAGTTGGCTTTGGAATAGATATATTAGATTATGTAGTATTAATAGCAGGTGGTATATTCACATATTTCGATATAATAAATTTAGGAGATTTCTTTGCTTATCTACTATATATAAAGCTATTCACACAACCAATTAAGAAGCTAGTTAACTTTATGGAGCAATATCAAAATGGAATGACTGGATTTAAGAGATTTATATCTATAATAGATGAAAAGATTGAAGATGATGGAAGTTTAGAATTAAAGAATATTAAAGGTCATATAAAATTTGAAAATGTTCATTTTAGTTATGATGAAAAGAGTATTTTAGAAGGAATAGATCTAGATATAGAACAAGGAAAAATGCTTGCATTAGTAGGACCATCAGGTGGTGGTAAAACAACTTTTTGTAATTTAATTCCTAGATTTTATGATGTAACAGAAGGAGATATAACTATTGATAATATAAGTATATATGATGCTACATTAGAGTCTTTAAGAAGAAATATAGGAATAGTGCAACAAGATGTATTCTTATTTACTGGAACAATAAAAGATAATATATTATATGGAAAGCATGATGCTACTGATGAAGAAGTGGTAGTAGCAGCTAAAAGCGCGAATATACATGAATTTATTATGTCATTACCAGAAGGATATGATACTTATATAGGAGAAAGAGGGGTAAAACTTTCAGGTGGTCAAAAACAAAGAATTTCAATTGCAAGGGTATTCTTAAAAAATCCACCTATATTAATTTTAGACGAAGCAACATCAGCATTAGATAATACAACAGAATATATGATACAAAAATCTTTAGAAGAATTGTGTGCAGGAAGGACTACTATAGTTGTAGCTCATAGATTGTCAACAATAAAAAATGCAGATGAAATTTTAGTGTTAACTGATAAAGGAATTGAAGAAAAGGGAAGTCATGAAGTTTTATTAAAGAAAGAAGGATTATATAAAGAATTATATGAATCTCAATTTTTACATTTAAAAAATAGTAAATAAAAGAGTTTTTATTGGGAAGAATAAAAAGGTAAAATTAACCCTATAATCTATTGACTATAAATAAATAATTGTGTAAAATAAATACAAAGGATACCCCTAAGGGGTATATTAGGAGGTAAATTTATATGGTTCAACATGTATCAGAAACAGACTTTAATGAAGTAGTACTAAAACATGAAGGAGTTGTATTAGTAGACTTTTGGGCAACTTGGTGTGGTCCTTGTAAAATGATTGCTCCTGTATTGGAGGAAGTGTCTAATGAAGTAAATAATGCAAGATTTGTAAAAATTGATGTAGATGAAAATCCAAATATAGCTAATAAATATCAAATAGCAAGTATTCCAACTTTAATGATATTTAAGAATGGTGCTCCAGTAGAAACTTTAGTTGGTTTTATGCCGAAGGATTCTTTAAAAGAAGCTGTAGTTAAACATCTATAAAATAAAGAGGTAGAAAAGTGAGCGAAAGATATGATATTGCAATAGTAGGTAGTGGTCCAGCTGGTTTATCAGCAGCCTTAAATGCAAAGATAAGGAATAAGAAATTCATTATCTTTGGAAATAAGAATCTAACTAATAAGCTTGTTAAAGCACCTAAGATTAATAACTATTTGGGCTTTTATGGAATAACAGGAGAAGGTGTTAAGGAAAGGTTTCAAGAGCATCTACAGGCTATGGATATAGAAATAACAGAAGAAAGAATTAATAGTATTTATGCAATGGGGAAGTATTTTGCTTTAATGGCAAATGATAAAACTTTTGAAGCAAAATCTGTTATTTTAGCAACAGGAATAGAATATACAAGACCTATAAAGGGTGAAGAGGAATACTTAGGTAAGGGTGTAGGATATTGTGCAACTTGTGATGCACCATTATACAAAGGTAAAGTAGTAACCATAATAGGCCATAACAAGGAAGCCGAGGAAGAAGCAAATTATGTTTCAGAGTTAGCTGGAGAAGTATATTATGTTCCTATGTATAAAGGTAATTATAATTTAAGAAATAATATAAAAGTAGTAGAAGATAAGCCGCAAGAAATAGTTGGTGAATTAAAGGTAAATAAATTGATCCTAAAGAATACTGAAATAGAAACAGATGCAGTTTTTCTATTAAAAGATTCAATATCACCAGGACAGCTAGTTCCAGGTTTAAAAATAGAAGAAAATCATATCTTTGTTGATAGACTTATGAAGACAAATATACCAGGATGCTTTGCAGCTGGTGATTGTGTAGGTAAGCCATACCAATATATAAAATCTGCAGGGGAAGGTAATATAGCTGCCCTTAGTGCTGTTCAATATTTAGATAAAATTTAAAAAGTAAATTAAAGTGAAGCTATATCAAAATAGGTTTTGACATTAGCTAATAAAAAAGGGAAGTTCTAATTTGAGCTTCCTTTTTTGCGCATATATATAATAGATAAAAATTTCTGTTTAAGTTTTAAAACATCTTTAAGCAAGTAAAATCAATGGTTTAAAAGGGGATAACGAAACGCGAGCCTCTTTAGAAAAATAAAAGACTAGCCTTTTAGGAAAAAGATTATAATGTTTAAATATGTGAACAAAATGTTAAGAATAGATGTATAAATTATAAAAAATAAATAAAATTAGACACATGATAAATATTGTCTAAATACTTTATTATTTGGGTAAACTATAATACTAATTAGATAGACAAATAATATATAAAGAAAGTTGAGGGATATTTATGGGTAAGAAGTCAAAAGGTAATATAAATCCATTATTAGCAGTTGGAGCTATTGCAGGAGCAGCAGCAGTTGCTACTTTGGCAGCAAAGAAGATGAAGAAAGGTGAAGAAAAAGAAGCATCATTTGTAACATTCACTCAAAATTTTAATGAAAATAATGAAAGACAAGTATATTTTGTTGGTGGTGGTTTAGCATCTTTAGCAGGAGCTGCATATCTAGTAAGGGATTGTAATTTTAAAGGTGAAAACATTCATATAATAGAAGGAATGCATATATTAGGTGGAAGCAATGATGGAGCTGGAGATCTTATAAACGGATTTGTATGCCGTGGTGGAAGAATGTTAAATGAAGAAACATATGAAAACTTTTGGGAACTATTAAGAAGTGTACCATCATTAGAAATGCCAGGTATGAGTGTTACAGAAGAAATATTGAACTTTGACCATTTACATCCAACACATGCACAAGCACGTTTGATTGATAAATATGGCGTTATACAAGATGTAGAAAGCATGGGATTTAATAATACAGATCGTATGGCACTTGGAAAATTAATGATTACTCCGGAAGAAAAATTAGATGATTTAACAATTGAAGATTGGTTTAAGGATACACCGCATTTCTTTACAACAAACTTCTGGTATATGTGGCAAACAACATTTGCATTCCAAAAATGGTCTAGCTTGTTTGAGTTTAAGCGCTATATGGAACGTATGATATTTGAATTTTCACGTATTGAAACATTAGAAGGTGTAACACGTACTCAATATAATCAATATGAATCAGTTATACTTCCATTAAAAGCTTATTTAGATGGGTTTGGTGTTGATTTCAGTATAAATGCAACTGTTACAGATTTAGATTTTAAACCAGGTGAAGGTATAACAGTAACAGCAATGCATATAGAAGATGAAGATGGAGAAAAAACAATTGAATTAAATGATGGGGATATTTGTATAATGACTAATGCTTGCATGACTGATAGTGCAACATTAGGAGATTTTAAAACAGCTCCTGAATATAACCCAGATAAACCAATTTCAGGAGAACTCTGGTCAAAGATTGCTAATAAAAAGCCGGGACTTGGAAATCCAGAACCATTCTTTGGGCATCCAGATGAAACTAATTGGGAAAGTTTTACCGTAACATGTAAAGGGAATAAATTATTAAAACTTATAGAACAATTTTCAGGTAATGTACCAGGTAGTGGAGCATTAATGACATTTAAAGATTCTAATTGGTTAATGAGCATAGTTGTAGCAGCGCAACCACATTTTAAAAATCAACCAATGGATACAACAATATTCTGGGGATATGGACTTTACACAGATAAAATTGGAGATTATGTAAAGAAACCTATGAGAGAATGTACTGGTGAAGAATTATTAATTGAACTTTTACATCACTTACATTTTGAAGATAAAATAGATGAAATAATGGAAACTGTAGTAAATGTAATTCCATGTATGATGCCATACATTGATGCACAATTCCAACCACGTAAAATGACTGATAGACCTAATGTAGTACCAGAAGGTTCAACTAACTTCGCGATGATAAGTCAATTTGTTGAAATTCCAGAAGACATGGTATTTACTGAAGAATACTCAGTACGTGCGGCAAGAATAGCGGTTTATACATTATTAAATGTGAAAAATAAAAAAGTAATTCCAGTAACACCTTATAAGAAGGATCCAAAAATTTTATTAAAAGCATTAAAAAAATCATATAGCTAAAATGAAAAAAATGAAAGAATGAAAATTTAATTTAATACTACAGTATTAAATATAAAGTGAAAGAATTAAGGAAATAATTTAGCATAGCTAAATTATAAGAAAATAAAATTTTTCTAAACTCCGTAGGAGTTTATTCCACAATTCTTTCATTTTTTCATTCTTTCATTAAATATAAAATTCCCTGAGTTTTCACACAAATTATCAATTATGCATTATCAATTATCAATTGTTACCTTTCCATTGTCTAAGTATGGTTGGTACATCATAAATGCATGATTTTCAGCAACATACTCATCATTAATTTCTTCACCAACAATATTAAAAACTTTTCTATGTATTACATTATTTCTAATGTAATGTCCATAAAATCCAGGAGCTATTGAATGTTCTTTTTCATAAATTTCATATCTATAATTACATTTTTCAATTGAACGCCACTCACCTACAAGCTTCTCATTTGTAAGATATAATTTAAGCTGATAAGGCTTATTTGTAGTATTTTTAATCTCTAAGTCCAAATAATTAAAAAAGCATGTAGCACCAGAGCCAAAAGGTTGTGTCCTATTTACATCAGGAAAAACATCATGACTATGCCTATATCGTTCAGTAACAGCTAGAGGAGTATGTAAAGTAATCCAATAAATTAAATTAGATAATTGGCATAATCCCCCACCAACACCAGGTTTAAAATCACCATTAGGGCAAAGAACTACCCCATCTTTATAACCTTTTCTATAAGTAGGCTTGCCTATTAGTTTCCAGTAAGAAAAGTATTCACCAGGCATAATAGTAACACCATCCAGCTTTTTTATTGCTAGTCTTAAATTATCAACTTTATTGCGTTGCAAATACATGTCAACATTTCTTAACTTTCTATAAAGAGGTGTACTGTGAGTGAAAATTACATACCCTAATTCTTCTTTATTAATATTTTTACTATATTTATTTTTAGAGAGCCACCAGTAAAAATATTTTCTTATCCTATAGTATGTTTTTCCTAAAAATAACCTTAATTTACTTCGATTAATGGGCTTTTTTTCAATATAAGACATAACTTCAGCTCCTAAGATATAATACAATATAATTGTAAGATAATAGAAAAGCATGTGCAAGTAGTTAAACTTTATTTTTAATTATAAATAAAGTACATTTACAAAGAGTAATAGAATAATAAAAGTATATAAAAGGTATACAACTTAACAGCTAATTTGAAAAGAATATGGAATAATGAGAGAGAAAATGATTTTAATTTCTAATTATAGTAGAAAATTATGACCTTTTAAAAAAGTTGTAGATTATATAAAATTATAAATATAAGGTTGAAATTGATTTCATTAAAGGAGAATAATATGAGGAACAGGAAAATATTAGAGCAATTGTTTAATAGTGATACGTATCTAAATTTAGATTACTTTGCAGACTTCTTTAAAGTATCCACAAAAACCATTAGTAATAATATGAAATATTTAATAAAGGATGGAAAAAATAATGGTTTTGATATAAGGCTGAAAAGAGCTAGAGGTTATTATATAGAAATAAATAATAAAGATGCATTCAACTCTTATATTGAAAAAATATCATTTAATGAAACTTTCTCACCAGAATATAGGACAAGTTATATTATTGTTTTACTTTTATTGAATAGAGACTTTATTACTATGGATTATTTAGCTGAAAAAATTAGTGTAAGTAAATCAATAATAAAATCAGATATGAGAAAAGTAGAATTAGAGTTAGATAGTAGAAATATAACATTAGAAAAGAAGGCTCATTATGGTATAAAAATACAATGTGATGATTATACGAGAAAAAAGTTTATCTTAATGTATTATGAAGATGGAAATGAGTTTATAAATAATTATATAGAAAATGGACTAAAGGAAAGAAATTTTAAAGTTATAGAAAATAAATTAATAGAACTATTAAAAGAAAATAGTTTAAATACTAACTATATAGAATTAGAACAAATAAATTCTTTTATTAAAATTACAATTTGTATTCATAATGAGGTATATAATAATTATTTTAATTATGAAAAAGAAAAGTCAACATATTTTAGAGTTGCTGATGAGTTAAGTAATACTATAGAAGAAATATATGATATAAAATTAAATGAAAATGAGTTAATAGATTTAAAAAAGTATTTAATAAAGAAAACCAAAAAATTTACTTATAATGAAATATATATTGAAGATTTACGTAAAGACATAGAAAGATTTGTACAGGAAATTGATTGTGAATATGATACTAATTTCTATGAAGATGAAGAATTTAAGAAAAATTTATTATATCATATTTCCTTATTAATAAATAGGTTGCAAAAGGAAACATCATTTAGTAATCCTTTAGTTAAGGAAATAAGTATAAAATATCCTACAATATTTGATATTGCAATTAAATTTTCAAATGAAATAGAAGGAAAATATAAAATAAGCATTTCCCAAGATGAAATAGGATTTATAGCAACTCATTTTGCAGCACATCTAGAAAAAGAAATTTATAATAAAATTCGTAACTACAATAAGATAGCAATAATATGTTCTAGTGGAAAAGGCAGTGCACTATTAATGAAATTAAAATTAGAGATGTTATTTTCTTCAAGTGATATCAGAACATATTCTTTATTAGATGAAGATGAAGTGGAGAACTTTAATCCAGATATAATATTTACTAATTGGCAATTGAGCCGAGGGTTTAAAATGCCAGTTGTATACGTTGATGAACTAATTGACGATTTAGATATATTGAGAATTAGAAATATAATTAAAATGAAAAGAACTAGTAATAGCTTTATTAAAACAAACAAAGAGTTTATGAATTTGTTTAAAAAAGAAACCTTTCGGGTAGTAACTAAAAATAATAATTATATGGAACTATTAGAGGAGATGGCAAAGGGAGTTGAAGCATTAGGATATGTAGATGAAAATTATGCTTCATATATTATAGAAAGAGAAGAGTATATGTCAACAATATATGATAATGGAGTAGCTATTCCTCATCCTATAAATATCTGTGGCAAAGATAATTTGTTAAGTGTTGCAATAATAAAGAATAATAATTTTACTCACAATAAAAAACCAGTAAAAATAATTTTTATGGTTGCTTTAGAAAAAGGGAATATGGATTACCTTGGAATGGTAACCCAAATATTATTTGAAATAATGAAAGATGAATATTTAGTTGAAAAGTTAAGAGGTTCAGAAACCTTTGAAGATTTTTTAATAAATCTAAATGAAATAAATATTTAGGAGGAGTTTATGAATATCGCATATTTAAAAAAATTAAGTAATTCAGATAGTATTGCATCAAATGAAGCTGAAGTAAGAAATGTAATGTTAGAAGAACTAAAAGATTATGCAGATGAAATATCTTATGATAATTTAGGCAGTATTATTTTTAAAAAAGAAGGAAATATTAATGGGCCAAAGATAATGATATGTTCACATATTGATGAAGTTGGTTTCATGGTAAGGAGTATTTCTAGCCAAGGACAAATTATGTTGATGGAAGTAGGGGGGGTTAAGCAATTATCAAAATTTATGCAGAAAGTAAGAATAACAACTAATGAGGGACGTAAAGTCAATGGAATATTAAATGCTAATTATGATAATGGAGTAGCAACTAAAGTATATGTTGATATTGGTGCAACTAGTTATGAAGAGGTATTGAAGCTTGGAATAGAAGTTGGGGATATGGTGACATTTACTACTGAATTTGAGGAATTAGATATAGATAATACTATTTGCGGAAAAGCGTTTGACGATAGGTTAGGGTGTTTTATTATTGGAGAAGTATTAAAAAAGCTAAAGAATGAGGTTCATCCTAATACAGTATATTTTGTTGGGACAAGTAGTGAAGAGGTAGGAATAAGAGGTGCAAAAACAGCAACATATAAAATAAATCCAGATATAATATTTCCAATAGATGTGGCTTGTTTTTCAGATGAATTTATAAGAGATCATACAAATAACAGACAAATATCAAAGGGAATGATGCTTACAAATTTTGATAGGACTTTAGTTCCAAATAGAAAATTAATAAATTTTATAAAAAAATCAGCAAGAAATTTAAATAAGGAACTTCAGTTAGATATGTTTACGACTGGAGGAACTGATGGGGGAGAAGCACATAAGGTATATTCAGGAAAGCCAGTAGCTGTATCATGTATACCTGTTAGATATGGACATTGTGGATATTCCATTGCAAATAAAAATGACATTCAAGATGCTATAGATATTTTTGTAGAAATAATCAAAAATTTTGATGAAAAAGCATATGAAGAAACTATAAAATTTTAGGAGGAAAATAGTATGACGGAGTTAGAAAAAGATATTATGAACATTATTTCCATAGCAGGAGATAGCAAAGGAAAGGCATTTGAAGCATTAAAGAAAGTAAAGGATATGGATTTTGAAGGAGCTAAATCTTTGCTTGAAGAATCAAGAAAATTAGATTTAGAGGCACATAAGATTCAAACAAAATTAATAACAAATGAAATGGATCCTGAAAAAGAAAATACCCCTATATCATTGTTAATGGTACATGCTCAAGATCATTATATGACAAGTCAATTAGCTAGAGATTTAGTTGAAACACTAGTAGAAGTTTTTAAATATCAAGGAGGTAAATAATATGAAAATTTTATTATGTTGTGCAGGCGGATTTTCAACAAATATGTTAATGCAAAATATGAAAAAGGTTGTAAAAGAGAGCGCTAAATTAAATGAAGAAGATTTTAAATTTATAGCTATTCCAGCAGATTCATTAGAAGGGGAAATTGATAATTGGGATATAGTATTAGTTGGGCCTCAAGTATCACATAAAACTGATTTCATAGAAGCTATATGTAAGCCTAGAAATATACCGTTTGTTGTAATAGATAAAGATGTATATGGTCAAATGGATGGAGCAACAGTATTAAAACTAGCTTTAGTAACTTATAAAAAGCATCAATTAGCAAATAAAAGATAATAACAAATAGTAAAGGGGGAATGAGATAAGATGTTTAAAAAGTTTGAAGAACTAATGAATAAGTATCTTATGCCAATTGCGCATAAAGTTGATAAGCAGAGGCATCTAAGTGCAATAAAAGCTGCTATGGTTGCTATGACACCGTTTACTATATTGGGAAGCTTTTTTGCTATAATTCCAGCACTTCCTAATATGATTGGAACTGAAAATGCTGTTAGCCAATTTATTTTAAATAATAGTGAACTATTAGATTTACCTGTTACTTTATCAATAGGATTAATGAGTTTATATGTAGTTATGTGTATTGCATATAACTTAGGTAATCATTATAAATTATATATTCCAGGGTGTATAACTTTAGCTACTTTTGCCTTTTTGTTTACAGCAATTGAAACTGTAGATGGTGGTGTATCTATTAGTTATTTAGGGTCAAAAGGATTATTTTGTGCAATGCTAGTTGGTATAATAGCAGTTGAATTGTACCGTTTTTGTAAAGAGAAAAATATTACAATTCGTATGCCAGAAGGAGTTCCAGATTTTGTATCAAAGTCCTTTGAGCTTATTCCAATAACAATAATAGTTGCTGGAACATTTATATTAATTAGATTCTTATCATTAAAGATATTTGGAACATTGCCACCACAAATTTTAACTAAGTTTATTTCACCATTAGTTGGATCAATGGATAATCCTTGGGCAGTTCTTGGATTACACTTTGCAATATGTACAATATTCTTCTTTGGAATACACTCATCAGTATTTGGACCAGTAACAAGACCTATAATGGCTACATTTATTGCAGAAAACATTCAAGCAATGCAAGCTGGACAACCATTACCACATTTCTATACAGCAGGAACATCAAGTGCGTTTTTTGGATTTACAGGAGCTGGAATAACTATTGGATGCGTAATTGCTTGCTTATTATCTAAATCTAAGCGTTATCGAAAGATTGGACAAATTTCACTTTTCCCATCATTGTTTGGAGTTAATGAGCCAATATTATTTGGAGCACCAATTATATTAAATCCAATAATGTTTATTCCATTTGTATTTGGAGGAGCAATAATAGGAACTTTACCTATGTTTATGATGCATTGGGGATTGTTAAATAAACCATTTTTTGATCCACCATATGTAGGAGTATTTTTAGAAGCATTTTTAACAAATGGAGATTGGAGAATATTAATTGCAAACGGGTTACAATTAATTTTAGCTGTCTTGATATATTTACCTTTCTTCAAGATAATGGAAAAACAAGAGCTTAAGAATGAGAAAGAAAAGCTTAATAAGGAAAGTAATATATTCTCTAATGAAGATAAAGATATTCTATCTGATTTAGATTTAGACTTCTAACAAAAATATAATCGATAAAAATGAGCAATATGAACTATAGGTGTATATTGCTCATTTATTATAGAAAGGGAGAAATATGAAAGAAAGAAGAGATAAGTTTAGAAAGATTCTAATTGATAATGATATAGATGCTATATTAATTAAAAGTAAGTCAAATAAAAGATATATTGGTGCTTTATCTGGAAGTGGAGTAAAAGTATTAATAACTAAAGATGACGATTATCAAATTATGGATGGAAGATATATAAATGAAGCAAATGAAGTAACCTCAGGATTTACAAATATAGTGCATGAACAGGGTAAGAATTATATTAAAGTAGTAAAAGAAATTTTAGGAAGTAGAAATAGAGTTGGAGTAGAGCCTAATCAAATTTTATTGAAAGAGTATTTAAATTTAAAGGATTTTGATCTAGAAATAAATTTATTAGATGATGAATTAGAATGGATAAGAAGATGTAAAGATATTTATGAAATTAAATCAATAAAAAAAGCCTGTGAGATTACAGATAAAGTGTTTAAAGAGATTTTAGATAATATACGCATAGGCATGAAAGAATATGAATTATCAGCACTTATTCAATATTTATCAATAAGCAACGGAGCGAGTGGGATGGCTTTTGATACAATTGTTGCAAGTGGTAAAAGAGGATCTATGCCGCATGGAAGACCAACAGATAAAGAATTCGCTGCACATGAATTTATTACAATAGATTTTGGAATTATATATGAAGGTTATCAGTCAGATATGACGAGAACCATATGCATAGATGAGCCAGATCCTAAGTTAAAGAAAATATATGACATAGTTTTAGAAGCACAAATGGCAGGAGTGAATTATATAAAAGCAGGAGTTGCATGCAAAGATGTAGATAAGCATGTAAGGGATATAATAAGTGGTTACGGTTTTGGAAAATATTTTACACATGGATTAGGACATGGAATTGGAATAGGGGATGGAGAGTTACCTATATTAAATAGTAAAAGTAATACTATTTTGGAGGAAGGTATGGTAATGTCTTGCGAACCAGGAATTTATATACCTAATACATGTGGAGTAAGAATAGAGGATGATGTATTAATTGAAAATGGGGTAGGAGTTGTACTAAATAATACAAGTAAAGATTTAATAATCCTGGAGGGAAAATAAATGAAATATAATTTAGATAAAAAGATTAATAGAAAGCTTAGCCACTGTCGTAAATGGGATAATAAAATTTTGAAAGAAAAGTTTGGTGTTAACGAAGATGCTATACCAATGGATATAGCTGAGCTAGATTTCGAATGTTCTCCTTCAATTAAAGAAGCATTGATAAAGAGAGCTAGCTTAGGTGATTATGGGTATACATATGATTATGATGAATATTATGACGCTATTATAAACTGGAATAAACGTAGGTTTAATGTGAATATAGAGAGAGATTGGATAAAGTTAGTGTTTGGTACTTGCTCCACATTACATTATATAGTTCAGTGTTTTTGTAATGAAGGAGATTCAGTAATGATTAATACTCCTGCTTATGATCCATTTGCTGAAGCTGTAGAGCGTGGTGGATGTAAATTAGTTTGCAATACATTAAAGTTAGTTGGTATGAGATATTATTTAGACTTTGAAAAAATGGAAGAACAGATTATAGAGAACAATGTTAAACTATATATTTTCTGTAGCCCACAAAATCCTAGTGGACGCGTGTGGTCAAAGGAAGAACTAAATAGATTAAGTGAAATATGTATTAAGCATGATGTGCTTTTAGTATGTGATGAAATACATAGGGATATAGTTTTTAATAGAGAGTCATTTACTACCCTATGGAATGCAAATGAAAATATAGATAATAATAGTATTATGTGTATATCACCTAATAAGGGATTTAATTTAGGTGGATTAAAATCATCATATATAATTATTAAAAACCCCAATATTAGGAATAAGATGCTAAATTACCTAAAGAAAGTCTATGTTACAAGTCCACATGTTTTTGCAATTCCAGCAGTTGTTGCAGCTTATAATGAAAGTGAAGAATGGCTTGATGAAGTAACTAAATATATAGAAGAAAACTTTATGATACTTTACAAGTGGATTGAAAGAAATATGCCTATGGCAAAGGTAATGAAAGCAGACTCAAGTTTTTTAGCTTGGATTAATATTAAAGATATATTTAAAAACGAAGATGAATTAAAGGAATTTTTTAAAAAATCAAATATATCAATGGTTGTGGGAAGTTATTTTGTTAAAGATGGAGAAGGCTGGGTTAGATTAAATATAGGTACTCAAAGAGAAATTTTATTAGAGGCCTTAAATAGAATGGAAAGAACTTTAAATAGTCAGAAATAATTTAATGAAACAAAAGTGAAAATAATAAATGAAAAATTCATTTGAATTTTTCATTTATTATTTTTATATAAATTACTAGTTCTTTCCCATTAATTCATCTATAAGTTCTTTTACAGAAATTATTTTATTTATTCGATGAGCATTTGCACCACAGAAAACTAATCCATTTTCGACATCGCCTTTTACAGCGTTGATTAAAGCTGAGCTTATACAATATGGTGTTGTTGCTGGGGTACAAGGAATCAAGCAATTATAACATTTAGTTATTTTTACTTTTTGATTTTTTAATGTTTCTGTTAATTTGTTTTTTATAGCTCTTCCTGGCATCCCTACAGGACTTATAGTTAATTCAATATCTTCTTTATTGCAATTAACATAAGCATTTTTAAAATTAATATGAGCATCACATTCATGAGTTGCTACAAATCTTGTTGCAACTTGTACGCCATTAGCTCCAAGATTTAGGTATTTAACCATATCATCATTAGTAAATACGCCACCAGCTACTACCACAGGGATTTCGGTATTAAATTCATTTTCGAAGTTTCTAACTTCTTTAATTATGTTTATAACGTTATTATCGAAATTTTTAATTTCATCATTTAGGTTATTTGCCTTAAAGCCAAGATGGCCACCTGCCATTGGACCTTCAACAATTACTGCATCAGCAGTTCTATTGAAATGTTTTTTCCAATATCCTAGTATTACTTTTACAGCTTTTGAAGATGAAACTATAGGAGCTATCTTTATTGAGCTTCCTTTTGTAATTTCAGGTAAGTTCAATGGAAGTCCAGCACCAGATATAATTAAATCAGCACCAGCTTCAATTGCTGCCTTTACATGTTCAACATAATTGTTCATTGCGACCATTACATTAACACCTATTAGTCCATTTGAACTTATTTCTTTAGCTTTTTTTATATGATTAGCTAACCCTCTTAGATTAGCTTTTAATGTATTAGCTTCAAAATCTTCTTCCATATAACCTGCATGAGCAGCAGAAATAACACCAATAGCACCATTCTTTGCAACATTACCTGCAAGATTTGATAGAGATACTCCAACACCCATTCCCCCTTGAATTATAGGGACTTTAGCTATTAAATCACCAATTTTTAATGGTTTAATATTCATAATTTTACTCCTTTAAATTTTAAGAATAATACTTTGATAATCAAAATATTATTAATAGTATAGTTCAGAATTTTGGAAAAAACAATAGATAGTTTAAATAATAATTTATGTTAATAGATACTAATTATATTTTGGAAAATAAAATAAGAAAATGTGAAAATCACGAAATGAAGAAATTTATTATGCTTTGATATGGAAAATATAAAATTAAATATAAGAAAATCTTATTATATTTTAAATTTATAATTAAAAAAATATTACGAATGTTGACAAATTAAAAAAATGGTATTATCATGATGATATTACTTTGATAGTCAAAATATTTGAGAGTAGGAATTTTGTCGATATTTCTGTATTTTTATTTATTTATAGAATAGATATGACATTGAAGTAATTGATTGAATATGTAGAAGTTAAAGTTACACATATTCAATAATAACTTAATATAAAATAATATTTTGATAATAAAAATATTTGATGTTTGAGTTAAATATAACTTGAAAGTAGAATTTTTAGAAAGAGGCGTTAAATGAAAGGGGTAAAAGTAGTTGGATTTGGTCATTATTGTCCAGATAATATAGTAAGTAATAAGGATTTAGAAAGCATAGTTGAAACTACAGACGAATGGATAGTAAAAAGAACCGGAATAAAAGAAAGAAGAATATCTAGTGGAGAAGGCACAGTTGAACTAGCATATAAAGCAGCGTTATCCGCTTTGAAAAATAGTAATTGTGATAAAGATGATATAGATTTAATTGTTGTAGCTACTACTTCACCAGATAAAATTATGCCATCTACAGCTTGCAGTGTTCAAGGACTATTAGGATGTAATAATGCAGCTGCATTTGATATATCAGCAGCATGCTCTGGGTTTGTTTATTCTTTGATAGTTGCATCTAGTTTAATTAGAGGCACTGATAAAAAACGGGCATTAGTAATTGGATCGGAAGTTTTATCTAGAATAATAGATTGGAGCGATAGAAGTACTTGTGTATTATTTGGAGATGGAGCTGGAGCAGCGGTGATTGAAATATCAAATGATGAAGAAGGAATTATAAGTACATGTTTTTCATCTGATGGAAGCCTTGGGGAAAAGAGTTTAGTTGCAGGTGAATTAGAGTTAAATACACCTTTTGCAAAAGATAAAAAGTTAGAAAAAAGATATATAGAAATGAAAGGTGCCGAGGTTTATAAATTTGCAGTATCAATAATACCTCAAATAGTTAATGAATTGTTAGAAAAATCAAATGAGGATATAAAAAATATAAAATATATAGTTCCTCATCAAGCTAATTCAAGAATAATTGATGATGCTGCAAGAAGATTAAAAGTAGATAAGGATAAGTTTTATATTAATCTAGATAAGTATGGAAATACTTCGTCAGCGAGTATTCCAGTGGCTTTAAGTGAAATGTTTGAAAAAGGTCTTATAAAAAGAGGAGATAAAATAATTTTAGCTGCCTTTGGTGGAGGATTAACCTGGGCAGGAACATTAATTAAATTTTAGGAGGATTTTAAAATGATATTTGAAAAGATTAAGGACATAGTAGTAGAACAATTAGGTGTTAATGAAGATGAGGTAAAATTAGAAACTAACTTCATTGAAGATTTAGGTGCAGATTCACTTGATTTATTTCAAGTTGTAATGGATCTTGAAGATGCATTTAACGTAAAAGTTGATAATGTTGAAAATATTAAAACTGTGGGAGATGCAGTAAGATATATAGAAAATGTTATAGAAAAATAGAGTGGAGGAAATCTCATGAACAATAATATTTGCAAATTGTTAAATATTAAATACCCTATTTTTCAAGGGGGGATGGCATGGGTTTCAGATAGTTCTTTAGCAGCTGCAGTTTCTAATGCAGGTGGACTTGGAATAATAGCAGGAGCAAATGCTCCTGCAAGTTTTATAAGAGAAGAAATTAGAAAGACAAAAGAACTAACTGATAAACCTTTTGGTATTAATATAATGTTACTTTCTGAAAATGCAGATGAGATAGCAAAAATTGTAATTGAAGAAGGGGTAAAAGTTGTTACAACTGGAGCTGGAAATCCAGGAAAGTATATTGCAAGATGGAAGGAAGCTGGAGTTCGGGTTATTCCTGTTGTTGCATCAGTTGCATTAGCAAAGAGAATGGAAAGAGCTGGAGCAGATGCTGTTATAGCAGAAGGGTGTGAAGCAGGGGGACATATTGGTAAGTTAACTACTATGGTTTTACTTCCTCAAGTTGTAGATGCAGTAAATATTCCAGTTATAGCAGCAGGTGGAATAGGAGATGGAAGAGGCATAGGAGCAGCCTTTATATTAGGGGCAAGTGGAGTTCAAGTTGGAACAAGGTTTCTAGTTGCTAACGAATGTAGTATTCACGAGAATTATAAGGATGCTGTAGTTAAGTCAAAAGATATAGATACTGTTGTAACTGGTAGAGTTACAGGTCATCCAGTTCAAGTTATAAAGAATAAGCTTGCAAGGGAGTATTTAAATCTAGAAGGTAAAAATGCTTCTATAGAAGAGTTAGAGGAATTAGGTAGAGGAGCACTGAGAAAAGCTGTAAAAGATGGAGATATAGAAAATGGATCTCTTATGGCAGGTCAAATTTCAGGGATGATTACAAAAAAGCAAAGTGCTAAGGAAATTATAGAAGAAATGTTTAATGAATATGAAAATATAAGAAAGAGCCTTTAAAGAGGAGGAAGTATGAAAACAGCTTTTGTTTTTGCAGGTCAAGGATCTCAATATATAGGAATGGGAAAAGATTTATATGAACATATTCTAAGATGTAAAGAGATTTTTGATAAAGCAAATGATATATTGAGTTTTGATATAAAAGAACTAATATTTAATGGAAATAAAGAAGACTTAGATATTACAGAAAATACGCAACCAGCTATTTTGATAACTTCAATTGCAGCAAAAGAAGCACTTGAAGAAAGAGGTATTAAAGCGGATGTTGTTGCAGGACTAAGTCTTGGGGAGTATTCAGCTTTAGTATGTGCAAATGCTTTAAGTTTTGAAGAAGCAGTTGCTTTAGTGAAAAAAAGAGGAAGATATATGCAAGAAGCAGTTCCTATTGGAGTTGGATCTATGGCTGCCATAATAGGATTACCTATAGAAAAAATAAAGATAGCTATAGAAAATTCTAGAGATAAGGGAATAGTAGAAATTGCTAATTATAACACTAATAATCAAATTGTAATTGGTGGAGAAAAAGAAGCAGTAGAAAAAGCTAAAGAACTATGTTTGGAATATGGAGCCAAAAGAGCTATTGAATTAAAAGTATCTGGACCTTTTCATACATCCTTGTTAGAAAAAGCATCAATAAAGCTCAAAGAAGAACTTAAAAACATAGAATTTAATAAACCTAGTACAAAAATAATATCTAATGTTACAGCGGAGTTTATAGATAATAAATCTGATATAGAAGAATTACTTTTTAGTCAAATAAAATCATCTGTTAAATGGAGTAAAAGTATAGAAAAAATGCTTAATATGGGTGTTGATACATTTATTGAATTTGGACCAGGTAGAGTGTTAAGTAGCTTTATCAAGGAAATAAGTAGAGAGAAAGGCTTAAAAGTAAATATTTATAATGTTGAAGATATGAAATCTTTAAATAAAACATTAGAAGGGATAGGAATTTTAAATGGTTAAGGATAAAAATGCAATAGTTACAGGTGGAACTAGAGGTATAGGTAGAGAAATAGCAAGGACATTAGCACAAAATGGAGCTAATATTGCTATAAACTATAGAAAATATAATGAAGAAGTAGAAAGTTTAATAGAAGAATTAAAGAGCTTTGGCGTTAAAGTAGTAGCATGCAAATGTGATGTAAGCAATGAAGAAGAAGTAATTAACTTTATAAAAGAAGTAAAGGATAAATTTGAAAGTATAGATATCTTAGTTAACAATGCGGGAATTACTAAAGATGGATTAATTATAAGAATGAGTGAAAAAGATTTTGATGATGTTATAGATGTAAATTTGAAAGGGACTTTCAATACAACTAAAGCAGTTTCATCTATTATGGTTAAGCAAAGATACGGAAAGATAATAAATATATCTTCTGTTGTTGGAGTAGCTGGGAATGCAGGTCAATGCAATTATGCTGCATCTAAAGCTGGTGTAATAGGATTTTCAAAATCAGTAGCAAGAGAGCTTGCAGCTAGAAATATAAATGTTAATGTTATTGCTCCTGGATATATAAATACAGATATGACAAGTGTTTTACCAGATAGAGTAAAAGAAGAAGTAATAAAGACAATTCCTATGAAAAAAATAGGAGAGCCTAAAGAAATAGCTAATTTAGTTTTATTCTTATCATCTAATTTATCAAACTATATTACTGGTCAAGTAATAAATGTAGATGGTGGAATGGTTATGCTTTAAAAGGAGAGTAGTTTATGAAGAGAAGAGTAGTAGTTACAGGATTAGGAGCTATAACACCAATTGGAAATTCAATAGATAGTTTTTGGAATGCTGTTAAAGAAGGAAAAAATGGGATAGATAAAATAACATTTTTTGATACAACAGATTTTAAAGTTAAGGTAGCAGCAGAAGTAAAAGACTTTAAAGCAGAGGATTATTTAGGAAAAAAAGATGCTAAAAGACTAGATAGATATACACAATTAGCATTAGTTGCATCAAAAGAGTGTATGAAAGATAGTAACATAGATTTAGATAAAGTAGATAGAGAAAGATTTGGAGTAATATTTGGTTCAGGTATTGGTGGACTTATTACTATAGAAAATCAAATAAGAACTTTAGTAGAAAAGGGACCAAATAGAGTTTCACCATTAACAATTCCAACATCAATATCTAATATTGCAGCTGGAAGTATAGCAATAGAGTTTGGACTTTTAGGATCATGTTTAAGTGTTACTACAGCATGTGCAACTTCAACTCATTGCATTGGTGAAGCTTATAGAAGTATAAAAGATGGATATTTAGATAGAGCAATAGTTGGTGGTGCAGAGGCATCAATTAATGAGTTTGGTATTGCAGGATTTCAAGCTTTGACTGCGCTTAGTAAAAGTGAGGATCCAAACAGAGCTTCTATACCATTCGATAAAGATAGAAATGGTTTTGTAATGGGAGAAGGAGCAGGAGCATTAATTTTAGAGGAATTAGAAAGTGCTCTTAAAAGAGGAGCAAAGATTTATGGAGAAGTTGTAGGATATGGAACAACTTGTGATGCTTATCACATAACTTCACCAACTCTCGATGGAGATGGAGCTTATAGATCAATGAGAGATGCAATGAATGATGCCAATATATTAGCAAATGAAATTGGATATATAAATGCTCATGGTACATCCACAGAGATAAATGATAAGGTAGAAACTTTAGCAATAAAGAAAGCCTTTAAAGATTTAGCAAAAGATGTTTATGTAAGTTCAACAAAGTCTATGACAGGACATTTACTTGGAGCTGCTGGAGCAGTTGAAGCAATAATTTCAATAAAAGCTTTAGAAGATGGATTTATACCAGCAAATATTAATTATTTAAATCCAGATGAAGAATGTGATTTGAATTTAGTTGCTAATGTTGGAAAAAATGAAGAAATAAATTATGCATTATCAAATTCATTGGGGTTTGGTGGCCATAATGGAACAGTTATATTTAAAAAGTGGAGGGGAAGATAGAAATGTTAACTTATGAACAAATAAAAGAATTGATAAAGTCAATAGATTCATCTTCTCTTAGAATATTTGAATTAGAAAGTGATGGTATTAAATTAAAGCTTAGTAAAAATGAAGAAAGCTTCAAAGAAATATCAAAAGATAGTAATAGTAATGGTGGGGTAATAGGTCAGGCTGAAAATAATGCAATAGTAATAAATAATAAAGCTGAAATAAAAGAAGAATCTATTGATATAGAAGATATAAAAAATAATAGTTTCAAATCAGTTAAATCACCTTTAGTTGGAACATTTTATTCATCTGGAACACCTGGTGGAAAACCTTATGTAGAAATAGGTTCTAAAGTAAAAAAAGGTGAAGTTCTTTGTATAGTTGAAGCAATGAAAATAATGAATGAAATAACAGCAGAAGAAGATTGTGAAATAGTAGAAGTTTTAAGAAGTGATGAAGATATTGTAGAGTTTGGAATGGAATTATTTAAGATAAAGTAGGTGAAATATTTGGATATAAAAGAAATTATGGAAATAATCCCTCATAGATACCCATTTCTATTATTAGATAGAGTTGAGAGTTTAGAGGATAATAAAATAGTTGCAATAAAAAATGTAACAATGAATGAATACTTTTTTCAAGGCCACTTTCCAGTAGAACCAGTTATGCCGGGAGTGCTAATAGTTGAAGCACTTGCACAAGCAGGAGCAGTTGCACTTTTAAAAAGAGATGAGTTTAAAGGTAAAATAGCGTACTTTGGTGGAATAAATAATGCAAAGTTTAGAAAAAAGGTTGTTCCTGGAGATACATTAAGGTTAGAGGTAGAGCTTACTAAAATAAGAGGAGCAGCAGGAATAGGTAAAGGAATTGCATATGTAAATGATAAAAAGGTTTGTGAAGCAGAATTAACCTTTATGGTAGGATAGTAAAGAGGTGTTTTTATGATTAGAAAGGTATTAATAGCTAACAGAGGAGAAATAGCGGTAAGGATAATAAGAGCTTGCAAGGAGCTTGGAATACAAACAGTAGCTATTTACTCAGAAGCTGATAAAGATGCTATGCATACTCAGCTTGCAGATGAAGCTATTTGTGTTGGAAAGCCTAAATCAAAGGACTCATATTTAAATGAAAGCAATATTATTAGTGCAGCAGTAATAACCAAATGCAATGCAATTCATCCAGGGTTTGGATTCTTATCAGAAAATGCAGAATTTGCATCTATTTGTGAAGAATGTAACATAAAATTTATAGGACCAAGTAGTAAAACTATAAGCATTATGGGAGATAAGGCTAGAGCTAGAGAAATTATGAAAAATGCCGATGTTCCTGTAATACCTGGAAGCAATGGAATAGTTAAAAGTATTGAAGAGGCATATATAGAGGCTAAAGAAATAGGGTATCCAGTAATGATAAAAGCAGCTTTAGGGGGAGGCGGTAAAGGAATTAGAATAGTTCATAAAGAAGATGAACTTGAAAATGCTTACTTTACTGCAAAATCAGAAGCTAAAGTTAATTTTGGCGATGATACAATATATATTGAAAAGTTTATTGAAAATCCTAGGCATATAGAATTTCAAATCTTAGGTGACGAACATGGAAATATTATTCATCTAGGGGAAAGAGATTGTACTATACAAAGAAGAAATCAAAAGGTATTAGAAGAAGCACCATCATCAATATTAAGTGATGATTTAAGAATAGAAATGGGAAGAGCAGCAATTAATGCAGCTAAAGCAGTAAATTATTTTAATGCAGGAACAATAGAATTTTTAGTAGATAAATATAGTAATTTTTATTTTATGGAGATGAATACAAGAATTCAAGTAGAGCATCCAATAACAGAAATGATAACATCAATTGATATTGTAAAAGAACAAATAAAAATTGCAAGTGGAGAATGTTTAAGCTTTTCTCAAGATGAAGTTGAAATAAAAGGGCATGCTATTGAGTGCAGAATAAATGCTGAAAATCCTAGAAAAGGGTTTATACCTTCACCAGGGAAAATTGAATTTTTAAATTTACCTGGAGGTAATGGAATCAGAGTAGATACAGCAGTTTATTCAGGATATACTATTCCGCCAACATACGATTCAATGATAGCTAAGCTTATAGCTTATGGTAAGAGTAGAGAAGAAGCAATTAATAAAATGCTTAGAGCACTAGATGAGTTTGTGATAGAAGGTATTGATAATAATATAGATTTTCAAATAGATATTTTAAATAATGAGAAATTTCGCTTAGGGGACTTTGATACTAGTTTTATAAGCAAAGAATATAATTTATAGTTGGTGAAAATTATGGGGATTTTTAAAAAGAGACAATACGGAGTTATTAACATAACTCCACAAGAAGATGAAAAAGATATACCTATAGTTCCTGATGGAACTTGGATAAAATGCAGTAAATGTGGAAAAATTTTATATAAAAAGTCCTTAGAAGAAAATCTTAATATATGTTCAAACTGTAATCATTATTTTAGATTAGGTAGTTATGAAAGATTATCATATATTTGTGATAAAGATACTTTTAGAGAATTTAATAAATATATGAAATCAAAAAATCCAATGGATTTTCCAAACTACGAAGAAAAATTGAAGGTTAATGAAGAAAAGAGTGGTAACTTTGAAGCAGTAGTAACAGGGGAATGCGAAATTGGTGGAAATAGAACAATTATTGCAGTTATGGATTCAAACTTTCTAATGGGAAGTATGGGAACTGTAGTAGGAGAAAAAATAACTTTAGCAATAGAGGAAGCTACGAAAAGAAAATTACCTATTATAATTTTTACAGCTTCTGGAGGAGCGAGAATGCAAGAAGGAATATTTTCTTTAATGCAAATGGCTAAGATAAGTAGTGCACTTGCAAAACATAGTGAAGAAGGACTTCTTTATATAACGGTTTTAACAGATCCAACAACAGGTGGAGTTACAGCAAGTTTTGCTATGCTTGGAGATATTATACTGTCGGAGCCTAAGGTATTAATAGGCTTTGCAGGAAGAAGAGTAATAGAAGGAACTATAAAAGAAAAATTGCCTGAAAATTTCCAAAGTGCAGAATTTTTATTGGATAATGGATTTATAGATAATATTATAAAAAGAGAAGATTTAAAAAAAGCTCTTTCAACTCTTCTAAAATTTCATAGGAAAAAGGAGGTGTAGTTGTGAATAAAAAAATCAAAGCATATGACAGATTAGTGATAGCAAGAATGGTGGAAAGACCAACTACACTTGATTATATAGATAAAATATTTACTAATTTTTTTGAATTACATGGAGATAGATGTTTTAAAGATGATAAATCTATAGTAGGAGGAATTGGACTTTTAAATGGTAATCCAATTACTATAATAGGAATCCAAAAAGGAAAAGATTTAAAAGAAAATATGGAAAGAAATTTCGGATCCCCTCATCCAGAAGGATATAGAAAAGCTCTAAGATTGATGAAGCAAGCTGAAAAATTTAACAGACCTATTGTTTGTTTTATAAATACATCAGGGGCATACTGTGGTGTTGGTGCAGAAGAAAGAGGTCAAGGAGAAGCAATAGCAAGAAATTTAATAGAAATAGCACAAATCAAAGTACCTATAATTTCAATAATAATAGGTGAAGGTGGAAGTGGTGGAGCTTTAGCTTTAGCTTGTGGAGATAGAGTTTGGATGCTTGAAAACTCTGTTTATTCTATACTTTCTCCAGAAGGATTTGCATCAATACTTTTAAAAGATCCTTCAAAATCAAAGGATGTTGCAGAAATTATGGGGATAACATCATATGAGCTTTTAGAAAGAGGTATAATTGAAAAGATAATAAAGGAACCAAGAGGGGGAGCTCATAAGAATATAGAGTTAGTTGCAAATTCTATAAAAGAAGAACTAATAAATGAATTTAAAATATTAAATAATAAATCTAAAGAGGTATTATTAGAGGAACGATATTTAAGATTTAGAAAGTTTAAATAAAACAATTTAATATTAATAAAATGACTATAATGTATTTTTAATATATAAGGAGATGTAGTAGCCAAATTCAGAAAGTTTTAATTAATGAATTTAGCTACCACATCTCATTGATTTATGAATTTAATCTGTCATATAATTATTAACTAACTCATAACATCTATTTTTAGTTGTTCCGTATAAAGATGAATTATATGCAACAAATTCAAATGATCCACCTTTATATTTTTCAGCTTCATTAGTTGCTGTAGCTTCCTTTTTCTCTATCCATTTAATTTGTTCACTTTGTAAGTTTTGCATTGTTTCTGGTGATAACTGCTCTTTTAGTAAAGCATAAATCTCATTTAATGCTTTGTCATACATATCATAAGAAATTCCATAAAAACTTCTCATAGCATTTGTTATTCCAGCATCTGAATCCTTCTTTTCAGGTAAGGAATCAAGTTCTTTTTGGATATTATCTAATTTTTCTATAAATTCTTTTCTTCTTCCTTCTATTTTAGTTACTGGATTTCTTGGATTAGATTCTTGAGTATTGTAATTTATGTTTTCCTTATTTGGTGAAGAAGATGAATCTGTAGCAGTTATATTATCCTCATTATTAACATCATTTACATCAGGCTTTATTTGTTGATTTTTTTCTTCTATTTTATTTATAGAACTTTCACTTTTTTTACTGTCTTTTGAACATGATACCAAGGTAATTAATGATAATGTTATGATAATAAAAAATAAAATATTTTTAGCTTTCATTAATAATCTCCTTTTGCTTTATCTTTAATTATATTTTCTAATTTTAATAATAATCTATAAAAATTAGTTTTTCATTTTGAAAATTTATTTAGTATTAGGATATGGTTTTAATTTATATAATAGTTCTAATAAATGGCATAATTTTATTATAACATTAATATTAATATTATCCATATATTTGCAAGTTGATTTAGGATATAAATTGCTTTAATATATTAAATCTTACATGATTTGTATTTATTAAATAATATAGAATATTTCAAAATTAATGTTATAATTAAAATATATATCATAAAGTAATTAAAAATCTAGAATTTAAATGAATGAAAAGTATTAGAGGATTTTTAAATAAAATATGTTTTTTATTATTTAAATTCTAAATTTAATAGAATAAAACAACTTAAACTTTTGTTTTTAATTCTAGTTATCTTAGGGGGGATTCAAATGAAAAGAAATGATTACATATCTTGGGATGAATATTTTATGGGGGTTGCAATATTAGCTGGAAAGAGAAGTAAGGATCCTAGTACTCAAGTTGGAGCTTGTATAGTTGATAATGATAATAAAATTTTAAGCCAAGGGTATAATGGACTTCCAAGGGGATGCTCAGATGATGAATTTCCATGGGATAGGGAAGGTCATGTATTAGAAACAAAATATCCATATGTAGTACATGCTGAATTAAATGCTATTTTAAATAGTAGAGGAACTAATCTTTATGGAGCTAAAATTTATGTTGCTTTATTTCCATGTAATGAATGTGCAAAAGCAATAATACAAGCTGGAATAAAAGAAGTTGTATACCTTTCAGATAAATACTCTGACTCAGATAATGTTAAAGCTTCTAAAAGACTATTGAGTGCATCAGGAGTTAAGATGAGAATATTAGAGCCTAAAAATAAGAATATAAATATTTCTTTAGATATAAATGATATTTAGCTAGCGAATTTTATTAATATAGTATTATAAAAATATATTAAAGCTAAATTTGATTTAATAATATAAGTGTATAAAAATATATTAGAAGATGATTTCTACATTATGAAGAAATCGTCTTTTTTCTTTATTCTACTTGGAATTAATTGTATAATATATGTATTAATAAATAGTGAGGGGAAAATGAAATTAAGAGAGTTTTCTAGAAAGATAAAATTAAAAATAAAGGCTGTTTATTTAGCTTATAAGCATAAGGATACTCCAATAGTTGCAAAAATATTTGCAGGAATTACTGTAGGATATGCTTTATCACCAATTGATTTAATACCAGATTTTATTCCTATTTTAGGATATTTAGATGATTTAATAATTTTACCTCTACTTATATACTTATCAATAAAGCTTATACCAAAGGATATTATGAAGGAATGCGAAGAAAAGTCAGAATATCTATGGAAAAGTGGAAAACCAAAAAATTGGAGATATGGAATACCTATAATTATTGTTTGGTCAATAGTTATAGGCTTAATAGTATATAAGTGGTGTATTAAATAGATTTTACTAATATATGAACTTACTAAAGATGAAGTTTTAAACAATTTTTTAATGGTTACAATTTGGAATAATTTAGCGAATATTATTAACAAATATAGTTTATAATAAAAATTAAATAATAGGCTTGGGAGATAAATATGAGAGAGAGTATATTGATTATAGAAGATGACAGAGATATAAGTGAAATACTGAGATTTGCTTTAATAAAGGAAGGATATAAGGTAAAAGTAAATCCAAATGGATTAGAGGTAAAAGATGAAATAAAGAATTTTAATCCAGACCTAATATTACTAGACATAATGTTAAATGATACAGATGGATTTAGTGTTTGTAGAAATATTTCAGGCTATAATATTCCGATAATTATGCTTATAGCAAGAGTTGACATAATGGATAAGATATTGGGATTAGAGCTTGGAGCAGATGATTATATAACGAAACCATTTGATATAAGAGAAGTTATAACAAGAGTTAGAGTTGCTATAAGAAGAAGAGAAGAAATGAAAAAGTTGATTACTTCTAAAGAACAAGAAGAAATACTTGTAGATAATATAGTAATTAATGAAGCTTGCAGAAGTGTTCATGTAAATAATGAAGAGATTCAATTAAAGCCTAAGGAATTTGAATTATTAACATTTCTTTGTAAAAATACAAACAAGGTTCATTCAAGAAATCAATTATTAGATTTAATTTGGGGATATGATTTTTTAGGTGATACAAGAACTGTTGATGTACATATAACAAGATTACGTAAAAAATTAAAAGACAACTTTAATATAGAAACTATTTTTGGAGTAGGTTACATGCTAAAGGAGAAAGATATTAACAATAGGGTGTAAAGTTGGGATAGTTTTAGGGTTTATTTTCATTTTATCAATATTAGAATTTAATTTAATTATGGACAAGTTTTTTAATAAAAATTTTAAAGATCATATATCAAAAGATATGTATAATATTTATAAAGTATTAGCTGAAAATTTAGGAGATTATATAATAATAAATAATTTAGAAAAAGAGAAGATGTTAAAAGAGGATTTTAATAATAAAGTTATGAAATTTATTGTTGAAAGAGTAAATTGTCAAGGGAAGAAATAGGGATATAAAAAACAATGTTAAAACTAGTATATTAACATTGTTTTTTATTAATATTTATTTCAATATACCTTTTATCAGCTGGTATTATAAAACCAATCATAATTTTAAAAGATAAGATTTCTTAAGTATCTATAGGAAATTATTCACAAAAGATAAATAAAACATCAAAAGATGAAATAGGGTAATTATAAATATATTAGACAATATGAGTGAAAAACTGAAATTAAAAGATGAGCAAGAAAAAAATGTATTTAGAAAGATTAATCATGAATTAAAGACATCATTAACTAATATATCAGGATATACACAAATTTTAAGAGAAGAGAATTTTTAGGAAATCTTAAGACTTTATAAAGTTGAAATTAATAATTGAGTGTTATTATTTAAGTAAAGTTTTAATTATCGTTATTATACATTCATCATAAACAAAAGAAAGGAAAGAATTACATGAAAATATTAATTTTAACTAGCCATTTTGGAATGGGGCATTATTGTGCTGCAGAGGCTATTAAGGAAGAATTACTTGAATCTAATACTGATGATATTATTGAGATTGTAGATATTGTAAAGGTATTGTTTCCTATTATGCATAAATTAGTTTATAGATTTTTTACCCTTTTTATCTGTAGATTTTCATGTGTATACAATTTTATAAATAGTTTTGCTATGAAACATGAAAAAACTTGCTTAAAGAGACGAAATTTAAATAAGATAAATTCTTTAATCGAAAAATATAATCCAGATTTAATAATATCTACGTGGTCTGCATGTTCTCGATTTATTTCAACTTATAAGCAGGAGTATGAAGATGATATTCAACTATATACATATATTACGGATATTACAGTTCATGATGGATGGATTGCTAATGGAACTAATATGTATTTTGTAGCAGCGAGAAGCACAATGGAACTCCTTTTATCAAAAGGAGTTGATGCTGAGAAAATTATTATAAATGGAATACCTGTAAGGAAGTATTTTAAAAAGGAAATGAAAGTACAATATATTGATAATAAAAAGAAAATCCTAATAATGGGAGGAGGGCTTGGGTTAATAAGAAACCTTGATAATATATTAGATCAATTATATGAATCAAGAGGGGTTCATATTACAATTATAACTGGTAAAAATAAAAAACTATTAAAAAAGATTAAAAAAGATTACCCTAAAATAGATGTAGTTGGTTATACAGATCAAGTATATAAATATATGGAAAGGTCAGATTTACTAATCACTAAGCCTGGAGGAATTTCAACTTTTGAAGCTATTTATACTACCACACCTTTATATATTATTAAACCATTTTTATCTCAAGAGATTGGAAATGCTGAATTTATTGAAAGAATGCTTATAGGAAAAATTGCTTGGGAAGATAACTCCAACATATCTGAAGATATTATATCTTTAATAAGTAATGAGAGGCTTTTGGAGGAAATGAAATATAATATGCAACTTTTGAAGAATGAAGTTTCTGAATCTAAACTAAAGAAAGTTTACGAAAGGAATATGAAAAAAGATGTGGATAATTGTAATAATATTATATTTAATAGTATATGGAATAATTCCTACATTATTTTATAGAATATGGAATAGAAAACAGAAAAAGAATAGAATAGAAAAAGAAATAGAAAATATATATTTGACATTTGATGACGGCGTTGATAATAAATATACTATAGAAGTTCTTAAAGTCTTAAAGTCTTACCAGGTTCAAGCAACATTCTTTGTTGTAGCAGAATTTGCTAAAAATAATCCTAAAATAATTAAGGCAATTAAAGAAGATGGACATGCAATAGGCCTACATTCATTACAACATAAAAATGAAATTTTTCAGGCACCATGGAATATAAAAAAAGATTTCACAAAAAGTATGGATATATTAAAAGAACTTGGTATTAAACCAAAGTTTTTTAGGCCGCCTTGGGGGCATTTTAGTTTGGCGGCTATAAAGGAAATAAAAAAATTAGATCTAAAGATTGTTCTTTGGAATGTAATTGTAGGAGATTGGAAGGCAAATATAGAATCAACAACGATAGCAGATAGATTGCTTCGTGAAACAGAAAAAGGAGATATTATCTGTCTTCATGATGGACGAGGGAAAAATGATGCTCCTAAAAGAACTGTTGAAGCATTAAAGATAGTTCTTCCAATTTGGAAATCACAAGGAATTACTTTTGGAACTTTGGAGGAACTTTATGAATAAATATAAAAAACTAATAAATTTACTGAAAAATGGTGGATTATTTATAATAATTGTTGTAATAACATTTAAAATGATTTTTTTCAATGCTGACTTTAAAGAGATTATAGAAATAGTGTCAGGTGTAAATTTGTTATATATTGCTGCTGGAATAGCAGCTATGTTTCTTATGGTTCTTTGTGAAGCTATAAATATAAAGCGTAGTTTAAATATCTTTAAAGAAAGGACAACGCTACTTCAATGTGTACAGTATTCATTGACAGGAATTTTTTTCAGTTCTATAACACCTTCAGCAACTGGAGGTCAGCCAATGCAGCTTTATTATATGCATAAAAAAAAGATAGATATTTCTAATGGTATGCTTGCGTTACTGATATGTCTTGCAACATATCAAATTGTTACTGTAGCAATGGCTGTTATGGGAGTAATAATAAAATTTGAATTTTTAAAAGGAACTCTTGGAAAGTTTAGTATATTACTATTTTTAGGGCTTTTGTTAAATGTGTTTTTATTAGTATTAATATTGATATCTATTTTTTCAAAAAAGCTTATTTTTAAAGTCGTGAATTTATGTGTTAAAGTTTTAAAACATATTAACTATCAGAAATCTATAATATTTAATGAAAAAGCCTTAATAGAGATAGAAAAGTATAAAAAGGGTGCAGACTATATTAAAAATGATAAAGTTTTTATAACAAAAACTATTCTTACTACCACGGTTCAAATTTTAGCATTGCATAGCATCCCGTTTTGGATATATAAATCTATTGGAATGTCATCTGTACCTTTAATTCAATTTATTTTGATTCAGTCTACCTTATATATTACAGGAGCAGCATTACCATTGCCAGGGGCTGTAGGAATAGGAGAAAAAGGTTTTTTAATATTTTTTAAGACTTTATTCCCAATTAATCTGATAAGTTCTGCTATGCTGCTTAGTAGAGGGATAAGTTTTTATTTAATGGTTTTAATCAGTGGAATAGGAGTTATGATTTTGCAACTAAATTTAAATAAAAAATTAAAGGATGTAAAAATGAGATTATAAAAGAGATAGTAAATATAATATTATTTAAAAACAATAATCTTATTAATTATGAAGGAACGGTATATAATTATGGTGGGGAAATGAGAGGTTTATGTAAAAGGATGAAGATGTTGATATTAGTAGGTTTATTAATTATAGCATTATATGTGTTTGGCGTTTGGCAAAATAATAGTATTGAAATTTCTAGTTTTAATTACTCAAGCTATGATGTGCCATCTAATTTTAATAACTTTACAATTGTACATATTTCTGATTTGCACAATAAAATGTTTGGGAAAGAGCAATCAAATATATTAGAAAAAATAGAAAAATTATCACCAGATATCATTGTAGTTACAGGTGATTTAATAGATAGGCATAGATATAACTTAGATAAAGCAATGGAATTTATTAATGGTGCAATAGAAATTGCTCCAATTTATTATGTTTCAGGAAATCATGAAGCATGGTCAGGAAAATATCCTGAAATAAAGAATAGATTAATTGAAGCAGGAGTTAATATCATAGATGATACTAAATTAGAGCTTAAAAGAGAAAATAGTACCATATATCTTTTGGGGGTATCTGACCCATCTTTTATTACATCAAATTATATAGAAGGAACTGATATAAGTAATATTGAGGAATATTTAAATAATTGGTCAAGTATTGAAGGATTTAAGATTTTACTTTCACATAGACCAGAGTTATTTGATATATATACTAAAAATAATATAAATTTAGTTTTTTCAGGACATGCTCACGGAGGGCAAATTAGAATTCCATTTATAGGAGGAATTATAGCTCCAAATCAAGGATTTTTCCCTAAATATACTAGTGGAAGTTATAGTAGTGATAAAATTACAATGTTTGTTAGTAGGGGGTTAGGGAATAGTTTATTTCCAGTAAGAGTATTTAATAGACCAGAAATTATATCAGTAACATTAAAAGGACATAATTAAGAAATTATTACTATAGAATGTAAATTTGAAAGAGTTAAGTGTGCTACTTAAATTAGAATTTGAGGAGGTAAATCAAAATGGCGATTACTGTAAACATTTATTATACAGGTAAAAATGGGAATGCTAAAAAATTTGCAGAAGAGATGATCTCAAGTGGAGTTGTAAATGATATTCGTGCCGAAAATGGAAATATACAATACGAATATTTTTTTCCTATGGATGACGAGGAAACTGTACTTTTAATTGATAGGTGGAAAGACCAGCAATCTCTTGATGTACATCATGCTTCATCAATGATGGCAAAAATTACTAGGCTTAGAGAAAAATATGATTTGCATATGAAAGTAGAACGATATATTGCTGATGAATCAGGGGTTGATTTTAAAGACAAAAAATTTATTAGAAACTGAACAAATCAATTAGAATTCATGGAGGAAATATGTATATAGATGCACACACACATTTAGATTTTTTTGAAAAAAATATAGAAAAAGCAATTGAAGATATAAATAAGAATGAAATATTAACCTTAGCTAATAGTATGGATATAGAAAGCTATATGAAAAATAAAGAATACAGTAAACAAAGTGAATTTATTAAACCATGCTTTGGTATTCATCCGTGGAAAGCAGCAGAATATAAAGGAAACTTAGAAAATCTTATACCATACATAAATGAAAGTGAAATAATAGGTGAAATAGGCTTAGATTATGTCTGGGTAGAAGATACAAGTACTTATGAAGCACAAAGAAGAATTTTTAATTTTATATTAAACGAAAGTATTAAAGGAAATAAGTTTGTAAGTATTCATACAAAAGGGGCAGAAGAGGAAATTTATAGTATTCTTAAAAAGAATAATTATAATAAGGCAATTATACATTGGTATAGTGGAGAAATAAGTACTTTAGAAAAATATATTGAACTTGGTTGTTATTTTACAATAAGTGTAGATATAGGTTATTCAGATAAAACTAATGAAATTTTAGATAAAATACCATTAGATAAATTACTTATAGAAACTGATGGACCAACAGCATTAGAATGGGTAAATGGAGAATATGGTTATCCAAGTGCTATAATAGATGTAGCTAAAAAGGTTTCAGATTATAAGAAGATAGAGCTTAATGAATTACTGAAGAGTATAGAGAAAAATTATTCAAAAATCATTAATTAGAATAATTTAATTATAGTAGATGTCGCGAAGCTTATTAATTTTAAATTGTGTGATAGCTCCTATGTATAAATAAAGTAAAATAAAGTCTTGTGTTGAGATATACATTAAATTTGGAAAGGTGAGAAGTTAAATGATGAATCTTATGTTTGTTGGTATACCAATGCTAATTATGATAGCAGTTTTAATTTTATTAGGTATATATGTGTATAAAGTTGTTCAAAATCAAACGTCACCTTTAAAAATTATGATTATTGGAATTTCAGTGATATTATTTTCTATTTTAATTTCAATGGCAACTATAAAAATAATAGTAGGAATTTTAGGACTTATAATTGTGTTATATGGAGCAAATAAAAGAGATACTTAGAATAAGTATGCAATAAGTAATAGACTTCTTAAATTTATTTGATAATAAGTTTCTTTAATTGATAAGGATTATTGATTGACTTGACATTTAGAGTGAATATGCATAAAATGGAATTATAAAAAGTAAATAGAAATCTGGGGGGGCAGTGAACTGCCTGAGATAAAATTGATACTATTTTGACCCATGAACCTGATTTGGATAATGCCAACGTAGGGAGATTATTTGTTATTGAATATAAATATACAAATTGAACTATAAAACAGTATTTCTAATCAGAGATACTGTATTTTTTTACGCTATGGACAAAATAGGATTTATTTACTTTTAAATATATTAAGAGGAGGAAAAGGTTATGTCACTTTGTAATGTAAGTCTTCAAGTTATACCAACAGTAATGGAGGATAGAATTTATCCTGTTGTGGACAAGGTTATTGAGTATATAGAATCTACTGGTGTTAAGTATGAAGTAGGAGCTATGGAAACAACAATGGAGGGTGAACTTGAAGAATTATTAGAAATAGTAAAGAGAGCTCAAGAAATTTGTACTGAAGAAGGTGCATCAAGAGTAGTATCTATGGTTAAAATAGACTATAAAAAAGAAGGCGTGACGATGGATGAAAAGATTAAGAAGTATAGGAAATAAAATAGCACCTATAGTCTTTATTTTAATTTTATTAATTATATGGGAAATTATAGTGAATGTTGGAGGAATAGAAAAGTATATCTTACCTGCTCCAACGGATGTTATAGAAGTATTAATTAAAGATTTTAAAACTATGATACCACATATTTTAGCAACATTATATGAAGGAATGGTAGGATTTTTAATTGCAATAGCATTATCAATTATATTAGCAGTGATTATGGATATGGTTCCATTAATAAAAAGAGCTTTATATCCAGTGCTTGTTATTTCTCAAACTATACCAACAGTTGCTCTTGCACCATTATTTATAATCTGGTTTGGTTTTGGAGCATTACCTAAAATAATAGTTGTAGTTATAGTATGCTTTTTCCCTATAGTAATTAGTATAGTTGATGGGCTTGAAGGTGTAGATAAGGATTTAATAAATCATTTTAAGCTAATGGGAGCATCTAAACTTAATGTATTTTTACATTTAAAGTTACCTTATGGAATGATAAATTTCTTTTCAGGTATGAGAATTGCAGCAACATATAGTATTATGGGAGCTGTAATTGGAGAGTGGCTTGGAGGAGATAAAGGTCTTGGAGTATATATGACAAGAGCAAGAAGTGCATATGCATTAGACAAGATGTTTGCATCAATAGTAATTATAGTAGTTATAAGTATGGGGATATTCCTTTTAGTTTCTTTAATGGAAAA
Source organism: Clostridium sp. 7_2_43FAA (assembly GCF_000158375.2). Taxonomy (NCBI): domain Bacteria; kingdom Bacillati; phylum Bacillota; class Clostridia; order Eubacteriales; family Clostridiaceae; genus Clostridium; species Clostridium sp. 7_2_43FAA. The sequence continues at coordinate 659,212 of NZ_JH815222.1, forward strand.
GTTATTTACCCCTTGGAATAATAAAAAACTAAGTATGAAGAAATAAAATTAAGAACAATGAATTTAGAGGTGAAAGAATAATGTTAAAAAAGAAAATTATATCAGTAGTATTAGCATCAGTAACAGCACTTACATTATTTGCTGGATGTAGTAAAAATGATGAAGTAAAAAATTCAGAAGACTTACAAAAGGTAACTGTAATTTTAGATTGGACACCTAATACTAATCATACAGGATTATATGTTGCAAAGGAAAAAGGATATTATAAAGATCTTGGATTAGATGTTGAAATTATACAACCATCAGAAGGTTCATCACTTCAACTTTTAGCTGCTGGTAAAGGAGATTTTGCAGTAAGCTATCAAGAAGATTTAACATATGCAAGAACATCAGATAGTCCACTTCCAGTTAAAGCAATAGCAGCAATAATTCAACATAATACATCAGGCTTTGCGTCTCCAAAAGAAAAGGGAATTGAAACAGTTAAGGATTTTGAAAATAAAGTTTATGGTGGATGGGGAAGTCCATCGGAACAAGCTATATTAAAAGCTGTTATGGAGAAAAATGCAGCTGACTTTAGTAAGTTAAAAATTGTAGATGCAGGGACAGAAGATTTCTTTATAGCGACTAAGAATAATTTGGATTTTGAGTGGACATTTGAAGCGTGGACTAATATTGAAGCTAAGTTAAGAGGCTTTGATATAAACTATATACCAGTTAGAGATTTAGATCCAGCTTTAGATTATTATACACCAATTATTGCAGCAACTGAAGATACTGTTAATAATAAAAAAGATTTAGCTAAGAAGTTTATGGAAGCAACTACTAAGGGATATGAAGAAGCTATAGCAAATCCAGAAGAAAGTGCTAAATTATTGGTAAGTAAAGTACCTGAGATTAGTGAAGAGCTTGCAATAGAAAGTCAAAAGTATCTTGCAGAGAAATATAAGGAAGATACTAATGTATGGGGAGAAATGAAAGATAGCGTTTGGGATAACTATACAAAATTCTTATATGATAATAAATTAATAAATAAGGAAATGAAAGCAAGCGAGGCTTATACAAATGAGTTCTTATCAAAATAAAATTGTGTTAAAAAATATATCTAAATTTTTCGATGATATGGAAATATTAAGAGATATTAATATAGAAGTTAAAGAAGGGGAACTTGTATCTATTCTAGGGCCATCAGGTAGTGGTAAAAGTACAATATTTAATATTTTAACTAATCTCATAAATAGCGATAGGGGAGAAGTAGAAGTAAATGGAGACTTAAGCTACATGTATCAAAAGGATATGATGGTTCCTTGGAAAAAAGTTATAGATAATATAGGAATTCCGATTATATTTAAGGGGAATAGTAAAAAGAATGCAAGGGAAAAAGTAAAAAAGCATATAGATGAATTTGGTCTTAATGGATTTGAATATAAATACCCATCACAATTATCTGGTGGAATGAAGCAAAGAGCAAACTTTTTGAAAACTTATTTAACATCTAATGATATAATGCTTTTAGATGAACCCTTTGGAGCATTAGATTCAATAACAAGAAGAAAGATGCAAAAATGGCTTTTAGATTTAACTAAAGAAATTAATTCAACTATATTATTAATAACTCATGATATAGAGGAGGCAATACTACTTTCTAACAGGATATATATAATATCAGAAAAACCTGCAATAATAAAAGGTGAAATAAAAGTTAATTTGCCTAAAGAAAGAAATGAAGATATAGTTACTAGTGATAAATTTGTGGCTATAAAAAAAGAAGTATTAGAGCTTATGTAAATAAAATATATACAAAAGAACTTGTGAATTAGGTTATAAATGACCTAGTTTACAAGTTCTTTTTATTTTAGATTATCAATATATTGATGAAATCACTGATAATTCAAATAAATATGAATATATAGATTTTAAGAATAGTATAACTACTATATAAGGTGGTTTATAGAAAGAATAAATACTATATATGGTATAAAAATAAAAGTCAAGACTTGAAAGTAAATTTTAAATTATGTAATATAGAGAAAGACAAAAAGTAAAGGATAGGTGAAGCATGTTGATAGTTGTTGGTGGGATGATAGGTCTTGGAAAAAGTTCTGTAGCGGAAATTTTAGGGGAGCACTTTAAATCGGATGTATTTTATGAAAGTGTAGATGATAACCCTATTTTGCCTTTGTTTTATAGTGAAAGTGAAGAAGAAATCCAAAAGAAGAGATATCCATTTTTATTACAACTTTATTTCTTAAACACTAGATTTAAAAGTATAAAAGAAGCATTAGTACATAATAATAACGTTTTAGATAGATCGATTTATGAAGATTGGTACTTTGCTAAGAAAAATATGGAACTTGGCAGAATTAACGACTTAGAAATGAAAATATACGAAGATCTTCTACATAACATGCTAGAAGAATTAGAAGAACTTCCTAAGAAGGCTCCAGATGTAATGGTATATTTAAAAGGTTCTTTCGAGACAGTTTTAAGTAGAATAGCATTAAGAGGAAGAGAATTTGAAATTGATGAAAGCTTAAAGGAATATTATCACTTCCTATGGAAAGATTATGATGCTTGGGTAGAAAATTGTTACAAAGCATCAGAAGTTTTAATAATAGATATGGATAATATGGATGTAGTAAATAACGAAGCTGATAAAGAAAAGCTTATAGAGCTAGTAGAAGAAAAACTTAGAGAAGTTAGAGCTATTGAAGAAATTGCATAATATTTAGTTTTAGAAAGATAGAGGAAATGAATTGCTCTATCTTTTTCTTTTTAATAGAGATTTAAAATGGAGAAAATTTCATGAAAATATTAAAATATTTAGTTTTATGCATATATAAATAATAGACAAAAGTTTTACAAAAAAGCACTTTAAAGTAACTAAAATCAATAACTTAGAAGGGTATCACGTTTCGTGATACTCTTGAAAAAATAATAGGAAAGTGTAAAGGGCGTCGCGTTACGCGACGCCCTTTATAAAAATAAGCTATTAACTTTTTTAGTAAATGTTTTTCTGTGATTTCTCTTTTTTATGTTATAATTATAGCAATTTGTGATTATTTGAAGAGATTAGTTTTTAATAGAAGTAAAAATATGCTTAGTGAGGAGGAAGTAGTAATAAATTATATATAATTTATTACTAAAGTGTTTATGAGAAATCTAAATGAAATAAAAGAGAGAATAAGTAAAGAAAGCAATGATGTATTAGACAATAAAATAGATAAATCTTTACTAAAATACTTAATAGAGAGTATTTTGGAGAATTATAAAACTTTCGATAAGGGACATGGTATAAAACATATAGCAACAGTAATAGATTCATCAATTAAATTGTCAAAATATTTCCCGGTAAATAAAAATATGGTATTAACTATTGCAATATATCACGATTTAGGAATGAGTATAGATAGAAAAACTCATCAAATACATTCGAGAGATATGCTTATAAATGATATTAATCTAAAGAATTGGTTTACTAAAGAAGAGCTTACATTAATGGGAGAAGCATGTGAGGACCATAGAGCATCAAATGCTAATGAACCACGAAGTGTATATGGATATATAATTTCTGATGCTGATAGAACAACAGATATATACGATATGATAGAAAGATGTTATAACTTTTCAAGAAAGAATTATAGTGATTTAAATGAAGAGGAGACATATAGAAGAGTTTATTCACATTTAGTAGAAAAGTATGGTGAAGGTGGATATGCTAAATTCTATTTAGAAGAAAGTAAAGAAGTAATAATGAAACCTTACATAGAAGCACAAGAAATTCTAAAAAAAGAAGAGGATTTCAGAGGTTATTATAATAAAATAATATTAAATTAGAAATTTTATGAAAAGATTAATATTTTAAAGACAATTTCAAAATATTGACGTAGGTTGAATCCTACGTTTTTTTTTATAGATTTTCATTTTCAAAAAAGAGGAGTATTATGTAAGGATTAAATTAAATAGATAGATTTGGAGATGAACGATATGAAGATGAAAAAAGAGTGGTCTATACTACTTACTGTATTGCCTATGACTTTTATGACTACCCTTGATAGTAGTATAGTAAATGTAGCTCTACCAACAATGGCCAAAGATCTTGGGACAACAATGGCTGGAATTGAATGGGTGGTTACAAGTTATTTAATAACTATATGCGCGACTATTCTTTTGTTTGGTAGATTTGGAGATATAATTGGGAAAAGTAAGGTATTTAAGATTGGAATAGGAGTTTTTACTTTAGGTTCACTTCTTTGTGGATTATCCAATAGCCTTCTAATGCTTATTATATCTAGAATAATTCAAGCAATAGGGGCAGCGGCAGCAATGGCAACTAATCAAGGGATAATTACAGAAACATTTCCTACTACAGAAAGAGGAAGAGCTCTTGGGATGACAGGAACAGCTGTAGCTTTAGGAACTATGGTAGGACCAACATTAGGAGGCTTGATAGTATCAGTAGCTCCTTGGGAATACATATTTTTAATAAATATACCTATAGGGATTTTAGTTTATATTGGAGTAGTGAAAGTATTGAACTTTAAAAAGGTTAAAGAAAAAGTTCCATTTGATATAAAAGGAACTATTTTATTTATGCTTTCAATAATATTATTATTTACATCTATAAATTTTGGTCAAAGTTTGGGATATACAAATCCTATAATTATAGGAGCATTTATACTTTCTTTAGTATTATTATTTATATTTATAAAGATAGAGCAAAAAATATTAAGTCCTATGCTAGATATAAGTATATTTAGAAATAAACTATTTTCGCTAAGCATATTTTGTGGATTTACATCATTTGTAGCTATAGGTGCAATAAACATAATATTACCATTCTATTATCAAGATGTATTAAAGCTTAGTCCAAGTGCAGCAGGATTTATGATGACAGTTTCGCCAATAATATTAGCTATTGTTGCACCTATAAGTGGGCATCTTTCAGATAAAATGGGAAGTGAAAAAATATCTGCGATAGGATTAAGTATTTTAACCATAGGTGTATTTTGCTTAACTATATTTACAGAATATACATCACTTATAGTTGTTGCAATATTTGTAGGATTATTATCTTTCGGAAGTGGAATATTCCAATCACCAAATAATTCATTGATAATGTCAACAGTAGACAAAACTAAGCTTGGAATTGCAGGAAGTATAAATGGATTAGTAAGAAATTTAGGTACAACAACTGGAATAGCTCTTTCTACAAGTCTTTTATATAGTAGAATGAGCAGTAAAATTGGATATAAAGTAACAGGATACATAGAAGGAAGAGCAGATGCTTTTATATATGGTATGAGATTTGTATTTGTTGGAATAGGTTGTATTTGTTTAGTTGGAGCTGTTTTAACATTACTTAGAGTTATAAACAAAAAATCAAAGCTAGTAAGTTGATTAAATTTATAAATATATTAGTAGAGATATAGAATTGTAAAAAAAAATCTATATCTTTTTTTATGAATCGAAAAGTATAAGAGTTTAGAATTTTAAGATTCTATATAGACACTGTACTTTTTTCTCTAAAGATAATTTAAGTTTATTAATACCATTAAGAATTACTGTTCTAAAACTAAGCATTAATTTATATAATTTACTGACTAATTAACTCAATTTATGTTTATAAAAAATCACATTATGTGGAGGTCTGCATTATTACAAGGTATTAGAGTTTTATAATTGATTGTTTTAAATTTTCGTTAAGAATTTCCATTGTTTGAGCGAATGCGAGTTATGGAAATTTAGAAAATTTAAATAAGATCAATTATAAAAACTCTTACCGAAGTAATATTAGCATTGCCGAAGCATAATGTGATTCTTTTATAATTTACTTAAAAGAGTTAAAGGAAGCATCAGAAGGCATTCTCCAATCACCACGTGGACTCAATGATATACTTCCAACTTTAGGTCCATCTGGTAAAGCACTTCTCTTAAATTGTTGTGTAAAGAATCTATAAATAAATTTATCAAGCCATTTAGCAATTTCTTCTTTGCTATAATCATCTTTAAATGCTTTTTCTGCAAGAAGCTTTATTCTTTCTTTTGAAGAACCATTTTTAATAAAGTGATATAAGAAGAAGTCATGCAGTTCATAAGGACCAACTATATCCTCAGTTTTTTGTGTAATTTCACCTTTATCACTCTTAGGTAAAAGTTCAGGACTAACTGGAGTATCTAATATATCTAAAAGTGTATCTGAAACTTCAGTAGAAGATTCTTTTTCTGCTACATATCTAACTAAGTATCTAACTAGAGTTTTTGGTATTGATGGATTAACAGAATACATACTCATATGATCTCCATTATAAGTACACCATCCAAGAGCTAATTCAGAAAGATCTCCTGTTCCAATTAATAGTCCACCTTCTTTATTAGCTAAATCCATAAGAATTTGAGTTCTTTCTCTAGCTTGAACATTTTCATATGTAACATCATGAATGTCTTTATCATGACCAATATCTTCAAAGTGTTGAAGAGCAGCTTTTACTATATTAATTTCTCTTAAATCGCAACCTAATTCCTTACATAATGTTAAAGCATTATTATAAGTTCTATCAGTAGTTCCAAAACCAGGCATTGTTATAGTAACAATATTTTTATTATCTAAACCTAGTAATTCAAAAGTTTTAACTACTACAAGTAAAGCTAAAGTAGAATCAAGTCCTCCTGAAATGCCTATAACAGCTTTCTTTAAGTTAGTATGCTCCATTCTTTTAGCTAAAGCAGCAGCTTGAATATTAAATATTTCCTTACATCTTTCTTCACGCAATTTAGCATTAGAAGGAACGAAAGGATGCTTATCTATAAATCTATCGAAGTTATTTATTGTAGTATTCATATAATTAAAGTTTATTACTTCAGCTTCGAATGGAACTATTCTTGAAGCATCTCTAAAGCTTATATTTTTAAGCCTTTCACTATTTAATCTAAATACATCTATACAAGAATAGATAACTTCATTATTTCTTTGGAATCTTTCATTTTCTTTAAGCATAGTACCATTTTCGGCAATTAACATATGTCCACTAAATAAAAGATCTGTTGTGGATTCGTGAACTCCAGCAGAAGAATAAATATAAGCAGACATACATCTAGCACTTTGATTAGATATAAGAGCTTCCCTATAATCTTTTTTACTTACAAGTTCATTAGAAGCTGAAAGATTTCCTATTATATTTGCACCAAGAAGTGAAAGATACGAACTTGGAGGAATTGTAACCCAAAGGTCTTCACAAATTTCAAATCCAAAACTATATCTTCCAGAGGTGAAAATTAAATTAGTTCCAAATGGAACATCCTTTTGAAAAGCAAAATCTACTTTTTCATCTATTATTCCAAGACCTTCACTAAACCAGCGTTTTTCATAGAATTCACTATAGTTTGGAATATATGATTTTGGAACTATTCCAAGAAGTTTTCCATCAAAAATTATGTAAGCACAATTAAATAATACATTTTTAAAGCTTAAAGGAGCACCTATAGCAATTAGCATATCTAGACCAGCACTCTTTTTAATTAATTTTTCTATCGCCAAGTTAGCTTTTTCTAATAAGCTATATTGCATAAATAAATCACTACAAGTATATGAGGTAATTGCTAATTCAGGAAAAACTATTGATTTAGCTCCGTTTTTATATGCTTCATCTAAACAAATAAGTATATTTTCTAAATTATAGTCTATGTCGGCTACACGAGTCATAGGACATGCAGCTGCAACTTTTATAAAATCCATAAAATCTCTCCAATCCATATTAAATTAAATACTACTAATATATAAATAGTGTAACTCTTTTTTTATTTAAAATTCACAGTGATAATTAGATTTAAACTAAATGATTTTTTAATAAATAAAAGTTAATAATAAAAGTAATTAGTAACTTTTAAAATGATAATATTGTAAATAACAATTATAACTATGTAATTTATCATAAAAGTTTAATATTCAACCAAATTACAACCAAGCTATAAGAATTTATCATGAATTAAGTTAATATTTTAGAACTTATAGCAAAAGTTACATAAGATATAAATTTAATATTTATTTAAATAAGTATATTAACCATTTAATATATTATTAAGGTTAATTATATAACTTGCTAATTAAAATATATATTTAAATAATAAAAGGAAAACTCTAGAAAATCAATGATAATAGAAGAAAGATGTACTAAAAAGTAATTAAAGGTTATAAAATACTATATAAAAAGATAAAAAAGATATTGTAATATAGTAAAAAGTATATTATAATAATTTCATAAGTTAATCGAATTCAAATTTTTACTAAAAAATGATATAATATTCTTAAAGAATAAAGGAGGGGGAAATAATGAGTGCGGTAATTTTTTGGATTATAGTTGCAGCAGTGGTAATTGCTATAGATATGGTAACAAGTAATTTCTTATTTGCATGGTTTGCTGTAGGAGCATTTGTTGCAATGATAGCTGATTTACTAGGCGTAACATTTGGAGTTCAAGTAGTACTTTTCTTAGTCGTAAATCTAATAACTGTTTCAGTAGGTTATCCATGGGCTAAACGTAAGTTTAAAGAAGGTGTTAAACGAACACCTTTAATGGAAGAAAATTATATAGGAAGAGTTATGAAAGCAGAAGAAGACATAGTAGATAGAGCTAAAATAAAAGTGGACGGGATATACTGGACTGTACAAAATTTAGGAGAAGTGATAAAGAAAGACGAAAGTTTTAAAATCACAGGTATAGAAGGTATTAAATTAATAATTAAAAAAGAGGAGGAAGTTTAGATGGATAATTTAATAGGATTAATAATTACAGGGGTAGTAGTACTTTTTGTATTAATAGTAATCTTATCATCAATTAAAATCGTAAACACAGGATACTTATATGTTGTAGAAAGGTTTGGTCAATACCACAAAACTTTAGAACCAGGATGGCACTTCTTAATTCCTTTTGCAGATTTTGTTAGAAAAAAAGTTTCAACAAAACAACAAATTTTAGATGTACCACCACAATCAGTTATTACGAAAGATAATGTTAAAATATCTGTAGATAACGTTATATTCTATAAACTATTAAATGCTAAAGATGCTGTTTATAACATTGAAGATTATAGATCAGGTATAGTATATTCAGCAACAACTAATATGAGAAATATTTTAGGTAATATGAGTTTAGATGAAATATTATCAGGAAGAGATAAGATTAACCAAGATCTTTTAAGTATTATAGATGAAGTTACAGATGCATATGGTATAAAAATACTTTCTGTTGAAATTAAAAATATAATCCCTCCAACAGAAATTCAAGAAGCTATGGAAAAGCAAATGAAAGCAGAAAGAAATAAGAGAGCTATGATTCTTGAAGCAGAAGGTCAAAGACAATCTCAAATAGAAAAAGCAGAAGGGGAAAAGAGAGGTAAGATACTTGCAGCAGAAGCTGAAAAAGAAGCAAATATCAGAAGAGCTGAAGGTCTAAAAGAATCTCAATTACTTGAAGCAGAAGGTAAAGCTAAGGCTATAGAAGAAATAGCTATAGCAGAAGCAGAAGCTATAAGAAAGGTGAACCAAGCAATTATAGAATCAGGTACTAATGAAACAGTTATAGCTTTAAAACAAGTTGAAGCTCTTAAAGAAATGGCTAATAATCCAGCTAATAAGCTTATATTACCAAATGAAACTTTATCTTCACTTGGAAGTATTGCAGCTATAGGTGAAATGCTTAAAGGAAGCAAAGAATAATTAGCATCTTGTTAAGTAAAGTAATGAAAAATAAAAAATGAAAAAGTGAAAAGAGTTGAGGAAAAAAACCTCAACTCTTTTTGTTTTTTATTAAATAATCATTTTGTAATAAAATTTAATTTATTTCTAAGACTATATAATGAAGTTTAAATTAGTATGGAGAAATAAATATGAAGAAAATAATCAAAAGAAAACTAGGTTTATTTTTAGGTGTTATTTCATTTTTAAGTGTTTTTAGTTTTAGCATACGTGTAAAGTCATTATCAAATGAAATTAAAAATAATCATTATAATAGAGAGCTAGCACGAGAATATGCAATAAAATGGGCAACATCATCAAATAGTAAGTATTATAATTATGTTAATGAAGGGGGAGATTGCACTAATTTTGTATCTCAAGTTTTAAGAGCTGGAGGAATAGAATTTGTTGGATCTAAATCAACTGCAACAAGTATAAAATCGTGGTTTTACTATTCGCCTAATTTACCTAATAGAAGTTCAACATGGACAGCAGCACAGCCATTTCATTTACATTTTGGAAAAGAATATAAAAGAGCTCATTCATATAAAGAATATAAAATAATAGATGCATTAGTAAATTGGAATGAAATTTATCTAAGTTTATTACCAGGAGACATAGTTCAGTATTCTAGACCTAATAATATTACGTTTCATTCACAAGCAATTACTGATTTAATAGATAAAAATCAAACTATATATTTTTGTCAACATTCTAATTCTATGGAGAACTTTAGAAGGAATGGAAACCTTAGATACTATTTGATGGGAAAGCCAAATGATTATAACTTTTATGTATATAAGATAAAAGATGATAGTGGAAGAACATCAATTGAATTAAATTATGATAGTACAGACACCATAAAAGATAATCAAACAGATGAAGATTATAGAAAAGAATTAATTGAAGCCATAGATATAATTAAGTTAAGCTTAGAAGATACTAGATTTGATAATGAAGAAAATAATAGCAAAGAAACAGATGAATTTATTAAAAAAATGGAAAGTAGAATAGAAGAAGTAGAGTTTTATATAAATTCTAGAGATAAAACTCCAAAAGAACTATTAGAAAGATTATGTGACAGACAAGGGTTATAGTAAAAAATAGTATATATCGAAAATAAAAGATATTTATATGTAAAATAAAATTCTTATAAAACAAAGAATATAAATATATAAATATGATAAGAATAAAAAATGACCCGATAGGGTTACGTAGGTTTCTTTGCCGGTAGTTAAAGCTACCGGTATTTTTTTGTAAAATAAATAAAAAAGTAGTAGCTTTTTATATTTAAGTATGTTATTATTAATGAGTAGTCGATAAGACTAATAATATTTTGTTTAAAGATTTTGAAAGATAATGATATTCTCCGTTATAGAGATTAGTAGTTACTTGAATAGTCTTTAGAATGGAGGATTTAAAATGGAAGATAAGAAATTAGTATGTAAAGATTGTGGTTCAGAATTCGTATTCACAGTAGGAGAACAAGAATTCTACAAAGAAAAAGGATTTGACAACGAACCAGTAAGATGTGCTGATTGTAGAAGAGCAAGAAAAGCTCAAAACAACAGAAGATAGTTATGACTAATTTAAGCTATAGGTTTCCTATAGCTTTTATTTTTGCTTTGATTTTTAAACTATACAAAATAGACATATTATGTTGACAAATGTTAATATATATTAACATATAAATATTAAATTATTAATTAATATATTAAAAACTACTAGCAAAAAATATATATATATGATAAAATATCATAGTAGGTCATAAGACTTCGAAATATTTGTTTAAAGATTGAATAGAAATTAGCTTTCTCCATTGTAGAGATTTGTTGATTATATTGGTCTTTAGAATGGAGGATTTAAAATGGAAGATAAGAAAATAATTTGTAAAGATTGCGGTAAAGAATTCGTATTCACAGTAGGAGAACAAGAATTCTACAAAGAAAAAGGATTCGATAACGAACCAGTAAGATGCATCGATTGCAGAAGAGCAAGAAAAGCTCAAAACAACAGAAGATAGTTAACTGAAGACTGTAGGATTTCCCTACAGTCTTTTTATTTTGCTAATCTTTAAATCCATAAGTTGAAGTTCTTGTTGCATGTAATGCTTCATTAACATTTGCTAAAGTATCTTGGATAAGTTGCTTATTATCATCTTGTTCTACAGATTTAATAGCATCATGCAATAATTGCTGAGCATGCGTAACATCAGAAAGAGCACATTTTAATTCATCTTTTGCATTTGCCTTATGTCCCATGTTAAATACCTCCTCCTAATCTTTATAATTTTTTAAAGCAGTTTGTGCAGAATCTACAGCACTACCTATAGCTTCAAGGGCAGTATGAATTTCATTTCTATTATGATTTTCTTCTGCATGTAAATAAGCAGTGTTTAGATGATTTTGACATGAGGAAAGCTCATCTAAAGCTATTATTAAATTTTCTTTTGCATTATGCTTCATATTAACACCACCTTAAATTATATCCATATTAGTTTGTGTAAAAATGATATTTAAATAACAAATATTAAAAAATAATTAGAAATAAATAATAGATAAATTGGAAAAAAACAGATATAAACTAATTTATAAATATATGCGGAATATAAAAAGGGAAATATGCGATATAATTCGTTATATTACGAATTATAATTTAAATATAACATTTAAAGTTGACATTATTGTAACAAAGTGGTAGTCTGCTAATATAAAGACGAAATATTTTTTGGAATATTAAATAAATATTCGCATATAATTTGGAATTAGTTAGCTTGGGAGGTATGAAGGTTGAGTGTTAGGTGTATATTTGTAGAGAAAAAAAATGACTTTAATATTGAAGGAAAAAGTTTGCTTGAAGATTTTAAAAATAATTTAGGAATTACTTCTCTAGAGGAAGTTAGAGTTGTAAATAAATATACTCTAGGAGAAATGAAAGAAGAGGATTATAAAAAAGCTCTTTATACAATATTTTCGGAAAGAACTGTAGATAATGTTTATGAAAATAATTTTGAAGTGAAAAATAATGAATTAGCCTTTGGCGTTGAATATCTACCAGGTCAATATGATCAAAGAGCAGATTCGGCTTCAGAGTGCTATCAATTATTGACTTCAGGGGAAAAAATAGAAGTTAAATGGACAAAAATAGTGGTATTAAAAGGTGCATTATCAAATATTGAGGTAGAAAAAATTAAAAATTATTATATAAATCCAGTTGATTCCAGGGAAGTAAATATAGATAACTTAGAATTATCATCAAAACTTCCAGAGCCAAAAGATGTGAAAGTATTAAGTGGATTTACTGATAAAAATGATAAAGAAATAGAGGCTTTACATAGTAATATGGGACTTGCTATGAGCCTAGATGATATAAAACTTATAAGAGATTATTTTAAAGAAGAAAATAGAGATCCAAGCATTACAGAGATAAAAGTTATAGATACATATTGGTCAGATCATTGCAGACATACAACATTTTCAACAGCTATTGAAAATGTTGTTATTGAAGAAGGACTTTATACAAAACCAATAATTAAATCTTATGAAGCATATTTAAAGTCAAGAAATTTTGTTTATGGTGAAACTGATAGAGATGAAACATTAATGGATATTGCAGTTATAACAATGAAGGAAATGAGAAAGAAAGGTCTATTAGAAGATTTAGATGTATCTGATGAAATAAATGCTTGTTCAATAAATGTGAATATAGAAACTAATAATGGAATAGAAGAATATTTAGTAATGTTTAAAAATGAAACACATAACCATCCAACTGAAATAGAACCTTTTGGAGGAGCAGCTACATGTCTTGGTGGAGCAATTAGGGATCCATTATCAGGAAGAACTTATGTATATCAAGCAATGAGGGTTACAGGAGCTGCAGATCCAACTGTTAATATAGAAGAAACATTAAAAGGAAAACTTCCTCAAAGAACTATAACTTTAGGAGCAGCACATGGATATAGCTCATATGGAAACCAAATAGGTCTTGCTACGGGACAAGTTTCAGAAATATATCATCCTAATTATGTTGCTAAAAGAATGGAAGTTGGAGCTGTTATAGCAGCTGCACCAAAAGAAAATGTAGTTAGAGAAGAACCAAAGGCGGGAGATGTTGTAATTCTTTTAGGTGGAAGAACTGGAAGAGATGGACTAGGTGGAGCAACAGGATCCTCTAAAGAACATACAGAAGATTCAATTAATGAGTGTGGAGCAGAAGTTCAAAAAGGAAATCCTCCTACAGAAAGAAAGATTCAAAGATTATTTAGAAGCTCAGAAGTTTCAAAGATGATAAAAAGATGTAATGATTTTGGAGCAGGTGGAGTTTCAGTTGCAATTGGAGAATTAACAAGAGGTTTAGATATAGATTTAGATAAAGTTCCTAAAAAGTATGAGGGTTTAGATGGAACGGAAATTGCTATTTCAGAATCACAGGAAAGAATGGCCGTTGTAGTTAATAAAGAAGATGAGAAAAAATTTATAAATTTATGCGCTGAAGAAAATTTAGAGGCTGTTAAGGTAGCTGAAGTAACTGATAATGAAAGACTTAGAATGATCTGGAGAGGAAAAAACATTGTAGATTTAAAAAGGGAATTCTTAGATACAAATGGGGCAAGACAAACAACTGAAGTAGAAGTGAAATCGCCAAAGAAATATCCATTTAACATAAAAGATGTGGATGTAAAAGAAGCGTGGATTAATATATTAAGAAAATTAAATGTATCAATGCAAAAGGGCTTAGTTGAAAGATTCGATGCAACTATAGGTGCAGGAACTGTGCTTATGCCTTTTGGTGGAAAATATCAAACAACACCAGCAGAAGGTATGGCAGCTAAGATACCAGTTTTAAATGGAGAAAGTAAAGATGCAACATTAATGACATATGGATTTAATCCAGACATGGGGATGTGGAGTCCATACCATATGGCATATTATTCAGTGATAGAAGCAGTAACAAAACTTTCAGCTATGGGTGGAGATTATAAGAAAGCAAGACTTACATTGCAAGAGTATTTTGAGAGATTAGGAAAAGATAAAAATAAATGGGGAAAACCTTTTTCAGCATTACTTGGAGCATATCAAGCACAAATGGATTTAGGAATACCAGCTATTGGTGGAAAGGATTCAATGTCAGGTACTTTTGGGGATTTAGATGTACCTCCATCATTAGTGGCATTTGCAGTGGATGTTGCTAAAGCTAAAGATATTATATCTCCAGAATTTAAAAATAATAATTCTAAGATAGTACTTTTAATAGCTGAAAAAAATGAAGATATGACATTAAAAGTAGATGGATATAAGAAGAACTTAGAAAAGTTACATGAACTTATTTTAGATAAAAAAGTTATTTCTGCTTCATCATTAAAATTTGGTGGAGTAGCAGAAGCTTTAACTAAAATGAGTTTAGGAAATAGAATTGGGGTAGAGTTTGAAGGATTAAGTAAAGAAGCGTTATTTGAACTTAATTATGGAAGCTTAGTTTTAGAAGTTAATAATGATGTTGAAATAGAAAAAGAATTTAATGGTTGCGCTTATAAAGTAATAGGCAATACAACAGAAAATAGGGCTATAGTTTCAAAGGAATATGACATTAATTTTGATATAGAAGTTTTAGAAAAGATACTAGAAGAAAAGTTATCAAATGTATTTAAGGTAAAAACAGAAGATAAAAAAGAAAAAATTGAAACAGTATTATATGAATCTAAAGAAGTAAAGACACCTTTAATAAAGGTTGCAAAACCAAAAGTATTTATTCCGGTTTTCCCAGGAACAAACTGTGAATATGATTGTGCAAGAGCCTTTAAGGATGAAGGTGCAGAAGTTTCAGAGTTAGTTTTAAATAATATGAATAAAGAACTTTTGAATGAATCAATTTTAAAAATGGAAAAAAGCATAAGAGAAAGCCAAATAATTATGTTACCAGGGGGGTTTTCAGCTGGAGATGAACCAGATGGATCAGGTAAATTTATAGCAACAGTATTTAGAAATGAAAGAATCAAAGATGCTGTAATGGATCTATTAAAAAATAGAGATGGATTAATGCTTGGTATATGTAATGGCTTCCAAGCACTGATAAAACTAGGATTAGTACCTTATGGTGAAATTGTAGATATAGAAGAAGATATGGCAACATTAACTTACAATGAAATCAATAGACATATTAGTTCAATAGTTAGAACTAAAATAACATCAAACAAATCACCATGGTTTAACCAAGTAAACCTAGGAGATATACATTCAATTGCAATTTCTCACGGAGAAGGAAGGTTTGTTGCTCCAAGAGATTTAATAGAGAAATTAAGAGAAAATGGACAAATTGCAACACAATATGTTGATTTAAATGGTGAAATATCTATTGATATGCCTTTTAATCCAAATGGTTCAATGTTAGGTATAGAAGGAATAACGAGTCCAGATGGAAGAATACTTGGTAAAATGGGGCATTCAGAAAGAATAGGAGAAAACCTATATAAAAATGTACCAGGAAACTTTGATCAAAAGATATTCAAAGCAGGAGTAAAGTACTTTAAGTAATGGAAAATGAATAATGCACAATGGATAATTTAGGAGATAACTCAGACAAACTGAGTTATTGATTTTAAGTATATAATATGAAAACTATTTGATCAGAAATGAATTTTAAAATATTGGATTATTGATATATCGATACTTTAAATATATAAATTAAAAAATTCAGTCTACTGAATTTTTTCAATAATTGTCAATTATTAATTAATAAAACGGGGGGGTTTTTATATGAAGGTAGCTATATTTTTTGGAAGTAAATCTGATACTGATGTTATGAAGGGAGCTGCTAATTGTTTAAGAGAGTTTGGAGTAGAGTTTAAGGCTTATGTATTATCAGCTCATAGGGTTCCAGAAAAGTTGACGGAGACTTTAAAGAAAGCTGAGGAAAATGGATGTGAAGTTGTTATTGCAGGGGCTGGACTTGCAGCTCACTTGCCTGGTGTTATAGCTTCTCAAACTGCTATGCCTGTAATAGGAGTTCCAATAAAAGGGGCAGTGGAGGGGTTAGATGCTTTATTTTCAATAGTACAAATGCCAAAATCAATTCCAGTTGCAACAGTTGGAATTAATAACAGTTATAATGCAGGAATGCTTGCAGTACAAATGCTTGCTATAAAGGATAGTTCATTAAGAGAAAAATTAAATAAATTTAGATTAGATATGAAAAGTAAGTTTATAGAAGAAAATGGAGATGGGGTAGAGTTATAATGAAAAAATTAGAAATGATGTATGAAGGAAAAGCAAAAAAAATATATGCTACAGAAAAGGCAGATGAAGTTATCGTTTATTATAAAGATGATGCAACAGCATTTAATGGTGAAAAGAAAGGTCAAATTGAAGAAAAAGGTGTTTTAAATAATTCAATTACTTCAATGATTTTTGAAATGTTAAATGAAAATGGAATAAAGACACACTTTATAGAAAAGTTAAGTGAAAGAGAACAACTTTGTAAGAAAGTAGAAATAGTACCTTTAGAAGTAATAGTTAGAAATGTAGCAGCTGGATCAATGGCCAAAAGATTGGGCTTAGAAGAGGGATTTGAACTTAAAACTACAGTATTTGAATTGTCATATAAAGATGATTCACTAGGAGATCCATTAATAAACGACTATCACGCAGTTGGGATAGGAGCTACTACATTTGAAGAACTAAACAAGATTTATGAAATGACTGCTAAAATTAATGACTTACTAAAAGAATTCTTCATAAAGCAAAATATAAGATTAATAGATTTTAAATTAGAATTTGGAAGATACAATGGGGAAATTCTATTAGCAGATGAAATTTCACCAGATACATGCAGATTTTGGGATGCAACAACAGGAGAAAAATTAGACAAGGATAGATTTAGAAGAGACCTTGGAAATGTAAAAGACGCTTATGTAGAAATATTAAACAGAATACAGAAATAGTGAAGGAGTTAAAAATTAAGAGTGAAAGAGTTTAGGGTAAAACTCTTACAGAGTTTTTTAGAAGTTAAAATTAAACAATTCAGCTTGTCTGAATTATATCTATAACTTTTCCACTTTTTTACTTTCTAACTTTTAGTGGGGGTGTTTTTTTGAACTCAAATTTAATTTTGGATCCGGATAATGATAAATTTAAGGATGAATGTGGTGTTTTTGGTGTTTATGTAAATAAGCCTATGGATGTTGCATCAATGACTTATTATGGGTTATATGCACTTCAGCATAGAGGACAAGAAAGTGCTGGAATAGCTGTAGCAAATGGCGAGGGTGTTGATATTCATAAGGGGATGGGGCTTATAACAGAGGCTTTTTCTAAAGAGGATTTGAACAGACTTAAAGGTTTTGCAGCAATAGGACATGTTAGATATTCTACATGTGGAGATACTAGAATTGAAAATGCACAACCATTACTTAGTCAAACTAAGCTTGGTTCAATAGCAATGGCTCATAATGGTACTTTAGTAAATGCTGATGTAATTAGAGAACTTTTAGAAGATGGTGGACATGTCTTTCATACATCAATAGATTCAGAAGTTATAGCAAATTTAATAGCAAGAGGAGCTAAAAAGGGGATAGAAAAGGCAATCTATGATTCCATCCAAGCAATAAGAGGGTCTTTTGCAATGGTAATTTTGACAAAGGATAAACTTATAGGAGTTAGAGATCCACATGGAATTAGACCTTTATGTCTTGGAAAGACTGAGGAAGGCTATGTATTATCATCAGAAAGTTGTGCTTTAGATGCAATAGGAGCAGAATTGATTAGAGATGTAGAACCAGGTGAAATAATTATTATAGATGATAATGGAATTAAATCATATAAGTATTCAGAAAACACACAATGTCAAACATGTGCTTTTGAATATATTTATTTTGCTAGACCAGATTCAACAATAGATGGATTAGATGTTCATGAGTCAAGAGTTAGAGCGGGAGAGCAATTATTTAGAGAATATAAAATAGATGCAGATGTTGTAGTTGCAGTTCCAGATTCAGGGATTCCATCAGCTATAGGATATTCAAAAGCTTCAGGAATACCTTATGATACTGGTTTCGTGAAAAATAGATATGTAGGTAGAACCTTTATAACGCCTTCTCAAGAAATTAGAGAAAGAGCCGTAGCAGTAAAGTTAAATCCACTTAAATCAAATATAAGTGGAAAAAAAGTTGTGTTAATTGATGATTCAATAGTTAGGGGTACAACATCAAAACATTTAGTTGATTCTCTAAGAAGGGCAGGAGCAAAGGAAGTTCATTTTTTAGTAGCTTCACCAATAGTTAAATTTCCTTGCTACTTTGGAATAGATACTCCATATAGAAGTGAGCTTATAGGAGCCAAAAAATCAATTGAAGAAATAAGAGAAGCAATAGGATGCGATAGTTTAGGATATTTAAGTATGGAAGGTATGTATAGTTGCTTTAAAGAAAACTGTGGATATTGTGTTGGTTGCTTTAATGGAATATATCCAGTAGCAACACCTATAGAAGGAGCAAAATAAAAGCTGAAAGGTAGTGTGTTAAATGATAACTTATAAAGAAGCTGGAGTTAATATAGAAGAAGGATATAGATCAGTAAAGCTTATAAAAGAATATGCAAGTAGAACAATGAGTGATTATGTACTAAATGGCCTTGGAAGCTTTGCAGGAATGGTTGAGCTTCCAGAAGGATATAAAAAGCCAGTTTTAGTTTCTGGGACAGATGGAGTTGGAACTAAACTTGATATAGCCTTTAAAACTAAAAAATATGATACTGTAGGAATAGATTGTGTTGCAATGTGTGTTAATGATATTTTATGTCATGGAGCAAAACCATTATTCTTCTTAGACTATATAGCTTGTGGAAAGCTAGAAGCCGAGGTTGCAGCAGATTTAGTAAAAGGTGTATCAGAAGGATGTATTCAAGGAGATTGTGCTTTAGTTGGAGGAGAAACTGCTGAAATGCCAGGCTTTTATAGAGAGGGTGAATATGACATGGCGGGTTTTGCTGTAGGGATTGTAGATAAAGATAAAATAATAAATGGTAAGAACATAAAAGAAGGAGACAAGCTTATAGGTATTGCATCTTCTGGTTTACATTCCAATGGTTATTCACTAGTTAGAAAATTATTTGAAGATTTAAATGAAGATTTAGGTGGAAAAGAAGCTTGGAAAACTTTAATAACTCCAACAAAAATTTATGTTAAGCCAATTTTGAAATTACTTGAGAGCTTTGAAATAAAAGGAATGGCACATATCACAGGCGGTGGATTTATAGAAAATATTCCAAGAATGTTTAATGGAGAAAATTTTACAGCAGTAATAAAAAAAGATAGCTATCCATTACCATTAATATTTGAAAAGATAATAGAAAAAGGTGTAGATAAGGATCATATGTACAATACTTTCAATATGGGGATTGGGTTTGTAATATGTGTTAATGAAGCGGATGCTGAACCTATTACAAAAGCTTTAATTGAAATGGGAGAAAAAGCTTATGATATAGGTTATGTAACATCTGGAGGTGAAGGTGTTTGTTTAAGATAGCAGTACTTGCATCAGGAGGAGGAACAAACCTTCAATCAATAATAGATTCAATAGAAGCTGGAAGTTTAAATTGTAAAATAGAAATGGTCATAGGAAGTAAAGAGGGGATACTTGCTTTAAAACGAGCGGAGGAAAAAGGAATAAAGACTTATGTAGTATCTAAAAAAGAATATAAAGATACTACATGTGATAGGATATTAGAGTTAACTAAAGGAAAAGTTGATTTAATAGTTCTTGCGGGATATCTTTCAATATTACAAGGAAATATTCTTAAAGAGTTTAAAGATAAGATAGTAAATATACATCCATCATTAATACCAAGCTTTTGTGGACCAAGAATGTATGGACTAAAGGTTCATGAAGCAGTCATAAATTCTGGAGTAAGATATTCAGGATGTACAGTTCACTTTGTAAATGAAGAGGTAGATGGCGGAGCAATAATACTTCAAGAAGTGGTACCAGTTTATTTTGAAGATACAAAAGAAGCATTGCAAAAAAGAGTATTAGAAAAAGAGCATGAGATATTACCAAAAGTAATTGACTTGATTAGTAAAAATAAAGTTGAAATTATAAATGGAAAAACGAGAATAAAATGAAATAATGAAGGAATGAAAAAAATGAAAAGGTTAAGGAGACAACTTAACAAAGTTGAGTTATGAAATTAAATAAGAAATTCCGTAGGAATTTGAACCATAATTTTTTCATTATTAACTTTTTAATTCTTTCCATTAAAAGAAAGGGGTTTTTTAGTTGATAAAAAGAGCTTTAGTTAGTGTTTTTGATAAAGAAGGTATTTTAGAATTCTCTAATTTTTTAGAAAGTAAAGGTGTTGAAATAATATCTACAGGTGGTACTTATAAACATCTTAAGGATAATGGAGTTAGTGTTATTGAGGTTAATGAAGTTACTAATTTTCCTGAGATGCTAGATGGGAGGGTTAAAACTCTTCACCCAATTATTCATGCAGGAATACTTGCTATAAGGGATAATGAAGAACATATGAAAACTATTAAAGAAAGAAATATTAATTCTATAGATATGGTTATAGTTAATTTATATCCATTTTTTCAAAAGGTTAGGGAAAATTTAAGCTTTGATGAAAAGGTAGAGTTTATAGATATTGGTGGACCTACAATGCTTAGAGCAGCAGCTAAGAATTTTAAAGATGTAGTAGTGATTTCGGATAAAGAAGACTATAAGGCAGTTATGGAGGAAATATCTGAAAATGGAGATGTTTCAGTAAAGTTAAGAAAAAAACTTGCAGGTAAAGTATTTAATTTAATGAGTGCTTATGATGCAGCAATATCTAACTTCTTATTAGAAGATGAAGAATATCCAGAATACCTTTCAATATCATATAAGAAGAAGCAAAGCTTAAGGTATGGAGAAAATCCACATCAAAGTGCAGCATACTATAGTTCAACAGAATTTGATGGAGCTATGAATAGTTTTGAAATATTAAACGGCAAAGAGCTATCTTATAATAATAATAAAAGACCTAGACATAGCTTGGAAAGTTGTTTCTGAATTTGATGAAGTAGCTTGTTGTGGACTTAAACATAATACTCCTTGTGGAGTAGCTATTGGAGAAACTATTCTTGAAGTTTATAAAAAAGCACATGATGCAGATCCAACGTCAATATTTGGTGGAATAGTTGCAATAAATAGAAAAATAGATAAGGCTACAGCCGAAGAAATGGTTAAAATATTCTTAGAAGTAGTATCAGCACCAGATTTTGATGAAGATGCTTTAGAAATATTAAAAACTAAAAAGAACTTAAGAGTAATTAAATGTAACAATAATCCAAAGGATAAAAAATATATGGTTACAGTTGATGGTGGAATATTAGTTCAAGAAGAAGATAAAAAGCTAATTGATGACTTAAAAGTAGTAACAGAAAAAGAACCAACTGAAGAAGAAATGAAAGATTTATTATTTGGTATGAAGGTAGTTAAGTATGTTAAATCAAATGCAATTGTTGCTATAAAAGATGGTGTAGCAATTGGAATAGGTGGAGGACAAGTTAATAGAATCTGGGCTACAGAAGAAGCACTTCAAAGAGGCAAAGGGGCAACTGTTTTAGCGTCAGATGCATTTTTCCCATTTAGAGATGTAGTAGATGAATGTGCTAAAAATGGTATTAAAGCAATAATACAACCTGGAGGCTCAATAAGAGATCAAGAATCTATTGATGCATGTAATGAGCATGGAATATCTATGATATTTACAGGAGTTAGACACTTTAAACATTAATGCTAACTAAGAAAAAAAGAAACTATTACTTCAGGCTATTACATAATTTCGCTGAGTATTTCTATTGTTGTTTTTAGCAGAATTGTGATATTTTTAATGAAACTACTACTCAAAAGTCGTAGTAGTAAGTTCGAAAGGATAAATCAGAGATTTAAATTCTCACTTAACTAGCATTCGCTCAAACAACTGAAATTCTTAGCGCAATTATGCCTCAAACAACAATGAAATACAAACAGCTCATTGTGATATAGCCCTCCGCAATAGTTTCTCTTTTTTCTATATAGTAAATAAATGATTTATAGTTATTAGAAGTAAATTTCATTAGGAAAGAAGTAAAAAAGTACTGGCAGGGGGAATTTATTATGAAAATTTTATTAATTGGTTCTGGTGGTAGGGAGCATGCTATTGCTTGGAAGCTTTCTAAGAATGAGAAGGTAGAAAAGATATTTGTTGCTCCTGGTAATGGGGGAACTGCTAGGGAAAGTAAGTGTGAGAATGTAAATATAATTGAAATAGATCAGCTTTTAGAATTTGCTTTGGAGAATTTTATTGATTTAACTGTAGTTGGGCCCGAAGATCCTTTAACTAGGGGAATTGTTGATAAGTTTAAAATGAATGGACTTAAGATTTTTGGACCTAGTAAAAAAGCTGCAATGCTTGAAGGTAGTAAGAGTTTTTCTAAGGATTTTATGAAAAAGTATGGAGTTAAAACCGCAGAGTATGAAGTTTTTTATGATGTTAATAAAGCTTTAAATTATTTAGAAAAATGTCCATATCCTACTGTAGTTAAAGCTGATGGATTAGCTGCAGGAAAAGGAGTTGCTATCTGTAATGATAAAGAAGAAGCTATAGCTGCAGTAAAATCTTTTATGGTTGATGATATATTTAATGGAGCAGGGCAAAAAATAATTATAGAAGAGTTTTTAGAAGGAGTAGAGGCATCTATTCTTTCAATTACAGATGGAAAAACTATTATACCATTTATATCTGCAAAGGATCATAAGCAAATTTTTGATGGTGGTAAGGGTCCAAATACTGGAGGTATGGGAGTTGTAGCACCTAATCCATATGTAACAGAAGAGGTTTTAAAGGATTTTGAAGAAAATATAATGAATAGGACTTTAGTTGGAATAAGAGAAGAAGGATTTGATTATAAGGGTATAATATTCTTTGGTATTATGATAACTAAAAAAGGATCATATCTTTTAGAATATAATGTAAGAATGGGAGATCCAGAAACACAATCGGTACTTAACTTAATGGAAAGTGATTTGCTAGAACTTATAGAAGCTTCATTAATAGAAGATTTGAAAAATACAGAAGTAAAATGGAAAAATGGAGCATGTGTAAATGTAGTTTTATCATCAAAGGGATATCCAGGAAGCTTCACTAAGGGATATGAAATCACTATAGATGATGATATAAAAGATAAAGTTTTCTTAGCAGGTGCAAAACTTGAAAATGAAATTTTGAAAACTAATGGGGGAAGAGTTCTTTCAGTAGTTGGAGTTGGAGAAACAATAGAAAAAGCAAGAAAAGATGCGTATAAGACTATAGAAAAAGTAGAATTTAAAGATAAGTATTTTAGGAATGATATAGGACTAGTATAAAAAGTTAGTAATATATTTAGAGTGTAAGGAAAAGGGTGCTGAAATAGTACCCTTTTAAATTTATTAAGATGAAAATAACAAATATAAGATGAATATATTACAAATATTATAAATTTGATTTTAAATGTAATAATTATTTAAGTTATTCAAATAATATAGATGTAAATAAAATTAAATTAAGCCTTAAAAGCTTAATTTAGACTTGGAGGAATACCATGAATAGAGAAACTAAAAATCAAGTTTATGCAAAAGCAAAGGAAATGATAATAGCAGGAGAATCTTGGGATAAAATAATGGAAGAAACAAGATTAAGACAAAAGGATTTGAAAAGAATACAAATGACAGAAATAGATCCTAAATTTTAAAATATTAATAAGATAAATTTTAATGTCTAGCAATAGAATGGGAGTGGATCATTTATGATCCACTTTTATTATGAAATGATTTTAAATAATATAAATGAAGAAGAATTTATAACTTTTGGATTATATGTATAGTTTTATATTGACAAATAATAAATTGTGCTTAAATTATTGCTGATATAGGCTCTGATACTGGCATTTTAACTAAGCAACTACTTGAAAAAGGCAGTAAGGTATATGGTATTGAACCTAATGCTATAGCTGAAACTAATTTGAAAAATTTTTCTAAGTTTACATCTGTTAATGGAAGTGCTGAGAATACTACTATTTACGATAATAGTATTGACAGTATTATTAGAAAAAGTATTGAAGATGTAAAGGCTTATTTTTCATCTGTTCAAGCACACATTATTGTAATAATGCCTGAAGATAGTAATGAAGTATTAAAAGAAGAAGATTATGCAGCTAATTGGGCATTAATACAAAACTTTCAACTTGCAGCTTGGGAAAGAGGTCTAGGGGTGTTTTGGAAGAGGGATACTTATCTATAATCACAGGATTTTAGAGAAGAAATTGGAGTTAGGAAAGACGAAAAGGTTGTAGCTATTCTTCATGTTGGATATCCAGATATTATTTCTAAAGCACATCCAAGAACACCGATAGCTAGTTACATTAATAGGTAATGATAATTTAAAATAGTGAAAAAATCAAAAAGTAAAAGAGTAAAGTAAGAATTTCAATGTAGTTAAATTTTTTGCTAAGCTCTTTCATTTTTTTATTGTTCAAAATAGAACTATTAATTATAAATATAAAGTTTAAAATAATATTATACTGTTTTGAATATATACTATAAAATTTTAATATTAATATTTTTTTCATACTTTTATATTACATAAAAAGACTTTTCTTTTTTTTATATCTTTGGCATAATAAATAAGTATTTTATAAATAATATAATATGAATTATGTTAAATTATAAAATGGACATACTAAAGATATATAGCTTTAATAAAACAAAAGAAGGAGAGTACATATGAAGAAAAAATTATCTAAAGAAGCATATGGAGGCGTTCATGGTAAAGATTATGTTCCATACATAACTGATAAATCAAAGCGTGGAACAAATTTATCAGTAATAATAATAGGAATATTATTATCTGCTGTATTTGCGGCATCAACTGCTTATTCTGGAATGAAATCAGGATTAACTGTTGCGGCAGGGATACCAGGAGCTATAATAGGTTCAATGCTTATAGGAGCTTTTGCTCGTAATAAAGGTATTCTTGGAAAAAATATAACACAAGGTATGGCAAGTGGTGGAGAATCTGTAGCAAGTGGTATGATTTATGTATTACCTTCAATTATCTTAATAGGAAGTAGTATTACATTTTTAGAAGGATTAATTGTAGGTGTAGGTGGAGTTCTATTTGGAATGGGTTGTCTATCATTAGTTTATAAATATCTAATAGTAGAAGAGCATGGAAAACTTATGTATCCAGAATCTATGGCTATATCTGAAACACTTATTGCCTCAGAAGGTGATGGCGATGCTATAAAGTTCATGGGAATTGGATTTGTAATAAGCGGTATTATAAATGTATTAACAGGATCATTTTTAAATATTATTAATAACAGCATTACTTATGTAGGAAGTAAATTTTATAAGTGGAAGTTTTCTACTGAAGTAAATCCACTTTTACTAGGTATAGGTTTTATAGTTGGATTAGAAGTATCATTAACTATGTTTGCAGGTTCAATATTAGCTAACTTTGGTGTAGCACCATTAATAGGATATTTTACTGATATGGCAGCAAATAATATGCATTCTTGGAATGATGCTTCTCTATTACTTAATCAAATGGATGTAAATGCAATATCAGGAAGTTATGTTAAGTACATAGGTGCTGGAATGATGCTTTGTGGAGGTTTAATAGGAGCTATTAAGCTTATACCAACTATAGTTGTTTCAATTAAAGAAACTTTAAAAGCAAAATCAAGCAAGGATAGTAACTCAGAAAGCAATTCAAGTGAAATAATAATACTTTTAGCAGGTAGTGTAGTTGCATTTATAGCAGGATTTATGATATCTCAAAGTATTAAAATGGCTATAATAGCTGTTATTGTATCTTTATTATTATCTTTACTATTTGTAATAGTTTCTGGACGTCTAACAGGTACAATAGGAACATCAAATCTTCCTGTATCAGGTATGACAATAGCATCATTAGTTATATTAACATTAGTTTTTGTTATAATGGGATGGAGCAGTCAAGCAGATAATAAATCATTGCTTTTATTTGCAGCATTTATGGTTGTTGCTATATCAGTAGCTGGAGGATACAGCCAATCTCAAAAAGTATCTTACATAATAGGTGGAAGTAAAAAAGAAATGCAAAATAGCTTTTTAATTTCAAGTATAGTAGGTGTTGTTGTTGTTACAGGAACAATAAAAATACTTTCAGAGCAATTAGCAGTTACAGGTGTAGATGCACAATTTGCATTACCACAAGCTAATTTAATGGCTACATTAACATCAGGTATTATGTCAGGTGATTTACCTTGGCCTATGATAATTGTAGGTATTGTTATGGCATTATTCTTATTCTTATTAAATTTACCAATAATGACAATAGCAATTGGATTCTATTTACCTATATCAACAACTTCAATAATATTAGTTGGAGCATTAATTCGTGTATTTATTGAAAAAATGAGTAAGAATGAAAAAGAAAAAGAAACTAAAGTTGCAAATGGAATAAGCTTATCTTCTGGCCTGGTTGCAGGAGGTTCAATAATAGGACTAGTAGGAATAATCTTACAAGTAACAGGTTTAATAACTCCTAAAACTCCAGTTGGATTTGCTTCTGGTAATATGATGGCTATAATATTATTAGTGATTTTAGTTATAGCTACTACAGTACCAATTATGTTATCTAAAGTAAATAAAACAGAATAATAACTATTAAAAATTGTATATAAATTTCTAATAGTTTAGGTAATGAATATCAATTAGTAAAAAGGCTATCAGTTAGCGGATAAAAATCCGTTAGTGGTAGCCTTTTTTATTTAGCATGAAATAGAATTAAAGATATTATAAAAGGAGTTACTTAATATAGATGGCAGTTAGTTAATAAAAAATGATTTATATTTTCTCTTAGTTATTTAAATTTAATTAAGAAAAAATTGAGTTTACAGTTAAATTTAGTATGAAAAAGTTAAATTAAAGAAAAAAGTATTTTAAAGTAATAAAATATATTGACAAAAATTACAAATAGGAATATGATGGTAAAAGAATAAAGTAAGAATAAGAAAAGGAGGTAGGAAAATGTCAAACTTTATATTTAATTTAGAAATGTTAGTTGAAGATAATAAAAGTAAATATATTAAAAACTATATTAATAATCCTATCTCATTGTGTAAATTTATATGGTAGATGATATTTATACAATATTACTTTATAAAAGTATATATTCATTAAAAATATTAGAATATTACTTAGATTTATATTAAGGTAATTAGGGCCACGGGTTATTACTCCTGGCTTTTTATTTTGTTTTAAATTATAAAAACAGATAAGTAAAAGGTCACGGATAACTGTGGCCTTTTTTGTCTTTAAAAAAAGGGGAGAGGGTTGTATGTATAACAAATAATCAAAAGAATATTAGTAATGAATTAAAGGGGGAAAATTTTATGACTAGAGTACTAAAATATGTTTCAAAATACAAGTCGATGCTAATAATTGGAACATTATTTATGCTTGCAGTAATTGGGGTAGATTTATTTATACCATACTTGCAACAAATATTTATAGATGATGGAGTTATAGCAGGAAACAACAATATAATAATTAAAGTTTTGTTAGGAATGCTATTAATTACAATAGTAAAAGCTATTTTTGGATATTTAAAAGAATTTATTTATGATCTTTTAAGTGTAAAAGTTCATGAAGATATAAAAAATGATTTATTTAATCATATTCAAAAATTAGAATTTAAGTATTTTGATAATATTAATACTGGGGAGCTAATGTCAAGAATAGGAGAAGATGTAGAAAATATATGGCAAACTATAGGGTTTGGACTTAGATTGTTTATAGAAAATATAATATACTTTGTAGTTTCTACAGTTATCTTATTCAAATTAAATTTTACCTTAGCTTTAGCTTGCTTTATCATAATGATACCAATAGGTTTTATAGCAATAAAGTTAGAAAATAAATTTGGGAAATCTTATGAAGAGATAAGTGATCAAACGGCTAAGATTAATACAACAGCTCAAGAAAATATAGCTGGGGTAAGATTAGTAAAAGCATTTTCAAGGGAAAAATATGAAATAACTAAATTTTTAAAGATGAATAGAAGTTACTATGATTTAAACATGAAACAAGCTAAAATAATCGGTGATTTTTTTCCGCCAATAGAATTTTTAACAAATATATCATTGGTTATAATGATAGTTTTTGGTGGATATCTTGTTATGAAAGAAAATATTACTATAGGAGTTCTAGTAGCATTTAGTGGGTATATTTGGAATCTTATATGGCCTATGAGAATGTTAGGAGAGCTAATAGATTTACTTTCTAGAAATAGTGCTTCAGCTAAAAAGATATTTGAAATAATGGATAGAGAACCTGAAATTAAAAGTAAGGAAAAAAGCTATAAAAATGATGACTTAAAAGGAGATATAACCTTTAATAACGTTAGCTTTAAATATAATGATGAATATGTTTTAAAGAATATAAATTTAGATATTAAGGCTGGAGATACAGTAGCTATAATGGGAACTACAGGTTCAGGTAAATCAACTTTAATTAATTTGATAGGAAGATATTATGATTTAAGTGAAGGAAGTATACAAATAGATAATGTGGATATAAAAGACTATGATTTAGACTTTTTAAGAAAAAATATGTCTATTGTTCCACAAGATACATTTTTATTTTCAGATTCAATAATTAACAATATAAAATTTAGTAATGAAAATGCACAAACAAAAGAAGTTGAAAAAGCGGCTTCCTTAGCATGTGCCTTAGATTTTATAGAAGAACTAGAAGAAGGGCTATATACAGAAATAGGAGAAAGAGGACTTGGTTTATCAGGAGGACAAAAACAAAGAATATCAATAGCTAGAGCATTAGTAAGAAACTCTAAAGTATTAATATTAGATGATTCTACATCTGCCTTAGATATGGAAACAGAGCATGAATTACTAAAAAATCTATCAAAAAGGGATGTAAAGAGTACAACCTTTATTATAGCTCACAGAATTTCTGCTGTAAAAAATGCAGATATAATAATTTATTTAGAAAATGGTGAAATAAAAGAAAAAGGAACCCATGAAGAACTATTAAAGCTTAAGGGAAAGTACTTTGATATTTGTTGCAACCAATTTAAAGACTTTAATGAAATAGAAGAGGAGGTGGTTTAAGATGGAAAACACAAATTTAATAAAAAAAGATGAAGAAGTAATAAGAAGAAGTAAAAGCGAAATAACAGTAAAGCTTTTAGAATATCTTAAACCTTATAAATTTAAATCCTTTATAGTTATACTACTTATGATATTTGTTATGATATCTTCAATAGTTAATCCATTGCTTTTAAAAATAGCAATAGATAAGTATGTAGTAAATAAGGATGTAACGGGATTGATTTTAATAGGAATAATACTAATAGTATTAAACCTACTTGCATGGGGTTTATCAAAAATTAGATGGAATATGATAACTTCAATAACTAATAATATTTTAGTAAATATAAGACATGAATTATATAGTCATATACAATATTTATCATTTGATTTTTTTGATGGAAGACCCGTTGGGAAAATACTTTCAAGAGTAGTTTCAGATGTTAATTCATTAAAAAATTTATTTTCTCAAAGTATTCAATCGCTTATACCGCAATTATTAAATCTTTTATGTGTAGCTATTATTATGTTTTTTCTTAACTATAAATTAGCTTTAGCCTCAGTAGCATTATTACCAGTACTTGGTATAGCTATGTTTTGTATTGAAATATATTCAAGAAGAAGATGGGAAATTTATAGAAATAAGAGGTCAAACTTGAATGGTTTTACTCATGAGGATTTTTCAGGAATAAAAATAGTTCAAGGGTTTGCTAAGGAAAAAGGAACAGAAAATAATTTTAAATCAATGGTAAAGGAATTAAGTAATTCTTTTGTAAGAGCTGTTATGTTAAATGATTTCTTTTGGCCACTTGTAGAATTATCATGGGGAGCTGGTACTTTAATAGTATTTGCAGTTGGATATAAATTAGTTATAAATAACGAAATACAGATAGGAACATTAATAGCCTTTTCAATGTATGTAGGAATGTTTTGGAGACCTATAATGAATCTTTCAAGTTTTTATAATACCTTAATCACAAACTTTTCAGCAGCAGATAGAATATTTGATATTTTAGATATGAAGCCAGTAATAAAAAATGAAGAAAATGCAAAGAAAATTGGAAAAATCCAAGGGGTTGTAGAATTTAAAGATGTTAATTTTTCTTATGATGAAAATGCAAAAGTATTAAAAGATATAAACTTTAAAGTTAATAAAGGTGAAAAAATAGCATTAGTTGGAGCAACAGGTGCAGGAAAAACAACTATAGTTTCTTTATTAAGTAGATTTTATGATCCAACATCTGGAGAAGTTTTAGTAGATGGAAAAAATATAAAAAATGTAGATTTAGAATCTTTAAGAAGTCAAATGGGAATAATGCTTCAAGATACATTTTTATTTTCAACAACTATAATGGAAAATATAAGATACGGAAGATTAGATGCAACTGATGAAGAAGTTATTAATGCAGCAAAAGCAGTTAATGCTCATGAATTTATTATAAAATTAGAAGATGGATATAACACAGAAGTAAATGAAAGAGGTACTAGATTATCATTAGGACAAAGACAGTTAGTATCTTTTGCAAGAGCATTACTTGCAAATCCTAGAATATTAATATTAGATGAAGCAACATCTAATATAGATACAGAAACAGAAAAATTAGTACAAGAAGGTATAGAAAAATTACTTCATGGAAGAACTTCTTTTGTAGTAGCACATAGATTATCCACCATAAGAGATTGCGATAAAATAATGGTTATAAATGACGGAAGAATAGAAGAAGTAGGTAACCATAATGAATTACTAAATAATAAAGGTAGCTACTATGACTTATACATGACACAGTATAAATTCTTAAATGAAGGAGCATAAGAGGAACTTTCAAGCTAAGTGTTGCACTTAGCTTGTTTTTCGTTAAAGCCATTTAAAGGTTGCTTATAGCCAGGAGATTTTCTTGGTTATTATTAAATAATTATCAGCAATATTAACATATTTTTAAGTAGGAGAATTTTTTCGATATATAAGTATATAGCTTCTTCATTTAAATGTTAATATTAATAAAATTTTAGAGTTAATATATATAAATTTAAAAAGTAAAATAAAAGATATATAATTATTATGAAAGGAAAAATAAAAGTTATAAAAGGGGAAGTAGAAATGATATATGAGAAAATAAAATTAAAAGATATTTCAAGTAAATTAAAAGAGAGTAATGCTGTAATTAGCATATATATTCCAGAAAATAGTGAAGAAATTAATATAAATAAAAAAAGAGAAACAATAATTATGTGCCCAGGTGGAGGATATGTAATGACTTCGGATAGAGAAGCAGAGCCAGTTGCATTAAAATTTGTTGCAGAAGGATTCAATGTAGTAGTTTTAAGATATAGTGTTGCTCCTAATAAATTTCCTAAAGCATTAATAGAACTTGCAGCTACTGTTGATTATGTTCGTAGTAAGAGTAAAGAGTGGAATGTTGATAAAGATAAAATTATAGTGTGTGGTTTTTCAGCGGGTGGACATCTAGCAGGAAGCTTAGGTGTTTTATGGGATAATAAAATTTTAGAAGAAGCTTTAGAGATAAATAAAGATAACATAAAACCAAATGCAATGATACTTTGTTATCCAGTTATAACTAGTGGTGAGTTTGCTCATAAAGGTTCCTTTGATAATTTATTAGGTGAAAATGTAAGTGAAGTTGAAAGAGAAAAGCTTTCTTTAGAAAAATTAGTATCAAAAAATACTCCAACAACATTTTTATGGCATACTTTTGATGATGGAGCAGTTCCAGTACAAAACTCATTGTTTTTTGCAAATTCATTAGCAAGTAATAATGTGCCATTTGAACTTCATATATACCCAAATGGTGTACATGGATTAAGTCTTTGTGAAGAGCTTACTGCAATGAACGGACAAAGTGAACATATAAATCAACATGCAGGAACTTGGTTTAAATTAGCTGTTGAATGGATTAAGAATCTTTAAGATACGTAATCATTGGTTGTAAATTGCGAAGCAATTTATTAGTGAAAAGTTAGGAGTGAAAGAGTGAAAAGCACCTTTTATTAAAAAAATCCTGTAAGGATTTTCTCCTTAATTTTTTCTCTATTAACTATTTCACTCTTCACTATTTTGCTTCGCAAAATAATACTATTGAGTAGATAAGAAACTACAAGGCTGATATAATGTTTCTTGAAATCTTTATAAAAGAATATAGTAAGGAGTTATTCTATGAAATATTATTTAGCACCAATGGAAGGAATCACTGGATTCATATATAGAAATACGTATAAAAAGTTTTTTGATAATGTTGATAAGTATTTTACACCATTTATTGTTCCAACTAGTAGTAAAAGCTTTAAGACTAAGGAACTAAGAGATATTTTACCTGAAAATAATAAGGGGATGAATATAGTTCCTCAAATACTTACTAATGATTCTGATGGCTTTATTACTACTGCTAGAAAGCTACAACAATTAGGTTATAGTGAAATTAATTTGAATTTAGGATGTCCTTCAGGAACAGTTGTTTCAAAGAATAGAGGATCTGGGTTTTTAGCTAAAAGAGAAGAGCTTGATAAATTTTTAGATGAAATTTATAAAATAGATGATATGAAAATTTCAATAAAAACTAGAATAGGAAAAGATAGTTCAGAAGAGTTTTATGAATTAATAAAAATTTATAATAAATATCCTTTAGAAGAGTTAATTATTCATCCTAGAACTAGGGAAGACTTCTATGGAAATAAACCTAATTTAGAAGTGTTTAAAGATGCTTTAACATTAAGTAATAGTCCTGTATGTTATAATGGGGATATTTTTACATTGGATGACTATAATAAATTATCAAAAGAATTTCCGGAATTAAATACAATAATGTTAGGAAGAGGAGTATTAGCAAATCCAGGACTAATTAATGAAATTAGAAATAACGCAAATTTAAATAAAGAAGTATTAAAAAAGTTCCATGACGAAATCTTTAATGATTATAGAAATGTATTTAAAGATGATAAAATTGCAATTTATAGAATGAAAGAGTTATGGGGATACATGATTTACATATTTTCAGATAATAAAAAATACGCTAAAAAAATAAAAAAATCACAAAAAGTAGATGATTATAACGAAGCAGTTGCAAGTTTATTCAATGAACAAGAAATCATAAAGGGAGCAGGGTTGTTTAGTAATTAATATAAAGTCTACAATAAATAAAATATGTTTATTCCACATATTCTATTTATCTTCGCAACCTTATATTAAATATCTAAATTAATAATAAAAAGAAAGAATTAAGGTGAAAAAATCCTTATAGGATTTTTGGAGGAATTGATTTTAAAATAGTTCACCAAAGCTGAACTATCACCTTAATTCTTTAATTTTTTAATTCTTTCATTATAATTCAGCGAAGATGAATTATTACCTCAACTCTTTCACTTTTATCTATCCTTTAGGTTTGAATATTATAGCAGCAAAGAAACCAAATATTATTGCAGATGAAACCCCTGCACTTACTGTTTTTAAAAGGCCACTAAATATTCCAAGAAATCCTGTTTGTTGAGCCTCATTTATAGCTGCTGTTACAAGGGTATTTCCAAAACTACTTATAGGAACAAATGCCCCAGCACCAGCAAATTTAACTAAAGGGTCATATAAGCCAAATCCTCCTAAAATTGCACCAACTACCACTAGAGTACAAGTTGTATGTGCAGGAGTTATTTTTAATGTATCCATTATAAGTTGCCCAATGACACAAATTATACCACCTATTATAAATGCAAAAATAAATTTTTCCATAAGTTAAATCACACCTTCTTTGTTACATTTCTATGGAAACAGCATGAGCAACACAAGGAATACTTTCCTTTTGTTGAAAGGAAATAGGAGACATTAAAGCACCTGTTGCTACAACTAATATCTTTTTTAATTCTCCTTTACGCATGCGGTTAAGTAAATGTCCATAAGTTACAGTAGCAGAACAACCACAACCACTTCCACCAGCAAAACTAGGTTGCTCTTTTGTATATATCAAAAGTCCACAGTCTGTAAATATATCTACTGGCATATTTATATTGTGTTTTTCAAATAGAGCATTAGCAATTTCATGCCCAACTTTTCCTAAGTCACCAGTAGCAATAAGGTCATAATGTGAAGCATCAATATTTAAATCTCTAAAGTGAGCTTCAATAGTATCTACAGCTGCTGGAGCCATGGCAGCGCCAACGTTATAGGGATCCGAAATTCCCATATCTACAACTTTTCCTATAGTAGCAGAAGTTACTTTTGGACCATTTCCTTTTGGAGCAAGTACTGCTGCTCCAGCACCAGTTACTGTCCATTGAGCAGTAGGGGGCCTCTGAACTCCATATTCTGTAGGATATCTAAATTGCTTTTCAGCAGCAGCATTATGACTACTTGCAGCTGTCACAACATATTTTGCAGACTTACTATCTATAAGTTGAGCTGCTAATGCTAAACCTTCCATTGAGCTAGAACAAGCACCAAAAATACCCAAATAAGGAATACCTAAAGTTCTTGCAGCAAAGCTACTAGAAATAATTTGATTCATTAAATCTCCACTAAAGAAAAAGTTAATATCTTCTTTTTGTAAATTTGCTTTTTGTATTGCCCTTTGGCAAGCATGTTCAAGAAGCGCTTTTTCCGCTTTTTCATAGCTATCTTGACCAAGCCATAAATCTTCAGTAAGTATATCAAAATCATCAGCTAAAGCACCGTTGCCTTCAAATGGCCCACCAACAGCTGCAGAAGATAGTATTGTGGGTTTAGAATCAAAAACCCAAGATTGATGTCCTTTAAGCATTTACATCGCCCCCAACCATATTATTATCATTTTTATAGTTGCAACTATAAAAGCAGAAAAAACTCCATAAACAACTATTGCACCTGCAAGACTGAACATGTTTCCAGCTACTCCAAGTACAAAGCCTTCACTTTTATGCTCAATTGAAGCAGAAGCTATAGAGTTAGCAAATCCTGTAATTGGAACAGCAGATCCACATCCAGCCCATTGACTAAGATGATCATAAATTCCAAGACCAGTAAATAAAGCAGCAAAAAATATTAAAGCTATATATGTAGGAGCCATTGATGTTTTTTCATCAAAATTGAAATAGTTAATAAATATCCATTGAAAGCCTTGACCAATAGTGCAGATTGCTCCACCTACAAGGAAGGCTCTAATACAATTTTTAAAAATAGGT
This sequence comes from Clostridium sp. 7_2_43FAA, assembly GCF_000158375.2. Taxonomy (NCBI): domain Bacteria; kingdom Bacillati; phylum Bacillota; class Clostridia; order Eubacteriales; family Clostridiaceae; genus Clostridium; species Clostridium sp. 7_2_43FAA. The sequence goes on from NZ_JH815222.1 coordinate 695,255, forward strand.
CTTTTAGGTTCTATGCTTTTTACCAATGCATCATATTGTTGCTGAGAGGTAGTCATTTTTTTCTTTTTCATATTTGACATCTATTTCACCTTCTAACGTAATAAATAGGGTTCTAATTTTAATAGAATTTGTTCTAATTTTTTTGCATCATTTAAGTACATGTTTTTTGCATCTTTATTGTCAGTATCTAGAGAAAATGACATAAGATCCGATTGACTTTTTAGTAGACTTGCATATAGCATTTCTTTAATTTCATTTTTAGGGACTTGTATCATATCATCAAATAGATCTATATATAAGTCTCCAGAAGAATCAACTTGACCTAAAAAAACATTTTCAAGTGAAACGCCCTTGATTTCTAGTTGGGTTGTAAGCCATCCATGATTTAGCCCAGCATTAGTAAGTCCTTCATTTAATATGTTTCCGTCTAGAATAACTGTTTGTGGCTCAACTTTAGGAGCTACTTTTTTCCCTAAGTCATATGAAGTGACGGGCTTTTTATCAGCTTTTAAACTTATGTTTATATCTCCATTTGTTTCCATAAGAGCAAATTCTACATCAGCTAAATTAAATGCTTTTTTAGAACGCAATTGTTGTAAAAATTCTTGACCTGTAATTCTTTCTTTAGATAAGTTATCTTCCATTATTTTTCCGTTTTTAATTAATACTCTTTCTTTACCATGGATTATATTATAAATATATTTACTCTTCATTGAAGCATAGTCTAAGATAAGAGGCATTAAAGCCCAAACAGCTAATGGGATTAATCCCAAGTAAATATTGTTAATTACATTTAAAGAAAGTAAAGAAATTATAATAGCAATTACTGAATAAGAAATAAAATCAAATGGGGTAGACCTGGCAAGGGTTTTCTTTTTTATATATCTTGTTATGACTAATGCTAAAAAAAATAAAACTATTGATTTAAATGATATTATTAACCAAGAACTCATATGCCACCTCATTTAGTTACCTTTATATTGGGGTTCTTCAAACTCCATAACACCTATTCTTTTTTCTAAATCAGTTTTTATCTTATTTATTTCCTTAGATGCCTCAATATATATATTTCTAGATTCTTTATCACGTTCTTGTAATGAATACATTTCTAAAGTAGATTCAGCGCCTTTTAATGTAGCTAGTGTTTGTTTTACCTTGGAAATAGCAGTCATATAAAAGCCTCCTTTATATTTATAAAATCTTTCTCACTTACTTTAACCAGTAAGATTGGTTTTAATTCATTTCTTAATATAAATATTTGGATGAATTATAAAAAAAGATAATCAAATGAAATTTAGATTGAAAGGAATATATTTCAAAATAAAAAGAATATTTATATTGAATATTAAGTTAGATAATGAACAAAATAAAGTTGCGATACAAAATATAAAGGAGGAAATACTATGCCAACAGGAACTAAACTTGAAACAGCTCTAGCTAGCGCAAAAGGATTAGCTGCCGATATGAAGACATTTTCTTTAGATACAGATAACGAACAAGCAAAACAAATGTTTAATCAACTTGCAAGTACAATGGATGGTGTTGAGCAATCACTTCAATCAAGACTTGATTTTGTAAAACAACAAGAACCACAATATAATAAATAGTAAAAATACTCCCATATCTATAAAATCAACTAGGTATGGGAGTATTTTTATGCATATTTTTTTATATAAACTTTAAAGCGCTTATAGATCTTAAAATTTACTTCTTTAATAAAATGTAATATTTATTATTTGGTAAATAGGAGATTCACTGGGAAATTTAGAATAATGAAATAAAAGTTTAAATAATCAATAATTTCAAGTTTGCTATTTTACATAAATAAATATATTAATTATTTAATACACCATTTATTTTAATTAGGTAGATTATAAATCAAGATATATATTAAAAGTTAAAAAGTAATTAGTATAAATTTATATAAAATTACAAATGTATGATATTATATAATATAGAATCAAATATATTTAAAACGGAGGAATATTTATGATAAGATTAATAGCATCAGATATGGATGGAACTTTATTAAATAATGACCATGACATAGATATTGAAACTGTAGAGGCAATTAGAAAAGCAGAAGAAGCAGGTATAATATTTGCAATATCTACAGGCAGGGAATATGACAGTGTTAAGGTTTTATTAGACAAACATAACATAAAGGCTCAATGTGTTCTTTCAAATGGAGCAGAATATAGAGATGAAGATGGAAATATTTTAGATGTAATAAATATAAAAGAAGAAAGTGCAAAGAAGATAATTGAAATATTAGATAAAAATAAAATGTCAGCTCGTATATTTACAGAAAAGGGTGTGTTTACGACATCTACAAGAGAAATGGCACTTCAAGAAATTATTTTTAGAACAATGAGTTTTAATCCGTCTTTAACAGAAGAGGAAGCAAGAGAAGTTGCTGAAAATTTAGGTTTCTTTACTTGCTTACAATTTATTGATGATTTAGATAAGTTTTTTGAAGAGGGAGTAGAAGTAAGAAAGTTTGTTGCTTTCCATAGTGATATAGAGCTTATAGATAAGATGAAAAAAGTTCTTGGAGAAATTGAGGGATTAGCTATTTCATCATCATTTAGAGATAATATAGAAATAACTGATATAAATGCTCAAAAGGGAATAATCTTAGAAAAGGTTGCTACTAAGATGGACATAGCAAGAGAAGATGTTATGATATTAGGTGATAGCTTTAATGATTATTCAATGTTTGAAATATTTGAGGAAACTGTTGCAATGAAAAATGCTATACCAGAGGTGAAGGCTATAGCTAAATATATAACAGATAGTAATGATAATTTAGGCGTTGCTAAGGCCATCTATAATGTGATTAATAATGAAATGGATAAAATGCTTAAGGAAAAATAAAATATTAATAATATGTTTACAGAAAATAAACTCAAAGATAATTAATAGTTGATTATCTAAGAGTTTATTCTTGGTTGTAACCAAATATATTAACTTTACTATTGTATAGCTTAGATATAGTGAGATTTAGAAAATTAATTAATTATTTGTAGGAAAATTCGGAGGATAATATGCAGCTTAATATGGATGAGATAGACTCAGTAATTTTTGATATGGATGGAGTTCTATTTGATACAGAAAGAATATATTTAAATGTTTGGACAAGGGTTTGTAAAAAGTACGGTTATAAAATGACTAAGGAAATATATTGTAAAGTTATAGCAACTGGTCGTGAAAATGTTAAGAAGGTATTTAAGAATGAATTTGGTAGTGATATTCCAATAGAAGAAATGTATAAAGAAAAAGATGAGGCTTTAGCTAAAGAAATAGAAAAGAATATACCATTAAAAGAAGGAGCTTATGAGTTGCTTACATATTTAAGAAAAAATAATTACAAAATAGCTTTAGCTACTTCAGCAACAAAAGAGAGAATGGAAAAGCAATTAAATAAAGCAAAAATTAAGCATTTATTTGATGATTTAGTGTGTAAAGATGATGTTGAGAAAACTAAGCCTAATCCTGATATATTTATAAAGGCAGCAAGCAAGCTTAATGTGAATCCTGAAAATTGTATTGTAATAGAGGATTCACTAGCAGGAATTAAGGCTGCATATAATGGAAATATGAAGGTAGTACATATAGTTGATTTAAAAGAAGCTGATGAACAAATAAAAAAACTTTCTTATAAAAGTTTTAACAACTTAATTGAAGTAAAAGAAGTAATATTCCAATAGAATAAAGTTTTTAGACTGGATATGGGAAAAATATAGTTTTTATATTTAGATTTTGTTATATTAACATAAAAGTATACAAATTTGAGAAAAGTATAAAAGTAAAACTAATGAAGGAAGTGTTTGTATGGAAGAAAAATATGATTATATTTTTAAATGGTTAAAAAATGCAACTAAGGAGGAAAGGCATATAGATGAGATGGAGGCTTTTGCAAAGAAGCATCCGATATTATTTATGAAATTTCATAAGCTATTTAGACCAATAGTACACCTTGATGAAAATAATGAAGAGCATATTGATGCAAAAGAAAAACTTATAAAATTATTCTCAGAAAATGAAGAAGATTTTAAAGTAGTTACTGATGCTGTAAAAAGTAAATTTAAAGGGAAATATTTTTAGAGAATGAATATTTTTATCGTTTTAATTATAAAATTAGTTGGTAAAATTGTGTGGTTTTATAAAGTATATTATAATAAAGTTATAATTAATAAATTTATTGCTAAGTAAAATAAATGAAAGTATTGTAATGACTTTTTATTGAACTATTTAAGGAGATGTATAGTATGAATAATTCACAAAAAAATATAAGTAAAATCAGTAAATTATTTAGTTCAATTGATAATTTTCTAATTGAAGAAAAAGAACAAAAGTTAAAAGCAAAATTAGGTAAAAAAATAAAGGATTCTATATTTACGGATGAAGTTTTAACAAAGCTTAATGAACATGATTTTAGTGGAGTAGCAGATAAAGAGGAAGATGTAGTTATTCTTTTTTCAACGATATTTCCTATATTTATAAAAGACAAAGGAATAATATTTAGATTGTACAAGCACAAAGTTGAAGTAGATTTATCAGATGAAATGAAAGATAGATATATCTATATGTTTTCCGATGGCAGATTAACATCAGGATTATTTAAGTGCTTTAATATTAGTGATGACGAATATGTATATGGAATAAAAAGAATAATAGATGTCATTCCGCTTTTTAAAGCTGCAATATTAGATACTTTATCAAACTATGAAAGTATTATAAATTCAAATAAAAAAATAGATGATTTTAAATCAAAAGAATCAGTAGCTGAAAATAATTATGATGAATTAGTATCATATTTGAAAAAGAAGAAAATAAATAAAGTTGCTGATTAAGTATTCCTTAGTCAATATGATATTTAATTATTAGATAATGCAGCTAATAATTATTTTAGAGTAGATAAGCTACTAATAAAAGATATTGCATTAATGAATATTTTGAAAAATACAGAAATATTGAAGTCTTTATAAATTTAAAAACAAGCCTAAGAGTGAAAACTAAAATCATTCTTAGGCTTATTATTTTGATTAAAAATAATTAATATTTAATTTGCCATAAATAATATGAGGTTAAAGTTTGAGTGATTAGTATTATTTATAAACTTTTACAGACATGGTTTTAAAAATAGAGTAGAGTTCAAGTCCATTTTCTATAGCCATTTCATTTAAAGATTTTTTAGTTATTAATGCCACTAGTGGAATACCAATATCTAAAACTACCTTTGCGCTATTACCATCTAATATAATATCAGTCACAATTCCTTTATGAACATTTCTTGCACTACTTATAAATGTACCTTTACTTAAGATAATATCTTCAGGACGAATAGAAATTCTAACATTACCTTCTAATTCAGTACTTACTTGTATTTTTACAGAATCAATTAATGCAAAAGTTTCTTCATCTTCAGAAATTAAAGTTGCTTCATAGCTATTTTCATAACCTTTGGATTTTAAAAGATAAATTTCAAATTGGGATTTAGATATACGAAGGTGTTTCCCCATACGATGAGCATCTAAATCTCCACGCTTTATCATTTCATATACTGTACTTTTAGTTATCTTTAATTTTTGAGCAATCTCATCTGGCGTATATAAGATATCTTCATTCATTTCATTCACCTTTTCATTTTATTAGTATAAAAATAATTTAACATATTATTTAAAATATAACAATTAGTAAATGGATTGAAGAATTTAATAACTATTTTTATAGTTATTATTATATTTTTTATATATCTGTTAACTCTAAATATAAAGTTAGATGAAAAGAAATATAAAATTAAAATTCATTGACAATGGGAAATGTTTACAATATAATTATGGTTGTTCAGTTTTGTTCTGTTTTATTCTGTTTTGAATTGTTTTATTAAAATTAAATTGGTTTTATTTTATTATAACGATAGTATTTTATAAATTAGGAGTGTGTAAAATGAAAAAGAAAATATCATTAATTTTAAGTATGTTCTTATTAGCTTTTTCTGTAGTTGGGTGTAGTAAGGATAATGTTACAGATAATACAAATAACTCACAAGAAAAAGAATCAACTATTACTATTGCAGCAGCAGCAAGTTTAAAAAATTGCATGGATGATAAGTTAATTCCTATGTTTAATGAAAAGTATCCTAATATTAAGGTTCAAGCAACTTATGATAGCTCAGGAAAGTTGCAAACTCAAATTGAAGAGGGAGCAGAAATAGATGTATTTATGTCTGCAGCAACAAAACAAATGGATGAATTAAATAAAAAGGGTTTAATTCAAGAAAGTTCTATTGTCGAACTTCTTGAAAACAAAATTGTACTTATAGTTCCAAAAGAGAATAGTAAAGATATAAAAACTTTTGAAGATATATTAAAATCTGATAAAATAGCTATAGGAGATCCAGAAAGTGTACCAGCTGGACAATATGCAAAACAGTTATTTGAAAATCTTAAAATTTGGGACCAAGTGTCCTCCAAAGCAAGCCTTGGAACAAATGTCACAGAGGTTTTAACTTGGGTTGCTGAGGCAAGTGCTGATTCAGGAATTGTTTATTCAACAGATGCAGCATCAAATGATAAAGTAAAAGTAGTTTTAGAAGCACCAGAAGGAAGCGTTTCTAAGGTGATTTATCCATTAGGAATAGTGAAGGCTACTAAAAATCAAGAAGCAGCAAAAAGCTTTACTGAGTTTTTACAATCTGAAGAAGCAATAAAAGTATTTGAATCTTACGGATTTTCAGGTAATAAATAGGAGAATATAATGGATATATCACCAATAATAATTTCATTAAAGACCGCAACTGTATCTATGGTTTTTACATTTTTATTAGGACTATTCATAGCAAGGGCTATTGTAAAAATAAAATCTGAAAAAATAAAAATGATTTTAGATGGAATTTTAACATTACCATTAGTTTTACCACCTACAGTAATGGGATTTTTTCTTTTACTTATATTTGGAGTAAATAGACCAATAGGTAAACTTTTATTAGAATTTTTAGGAGTAAAAATAGTTTTTTCATGGTCAGCAACTGTAATAGCTTCGGTAGTTATAGCATTTCCTCTTATGTATAGATCTGCAAGAGGAGCATTTGAACAAGTTGATCAAAATTTAATAATGGCTGCAAGAACATTAGGAATGTCAGAAAGGAAAATTTTTTGGCGTATTATTATGCCGCTGGCATTGCCAGGAGTTGCTTCTGGTGGGATATTAGCTTTTGCAAGAGGTCTTGGAGAATTTGGAGCTACAGCGATGATAGCTGGAAATATAGCAAATAAGACGAGGACTTTACCACTAGCGATTTATGCAGATGTAGCAGCGGGAGATATGGCATCAGCCACTAATTATGTTTTAATTGTTACTATAATTTCTTTTGCAGTTGTTGTTTTAACAAATTATTTTACTCTTAAGGAAAGAAAATATATTAAGTAAGGAAGAAGATAATGGGTTTATTTGTTAATATAAAGAAAAAACTAAAAGGATTTTCTCTTGATGTTTCTTTTGAAACAAATGGTGATTATCTTGGTATTTTAGGAGCTTCAGGCAGTGGGAAAAGCATGACTCTAAAATGTATTGCTGGAATTGAAACTCCAGATGAAGGCAGTATTATACTCAATGGGAAAGTGCTATTTGATTCTGAAAAAAAGATTAACCTAAAACCTCAAGAAAGAAATATTGGATACTTATTTCAAAATTATGCTTTATTTCCTAATATGACTGTGGAAGAAAATATTGGAATAGGTATAAAAGAATATAAAAAAGAAAAAGAAATAAAAGTAAAAGAAATCATAAAGTCTTTTCATCTAGAAGGTCTTGAAAAGAAATATCCAAGTCAACTTTCTGGTGGCCAGCAGCAAAGAGTTGCTATAGCAAGATGTATAATATATAAACCAGATATATTAATGCTTGATGAACCTTTTTCAGCATTAGATTCATATTTAAAAGAACAGCTGCAAACAGAGGTCCTAGAATTTTTGAAATTATATAATGGTGAAGTTCTTATGGTTACTCATAGTAGAGACGAAGTTTATAAGTTTTGTAAAAATATTGCTATTATTGACAAAGGAAATTCAATATTATTAGGAAATACTAAGGAGATTTTTGAAAATCCAAAGCTTAAGGAAGCTGCAATACTTACTGGATGCAAAAATATTTCAAAATGCAAAGTTTTATCTTCAAACAAGATTCATGCTACAGAGTGGGATATCATTTTAAAAACAGAAAAAGTAATTCCTGAAAATACTAACTATATTGGTATTAGAGCTCATAATTTTGAGTTTGTTGATAATTATGATATAAATAATGAAAAAAACATTATAGAGTGTGAAATAAATAAGGTAGTAGAAAATGTATTTGAATATAATATAATGTTTGTAAATAAAAATTCAATTGAAAAGAATGAAAATAGTGTAATGATATATAAAGTAAAAAAAGAAGAGTGGGATAGTAGAAAAAATAAATTAAATTTATATTTAAGAATACCTGAACGCTCAATTTTATTCTTAGAATAGTATATTTATTTCAAAGTAAGTATGAAAAGCAACATATGATAAATAATAAAAAAATCTACGATATAAGCTCGTAGATTTTTTATTATTTAAATATAATTTTTGTATTTTATAAAGTCTATGTTTTCATTAAATTATTTGAAACTGAATCTATTTTATATAAAAAGTAATTTATTAATACTATTAGCATATGGTGGAGGAAGTATCAAGAAAATAGGGCTTTATAATAAGGTTATTAAGCTTTTAAAGGATAACGATATAAGTTTCTTTGAACTTTCAGGTATTGAGCCAAATCCAAGAATAACAAGTGTAAGAAAAGGCATTGATATTTGTAGAGAAAATAATATAGATTTAGTTCTTGCAGTAGGTGGTGGTAGTACTATTGATTGTGCAAAGGTCATTGCAGCAGGAATTAGCTATGAAGGTGATGCTTGGGATATAGTTTTAGATCCAAGTAAAATAAAGAGTGTAATTCCAATAGCAAGTATATTAACTCTTTCAGCAACAGGTTCAGAAATGGATACAGGAGCAGTAATTACCAATATAGAGACTAATGAGAAATTAGGAACAGGAAATCCAGAAATGGCGCCTAAGTTTTCTATATTAGATCCAACATATACTTTTTCTGTACCAAAAAATCAAACTGCAGCTGGAACAGCAGATATAATGAGTCATATTTTTGAAGTATATTTTAATAATACAGAAGGAGCTTATATTCAAAATAGGATGGCGGAATCAATTTTAAAAACTTGCATTAATTATGGAAGAATAGCTATGGATGAACCTGAAAATTATGAAGCAAGATCAAATCTTATGTGGGCTTCAAGTTTAGCTATAAATGGACTTTTAACTTATGGAAAAAAAACTAATTGGAGTGTTCATCCAATGGAGCACGAATTAAGTGCTTATTATGATATTACTCATGGTGTAGGCCTTGCAATATTGACACCAGCTTGGATGGAATATGTTCTAGATGATAATACAGTAGATAAGTTTGTTGAATATGCTATTAATGTGTGGGATTTAGATAGAAGCAAAGAAAAATATGATTTAGCTAAAGAAGCTATAAATAAAACAAGAGAGTTTTTCATTTCATTAGATATACCTACTACATTAAGAGAAGTTGGAATAAATGAGGAAAAACTTGAAGAAATGGCAAATCAATCAGTAAGAATAAGAAAAACAATAGGCAACTTTAAACCACTTAATGCTGAGGATGTATTAAATATATATAAAGCTGCTTTATAAGTTGAAGATTTAATATAAGAAAATTAAATAAAAATAGATTAATAATAAGAAAGTGTATAAAATAAACGTATTTTATACACTTTTTTCATAAATTAGCCACTTTATATCCGAACTATTCATATATTGTATTAAGAGTAATTTATTGGGAGAATTAAAGTGAATTCAAATAAAAATAATAAAATAGAAAGTTTTACAATAAAAAATAGAATAAATGGCGAGAGACTATATCCAGCTTTAAGAAATACAAAGGAAGGCGAAATTTATGGATATATAAATAGTAGAGGAATGTTTGCTATTGAACCAGCTTACTCAAGTGCATATGATTTTAATAGTGGCGGATTAGCTATAGTAAGGGTAGGAGAAAAATTCGGAGCAATTAATAAGAATGGGGAATACGTTATTAAGCCAATTTATGATAGTATCAGCAATTTCAAGGAAAATAGAGCAATTTGGGTATTTAATAATTATATGGGAGTTATTAATGAAAAGGGGAATGTTATAACAAATAAAAGATACAATTTTATAAGTGATTACAGCGAAGGAAGAGCCGTTGTTGGATTCAGTAATAATAATGGTAGCTTTAGGTATGGATACATTGATTTAGAAGGATATGATATAATTGCACCAATATATTTAGAAGCTAATAGCTTTAATGAAGGAGTAGCTTTAGTTAAATTTAATGAAAGGGAATATAGGTTAATAAATCCTTATGGTCAAATTGTAAATACGTATAACTATAGCTATGTATCTCAATATGGAGACGGACTCCTGGTGTTTGGAAATTCATTTGAAGGTCCTTTAGGTTATATAAATATTAATGGAGAAGTAGTAATTAAACCAAAATTTAAATCAGCACAAGGATTTAGAGATAATGTAGCAATAGTTAGTGAGTCAGACAGCTTTCAAGGTCCATATGGACTTATTGATAAAACTGGAAGATATATATATGAACCTAATTTTAGTGATATTAAGATTCTAGGGGAAGGAAGGGTAGCTTTAGGCATTCCAATAGGAGATGAAGACTTAAAACTTAGAAGTATATATGCAATAGGAGATACAAGTGGAAATAGATTAACAGATTTTAATTATTTAGCAGTTGGTGATTATAATAATGGATTAGCATATGCATCAGATAAAATGGATACCTTCTTTATCGACTTATCTGGAAATCGGGATGAAAATCTACCTAAGGTTAGCGGTAGTGGTGAATTATCAATAAAGAGTGGATTAATTTATGCTAATATAGATTACTCACCATATTATTTAGATAGGTCTGATAACATAATTTATAAACCTAATGACATTATATATCTAGATAATCGTTATAGTATATTAAAAGAAAAATATAAGCCTAATATCAACTATTTAATATATATGCCTGTAGTACAAGGAATAAAAGATAAGAACGTAGAAATTGAAATTAATAATAAGCTAAGGGGAATGTCTTATTTTAGCCCTAGTGAAAATAATGGTGTTCAAGGTAATTTAACTATTACAGAAAATGATGTTCTTAATTATAATTATTATGGTGATTTCAATATAAAATACTTTAGTAATAATTTGTTAGTTTTGGAAATTGAGGGATATCATTATCCGCTTGGGGCAGCTCATGGAATGCCATATAGAAAAACTCCAACTATTGATTTAGTGACAGGTAAGTTTTACTCACTAGGAGATTTATTTAAGGGAGGAGTTTACTGGGTAGGAGAATTAAATAAAATTATTAGTGATATGATAGAAAATGATAAGCAATATGAATATGTATTTAAAGATCAATTTAAGGGAATAAAAGAAGATCAAGATTTTTATGTTGATAATAACAATTTATATATTTATTTTCAACCGTATGAAATCGGGCCGTACTCAGCGGGGTTCATAACATTTAAAATTCCTTTTTCTGAAATTCAAGAAATGATAAATAAATACGGTGATTTTTATAGGGCATTGGTATGTTAAGATTTTTATAAAGTGCTGAAATGTTAAATAGAAAAATGAAATAGAATCACTTTATAATAATATAAAATATAATAGAAAAGATTCAATAATTATAAAAAATAAAATAAAAAAATAAGTAGTATTATAATATTGTTTAATACTACTTATTTTTTTTATTTAAAGATAAATAGTATTAAAATTTTTATAATTAATCATAGTTGAAATATCTATTTAAAATAAAAAGCTAAAGATTATATGGTTCCAAAATATAATGCATATCGTGGATTAGATAATGGCATAGCTAAAACTATTATATAAATAAGAAGAATAAAATGCATAAAATAATTACAAATTTCTTATTGTATGCATTATATTTAATTATTTTTAGGAAATTATATTATAGAGAGAAAAATTTATTATAAAAATCTATTATAAATAGAATAAATAAGTCACTGATTTAAGAAAATATTCGTATGAATTTTATAGTATATTAAATGCAAATGTTAACAATGAATAAATTTACTACTTTTTCAGAAATATATAATATTGTATTAAAATAATTGTAAAAAAATATTAACAAATGTTAAAATTTATTTATTTAAAGTTAAAAATGCGAATAAATATTGTGTGGAATTAATAAATTTAGTATATTATATTTGTATTTAAATTTAGAATTTAACATAAAAAATAAACACTAGAGGTGAAACATGATACATATTGAAGAACTTAGAAAAGTTTATAACAATGGTTATGAAGCTTTAAAAAGCATTAATCTTGAGATTAACGAGGGTGAACTTGTTTGTCTATTAGGACCTAGTGGTTGTGGAAAAACAACTATATTAAATTTACTTGCAGGACTTTTAGATCCTACTAGTGGAGATATCAAATTTGATAATGAATCTATCATTGGAAAACATCCTAAAGATAGAAATATTGGTTTAGTATTTCAAAACTATGCGCTTTATCCTCACATGACAGTTTTAGAAAATGTTATGTTCCCTCTTACAGTTGGAAAGAAGAAAAAGCCTAAAAGTGAAGCAATTGAAATAGCTAAAAAGTATATGAAAATTACAAGTATCGAAGAATTAGCTAATAAGAAGCCAGGGGAAATGTCAGGTGGACAACAACAAAGAGTTGCTATAACAAGGGCATTAGTTCAAAATCCAAAAATCTTATTATTAGACGAGCCTTTAAGTAATTTAGATGCAAGATTAAGACTTAAAATAAGAGAAGAAATAAGAAGGCTTGTAAAAGAAATAGGTATTACTACTATTTTTGTTACTCATGATCAAGAAGAGGCATTATCTATAAGTGATAGGATAGTGTTAATGAATGAAGGTGTAGTTCAACAATTTGATATACCTCAAAATTTATATTTAGAGCCTGCAAACTTATTTGTAGCTAAGTTTATGGGAAATCCTATAATTAATATATTTGAGGTTGAAAAAGAAGGAAATATATTAAAGACAAGGGATTTCAATATTGATTTAAATTTATTAAATAAAGATAGATTTAAGCAAGATTTAAGTGAAAATAAGTATTTTGTTGGAATAAGACCAGAATACTTTGAAATGAGTGAAAATCCATTATTTAAAGTTAAAGTTGAATCTGTTGAGTTAATAGGAAAAGACTGTATAGTGAACTTCAATGTGAATGATGTAAACTCAAAATCAATTACTGATATAAGTAAAAGAGTACTTGAAGGCGACGAATTAGGGCTTGATATCGACTATAATGGAATCTATATATTCCAAGAGAATGGAGTTAGAGTATACTAATGAGAAAGTTAAAGTATAGAGCAGAAAATTCACCACAAGCATGGTTATTTCTTTTACCTGCTTTAATAGTAATTGGAATATTTAATGTATTACCATTAATTAAAACATTTATTATGTCTTTTCAAAAGGGAACTTTAAATAATTTAACACTTAATGGATTTAAAAATTATGAGATTGTTTTAAAAGATCCAAAGTTTCATACTGCATTAGGCAATACAGCTATTTTTGCTTTTGTAGTTGTACCTGTAGGATTAATTATTTCAATGTTTATTGCAATTACAATTTATGAAAGAATTAAACATAAAGATATTTTTGAAACCATATTCTTTATACCGTATTTAACAAGTGTAATAGCGGTTGGTATAGTTTTTAGATTTTTATTAAATGGTGAATATGGATTTATAAATTATATATTAGGACTTTTTAATGTTGGACCAATAAATTTTTTAGATGATCCTAATATGAGCATGATAACACTAGTTATATTTGGTATATGGTCAGGACTTGCATTTAATATAATTATATTACTTTCAGGTTTAAGAAATATTGATAAAAGTTATTATAAAGTTGCAGATATGTTTGGAGCAACAAAGATTGAACAATTTTTTAGAATAACGTTACCTCAAATGATACCAATTATTACGTTTTTATTAATGGTTAATTTTATTAGTGCATTTAAGGTTTATGCTCAAGTGTTTGCAATATTTAATGGAAAAGCAGGTATTGCAGATAGTGCCACTACAGCCGTGTTCTATATATTCAATAAGTTCTATGTTGAAAACCGTTATGGACAAGGAATGGCAGCAGCAGTTATCTTATTTGGTTTAATTTTAATTTTTACATTAATTCAAAATCGTATATTAAAAAGATTATCTAAGTAGGTGAAGTGATGAAAAAAGTTAATTTAGTTCTATCAAAGACGTTTATTGTTATTATGGCGTTGATTACATTATTTCCTTTTGTATATATGATTTTATCAAGTTTAATGACATACCAAGAGGCAACTAGTATTCCACCAACGCTATTTCCAGAGAAGTTTCAATGGGGAAACTTTGCTTTAGCAATGGAGCAAGCTCCTTTTGTTAGATATTTCTTTAATACGATTTTAGTTGCTGGAGTATCAACAATTGGAACAATAATAACTTCAATATTAGCAGGCTTTGCTTTAGTGAAGTTAGAGTTTAAATATAAAAATGCTTTAGTGCTTGGTATGGCAGCATTACTGATGGTACCATATGAAGTTACAGTTTTTACAAATTATCAAACAATTGCTCAGCTTGGATTATTAGATACATATACAGCATTAATAGTTCCATCATTAGCAAGCGTGTTTTACATATTTTATTTGAAAGAGTACTTAACAAGTATTCCTATTTCGTACTATAAAGCGGCAAAAGTTGATGGATGTAGTGACTTGGAATTTGTTAATAGAATTTTAATTCCTTTAGCAAAACCAGCATTATTTACAATGGGGATTTTAAGCTTTATTAATGGATGGAATTCTTTCTTATGGCCAATACTAGTAACAAATAGTAAAGAAATGAGATTACTAAGTAATGGATTAAGTTCCTTTGCTACTGAAAGCGGTTCAAATGTTCATTTACAAATGGCTGCATCAACAATTGCTATAGTTCCAATTTTAATTTTATATTTAGTCTTCAGAAAACAAATTATTAGAGGAGTTGTTAAGAGTGGCGTTAAAGGATAAGAAAACGAAGATTACGTTTCACAATGGGATTTTAACTATTGGAGGAACAATAATAGAAATAACATATGAAGATAGTCATATATTCTTTGATTTTGGAAGCGAATATAATCCAAAATCACCTGTACAACCAACTAATTTACAAGAATTGTTAGATGAGAATTTAGTTCCATATTTAAATAATATGTATGATCCTAAAATTCCACTAAAAGGTTATGAATCAAAAGAAGATAACTTTAAAAATACAGCAGTATTTTTATCACATGTGCATTTAGATCATTCAAAAATAGTAAATTATTTAAATCCAGAGATACCTCTATATACATTAGAAGGTACTAAATCTCTATTAAATACTTTAAATATAAATAATGATTTCCTTTTCCCTCTTCATGAGAGTAACGGAAAAAATACAAGAGATATAGTTGGAGTTAAAGAAAATGAAGTTATAGAAATTGGCAAAATAAAAGTTAAAGTAATGCCAGTAGATCATGATGCTTATGGAGCATCTGGTTTATTAATTGAAACTCCTGATTTAGTAATATCTTATACAGGAGATATAAGACTTCACGGATATAGAAAAGAAGCTACATTAAATTTCTGTAAGGAAAGTGAAAACTGTGATGTTTTATTAATAGAAGGTGTAAGTGTTTCTTTCCAAGATTTTGATGATGATGTTAGCGATAAAGAAATAACAAATGAGCCAGAATTAATAGAAAAGATAAATGAAATTGTTAATAATAATCCTAACAAGCAAATAACATTCAATTACTATATTTCTAATATAGAAAGAATTTTAAACATAATAAAAACTAATTCAAGAAAAGTTGTGTTAGATGCATATTATTCTTATGTATTAAAGGAAGCAACAGGATATGAATCTTATTATTATCAATTAGATAATGGAGATTATGGATTAGATGAAAATCTTAAAATTGATTTTGAAGCCTTATTAAATGATGAAGGTAGCTTTTTCTGGCAATTAGATAAACTTGCCATTGAACATATGGATAAATTAAAAGAAGGTGGAATTTATATTCACTCAAATGCAGTACCATTAGGTGATTTTGATCCTGCATACACACCATTTGTAAACAAATTCGAAGAAATGAATATTAAATTTGAAAGAGTTTCATGTAGTGGTCATGCTCATCCTTATGATTTAATAAAGATAATTAACTTAATTAAACCTAAGTTATTAGTTCCAATTCATTCATATCGTCCTGAAAAACTTTATAATGAATCTGGAGATAGATTATTACCAGAGAAAAAGCAAACAATTTAACAACAATGGAGGGTAAAAAATGAAGTTTAAAAAATTATTAGCATTAGCCCTATCAGTAGGATTATTAACTGGATGTTCTACTAAAGGTGCTGGAACAGGAAATGAAGACATAGTAACAGAAATAAAAGATCCAGTAGAGATAACATTCTGGCATGCTATGAGTGGAGATTTAGAAAAGTCTCTACAAAAATTAACAGATGAGTTTACTGCTCAAAATCCTAATATTAAGGTTACTTTACAAAATCAATCAAGTTATCCAGACTTACAACAAAAAATAACTGCAACAGTTGCAAGTCCAAAGGACTTACCAACAATAACTCAAGCATATCCTGATTGGATGTTTAACCCAATACAAGATGGATTAGTTACTGACCTAACTCCATACATAGAAAATGAAACTCTTAAGTTTGATAATTATGATGATATATTACCAAGCCTTAGAGAAGCAGCTAAAATAGATGGAAAGATATATGGAATGCCATTTAATAAATCAACAGAAGTTATTTGGTATAACAAAACATTATTTGATGAATTAAATTTAACACCTCCAACAAATTATGATGAACTTGTAAAAGTTGCAAAAGAAATCAAAGATAAAAAAGGTATTCCAGGAGCTGGATTTGATTCTTTAAATACTTATTATACTACATTCTTAAAATCAGAAGGTAAAACTTTTGATAATAACTTTGACGTTACAAGTGATGCATCAGTTAAAGCAGTTAATTACTACTTAGATGGTGTAAAAGAGGGTTACTTCAGAATTGCAGGAACAGATAAATATTTATCAGGACCATTTGGAAATGAAACTATAGGTATGTATGTTGGTTCAAATGCAGGTGAAAACTTTGTTAAACAAGGTGTTGGTGACAAATTTGAAGTAGGCGCTGCTCCATATCCAACAAATGCTTCACTACAACAAGGTACTGATTTATATGTATTCTCAAGTGCAACACCAGAACAAAAGACTGCTGCATACGAATTCTTAAAATTCTTAACTAGCAAAGAAAAACAAATTCAATGGGCTTCAGAAACTGGATATATGCCAGTAAGACAAAGTGCTATTGAATCAGAAGAATATAAAAATTCTGGAAGCTTAATAGCTCCAATATTAGCAGATGCAACTAAGAACTTATATACAAATCCAGTAATGAGTGGTGCTGATGCTGCATATCGTGAAGCAGGTACAGTTTTAGAATCAGTATTAGCTGATACTAAAACAGATGTTACTAAAAAGTTAGAAGAATTTAAAACAACTTTAAATTCAATTTGGGAGTAATATAATATTATTTCTATATAAATGGAGCTGTCTAAAGGCAGCTCCAAATTAAAATGTAGAATATGAGATTTATAGAAGTTGAAAATATTTTATATTATGCATAAAACTCCGTAAGGAGTTTTTTCTTTAATTCTAAATTCTACATTATTTATTTTACATTGTGTCACAGCACATTAAGGAGGTACTATGAAATTAGTTATTTATCAAACTAGTGATTTACATGGATTTGTATATCCAACTAATTATGTAACTGAAAAATCTCTTGGAATATTAAAAATAGGAACTTATATCTTAAAGGATGAAAAAAATTATGATGAATCTTTAAAGATAGATTGTGGTGATTTAATTCAAGGCTCAGCTTTAACTCATTATTTATCTAAGCAAAAAATAGATACCAATCCAATTACAGAGCTTTTAGAAGATATAGGATATGACGCATATACTTTAGGTAATCATGAATTTAATTATGGATTAGATTATTTAAATACTGCTTATAAAACAATTTCAAATAAGATTATAAATTCTAATATTAAAGGTTTAGCATTTGATAGTAAGCCTTATAAGATTTTTGATTTTAATGGCTTTAAGGTAGGATGTATAGGATTTACAACATCATTCATACCTAATTGGGAGCAGGAGAAGAATATAAAAAACTTAGAGTTCTTAGATCCAGTTAAAGTTTATGGAGAATACGAAAATGAACTAAAAGAAAAATCAGATATGATAATAGTTTGTTATCATGGAGGTTTTGAAAAAAGTTTAGATGGTAATAATACTCCTACAGAAAAGTTAACCAAAGAAAATCAGGCTAGTGAATTACTAGAAAATTATGATTCAATAGATATAGTTTTAAGTGGACATCAACATAGATCTTTCATAACAAAAGTTAATGGAGTTATATGCACACAACCTATGCATAATGGACAAAATTTTACTAAGATAGTTATAGATACAGAAACTAAAGAAGTAACTTATGAATTAGTAGATGTATCAAAATTAAATGATGAAATAAATATTGAATTAGAAAAGAGATTTACTAATTTAAATAAAGAGTTACAAGAGTATTTAGATAAGGAAATAGGTCATTTTAAAAATGATATAATACTAGATGATATATTTATAGCAAGGCTTAAGGGCCATCCTTTTATAAATTTCTTACATGAAGTTCAATTAGATATTTCTAATGCTGACTTTTCTGCTTTATCGTTATTTGATACTGCCATTGGATTTAAGAAAAATGTTTCAATTAGAGATGTACTAATTAATTATCCATATCCAAACACATTAAAGGTACTTAAGATTAAAGGCAGCAAAGTTAAAGAAGCTATTGAAAAAAGTGCTACATATTTTGTTTTAGAAAATAATGAAGTTAAAATTAATAATGAATTCTTAGTGCCAAAGATACAAAACTATAATTATGATACATTTGCAGGTTTAACTTATGAAATAGATTTAAATAAAGATTTCGGAAATCGTGTTGTTTCAATGAAGAAAGATGGAAAAGAAATAGATTTAAATGAAGATTACACAATAGTTTTAAATAATTATCGTGCAAGCAATACAGCTATTTATCCAGCTTACGAAAATGCCGAAGTGGTAAAAGAAATAAATATGGATATGAGTGAGCTTATAATAGATTATTTCCAAAGAAACCATGAAGTAGATGTTCCAACTGAAAGTAGTTATATAATTAAATATTAATATTTTTTTAGTTCAAGGATATAATAATTTAATATCCTTGAATTTTTTTACAAGAAAATAGTTATGTGGAACTGATATCATAAATAATATAATAGTTTATTAAAATAAACAAATTAAACGTTGACATGAAAATGTGGAACTGGTATCATAATCTTATAAAATTTAAGGGGGATGGTATTATGAGTAAAGAGAAAATAGTAGCAGATTCAATTCTTGAAAATATTGGAGGAATGGATAATATTAAGTCTATGGAACATTGTGCAACAAGACTAAGACTTATATTAAAAGACAATGAAAAAATTAATTCAGATGAAATTGAAAAAATTGATAGTGTGAAAGGTCAATTTATGGCTGCAGGGCAATATCAAATTATTCTAGGAACAGGATTTGTAAATAAGGTATATGGTTGTATAAAAGAGTTGAATAGTAATATTAAAGCAGACAATAAATCTGAAGCATATGAAAATATGACTTTAATACAAAAGATTAGTCGTATATTAGGAGATATATTTGTGCCAATAATTCCTGTCTTAGTTGCAACTGGAATGTTCATGGGAATTCGTGGATTAATAACAAATTTAGGTGTCAACCTCGATGGAAATTTATTAGTGTTATCACAGGTACTGACTGATACAGCTTTCGCTTTTTTACCTGCATTAGTTGCATATTCAGCAATGAAAAGATTTGGCGGAACTCCAATTGTAGGCTTTATATTAGGCTTGATGCTTGTTGCACCACAGTTACCAAATGCTTATTCAGTAGCATCAGGGGCAGCTGAACCTATTTATATGTCTTTATTAGGACTATCAATTCCAATAGTAGGTTATCAGGGTTCAGTATTACCAGCATTAGTAATAGCAATTATTGCCGCAAAATTAGAAAAATATTTAAGAAAAATTGTACCTAATGTACTAGATTTGATAGTAACACCTTTTTTAACTTTATTAGTTTCGATGATAATAGGATTGTTAATAGTTGGTCCTATAATGCATCAAAGTGAAGTTGTAATTTTAGGATTAGTTAAATCATTTATAACAATTCCTTATGGAATAGGAGCATTTATTGTTGGAGGTTTGAATCAATTCATCGTAGTAACTGGAGTTCATCATGTTTTTAGTGCTTTAGAAATAGATTTGCTTGCAAATACAGGTAGTAATGTATATAATGCAATTGTTACAGGGACTGCAACTGCACAAGGAGCAGCTGCATTAGCCGTAGCATTTAAAACTAAAAATAAAAATAAACGTTCATTATATATATCAAGTGCAATTCCTGCATTTTTAGGAATAACAGAGCCATCAGTTTTTGGAGTTAATTTAAGATTTATAAAACCATTTATATGTGGATGTATTGGTGCAGCAGTAGCTGCTATGGTTGCTGGAATGATGAATTTAGCTGCTACTGGAATGGGAATGACAGGATTGCCAGGAATTCTACTATACTTAAACGGACAAGTACTAGGATACTTAGTGATATTATCTATTAGTATAGTAGTTTCATTTATCTTAACATATATAGTATTTAAACCGGAAGAGTAGAATTAGGAGGAGTTTATATGAGTAAGGTCACAATCCAAGACATTGCTAATATGTGTCAAGTTTCTAAAAGTAGTGTTTCTCGCTATCTAAATGGAGGATATGTAAGTAAGGAAAATAGAGCAAAAATCAAAGAAGCAATCGAGAAAACTGGATTTGAAGAGAATTTTTTTGCTAAAAGGTTAAAAACCAAAAAGAGCAATTTAATTGGAGTGATTATTCCTCGTATAGATTCCTCAACAGTAGGTAAAGTGTTAAATGGAGTTAACAGTGTTATAGAAAAAGAAGGATATACTACTATTATGTTAATTTCTAATCTTAGTACCCAAAAAGAGCTTGAACACATTAATTCATTATATCAGCAAGGGGTTGATGGAATTATTGTAGATACGCTTGGGATAACTAAGCAGCATGTTGAGTTAATTAATAAAATAGATATACCAGTAATATGTTTATGTCCTAAAAATGACTATATAAACTATATGAGTATTGACGATTATGAAGCTGGTAGAATTATGGGAGATTATTTTTATAAATTAAATCATAGAAAAATTGTTTTCTTAGGAGTTAGCGAACAGGATAAAGCAGTAGGAGTTTTAAGAAGAAAAGGGTTCTATGATGTCTTTAAAGAAAGTGGAGAAGATTATAAAATTGATTTTGTTGAAACTGATTTTACCTTTGATAAAGCATATAGAAAAGGTGAGGAAGTACTTTCTTATAATCCGACAGCTGTTATATGTGCTACAGATAATATTTGTTTAGGTTTAATGTTATATTTAAATGAAAAAAATATATCAATTCCTAATGATGTATCAATTGCTGGATTTGGAGGCTATGATGTAGGAGCTGTAATATATCCTCCACTTACAACAATAGAATTTAATCATGGACTTTTAGGAGCGAAGTCGGCAGAAGCTTTATTAAAGTTAATTGATGGAAAAGAAATGGAGAAAAATGAAATTATTCCACTTAGTTTAATTGAAAGAAAATCAGTAAAGAAAATCTAGAAGGAGTAATATGAAGAAATCAGTAGTAGAATTAAATGATGAATTTAGTAGTGCTATATATCCTTTAAAAGGTGAATTTAGGAACAAATATCATATAGAGGTACCTAATGGTCTTATAAATGATCCAAATGGATTGTCCTATAATAAAGGAGAATATAATATATTCTTTCAGTGGAATCCGTATACCTGTGAACATAAGTATAAGCACTGGGGGTATATAAAAACTAAGGATTTTATAAGATATAAAAAACCAAAGATAATGCTTGCGCCAGATTCAGTTATTGATAAAGATGGGTGTTATTCTGGAACAGGAAAATTTATAGATGACAAATTAAATATATTTTATACTGGAAATGTAAAAAATAATGGAGAAAGAATTCCTCATCAAAATATAGCCATATTTGATGAGAATGATATGTTGATAAAGAAGAAGCCATTAATAGTTGGTATTCCAGATGGATATACTGAACATTTAAGAGATCCATTCTATATTAATATTAATGGAGTTTATTGTATGATATTAGGTGCTCAAAATAAAAGCTTAAAAGGTAGAGTAGTAATGTATATATCTAAGGATATGAATACATGGGATTTTTATGGTGAGATTAACACTAAATTAGATGATTTTGGTTACATGTGGGAATGCCCTAATCTAATTAATATAAATGGTTATGACGCATTAATATTTTCTCCTCAAGGACTTGAAAAGCATGAATTTAAATATCAAAATTTGTATCAGTCTGGATATATATTAGGACACTATAATTTTGAAAATAATACCTTTATGCATAATTCATTTTATGAATTAGATTATGGATTTGATTTTTATGCGCCTCAAGTATTTAGAGATAATAATAGGATTATAATGATTGGATGGCTTGGAATGCCGGAAGATAATATTGAGAAAGAAAGTCCCACATTAAAAAATAATTATATTTATACATTAACAATGCCGAGAGTTTTGAAAGTTGAGAATGGGAGAATAAAGCAATCACCTTTAGAAGAAATAAAGTTATTAAGGGATAAAGAGATATTAGAAAATAAAAATATGATATGTGAAAGACATGAAGTTAATATAAAAAATAGATGTTTAGAAATAAATTTAGAATTAGAAGTTTTCGCAGATTTTAAATACATTTTAGAGTTTAAAAAAGAAAAAATAATATTAGAATATAAAGCATTTGATAATATTTTAATTTTAGATTTTACTAATTTGAATAAAGGTAAAAATGGAGTTAGAAAAGTAAAAATGCCTGATAATAAATTAAGAAGCATACAAATGTTTCTAGATGTAAGCACTTTAGAAATATTTATTAATGATGGTGAAATAACTATGACTTCATCATTTTTCGCTGAATCAGGAGATGTGAATTTAAGGATGAGTTCAGATAAGGAATTTAAATTAAATTCTTATAGAGTATGGAATATGAGAGGTTTTATATATGAGTAAAATATATTGTATAGGTGAGTTGCTTATCGATATGGTATGTATAGATGGAAAAGGGCTTAAAAATGGGGATAAGTTCGAAAAAAAGGCAGGAGGAGCTCCAGCTAATGTAGCATGTACTATATCTAAAATGGGTAAGAGAGCTAGTTTTATTGGACAAATTGGAAAAGATTATTTTGGAGAATACTTAGGGGAAGTTTTGGATGGTTATTCTATAGATAAATCTTTATGCTCTTATGGCGGTAACACTACTATAGCATTGGTCGGTATTGATGAAAGCGGAGAAAGAAATTTCAACTTTATAAGAGGTTGTGATGGTGATTATAAATATAATAATATAATTTCTAATTACTTTACAAATGAAGATATTCTTCATTTTGGTAGTGCAACAGCTTTTCTTGGTGGTGAGTTGAAAGAAACATATTTTAAATTGCTAGATTTAGCAATAAGAAGTAATATGTTTATTTCATTTGATCCCAATTATCGTGATTCATTAATATCAGAAGAGCTACTTCAACAATTTGTAGAGAATTGTATTCATTTTATTTCGAAAAGTGATTTTGTTAAAATGAGTGAAGAAGAAGTTTTATTAATAACTAAAGAAAGTAATATTGAGCTTGCTATAAAGAAAATACATAGTTTGGGAGCAAAAATAGTTACTGTTACATTAGGATCAAAGGGAACGATTTTATCATATAATAATGAAATTTCTATTGTTAATAGTATAAAGATTAACCAAGTAGACTCTACTGGAGCAGGTGATTCTTTTGTTGGGGCAATGCTATCTTTCATTTCAGAATTAAAGCATAGGAATTATTCATATTATGAATTAAAGAAAATTTGTAAAAAGGCTAATATCGTTGGTGCAATAACTTGTACAAAATATGGAGCAATGGATTCCATACCAAATTTAGAAGAAGTAAATAAGTTAATATAATAGTTTGATTTTTATGGAATTATAAAAGTTTAATAACGCTATCACAAGAGGTAGTGTTATTGAACTTTTATTTTTATATTTATAAAGAAAATTAGTTATAGGGAATTGTTTTTTATAATATCAAATACTAAGGTTTAGCAATAATTATAAAATGATTAAGGAGAATATTTATGAGTGAACAAGTTTATAACGAAAAAAATCAGGATTATTATAAATTAATTCGGAAAATATTTAAATGGATAATATTGAGTATTGCTATGGCAATTCCTATAGGCATAGTAGTTGGATTATATAATATGATCTTAAAAGCTGTAAATAGCTATAGAAATGAATATGAATATTTAGTGTATTTTCTACCGATTGCAGGATTAATAATTACATTTATGTATTTAAAAACAAAAAGAAATGTATATTCAGGAGAAAATTTACTAAAGTCAGAAGTTCAATCTGAAGCTAAGGATATCCCATTTTATATGACATTTGTAGTTTTCATAGGATCTTTACTTACTACTATTTGTGGTGGGGCTGCAGGTAAAGAAGGTTCAGTAGTAGCAATGTGAGGAACTTTAGGAGATTTTATAGCAAGAAAATTTAAACTATCAGATGATGAACAAAGAACATTAGTAATATGTGGAGTTGGAAGTGCTTTTGAAGTAATATATGATGTTCCTTTTGTAGGAGCTGCATTAGGAAGTTGGATTGCAAAATTTATAAATATACCATTAGCCTCTTGTGCAGCATTAGGTATGATAGGGTTTTTTTGTAGTGCAACATCATTACCAATAACAGCTATAACAATGTCATTAGAATACTTCGGAGGTGAGGAAATGGTAGCCATTATAATTGTTATGACTGTTAGTTATATAATTTCTGGATTCTATGATATATTAACTAAGCGAAAAATACCTGAGGGAAAAGGAAAGATATTTGAAGGTAAAGTTCATAAAAATAAGTAGATTATAAAGTACATATGATTTAATTATAATTTAAATTTTATTAGAGGTGTAAATATAGAAACATGTTATTTTAGCAGGTTTCTATATTTATATAATAACTTAGATTAAGTCATAAATTAATTTAATTAAAACATGGTATATACTTTCAATTTTTAGGTTATAAGATAATAATGAAAGGTGTTATGTAACTTACAATAAAGATGTAACATTTAAATATGTATTTTATATAAGATTATAATAAGTATAAAGAAGGTGAACCAATGAAGAATGTATCTAATAAGTTTTGGGGTTTTATACCTATAACTACGATAGCTATAATATTATTAATTTTTTCCTCAATAATAATTTTTAAAGATAAAGAAGAATTGCAATCAGTATCTGTAAAAGAAAGTAGCAATAATAATATCATACCTAAACCATTAAGTTATAAAAAAGGAACAGGAAACTTTTATCTTACTAAGGAAACTTCGATTTATGTAAATGGAAATAATGAGGCCGAAACAGAGGAACTTAGTAGAATTGCAGAATTATTAAGAGAAAAGTTAAAGCCTTCAACAGGATTTGAGTTAAATATTATTAAGGGGAACAATTCTTCAAAATCAAGTATTTATTTAACTACTATTGGAGGAGAAGAAGCACAAGGCAATGAAGGATATAAAATAATAACTACTTCTGAAAATGTTAAGATAATAGCATATAAGCCTGAGGGTGTATATAGAGGAATTCAAACATTGAGGCAGCTTCTGCCACCAGATATTGAAAAAAGTACATTAGTGACTAATATTGAATGGAGCATTCCTGTTTCTACAATATATGATAAGCCAGAATATTCATATCGAGGATTAATGATTGATGTTGCGAGACATTTTTTCACTGAAGATGATATTAAACGTCAAATAGATTATGCAGCACAATATAAAATAAACAGAGTGCATTTACATCTTACTGATGACCAAGGATGGCGTATAGAAATAAAAAAATATCCAGATTTAACTCTTATAGGAGGAAGTACAGAAGTAGGTGGCGGACCAGGAGGTTATTATACACAAGATCAATTTAAAAGTATAGTTAAATATGCAGCTGATAGGTATATTGAAATAATTCCAGAAGTTGATATGCCGGGACATAGTAATGCAGCATTAGCTTCTTATGGATTTTTAAATCCTGATGGAAAAAGAAAAGCGTTATATACAGGAACAGATGTAGGATTTAGTTCTTTTATGGCACATAGTGAAAGAACATATGAATTTCTTGATGATGTAATTAGAGAAATTTCAGCCATATCACCTTCAAAGTACTTTCATATAGGAGGAGATGAAGCCGAGAACACTAAAAAAGCTGACTATGATTATTTTGTAGGAAGAGTATCTAAGATAGTTCAAAGCTATGGGAAAACTCCAATTGGATGGGATCCAATAGATACTGCTCCAGAAATAAATTCAAGTGTAATATTACAAAATTGGAAAGATTCAAATGAAGCAGCTAGAGAAAAAAATATGAAAATGATAATTTCAATTGCATCCAAAACCTACTTAGATATGAAGTATAATGAAAATACACCTTATGGATTAACATGGGCAGGATATATTCCTATAGAAACTGCATATAGCTGGGATCCTACAGAATATGCTCCTAAGGATTTAATTCTTGGAGTAGAGTCTCCATTGTGGACGGAAACTATTTCAACTGTAGAACAAATGGATTTTATGATATACCCAAGATTACTAGGGTATGCTGAAATTGGTTGGACACCTAAAGAATTTAGAAACTGGGATGAGTATAAAATTAGGTTAGAGAAGCAAGGGGAGAGACTTACAAATCAAGGCATAAATTATTATAGAGATAATACGATATGGAAATAAAACTAAAGTAGCATTAGAAGTATAATAAGATAACGAAAAGACATAATATAAATTTTTAAAATAATACCTATATAAAAATTATATAGGTATTATTTTTGTAAAATCAAAATCTATTCAGAAATATTTTTAAACTTGTTATAAAATTTGTTAAGTGATGATAACAACATGATTTTAATTGATTGTAGATATCCTAAATTTTTATCAGTGATAGAATAGTACCCTAGAAAAAATCATATTCTATAATGATAGATTATACACAAAAAATAAGAAAATATATTACGAAAATCTAGTGAAAACATATAATATTGATGAAAAAAATAGTTTTAGGCGAGCGTTTTAACAAGAATTTAACATTAATTAACTTAATCTTCTTAAACGGTTATTATTACAATGCTTTGCTATTTAACAAGAATTTAACACGGATTTAAGGGCATAAACTGTGTATTTATCTTGTATTTTTAAGATTAAATATTATATAATCACATTGTAAAAATTTTATGAATAATATTATTACAATACTGAAGAATATTATATATGTATATTTATTTCTGAGATAAAATTTGAATTTTATACCATATATAGATGAAAAATTAACGTAAAAATGAAAGGGGATATTTCATGACTATTTCTTTCTTTGAATTTATAAGACAAGTAATAGAAAATCCTGCATTATTAATAACAGTAATTTTAACATTAGGAGTAATTTTAGTAAATGGATGGACAGATGCTCCTAATGCTATTGCAACATGTGTATCTACAAGAGCAATAGGTCCTCGTGCAGCAATATTAATGGCAGCTATCTTTAATTTTCTAGGTGTTTTTGTAATGACAATGGTAAATGCAAATGTAGCAATGACCATTTATAATATGGTTGATTTTGGAGGAAACTCTGGCGATGCATTGGTTGCTTTATGTGCTTCATTATTTGCTATAGTAGTTTGGGCAACTACTGCTTGGTATTTTGGAATTCCTACAAGCGAAAGCCATGCATTAATTGCTGGCATATCAGGGGCGGCAATTGCTCTTCAGGGTGGATTTAGCGGAATTAATGGAGGCGAGTGGATAAAAGTAATTTATGGACTAGTACTTTCTACCGGATTAGGTTTTGGAATGGGATGGGTAACAGTTAAGATTATAGAATTTATATTTAAAGGGTTTGATCGTAGAAAAACAAGCGGTTTCTTTAAATATTCACAAATTGGTGGAGGAGCTGCAATGGCATTTATGCATGGAGCTCAAGATGGACAAAAGTTTATGGGCGTATTTATGCTTGGAATATTCTTAGCAAATGGACAAGGTGGAGTTGAAAGCTTTGTTATACCAGTATGGTTAATGATAGTTTGTTCTTTAGTTATGGCTTTAGGTACTTCTATAGGAGGATATAAAATTATAAAAGCTGTTGGTATGGATATGGTTAAATTGGAGCAATATCAAGGATTTTCAGCAGATGTAGCGGCAGCAGGGTGCCTTCTTATTTCTTCCGTAACAGGAATTCCTGTAAGCACAACTCATACTAAAACAACTTCAATAATGGGAGTCGGGGCAGCAAAGAGATTAAGTTCTGTAAACTGGGGTGTTGTTAAAGAGATGGTTTGGACATGGGTTCTTACTTTCCCAGGTTGTGGTATTATCGGATTTTTAATGGCGAAGTTTTTCATTTGGATTTTTTAATAAAATAAAACTACAAAGGAGTAGGATTAAAAATGGCAACTAAAAAAGGAAATGATTATTTTGAAATGTTATCTGAGTTAGTAGATTATTCATGTAGTGCAGCAAATTTACTTTATGATACTTTATTAAACTTTGAGGTAAATAAAATAGAAAATAAAATAGAAGAGATGCACAAGATTGAGCATTCAGCAGACTTAAAAAAACACGATATGATGGATAAATTACTTAAGGAGTTTATTACACCTATCGAAAGAGGAGATATTGCAGAATTAGCTCATGAAATTGATAATGTAACGGATGCTATAGAAGATATCTTAGCGAGAATATACATGTTTAATATTACTTCTATGAGAAAAGAAGCTTTAGATTTTGCTAATGTAATAATAAAAAATTGTAATGAGTTAAAAGGTTTAATGAAAGAATTTCGTAATTATAAAAAATCACAAGAAATTCAGAAATTAATAGTAAATATAAATGGATTAGAAGAAGAAGGAGATAAGTTATATATTATGAGTATAAGAAATCTTTATACTACTTCAAAAGATCCCATTGAATTAATGACATGGACAGATACTTTCAAGTATTTTGAAAGATGTTGTGATGCTTGCGAAACTGCAGCAAATGTAGTTGAAAGTGTAATAATGAAGAATTCATAATAAATATATAAAATATAATAAAAGGCTGTTGAGTTTCAACAGCCTTACTTTATTTCTATTTAAAATTCATTTATTTTTTTAGATGTTATTGCAGGTACTTTAATATATTCGTCTCTAATATATACTACTGAAAAATATATATAATAATTGGATGCAAAACAGCATTAGATTTACTTACAATATTTTAGCCATCTAGAATAAATCTCAGGTCTTTCAGTTTCAACGAAATTTAAAAAATCTTCTTTGTAGCCAAGATTGTTTAATCCCTTAATAATTAACTTAGGATATACGGTTTTCTTTTTCATTGCTTTTGCGGTATCAATAAGTTTAACATCATTTAATGGTGTTAAAAATATATGGAATAAAGCAGAATCTAATCGTGTATATCCTATAGAATACATGGCCTCATAAATCTCTATGATTTTACTTGAGATATCTGATGTAAGAGGACGAGATAACAAATATTTATTTAACTCTGTTCCATCTATATATTCTCTTATGATGTGCTTTTCACCATATGAGTATATTTTAGGGAAATGTGAATTTGTTTGAGCCATAAGTAAGGTGTGGATTTCATTCCTACAAGATTGTTTCTTTTTAAAAATTTTTATGCACTTTTCTGTATCTATTTTGTACACTTTTCCTTGAGTTCCACTACCAAGTAATTGTAATTCATTTATATTTATTCCGTCGTAGAGTTTAATGATAATCACCTAACCAAAAAGTAATAACAATATTATTATATGAAAAATAATAAATTTGACTTACTTTATTTTACATTTTTATAACTCTATTTCTTCAGCTTTTATCTTAAAATTAGCATCTTTATAGGACTTTTTTATATATGATGCTGAACCTATAAATGTTAAAAGATAACCAATAAGTAAATTTTTCATAAACTCGACTTTAATTGAAGGTTCTGATAAAAAATCTGGAACAGATTTTAATGCGTCGAAAAATGTTATTTCATAATATGCTTTAAATTCTGAATAAATATCTATAGCTAATGAAATCTGGTTTGCTAAATATACCATTATAATAGTGATTATAGAGGTGATAATAACTCCTGTTATATTAAGCTTTCCACCAAGCAACTAATAACCTTTAATGCAACATATAGCAATAGCTAGTCCGGCAATTGCAGCTATATAATTCATTTGGTATATTAAGATCAAAACTATAGAACCAAGTAGAGCTCCTATAAATCCACCTACAACTCCTCCGATTATATTATTATTTGTATTTTGAATGTTATTTTGATTTTCACTTATAGTATTTTTAATTTCTAATTGGCAGTTTTTGCAACAAGGAATACCAGTAGTGCCTAGTAAAAATGGAGATACTTCAGTATTTTCTCCACAAGAGCTACAGCCGGTAACTAAATTATGCATAATAGAAAAATCTATTAGTTTATTTAATATTGACAATATAATTTCTGGATTTCTATATTTTCTATAGTTTGGATTATATTGAAGTTGGATACTGAAAGGCTTATAAGATGCATAATTAAGTTTTTTAAATTCTTTTGTTAAATCATTAAGAAAAGAATTAATTTTATCTACCTCAAATTCATTATTAAGTACTCCTTTCATTTTAGTTTCTTAAATTATCCACAATTATACCAATAACTGGATTGAGTATCAATTAATAAATATAATCTTATAATAATTCATATTTACATTAGGAAATTAATCTTATACAATTTATGTAATATTAATCAAAGAGGTGAATATTTAGAAGGAGGTTTTTATGTTGAAAAAATTTAGGGCCCAATCCAAATGATATATATCCAAATGCAAATATTAAAACTATATGTTTTATAAAAAACACCATAAAAAATTCTAATATTGAAGTTGGAGATTATTATTATTATTTCTCAGGAGAAGACTTTGAAAAGCATGTAACTCATCATTATGAGTTTATTGGTGATAAGTTAGTTATAGGAAAATTTTGTGCTATTGCAAGTGGTGTAGAATTTATTATGAATGGTGCAAATCATAGAATGAATAGTGTAACTACCTATCCATTTAACATTATGGGTAATGGATAGGAAAAATCCACTCCTGCAATAGAAGATTTACCTTATAAGGGTGATACTATAGTGTGGAATGATGTCTGGATAGGACAAAATGTAACAATAATGACAGGTGTTAAAATTGGTGATGGAGCTATTATAGCTGCTAATTCAGTTGTTACAAAAAATGTTGACTCATATAGTATTGTAGGCGGAAATCCTGCTAAATTTATAAAGAAAAGATTTTATGATGAGTTAATAGAATATCTTTTAGAATTAGAGTGGTGGAACTGGCCCGAAGAAAAAATATCTGAAAATCTAGAAGTGTTATGTAGTTCTGATTTAAATAGTATACGAAGCATAAAGTAAAGAACATAAAAATTAATAATATTAAAAGTAGTATTATGAAATTTTCGTAGACAAGAGTACTATCTAGATAAACTTAATTTCTAATAATATTGAATGAAATAATATAAGATGTCAATAGTATAAATTATAGTGAAATATTAATTGTTAAGAGTTATAGAATATATATTAATGTATTATGAACATACTATATTTGTATCAATTTTGAAAGGAGATATAATATGGAAAGATTACATTGTAATATTAGTGGAATAGCTAATGAAAATATGAAAACACAATTAAAAAATTCATTAGAAAAAGTTCAAGGTGTTAATCAAGTTTGTGTTGATATGGCAAGAGGTTCAGTCGAAGTTATGTATAATAAACCAGCTACACAACAAGGAATAAGAGCTTGTATAGAGAATTCAGGACATACAATTGAATAGTTAATGAAAAAAGTAGTATATAGTTTTGTTAAGTTATATACTGCTTTTTCTATTTTATTTAGAACTATAATATTCGATTTATTATTTTAATGAGAGCTTTAGTTTGGGGTGGAGAAAATTATTATTTATATTTTAAATAATAAATAGAAGTTTAAATAGAACTTTTAGGGATTTATTTTGAAAAAGGTATATTAAGGATATATAAAATTATTAAATAGAATTTAGATATTAAGGAGGAGAGGTGATAATATGGATTATACATTTAAATTTACTGAAGAATAATATATTTAGTTATTTTTCATCTACAGAAAGTATAATGTTTAAAGTAAGTAATATTAGCCATATAAAAGAAGATGATTTATTTATCATTATTTCATATAAAAATGATAAAAATAATATATACATTCCTTTAAGCGTATTAAATCATTTGAACGAACACGATAAATTTATAGAAGAAATTAACAAAAATGATGATAATAATTCTGATCCAAAGTTAGGGGATAAAAATATTTATACTAATAAATTTAACTTAGATATTGAAGATATAAAAATATCCATAAAGTATTTATTTTCTCAAAAAAGAATTATAAACATAATAATTAAAGTTATATTACCAGTTATAATAATGCAATGCTTAGCTTTATTTGTTATTTATTTGATGCTTTCTTATTTTGACAATAGAAAAATGATATTTCTATTAATAGTTTTAGCTGTAGCAACTTTTAATCTGATTGGTATTCCTTTGCTAATAAAGAAGACTTTAATGAGAAAATTATTTATTAATAAAGATAATGAGGAATCAGAATCTAATTATCAGGTTGTATTTATAAATGAAAATGGGATTTATACCTATAATAAGGATATTTGCGTAGGATTAAACTGGAGTAAGGACCTAGTTTTAAAGGAATATAATAATTATTTTTTTGTTACAAAAGAAAGTAGATTAATATCGATAATTTCTAAAAGAGCATTTAGTAATAAAGGTGATTGTGATAAATTTATAAGAAGAATAGAAAATTATATTAGTAAAAGTAATTTTTTATAATACAATTAAGGTTATATAGTTAAAAAGTTAAAAGAATCTATATTAACTGTTTTAATAACATTATAGATTCTTTTATAACTTTTAAATAGTTGAAATAACAAAATCTTTAAATATTTTTGCTATAGGGGACATATATGCATCTTTAAGCCATCCCATATAAATAGTTTTATCTTTAATTTTTTCTTTTATCTTCAAGATAGAAACAGAATTTGTGTTGATAATTGGTGTGTTTGGAACTATTGATATTCCAGCGCCTGCCGCAACTAAACCTTCTAGCATACTTGCTTCACTAGGTCTTATTGATATTTTAGGAATATAACCTAAGAATTCAGAGTATGAAATCATCTTATCTTTACTATCTATGCAAAAAGCAACAAAGGACTCATTTTCTAATTCTTTTAAAGATACTTCAGATTTATTTGAAAGATAATGATTTTTAGGAACTATTAATACATATTCTTCTTTTCTTATAGGAATTGATTCAATTTCAGAAGGTATATTAATATGTTCTATACACTCATAAAATCCTAAATCTATTTTTCCAGATTTCAAATCACATATTATATTTTTGCTGATTCATGATTAAATTGAAATTTAGTATTTGGATTTTCATTTAAAAAATTACTTATTATAAAAGGCATAAAATATGTACCTACACTAGATGTAGAAGATATAGAAATACTATCAGTATTAGAATTAGTTATTTCTTTTAATTCTTTTATACCTTTATTTATTTCAAGTAATGCAGTTTTTGTATGAGATAAAAACATTTTTCCAAACCTTGTTAGTTTAATGTTACGTCCACTTTTTTCGAATAAAGGAACTCCCAATTCTTCCTCGAGTTTTGAAATTGCCTTACTTAATGCAGGTTGACTTACTGAAAGTAAATTAGAGGCTTTTGTAAAATTTTCGACTTCAGCAATTATTTTAAAGTATTCTAGTTGTTGTAAGTTCATTTTATTCTCCTTAAGGTAAAGTATATGATTATATTTATAAGATTAGTTAATCTAATTTAAATTTACAAGACAGTTTAAAAACTTATTAGCTAATGGAATTATAAAAGAAAATTAATGTAGCAAAAGTATAGTACGTTTTAAGGTTATAGTAATCATATAAAAACTATAACTATTAGTTATAGTTTTATGAAAATTATCAATTAGACATATGTTATTTTATAATGATATAATCACAATATGAAATTTTGGATTTAATTTAATATGATAAATAATTATAAAATTTATTTATAGTTATGTCAAAAGAAAATGGGGGAATATATTATGATGAAAGTAGATAAAGAAAAATGTATTGGATGTAGTTTATGTATTAATGATTGTATAGTAAGAGATATAAACCTAGTTGATGGGAAAGCTAATATAAATAATATTACATGTTTTAAATGCGGTCATTGCATAGCAGTTTGTCCTAAAAATGCAGTATCAACAGATGAATATAATATGGATGACGTGAAAGACTATAATAAAGAAGCGTTTGAAATAGATGAAGATAATTTACTTAATTTTATCAAGTATAGAAGAAGTATAAGAAATTTTAAAAATAAAGATGTAGAAAATGAAAAACTTCTAAAAATTATTGAAGCAGGTAGATTTACTCAAACAGGAAGTAATAGTCAAGATGTATCTTATATAGTTATAAAAGATGGAATTGAT
Source organism: Clostridium sp. 7_2_43FAA (assembly GCF_000158375.2). Classification (NCBI taxonomy): domain Bacteria; kingdom Bacillati; phylum Bacillota; class Clostridia; order Eubacteriales; family Clostridiaceae; genus Clostridium; species Clostridium sp. 7_2_43FAA. The sequence goes on from NZ_JH815222.1 coordinate 730,278, forward strand.
AATTTAAGAGAAATGACTTTAGAAAGTTTAAGCCAAATGGGACAAGGAATACTTAATAACTTAACAGAAGAGACTATGAAGATTAAAACTTATGCAGAGATGTGGGTACAAATGTATGAAGATTGTAAAGTTGATCCGAAAAAAGGGGATAGATTATTCTTTAATGCCCCAGCAGTAGTACTTGTAGTATCTAATTCACAAGTAGATGGAGCGCTTGCATCTTCAAATATGGAACTTATGACTAATGCATTAGGACTTGGAACATTCTTTAGTGGTTTCTTTATTAGAGCGGCACAAGGAAATAAAAAGATAATGGATTATTTAGGTTTAGATGAAAGTAAACAAATTGTAACTTGTATGGTTATTGGATATCCTAATATAAAGTATTTAAGAACTACCCCAAGGAAAAATGCAGAAATAATTTGGAGATAATTAAAAATATACAAATAATCAATTAAAATATCTATACAGTAAGGAGGAAGAGAAGTGAAAGTTGAAATTTGGTCAGATATATTTTGTCCATTTTGTTATATAGGAAAACGTAAATTTGAAGTAGCTTTAGAAAAATTTGATAAAAAGGAAGATATAGAAATTATATATCGTAGTTTTGAATTAAATCCTAGTGCAGAAAAGCATAATGATAAGAACATACATGAACTTATTGCTAATAAGTATGGAATTACTTATGAAGAGGCTAAGTTAAATAATGATAATATAGTAAATCAAGCAAAGGAATTAGGATTAGAATATAACTTTGATACTTTAGTTCCAACAAATTCTTTTGATGCTCATCGAATGATTCATTTTGCAAAAGAGTATGGTAAGATGGAGGAAATGACAGAAACTTTATTTAAAGCATATTTTACAGATTCTAAAAACGTAAGTGATTTTAATACCTTGGTTGAAATAGCAGAGAATGTTGGATTAAATAAAGAAGAAGCAATAAATGTATTAAATAGTAATAAATATAGTGATTTAGTAAGAGCCGATGAAGAACTGGCAGGGCGTTATGGAATAAATGCGGTACCATTCTTTATATTCAATGAAAAATTTACAGTATCAGGAGCTCAACCTATAGAATTATTTTTACGAGCTTTAAATAAAGTTAGTGAAGAGGAAAAATCTTTAACTTAATAAAAGTTTATAAATTACATTATTAAAATTAAAGAAATATATATAAATAAATTTTAATGAAGTTGATAAAAATGGAGCTTAAATTAGAGCTCCTTTTTTACGAATAGTATTAAAAATATTTAATTTTATGCATATGTAAATAATAGATAAAAAATTATATTTAAAAATTAGTTTAAGTAAATAAATAACTTAAAGAATATAACGTTTCGTGATACCCTTTAGAAAAAATTAATATAGAAGTATAAAAGGGGGTCGCGAAATAAACTGATACCTATGTCAAGGACATTATAAAAAAAAGGGTTATGCATAAAGAAGATGATTTCTGTATTGAACAGGGGTCATCTTTTTTTGATCCCATTTATACCTGTAGTTATTATAATAAATTATATATTTATTAATTTTACTTTTAAGTTCTTCATATGAATTACACTTCTTAGATTTAACAGAGTCTTTCAAATGACCAAAGAAAGATTCCTGTGGGGCGTTGTCCCAACAGTTTCCACGGCGAGACATAGATTGACCCAAGTCATTTTCCTTCAGTAAGGCTTGAAATATAGGACTTGTATAATGTGAGCCTTGGTCAGAATGGATAAATGCATTTGCAGCTAACTTTACTTTCTTCTGTTTTTTTAGTTTTAGTATTGTTTCTGTCGCTATATCTAGAGTAATTCGTTTAGACATATGATGGGTTAAGATTTCACCTGTTGCGGCATCTAGAATGGTTGACAAATAAGCCATATCGTTTTCGCCGTATGGCAAATATGTAATATCAGTTAATAAAACCAAACCAGGAGTTCCTTGCTTGAAATTTCTTTCTAAAAGATTCGAAACAGTTCTATGCTCTTTAGTTGCTTTTGCAATTTTTTATAAGGATTAGTTTTTCTATGTGGACATATAATTTCATATTTTTTCATTATTCGTTGTATCTTTTTTAAGCTATAAATTACATTGTATTCATTTTCCAAGATCATTTTAATAGACCTAGAACCTTTCTTGTATCCACGTCGGTTAAAAGCCTTTAAAATTAGATTTTTAGTAAATAAGTCTTGGTTATCACGTTGCTTTCGTATATCTACTGAATTTATATAATTGTAATATCCCGAGCGTGAAACATCTAAAATCTTACAAAAGTATCCTGTTAACATTTTAAAATTATACATTTCAATTGTAGATTTTATTAATTCAAATTTATTGCTAGCATTCAATCCTTTATTTTTATTTATCAGCAACCTTTCTTTCTCGTCTAATTTTTTTAATAGTTCTACCTGTGCTTCAAGTAGCTTGATTTTAGCTTCTTGTCTTTCTATAATTTCTTCTTTCGTTAATTCTCGATTAACATTACGGTAACGTGGGGTTCTTGTGGCTTTATCTAAAGCTAGAATACCACCTTTATCATAAGCTTTCTTCCATCTAGCAGCTGATTCTTCAACTCTTTTAATTCCAATCATAGCTATATCAAATCCATTTTCAGCAAAAATTTTCCGTGCTGGTTTTCCAGCAATATATTCATCTATAAATAATCTTTTGAACTCAAAAGTATAAGTTATTGTTGTTTCACTTGCTTTAGCTACATATTTATTCTTTTCTAATTTTTCAATATCTTCTCTCGTTAATAAAAATCTACCCATTCAGTAACCTCCATCTGTTTATTTAATTATATAAAAAATACCTATAGACATAAACCCTTTTATTTTAGTGTCTAGTCTATAGGTATCAGTTTAAAACGCGACTCCCTTTATAAAAATAAAAAAATTAACTTTTTCTAGGCAATAAAGCTTACTTGAAATTGAATAAATTAAATTGTACATTAAATAGATTACTGAGATTGCGCTTTTTTACTTTCGCAATAGATTAAGTAATTTTCAAATTTTTTTGGAATAAACATTATAATAGATATTTATTAAGTATATTATAATGGAGAGTATTAAATGGTAATTTATATTAAAAAAAGAATAGGTTATTTATTATTATGTTTATTAGCGTTATTTTGTTTTGGATTTATATTTTATAAATACGTAATAATAAATAATAAAAAGGATTTTATTGCAGGAGCATTTGTCATAAATCAAGAGCTAGAAGAACAACAAGAAAAAGAAGTAGTTACTATAATAAACAACGAAAAGTACTTTAGACCATCAAAGCTGCCAGTATTAAATAATAAAGATGAAGTTAATGAACTTATTAATAATTATTATGATAAAGAAGTAAATGATATATCTATTCCAATAAAGTTTATAAAGAGTCCAGAAGATACGATCTTGAATTATTTTTCACTTTTAAGGGAAGCAGCTAATCCTTCAGATAGTAAATACATAGGTTGTGGTTCATTGGGGGATGGGAATAGGCCTTATCCAATAGCATATAATTTTTTTGATTATGAATATAAGAAAAAGGTAAGTTTCAATACTTATAAAGATTCATTTTCTAATATGTTTCATATAAGTTTAATAAAGTATAAAGAAGTTCAAAGTGATAATGAAAATTTAAAGTATTTTTATGAAATAGAAGTTATACAAGCTTTAGAAAATAACATTGCAAGTTTTACTTATTACTATGGATTTATAGAGTTAGGTAAATCAGGAGATGGATTTAAAATATTAGATATTAGTATTACACCTGAAAATTATCTTTGTGCACCATATCATGGATGGGTATATGATGGGGCCTCAAAGGTTGAAATAGAATATGGAAACTGGTGCAAGCTTATTAAAAAGATGGGAAAAACAGAGGTGGATGGCTATGTTAAGAATATATATTTCCTAGGAAACGACAATAAGAACTATAAAATACAATTCTATACTTTAACTAATGATTATGATATAGAAGTATCTCAATATGTTCAAAATAGTAATGGAAAATGGGAATATATAAAATTAAATCCAGAGGATTGTTTAAAAAAATAAAAGAATAGTAATATATACAAAATTTCTAAAAATTATTGAAATTAAATTAATGAAAATAGTATTGTGATATAATAATAAAATAAACAATAGAAAAATATATTTAGAAGGTGTACAAAATGAAAAAAGATATAATCAATTTTATTGAAAAAAATAAAATAATTGCAATTTGTAGAGGGATTTATGGAGAAAAGTTAGTTCAATTAGTAGAAGCTTTGTACAATGGCGGAGTTAAGTTAGTTGAAGTAACATTTGATCAAGGTGATGAAAACTGTATTGAAAAAACTTCAGAAGCAATTAAAGAGCTAACTTCTAAATTTAATGGCAAAGTTAAGTTTGGAGCAGGTACTGTTATTACTACAGAGCAAGTTTATGCTGCAAAAAACTCAGGAGCAGAATATATTTTAGCTCCAAATTCAGATGTTGAAATAATAAAGCTAGCAAATGAATTAGATTTAGTAACAATACCAGGTGCTATGACTTCAACTGAAATTTTATCAGCACATAAAGCTGGTGCAGATTTTGTAAAACTATTCCCAGCAGGTACATTAGGATTAAAGTATGTAAGAGATATATTAGGTCCAATAAATAATGTTAAGTTTATTGCAGCTGCAGGAGTTACTCCAGAAAACTTAGGAGATTTCTTAAATTTAGGATTTGTAGGTGCAGGAATTAGTAATTATATAACTAATAAGGATATGGTAAACTCAGGAGATTTTGATACATTAACTAATCATGCTAAGGAAATAATGAAAATAGCTAAAGAATGATATTAAGAAATATAATCTTTTTGTAAAATGTTTTTTTCGAATAAAGATATTTTACCATAAATCTTAAACTCATAGAGTTTGAGATTTATTTTTTACAAAAAAGTAGCTGTGCACTAATTATTTAGTGCCACAGCTACTTTTTTTATTTGCTTTTATTACAAAAATTAAAAAACATTAATTTTTTTGAAGTGATATGACTAAAAATGAAGCCTATAAATCCTCCTATTATAGCTGGGATAATCCAGTTAAAACCAAAGCTTGAGAAAGGTAGCTTATGAATAAAGTTTATATTTACTCCTAAACTATCAATTACAGTAAGCAAGCTCACTAAAAGCGTAGAATATGCAACACCTTTAAAAATTTCAATTTTAGTAAATATATTTTTAAAATAATTCATTAGGATTAATGCAATTGAAACCGGATAGATTATTGTTAATATTGGAGCAGAAATTGATATTATTTTATCAACTCCAAAGTTAGAAATAATAGCGCTAAAAGTACAAATAAAAATAACTATGTAATTATATTTAATTTTCTTATTAGTAATATCCTCAAAATATTTGCTTGTGACAGAAGTTAAGCCTATTGCTGTAGTAAGGCACGCAAAAGCAACAACTATACTTAATATTATTGTTCCAGAATTTCCTAACAAATCATTTGTTATACTAATTAATAGTGTAGTTTGAGAAATAGTTGGATTATAAATATTAGAGGCAGTTGCTCCTAAATAAGTTAATCCACCATATACTAAAGTAAGAGCTATTGCAGATATTATAGCTGATTTTATAGTAAGTCCTATAGTTTCTTTTTTAGTATATCCCCTATTTAAAAATGATGTAATTATTAGAGCAGTAATACCTCCACTTCCCAATGGATCCATTGTTTGATAACCCTGTGTTAATCCTGTCATAAATAAGTTATTAGATTGTATATCGAGATTCAAAGATCCAATAGGAGAAATGATTCCTTTTATTATTAAAACCAATAGGGAAAATAGTAAAATTGGAGTTAAAAATTTACCAAGTATATCCATAACTTTAGTTGGTTTTATAGTTAATATTAAAACTATAGAAAAGAATAAAATTGAAAATAAAACTGGGTTAACTGATTCAAACAATGGTTGTACACTCATTTCAAAAGTTGTAGCAGCTGTTCTTGGTACAATTAATATTGGACCTAAACAAAGCATAATTACAATTTCTAGAGTAAGACCAAATTTATTACCTGATTTTTTTAAAATTGATTTAAAAGAGCCTGCACGTGCTATTGCTCCTATTGATAAAAGAATAAGTCCTACATCAGATAATATAAAGCCCAAAAAGCTTACAATCCATTTATGACCAGATGTCAATCCTATAAATGGAGGAAAAATCAGATTACCTGCTCCAAAAAACATAGAGAAGACTGCAAAAGCAATAATTAATACGTCCTTATTTTTATTTTTTTTCATAGTAGTACCTCTTTCCATATTTTATAAATAAAAAAGCCACATAGAATTTACTATGTGGCTTTAGGCCTAGGATTAAAAGCTACATAGTGGATACCTATGTGGCTTTAATAAATTAACTTTAGCCTCCATAGATACAAACGATTAAGTGTTTGTATCTATGGTCAATATATAAACCGATAAATACAAACCTAACTAAAAAGGCTAAAGAAAAATATATTAAGTTTTAGCGTTTCAGATAAATTTATATTTTTTATCATTTTAAAATCTCCTAAAAATAAACTATGACAATATTTAAAATTAATTATATATAAATATTACAAAAATTGCAATGAAAAAATAAGATTCTATAAAATAAAGTACGTGAATTGGTTATAGGGATATAAATAGGCAAATAAAAGGGGTTTTAAGAGAGTAGAATAATATTTATAGTGATGGTTAAGATAAAATTGAAGATATAGATATGGTACAACACAAATGATAAATATTATCAATTAGTGAGAAATATTAAGGAATTTAAAAATAAATTAAGATAATAGGCAAAAACTAAATGATAATGATTTTCAATTATTGAGAAGGTATGATATTATAATTACATAATTTAATTTTAAAAAGGAGGAAAACCATGGCTAGAGAAAGAGGCCCAAGATTTAAACAGAGTAGAAGACTTGGATTGAATGTTTATGGACATCCAAAAGCTATGAATAGAGCTGTAAAGGGAACAAGTAGAGCAGATAAAAAGTTATCAGAATATGGTGTAAGACTATTAGAAAAGCAAAGATTAAGAGCATATTATGGAGTTTTAGAAAAGCAGTTTAAAAAATATGTTGAAGATGCCTTTAAAACTAAAGAAGGTACAACTGGAGAAGCTTTATTATTAAGACTTGAATCGAGATTAGACAACCTTGTATATAGAATTGGATTTGCTAATTCTATAAGAGCTGCAAGGCAAATGGTTAATCATGGACATATTTTAGTTGATGGAAAGAAAATTGATATTCCATCATATAAGGTAGAACCAGGAACAGAAATTTCTTTAACAGAAAAGGCAAGAAAATCTCCAAATTATATTTCAAACATAAATGGGCATGTAAATACTTTACCTTACATAGATTCTAACTTAGATGAATTTAAGGCTGTATATACTAGATATCCATTAAGAGAAGAAATTCCAATACAAATTAATGAAAATTTAATAGTTGAGTTCTACTCTAGATAATCATTCTAGCTAAAAGTATAAGGTTCAGAACTTCTTAAAATTAAAGTATATTTTGCCATGGGAAAAGCTATACAGTGCAGTGTATAGCTTTTTCTTTTTATAAATATTTAATTATAAAATTAGAATTAAATATATTGACTACTTACAACAGCCAATAGAGTTTTAGGGTCAGTTAAAATTGTTATATCCTCTGGAATAACAATATCTTCGATTAATACTTTATCATCAACGTTCATATCAGAAACATTTATTTCAATGGATTCTGGAATTTTTTCAACATTACCTTGTAAATCTATAAATAAATTATGAGTTTCTAATGTTAATCGTCTAGATTCTAGATTTTCTTGTCCAATTATTTTAATAGGAATTCTCATTTTTATTACTTCATTTGGTTTAATATATTGAAAATCTACATGTACTATTTCATGTAGATTATTTTTCTGAACATCTTTAACTACGCAATTAAATTTTTTATCATCTAATTCAACTTCTATAATAGATCCACTATTATTTTTTCTAAGCATTCTTCTAAGCTCGGCATTACACATTTTTATTGGGATAGTATGATCAAGGAACTCCCCATATATTATCCCAGGGATTTGTCCAGTTTTTCTAAGTTTACTTTGATTTGCTTTTACATTTCTTTCATAGACTTTAAATGCTAAATTTGACATAATAAATACCTCTTTCATAACTTTATATATAATATTACAACTAATATAATTATTTATTAAGCTCTATAAAGTTGAGGCGAATATATTTATAATATTAGATATTTAAATAACCACACCTAGAGCTTAATTTCAAAGCCCCACATATGCATCATCCTCCTTTAAGTTATTACAATGAGTGTACTCAATAAGCAAAATAAAAGCAAAATGAAGAAAGTAAGGATTTGCTAATAAAACATTAATTTAATATGGAAGCATTAAAGAAAAATATAGAATATTATGACAAATTGATAAAAAGCTAGATTTATTATTAAAATGGGAAACTTATCATGATAATATTTCTACTAAAAGATGAGGAATATTTTATAAAATAATTATAGAATCTTAAAATAAATTGATATTAGATATAATGACAAATAATATAATGAAATAAGCATTTATTTTCAACATTTGATTTGATGTGAATAGTATAATTAGAAAGTATTTATTTTGGAGAGAGTATTTTGAAAATAATTAATAAAATTTTTTCCTTTAAAAGGGGAGAGGATTATAATAATAATACTACAGCATTTGTTAATTCTAGTGATTTTTCTAGCCCAACTGAATATTTTATATGGGTAGATACCAAAAAAATTAAAGTCAACATATTTCGTGGTTCAAAAAATAAATGGAATCTTATTCATAGTTATCTATGTACTATTGGAAAGAAATCTACTCCAACACCAAAGGGAACATTCAGTATAGGAATTAAAGGATTGTATTTTGGAGTAGAGAGAGGTTATAAATGCTGGTATTATACACAGTTTAAAGGAAATTATTTATTTCACTCAATAATTTATAATTTGGATGGTAGTGTAAGAGATGGAAGACTTGGAATGGCTTTATCAGATGGATGTGTGAGATTAGCTAAAGAAAATGCAAAGTGGATATATGATAATATTCCTGAAAGTACTAAGGTTTATATTAGCTAAAATTTAAAATATAAAAGATATGATCTTGTAATGTATAATCTAGAAAAGTATCAAAATAAACTGCAATTGAAATTTTCTTAATTAAATTATTCTTAATGATTTAGCATAAACTATATAAATAACTGTAGATTTTAACTTTTAAATTTAATAAGGGCTATCTAAAAAGGTGGTTCTTATTATTTTATATAATTTTAAAAGTTACTATAAATGGAACACAAAATTTTGTTGGAAAAAATTACGTTTAAATGGTTACATAATTATTATTGACATCGATTACTTAGTATGATAATCTGAAACAAATAGTTTTTAAAACTATGTATATTAGATTAAAATACGAAATTGGAGAAAAAAGATGATAAAAATAGTATCAGACTCATCTACACTTTATTCTATAAAAGAGGGACAAGCTAATAATATTGATATTGCACCTCTTACAGTTAGCATTGATAACAAGACCTATAGGGAATATGAGGATATCAATACAGAAGAATTTATTGATATTATTAATGAAGGACATGTTCCAAAATCTTCACAGCCATCTATTGGACATGTATTGGATTTATATAGTAAATATCCAGAAGATGAAATAATAAATATTTCAATGGCAGATGGGTTATCAGGTACATATAATTCAGCATGTATGGCAAAAAGTATGGATAACAATCCGGAGCGTATAGATGTAATTAACTCAAAAACTTTATGTGGGCCACACAGGTATTTAGTTGATTTAGCTGTTAAGCTTGTAGAAGTTGGCTATACGAGAAATCAAATAGTAAATGAAATAATGAAGTTTATTGAAACATCAACTTCATTCTTAATTCCTTATGATTTTGACTTTTTGGTAAGAGGGGGAAGAGTATCATCTATAGTTGGTAAGATTGGCAGTGCAATTAAATTAGTACCAGTTATGACTCTTTCAGAGGACAGCAAATCTCTTGAAAAGTTTACTACAAAACGTACATATAAAAAAGCAGTAAAAAAAATATGTGAAACATTTATAGAGAAAAATATAGATTCTAATTATAAAATTTATATTTCGCATGCTTGCAAAGAAGATTTAGCAAATGAGGCAAAAGAAATTATATTAGAAGATATTAAGGATGCAGATATAGAAATTAATTTGTTAAGTCCAGCATTTACTACTCAAGGTGGACCTGGATGTGTTGCGATACAAGTAATAAAAAAGCATGATTCATTAAAATAATCATAAAAATAGGAGAGGCAGTATGGATAGAGGGAATAAAGGTGGAATTCATAGAAATATTTTAGAATTCCATTGCCCAAGATTTAATGAACTGCCAAAAGTTTCGTTATATAAGGACCAAGTCATTGTATATATAGAAGATGTATTAAAAGAAATAAATATTAATAATGAAGAAAAATTATTAACACCTACAATGCTTAATAATTATGTGAAACAAAAGGTAGTTTATCCTCCAAAAGATAAAAGATATAATGAAAAACATTTAGCTTACTTAATTGTAGTTTGTACATTAAAGCAAGTATTTACCTTACAAGAAATATGCTATTTAATAAGAAAGCAAATAGATACTTGCCCTATAGAGGAGGCATATGATTTTTTTTGTATAGAACTTGAAAAGGCAATAAAATCAGTATTTACTACAAGAGATTTTTCAGAGCCGAGTTCAGCAAAGAAATTTACTATTGAATCTGAGATAGTAAGATCGATGGTAATAGCTTTTGCAAATAAGATATATATACAAAGGTATATTAAAGATGAAGTAAAAAATATATAAAATTTAATAAAAAGATAATTTGAAGGTACAGTATTAATTTTTATAATAAAATATTAATACTGTACCTTTTTATAAATATAAACAAAATATAAGATACTGTTGCAAATATTATTGTAATTTATAACAGTATTGAATAATATAAATAATTATGTTATTTTAAAGTAAACGTTATAATTAAATTTGGGTTAAATATTGTATTATGTAATGGAGGTATAAAAGATGGGTATTAGATTTATAGAAAAGTATAATGTATTTAAACTTGATTCAAAAGATACATCATACATTATTTCTATTGTAGATGAAGAAAAATTTTTAGGACATGTTTATTTTGGTAAGAAAGTAATTGATGAAGATATAAATTATTTAATGAGAATTAATGAACCACCATATGTTCCATCAAAAAATAATAGAGATAGAGTATCTTTTTATGATAGTTTTCCTTTTGAATATTCAACTCATGGAATTGGAGATTTTAGGGAATCGTCAATAAGAGTTATAGATAAAAATGGGCATTCAGAAGTGAAACTTGAATATAAGTCACATGAAATTTATAAAGGTAAAAAAGAGCTTAATGGATTGCCTGCTACCTTTGGAGATGAAAATGAATGTACAAGCCTTGAAATAACTTGTGAAGATATGTATTTAAATTTACAAGTTGTACTTGTTTATACCACTTTTGAGAATTTAGATGTTATTACAAGAAGTGTAAAGGTTAAAAACTTAAGTGAAGATAAAATTAATTTAACGAAGGTTTTATCTACATGTATCGACTTTGATGATATAGATTATGATATGATATCACTTCATGGGTCTTGGGCTAGAGAAAGGCATGTGCAAAGAAAGAAAATTGGTTATGGAAAACAAGTAGTATCAACAATTAGGGGAGAATCAAGTCATCAAGATAATCCATTTATAGCATTATTAGATAGCAAAGCAACAGATGACTATGGTAATGTATATGGGTTTAATTTTGTTTACTCAGGAAATTTCTTTGCACAAATTGAAGGATGTCAATTTAATACAACTAGAGTTGTAATGGGGATAAATCCAGAAGATTTTAATTGGTTATTAAATAAAGATGAAGAATTTATAGCTCCAGAAGTTGTTATGGTTTATTCAAATGAAGGCATAGGAAAGATGACAAGAACCTTCCACGATTTATATAGAAATAATTTAATAAGAGGAGAATATAAAGACAAAAAGCGTCCAATATTAATAAATAATTGGGAAGCAACTTATTTTGATTTTAATACAGAAAAACTATTATCTATAGCAAAAGAAGCATCAAAATTAGGAATTGAAATGCTTGTTATGGATGATGGTTGGTTTGGAAAGCGTAATGCTGATAATTCATCATTGGGTGATTGGTTTGTAAATGAAGATAAGATAAGTGGTGGACTTAAGAATTTAGTTGATGAAGTAAACAAACTTGGTATGGAATTTGGAATATGGGTTGAACCAGAAATGATATCAGGAGACTCAGAACTATTTAGAAAACATCCGGATTGGTGTATTAAAATACCAGGTCGTGAACCTGCATTATGTAGAGAACAATATGTTTTAGATTTATCAAGAAAAGAAATATTAGATTATATATATGATAGTATAAAAAAAGTTTTATCAAGTGCAAATATAACTTATGTAAAATGGGATATGAATAGGCAACTAACAGATTTAGGAAGCCTTGGATTGAAATCAGAAAATCAAGGAGAATTATTACACAGGTATGTTCTAGCAGTATATGATATGATGGATAGATTAACTAAAGATTTTCCACATATTTTATTAGAAAACTGTTCCGGTGGAGGAGCAAGATTCGATCCAGGAATGCTTTATTATAGTCCTCAAATATGGTGCTCTGATGATACAGATGCAATTGAAAGATTAAAAATACAAGAAGGAACATCTATGGTTTATCCACTTTCAGCTATAGGTGCTCATGTTAGTGATTGTCCAAATCATACAGTTGGAAGAACTACGCCTTTTGAAACTAGAGGTTATGTAGCTCTTGCCGGAACCTTTGGATATGAGCTTGATGTAACAAGAATTCCTGAGGAAGATAGAGATATGATACCAGAACAAATAGAAATGTATCATAAGTATAATGACTTAGTAAGAAGTGGTGATTACTATAGAATACAAAACTTTTCCGAAAATAACTCATTTGATGCTTGGTCAGTAGTATCTAAAGATAAGAGTGAAGTCTTAGTAACTTGTGTACAAGTATTTGAAAGAGCAAATTACCATAGCAGAAGAATAAAGTTAAAGGGATTAATAGAAGAGAAATTTTATAAAAATGAAGAAACCGGAGAAATTATATCTGGTGGAGCATTGATGACTGCTGGAATTAATTTAACTAATTTACATGGTGATTTTAAAGGCAAATTAATTCATTTAAAACTTGCATAATATTTAAAAGGAATTCGGCTATTGCTGAATTCCTTTTTTTATGAATTAGTATATATACAAATTTTATTATTTATAAACCTTACTTAGGTTTTTCTTTTTGAAACGTTTACTGAGAGTGTATCGCTTAATATACTTTAAATGTGAACAGTAATAAATTTTACTATGAAAGTAGGGGGAAGATTATGAAAAAAAATAAGTTAAAAAAACTTATAGCATTTACTATGGCATTAACCTTAAGTGCATCTGTATTTATGGGATGTAAAAGTAATAATTCAGAAAGCACAAATGATGAATCTATTATGGACTCAGTAATAAGTGTCGAAACAACAATGACAAATGCAAAAGTTGAAGGAGAAAAAGCAGATTCTAAAGGAACTGAATTAAGTACAATGGTTTCCTTCACACCAGCTCCAGCAGGACATGGTAATCCTTCAGTGAATGGAGGACCTGATTGGTCAATGGAACCAATTATATATGATTATTTATGTGATTATAGTTCTCAACCAGAAAAAACATTTAAGCCTTCATTGTTAGAAAGTTATGATTTTAAGGATAAAATATTAACTTTAAAATTAAAGAAAGATTTAAAATGGAGTGATGGATCGGATATCACAGCAGATGACTTAATCAGCAATTTATTTATAGATATGACAGTAAATAAAATAGCTTATTATAAGGAGCTTATAATTCATCATTAACCATATGTTAGCATATTTTTTAACTACACTAGCAGGGATGGGTAATGGGAATGAAGGCAAATTGTATGTCTGTATTAGGAGAAGATTATATTAATTATGCAAAGGCAAGAGGAATATCAGATAGAAGAATAGTATTTAGTTATTTAGGTAAGAATGCAATGTTGCCAATGGTTACAAGTGTTGCAATATCATTTGGTATGATGTTTGGTGGATCACCATTAATTGAAAATCTTTTTATATATCCAGGGGTTGGATATTATTTAACTACAGATATTTCTAGAAGAGACTACTCACTTATGCAAGGTATGTTCTTAATGATAATAGTTATGGTGTTATTATCAGGAATATTTGCAGAATTCCTAAATACTAAGTTAAATCCAAGGTTAAGGGAGAAGTAAAGATATGAGTAATACAGTGGCAGTAAAACAAAAAAATAAGACAATAAATAAAGAAGGCTCATTTTTAAATTCTCTAAAGGAGTTTTTTGAGGTTATTTGGGATAATAAAATGGCTAGAGTAGGATTTATTATTTTAGTAATATTTTTGTTAATGGCTATTTTCGGACCAATGTTTGTTTCAGAGCCAAAATCAGACTATTTAGCGAGATTAAAAGAACCATCTGCAAAGCATTGGCTCAGAATTAGATTATTCTTTTGTAAAAGATTATATTATAAGTGATGATATAGAAAATTTAAGAAATCAAATGAATATTAAATGGAATGAGCTAAAAGAGAAAACAAATAATCTTTAGGATTTCTTTTCTTTGTTTTTTTAGATGGACATATATTTTTTTTTAGTTAGTTAAAAGTAAAGTAGGTAATAACTATATTTATATATGTCCATTCTATATTATAAAGATAGGAAGTATGTAATAATAAATCAATTAAATATAATAATTGATTTATTATTCAATAACTTCATCATTTCCTTCTCCACTCTCTTCAGAGTTAGCTATTTCTGTAAAAGCCTCAAGTCTTAATGTATTTGCAAAAGTACTTAATAGATATGAATTAGAGAGCTTTACATAAGGAGATACGTTAATAGTTTCTTCCATTTGAGTGTTTCTTAAATTTCTAGAATAAACTCTTTTGGTAGCTACCACCCATAAGAAAATATAGCCTAATAATACAAGCTGTTGTCCCTGTAGTGTAATTCCAGCAGAAGCTACATCAGTATTATTATTGGTTAATAAATCATGTATATCAACATTTGCAGCATAAGCAAAAAAAGCATATCCTATTGAAATAAATGTTGCACCTGTTCGTTCGAGCTCGGCAAGGTTTATATCCAAATTTCTTATAAATTCTTCAATATCATCAAATGAATCGTCATTACTCATATAAAATAAATACCTCCAGTAAGAGTTCTAATTATTATATGATATTATATAAGGATTTGAGTCAGATTTATTATATATAATAGAACTATATGCATTTAGATAATATGTGGTTAGTTAAAAAAACATTTGAATATGAAATGAAAAAATAGAAATTTTGAATTAGATAAATTAAATAAAAAACAAAGAGGATTACTCTAATTCAGTAATCCTCTTTGTTTTTTAAATTGTAGTCGTTATAGGAACATATACTCTTTTAGCAAGTTCTTCATCAAGCATATATAAAGCAGCAGGGTTTCCATCGGATCTTCTTACTTTCTTTAAAAATGAGTTGAAATTATTTTCTTCTTCAACTTGTTCATCTATAAACCATTTTAATAAGCTAATGGTAGCATGCTCTTTTTCCTCAAGAGCAATATCAGCTAGTTTATAAATTTTATTAGTAACTAATTGTTCATGTTCATATCCTTTTTCGAATAAGTCAATTATATTATTATAATTTGAAGAAGGTTGAGGAATTTCTTGTAGCTTTACAACACCATTTTTTTGAAATATATAATCATATAATTTCATGGCATGAGCTAACTCTTCTTGAGCTTGAACTCTAAAGAAATTTGCAAAACCACTTAGATCTATTGATTCTGCATAAGCTGCCATAGCTAAATACGTATAAGATGAATAAAACTCAAAGTTAACTTGTTCATTAAGGTTATTTAAAAGATTTTCGCTTAGCATATGTAATCTCCTTTGTATTAAAATATAGGATTCATTAATTAATTTTAAAATTTAAATTATTAAAATTCAAAAGTTAATATAAAAAATGATAACTTTAAAATTGTAATTAAACCTTTAGACTATATAATTAGTAAAATATATATGATTAGTATCTGTAATTTTGTAGTATAATATTTAAAAAGTTTTATTTATATTTGGATAATATTTTTTAGACCAAATTTCAAGCTTTTTTATAATTTTAGTAATTTATTTTCCTTTTTCAGTTAAATAATATTCAACTTTAGAAGGCATTTCATCATATGTTATATTGATAACTAATTCATCTACCTCAAGCTCTTTCAAATTTTCAATTAATACTTTATGACTTATTCCCTGTACAAATCTTTGAAGTTCCAAAAACCTCTTGGGTTCATCATAAAGATGACATAAAATAAGAGATTTCTATTTGCTTCTTATAAAATCCATTGCAAAGTCTAGTAAGCATATATATTTTTTATTATTGTAATTTATCATAATATGTTACCTTTCAAGAACATTTTATATTATATAAGAAAAAGTTGTTTAGTGCAATAAATGTAAAGGAGAGAAATGTTGTATAAAAATAGGAATAAGTTATAAAAAGTGTTACTATAGTTAATAAATAAAATAGTTCATAGGAAGGAGAGGATAATATGAAGAAGCCTATTATTGGAGTTACGGCACTTTTTGATGATGAAAAAAATAGTATTTGGATGTTACCGTCATATTTAGATGCAATTACAGATGCAGGAGGAATACCTGTTATATTGCCGATTATAGATAATGAAGAAGATATAAAAATTTTGGTGAATAAATTTGATGGATTTTTACTAGCTGGTGGGCAAGATATAAATCCTGAAATATATAATGAAAATAAATCTACTCATTGTGGAGATGTAAATATTGCTAGAGATACAATGGAAAAAGCTTTGCTAAATGAAATATTAAATGTAGATAAACCTATACTTGCAATATGCAGGGGATTTCAACTGTTAAATTCGTATTTAGGTGGCTCTTTATATCAAGATATAAAAATAGATAGAAATAATAATAAAGATAGTGTTCATAGGCAAGAAAAGCCTTATAATAAGCCAACTCATAAGGTGATTATTAAAAAACATTCTTTATTATTTGATATTATGAAAAAAGAAGAAATAATGGTAAATAGTATGCATCATCAGGCTATAAAGAAGGTTTCCCCTAAGGTGAGTGATGCTGCAATAAGTGAAGATGGAGTCATAGAAAGCATTTATATGAAGGATAGGAGATTTGTATTAGGGATACAATGGCATCCTGAACATTTATATAAAGATTATCCGGAACAATTTAATATATTTAAAGAATTTATAAGTAGGTGTTATTAAATATATTAAAGTACCAAAAAAATACTTTTAATAACTTAAAATGGAAATTAAATACTATTAATGGAAAATATAAACATTGTGGAAAAATGCTAGAAAAATAAGAAAAGAATAAGAAAGTTGAGTTAAACTTAAGCAATAAAGAACTACACTTTTTACTTAAATTAATAAAGAGAGTAAAATATGAGTATTACTAGTAATAATTAATTCATGAAGTTTGCAAGCTATATCAAATATAACTAAGGAGTTGTACTTTGTGGAAGTAAATAGTGTTAATCTGAGTCGAGAGGTGTATATATCAGATGCAGAGAAGATATGTAACTGGCTTAGTGATGATGAAATAACAAGTTATTTAAATGAGGATAATAATGTGAAAAGAAATTTAATTAACGTTATAAATAGAGTAAATATGCCTATATTAACTCATCTTTTTAATAATAATTGTAGATTTTTTATTATAAAAAATGTATATGGTTCAATAGGATTCTTACGTTTAGTTCCAAAAGGTGAGTTTGTAGAGATAGTTATTGCAGTAGGTGAAAAGGATTTATGGGGAAAGGGAATAGGACATAATGCTGTACTAGAAGCTTTAAAAGTAGCTTTTTTTGAAATGAGAGCTGATTATGTTGTAGCTAAAATTAAAAAAATTAATAAGAGATCACAAAATCTATTTAAAGGTGTAGGGTTTAAGCAAGCTAAAGAACTTGAAAGAGAAATTGAATATCATATCAGTATGAAATCTTTCATTAAATCTGCTGCCTAAAATTATTTAAGAGATTGCTTTCTCTAATTTTATAATAAACTAGATAGTCTTAAAAAAATAATATATAGTTATTAATTCTGCTAAAAAAGTATTGATTCTTGTTAATCAGTACTTTTTTATTTTGTATAAATTATAATAGTATTTATACAAAATAAATATTATGATTTATATTAAAATTAGAAGATAAAAATCCGTAAGAAATATTTTAAGTCTTATGATAAATTATTAATGGAGGTAGATATATGAATAAGGAGGAAAAATGGAAAGCTATCATAGAAAATGATTCAAGATATGATGGGGAATTTTTTTATGGAGTTAAAACAACAAAAATATTTTGTCGTCCATCCTGTAAATCTAAAAAGCCAGTTAAAGAAAATGTGAAATTTTTTTCTACTACTGAAAGTGCACTTAAAAGTGGATTTAGGCCTTGTAAAAGATGTCGACCTGATTTAATAGAGTATAATCCCATTACTAATATTGCTAATAGTATGAAGGAGATTTATGATAAATATTATTTTGATGAAGAGCTTATCAAAATTAAAATAAGTAATCTTCATATAGCTAAAAGTCATTTAATAAGAGTATTCAATAAAACTTTTAGTCTAACACCTAAAGCATATATTTCTAAAATTAGAATTAATAAAGCTAAGGAACTTTTGAAAGCTAGTGACAAATCAATTACTGAAATTTCTTATGATTGTGGATATAAAAGTTTATTAACTTTTTATGATAATTTTAAGAAAGTTGAAGGGATGAGTCCTATGAGTTATCGTATAAAATAATTAAGAATCTGCTTATAAAATAGATGTGAAGGAGTTATATGAAAAGTATTTTTTATTATGAGACAATAATTGGAGAAATTGGAATAGCTGATAATGGAAAGGGTATTACCAATATTTATATAAAGAATAAATTAAAGATTGAAAAAGATATAGAAATAAGAGAAACTAAATTAATTAAAGAAGCAGTAAATCAACTTAATGAATATTTTTCAGGAGAGCGAATAAATTTTAGTATTTCATTAGATCCAGAAGGAACAGAATTTCAGCATAAAGTATGGAATGAGTTAATTAAGATACCTTATGGAGAAACAAGAACATATAAGGAAATAGCAGAAAAAATAGGAAACTCTAAAGCTGCTCGCGCTATTGGAATGGCAAATAATAAAAATCCAATATTAATGATGATACCATGTCATAGAGTTGTAGGTAAAAATAAAAGTTTAGTTGGATATGCTGGAGGCCTAGAAATGAAAGAAAGGCTACTAGAAATAGAGAACCAAAGTTCTTTGCATTAGATTAGCAATAAATTAATAGTTAATAGATAAGGGGGGAGAATTTTGGCCTTTAATGTTGATGAAAATATAGCCTTAAAAATAAGGGAAGAACTTATAAATTTGTCAGAAGAAGATTACAGGGAGTTTTCTTCGAAGCTTTTACCAGGAATTAATAATATACTTGGAGTTAGACTACCAGCATTAAGAAAAATTGCAAAAAGTATTGCTAAGGAAAATTGGGAAAATTACTTAAATAATGCAAGTGATGATTACTTTGAAGAAGTAATGCTACAAGGTATGGTAATTGGATATATTAATAATGCTGATATAGATGAAATTATAAATCTTATTAGAAAATATGTACCAAAGATCAATAATTGGTCAGTTTGTGATAGCTTTTGTAATGGACTAAAAACTACTAATAAAAATAAAGAAAAAATGTGGAAGTTTATAGAAGAGTATCTTTCATCAAGTTATGAATTTGAAGTAAGGTTTGCAGTAGTAATGTTATTAAATTTTTATGTTGAAGAAGACTATGTTGAGCTTGTTTTAAGTAATTTAGATAAAATAAAGCATGATGGATATTATGTTAAAATGGCTGTTGCTTGGGCAATTTCTATTTGTTATGTAAAGTTTAATAAAACAACTTTAAATTATCTAAAAGAAAATAACTTAGATTATTTTACATATAATAAATCATTACAAAAAATTTGTGAATCTCTAAAGGTTTCTAAAGAAGAGAAGAATATAATTCGAGGTATGAAAGTTAAATTAAATAATAATTAAAGGTATTAGACGATTTATAAAGAAGTTATTAAATCGTCTAATATCATGTTACCACCAAGTCTATAATCATAGTTAGAAGTGCTATTTACTGATTTTATAAAACTCCAAGTTGCGTTCCAAAGTTTAACTACAAAGAGATAGCCTTCTAATTTTTCTTTTAAATCTTTTGAAGAGTAACCAAAATAACTTTTAATCAATTCATTTTTCATATCGTCATTTAAAAACCAAGATAAAGTAGCTAGGTCAAAAAATATATCGCCCATTGCAGAAAATTCAAAGTCAATAAGATAGACAGAGT
Source organism: Clostridium sp. 7_2_43FAA (assembly GCF_000158375.2). NCBI lineage: Bacteria > Bacillati > Bacillota > Clostridia > Eubacteriales > Clostridiaceae > Clostridium > Clostridium sp. 7_2_43FAA. The sequence continues at coordinate 750,827 of NZ_JH815222.1, forward strand.
TTTTAGTATATAAAATGTTAGACGTATTTAAGTCATTATGACATAATCCATAATGAAACTCCTTAGTTAAATTATTTTCCAATGAGGTTAATTTTTTTACTAATAAATTTATATCGTGATCAAAATTAAAATTTAAATCTATTAAAATATTTATATTCTTATTAATTATCTCAAAGGGATTAAAGTAATTATTACAATTTAAATTATGTAGTTTTTTTAATGTACGAATTAAACTATTAATGAAAAAGGGGGAGTTATAAAATTCAATACTAATTTTATTAGATTGTTTAAATTCACTTAATAAGACTCCAGTATCTTTATTATGATAAAGTATATTAGGAGAAATATTAAAAGGCTTAATTATATCTAAAATTTCATTTTCATTATAAAAATTATTCGTGTTATCTTTACTTGGAATTCGTAAAACATATTTTGAGTTCTGTAATGTTATTAAATAATTTGAATTATTTAGTCCTCCAAGCTTAGTGAGTGAAATATTTTCTTGTAACTTATTCATAAAATCTCCTACTATATATTGTTGTTTATACATTATATCAGATATAATATAAAAAGTGTTCAAGGTTATAATAATACATAATAGAGGAATGTATAAAAATGCTATTTAAATTTGAATTCTTAATTATGCAATGCTCTATTATATATTAATTATAAAATTAATAAGCATTATAATTTTATTTTAATTTTAAATAAGCAATTTAATACAAAAAGTAGGAGACAAATATGAAAAATTATAAATTTGAAGTAGAGATAAAAAAGCATGAAGGAAAAGATGCAACTTATATAGAAGTTCCTCTAGATGTTGAAAAAGAATTTGGAGCCAAGAGAGTAAAGGTTAAAGTGAAATTTGATGGTGTGGATTATAGAGGATCAATAGTGAAAATGGGTTTACCTTGTTATATGATAGGAATAACAAAAGAAATAAGAAATAAGATAGGTAAAAAGTATGGAGATATTGTAAATGTAGAATTACAAAAAGACGAAGAAGAAAGAAATATAGAGTTACCAGAAGAGTTTAAGGAAAAGCTTATAGTAAATAATGATGCATATAAATTTTACGAAAGCTTACCTTATTCACAACAAAGAAAGTATTTTCAATGGATAACTTCAGCTAAAAAGGAAGAAACAAAAGTGAAAAGAATGGAAGAGGCACTAGAGAAATTAGCAAACAAAATAAAAATATAATCCCTTAAAGTGTAATACAGTATAAGAAAATTATATATGGTGGAAAATCTATCGAAATACTGTATAATAAATTGTAATTAATGGAGGGATTTATAATGGATTTATCTAAGTTTATTGAAAATAAAGGGCTTACTGAAATTGAAATAAAAGTTTTAAACTATATAGTTGATAATATAGACGAAGTAAATAAGCTAGGCGTTAGGGGAATTGCAAAAAATAATTATACCTCAACATCAACAATAATGAGACTTTCTAAGAAACTTGGTTACTCTGGTTTTTTAGAAATGCAATATAACTTAGCATCATTAAAGGGGAATGAGCTAGGAGAAAATTTAAATGAAAGAGATTTTGTTGATAGCTTAGATATGGATAGTCTTTTAAAAGAAAATTCTAGTGATGCTATTAATAAGTTTGTAGATATTTTATTTAATGATGATAGTAAATTTATTTTTATATATGCGAATGGATTTTCAGGAATTGTGGCAGAATATATTAATAAGAAACTTTTAGTTATGGGAAAAAGATGCATATTATCCAATGGTACAGATTCGATAGGAGTATTTGAAAATAACTTAGATTATATAAGTTCCATTATAGTTATTTCAAAATCAGGAGAAACTCCAATGGTTTTAAATAAGGTAAAAACAGCAAAGGAACATGGAATTAATGTTATAGCATTTACAAATGAAAGAGAAAATAGTATAAGTAAACTTGCAGATGTAAGTTTTAAAATTGATGACGCAAATAAGCTGGATGACAGAAATCTAATGCCGAATACTTTTTTTCCAAAGGTATTAGTTTTAGTTGAATTGTTAATATATGAATATTATAAACGAAAAAATAATAATTCTAAGTAACGTGTTATCTAATTAGGTAACACGTTTTTTTGAGGGGAAAATCTATATACAGATAATAAGACACTCATTATAATGATAAATGTAAATGATTTCTGAAAAAGTAATAAATGGAGGTAAAAAAATGAAAGAAAAGATAATGAATAAACTACAGGACTTTTCTAAAGGAATGTTCGTACCAGTTTTAATATTACCCATAGCAGGTATAATAATAGCAATAGGTAATATTTTAACAAATGCAAAGTTAGCAGAGTACTTACCATTTTTAAAGAATGATGTTGTGTACGGGCTTGGAAAAATGTTATCAGGTTCTTTAGTTTCAATATTAACTAATTTAGGTATTATATTTTGTGTAGGTTTAGCAGTAGGACTTGCGAAAAAGAAAAAAGCAGAAGCGGGTTTTACATCATTATTAGTGTTTTTAGTATTTATAAATGCAATGAATATATTTTTAACATTAACTGAAAAATTAGCACCAGCAGATGCATTAAGAGGAAGTGGACAAACAACTGTATTAGGTGTTCAAATACTGGATATGGGAGTTTTTCTAGGAATTATATTAGGAATAGTTGTTGCATATATCCATAATAAATTCTGTGAAAAAGAATTTGATGGAGCATTCCAAATATATGGTGGATCAAGATTAGTATTTATTATATTAATACCAGTAACAGTTGGTTTAGCAATAGTATTCAGCTATATATGGCCACCAGTGCAAAATGTTATTAATAACCTTGGTGAGTTTATACAAGGTTCAGGAAACTTTGGTATATTCACATATGGAACTTTAGAAAGATTATTAATTCCAACAGGGCTACATCACTTAGTTTATACTCCATTTTTATATAGTTCATTAGGTGGAGTTGCTGAAATCGGTGGACAAGTATTTGAAGGAGCTAGAAACATATACTTTGCAGAAATGGCTGATCCAACTATAGCTAAGCTTTCAGCATCAGTAATTTGGGATGCTAGAGGACTTTCAAAGATGTTTGGTCTAATAGGTGCATGTTTAGCTATGTACCACACAGCATTACCAAAGAACAAAACTAAGATAAAGGCAATATTAATTCCAGCAGCTGTTACATCAATTTTAGCAGGAGTTACAGAACCAATAGAATTTTCATTCATGTTTGTAGCACCAGTATTATTCGTAATTCATGCAGTATTAAGCGGACTAGGAATGGTTGTATTAAACGTTTTAGGAGTTACAGCAATAGGACCAAATGGATTAATAGACTTCTTATTATATAATATTCCACTTGGAATAGAAAAAACTGGCTGGCCAATGTATATATTAGTTGGTTTAGGACAATTTGTAGTTTATTATGTAGTATTCAGATTTGTAATAGCTAAATTTAAGCTAAAAACTCCAGGTAGAGAAGAAGATGGAGATACAAAGCTTTATACAAAGAGTGATTATAAAGAAAAAAATTCAACTAAGGATAATTCAGCAACTGTTACTGGAAGCAAGGATGCTGACAATGCAGGATTAGCACCTATAATAGTAGAAGGTCTTGGTGGAGCAGATAATATAGTAAAGGTTGATAACTGTTTTACAAGATTAAGATTAATAGTAAAAGATTCATCACTAGTTAATGAAGCGTTATTAAAAAATGAAACAGCTGCTAATGGAGTTGTGATAAAAGGTGAAAATGTTCAAGTAATTTATGGTTTAAGAGTTACTGGAGTAAGAAAAAGTGTAGATGAATATCTTGGAATAGAAGCAAATTAAACTATATTTAAGTGTAGGAGTGACTAATTTTAGCCACTCCTATTTCTGATAAAGTTTTAAATTTATTTTATATTAGAAACAAACCAATATATTAGTTTCAATTTTTTACTTTACTAAAATAAACCTATGGATTGTTTAATATAATATTAGTATTAATTATTAAAGTTAATTGATTGAAACATATAGATAGGAGATAGAAATGAAAGTACAAGTTGCTATTGATAGAGTAGAACTAGATAAAGCAATAGCGTTAGTTGAAAAATTTAATGGAGTAGCCGATATAATTGAAATTGGAACATCTTTAATAAAAGACTATGGTCTATTAAATTTAAAAAAATTGCATTTAAAAGCAACTAATTCATTAATATTAGGAGATATAAAGACTAATGATGAAGGCGCTTATGAGTTTACTATGGGATATAATCAAGGATTTGATATTTTAACTGTAATGGGAAGTTCTTCTTTAGAAACACTACAAAAGTGTTATGATGTTTCAAAAGAATATAATAAGAAAATGATGATTGATTTACTTGAATGTTCATATGAAAAAATAAAAGAAATATCAAGGTTTGATGAAGCTATTTATTGTTTACATACATCTGTAGATAAAGGTAATTCAAATAATATTATATATGAATTAAGAGAGTTTAAATTAAAGTTTCCGTTGATAAAAAATATTGCCATAGCTGGAGGGATAAATTTAGAGGTTATTAAAAAGCTTAAAAATGAAGAGATAAACATAGTAGTTATAGGTTCATCAATAACAGCAGCAAAAGATCCTATGAAAGTTTTAAATGAAATTAAGGAGGAACTTTTATGAAGTTAATAGATCAAATATTAAAAGAAGTAAATGATGTAGTATCAAATGTTAATGAAAAAGAAGTATATGAAGTTGTAAATATTATTGATAAAAGTAATTCAATTTTTGTTGATGGCGAAGGAAGAAGTGGCTTTCAGGCAAAAGGTTTTGCTATGAGGCTAATGCACATAGGATATAAATCATATGTTATGGGTGAAACTATTACCCCTGCATTAAAAAAGAATGATATTTATATAGCTATATCTGGTTCTGGCACTACAAAGAATACTTTAAGTAATGCAAGATCATCAAAGGATTTAGGGTTAAAAGTTATTGCAGTTACAAGTAAAAGAAATTCTTCTTTAGGTGAAATAGCAGATATTGTTTTGGTGGTACCTGGAAAGGTTAAGGGTGACGGTGAAGGAGAATCAATACAATTATTAAGTTCTTTATTTGATCAAGCTGTTCATATAGTTTTAGATTGGATATGTCTTTTAATAAGTAAGAGAGATAATTTTTCAAATAAAGAAGCTTTAAATAATCATGTTAATGTAGAGTAGTAATAAAAGAAAATAGAGTAAACAATATTATAAATGACTAATCCGATTAAGAATATAATTAAAAGTGTTTCCAATGATATGACTCCTTTTTTATAACTAATATATTTAAATAATATAATAATGTTAATTATATAATAAATACAATAATATATATTATTATAATTTTTTTGAACTAATTTAATTTTATGAATTGTACAATAAAAAGTTAATAAATAGAGATTTTTTGAGAACATGTTACAACCTAGGGTAACATGTTTCTTTGGCCACCGAAACTGTTTACCATTACATTTTACTGGGCTATAATGAGCTTGTAAGTAAGAAAAATGACTAATTTTAAAATAAAATGATTAGATTTAATAAGTTGTAATAGGAAAGGTGGCTAATTTTATGGATACAAGCAAAAAGTTTTCTATAGTAATAGCAGGAGGAGGAAGCACATTTACACCAGGTATCGTAATGATGCTTTTAGACAATGTAGATCGTTTTCCTTTACGTAAATTAAAATTATATGATAATGATAAAGAACGTCAAGAAGTAATTGGTGAAGCACTTGAAATATTATTAAAGGAAAGTGCACCTGAAATAGAATTTTCATATACAACAGATCCTGAAGAAGCATTTACTGATGTAGATTTCTGTATGGCACATATAAGAGTGGGAAAGTATGAAATGCGTGAAAAGGATGAAAAGATTCCTTTAAAATATGGAGTGGTTGGACAAGAAACTTGTGGACCAGGTGGAATAGCATATGGAATGCGTTCAATAGGTGGAATGATGGAGTTAATCGACCTTATGGAAAAGTATTCTCCAAATTGTTGGATGCTAAATTACTCTAACCCAGCAGCAATAGTTGCAGAAGCATGCCGTGTGTTAAAACCAAATTCAAAGGTATTAAATATTTGCGATATGCCAGTAGGAACATTACGTCGTATGTCTCAAATAGTTGGATTAACTCCAGCAGATTTAGAAGTTAATTACTTTGGATTAAATCACTTTGGATGGTGGACAAGTGTTAGAGATAAACAAGGAAACGATTTAATGCCAAAGCTAAGAGAATATGTTTCTGAAAATGGTTATTTAAATCAAGTTGAAGTAGATACTCAACATACAGAACCAAGCTGGCAAGAAACTCATAAGAAAGCAAAAGACCTAATAGCATTAGATCCAAACTTTTTACCAAACACTTACTTAAAATATTATCTATATCCAGATTATGTTGTAGAACATTCTAATGCAGAATTTACAAGAGCAAATGAAGTAATGAATGGAAGAGAAAAGAATGTATTTAGTGCAGCAAGAGAAATAGTTAAGGCTGGAACAGCAAAAGGTGGAGAATTCCATATAGATGCACATGCATCATTCATAGTTGACTTAGCAAGAGCAATTGCATACAACACACATGAAAGAATGTTATGTATTGTAGAAAATAAGGGAGCTATTGAAAACTTTGATCCAACAGCAATGGTTGAAGTTCCATGTATCGTAGGAAGCAATGGACCAGAAGCTTTAGTTCAAGGAACTATTCCAAGATTTGAAAAAGGTCTTATGGAACAACAAGTAGCAGTAGAAAAATTAGTTGTTGAAGGTTGGATAGAAGGAAGTTATCAAAAGTTATGGCAAGCTCTTACTTTATCTAAAACAGTACCTAGTGCAAAAGTGGCAAAAGAAATCTTAGATGATTTAATTGAAGCTAACAAGGGCTACTGGCCAGAACTTAAATAATAAAGTATAAAAGAACAGATACAGGCTCGGACGATGGATTATCCATTATCCGAGCTATGTTTAAATAATAGATTATTGATTAAGGAGAATAATAATGATTAGTCAAGATATTAGAAAAATTGCTCCAGAAATGGATCCACTTCGTAGAGGAATGGGATATACTTCAGAGGACTTATCTAAACCACAAATAATAGTAGAAAGTACTTTTGGAGATAGTCATCCAGGAAGTATTCACTTACTTAAATTTGCAAATAATGCAGCTATGGGAGTAGGAGAAAAAGGGGGAAGGGCATCTAGATTCTTTGCAACAGATATATGTGATGGAATGGCACAAGGTCATGATGGCATAAACTATTCCTTAGCATCTAGAGATACAATAGCATCACTTATAGAAATTCATGCTAATGCTACACCTTTTGATGGAGGAGTATTTATAACAAGCTGCGATAAAGGCGTGCCAGCACATTTAATGGCTATAGGAAGAATAAATATACCAGCAATTGTTGTTACTGGTGGGGTAATGAAGGCAGGCCCAAATCTTTTAACATTAGAACAAATAGGAACTTATAGTGCTATGGAAAAGCGTGGAGAAATTACTGAAGATGAGTTAACTTATTATAAAAATAATGCATGTCCATCAGCTGGTTCATGTTCATTTATGGGAACTGCTGCAACTATGCAAATTATGGCTGAAGCATTAGGGCTAATGTTACCTGGAAGTGCAGTTATGCCAGCGACATGTGAGGATTTAGAAAATGTAGCAATAGAAGCAGGAAAGCAAATAGTTGAATTAGCTAAGAAGAATTTAAAGGCAAGAGATATAGTTACAGCAAAATCATTTGAAAATGCAATTATAATTCATGCAGCTATTTCAGGATCAACTAATTCGCTACTTCATATTCCAGCAATAGCTCATGAGTTTGGAGTAGATATAGATGCAGAAAGCTTTGATAGAATACACAGATATGCGCCATATTTATTAAATATTCGTCCAACAGGTAAATGGCCAGCAGAGTATTTCTACTATGCAGGTGGAGTGCCAGCAATTATGGAAGAAGTTAAAGATTTATTACATTTAGATGTAATGACAGTTACGGGAAAAACTTTAGGTGAAAACTTAGAAGATCTAAAGAAAAATGGATTCTATGAAAAGTGCAATGAATATTTAAAAGAAACTGGCTTAAAGAAAGAAGATATTATTAAACCATATAATAATCCAATAGGTAAAAATGGAGCTATTGCTATATTAAAAGGTAACATAGCACCAGAAGGAGCTGTTGTTAAGCATTCTGCTGTACCAAAGGAAATGCATAAAGCTATTCTAAAAGCAAGACCATTTGATAGTGAAGAAGAAGCAATTGAAGCAGTATTATCTAAAAAAATTAAACCAGGTGATGCAGTATTTATTAGGTATGAAGGACCAAAGGGTAGTGGAATGCCAGAGATGTTCTATACAACAGAAGCAATTTCATCAGATAAAGAATTATCTGCAAGTATTGCTCTTATTACAGATGGAAGATTTTCAGGAGCATCAAGAGGACCAGCTATAGGACATGTTTCACCAGAAGCAGCAGTTGGAGGACCAATAGCGTTAGTTGAAGAAAATGATTTAATTGAAATAGATATAGAAAAAAGAATATTACAATTAGTAGGTATTAATGGAGAAAGAGTAGCTTTAGATGATATAGATAAAATACTTGCTAAGCGTAAAGAATCTTGGAAGCCAAGAGCAAATAAATATGAGTCTGGAATATTAAAGATATTCTCAGAAAAAGCAGTTTCACCTATGAAGGGTGGGTATATGGAGTAAGGAATAATTGATAATGAATAATGAAGAATTAAGGAGGTTTTGCTCTGCAAAACTTATAGGAGATAGGATTAGTATAAAAAGATTATTATAATTCGTAATTCTTAAGTATTAATTTTTCATTTAAAAGTATTTGGAGACACGGAAAAATTATTTGTAAAAATATTATATAAGATTTATAGGAGATTTTACTATGTTTAGGATAAAAGTTTTAAATGCCTTAAAGGAATGTGGAGTAGTTGCTGTAGTTCGTGGAACTACAAAAGAAATTGGAGTTAAAATATCAGAAAGTTGTATTAGGGGAAATGTTAAAGCTATAGAAGTAACATATACAAATAAGTTTGCAAATGAAATAATAAAAGAACTTTCAGAAAAGTATCATGGAAATGATGAGGTTGTAATTGGAGCTGGAACAGTGTTAGACTCAGAAACAGCAAGAATGGCAATATTAGCAGGAGCACAATATATAGTTTCACCATCTTTTAATAAAGATACAGCAATTCTTTGTAACAGATATAATGTACCATATATACCAGGGGTAATGACTATAAATGAAATAGTAACTGCTTATGAAAGTGGAGTAGATGTAGTTAAGCTATTCCCAGGGAATGCTTTTGGACAAGGATATGTAAGTTCAGTAAAAGCACCATTACCACATGCAAATATTATGGTAACAGGTGGAGTGAATTTAGAAAATATAGATACTTGGGCAAAAGCAGGAGTGGATTTAGTTGGAATAGGGGGAGAACTAAATAAGCTTGGAGAAGCAGGAAAATTTGATGAAATAGAATCTACTTGTAAGAAGTATATAGAAAAGTTTAATAATGCAAGAGGTATTTAATATGAGAGTTGCTGGATTAGGAGAAATATTACTAAGATTATCAGCTAAAAAAGGAGCATTATTATCAAATTCAAATGAGTTTAATGTGAATTATGGAGGGGGAGAAGCTAACGTATTAATTTCATTATCAAACTTTGGAATAAGTACTAGAATGATTACTAAGCTTTCTAGTGATAGTCTAGGTGATGGAATTCTTAGCTATTTAAAATCAAAATCTGTAGATACTAATTTTATAGTTAGAGGAAATAAGAGGACTCCAATATATTTTTTAGAGGTAGGAAGTGGAAATAGGGGATCAAAAGTAATTTATGATAGATTAGATTCAGCTTTTGGATCAATTTTAGAGGAAGAGATAAATATAAAAGAAGCATTAAATGGAATAGATATATTCCATGTTTCAGGTATAACTTTAGCTATTTCAGAAAAAACAAGAGAGTTAACTTTTAAAATATTAAAATACTGTAAGGAAAATAATATTTTAGTTAGTTATGATTCAAATTACAGGGCAAAGATGTGGAGTTTAGAAGAGGCAAGTGAAGTTACGAAAGAAATTTTACCGTATGTTAATATTTTTTCAGGCGGTATTTTAGATGCTGAAAATATACTGAATATGAGATGTGATTTAGAGGACAAATATGAAAAATTAAAATATTATTATGATGAAATTTCAAAGAATTATCCTAATATAAAGCATATTTTCTCATCTTTTAGGGATATAAAGTCATCAACAGTAAATACGTTACAATGTAATTATTATACTGATGGTACATTATTTTCATCAAGGGTTCATACAATAGATGATATAGTGGACAGAGTAGGTGGGGGAGATGCCTTAACTGCAGGAGTTTTATATAGCATTATAAATAATAAGTCTCCTAAGTATGTTTGTGAATTTGCTGTTGCAGCATCTGTTTTAAAACATACAATTTATGGAGATGCAAATTTAGTAACAAATGAAGAAGTGGAAAGTCTAGTAAGCTATGGAGTAGGTAAAATAGCGAGATAATGAGAAGTCCATTAAAATATAATTAGAAGTTTAATATGATAAGAAGAGTAAAATCCATAGTAAACACGTACTATGGATTTTTATTTTAATAATAATTAGAACTTAATATATAAAAAGATATTTAGTTAAATTGTAATACTGTTCATAAAAGGCTAATTATTCTACTTAAAAAAGTAATTAATTTATAGAAGATTATTGTAATATTTTGCTAAGAACAATTAATAAAATACTAGTTTCTAAATTAATTATAGATATTATTCTAGAAATTATAAGGATATGTTGTATAATACTAATTAATAAATTTATGTTTTAGGAGAATAAAAAATGATATTTAGAAAATCAACAGAAAAAGATTTAAAAAACATAATGAAAATTATTAATGAGGCAAAGGCTTTTTTAAAAAATAATAAAGTTGATCAGTGGCAAAATGGCTATCCTAATGAGGGAGTTATTTTAAAGGATATAAGAAATAATATTAGCTATGTTTTAGAAGATACTGGTGAAATTATAGGAACTACTTCTTTATCATTTGATGTAGAAGAGACTTATAATAATATATATGAAGGAAAATGGATATCAAATGGGAAATATGCTGTTATTCATAGAATAGCCGTTTCTAATAATATTAATAGAAAAGGAATTGGGACAGAAATAATTAAGAAGTCTGAGGAAATTTGCTTATCAAAAGGAATAAAAAATATAAAGATTGATACACATGAAGATAATTTAATTATGCAAAAGTTGTTAGAAAAAAATAGCTTTAAATACTGTGGTGTTATTTATTTATTAGATGGAAGTAAAAGAATTGCTTTTGAGAAAGAATTTTAAAAATATGTTTAAAATGAGAAGGCTATTATTTATCATATAAGAGTCTTCTCATTTATATTTGTCTATATAGAGTTTAGCAGTATAGCATATGAGAATTATTGGATTTATAATATTTTGTAAATATATTAAATTTAACAAAGTTGAATAAATAATTAATAAATTCAAAATTATATATAAGTAGTGTATTATAATAGTAACTTTAAAATACAAACCCGGGGGTAGATTAGTATGAATACAGAAAAAATGATAGCAGAGGTTTTAAGGGAAGAAAATAAGAAAAATCCTTTAACTGATGAAGAAATAGCAAAGAAATTAAATATACTAAGAGAAATAGTAACCGAATATAGAAAGAAAAATAATATAGCTAATTCAAGAAATAGACGGTTAGAATATGTAAAAACGGATGCCTTAGAAATTTTAAAGAAAGATAAAAAAATATCGGACAGAGCTCTAGCTGAAGCTTTAAAGGAAAAGGGATATAAAGTTGAAAGATATGCAGCTTCTAATATAAAGAAAGAATTGATTTCTAATATGCAAGAAGATGATTATATAAATGCAATAAAAGATAAAAAGACAGAGGATATTAAGGATTTTCATGAACAAAAAGACTTTTTCAAAGAAGTAGTTGGATACAATGGTAGTTTAAGAGTTCAAGTGGAACAAGCAAAAGCAGCAGTTAGCTATCCACCTCATGGATTGCATGTATTAATTCTAGGACCATCAGGGGTTGGTAAAAGTTATTTAGCTGATGCAATGTATGAATTTGCAAAGAGTACAAGTAATTTTTCAGAAGATGCAAAATATATAATATTTAACTGCGCAGATTATGCAGATAATCCACAGCTTTTATTATCACAATTATTTGGTAGTGTTAAAGGTGCCTACACAGGAGCTACTGAAAATAAGATGGGAATTGTTGAGGCTTGTGATGGAGGTATTTTATTTTTAGATGAGATTCATAGGTTACCGTCAGAGGGACAAGAAATACTATTTAGTATATTAGATAAAGGTATATTTAGAAGGCTTGGAGAAAGTGAAACAGTAAGAAAAAGTAATGTAATGATAATTGCAGCGACGACTGAAAACGTTGAGAGTTCTCTTTTATTAACTTTTAGAAGAAGAATACCAATGGTTATAGAAATACCTGCAATTAAGGATAGACCTTTTGAGGAAAGGTTTGAATTAATAAATAAAGCCTTTTTTGAAGAAAGTCATAGAATAAAAAAGGATATGTTAATATCCAAAAATGTCATAAGTGAGCTTATGAAATATGAGTGTCAAGGAAATATAGGACAACTTAAAAGTGATATTCAAGTAGCATGTGCCATAAGTTTTTTGGAACATAAGCTCAAAGAAGATAAAAGATTATATATAGATGAAAGGTATCTACCTGATTATATAAAGGAACAAAGTAGAAGGATTAATATTGATGATTCTGATATAGAAAAGTTTATTATAGAAGATATTTATATATCCCATAAGGGTGAGAAAAGAATAGAAGAAGATACAAGATATAATAAGAAAAATACAAATATATATAAATTTATAGAAAAAAGACAGTCAGAACTTAAATTTGTTGGGTATAGCGATGAAGAAATATCAAAAATATTAAGTCAACAAGTTGAGCTTGAATTGATTAGAGGGGCTAAGGCTATTAATTATAATGTTGTAAATACAGATGAGCTTATGAACCTAGTTGGTGTTAAAAGCCTTGAAACAGTAAAAATGATGATAAAGCTTGCAAAAAAAGAACTTACAGGATTACAGTCAGATATCATTTACCCTTTGGCTGTTCATTTAAATTCAACATATGAAAGAATACGTAATGGGAAGGAAATAATTAATCCCAAATTAAGTATTATAAAGACAAGGTATGAAAAGGAATATAATGTTGCTAAGAAAATGTGTGAAATTGTAAGAGAAAGATTGAATATAGATGTTCCTGAAGATGAAATAGGATTCATTACAATGTATCTTAAAAATTATACAAGATACTTAAAAACTGAAGAAGGAAAAGTAGCTGTCATTGTAATGACTCATGGAAGAGTAGCATCAGCAATGGCAGAAGTAGCTAATAAGTTTTTAGGCGTTGATCATGCAGTAGGACTTGATATGGATTTTAGAGATTCTCCCGATATAATGCTTGAAAAAGCTATAAGATTAGTGAAGGAAAATGACCAAGGCAAAGGCTGTATTATTTTAGTTGACATGGGTTCACTTGTTACATTTGGAGATATAATAACTGCTAAAACTGGAATTGAGACTAGAGTAATTGGAAGAGTTGATACTTTAATGGTATTAGAAGCTGTAAGAAAGTCAGCATTAACAGATCAATCATTAGAAGAAATAATGCATGATCTTGAAAGTGATTCTAAAGGTTTTGGATCAAGTCAATATAACATTGAAAATAGTAACTTATCAAAAGTTATAGTTACATTATGTATTACAGGAAAAGGCTCAGCTTTAAAAATAAAAGAGTATGTAGAAAACAAAATTGATTTAAAAGGAAAAGATATTGAAATTATACCTATAGGATTTATGGATGAAGATATAAATTCATCTTTATCTAGGATATCTAAAAATAAAAATATAGAAGCTATAGTAGGAACGATAAACCCGGAATTTAGAAATATACCTTTTATATCATTAGAGGAATTAATGAAAGGATCAGGAGTTAAAAAGTTAAATAATATAATATCCAATAAAGAAGAAAATAAGTTATCTGAAATTATAGATAAAAATGTTGTGTTTGTTAATGAAAATTATAAATATAAAGATGAAGCATTAGATGATATGGTTAGAAAGCTTATTGATGGTGGATATGTAAAAGAAGAATTCTTATTAAGTGTATTTAAAAGAGAAATGCTTGGAGATACGTATTTAAAAGGTGGAATAGCAATTCCGCATGGTGCTTCAGAATTTGTTACAAAACCAACCATATTAATTACTAAATTAGCCAAAAAGATAGTATGGAGTGAAAATTATGAAGTAGACTTAATTTTTCTTATAGCTTTAAAGGATGATTCAAAAAAATATTTTGAACAATTATATAAGATAATCATGGAAGAAAGTGTTCTAAATAAGATAAAATCAAGCACTAGTAAAGAAGAAATACTAGAAATTTTATTATAAAACTCAAAATACAAAACTAGCCATAATAATTTGGCATGACTATTGCTTTAATATATTGCAAGAAAACTAAAGGGGGGAAAAAGGTGAAGGATTTTTCTAAAGTGACTGTTATCTTAAGAGGTTACAGCTATGAACAAACAAAAACCGTTATGGAGGCTTTAGTTCAATCAAATATTAGAGCAGTAGAAATAACATTAAACACAGAGAGTGCACTTGAAACTATTGAAAAGATATCAAAAGAATATGGAGATAGAGTTAGCATAGGTGCAGGTACAGTAAAAAATATAGAAGATGCAAAAAATGCAATAAAAGCAGGTGCAGAATTTATATTAACACCAATAGTAGTTGAGAAAGAAGTTATTGATGAGTGTAAGAAAAATAATGTTAAATCAATAATAGGAGCAATGACCCCAACAGAAATTTGGTGGTGTTATGAAAATGGAGCAGATATAGTAAAAGTATTTCCAGCCAAAGCATGTGGAAGTAGCTATATAAAAGATATCAAGGCTCCTTTAGGAAATATAAAAGTAATGGCTGTTGGCGGAGTATCTGCAGATAATGCTAAAGAATTCTTAGAAAATGGAGCTGACTATTTAGGTATAGGCTCAAGTCTTTTTAATAAAGATGATGTGAACTCAAAAAATATTGAAGCATTAGTAAAGGCATTAAAGGAATTAGAAAGAGTGATACAGTAGGGGGAAAGAATATGAGTCACAGTACTTTAATTTACAGAAATTTAGAGTGTAGTACTAGTAGTGAAATTTTAAGTTTTTTAGCAGATAAATTAAAAGATGAAGGATTTGCTAAGGATGGGTATAAAGAGGCTATATTAAAGCGTGAAGTAGAATATCCAACTGGATTACCTGCTGCAATAAAAATAGCAATACCACATTGTGATCATACTTTAGTAAATGAATCTGCCATAGCAATGGGAATACTTAATAATCCCGTAGATTTTCAAGCTATGGATGATCCAAGTATAACATTGGATGTTCAAATAGTAATTATGCTAGCATTAAATGAACCTCATGGTCATATTGAAATGCTACAAAAAATAATTAGTTTAATTCAAAATTCAGAAGATTTAAAGAAAATTATAGAAGCAAAATCTGATGAAGCTATCTTAGAAGTAGTTAAGAGCTATTTGGATTAAATACCTAGAAAAATTTATAGAAATAAATCATAGTAAATATTAAAAAATTGGAGGAATAAAAAATGAAAAGAATATTAGTAGCTTGTGGAAATGGAATTGCAACATCAACAGTAGTGGCAACAAAGATTAGGGAAATATGTGAAGAAAATGGAGTTGCAGTATCAGTAACTCAATGCAAATTATTAGAGATTGATAGCAAGGTAGATGATTTTGATATATTAGTTACAACAGGAAAATATGGTGGAGATAGCGCAAAAATACCAGTAGTATCAGCAATGTCTTTATTAACAGGAATCGGAGAAGATGAAACTTTAGAAGAAATATTAAACTATGCTAAGAAATAAATAGTTAAGAATAGTATTAAATAATTGAGGAGGATTAACTATGGAACTTATTTATAATGTATTCCAGACATTATTAAATGCAGGCCCAACTGTACTTTTACCATTAATAATATTAGGTGTAGGCATTGTTTTTGGGGTTAAACCAGCTAAGGCATTTAGATCGGGGTTAACAGTTGGTATTGGATTTGCAGGTATTAAGCTTGTAATTAACCTTTTATCTGGAAGCCTTGGACCAGCAGCTAAAGCAATGGTTGAAAGATGGGGCTTCAGCTTAGATGTACTAGATGTAGGCTGGGGAACAATAGCAGCTGTAACTTGGGCATCACCTATTATACCTATTTTAATATTCGCAATTTTAGCTATAAATATTATAATGTTAATTCTTAAGAAAACGAATACTTTAGATGTTGATATATGGAACTATCACCATATGGCTATAGTTGGGGTTATGACTTATTTCGTAACTGGAAACATATTCTTTGGAGTTGGAGCAAGTATAGCAATGGCAATAGTAACATTTAAGCTATCAGACTGGTCAGCAGGTATGGTAGAAGATTACTTTGGTTTACCAGGAGTGTCATTGCCAACAGTTTCAGCATTATCTTCATTAATAGTTGCAGTACCACTTAACTGGTTATTGGATAAGGTACCAGGAGTAAATAAAATAAATTTCTCATTAAAAGATGCTAAAAAATATTTAGGTTTTTTTGGAGAACCAATGATAATGGGATTAATTTTAGGTGGAGTTATTGGTGCATTAGCTGGATATGACTTTACTAACATAGCAAATGTTGCAGTAAATATGGCAGCTGTTCTAGTTCTTATACCTAAGATGACATCACTATTTATGGAAGGTTTAATGCCTATATCAGAAGGTGCAAAGAAATTTGCAAAGAAGAAATTTAAAGGAAGAGATCTATTTATAGGATTAGATGCAGCAGTAGTATCAGGTAATCCAGATGTTATAACAACTTCATTAATAGTAATACCATTAACAATATTATTAGCGGTAGTACTTCCTGGAAATAGAATGTTACCTTTTGCAGACTTAGCAGTTGTTCCATTTAGAGTTGCACTTGTAGTTGCGTTAACTAGAGGAAATCTATTTAAAAACGTGGTTATTGGTTTATGTACTACTGCAGCTATATTATTAGCTGGTACAGTTACAGCTCCAGTTTTAACAGATTTAGCTTCAAGTGTTGGGATTGATTTAAGCTTAGCAGCTGGTGCATTAATATCATCATTTGCAGCAACAAGCTTAACTCAAAGTTTTATAATATTCATGGCCTTTACTGTAGGTAATCCAATAATAAATATTCCATTATTAATAATAGGATTTGCAGTGATTTGGTACTACATGGATGTTATTAAACCTAAGAAAGATGCAAAGAAAAATCCAGAAAATAATGAAGTAGGGCAAAGTGCTTAATTAAAATATAGTAGTAGAAGGAGACTTTGTAATGAAAATAACAGAAATTAAAGTTTATACTGTAAAGCCAAGATGGATATTCATAAAGATTTCAACTGATGAAGGAATTGAAGGTTGGGGTGAAATGATATCTGGAACTAAAACAGATACAGTAGTAGCAGGTGCTTATGAATTAGGAAAAAGAATAATAGGAAGAAATCCATTTGAAATAGAAAGAATATGGCAAGAACTTCACAGATCATTCTTTAGAGGTGGTCCAATTAATGGAACAATAATTTCAGGAATAGAAATGGCTTTATGGGATATTAAAGGTAAAGCATTAAATGTTCCAATATATGAATTATTAGGTGGAGCAGCAAGAGATAGAATAATGGTATATTCATGGATAGGTGGAGATAGACCACAAGATGTTGCAAAAGAAGCTATTGATAGAAGAGATAGAGGGTTTAAAGCAATAAAAATGAATGCTACAGAAGAACTTCATTATATAGATTCATTTGAAAAGGTCCAAGCAGTAGTTGATAGGGTTAAATCTATAAGAGATGCTGTTGGATTTGATTTAAGTATAGGAGTTGACTTCCATGGACGTGTTCATAAGGGAATGGCTAAGGTTTTAGCAAAGGAATTAGAGCCTTATAAATTAATGTTCTTAGAAGAAGTTGTACTTCCAGAAAATGAAGAAGCATTTAGAGAAGTTGCTAATCATACTGCTACACCACTTGCAACAGGTGAAAGACTATATAGTAGATGGGACTTTAAAAACATATTAAAAGAAGGAGTTATTGATATAATTCAACCAGATATAGCTCTTTGCGGCGGAATATTAGAAACTAGAAAAATTGCAGCTATGGCAGAAGCATTTGATGTTGCTGTTGCACCTCATGCACCTTATGGGCCAATAGCTTTAGCAGCAACATTACAATTGGATGTTTGTACACCAAATGTATTTATACAAGAGCAAAGTTTAGGAATTCACTACAATAAAGGATTTGACTTACTTGATTTTGTAAAAAATAAAGAAATATTCCAATATAAAGATGGATATTTAGAATTGCCAACAAAGCCAGGTCTAGGTATAGAAATAGATGAAGAACTTGTAGAAAAAGTTTCTGCAGAAGGATTATACTGGACAAATCCTAGTTGGAAAAACTATGATGGAACAATAGCTGAATGGTAAAATAATAGTAAATGATCTGTATGAAACTTTTAAATCATGCAGATCATTTTATTTATATGAAAAAATAAGGGGGAGATGGGAATGAAGAAAAATGATTATAAACTTGTATGCATAGACTTAGATGGAACTCTATTAACAGATGACAAGAAAATTACAAATGAAAATATAGAAGCAATAAAGAAAGCTATTGATAGTGGAGTAAATATATGTATAGCTACAGGTAGAATTTATAAGTTTGTAGATCATATAAAAGATTTATTAGGGGTTAGTACTAAAGTAATAGCTTCAAATGGAGGCATAATTTTAACAGAGGATGGAAATTTAGAATTTAGAACATTAAGTTACGAGGAAATATTAAAATTGAAGGAATTAGTAAAAGACTATGATGTAGATATATATTTAAATACTGAAAATGAAATAATTTCTGAAAATAACATTCCAAATGAATATAGTTATAAAAAAATAAATAAGTATTTAGATAATAAGCATAAAGTAAATATAATTGAAAACTATCCATTTGAAAATTTAGCTCTAGATAATAAATATAAAATAGTTAAGGCAATTTGTATAAATAAGAATAATTTAGATGAAGTAAAAAGAGTGAGGACAATTCTGGAGGAGACGGAAGAGTTTGAAATATCTAGTGCAGAGCATCATTATTGCGAAATAAATAGTAAGGGTATTTCTAAAGGAAAAGCTGTGGAGGAATTGGTAAAGGAATTGGGTATAGATATTAAAGAGGTTATTTGTATTGGTGATGGTGGAAATGATATAGAAATGTTAAAAAGAGCAGGTATGGCTGTAGCAATGAAAAATGGAATGGATGAGGTAAAAGCTATGGCAGATTATATTACAGAAGATAATAATAACAGTGGAGTTGCAAAGGCTATTAATAAATTAATTTTAGCCGATTTAAATTAATAATAACTTATTTTCTTATGGAAATATTACTAATGGTATAGAAACTATACCATATGAATCAATAATTTGATTAATATTAACTTCAGTTTCTCCGATAATATTTGATATAATACTATGAGGATAGTTGAATGGAGAGATGAATTATATGAAGTTTATATTGGCCCCGGATTCGTTTAAAGAAAGTATGACGTCAAAAGATGCTTGTAATGCTATGGAAAGAGGAATTAAAAAAGTAATTAAAGATGCCATATGCATAAAGGTTCCTATGGCGGATGGAGGAGAAGGAACTGTTGAAGCTTTAGTTGAGGCAACTGAAGGAAGATTTGTAAGTGCAGTAGTTACTGATCCTCTTGGACATAGAAAGATAAATGCTACTTATGGAATATTAGGAAATGGTGAAAAAGCAATTATTGAAATGGCAAGTGCAAGTGGTATTCATCTTGTTGAAGGAAAGAATAGGAATCCTTTAATTACAACTACATATGGTACAGGTGAGTTAATATTAGATGCTATAAATAGGGGAATAAAGCATATAATAATTGGAATTGGGGGAAGTGCTACTAATGATGGTGGTGCTGGAATGATTCAAGCTTTAGGAGCTCATTTATTAGATAAAGAGGGTAAGGAACTAAATTTTGGTGGTAGTGAGTTAATTAAATTAAATACTATAGATTTAACTAATTTTGATAAGCGACTAAATGATGTTATATTTGAGGTTGCTTGCGATGTAAACAATCCGCTTATAGGAGAAAATGGTGCTTCAAGAATATTTGGTCCTCAAAAGGGAGCAACAGAAGATATGATTATACAATTAGATGAAGCGTTAGCTAACTACGCAGAAGTAATTAAAAGAGAACTTGGAATTGATGTAGCAAATGTTGAAGGGGCTGGTGCTGCAGGTGGAGTTGGGGCAGCATTACTTGCTTTTTTTAATGGAAGACTTAAAAGTGGGATAGAGTTAATAATAAAGCATACTGATTTAGAAAATAAGATTAAAGAAGCTGATTTTGTATTTACTGGAGAAGGTTCAATAGATAGCCAAACTATCTTTGGAAAAACTCCTATGGGAGTAGCATCTGTGGCTAAAAAAAGTGGAGTAAAAACAATTGCTTTTGCAGGAAAGATTGGTGAAGGAGCAGAAAATCTTTATGATATAGGAATAAACTCAATTTTTGGTATTATAAGAGGTGTATGTTCTTTGGAGGAAGCTCTTAAAAATGGAGAAATTAATCTTGAAAAAACTGTTGAGAATGTAGTTAGAACTTTAATTTTATAATATTAAAAGTTAAAAAAAGCATAACTATTTAAAATATTAGTTATGCTTTTTTGATTTAAAATTATTTTTGGATTTAAGATTAATATAATGTAGAAGAAAGTAAGGAGTATTGGGAAAAATGTGGAATTTTTATTTAAGCTATGTTATAATGTACTGAAAAATTGCATATGGGTATTAAATGAATGAAATAATAGTAATATTCTAATTATTTCATTTTTATTTATATTGAAAAGAATTAAAAGAAAAGGAGTGAACACGCAGCAATGAAATTATTATTAAAGTATTTAAAAAATTATAAGGCGCTTCTTATACTAAATATTATATCTGTCTTTGGCTTTGCATTAGTTGAATTAGGAATACCAACTATAATGGCAAAAGTTATAGACAAAGGGATAGTAAATAGTGACATTAATTATGTAAAAAGAATGGGGATAATTATTTCAATTATTTCGGTTATTGGAGTTCTTGGAACAATACTTTTAGGATTTTGTTCATCAAGAATTTCTACAGGTATAACAAGAGATATTAGAAATGATATTTTTAAAAAGTCACAAGAATTTTCACATACGGAGTATGATAAGTTTGGAGTATCATCAATGATAACGAGAACTACAAATGATGCATTTGTACTTCTACAATTCACCAATACTCTTTTAAGAACAGCATTATTAACTCCAGTAATGTTTATAGTAAGTTTAATAATGATTCTTAAAACAAGTCCTTCATTATCTGTAGTCCTAGCCATAACTATTCCATTTATAATACTTGGAGTTATAGTTATAGCAAAGATATCTGAGCCATTATCAGAAACTCAACAAAGGAGACTAGATAAGCTAAACAGAATATCAAGAGAAAACTTAACAGGAATAAGAGTTATAAGGGCTTTTGGAAATGATAATTATGAAGGAAAAAGATTTGATGAAACTAATGAATTATATGCACAAGTTTCTAAAAAGCTTCATAAGCTCATGGCTATATCTCAGCCAATGTTCTTCTTCCTATTAAATTTAGCAATTATAGCAATATTTTGGGTATCAAGTAAAATGATAAATGTAGGAACTCTTCAAGTAGGACAATTAGTAGCATTTATTGAGTATTTATTTCATGCCATGTTTTCAATTATGTTATTTTCAATGGTATTTATAATGTATCCTAAAGCACAAGTTTCAGCTAATAGAATTAAGGAAATATTAGATGAAGATCCTATAATAAAGAGTCCAGAAAATGGAGTTAAAGATACAGAAATTAAAGGATTAGTAGAATTTGATAATGTATCGTTTGTATATCCAAATGGAGAAGAAGCAGTACTTAAAGATATTTCTTTTACTGCTAAAAAGGGTGAAACAATTGCTTTTATAGGAAGTACAGGGAGTGGAAAAAGTACATTAATAAATCTTATTCCAAGATTTTATGATGTTACGAAAGGTAGCATCAAAATAGATGGAGTAGATGTAAGAGATTATGAGTTAAAGGCATTACGTAAAAAAATTGGATTTATACCACAAAAGACGCTTTTATTTACTGGTAGTATAGCAAGTAATATTAAGTTTGGTAAGAAAAATGCAGATACTGGAGAAGTTGAATATTCTGCAAAGGTTGCACAAGCTTATGATTTCATTTCACGTAAACCTAAAAAATTTGATGAAGTAATAAGTGAAGGTGGATCAAATGTATCAGGAGGACAAAAGCAAAGACTTTCAATAGCTAGAGCAATAGTTAGAAAACCAGAAATATATATATTTGATGATAGTTTTTCAGCTTTAGATTTTAAAACAGACGCTATTTTAAGAAAGAGACTTAAATCAGAAACTAAGGAGTCAGTAGTGCTAATAGTAGCACAAAGAATCGGTTCAATAATGGATGCTGATAAAATAGTAGTATTAAATGAAGGAGAAGTAGTAGGTATTGGAACTCATAAAGAATTACTTAAGACTTGTGAAATTTATCATGAAATAGCATCATCACAACTTACAGAGGAGGAACTTGCATAATGAATAGATTTAAAGCAGTAGTGAAGAAAATTACTCCTTTTGTAAATAAATATAAATGGTCATTCTGTGGAGCAATACTATTTATAGTATCAGCAGCAATATTCACAGCATTAGCTCCAAGAACAGAAGGTTTAATTATTACACAATTGACTAAGGATTTTGAAGCTATTATAAAAGGAGTTCAAGGAGCTTCAGTTAATTTTAACTATATTATAAAAATTTTAATTTTGTTATTCCTTGTTTATATAGGTAGTGCAGGATCTACATTTATAGCTAGTTTCTTATTAACCAATGCAATCCAAAATACAATGAAGGATATAAGAAATACAGTACAAAAGAAAATAAGTAAGCTACCTATAAAGTATTTTGATGGTAATAGTTATGGAGATGTATTAAGTCGTATTACAAATGATGTAGATACTATTTCCAATGCTTTGCAACAAAGTTTTGTTCAAGTAGTTAATGCATTTTTATCATTAAGCTTAGCACTTATAATGATGTATTCGATAAATGTAAAACTTGCACTTTTAGCAACTATTATAATTCCATTAAGTATTTTAATTACAAAGATTATAGTAAATAAATCACAGAACTTATTTAATAAACAACAAAAAGCTTTAGGAAAACTTAATGGTAAAGTACAAGAAATGTATACTGGTTTTAATGAAATTAAATTATATGGAAAGCAAGAAGATGCAATAAAAGAGTTTATGGATGTAAATGAAGAACTTAGAGCCACAGGATTTAAGGCACAATTTATATCAAGTATAATGTCACCATTGGTTGGACTTGTTAGCTATTTGGGAATTGCAGCAGTTGGAGTAACAGGAGCTATAACAGCAATAGCAGGAGGAATAACAGTAGGTAACCTTCAAGCATTTATACGTTATATATGGCAAATAAATCAACCTTTATCACAAGTAACTCAGTTATCATCAGCAATACAATCAGCAGTTGCAGCAGCTCATAGAGTATTCGAATTCTTAGATGAAGAAGAAGAAATAAAGGATATAGAAAAAGCTGTAAAACTTGATAGTCCAAAAGGAAATGTAACTTTTGAACATGTAAGATTTGGATATAATGACGATAAGATTTTAATAGAAGATTTAAGTGCAGAAGTTAAAAGTGGCCAAATGGTTGCAATAGTTGGACCAACAGGTGCTGGAAAAACTACATTAATTAATCTCTTAATGAGATTTTATGAAATTAAAGGTGGATCAATAAAAATAGATGGCGTAGATATAAGGGATATGAAACGAGAGGATTTACGTTCAATATTTGGAATGGTGCTTCAAGATACTTGGTTATTTAACGGAACTATATATGATAACATAGAGTATGGAAGATTTGGAGCAACAAAAGCAGAAATAGTAGAAGCAGCTAAAATAGCTAATGTTCATCATTTTATAAAAACTCTTCCTGATGGATATAACATGTTCTTAAATGAAGAGGCATCTAATATTTCACAAGGTGAAAAACAACTTTTAACAATAGCTAGAGCAATACTTAAAGATCCAGCTATATTGATCTTAGATGAAGCAACAAGTTCTGTAGATACAAGGTTAGAATTATTACTTCAAAAAGCTATGAGAAATATAATGAAGGGAAGAACTAGCTTTGTAATAGCTCATAGACTATCAACAATAAGAAGTGCTGATTTAATATTAGTTATAAATGATGGTAATATAATTGAACAAGGAACACATGAAGAATTAATGAAAAAAGGTGGCTTCT
Source organism: Clostridium sp. 7_2_43FAA (assembly GCF_000158375.2). Classification (NCBI taxonomy): domain Bacteria; kingdom Bacillati; phylum Bacillota; class Clostridia; order Eubacteriales; family Clostridiaceae; genus Clostridium; species Clostridium sp. 7_2_43FAA. The sequence goes on from NZ_JH815222.1 coordinate 775,336, forward strand.
ATGAAAAATTATATAACAGTCAATTCGCTGATAAAGAAGCATCAAATTAATAACTACAAATTATTAGTATCTTATAATAAATAAGTGCATATTTTATATTATAAATAATTATGCCTTTAGGAGTAGGATATTGAAATCTAAAAAGACCTACAATAGTAAAAAGTATAAAAATCAGTGTTCTGCTTCAAGAGAAGGAAGTGGTTTTGAGAGAGCTTATTCTTCAGAATCAAAAAAGAGTTATGAAGTAGAAAATAAAAGAAGTAGAATAAATAAAAATAAACAAGGCATTCATGATAGGCATACTATTAAAGATAGATCAGGTAATAAAAAAATAAGAGTTAAAGATAAGGATAGAATAGCAGAAGATATTAAAAATGATACAGAAGCAGAAGTAAAGAATAATAATGAAGAAGAAAGTAATGATTCTCAAAATAATGCAAATGTACCTAATAGAGATGAGTTAATATCTCAATTAGGTACATTGAATTTATCTATAGATACATTATATATTATAATATTAGCTACACTTTTAAACCTTTATTATTTATATAGTTTAAGGGCAGGAGTTTCAGATCAATTATTTGACACAAATGAATCTGAAAATTTTATTGATACAAAGAATTTTCCTAGAATAACAAATGCAATGTTTCTTTATTCTACAGGAGTATTTTTAAATATTAACTATAGAGGCTTAGAGGAGGCAAGGAGAGCAAGTAGAGAAACTAATGATAAAAGAGCTGTAATTAGAGCTTGGAAATCTTTTTTAGCTAGTTTATTAATTTTCATTGCAACTGCTATAAGTAGAGATAATTTAGAATTGTAATATAAAAAAGAGCCGTAATATTGAAGTGCACCTTAGATATAAATATTTAACATCTAAGGTACAAATCATATATACGGTTCTTATCATTTATATATAAACTTAAATAGAAATTTTTATTAATCTATTTTAAACTTATTAAGTTTATATAATATTGACTTAGTTAATATACTTAAATTTTCAGCTGAATCAGCAACTCTCTCACTTGAGGTAGATAATTCACTTGATGAAGTTTTACTTTCTTCAGCTAGTTTTCTTATTTCATCAGCAACAACTACAAATCTTTTTCCAGCCTCCCCAGATCTGGAAGCTTCAATAGCAGCATTTAAAGCAAGAAGATTAGTTTGTTCAGAAAGAGAGTTTACTACGTCAGTTATTGATGTAATGCTATTTATATTTTCCTTCATGCTTGAAATAGTATCACTAAATATTTTGAAGTTCTTCTCTAAGGATTTCATAGTTAATACTAGTTCACCTATATCTTCATTAGATGAAGTAGATTTATTATTAATATTAGTTACCATAGTATTAATGTTAGAAATAGATGTAATTATGGAAGTTAAATTAGCATCAAATGTATCCATATCAGCTGTAATATTAGAAAGTTGATTAGCTTGGCTATATGTTCCTTGTGAACTTTCCTTTGTAGCAGCAATAATATTTTTACATGAAGTTAAATAATCCTCAGATATATTAGTTAGGCTTAATGATTCTTCTTCTAAAGTATTTGATAAATCTTTGATGGAAGAAATCATATCTTTTAGTGAATCTTGTGATTTATCTATTGAAGAAAGTCTTTCTCCTATTTCATATGTTTTATTTAATTCTTTATTAGGTAATACTTATGAGAAGTCACCTTTTGCAAAATTTGAAATTATACTAGAAGCTAATTTTAATCTTTTACTAAGTTTATTAGAGAATCTGTAAGCTAGTATCATTGCGATAACTAGTGATATAATTCCAATAGTAATAACTATTACCATAAATAGATCATTACTATCAACCCATAAGGCCTACTGAGCAATTAAGTTCAGGAATACTATAGTAAGAAATTACTCTTTTATCACCATTAAATTTATATTCACCATATCCATTTTCACCAGCTTTCATTTTTTCAAAGTTTTTAGCTAGTTCTGATAATTCAGTATTTGTTTTAGCTATTTCAATTACATTTTCTCCCTCTTGGACTCTTTTATAATCATAATGACCTATCGTTGTACCATTACCATCTATTAAGCAGGTTTTTACTGTTTTTCTAAATGTTATTGTGCTTATTTTATCTGATACTTCTTTAGCATCTCTAGCAAAAGATAATACCCATACTATTTGATCATTATTTTTTATTGGGGCAGAATAAGTCATTAGAGTTTTTTTAGTAGTTTTATCAGTCAATGGGCTACTAACTGTTGAAGTACCAGACATAGCCGTTTTAAAATAGTCTCTATCAGAAATAGTAACAGTTTGTCCACCACTATTTAAGCCGTTTCCAGATTTATCAGCAATTAATATTCTATCTAAATTATATTGATATATATATCCATTAAGAGATACTAAATTTTTTTGAATATCTGAATATTAAGATATAATAAATGAAAATACAAGATTAATTTGGATATCTAATCTTCATAATCCAACTGGAACACTTTTAAATGATGAAGATATAGTATCATTTTTAGAAAAAGTTCCTTCATATGTTAAAGTAGTTTTAGACGAAGCGTATATAGAATTTTTAGAAAAGGATCCATTAGATTCTTTAAAGATTTATAAAGAGTTTTCTAATGTAATAATATTAAGAACTTTATCAAAAGCATACGGGTTAGTTGGAGTGAGAGTAGGATATGGAATAGCTAGATCAAGCATAATTGATGAATTTAAGTTTGTTATTGGACCTTTTGACTTAAATTCATATGCTCAAAATTTAGCAGTTAGAGTTATAAAGGAAAAGAGTATGTAGAACAAGTAAGGATTAAAAATAAAGAAGCACTTCATATGTACGAAACTACCTTTAAAGAACTTAACATAGAATATATTAAATCATATGTATCTTTTATTATGTTCAAATTAGGAGAGAAAGCAAGTGAGTTAGTAGATTTCCTACAAAGAAATAGAATAATAGTAAAAGACGGAAAACTAATCGGCATGAACGGGTTCGTTAGAATTTCAATGGGAACTGAAGAACAAAATAGGATAGTTATAGATAATATAAAGAAGTTTTTAACGCATAATTATTAAATAGAGAGATTAAAAAGTTAATAATTTTAGAAAATAAAAGGAAAGCTATTTGTTTCATAGCTTTCCTTTTATAATTAATATGAGAATCCTTGATTATATGAAGAAGCATTATTATCTTTTTGCAAAATAATATCTAATGTTAATTGAGTAGAAGCATCTTCACTAGGTAATGATAGAATTTGAGATAAAGAATATCCATCTTTTTAATGCATATTAATTAAGTCAATGTAGGAATCAATTTCTTTTCCATCATAGTAAAATTTATAGTTTATCATGTTTACTTTTAGTATTTTATATTTCATATAGCGCCAGCCTATTTTTATAAATTTATAAATATTATATATTAAGTGGAAATGAATTTATATATAATTATTATAAATTATAACAAATTATCAAAATATCAACTGTAAAAATCGGAATATACAAATACTATCTTTTCATATGCCTAGTAATATATCCACCTTTAAATTGAGTAGGCTCATAAGAAACTATAAAAGCATTTTTTTCCATAGACTGAATTATAGAAATAACTTCACTTTCTCTACTTCTATGAGATACAATTTCAAGTCTATATCTTTTTTCTTTATTAATTCCTTCTCCATTATAAGTAGTTACTCCAAAATTTAAACTTCTTAATTTATCAATTAATTCTTGATTGTAACTAGTTAAATTTACATGAATAGTTCTATATCCAATAGCAAGTTTTTCTTCTATTAAACCTCCTAGATATATTCCAATACCATATCCCAGTATATAAGCACCTATATTAAGGATATTACTTAAGTCAGAAAAAACAATACCTAAGCTTACTATATAAATTATAGCTTCAAGGAAAGCAAACATTGAAGCTTGAGCTTTCTTACCTTTAACAACAAATGTAGTTCTTAATGTTAAAAGTGGAACATAGACAAGTTGTAAAATAAATATGGTTAATGCATTTAGCAATTTAATACCTCCTTTTCATTGAAATTTAAATTTCCTATATTATAAATCAACAATATATTTATTTCATGTAAGAAAATGTTAGTTATATATAACATAAGAAAGTTTTAAAGAGAATAAAGGAGATAACAGTTTATTTTAGAATTAATTATATTAGGAATTGAAGTCATAATAAATTATTTAGATAGTAAGTTAAAAATGTTTTTGAAGCTTAATTAAAAATTTATTTTATATGTACACATTTTACTATTTTAATTGTCTTATTTAAGAAAGGGTTAGAATACTAAAGGAGGAAATATGGACAAAGATTTTATTATAAATTTATATAAAAAGCAATTTAATGTTATATGTCTGTATTTGGTAAAAAGTGGATGTAAAATCAATGATGCAGAAGACATAGTTCATGATAGCTTTATAAAGGCCTAGGATAGTGAATAAAACTTTATATAATGAAATAATGGAAAGAGGAAAAACTTCATCTGAAGATGCAAAAATTTTAGGAGTAGTAGTTCATGGGACAAAGGAAGAATTGATTGAACTTATAAATAATCCTTTAATAAAAGCAACATCATTTGGTGTTATTACAGATCCGATATATTAATTGTAAAGTTATATTTTAATTAAAGTTATCTAATTTAAGATTCATTTTTTAAAAATTTGGGTAGCATATTTTATAAAATATTAAAGAGTTATGATTAATGGATTTATACTCTTAATAGGAATATATTAAAAGGTAAAAATGGCTAGATTTAAAATAAATCTAGCCATTTGAATTTATATTATTAAGCTTTTATCCAATCTACAACACCAGGAGTTAGTGATGCAACATCATCCTTGTCAACCTTAGTTACAAAAAGCAGATCATTAGGTTGTAAGAATGCTTTAATCTTTTCTGAAATTTCATTAGCTGAAACATCAGTTTTAAGTAAATAGCTATCAGGCATAAAATTAGCCCAAGCTCCAAGTGATTTTATTGTTGCAATTATATCATAGTCATCACGATGATGGTGATGATGTTCGTGATCATGATTGTGATCGTGAGAATCACAACCACATGAATGAGAATCTTCACTTAAATAAAATGTTATTGCATAAACTGTCATATTTACCACCTCAAATTAGTATTTTTTATAATAATAATATATATCTTGTCCAAAAGCTAGTAATATTATTAAATAATTTTATTTAAAGAATAAAATTAAATAATTATAGTAGAATACATTTAATTGATAAATCAAATAATATTATAAAAGATTAATTTAAGAGGGATAGTTGTAAAGTATAATTTTTGCAACATCCTTCTTTTATATTTTTATTGATGGAGGCTTTAATATGCAACTTGGAAGTATTAATAATTTAAAGAAGTATTATAGTGATAGATTATTACTTGATATAGATAAATTTGAAATAATGGAAGGCGATAGAATAGGAGTAGTAGGAGAAAATGGAGCAGGAAAAACAACTTTAATAAAAATATTAATGGGAGAAGTAAAAGCTGATGAAGGAACTACTTATATTACAGATAGTTATTCTTATATTAGTCAAAGAGAAGAGTGGTGCAAAATTGACGGGGAGGGGAAATTAAAAGGTATGCTTCATGTTCCAGATGAATATGATGATTACTTATCTGGAGGGGAAAAGGTTAAAATGAGGATAGTCAAGGCTTTTGAAGAAAATAGTAGTCTTATAATAGCAGATGAACCTACTTCTAATTTAGATGTTGAAAGCGTTAAGCTTTTAAATAAAATGTTTAAGAAGTATAAGGGAGCATTGCTTATTGTTTCTCATGATAGAAATTTTTTGGATGATTTATGTAATAAGATTGTTGAAATTGAAGAGGGAAAGCTGACTATATATAGTGGAAATTATAGCGATTATCTTAATCAAAAAGAAGAAAATAGAAAAGTTAATGAAAGAGAATATAATAAATATATTCATGAAAAATCTAGATTAGAAAAAGCCATATCAGAAAAGGAAGTATTAAGAGATAGAATTAAAAAAGCTCCCAAAGGAATGGGACCATCAGAAGCTAAAACTATAAAAATGGGTGATCAAAGAGGAAAGAAGAATATAGATAATAATATAAAATCAATTAAAAGCAGAATAAATCAGTTAGAGGTTAAAGAAAAACCAAAAGATACAAAGAAAACTATAATTAACATTGTACCAAGTATGAAGCTGAATTCTAAAGTTCCCATTGAAATAGAGGATTCAAAAATTTATGTGAAAGATAAATTATTAATAGATGATGTTAATTTAAAAATAAAACAAGGAAGAAAAATTGCTTTAATAGGGGAAAATGGTTGTGGAAAAACAACTTTATTAAAATATATAATTAGTGGAAATAGTGATAAAGTTAAGATTTTGAGTAATGTAAAAATAGGATATTTTGATCAAGGTCAAGGTAATTTAAAGGATGATAAGACTATTTTAGAAAATATAAAAGAAGATTCATCTTATGATGAAACTTTTATAAGAATTAATTTAAGTGAATTTGGATTTAAAGATAAAAGTGTATATAAAAAAGTCGCTGATTTAAGTGGAGGAGAAAGGGTAAAGGTAGGGCTATGTAAGGTGATCTTATCAGATAATAATATATTAATACTAGATGAACCAACCAATTATTTAGATATTAAATCTATAGAGGCATTAGAAAATGCTTTAGTAAATACTGATAAGACTATTATTTTAGTATCTCATGACATAAGATTTGTTTCAAATATATGTGATTATATTATTGAAATTAAAGAAAATAAACTACATGAATTTGATGGAGGTTATAGCTTCTATTTAGATCATAAAAATATTGATAGTGTTGATATTAATAAAAAGAAGTGTGAAGAGGAATTGCTAGTTTTAAAAAATAGATTAACAGAGGTTATTTCACTATTATCATTAGAAACAAATAAAGTTAAAAAAGAAGAATTGGATTTAGAATATAAAAATTTACTGGATAGAATTAAAAATGTATAACAATAATACATAAAAAACTATATGAAAAATTGTATTGTTATTATAAAATAAGTAAAAGGCTAAAAACATAAAAGGGGGACTCTATGAGTAAATTAGATGAAATATTAGAATTTAATAAAGACTTTGTAGAACATAAAGATTATGAGCAATACATAACTTCAAAAAATCCTAAAAAGAAGATACTTATCTTATCTTGTATGGATACAAGGCTTACAGATTTATTGCCTAAAGCATTAAATTTAAAAAATGGTGATGCTAAAATTGTAAAAAATGCTGGAGCAGCAATTATGCATCCTTTTGGAAGTGTAATTAGAAGTATAATTGTTGGAATTTATGAATTTAATATAGATGAAATTTTTGTGATTGGACATCATGGCTGTGGAATGTGTAATTTAGACACAGATAAATTATTGCAAAAGGCTATTGATAGAGGAATTTCAAAAGAATCTTTAGATACACTTTGTAATGCTGGAATAGATATTAAAAAATGGTTGCATGGATTTGATTCGGTTGAAGAATCTATAAAAGATAGTGTTACTTTAATTAAGAAACATCCATTAATGCCAGAAGGTATATCTGTTCATGGACTTGCAATAGATCCTGAGACAGGAAAGTTAGACTTAATAGTTAATGGATATAATAAATAAATTGCAAATATAAAGTCTATGATAACTAGATATAGTCCATAAGCTAAATAGCTACGTAGGAATTGAATACTTAGTGAAGCTAGCTGAACTTAGTATGAAAGACCATCTGCTGAAGCTTGTCTGAAGTAGATGTCCTATTAAACTTCGAAAAAACTACTATGCAAAGAGTTTTAGTTAACTATCTACGCTCAAACAATTAAGCAACATTAAGGCCTAGTAGTTTTTCCTTCACCAAGTATCTCTAATTGCTGGCTATATGCTTATTCAACCGTCTATTTATCTTTGCCAATTTATACTTCTAAGTTAAATTAATAATGGAAAAGTGAAAGAGTTTAGGAAAAGATCCTTAACTTTTTCACTTTTTAATTTTTCACTTTTAATTAATATATTTATTTATAAATATATTAATTGTGGACCAGTAAAGTTCAGGATTTACTTTAGATGCTTTAGCATGTCCGGCATCTTTTATGGTTAATTTTTCCTTTTCTGAACTTGTGGCATTATAAAGTTCATCCATCATTGAGTAAGGAACGAAATCATCTTCATCTCCGTGAATGAATAATATTGGAGTTTTAGATTTTGCTACTTGTTTTAGTGTAGAAGCTTCTTTTAAAGTATAACCAGCTTTGATTTTTGTTACTACTGATGAAGCATTCATAACTGGAAAACTAGGTAATGAATATAGAACATCGAGTTGATGTGAAAATTGTTCCCAAACAGATGTATATCCACAGTCTGCTATAATAGCTTTTACGTTGTTTGGAAGTTTTTCGCCAGAAGTCATAGAAACTGTGGCTGCTCCCATTGATACTCCATGAAGAACTATTTCTGAAGTTGCATCAAACTTAAGAATTAAATTTATCCATTCAATAATATCTAATCTATCATCCCAACCCATTCCAATATAATCGCCTTCACTTTTACCATGAGCTCTTAGATCGGGAATTAAAATATTATATCCCATTTCATAGAAATTTCTAGCATAACCACTCATGTCTAATCCCTGACTTGTATATCCATGAACAGATATAACCCATTTGTTAGTAGGAATTTCGTTTAGTATTTTGTAACCATGAAGTTTTAGATTATCGAAGGAGGTTATATATTCATTAGAAAAGTTGGATTTATTAATCAGCCAATCTACATTTTCGTCAACAACTTCTCCACTAGTTGACTTTGCTTCTTCTGGAGTGCCAAATATAGCATCCTTGGATACTGTTGGATTAAGGGCCAAATTATAAAAGAAATTACCTACAAATCCTAAAGCGCCTATAGATAAAGCACCTAATATACTAGTTGAAATTAATGCTGTTTTTTTCTTATTCATAGCTATCTCCTTAATTTATTAATGAAAGAGTTATTAAGCGTTATTTTAACATTTCTAAATAAATATAACAATAATTTTACAACGAATATTAGTAGAAAAAAGGTTAAATTTATATTAATAATATGATGAAATAGTATTAATATAGTATATAAATAGATAGGATTTAAAATTATGTAAGAGTATATAAAGGTGAAAAATAAATATGAATTTTATGAAAAGTGTTGACAATTTTTTAATTATTACATATGATATAAGAGAATTAACAATTTAATATTTCGGTAGGTGAGGTTACCACAAGGATAAGGGTTGCTGCCGCAAAATAGTGGAGACACTATGAGAAGGTTAGCAGTCTATGTCGAAGCCAAGGCATAGACTAATGCAATTTCATCGCCTTGTGAAGCTGAAGCTTGTACGATGATGAAGCAGTTTTCTGTTTTATGTTTTTTTGTGCAGTCTTTTATTATGATTGTATTAAGCTTGTAAGTTTATTTCCCTTACCATTAAGTTATTTTGGTAAGGGTTTTTTTGTTGCTTTAATCCATTTTTATGTTTATATAGATAATTTGAATTTTAGGAGGTGAGAGGAATGGATGAAGAGAGTAGTAAGTGCATAGATCCACTAGGGAAAAATATAAATTTAATTAATTTGAGGAGCTATGATGCAGTGGCTTATACATCATTCATTCCTCTTACAATTTAAAATTGAATAATTGAAAGATAATATTTCTTTTTGGATCTATGTCTTACCTCTAAAAATATTTTAAATTTTTTAGGAGGATAGGACGATGAAAAAGAAGATATTTAGAAAAGTAATTACAGATGAGGTAAAGGTAAATTCAGGAGTTAATAGACTAATTTTTTCTTCAAAACAAGATGAAATGGGTATTTTAAAGAAGTATAACACAAGCTATAGTGGTTATGAGGAAAGTAAAGTTGAATTGATGAGAGAGGAATATGGAAAAAATGAAATTACTCATCAAAAAGGAGATTCTTTATTAAAAAGACTAGTAGAAGCATTTATTAATCCATTTACTATAATTTTATTAGCTTTAGCGATTATATCATTCATTACAGATATAGTAATTGTTGGTCCAAGTGAGAAAGATGCAACATCAGTTATTATAGTGACTTCAATGGTCTTAGTAAGTGGTATTCTTCGTTTCGTTCAAGAAACAAAGTCAAATAAGGCGGCTGAAAAGCTTAGCGAAATGGTTAAAACAACTATAAGTGTGGAGCGTAAAGGTGTAGGAGCAAAAGAAATTCCTATTAATGAAATTGTAGTTGGAGATATAATTCATCTTGCAGCTGGAGATATGATTCCAGCAGATGTTAGAATACTAAAGGCAAAAGATTTATTTGTTAGTCAATCATCTTTGACTGGTGAAAGTGAGCCAATTGAAAAAGTAGACACAATTATTATTGGTGATAGTAAAAATCCTATAGAATTAAATAACTTAGCTTTTATGGGAAGTAATGTTATTAGTGGATCAGCAATAGCAATAGTAATTAATGTTGGTGATGATACAATATTTGGTTCAATGGCAAAACAATTAGTAGGAAAAAAAGTAACTACAAGTTTTGAAAAAGGTGTGAATTCAGTATCATGGGTATTAATTAGATTTATGTTAGTAATGGTTCCATTTGTACTATTTATGAATGGATTTACTAAGGGCAATTGGATGGAGGCATTTTTATTTGCTCTTTCAGTAGCTGTAGGTCTTACCCCAGAAATGTTACCTATGATAGTTTCAGCAAACCTTGCAAAAGGTGCAGTTTCTATGTCAAAAAAGAAAGTAATAGTAAAAGATTTAAATGCTATACAAAATTTGGGGGCAATGGATGTTCTTTGTACAGATAAAACAGGTACACTTACTCAAGATGAGGTAGTTTTAGAGTATTCTCTTGATATTCATGGAAAAGAAGATAACAGAGTGTTACGTCATGCCTTTCTAAATAGCTATCACCAAACAGGACTAAAGAATTTAATGGATATAGCTATAGTAAATCATGCAAATGAAAAAGATATGATTGAATTATGGCATGATTATAAAAAAGTAGATGAAATACCATTTGATTTTAGCCGTCGTCGTATGAGTGTAGTAGTTGAAGATAAAGCTGGAAAAACTCAATTAATAACTAAAGGTGCTATTGAAGAAATGCTATCAGTTTGCTCTCATGTAGAATATAAGGGGAAAATTGAAACTATTACAGAAGAAATTAAAAAAGAAATTTTAGATACTGTTTCTAGTTACAATAGTCAAGGAATGCGTATATTAGGAATTGCTCAAAAGAACAATCCATCAAGGGTAGGGGAGCTTTCAGTAAAAGATGAATCAGATATGGTATTAATAGGATATCTAGCATTTTTAGATCCACCAAAAAAAAGTACGGCTAATGCAATAAGAGCTCTTGAAGACTTTGGAGTTAATGTTAAAATTCTTACTGGAGATAATGATGCAGTAACATCTTCTGTTTGTAAGCAAGTTGGAATAAAGGTAAATAATTTATTACTTGGATCAGATATTGAAGAAATGGATGATGAATTATTAAGTGAAGTAGTGGAAGAAACAAATGTATTTGCTAAACTTTCTCCTAATCAAAAGACAAGAGTTGTTTCTGCTTTAAGAAATAATGGACATACTGTTGGCTTTATGGGAGATGGAATAAATGATGCAGCAGCTATGACAGAATCTGATGTTGGAATTTCAGTTGATACAGCAGTTGATATAGCAAAAGAATCAGCGAATATAATTTTATTAGAAAAAGATTTAATGGTATTAGAAGATGGAGTAGTAGAAGGTAGAAAGATATATGCTAATATTATTAAATATATAAAGATGACAGCAAGTTCAAACTTTGGAAATATGTTTTCTGTATTAGTAGCAAGTATATTCTTACCATTCTTGCCTATGTTACCAATACAATTACTAATATTAAATTTAATTTATGATATTTCTTGTATAACTATTCCTTGGGATAACGTTGATGAAGATTATCTAAAATTACCTCGTAAATGGGATGCAAGTTCAATAAGTAAATTTATGTTTTGGATTGGTCCAACAAGTTCAGTTTTTGATATAGCAACTTATATTTTAATGTATTTCTTTATTTGTCCATTAGTATTTGGAGGACAATATTATACATTAAATGAAGTGCAACAATTAGGATTTATGGGATTATTCCATGCAGGATGGTTTGTTGAATCATTATGGTCTCAAACTCTTGTAATTCATATGATTAGAACACCAGACATTCCATTTATTCAAAGTAGAGCATCATGGCAACTTACAACTCTAACAACATTAGGAATAGCAGTGGGAACTATAATTCCTTATACAGCTTTTGGAAAGGCTTTGGATATGGTTGCTATGCCGGCAATTTATTTTCCTTGTTTAATAGTAATAATAATACTTTATATGATATTAGCAACTATATTAAAAAAGGCATTTATAAAGAGATATGGTGAATTATTATAATATATTTATATACAAGTTTAAACCAAGTCATTTTATTGTGGCTTGGTTTATTTTATATAAGTTAATTTTATTGATTAATTTATAGAAATATGTTACTATACTTTTGAAAGAAACTTTCAAAAGTATAGTATAGGGGTATGGTTATAAATATGAGAGAGTATAAATGTATTATTTTTGATTTAGATGGAACAATTTTAAATACAGAGAGAATGAATTTAATTCCACTTCAAAGGTTAATAAAAGAAGAGCTAGGTGAAGTCATTTCTTATGAAGATTTGCTTAAATATAAAGCATATGCAGGAAAGAGAACTTTAGAAGATCTTGGTTTTAAGGATATAGATAAATCTTATAAGAAGTGGGTACAGTATGTAAATGATTTTGAAGAAGGTGCTGTATTATATGAGGGCTTTGATGAAGTTATGAAAACACTAAATTCAAAAGGAATCATATGTGCTATAGCAAGTTCTAAAATGAAAGATCAATATGAAATAGATTTTGGACCTACTGGATTAAAAAAATATATTCAGTGTGAAGTTTTAGCAGATGATACAAAAAGACATAAACCATATCCTGATCCTTTATTAAAAGTAAGTGAAATATTAAATATAAGTCCAAAGGATTGTATGTATATTGGAGATACAATATTTGATTTTAAAGCAACTAAGGCTGCAGGGATGGATTTTGGTATAGCTATGTGGGGTGCTGATGACTTAGATGGAATAGATGCTGATTATAACTTTAAAAATCCTAGTGATATTTTAAAGGAGCTAAATTTCTTATAATGAAAAAAATTGCAGGAAAACCAACAGAACTTAAAAATGTGAATACTTCATTAATAATGAACTCAATAAGGGCTAGAGGTAATGCAACAAGAGCTGAAATTACTAGGGATACAGGGTTAAGTCATACAACAGTAAGAGTTATTTTAAATGAGTTAATGGAAATAAATGAAATAATATCTGTAGGATTAGATGAATCTAGTGGTGGAAGACGAGCTGAAAGATATAAGATAAATCCTAATAAAAGATATTTAATAGCAATATCAATAGAAGAAGAGAAAATAATTTATAGAATTGTAAACACTTTAGGAGAAGTTTTAGAAGAAAATACTAAAATAATAGGAAGTTTAGAAGATATTGAAATTATAATAAATACAATAGAAGCCTTATATAGAGTTTATAACAATATAGAAGGCATTGGTATTAGCGTTCCTGGAGTTGTGACTGATGATGGATATTTATCTGGAATTAGAATGGAAGATTGGAAAGAAATAAAAATAAGAAAATATCTTAAAGAAAGATTTGATGTTCCGATACTATTAGAGAATGATATAAATTCTGCTTCTTTAGCATTTTATAATGATTATATAGAAAAAAATAAATGTGATCCTATTAGTCTTGTATATGTAAGCTTTACTTCATTAGGGGTAGGGGCTGGAATAGTACTAAATGGAAATGTTTTAAAAGGTGATAATGGATATGCTGGAGAAATTGGATTCATTCCTGTTGGAAATACTTTTCTAAATGCAATGATGATTAGCAATTTAGATGATGATGAGTATATTCAAGTAATTATAAATACTATTAAAACAATATCAGCAATAATTAACCCTAGTGTAGTTGTTTTAGGTGGAAGTAATTTTAAGTATTATATCAAAAGTAGGATAATTGATATGTATAATAGAGAATTCAGCATAAAAACGAAAATATTGATACAAGAAAAAAATTGCAATTATTCATTAGAAGGAATAAAAGAACAATCATTAAGGTTAATAAATAAAGAAGTTAAGTTAATTAGAAATTAAATATAAGATTATTAGTATAGAGGGCGTCATAGCTTTGGCTAGCGTAACCAAAGTACTTTTTAATAAAATTAAGGCTATAACTATATAATATTAGTTATAGCTTTTTTATACTTTATAATGTTTCATATAAATTTACATAATGTTATAATTTACATAAAAATAACTGAGAGGTAGCTATTATGAGAGAAATATTATTAATAGAAGATGATTTAGATTTATCAAAACAGCTTTCTTTATCTTTAGAGAAATGGGGATTTAGCATAGAGCTTATAGATAATTTTAGTGATATAGTAAAAGAATTTACTGAAAAGAAACCAAGTTTAATAATAATGGATGTTAATTTACCATACTATGATGGGTTTTATTGGTGCGAAAAAATTAGAGAAATATCTAAGGTGCCTATAATATTTTTATCTTCAAGAGATTCAAATATGGATTTAATTATGGGAATAAATAATGGTGGTGATGATTATATAACAAAGCCTTTTTCTATAGAAGTTTTAATAACTAAGATCAATGCATTACTAAGGAGAAGCTATGATTATACTTTTTCAGATTCTGTTATTTATTATAAAGATACTATATTAGATATGGAAAAATGTACATTTAAATATGAAGATAATATTATTGAGTTAACAAAAAATGAAATGAAAATATTATCAATACTTATTAAAAATAAAGGGAAAGTAGTTTCAAGAGATAAAATTATGATGAGCTTATGGAATGATGATGAATTTGTAAGTGATAATACATTAACTGTAAATGTAACTAGGCTAAGAGGAAGGCTTAAGGATGAATTAGGATTAAATGATTTTATAAAGACTAAGAAAGGGATAGGGTATATGATTTAATGGGCTTAATGAGATTTATAAAAGAAAAGAATATAAATATTATATTTTCAATAGCTTTATTACTAGTAATAAACATATATTTAATTTCAATAAATTCATTCAATGGTCGAACTAGTGATTTAATTTATTTAGATTTCATTATAATTACTATATATTTAATATGGATATACATTGCTTATTTTAATTGGAAAAAGAAATATTACGATTTATATAAATCTATTTTAAATGAAAATGATATTTCTCTAGAAGATGTTAAAGAAAATTCTTTAGAAGAGGAGATTATTTTTAAGCTTATAGACAATAAAGATAAAAAGTATGATTTTAAAACTAAAGAATATGAAGAAAAATTAAGAGATATGGAAGAATATATTTCTAAATGGGTTCATGAAATAAAATTGCCAATAACAGCATTAAATATAATTTCAGAGGATATAGAGGATTATGATGCAGCAAGTAGCATAAAAAATGAAACAGAAAAAATTAATTTTCTAGTTAATTCAGTTATTTATGGAAGTAGAGCTACTGTAGCTTCAGAGGATATTTTTATTAAGGAAGAAAATTTGGGGGATATAGTCAAAAAATCTATAAGAAACAATTCATTTTTTTTAATAAAAAATAAGGTGGAAATTGTTACAAGTAATTTAAACTATAATATTCATAGTGATGGGAAATGGATTATTTATGTTATAGATCAATTAATTAATAATGCTATTAAATATTCAAAAGAAAATGGTAAGATAGAATTTTATGCAGAGGATAATAGAGAATATATAAAACTATGTATTAAGGATAATGGCATTGGCATAGAAAAAGAAGATATAGAAAGGATATTTAATAAAGGTTTTACAGGGAGTAATGGTAGAAATAAAGTATATAAATCTACTGGCATGGGACTTTATTTTACTAAGAAGGTATTAAACAAATTAGAACATGAAATTTCTGTGGAATCAATTAAGGGTGAATATACTTTATTTAATATATACTTTTATAAAATCTCCGATTATTTAAAGGTTACTAAAATGTAACATTAGAATAAAAAAGGTAAGGTTAAGTGAAGGAATCCAAATTAAAAAACTATTAAAATAAAATTAAAGTTAAAGTTAATTTTGGAGGAATTAGTTATGAAAGAAATTTTAAAGTTAAAAGATGTATCTAAGGAGTATGGAGTTAGAGGGTTTAGAACAAGGGTTTTAAATAATATAAATTTTACTGTAAATGAAGGTGATTTTATTTCTATAATGGGGCCATCAGGAGCAGGAAAAACTACTTTGCTTAATTTAATTTCAAGCTTAGATAAACCAACAAAAGGTGAAATAATTCTTGATGGAAAAGATATAACAAAGATTAAGAATAAGGATTTATCTAATTTAAGAAGAGATAAAATAGGTTTTATATTTCAGGATTATAATTTGTTAGATAATATGAATTTAATGGATAACATAGCATTGCCATTAGCATTAGGAAAAAAGAAAACTAAAGATATAGAAAACAAAGTAATTAATATTGCAGAGATATTCGGTCTTAAGGAGCATTTAAAGAAGTATCCATATGAATTATCTGGAGGACAAAAGCAAAGAGGGGCAGCAGCTAGAGCCTTAATAACTGATCCAAAAGTAATTTTTGCAGATGAGCCTACTGGAGCATTAGATTCAAGATCATCATCAGATCTGCTAGAATCTTTAAGTAGAGCAAATAAGGAAGAAAATGCTACTATTGTTATGGTTACTCATGATGCTCTTACTGCAAGTTATTCTAATAAAGTTTATATATTAAGTGATGGAGAAATAAAGTGTCAATTAAATAAAGGAGATAATAGAAAAGAGTTTTATGGTAAGATAATTGATATGTTAGCATCTTTAGGAGGTGCTAAATAATGAGCGTATTCAATATAGCTTATAATAATTTCAAAAATAATATAAAAGTATATACTATGTTCTTTATCTCAATGATTTTTTCGGTGGTTATTTTAAGTAATTTCTTAATTATGATGGATGGAGAGGCAATGAAAGTCCTTGGTGATATGAATGAAGAATATAGCAAGCTTATTTTGCAAGTTATAACTGTCATTTTAGTTATATTTATGTTTTTCTTTATTTGGTATGCATCAAATATCTTCTTAAGAAATAGAAAAAAGGAAATTGGTATTTATGCATTTATGGGTCTTGATTCATCAGTAATAGGAAAGATATATTTTATTGAAATGATGTTAATTGGAGTAAGTGCATCAATAATTGGAACAACTATAGGAGTTGTCTTATCAAAGTTTTTTCAAATAGTAGTTTTTAAAATTGCAGACTTTAATATAGATGTGACGTTTAATGTAAGCTTAAATTCAATAATTTATACTGTAGCAATTTTTATGTGTATCTTTTTATTTATGAGTATAAAAGGATTTATAAGTATAGTTAGAAGCAAAATTGTAGATCTTTTAAATGCAAATAAAAAACAAGAAAAGATGCCTAAAGTTAATTTTCTTATATATGTAATTGGAATAATTTCTTTATTTCTAATTGGATATGGATATTACTTAGTAAATGAAGAAGCAATGAATGCTCTTAAGACTTTAGTATTAGTTTGTATAGGAACATATGGATTATTTGGAGCTGTTTTCCCAATAGTGTTTAATTTCTTAATTAATAGAAAATCTATATTATACAAAGGATCAAATATTGTAACTATAAATAATTTAGCTTATAGATTTAAGAAAAACTATACTATTTATGCTACTATAGCTATACTAACAGCAACAACTACTACAGTTCTTGGAACAGCTTTTTCAATGAAGACAACATATGAAAATAGTCAAAGAAATATTACTTTATATTCTTTAGCACTTTCATCTACAGATGAGTTTAATTCAGAAGAAATAGCTGATAAATTAAAAGAAGTTGGAGAAGAAAAATATTCCTTAAATACTAAAGTACTAAAGGTTAATAGTACATTAAAAGATGTTCCACAATATCAAAATGATGAATATATAGTAGTATCTTATGATAATTTATCTAATATATTGAAAGCAAATGGTGATGAGAAAGACTTAGATAAATTTAATGAGGAAATGGTAGAAGGTAATAATGTTATATACATTGAAAGACCAGGTACTCTTATGAGCTTTTTAGCTAATACCAATGATATTACATTAAATGATGTTAAGTTTAATGTAAGCGAAAGTACTAGAATCAGAGTTTTTGGTGAAGCATTAAATTATTCTACTATAGTTGTTAATAATGATGAATATGAAAAGCTTAAAGAAACAGCAACTGAAATAAATTTCTATGGCATTAAAATAGAAAATGAAGAAAATATAATTAATGTAATAGATGAAATAGGAAAAAATCTTAATTTAGAAACCACTCATGGATTTTATGGGCAATTTGAGTTAAAAACAATAGAATGGGTAAAATTTGTTTATGCAATTGGAGGATTCTTATTCTTAGTAATGGCATTAGCAGAAGCTAGTATTATTTATATAAAAATTTATAGTGATGCAAATGAAGATAAGCAAAAGTATAAAACACTTTTAAGTATAGGAGCTTCAAAGAAAGATATAAGTAAATCTATAAGTAGAGAAGTTGCATTATTTTATTTCATTCCATTAGTAGTTGGTGCAATTCATAGTTATTTTGCAATTAATGCATTAGCTGATTTTATGAAAGAAAATTTAAATTTTGTATATTTACTTAGCTTAGTAATTTGCATAGCTATATTTATAGTTAATTGCATTATTTCAATCATAGGATTTAAAAAAATAATAGGAATAAAGAAAAATTAAGAATATAAAATTCATGATTGTTCAAAGCAATCGTGAATTTTTTGCTTTTTAAAAGAGTATTATATATGAATAAAAATAGTTTATATAACTGATAATAGGGTTATATAACTAAGAATAGGTTTATATAGAAAGGAGATAAAATATGGATAATGCAATGTTCTGTTATCAATGTGAGCAAACTATGGGGGGCAAGGGGTGTACTAAAATGGGGGTTTGCGGTAAAACACCAGAAGTTGCAAATCTTCAGGATTTATTGATTTATCAACTAAAGGGAATATCATGTTATGCTAAACCATTAATTGATAAAGGTGAGCTTATAGATAAAACAATAGTTGAGTTTGTAGAAAATGGACTTTTTACAACACTAACTAATGTTAACTTTGATGTAGAAGTACATATACAAATGCTTAAAGATTCACAAAAAATAAAAGAGTCATTAAGAAGTAAAGCACCAAAGGGGGATTACCCTGATCCTGCTACATATAACTTAAGCGCTACTAAGCAGGAAATGCTAAAGGATGCAGTTAAAGCAGGAATTATGTACGATCAGGAATTAGATGCAGATATAAGATCATTAAGATCAACTATTCTTTATGGGTTAAAGGGAATATCTGCTTATGGTCATCAAGCTAGATTTATTGATTTTTATAGCGATCAAGTTGATCAATTTTATTTTAGAGCATTAGGAATTATGACAAATGATAATGTTGAAGTTGAAGAATTAATACGTTGGGTAATGAGAACTGGAGAAATAGCTATAGAAGTTATGAGAGTTCTAGATGATGCTAATACAACTAGATATAAAAATCCAACACCTCACAAAGTAAATGTAAATATTAAAAAAGGACCATTTATAGTTGTTTCAGGGCATGACTTAAGAGATTTAGAAATGCTATTAGAGCAAAGTGAAGGAAAAGGAATAAATATATATACACATGGAGAAATGTTACCATCCCATGGTTATGATGGACTAAAAAAATATAAGCACTTAGTAGGAAACTTTGGATCTGCATGGCAAAATCAACAAAAGGAATTTGATAATATACCAGGTTGTATTCTTATGACAACTAATTGTCTAATGAAGCCAAGAGAAAGCTATAAAGATAGAATTTATAGTACTTCAGTAGTTGGATGGGATGGAATAGTGCATATAGGAAGAGATGAAAATGGATATAAGGACTTTTCAGAAATAATTGATAAAGCCCTTGAGTTAGGTGGATTTGAAGAAGATCAAGAAGAACACGAAATATTAGTAGGTTTTGCTCATAAATCAACTTTAAGTCATGCAGATAAGATAGTGGAATCAGTTAAGGAAGGTAAGCTAAGACATTTCTTTGTAATTGGAGGATGCGATGGAGCAAGACCAGGAAGAAATTATTATACAGAGTTTGCTGAACAAGTTCCAATGGATTGTATTATTTTAACTCTTGCTTGTGGAAAATATAGATTTAACAAGTTAGAATTTGGAGAAGTAAATGGATTGCCTAGACTTTTAGATGTAGGTCAATGTAATGATGTTTACTCCGCTGTGAAAATTGCAACAAGTTTAGCAGATGCTTTTGATACAGATGTAAATTCATTACCATTATCTATAATTTTATCTTGGTATGAGCAAAAAGCAGTTGCAGATTTATTAGCATTATTATCGCTTGGAATAAAAGGAATGTTCTTAGGGCCATCATTACCTGCATTTATATCACCAAATGTTTTACAATATCTAGTAGATACATTTGATCTTAAACCTATTAGTACACCAGAAGAAGATTTAAAGACATGTCTTCAACAATTAGTATAATATAAATATTTTAGGAGATATAGTTATGATATATCTTCTTATTTTTTTGATTCGTATTATACTTTGAAATTTTAGAAAAGGTTATGATATAAAGTTTTTATTATTTTAATGATTAAAGATTAAACTGATTTTATATATGCAATTCTTAATGTAGGATTATAATTTCTCAAAATTTGATTTGAATCACATTTTTATTTTAAAAATTTTCTTATAATTTATTCATAGATAAGAAAAACAAGGTTGGAGTGATTGATATGGAAAAGAGTATAAATAAAAATTTAAGTTTAGGTGAATGTGTTATTATTTATCCTGCTGTTGTTGAAAAATTTAATGATATGCAATTAGACTATTGCTGTGGTGGAAATAAAAATTTAGAAATTGCATTAAAAGAAAAAAATATTAACGTAGATAAATTTATTGAAGATATAAATGAAGAACTTGAAGAATTTATATTTGATAATTCATCATATATAAATTGGAATGAAAGAAATTCAGAAGAATTAATTCAGCATATAGTAAATACTCATCATGCTAAAACTTTTGAATTACTAAGAGATATAGATCCATTATTAGTTAGGGTATTTAAAGTTCATTATAATCATTTACCAGAAGTTTTAACAAGGGTTCATAAACTTTTTGGAGCATTAAAATGTGAGTTAGAAGAACATTTAATAAAAGAGGAAAAAATATTATTTCCAAAGATAATTGAATTTGAAAATACTAATGATAAAGAAAAGAAGGATATTTTAAAAGTAGAAATAGAAAGCTTTATAGGAGAACATGAAGCTGCAGGAGATATACTAAAAGAATTAGCTCAAATTACAGATGATTATAGTGCTCCAGAATGGGCGTGTACAAGCTTCAAATTATTATATATGAAGATGCATGATCTTGAGAAAGACTTATTTGTTCATATTCATAAAGAAAACAATATTTTATTTAAGAGATATCAATAGAAGTTTATTAAAGAATATAGAGGTGATTAATTTGGAAAAGAAAAGATTTATTTTAGATAATGGTGTAAATAGAGCAGTTAATGAAGGAAAAATAAAGGAGTTAACAGTACTTTTAAGAAATTTAAATGAAAAAGGATTAACAGAAGATTTAAAGGAAAAGGGATTAAAACTTGTTAAATCAATAAGTCCGTTAGAACTTTCTATGGCAGAGCAAAGTTTAGTAGAAGAAGGAATGAATCCAAGTGAATTAAGGCATTTATGTGAAATTCATATGACGATTTTACAAGGTGAACTTGAAAAATTACAAAGCAATATATCTAAGGGACATATTTTATATACACTAGTTGAAGAACATGCATTGATTTTAAGCTTTTTAAAGAAATTAGAAGAAGTAACTAATGTAATACTAGAAATGGAAAGTTATGATAAGAATAGAAAAGAATTTACAAGAGTAACTGAACTTATTATTAGTATATTAGATGCTGAGCCACATCATAAAAGAGAAGAAGATGTATTATTCCCAGAGCTTGAAGCAAGGGGGATAACAGGACCAACTAGAATAATGAGACTTGAGCATGAAGATTTAAGAAAAAAGAAAAGAGAACTAAAGAAGTTAAGTGAGTCTGTAGCTGACTTAGATTTTGTTGAATATAAAAGTGAATTAAAAAGACTTTCAAATGCTATTTGCTTTGAATTAAAAGATCATATATTTAAGGAAAATTATATATTATATCCTACAGCATTAGAAAGTATAGAAGGTGATACTAAGTGGGCTAATATGAAAAAAGAATGTGATAATATAGGTTATTGTACATTTACACCTGAAGATTGTAAGTAATAATCTTATATTTAAGAAACTAAATGTAAATTAAAATTAAGTAGAATTTTTAAAATCAATATATAAATTAATTAATACCTCCTTGTAAATTATATAATTTAATTATAAATGTGAATTTTATAGTATAATTAAATTAAGTTATATGATTTAGGTTAGGAGGTATTTTATTTTGAATTGTGATTGTTGTTGTGAAAAATGTGCAAGTAGATTATATGCACAAGAAGTACCTATATTTGAATCACTTTCTGAAGAGGAATTAGATAGAATAATATCAGTAAGAAAGCATATGGTCTTAAAAAAAGGAGAAAGCTTGTTTTTAGAAGGAGATAAAGTTTCAAAGCTATTTATAATAAGTGAAGGCATGATAAAAATAAGTAAAAGTACTGCAACTGGAAAGGAGCAAATTATTAATATACTAACTGTTGGAGATTTCCTTGGAGAAAGCAATATACTAGGAGATACTAAGGAAAGTAATGTATCTGCAGTGGCAGTAAAAAACACTGAATTATGTACTATTTCAAGAGAGGATCTAAAGGATATATTATATTCTAACCCGTCCATTTGTTTAAAACTTCTTTCTGAGATGAATAAGAGATTAATAGAAGTAGAAAATCTTTCTAAAAATTTATCTAATAATAATCCAGAAGCAAGAATATGTTGTATGCTTTTAGAGTTTTCAGAGAAATATGGTAAAGTTGTAAATGGAAAGATAGAAATAGATCTTCCTTTAAATAGAGAAGGAATGGCTAATTATTGTGGCATAGCAAGAGAAACATTAAGTAGGAAACTAACTTTATTAGAAAATGAAAATATTATTAAAGCTGTTGGTACAAAGAAAATAATAGTCAATAATTTAAGTTTATTAGAAGAATCAATATTCTAGAATATTATATTATTAGATATTAGATATACATATTGTTTTTACACAAAAGCAAATATTCTCCCACTGGTCCTTTACAAGGGGAATTTATATAGTTTATTTAAAAGGAGATAGATAATGTTTATTTAATATGATATAAAAGAGGGGGAGATATTTCATATGGGGTTAACATTCAATAAACCTTTAGAGGAGATAATAAGAGCTAGATATTCTGTTAGAAATTATGAAGAAAGGCCTTTATCTCAGGAATTAATAAATAAAATAGATAATTATATAGGTAAATTAGATAATCCTTTTAATATAAAGGTAAGAATACAATTAATTAAAAAGGAAACTTATAAGGATGTAATTAGACTTGGTACATATGGAGTTATAAAAGGAGCAAATTACTATTTAGTAGCTGCATGCGAAAATAAAGATTTTGCATTAGAAGCATTAGGATATACATTTGAAAAATTGATTTTATATTGTACTTCACTAGGGTTAGGTACAGTTTGGCTTGGAGGAACATTTAGCAAGGGGGATTTTGGAAAAACTATTAATCTTAAAAGTAGTGAAATATTACCAGTGGTATCACCAATTGGATATGAAGGAGGAAAAAAATCATTTCTTGCATCATTAATGAAAGACCATAAAAATATAAGAAAAGATTATTCTGAATTATTCTTCAATGAAAATTTTAATACTCATCTTTCAAAGGAAGAATCAAAGGAATATGGAGAAGTATTTGAGATGGTAAGATTAGCACCATCATCTATGAATAATCAACCATGGAGATTGCTTAAGGTAAAGGACGATATTCATATATATAACAATGGTAGTACCGCTATGAGCCAAATAGATATAGGTATAGCACTTTGTCATCTGGACTTATATATGAAGGAAAAAGGAATAAAAGGAGAATTTAAATTTGAAAATCCAGTTATTAAAAGTAAATATGCATATGTTATTTCTTGGGTAAGAGATAATTAGATGTTTTAAAAGGAGATGTATTGGGGCATCTCCTTTTAATTTATACTAGGAAATTATAAAAGGTCATATAATCTTCCAATTAAGTAATTGAATAAGTGCAATTTCTTATTATGTTAGTGTTAAAAAACTAGGAAAATAAAAAAACTTATAAAGTCATATAAATAATATACAAATAAAAGAATGAATTTACAAATTCATATATATAAAGTTGATATTATAGTAAGTGTAAAGGGTTTAATGAACCTATGAAATTTAAAGGAATATAAATAATATTATTAAAAAGTAAATTAATTATTTAAGGGTGGGATAGAACAATGGTACAAGAAAACTTAACAAAAATTCTAGAAAAGAGATTTGACAAGACAATAAAAGAAGCAAGCAATGAAGAAATCTATTTAGCTTTATTAGAATTAACAAAAGGAACAATTAATAAAAAGGGAACTAATAAGGGGGATAAAAAACTTTATTATATTTCAGCTGAATTTCTAATTGGAAAGTTATTATCAAATAATCTAATTAATTTGGGACTTTATGAAGAAGTTAAAGAAGTATTATCTGATAATGGTAAGGAATTAACTGAAATAGAAGAAATAGAGTTAGAACCATCATTAGGTAATGGTGGACTTGGAAGATTAGCTGCATGTTTCTTAGATTCAATTGCAACTTTAGGATTAAATGGGGACGGAGTAGGTTTAAACTATCATTTTGGATTATTCCAGCAAGTATTTGAAAATAATAAACAAAAGGCAGTAAAAAATCCATGGATAACTAGTGAAAGTTGGTTAAATAAATCAGATATAAAATTTGAAGTTTTATTTGGAGGATTTAAGGTTATATCAAGCCTTTATGATATAGATGTTACAGGTTATGATAAGGCTTGCAATAAGCTTCGTTTATTTGACATAGACACAATAGATGAAACACTAGTAAAGGATGGTATAAATTTTGATAAGGAAGAAATAAAGAAAAACTTAACTTTATTCTTATATCCAGATGATAGTGACAAGGCAGGACATTTATTAAGAATATATCAACAATACTTTATGGTAAGTAATGCAGCTCAATTAATTTTATTAGAAGCTGAAGAAAATGGATATGATTTGCATAAATTATATGATCATGTAGTTATTCAAATAAATGATACACATCCATCAATGGTTATTCCTGAGTTAATTCGTCTTTTAGGAGAAAGAGGAATAGGAATGGAAGAGGCTATTGAAATAGTTACAAAGACTTGTGCATATACAAATCATACAATATTAGCAGAAGCATTAGAAAAGTGGCCAATAGAATATTTAGATAAGGTTGTTCCACAATTAATGCCAATTATAAGAGAATTAGATAATAAAGTAAAAGCTAAGTATGATGATGAAAAAGTATATATTATAGATAAAGATAATAGAGTTCATATGGCTCATATGGATATTCATTATGGATTTAGTGTAAATGGGGTTGCCGCACTTCATACTGAGATATTAAAAGAAGAAGAGTTAAAACCATTTTACAATATTTATCCAGAGAAGTTTAATAATAAGACAAATGGGATAACATTTAGAAGATGGTTAATTCATTGCAATAATGAACTTGCAAAGTATATAAGTGAGCTAATTGGAGATGATTATAAAAAGGATGCTACTAAACTAGAAAACTTATTAAAATATATAGATAATAAAGAGGTTTTAAAAAAATTAGGAGAAATTAAGAAGAATAATAAAATTGCTCTTAAGAATTATCTAAAAGAAACTCAAGGTGTTGAAATAGATGAAAACTCAATATTTGATATTCAAATTAAGAGACTTCATGAATATAAGAGACAACAAATGAATGTTCTTTATATAATTCATAAGTATTTAGATATCAAAAATGGAAATATCCCAGAAACTCCAATAACAATGATATTTGGAGCTAAGGCAGCACCAGCTTATATAATAGCTCAAGATATAATCCATACTATCTTATGTCTACAAGAAATTATAAATAATGATCCTGAAGTTAACAAGTATTTAAAAGTTGTTATGGTAGAAAATTATAATGTAACAAAAGCATCTAAATTAATTCCAGCTTGTGATGTTTCAGAGCAAATCTCTTTAGCATCTAAAGAAGCTTCTGGAACAGGTAATATGAAGTTTATGTTAAATGGAGCATTAACTTTAGGTACAGAAGATGGAGCTAATGTTGAAATACATGAATTAGTTGGAGATGATAATATTTATATCTTTGGGGAATCAAGTGAAACTGTTATTGAACACTATAAAAAAGCAGACTATGTTTCTAAGAAATACTATGAAAAACCTGCAATAAAGGAATTAGTTGATTTTATACTTAGTGATGAAATGATAGCAGTTGGAGATAAAGAAAACTTAACAAGACTTCATAAAGAATTAATTAATAAAGATTGGTTCATGACATTACTAGATCTTGAAGATTATATTAAAACTAAAGAAATAGTATTTAAAGATTATGAAGATAGAGAAACTTGGAATAGAAAAGTTTTATTTAATATTAGTAAAGCGGGATTCTTCTCATCAGATAGAACTATTGAACAATACAATAAGGAAATCTGGAAATTAAAGTAGAAGATCATTATAAATTACAACTACAAAGAGACAGTAGATAGGTTTTGGTAAAACAAATCTATCTATTGTTTTTTTCTATGATTAATTATATAAAGAATTATTACTAATTAAATTTAAAGGGAGTCGCGTTTCGCGACGTCCTTTAAATTTTTCTATTAACTTTTTATTTATTAAAATAGTATATTTATTGTCTATTTTTATATAAATTTTAAACCATAATATATGAATTGCTACAATATATAAATATGCATTTTTAAAATTATTTTTAAACTATAACTATCAGTTTTTTAATTTAATATCTGTAACTTGGTGTTAATTTGCTAAGAAATATGGAATAAGCACATTTAATATAAGCACTTTTTTACTTAAAGTTAACTTCACGCTCAGGAATTGTATATTGTAAGTAATTTTCAATTTCCTCTAATATAGTGTAGTTTTTAGGATCAGTAATAAGGCATGTATAGCCACTATCTCCAGCACGAGCTGTTCTTCCTATTCTATGAATATAGCTTTCAACACTTTCTGGTGCATCATAATTATATATATGAGTAACTCCAGTAACATCTATTCCTCTTGAAGCTACGTCAGTTGCTATTAAAAATTGAATTTCACAATCTCTAAAAGATTTCATTATTTTTTCTCTTTTATTTTGAGGAACATCACTATGTATTTTAGCAGCCTTTATACCTTTAGCAGCAAGTTTTACTTCTAGTTCATCAGCTCTTCTTTTAGTTCTACAAAAGATAATAGACATAAAAGGATTATCTTCTTCTAGAATCTTAACTAAAGCATCAACTTTCCATCTATCTGTAGTTTTAACTACTTCTTGTTTAATATTAGGAATTTCAGATTCTTCATTTTCTGTAATATCAATGATAGTTGGATTATTCATATATCTATAAGCTAGTTTTTTTACTTTAGAATCTATAGTTGCAGAAAAGCAAAGAGTTTGAAGCTTTTTAGGAGCATAAGACATTATTTTTTCAATTTCATTTCTAAATCCCATTAAAAGCATTTGATCAGCTTCATCTATAACAACAGTATTTAGCTTACTTAAATTTATACTTTTTCTTTCTAAATGATCAAGTAATCTTCCAGGAGTTGCAATAATTAAATTGATGCCTTTATTAAGTTTTTTTAATTGAGAACCAACATCTTTTCCACCGTAAGCAGCTAAAATTCCAATATCATTTATATTAAATTTATTTGCTTCCTCAGTTATCTGGATAGCTAATTCTCTAGTTGGAGATAAAATTAGCACTTCAGTACTTTTAGAATTACTATCTATTATTTGAAGTATAGGTAATAAAAAGGCTAGTGTTTTTCCAGAGCCAGTTTTTGATTTTCCTATTACATCATTTTTATTAATTATTTCAGGTATAACATTAACTTGAACTTTGGTAGGTGTTGTAATACCATTTTTCTTTAATTCATCAACTAATTTTGTATTTATTTTTAAATCTTTAAAATTCATAATTAAATCCTTTCTTTAGAGGTCATATAAAGTAAATTAGAGCTTGGTATCCGGTGAAAGACATCCAAGCTCCACAATTATATTACGTATCTATTAATGGCTTAATAATAACATTTAATATATTAATAATCAATATAAAGTTATAATTCATTTAAAAATGAATGAATTATTTAGTTATATCATTAATTGAAGATATTATTAAACAAGAAATCTGTATTTAAGTTATATGTACAGATTTTTTTCACTTTATATTTAGGAAATCTTAAGCTTTATATGAAAATATATTAAGATTTTAAACTTATACTAAAGTTAATAAAAAATATGGAGTAGATAAAAGGTACTGAGTAATTTAAAACTAGTATTTTTATAGATGCTTATTTAAATTATATAGATTAATTTATAAAAGGAGAGAATTAATGAATAAAAATAAGATACAGACAAAACAATGGATATATTTAATTATATCAATAGTATCACTTATAGCTATAATTATTTATTTTAAATCAAGTGGGATTTTAGGATATATGTCATCATTAGAAGATTTTAAAGGCTATATTGAAGGGTTCGGAAATAGTGCTTACATTATATTTTTCTTATTACAATTGGCATCCATTATTATTGCGCCTATACCTAGTAATGTAAGTGCTGTGGCAGGTGCAATGGTCTTTGGAATGTGGGGGTCTTTTATAATAACTACTTTAGCTATAATTAGTGGATCTGCAATAATATTTTACTTATCAAGAATATGTGGAAAGACATTTGTAGAAAGGTTTCTCAGTCCGAAAATTTTACAAAAATACGAAGAAATAATAAATTCTCCAAAGGGAGAAATAATAATATTTTTAATGCTATTACTTCCATTTTTCCCTGATGATATAATAAATTTTCTAGTGGGGATTAGCAGTATGAGTTTTAAAAGATATTTTATTATACTAATACTTACAAGACCATGGGAAATTTTAATAGCATGTGCATTAGGTTCGGCAAGTATATCAATACCTTTATGGGGATGGGGAGGAGTACTATTAATATCTGCAATTATAGTAATTAATAGTAGTAAAATAGAAGAAAAATTAACTCAGTTAATAAAATCAATATAAATATAGGAGTTGTTATGATGATTTGAATCTCAGATGTTAGATATTTATGTCTAATATTTTGGGATACTTCAATAATACAACTCCTATTGTAATTTGTAATTAATTTTAATTTTATATTACTTATAACATGTTATTAGGCAAATTTAATAATTTCAACTATAAAAATGAAGAGGAGCTTGGTATCCGGCGAAAGACAACCCAAGCTCCTCAAGTAATTAGCACTTACGTACCAACTGCTCAATTAGAATAACATTAAATAGACAAATAGTCAACAAAAAAATGATTTATTTATTTGTTAATTTAATTAATATCTATAATATCAAGTTAGTAAGTAAAGAATTAGATAAAATATTATAAATAAAAAATCTGTATTCAAATTAATGAACACAGATTTTTTTAAAGTTATATTTAGAAAGTCTTTAGATTTATATCAAAAATATATTAAGATTTTAAGCTTAAACTAAAATAAATAAGAACAAGGGAGAGATAGCAAATGGATGTAGGAGTTTTAAATCAATATTTTTCGCAATATGGAATAATAGTTGTTTTTATAATTGTATTTTTAGAATATTTAAATTTACCTGGTTTTCCTGCAGGGATAATAATGCCACTTGCAGGTGTATGGGCTTCAAAAGGTGGAGTAAATATTATTTTAGTAATATCACTTTCTGTTTTAGCAGGTCTTTTAGGAAGTTGGGCTTTATATTTTCTAGGTAGATTTTTTGGAGAATTTATACTAGAAAAGTATTTGAAGAAATTTCCTAAGCATGAAGTAGCTATCAATAAAAATTTTAAGATATTAAGAGAAAAGGGCTCTATGGGAGTATTTATAAGCAAACTTATACCAATGGCAAGAACATTAATTTCAATTCCAGCAGGAGTTTTAAAATTAGATTTTGTTAAATATACAGTAAGCTCAACACTTGGAATATTTATATGGAACTTTATATTTATAGGTGCTGGATATGTATTTGGAGAGGCCGTATTTCAAAAATTAACTTTTTTATAGGGGGAATAAAAATGAAAATAGCAATGTTAACAAATAATTATAAACCATTCGTTGGAGGAGTACCTATATCTATAGAAAGATTATCTAATGGGCTTAGAGAACTCGGACATGAAGTTTATATATTTGCTCCAACTTATGAAAATCAAGTAGAAGAAGAGTATGTTATAAGATATAAGTCAGCTAATTATAAATTTTCAAGTGGAATAGTGATTCCAAATATGTTTGATAAGGAAATAGAAGAAAAGTTCAAATCTTTAAAAATAGATATAATACATGTTCATCATCCAATGATTATGGGACAAACTGCCTTATACTTAGGTAAAAAATATAATATTCCAGTTGCATATACTTACCATACTAGATATGAACAATATCTACATTATATAAAACCTTATAGAGCATTAGAAGAAAATGCAAAGAAAAACGAAGAAAATTATTTTGGAGAGTTTGAAGATTTAGTTCTATATTTTACTAAAGAAAAACTAGTACCTGGACTTATAAAATATTTTACAAATAAATGTGATTTAATATTTGCACCAACAAATATGATGAAAGAGTATTTAATGGATAATAATACAAAAACAAGAATTGAAGTTATGCCTACTGGATTAAATGAAAGCTATTTCAAAGAAGCAAATGAAAATGTAAAAGAAATAAGAAAAAAATACAAGGGAGATAAAAGTCATCTTTTTTGTACAGTATCAAGATTAAGTAAGGAAAAAAATATTGAATTTATTATAGATGGAATTAAATTATTGAAAGATAAAATTGGAAACTCATTTAATACTTTAATAATAGGAGAAGGACCAGAAAAAGAAGATTTAATAAAAAGAGTTAAAGAACTGAATTTAGAGGAAAATATAAAATTCTTAAATAAAATTGATAATAAAGAAATAGGAAATTATTATAAGGCTTGTGATTTATTCCTTTTTGCATCGAAATCTGAAACTCAAGGAATTGTATTACTTGAGGCTATGGCAGCAAAACTTCCAGTAGTCGCAATTAAAGCAAGTGGAGTAGTTGATGTTGTAGTAAATAATAAAAATGGGTATATGACAGATGAAAATATAGATGAATGGTCAGAAAAAGTGAAGGATATTGTAAATAACTATGAGAAAATGAATGAACTTAGATATGGGGCGTATAATGAAGCTTTAAAATATCTAAATTCTAATATAGCGAAAAAAGCTGAATATAATTATGCACATACAATAAAAGAATATTATAACAGAGGATTTAAATATGAACTTAAGGCAAATTAAGGAAACTATAATAAGTAAATTATTTATAGTGTATCTAGAGTTAGTTTTTAAAACAAGTGATATAGTTTTAAATGAATTAAATTTTGATATTAATAATAGTATCATTGGATTTTGGCATGGAGATAGTTATTCAATGAATTTAGTTATAAAGAAGTTAGTTAGTGAGAAATTTAGTTTGAATGTAATTGTTACAGCGGATACGAGAGGAAATTATATAGAAAACGTCCTGAAAAAATATAATGTTAAGGCTTTAAGAATGCCAGATGGAATTAAAATGAAATCATTCTTAAGGGATCTTAAGTTAGTTAGTAAAAAAGAAAATGAATCAGTTGCAATATCATTAGATGGACCATTAGGACCATATCATATTCCTAAAAAAATAGGATTTTCTTTATCAAGAGAAGCTAATAAAAAATTTATTGGAGTTAAATTAGATTACTCAAGAAAGATAAGTTTAAAAAGTAGGTGGGATAAATATATAATTCCACTACCATTTACAACTATAAAGATAAATATTAATGACTTTGGAATGGTTACATTAGAAGACCTTAAGAATTTTAAATATTATAGTGAGAAAATTAAAGAAGCTCTTTAGAAAATCTTTAGAATTAACTAAAGTATATCTTTAGGATTAGAAGATATACTTTAGTTAATGAGATTAATTTAAAGTTTTTATTGTATAATATTTATATTATTACAGAAAAAGAGGGAGTTAAATTATGAAGTCATATAATGTTTTAGTTGTAGAGGATGAAAAGGAAATAGCAGATGCTATAGAAATATATTTAAAAAATCAAGGATATAATGTTTTTAAAGGATACAATGGAATAGAAGGTTTAGAAATTATAAGCAAAGAAGAAATTCATTTAGCAATAGTAGATATAATGATGCCAAGGATGGATGGAATAGCCATGACTATGAAGCTGAGAGAGAAATATGATTTTCCAGTTATTATGCTTTCAGCAAAATCAGAAGAAGTTGATAAAATAATGGGTTTAAACATAGGTGCGGATGATTATGTAACTAAGCCTTTTACACCTTTAGAATTACTAGCTAGAGTTAATTCCCAGCTAAGAAGATATTCAAAATTTCTAAGTTTAGTAGGGGTAGAAAAAGAAAAATCTAATAGCTTTGTAATTGGAGGACTTGAATTAAATGTTGATACAGTTGAATTAACTGTTGATGGAAACCCAGTAAAAATTACTCCAATTGAATTTAAAATACTTCATTTGCTTATGCAAAATCCAGGAAGAGTATTTTCTCCTGAAGAAATATATGAAAGAGTATGGAATGAACAAGCAATCAATACTGATACAATAATGGTTCATGTAAGAAATATAAGAGAAAAAATTGAAATTAATCCTAAAAATCCAAAATATTTAAAGGTGGTGTGGGGAGTTGGATACAAAATTGAAAAGCAGTAAATATAATTATTTTTTAAGTGCAATAGTATATATATTAGTGATTATGACATCAATAGGTTTAGTGGCATCTTACCCTAGAATATCAAAACTTGCAAATGAAAAAGAAAAGCCTTCATATTTTGAAGATTATAATTTTCAAATGGATCTATATAAAGGAAGTTTTGTATTGTATAAGGATCTTCTAGAAAAGGAGCAAAATAAAGATATTCCTGCTGATGAAATCTTTTTTAAAGAATATAAAGGCTATAGTGAAAAGGATATGACTGATTATAGCTTTATAAAGAGAAATATTAATTATGAAATAGGTAATTGGAATAAAGTATTAAAAAGAGAATTAAAGAATTTAGATTATTATATAGTTGATAAAAAAACTAATACTTTTTCTTCAAATACGGAAAAAAAATTAAGTGATTTAATTTTAAATGAAGATAATAAAGAAGTTTTAAATGATTTAGATAATTATTATGGCTATTACATGGTTATTGATTATAATGAGTATGGAGAAATTAGTATAAATAAAATAAAAGGTGCAAGTGAAAATGTAATAAGTACTTTCTTAGATTTTCAGTGGAGAAATTTAATTAATGGAGATAGTGATTTTGTTTTATCAAATCCTAAAAATATAACTATTGTTTATGGTGTACCAAATGATCTTAAATATGTTGATAGAATAAGCAATTATGTTGATAGAGCAGAGAGCTATGGATATGGGGATATAATACTGGTTTATATATTAATAGCTTATATAGCTATAATGTTTATATCGTTAATTATTCCATTTAGAAAATCAAAGGATATTATAGGAGTTAAAAGAATTATTAAGATTCCTTTTGAAATAAGTGTAATTTTAATTACGTTAATAACAACTTTAGTTGCGTTTTCACCTAATATATCCTATTGGACCGTAAACAATGAATGGGTTAAGGAATCACTAGTAAGAGTTGGAATACCATTTGTATTTACAAATTCAATATTAATAATAGGTAATATTGCTTATTGGTTTGTACTATTAATAACAGCTTTTACATCAGTAGTGTTAATTAAATATATATTTAATAAAGGGTTAAAAAACTATATAAAAGAAAATACAATAATATATAAAATATTTAGGCTAATAAAAAGAATAT
Organism: Clostridium sp. 7_2_43FAA; assembly: GCF_000158375.2. Classification (NCBI taxonomy): domain Bacteria; kingdom Bacillati; phylum Bacillota; class Clostridia; order Eubacteriales; family Clostridiaceae; genus Clostridium; species Clostridium sp. 7_2_43FAA. The sequence continues at coordinate 809,593 of NZ_JH815222.1, forward strand.
GGGCAAAAATATATGATGAAGTTACAAATATAGATTTAAATGATAAATCTAATAAAATAATAATAAAGATATTAGCAGTTAACTTTATAGCTCTTGCTTTTATGAGTATCATATGGTTTTTAGGCGTAGGTGCAGCTATAATATATACAGTATTTTTATATTTTGTTTTAAGAAAGTATTTTAATGATATAAGGAATAAGTATCAAATATTATTAGAAGCTACAAATAAAATTGCAGAAGGTAATTTAGATGTTACTATAGAAGAAGAACTTGGAGTTTTCGAACCATTAAAAGATGAACTTCAAAAAATACAAAAAGGATTTAAAAATGCAGTTAATGAAGAAGTAAAAAGTCAAAGAATGAAAACAGAGCTTATTTCTAATGTTTCTCATGATTTGAAAACACCGTTAACATCAATAATTACTTATATAGATTTACTAAAGGATGAAAATATAAGTGAAGAAAATAGAAAATTATATTTAGATACATTAGATAGAAAATCCCAAAGGCTGAAGAACTTGATAGAAGATTTATTTGAAGTAAGTAAGGCAACAAGTAAAAATATTCAACTAAATATAGTTAATGTGGATATAGTTTCACTTATGAAGCAAACTCAATTTGAATTAAGTGATAAAATTGAAGAATCATCACTAAAATTTAAGTGGAATTTCCCGGGAAATAAAGTGATAGTTCCATTAGATAGTCAAAAGACTTTTAGAGTATTTGAGAATTTATTAATTAATATAGTTAAGTATTCAATGCAAAACTCAAGAGTATTTATAGATATAATAGATGGAAACGAAGAAGTTTATGTAACATTAAAAAATATGTCAGCAAATGAAATAGATTTTACAGCAGAAGAAATAGTAGAAAGATTTGCTCGTGGAGATAAGTCTAGAAATACAGAAGGATCAGGGCTTGGCTTAGCAATAGCAAAAAGTTTTGTTGAATTACAAGGCGGTACATTAGATATAGAAATAGATGGAGATTTATTTAAAGTAGTATTAAAATTTAAAAAGTAATTAAAAAAATCACTAATATCCTTTATATATTAGTGATTTTTTATAATTTATAGAAAAAGTTTACCGGAAATGTTGAAATAGCTTGTCTATTTAACTATAATAAAAATGGATTTAAAGATTGTAGGAGGATTAACAAATGAGAAATTTTAAAAAATTGTTATCACTTATTTTGATATCAATGTTCTCAGTTATTTTAATTGGATGTGGATCAAATGAAAAAAATGAAGAGGCTTCTATAGAAGATGCAACATTAAAAATTGGTTTAATGCCAGCTGTTGATACAGCACCAATACTTATTGCACAAAAAAATGGGTACTTTAAAGATGCAGGTATAGATGTAGAAATAGAAATTTATAATAATGCTCAAAATAGACAAAGTGCTCTTCAAAGTAATGCTATAGATGGAGCAATGACTGACTTTATAGCTGTTGCTACGAATGTAGATGGTGGGTTTGATATAAAAGCAACAACAATGACAGATGGAATGTTTCCTGTATTAGCTACTGAAGGGGCAACTGATAAAAAGGACATAAAAGTGGGAATGATGGAAGTAAGCGTTTCTAATTACTTAATCGATAAGTGGCTTGGAGATAAATATAATGTAGAAAAGGTATTTATAAATGAAATACCAGCAAGACTTGCAGCTTTAAAAAGTGGTGAAGTTGATATGAGTTTATTCCCAGAACCAGTAGCTTCAAATGGAGAATTACAAGGATTAAAGAAAAATGTTTATGGAATGGATGATGAATTTTCAGCAGATTGTTTAGTTTTTACTGGAAAAGCTATATCTGAAAAACCAAATACTATTAAGGCTTTTCATGAAGCATATAATAAAGCTGTAGAAGAAATAAACAAAAATCCTGAAATAGCAAAAGATATATTAATTGAAAAAATACCAAATACAAATCCTGCTGTAAAAGATATTATGGTATTACCTACATATAAAAAAGCAGCCCTTCCAAGTGATGAGTATTTACAAAGTGTAATAGACTGGACTGAAAAAACTTTGAATAAAGATTTATCAGTAAAGCCAGCTGATTTATTAGAAGGAAAATTTGTAAAGTAGTATGATAAAAATAAGTGATTTAACCGTGAAGTATAAGAATGAAAAAGCTATAGATAGCTTAAGTTTATCTATAGAAAAAGGAAAGACTTATGCAATTATAGGTAAATCAGGATGTGGAAAAACAACCCTGCTATATACTATAGCAGGGCTTATTTCTAATTATGAAGGGAAATTAGAAATAGAAGGAGAAACTTCTTTAATACTACAAAATTTAGGATTATTTAATTGGTTTACAGTATATAAAAATATAGAGCTTGGATTAAATAAGTATAAATTTACAAAAAAACAAAAAGAGAAATTAGTTAATGATGTACTAAAAGAATTAGATTTACTAAGTTTTAAGAATAAATATCCAAAGGAATTAAGTGGAGGACAAAAGCAAAGGGTAGCTATAGCAAGAACAATAATAAGCAACCCAGAAACGCTACTATTGGATGAAGCAACTTCTGCACTAGATTCAATAAACAAGGAAAAAATTCAGGATTTACTTTTAGATATAAAAGATAAGAGAAACAATACGATGATTTTAGTAACACATAGTATTGAAGAAGCTGTTTTTTTAGGTGAGTATATAGTTGTTATGAAGGATGGTAAAATACATAGCATAATTAATAATAGATATTTTGGTGATAAAGATATAAGAAAGAAACAAGAGTACATAGAAATATGTAATGAAGTAAGAGGTAAACTATATGATTAAAGAGCTACTATTAAAAATAATAAAAGGACTCTATGGAGTAATAATTGTAGTTGCTTTATGGTATTTACTAAGTATGTTAATAGGTACTAATATGGTACCATCACCTAAAACTACTATATATGAGCTAATAAGATTATTACAAAATGATTTTATATATCATATTTTATATAGCATGTATAGAATATTGGGAGCTATATTAATATCATTAATTATAGGGATTCCAGTTGGAATTGCTCTTGGACTTAGTAGTTTAGTAGATAAAATAATTTCACCAGTAGTATATCTACTATATCCTATACCTAAAATAGCTTTTTTACCTATATTTATGGTTATGTTTGGAATAGGAGATAAATCTAAAATAATACTTATGGTAACTATAATTGTTTTTCAAATTTTAATAGTTACAAGAGATGCAGTTAAAGAAATTGACAAAGATGTATTAATATCTGCTAGAGTTATGAAATTTAGTAAAAGTGATACTATATTAAAAGTAGTGATGCCTGCAATAGCACCCAAAGTATTTTCTGCTTTAAGAGTAAGTATAGGAATAGCAATTTCTGCTTTATTCTTTAGTGAAAATTATGCAACTAAATATGGAATAGGATATTATATAATGAATTCATGGTCAATGGTTGATTATAAAGGAATGTTTGCTGGAGTATTAGCTCTTAGTATTATGTCTCTTATTATATTTAAAATTATAGATTTATTAGAAAAGAAAATATGTCCATGGAATTAATAAAAACCTAATTAGTATATAGAACATACTTTCTTAAGTATATTTATAACTAATTAGGTTTTTAGTATAAACAATGATTGTATAAATTATTTGATTTAACAAAGTAATAAATATGGCAATAATTATTTAAGTAGAATTCTGTTATATTATTTATATAGTTTACTGCAGTAAACATGCCACCAGCTCCTGGTGCAGCATTATTAGTTACATGATGAGGCATGTGGCAATGCATTGGCTAAATACCAGGATTTTTAGCTATAAATTCAATATCCCATGTTTCTCCCGAAGTAACTAAAATTGTATTTTTATATATTTGAGTTTCCTTTCTTATTGGGAATCCATCGGCACCAACAACTTTAAATTGATGACCATGAAGATGAATTGGATGATGGTGCATTTGAATATTACAAAATCTTACCTTTACAGTATCACCATAACAAACTTCAAGGGAATCAGTTGAAGGATAACACTTACCATTCAGAGTAAAGAAATTAAATTCAGGCATCTTAAATGTTAAGTTATAAGTAACTTTAGTTATATCTCCCCAAGGTAATTCATCAAATGCCCATTCTTGAAGAGCTACTAGATAATCTTTATAATTTTTTCTTTTCTTATTTTGGGGATCCTCACCATATTATATCCTAAGGCTCGTACAAAAAGTCCAGGTATAAGTTCCAGGTTAACTACTTCTGAAACTAAAGTAAAAAGTTTAACGCCATCTTTATAGACATATTCTAAATATTTTATGTCGGGTGTTATTACCATAATAATCTCCATAAAAAATACTTATATTATAATATATTAGTATAAGTATTTTTTGCATAATAAAAGAAAAATAATTTAAAGTATAAACAAATTAAATTCTCTTATTATATTTGAATTTCTTTCTTTTAAACATAGAGACAAATAGTATAGATGCAATCAAAAAGAATAAATATCCAACTAATATTAGTAGGTTATTTTTACTATTAAAGAAAGTGACTTCATAATTAGTCATATTATTTGGAATATTACCATTTATAAATGCATTATCTTTATTATTAGGTGGATCAGCTTCATTTCCTTGATTATCTTTAGTGAATGTATTATTAGTCGGAGAAAATGCATCATTAGAAGGACCCTGCATGCCCATATTTTTATCCTTATTATTCATACCACCTTGACTACCTAAAGAGCTTAAATTCATTGAAGTTTCAATGCTACCATAGCTAGTTGAAGGCTCAGTTCCATCAAGCTGAGCAGATATACTTTTAGCTCTGTCTCTTCCAAAATTCAATAACTCAGGAAGGGAGTTTGTATATTCTTTATAAGTATAAAAAGCTGTAGCATCATTTTCAACGTAATCAGATATAAGTGAATTTACTTTAATGATTGTGTTTTCATAAGTTCCATTATTAACATAATCAACAATATCTTGAAGATATTCATGGTATGTTTCTTTATACTCATCAACTTCTAGTAATTTACCTATTAAAGGGCTATTTTCAAGAGAATCTGTAACTGGACTATCTATTGGGAAATTTATAGCTTTACTAGCACTTCCTATGTAAAATCCACCAAAAGAAAGATTATAATCCCAAGGAAGTATTTCAAATATTCCATTTCTTTCATAAAGATAGTAATTATGTTTCATGTTAGAAGCATAGCTATCTAAATTTACAAGGAAAGTGTTCACTGCAAAATATCTAAGTATTTCATCTATATTAAGATATTCTTCTAAATTAGTTCCTTCATTTAGATTTTTAAGCATTTCAATAACAGTATCTTCATCAGATGAAGTAGTTGTTTTAAATATTGCATTATCAAATATATCAGAATATGAATCTTTATTATCATTAGTGTAAACTAGGTTTCCCCCATTAGAAGATCCCATTCCTCCACCCATCATTCCACCTCTAAAGCCGCTATCTTTAAAGTTGTCATTTCCTTGAGTAGTATTATTTTTATTATTTGAATTTATGTTTTCTATATTTTCCTCATTACCAGTAGGCGGGGTGAAATTTTCTCCATTTTGTTGATTATCCATATTAGGAGGGGGAGGGTTTTCACCATTATTCATTGTAGGCGGAATAGTATTTCTAGTATTGTTGTCGATATTCATATCAGGAGGAGTAAAACTTACTCCATTATCACCATTATTCATATTAGGAGGAACAACATCTTCGCTATTTTCATAATTACCAATAATTAGAGGTGCGAAGTCTTCATTATTAATATTAGGCTTCATATTCTGATTACCTTTACCGCCTATTTCATTGCCTTCAGGTTTATACAGGTTTCCAGATAGTGAACCATAATTTCTCGCTATAAATTCTTCTTCAATTACTTCAACAGCAAAGTATAATCCCCATTCATCCCCATTTATTTTTATATTTGTAAAAGCAAAAGCAGGAGTAGGTACACTCATTTTTTCTAGCAAATCATAAGAAAGGTATTCTTTCATATAGGTTGCATCAAACATTATATTATTTAATGCAATTTTACTTAATCCATCTAAAGTTTGTCCATCCACATATTCATCAAATTTTACTTTAAAACTATATCTATCAGTAGTATTATCACTAGCAACAGAAGAAAGACTAGAATTTCCTTTAGCTCTAATACCAACATTATAATATTTATTTCCGTTAACAGTTATATCGGCATTAACATATTCTTCATTTATAGCATTTACTAAAAGATAATTCCAATTATTCTCATCTACTTCTATATTAACTTCTGTTATTTGATCTTTATTAAAAACAGTATTAACATAAGTAAAGTTGTTGCTAGAGTGGTTAGTATTTATATTATCTATATTTTTAGTATTTATATAAAATATAGTAGTAAACAATATAGTAATAGTTGTTAAAGTAGCTATAATAGCATTTATATATTTATTTGAAATCATATTATTACACCACCTTAAAGGTTAACTCATATAGTCACCATTGTAGCTTACTAAAACAACATTACGAACTCCTTCTAAATGATTTATTTCGTTCACAAATTTAGTTGACATTTCTTTTAATCGTATTTCAACAGTAAGTTCTATTCCGATATCTCCAGAAACTGTTTTAGATTTTATCACATGTTTTTTTACAGATTTATTTATATGTTGCATTGTTAAATATTCACTATTATCATCATCACAATTAACAATTAGTATATAAGGATTGTCAGAGCTTTTTTTATTAACAAATACAAGTAGAATTATTCCAATAAATACTGATCCAAATACAGCTAGAGGTATAAGACCAGCTCCAAGTACAATCCCTGTACTAACTGACCAAAAAACAAAGGCAATATCTAGAGGTTCCTTTATAGCAGATCTAAATCTTACTATTGATAAAGCACCAACCATACCTAGTGATAATATCACATTTGAAGTTACAGCTAAGATTATAAGTGTTGTAACTAAAGTCATTGCAAGTAAAGAAACACCAAAGTTTTCGGAATACATTACACCTCTAAAAGTTTTTTTATAAACTAAAAATATAAATAATCCTATAGCAAAGGCAAGAACAAGAGCTATAACCATATCAAGAATTGAAAAAGTAGAAGCTTTTTCTAAAAAGCTAGATTTAAAAATATCATTAAAAGTCATTTTTGTACCTCCAAATTAAAGTTTATACTGTAAGTAATCTACAAGCTGCATACTTTGATACAGCAGTTTGATTTCGTGTGTTTGTTTGAATTAGATCTTTAATAATCTCTGGTAAAAAATTGTCATATTTTATTTCTAATATTATTGGATTTCCGTCAATTATTCCTGAAGTAGTCAAATTAGAATTGAATAAATCATGAGAATATAATCCGCTTCTGATATTACTGTCAATAGTGATTCTTACATTACCTGCATTAAATATATAAGCTTCTCTAGTATAATCGACGATTGTTTTGGGTTTAAGGCATTGATGTTTTAATTTGCAATAAAATTCTTTTAAAAGTTCATTTTCTGAATTAATTAAAAAATCGATATCACCATTTATGATTTTAATACATTCGTCTTTATTTAAAGGTGAAGATGATTTGTAGCATAATCCATTAGATTTACTTTTCTTTTCAAGTTTAATAAACGAATGATTATTATTATAGAATCTAATTCTAAACTTCTCCCTATTGTTGTATCCATTAATTTTCTCCATTAAGGCTTTATCATTAAAATTATCAAAATATAGACTTCTTATATGATAAATACCATTTTCGCTAGCGTTAGTATCGAGTTTGGCAAAAGCTTTAATTCTATTTTTTAAAGAAATATAGTCAGAGTAATTAATGAATACCTTAATTTCATGTCTTGGCTTTGTCATAAAAGTTCACCTCCTATTCACAAATTGATATTATTATATAAAGCTTAATTTAATCTTAAATTTAATTTTATTTTAAGGTTCATGTGATAAAATTTTATTTAAATTAACAAATACTTAATTAAAGAATAAAAAATAGGAGAAAATTAAAGAAAAGTTAGTTTGATAATTATTAATAAGGAGCTAATATAAGTAATAATAATAAAATTTTATAGATGATTTAAAATAGGGGGAATAAGTATGAAGTTATTATTAGTAGAAGATGAAAGAGAGCTTTCAGAAGCGTTATTTCAAATATTAACAAATAATAAGTATTCAGTTGATGCTGTTTATGATGGAGAGGATGGACTTGATTATGCTTTAACAGGAGTATACGATGTTATAGTTCTGGATACAATGCTACCTAAATTAAATGGATTAAGCTTATTAAAGCAATTAAGAAAATCAGGTATTTCTACACCTGTTATTATGCTGACAGCTAAAAGTCAAATTGAGGATAGAGTTCGAGGTCTTGACTTAGGGGCAGATGATTATTTAACAAAGCCTTTTGCTACAGAAGAGTTACTAGCGCGATTAAGATCTATAACTAGAAGAAAAGGGAATGTTGTAAATGATAATATATTAACATATGGAGATATAAGTTTAAATTTAGATACTTATGATTTAGATGTAAATAATGAGAATATAAGACTGACTTTGAAAGAATTCGAGATAATTAAATATTTTATGGAAAGGCCTAAATGTGTTGTTAGCAAAGATGATTTAATAACAAAACTTTGGGGATTTGATTCGGAGGTTGAATATAACAATATAGAAGTATATATTTCATTTATAAGAAAAAAATTAACTTATTTAAAATCTAATGTAAGTATTGTAACTATAAGGGGAGTAGGATACAGGATGGAGGATAGCATTGTTTGATAAATTAAAGAAGAAATTTATATTAATAAATATGTCATTATTAACTTTAGTTTTTATATTAATTTTTGGGACAATATATATTTCTACTGCTATTAGTATGGATAGAGATTTAGAACATCAATTAAGAGGTGCAATGTTTAATCCTCGTAAGCCTGCAGGACCGGATTCCCCAATGATGGCTGGAAGTATAATTATTGATTTAGATACTGACAATAATATAGCTAATGTATTAACTTTTATGGAAATTGATAAGGAGATTTTAGAGGATGCTGTATATAAAATAATAAAAAGCGATAAACAATTTGATAAAGTAAAATTAGATGGAAATAGTTATGGATATATGAAAGAAACTATAAATAAAGGTATGAAGATAGTGCTTATGAGTAGGGAACCTCAAATAAATGCTTTATCAAGTCTTTTAAGATCATATTTAACTATTGGGAGTATAAGCTTGGTAGGATTGCTTTTTATAAGTATTTATTTAACTAATAGAACTATAAAACCTATAAAAGATAGCTTTGAAAAGCAAAAACAATTTATTGCAGATGCTTCGCATGAGTTAAAAACACCACTTGCAATTATAAGAACAAATATATCTGTAATTTTGGATAATAAAGAAGATAATATAAGTAATCAAATTAAATGGATAAATTATATAAATAATCAAACTGAAAGAATGGCAAAATTAATAGATGAAATGCTATCTTTAGCTAAGCTTGATACAGGTAAAGAACTTATAGAATTTTCAACATTTGATTTAAGTAAACTATTAAACAATATATTATTAACATTTGAAGCTGTTATATTTGAAAATAAAATTGAATTAGAGACAAATATTTTAAACAATGTATTTTTAAAGGGTGATAAAGAAAGTATAAAAAAAGTATTCATAATATTATTAGACAATGCAATAAAGTACACTAATAAAGATGGTAAAATATATGTGGAGCTTAATTTAGATAAAAATAAAATAAGATTGAAAGTTAGAAATACAGGTGAAGGTATAAAAAAAGAAGATTTAAATAAAATATTTGAAAGATTTTATAGAGTAGATACTTCAAGAGCAAGAAAAACTGGAGGGTATGGATTAGGATTATCAATAGCTAAATCTATAGTTGAAAGTCATAATGGAAAAATATATGCTGAAAGCAATATTGAGAAAGATACCACATTTATTATAGAATTTAATATTTAATAGCCTTTTAAAAGCTAAAATAATAAATAATCTTTGTTGAAATTTTTATACTGGAGAGTTAAAATTGTACTAATTAGTCAAATTTGAAATATTATAAGTAGCAAGAGGAAAGATGCAGTATGAAAAATATAGTAAAGATATTCAAGAGAGATTTAAAAAGTATTGTTAAAAATCCAATAGCCTTAATAATTGTAGCTGGTGTATGTGTTATACCAGCTTTATATGCTTGGGTAAATATAAAGGCATGTTGGGACCCATATGGAAATACGAGTACAATACCTATAGCAGTAGTTAATAGTGATAAAGGTGCAGAAGTTTTAGGGGAGCAGCTAAATGTTGGACAAGAGATTATTGAAGAACTTAAAAATAATAAGAATATAGGGTGGAGATTTGTTAGCAAAGAAAATGCTGATTCAGGTGTAATAGATGGTACTTATTTTGCTTCTATAGAAATCCCAGAAAATTTTTCTGAGGATTTGGTTAGTATAACTACAGATAGAAGTAAAAAGGCAGAGATAATTTATAAATTAGATACTAAAGCTAATCCTGTTGCAGGAAAAATAGCTGGAGTAGCAGAAGAAACGTTAGTTGATGAAATAACTACTAATTTTATTGAAACAGTAAATGAAAAAGCTTTTGAAAAAATTGATGGTTATGAAGATAAAATTGATAAAAATAAGATAGATATAATAAAGCTAAAAAATCTTATAATAACTACATCTAAAGAAATAGATTCTATTATAAATATTTTAGATGGGGTAAATTCAAACTCTGAAAATTTAAATAATTATTTAAAAGAAGTTAAATCAACACTACCATTATTAACAAGTGGAATGTCCACTGGTGAGTCTATAATTCAAAATGCAGAAAATTTAATAAAGACAACAACAGATAGCTTTACTAATTCAATTTCTATATTAAGTCAAAACTTAAGTCAAAGTAAGATTAATGTTGATAAAATAATAGCTATTTTAGATAATTTAAAGAATAATGATAATACTGTGGAGATCAATAGTCAATTAGGTAATGCAAAAAATGCAATTAATTTAACTAATAATTCAGTAACTTCAAATATAAAATACTTAGAAGCCGTTAATAAAGAAAAACCAAATGAAACTATATCTCAAAGTATTTCAGATTTAAAAGTATTACAAAATGATATTATTAATCAAGAAAGTTCTTTAGAATCAATTTGGGATGGTTATTCTAGTGGAAATAAAGAAAATGAAGAAGTTATAAATAAGTTAAAAGATAATTTAAAACATATTTCTAGTAATATTGAAAATTTACAAAATAGTTTTGAAAGTGGAACAGCTCCAATATTAAATGATATAAATAATAATTTAATAAATGCTACTAAAAAGGCCTATGAGCTTTTGAATGATTCTCAAAAATCTGTTAGTGGAATAACAAATTTATTAAATACAGCTGAGCAAGGAAGTGGACTAGCATCTACTGTTTCAGGGAATCTTTTAGATGAACTAAAATACTACAGAGATGATATTAAAGCTTTAGGAGAGCAATTATCTAGGGTTAATGATGAGGATTTAAAGAGTATTCTTGCAATATTACAAAGTAATCCAGATTTAATTTCTAATTTTATTGCCGATCCATTTAATATTAAAGAAGTACAGGTATATTCTGTACCTAATTATGGTTCAGCTATGGCTCCTATATACTCAGTTTTAGCAATATGGGTTGGAGGCTTAATATTAACTTCAATTTTAAAAACTGAAGCCCCTAAAATTGATTGGGGAAATGAGCCTAATATAAGAGAAAAATATTTTGGAAAGATGTTTACCTTTGTATTATTAGCAGCAATACAAGGATTAATAATAGCTGTAGGTAATATATTCTTACTAAATGTATATTCAGTTTCTCCTATTTTAATGGTCATTTTTTCAGTATTATCAGCAATAACATTTTCTATAATTATTTTTACAAATGTATCTCTACTTGGAAATGTTGGAAAGGCTATAAATATTGTTTTTATGATAGTTCAATTAGCTGGTTGTGGTGGAAGTTATCCAGTACAGGTAGATCCGCTTATTTTTAGAATTATACAGCCATTTTTCCCATTTACTTATGCAGTAGGTGGGTTTAGGGAGGCTATTGCCGGACCACTTATAAGTAGTGTAATTCTAGACATAAGTATTTTATTACTATTCTCAATACTATATGTAATATTAGGTTTTATATTTAAGCCAAGATTAAAGAGTGTAGTAAAGAAATTTGAGAAGAAATTCCATGAGTCTGGAATAGGAGAATAGTGAGGTTATATTATGAAGATGTTATTTAAAATATTTAAAAGAGATTTATTTAAAATTAAAAAAAATTATGCAGCAATAGTTATAGTTATAGGGCTTTGTATTATTCCTTCATTGTATGCATGGATAAACATATTAGCATGTTGGGATCCGTATGCTAATACAGGTAATTTACCAGTTGCTGTAGTTAATAAAGACGAAGGTGCAGTGATAAATTCTAAGGAAATAAATGTAGGTGAACAAGTTATAGAAAATCTAAAAGAAAATAAATCTATTAAATGGGAAATAATAGATGAATGGCAAGCAAATAATGCTTTAAATCAAGGAACATATTATGCAATAATAGAAATACCGCAAAATTTCTCAAATGGATTAGTTAGTTTAACAACTAGTAATCCTAAAAAGCCTAATATAATATATAAAGTAAATGAAAAAGCAAATGCAATAGCAACTAAAATAACTAATGTAGCTAAGGATAAGTTGACAAAAGAAATAAAATTAAATTTTGTGGAAACTGTAAATGAAGAAGCATTTAATGAGTTAAATAAGTTAGGGTTACATTTAGATAATAATCGTTCAAAGGTATTAGCTATAAAAGATGTAGTTAATACAGCTGAAAGTGATTTATCAAGTATACAAGCTTTTATAAATACTTCAGCTAAAAACTCTGAAGATCTAAAGAAATATATTTATAGTATGAAAAATGACTTGCCTATTATTACAGAGCAAATAAATGATTTACAAAAGGCAACGGAATCAATAAAGGATTTAGTAAATGAAAATAGAAATAATTTAAATACTATAAATAATGATATAAATAGTAATATTATAGAACTACAATCTTTAGTAAGGGAAATAAATAATTCATTAACTAGCATTAAGTTATCATCTGGGATTAAAGATGAAATAAATAAAAAATTAGGTAAAGCTAATAATTATATTAATAAAATGAAAGATATAGTTGATATATCAATAAAAGAAATAAATGAAATTAATGATGTTTTAAATAATGCAGGTTTGAATAATTTAGTAAATGAACTAAATAATTTGAATAGCCTTTTATCTAGTGAGGAAAAATCTATAATTGAGTTGAAGCAATTAGCAAACAATGGAACAGTAGAAGAGTTGAATAAAAAAATAGATGCAGTTATTAAATCTAATGATGAGTTAATGAATAACGTAGTTATTATTTCAAATAACTATTATAAAAATAGTAATAATATTATTAATAATATTTCTAAAGAGTACACAAAAAATTTAGATATTTTAAACTCTATACTTGAAACTTCAAAAATAATAGCACCTCAATTAGATGCATTAGCAAACTATGGAATAGCATCTAGTAATGAATCAATTAAGGATTCAGAGGAGTTAAGTAGAAAGATATCTGACATTCAAGAAAGTGTTTCTGATTTATCTTCAAAGTTAGAGAATTTAAATGGAGATAGTTTGAATCAAATAATAGAATTGCTTACTAAAGATTCTAGTGAAATAGCTGATTTTATATCATCACCAATAAATGTTAAGCAGGTCGATGTTTATGGGGAAGGTATATTTGGTGTAGGTCTTACTCCATTCTATTCAGTTTTAGCAATTTGGGTAGGAGCTCTTTTAGCTGGAGCGTTATTAACAACAAAATGTGAGGATTTTAATGATGGAAATGAACCTAATATGATGCAAAGACATTTTGGGAAAATGTTATTATTTTTAAGTATAAGTTTAATTCAATCATTTATAATAGTTTTAGGAGACTGGTTACTTCTTAAGGTCCCAGTTTATAATGTCCCTTTATTATTTGGATTAGCAATGTTAACATCAATTACTTTTACTATTATAATCTTTACTTTAGTTTCTATTTTAGGAAATGTAGGTAAAGCTATAGCTGTTATAATAATGGTATTCCAAATAGCAGGTGCAGGGGGAATATATCCTATTCAAACAAATCCAGAAATATTTGGGATGTTGTATCCACTTTGGCCATTTACTTATTCAATAAATTCATTTAGAGAAGCAATATCAGGTCCAGTTTGGGAAAATGTTTGGATAAGTGTTAGAGCATTATTAGTTTATTGCATAATTTTTATTACTCTTTCAATTTTAAAGAAACCATTGCATAAGATAACTCACTTTATGGAACATAAGTTTGAAGAGTCGAATTTATAATATAAAAGAACAGCAGTATAAAGTTTAAAATTAAAAATAGAGGACTTTTAATTTTAATGAAGGAGAATATTTATGAATGATAGAGGTTATATAGAAAAAGAAACAAAGTTAGTTTATAGCTATATATTACAAGATAATGAGAAATTTGATAACAAAAAACAATTATATGCAAGAATATTCAATAGCATAAAAACTACAGCACAATGTGATATTGGTGGAATTGAAACACTGGATTTATCGTTAAGTGAAATAAAAGAAATTATAAAAAATGTGGTTGAAAACTATAAGGAAGATTAGTACTATGTCAAATATATTTAACCATAGTTTATTAATAAAGGAAAAACTCAGCTTTGGCTGAGTTTTCTTGTTAATTTTAAGTTTTTACAGTTAGTTTTTTAGTTAATAGTGAATAATAATATCTATAAGATCATTATAAAAGTTCCAATTGTAATAAATACTCCACCTAAAACTGTTTTAACTGTAAGAGCTTCTTTTAAAATTACAAAAGCTAATATCATGGTTATTACAACACTAAATTTATCTATTGGAACTACTTTTGCAGCTTCTCCTATTTGAAGAGCCTTATAATAGAATAGCCAGGATAGGCCAGTAGCTATACCAGATAAAATTAAGAAAATCCAGCTTTTTTGACTTATGTTATTAATTTGATTTAAGCTACCATTAATAAAAACTATTCCCCAAGCCATCACTAAGACTACAACAGTACGTATTGCAGTAGCTAAGTTTGAATTTATGTTTTCTATTCCTATTTTAGCTAAAATAGATGTAAGTGCAGCAAAAAAAGCTGATAGTAATGCATAAATAACCCACATATTAGCAACTCCTTTAATATTAAATTTTTTTAGCAATATAGAATCCTCCATGAAATATATAGTTATAATTTAATTATATAATACCATTAAATATACAAAAAGGTGATGATAAATATATGAAAATAGGAATTATTTCAGATACACATAATTTATTGCGAGAAGAAGTAATAGGATATTTAAATAGTTGTGACTTAATAATACATGCAGGATATATTTGTAATAAGGCAATATTATTAAAGCTTAATAGTATTGCCAAAACAGTTGCTGTGAAAGGTAATAATGATAATGAGATTTTTGAAGATATATTGAATAAAGAGGAACTATTAGAAATAGGGGGAAAGAAACTATGTTGTGCATGAGAAAAATAATATAAATGCTAATTTAGAAGAAGTTGATATTATAATATATGGTCATTCACATAAATATAGTTTAGATATAAATGAGAATATTATATATCTTAATCCAGGAAGTTGTGGAAGAAAGAGGTTTTTATTGCCTTTAACTATGGCTATTATGAATATTATAAATGGAAAAGTACAAATAGAAAAAATAGATATAAATAATTAAAAAACATACATATAATATAAATTTAAAGCATTATATATAGTAAAGCTATATTTAAATATTAATTATAATTTAATAATATTTAATACTTAAAAAACTATTAAGATTAAAGAAAAAAAGAGGAGAACGGTAGGAGAGTATAGAAATAGTAACTGTATCAAATTTTGTGGAGGGGGTAGTATGGTATTATCAACTAATCCGGCAGTTAGGCTATACGAGATCTTAAGTAAATCAAAAGAGTTTTGTAGTAGTAATGCGAACAAACAAAGTAGATTTAGAACGGTAGAATCAGTTCTTGCTCAGGTTTTCGATTTAGATATAAACGATGAAGAGAAAATATTTAAATCTATAATACAAATTATTGAAATGATAGAAAATATAAAAAAACTGACTAATAAGATTGAAAGCAATTCAAAAGATCAATTAGTAAAATCACTTACTAATTTTGAAAAGAAAATTATGGCTATAGGATTAGAAGATGATATACACAAGTTAGATGTTATAATCACAAAGGAAATATTGATATCCATAAATGGAATAGCATTAGCTTTAGATGTATGCAATCAATATAGAAATATTGAAGAAGAGAATTTAATGAAATTTAAAGAAAAGATACAGGTATTAATAGAAGAGTTAGAAGAATTAGAAGTAAATGAGGAACTAAAGTTATTTTTAAATAATGTACTTAGTGATTTATATTATAAAATAGAAGAGTATAAAATATACGGAATAGATGGATTAAAAACCTCTATAGAACAAGGACTTGGAAGCATAATGCTTAATAAAAATATTTGTGAAGAGGCATCTAAAAATCAAAGGTTTAAAGAAAATATAAAAAAGGTTTTAAGTTTGCTTACAAGTATTAATACTACTATTTCCTTTGTTAAAAATATAATACCAATAGCACAAGATGCAAGTGACATAGTAAATAGATTATTAGGATAGAAAAATAATAAATGTTATAGATATGTATATAGTTGATTAATGAGAAATACCGTTTATTTTATAAACGGTATTTTCTTTGATTATTAAAATTTATTTATATGTTGTATGAGTAGATGGTTCATTTTCACCATATGGAGTTTTTTCATTAGCTTTATTTTTAATTCTCTTATCATAATTAGGTGATGATGGATTAGTAATATCGTTAGAATTTTTGTTTTTCATTTTAAGGCCTCCTAAATTATTATTATCAATAATAGAATTCCCTTATTAATAGAAAATATTATTTTATAATTTAGAATAGTAGAATGGCTTTATTGAATTATTTAAATTCAATAGTATTTATAAATCAATCAATTTTTATTAAAACTAAGATGTTTGTATAAATTTAATTCTGTATTTTAATTAAATGATTTTGTTGACTATTTAAAGTAATATCAATGAAAATTATGTAAATAATTAATTGTATTAAGTATATAAACTTGATATATAATTGAATATAGTAGAAAATAAGAAAAAAATGGATTTGTAATTTGGAGGAAATATGGATACAAAGAAAATTTTTATAATAGAAGATGAGGAAAAAATAAGAAATGAATTATGTACATTTTTAAATAAATATGGATATGAAACTAGATATTCTTTAGATTTTGAAAATATATTAGAAGAATTCATGAAAGATAAATATCATTTAGTGTTATTAGATATTAATTTACCATATTATGATGGTTATTATATATGTAGAGAAATTAGAAAAAGAAGTTCTATACCAATAATAGTTGTTACTAGTAGAGATAGTGAAGTAGATGAATTGATGAGTATGAATTTAGGTGCAGATGATTTTATAACAAAGCCATATAACACTCAAATACTTCTAGCTAGGATTTCTTCAATAATAAGAAGAGCTTATAATAATTCTGATTCAGAAGTACTAGAGTATAGAGGCTTGATACATAATTTATCTACAAGTGAAGCTGAGTTCGATAATAAAAGAATAGAATTAAGTAAAAACGAAAGCAGAATATTGTATGTATTAATAAAGAATAAAGAAAAGATAGTATCAAGAAATGAAATAATTGAATCATTATGGCAATCTGATGAGTTTGTTGATGATAATACATTAACAGTGAATATAAATCGATTAAGAAAAAAACTAGAAGAAATAGGTGCAATAGATTATTTAAAAACTAAGAGAGGGCAAGGATATATACTAATATGCGATTAATAGATTTTATTAAAGAAAGAATATTATTTGTTGTAATAAGTATAGGTATATTAATTTTTAATTCAATATTACTTACTGCTCTAAATGTAGATTTATATGCAATTATATTTATATTTATCTTTAATTGTATTGGAATATTAATATTTCATATTTATGATTATCTTAATAAGAAAAAGTATTATGATGAGTTAATTTCTAATTTAGATGTGTTAGATAAAAAATATTTAATTTCAGAAATTTTAGAAGAAGGAAGCTTTTTAGATAGTAAAATTTTATATTATGCAATTAAGGAAGCTGCAAAATCAATGAATGATGAAATAGCTTCTTTAAAAATAAGTAATAATGAGTACAGAGAATATATAGAACTCTGGGTTCATGAAATAAAAACTCCAATTTCAAGTTGTAAATTACTTATAGAGAATAATAAATCTGAATTAACTAAAAGTATAGATGAGGAAATAGATAAAGTTGAAAACTATATTGAGCAAGTGCTTTTTTATACAAGGAGCAATGCTTTAGAAAAGGATTATATAATAAAAGAATTAAATTTAAAAAATTCTGTAAATAAGGTCATAAAAAGAAATGCTAATATCTTAATAGAAAGAAAAATAAAAATTGAAACTAAGGATTTAGATGTAACTGTGTATTCAGATAGTAAATGGATTGAGTTTATTATTAATCAAATTGTATCTAATTCTATAAAATATATTGGAAGTAATGAATGTAAAATAAAGTTTTATACAAATAAATTAGGAGATAATATTGTTTTACATATTGAAGATACTGGAATTGGAATGAATGAAAGTGATGTAAGTAAGGCTTTTGAAAAAGGATATACAGGAGAAAATGGACGCAAATTTGGAAAATCAACTGGGATAGGGCTATATTTATGTAAAAAGCTAGCAATGAAACTTGGACTTGGGATAAAGTTAACTTCAGAGCAAAATGGTGGAACTAAAGTATCAATAACATTTCCTATAAATAGAATGATGATTTTTGAAAATTAATTTTAAAATATTATTATATTACAAAAGTGTAAGTTTCCTGTTATGTTCTTCAATGGATTAAATAGCTGCTAAACATTAGAATTATCCTATAGTATCAAGTAGGAGGAATAATAATATGGGAAAAGAAGTGTTAAGAGTAAGTAATATAGAAAAATATTATGGAAGAAAAGGGAATATAACTAAAGCTATTAATAACATTAGTTTTTCAGTAGAAGAAGGAGAATTTATTGGTGTAATGGGGGCATCTGGAAGCGGTAAGACTACACTATTAAATTGTATATCAACTATAGATAAAGTGACTAGTGGACATATTCATATATCGGGAAATGATATTACAAAATTAAATTCAAAAAAGGTAGCAAAGTTTAGAAGGGAGGAACTAGGATTTATTTTTCAAGACTTTAATCTTCTAGATACTTTAACTGCTTATGAAAATATAGCATTAGCTTTGACTATATTAAAGACAAATCATAAAGAAATAGATAAAAGAGTTAAGGATATAGCAAGAAAATTAAATATAGAGGAAATTTTAAATAAATATCCATACGAGATGTCAGGAGGACAAAAACAAAGAGTTGCATCTGCTAGAGCAATAATAACAAGCCCTTCATTAATATTAGCAGATGAACCAACAGGAGCATTAGATTCTAAATCAGCTAAAATGTTATTAGAAAGTATGGAAGAATTAAATGAAAATTTAAATGCAACTATTATGATGGTTACACATGATGCTTTTTCTGCAAGCTATGCAAGGAGAATTTTGTTTATTAAAGATGGCAAGATATTTAATGAGTTAGTTCGTGGAAATGATTCAAGAAAAGAGTTCTTTGAAAAGATAATTGAAGTTATAACACTTCTTGGAGGTGACCAAAATAATGTATTCTAAGTTAGCTTTTAGAAATTTAAAAAGAAGCTTTAAAGATTATACTATTTATTTTCTAACATTAGTATTTGGGGTATGTATATTTTATACTTTTAATTCAATACAATCTCAAAGTATTATGATGGAATTAAATGATATGCAAGCATCTGCCTTTGAGCAAGTAGAAAATATAATGGGTTATGCTTCAATATTTGTATCTTTCATATTAGCATTCTTAATAATATATGCAAACAATTATTTAATAAAAAGAAGAAAAAAAGAGTTTGGAATATATATGACTTTAGGAATGGAAAAGGGAAATTTATCAAAAATAATTTTTATAGAAACCTTATTAGTAGGAATAATATCTTTAGCTATTGGACTAGGTTTAGGAATACTATTATCACAAGGACTGTCAGTATTAACAGCTAAAATGTTCCAAGTTAATCTTATAAAATTTAAGTTTATATTTTCATATAATTCAATGATAAAAACTATAGTCTGCTTTGGAGCTATTTATTTACTGGTTCTAATGTTTAACTCCATGTCTATAAGAAAAATTAGCCTTATTGATTTATTAACATCATCAAGAAAAAATGAAGCTATAAAAGTAAGGAATGTTTGGGTTTCAGTAATAATATTTATGATAAGCTGTATTATGCTAGGATATGCTTATAATACTGTTCTTACTGGAGGAGTAGCCACTTTAGAAATGAGTATTAATGGGTTAAGTATATTATTAGGTTCGGTAGGAACATTCTTATTTTTCTTTTCATTATCAGGTTTTTTATTAAAGCTTGTTCAAGCTAATAAAAAATACTATTTAAAAGATTTAAATATGTTTGTATTAAGGCAAATAAATAGTAAAATAAACACAGTATTTATATCAATGTCTTTTATATGCTTAATGCTGTTTGTTGGAATTTGTATGCTTTCAGGTGGACTTGGAATTAGTAGTGCAATGAATGAAGATATAAAGGATCTAACGGAATATGATTTAACCTTTTGGAATTTTGAAGGGATGGATATAGAAAAAGTTTTAAAAGAAAATGAAGTAGATTTAAGTAAATATTCTGATGAGTATGTTAGTTATATAAATTATAATGGTGATCTTAAATATAATGATATTTTATCAGAAGAGGGAAGAGAAGAACTTAAAGATTACTATCCTGTTTCAGTTAATCAGCCAGTTCAAATAATAGGGTTATCAAAATTTAATGAAATTATGAATATGGCAAATAGAGAAAGGATAAGTTTAAGAGATAATGAATATGCAATATTTACAGATATAGATGATTCAGTAAAAGTATTAGATAAAGTTTTAAGAGATAATAAGGAAATAAATATAAATGGGACTATCCTTAAACCAAGTGTAGATAAGGTTATAGAAATTGTAGCTTATGATAATATGATGAAAAGTAATATATGTACTATTGTAGTTGACGATAGTCTTATAAGTGGATTAGTACCTAAAAACTCATTTTTAAACTTAAATTATAAAGATGGAAATAGTGATATTCAAAATCTAATTAGTTCTGAAGTAGACCCTATAATAGAAAACAAATATAAAACTTTGTATTATATGTCTAAGGAAGAAATATTAGCTGATACATCAAGTGCAGGAGCTATAATAGCTTATCTAGGAATTTATATTGGAGGAATATTCTTGCTAATATCAGCAGCAGTATTAGCTCTTCAACAATTATCTGAATCAACAGATAATATTGAAAGATATAAATTACTTAGAAAAATAGGTGTAGACGATGAGATTATTAATAGATCCTTATTAAGTCAAATAGGAATATACTTTATGATGCCTTTATCATTAGCACTAATACATTCCATTGTTGGATTAGAGTTTTCTAAAAGAATAATAACAGTATTTGGTAGTGTTAGCATAATGAATAATATATTAATATCTTTATGTGTATTGCTAGTAATATATGGAGGATATTTTATTGCAACGTATATTGGAGCAAAGAAAAATATAAATCAAAGAATATAATAATTATTATTAAGTAATAGTTTCTTGAAAGTGCCTACTTGTAAATTTTAAAAAAGTATTTATAGTAAAGTTATAGGAAAAGATAAAAATATAGTTCGAAAATAAATATATTTTAAAAATAATGGGAGGCAAATTAAGTGAAAATAAAATTAAGTGCATTAGATCAATCTCCTATTGGAGAAAATTCAAATGCAAAAGAAGCATTAAAAAATACAATAACCTTAGCTAAGGAATTAGAAAAGCTAGGATATCATAGATTTTGGGTATCAGAACATCATGATACAAAGAGTTTAGCTGGATCTAGTCCAGAAATTCTTATATCTAGTATTGCTGCTCAAACACAAAAAATTAGAGTTGGTTCAGGTGGTGTTATGCTACCACATTATAGTCCATATAAAGTTGCAGAAAATTTTAAGCTTTTAGAAGCATTATATCCAAATAGAATAGATTTAGGTTTAGGTAGAGCACCAGGAGGAATGCCTTTAGTAAGTAGGGCTATGCAGCAAGGAAAAAATATTTATTCTGATGATTATGCAGATAAGGTATTAGATTTAGTAGGATATATTTATGATATGATGCCAGAAAATCATGCATTTAAGGATTTAAAAGCTACACCTATTATAGATACAGTTCCTGAAATTCATATTTTAGGTTCAAGTGGAGGTAGTGCGGGATTGGCTGCTCAAATTGGAGCTTCATATGCATATGCTCAATTTATTACAGGTGGAATGGGAGTTAGTTCAGTTAATTGGTATAGAGATAACTTTAAAAATTCAATAATTTCATCTGCACCTAATACAATAATATGTAGTTTTGCAATTTGTGCTAAAACTGAAGAGGAGGTAAATAGGCAAGCGTCTATTATGGACTTAGCTTTAGTTCTCGTAGAAACTGGTAGAACTCAAGGAATACCTTCTTTAGATACAGCTTTATCTTATAAATATTCTGATACAGAAATGCAAATTGTAAAAAGAAACAGAAAAAGGATGTTAATAGGAACACCAGATAAAATAAAAGAACAAATATTAAATATGAGTGAAATATATAAAACAGATGAGTTTATGCTTATAAATTTAAATACAGATTTAAATTCTAAGATAAATTCGTATAAGTTAATAATAGAAGCTTTTAAAGAAAAATAGAATAATTTAAGAAGTAATGTAGTTTGATTTATTTAAACCGCATTACTTCTTTTTTTATCTTATTTATTTTTATGGTAGTATATAATATATAAGGAAAAAATAATAATATAAATAATAAGTACTATTAAATTTAGAGTAAAAATAATAATATTTGGAGGAGGACTTATATGAAAATATTAATTACTAATGATGATGGAATAAATGCTAGAGGAATAATTGCTTTAGCAAAAGAAATATCAAAAAAGCATGAAATTATAGTAGTTGCACCTAGAGAGCAAAAAAGTGCTTCTAGCCATTCTATATCAATTAATAATCCCATTAAAATAAGAGAAGAAAAATTAGATGAAAATTTTAAAGCATATAGTTTAGTAGGGACACCAGCTGACTGTACTCAAGCGGGTTTATCTTTGCTTGGAGGAGATATAGATATAGTTATTTCAGGAATTAATAGAGGCTTGAATTGTGGAACAGATATTTTATATTCAGGTACAGTATCAGCAGCAGTAGAAGGAGCAATATATAGTGTGCCTTCAATTGCTATTTCTATGGATGTAGATTGGAGCAAAGAAGATGAAGATTATTCTAAAGCTGCTAAATGGATAAGCAAAATATTAGATGTAGCAGAAAAAGGTTATTTGAAAGAAAATGTAGTTTTAAATGTTAATGTTCCTAATATAAATGAAGAAGATATTAAGGGATTAAAAGTTTGCAGATTAGGAAAATCCACATACAAAACAAATTATATTTTAGTAGAGGAAAATGAAGATAAGGTTTATGTAACTAAAGGTACTAGAAATGATATTTTAGAAGATGATTCTGATTTATATTTCTTATCACAAGGCTATGTAACATTAACACCACTACATTTTGATTTTACAAACTTTAAAATATTAGATGAAGTAAAAGATATATTTGAAGATAAGGTGATGTAAGGGTGGAAGGAGAAAAAATAAAAGATATATTACTTCAAAGAAAGAATATGAAATTTAGGTTAATCATTCAAGGAATTATCATAGGGTTAATTACAGGTGGAGTAATTGTATTGAATAGATTAGGCATAAATAAACTCTACTCAGTTTTTATTAAATTTTATGCTTGGGGAAATAAAGGAATAGTAAATGCTATTTTAGTAATAATAGCTTTAGCTCTCATAGGATTACTAGTAGGACTTATGGTTAAGAGAGAAGGTATGATTTCAGGTAGTGGTATTCCACAGGTAAAGGGTAGAGTTATAAATAAGCTTAAAATGAACTGGTTAAGAATACTAATTTATAAGTTTCTAGGTGGATTAATAGCTCTATCAGCTGGTTTATCTCTTGGTAGAGAAGGTCCATCAGTACAAATTGGTTCTTCTATAGGAGAAGGAGTTGCAGAGAAAACGTACAAAAAAATGCCTGTTAAAAAAGAGTTTTTAATAACAGCTGGAGCATCTGCTGGGCTTTCTGCTGCGTTTAACTCTCCTTTATCAGGAATTATATTTGCATTAGAAGAAATTCATAGAAATTTTTCACCACTAGTTTTATTACCAGCTATGGCAGCTGCTATAAGTGCTGATTTTATATCAAAAAACTTTTTAGGGATGGAGCCAGCATTAAATTTTAGTGAAATGAATGCAATACCTTTAAAATATTATTGGATACTAATAATATTAGGAGTATTTACAGGTATATTAGGTGTTTTATTTTCAAAAGGAATATATTTATTTCAAGATATATATTCTAAGTTAAAAAAGGTACCTCAGGAAGTTAAAGTTATGATACCTTTTGTAATAACAGCTATTGTAGGTTTAATAGCACCTATGTTATTGGGTGGCGGACATGAACTTATATTAGAGTTAACAGAAGGAGGGCAGTCAATTTTATTTTTAATTATAATATACATTTTAAAATTTCTTTTATTATTAGTTTGCTTTGGCTCAGGAGTACCAGGAGGTATATTTCTTCCTATGCTGCTTTTAGGAGCAATCATAGGGGATGTTTTTGGAGTTCTATCAATAGAATTATTAGGTGTTAATAGTTCATTTATAATTAATTTTATAGCATTAGGTATGGCTGGATACTTTGTATCAGTAGTAAAAGCTCCGGTAACAGGAATTGTTCTTATAATGGAAATGACAGGTTCATTTAGCCATTTACTTTCATTATCAGTTGTAGTAATAATATCATTTATTACTTCAGAATTATTAAGGAATGAGCCGATATATGAAGTCTTATTAGAAAGGTTACTTAAGAGGGTTGGAGTAAGCAAAGAAGAAAATGATAATAAGAAGGCTATATTAGAGTTTGTAGTTGAAATGGAAAGTATAGTAGAAGGAAAATTTATAAGCGAAGTCGACTGGCCTAAGGATTGTTTACTTGTTTCTATAAAAAGAGGTGATAAGGAGATAATTCCAAGGGGATCTGTAAAATTAATAAGTGGTGACTATATAGTAGTTTTAGTAAATATAGATAAACGAGCTTCAGTAATAGAAGAAATTAACGGTTTGACTTTAGTATAGAAAGAAAAGTGAATAGTGAAAAATAAAAGAATGAAAAAGTTGAGGGAAAAATCCTTGAAGGATCTTTGAATAGAAAGTGATTGATACTTATATATTGTAAGTTTTGCGTAGCAAAACAACCTCAATTCTTTCATTTTTCATTTTTTCACTAATAAATTGTTTTGTAATTTATTGGTTTTTCTTAATATCCCGAGCCTTTAATAAATCTTCTTTATTATTTTCAATATAACTCAAAATTGCTTCATTTATAGCTTTTGCACAAGCATCTTGTCCTCTATTTGATTTAAGATATCTTTCATCGGCGTAATTACTTAAAAAACCAAGTTCTATTAATGCTGGAATACTTGAGTTAAGCTCTAAAACAGCAAGAGCGTCATCTTTATTTTTATAAGTTTTTAGCCCTCTATCATCTGTATATTTTAATTTTAATAAAGAATTTTGTATAGCTAGTGCTAAGTCTTTACTAGCTTCACTGGAAGGTTTATACCAAGATTCCAATCCTTTAGCATCTAAATCATCATAATTACTATTACAATGTAATGATATAAATAAATCTGCATCAAATACTTCAGGTATCTTAATTCTTTCTTTTAAACTATCATTAGCTGTTTCAAGCCATGGAAGTGAATCGTTAGTTCGCGTATAGATAATTTTTACTCCATTAGATTCTAATAATTTACCAAGCTTTAAAGATATATTTAATACTATATCTTTTTCAAGAACTCCAGTAGTTCCCTTTGTTCCTACATCCCAATCACCATGACCTGGGTCTATACAAACTATAAATTCATCTTCATTAGAAGATGTAGTTGTTACTTTTTTGTTGACATAATTATTACTGTTGTCAAATTTATTATTTAATAATAAAATGAATGATAGGGAAAAAAAGGCACTTAATACAAGAGAAATACGTAATATTAATTTTCTTTTTCTCTTTCGTTTATAGAGAAGTTTTCTTTTGTATGCGATATCGAATTTTTGATTTTCCATAATACATACCTCTTATTAAAGTATAATAATTTATTTTTAGAGCTTCTTTTAATAAATTTTCTATTAGCTATAAAAAGTTTTTCTTAGATGAAATTTATACAGCAACTTATAATAGTATTATACTTTACATAATAACAATTGTAAATAAATGGAATAAAATAAGTAGAAGTTACTTGGTTGATAATATAAGAATATTAATATAAACTATACTATAAGGGGAGGGAGTTTCATGCCAAAAATATTACAAAATCCAAGAGAAACAATATTAAAAGAAGCTTATACACTTTTAAAAGATCAAGGGTATAGCAACTTTAGTATGAGAGAATTAGCCAATAGAAGTGGAATAGCTTTAGGAACAGTTTATAATTATTTTGAAAATAAGATGGCATTAGTTGGTGAAATATTTAATAATAAATGGATAGAAATACTAGATGAATTAAAAGAAGTTAAAGAAAAAGAAATATCATTTGAAGAAAAAATAAAGTTAATATATTTAGGTATAGAAAAGTTTTTAATATATCATAAAGAAGTATTTTTTGAACTAACTAAAAGTGAAAAGAAAACAGAAAGTAAAAAATCTCATGGATGTAAGAGATATGATGTTTTAGATCCTTTATATATAATTGTAGATGAAATAATAGATCTACATAAAGAAAATAAATATATAACTATTGATATAGAGACTAGAAAATTAACTTCATTCTTAATAAGTAATATGATTACAATAACAATGAAAAATAAAGAATTTTCAATTGATGATTTAATTTATATAGTTACAAATAAATTATAAAAGGAGCAAGCTTGAGGCTATGAATTTATTAAATAAATTAGAAAGAAAGTTTGGAAAATTTTATATTAGAAATTTAATGCTTATTATTGTAGTAGGAAATGCTTTTGTATTTGCTCTTACAATGATGAATGGATGGGACCTCACTTTAATTAATAATATTTTATTAAATCCACAAAGAGTAATGCAAGGAGAAGTGTGGAGAATTATAACATTTATATTTGTTCCAGAAGTAGGTAGTATAATTTCTTTACTGTTTTCATTATATTTTTACTATTTAGCAGGAACGGGTCTTGAACATGAATGGGGAGGATTTAAACTAAATGTATATTATCTTGTAGGGATGATTGCTACTATAGTAGTATCATTATTAACAGGACTTCCAGCAACAGGGGCATTTATTAATCTTTCCTTATTCTTAGCATTTGCTAGAATTTATCCTGATTTTCAAATATTATTATTTTATATAATACCAATAAAAGTTAAATATCTAGCAATATTCAACTGGATTATAATAGGTTTTAATTTTATTACAGCAGGATCATTGAGAGGTATGATATTAGTATTAATTCCAGTTATTAATTACTTAATATTCTTTGGAAGAGATATAGTAGCAGGAACAAAGAGTGGAGCAGTAAATTATCATAGAAATCAAAAATTTAAATCTCAAGTAAAACAAAGAGAAATTCTTCATAAATGTGTAGTATGTGGAATAACTGAAAAAGATGATCCAAGTATGGAATTCAGATATTGTTCAAAATGTTCAGGAAAGCAGTGCTATTGTATAAATCATATAAGAGATCATGAACATAAATAAAATGATTTAAAGGTAAGGGTATTTCAATATACTTTTACCTTTTTTATTTATAAATTAAGATGTAATTGTTTTATTACCACTTAATTAACAATAATTATTAAATAATAGTAATAGTAATTATCGGTTAAATATAGTATAATATAAGTAATATAGGGAATACACATTAATTGGGAAAATTTGATTTTAATTAAATTGATCTTAAGAGATAAGGAAGGAAAAGGCATGGAAAATAATGATTTAAAAAAGATATATGATAACCCTTTATATATAAGATATATAAAAAATCCAAGTGTAGAATTAATACTGGAAGCTGTTAAAAAGAACGGGTTAGCAATAAGGTATATAGAAAACCCAACAAATGAAATGAAAGAAACAGCAATTAAGAATAATCCACTTGCAGTTGAATATATAGAAGAACTAAGTGAAGAAAATGCAATACTAGCAGTTAGATTATTATGGAATTCACTTAAATATATAAAGAATCCTAGTGAAAAGGTGAAATTTGAGGCAATTAATGCAAAAGGATGGGCTATTCAATTTATTGCTGATCCAAGTGAAGAAGTACAAATAAAAGCTGTATCTAAAGATTATGATGCAATCAAATATATAAAAAACCCTTCTGCTAAGGTTCAAATTGAAGCAATTAAAAAATATTGGGCAGCAATAAAATTTATAGATAATCCTACTTTAGAAGCTAGAAGAGAAGCTATTAAAGGAAATGAAGAGGCTATTAACTATATTGATTTTAATTTAGATGAATTAAGAATATTAATTGGAGATAATATAAAAATCGTAAAATACGTTTATGATTCTATAGATGTAGATTTTGTAGTTAATGTTGTAATAGAGAAAGTAAAGGAAGACCTTATAGATGAAAGTTATATTAAAGACTTTCTAGAACTTGAAATTTTAGAGATGGACAAAGTTAATTTTATAAGAGAATATGGAAGTAAAAAGGCTAAAATTTTATTAGTAGATTATAAACTTTCAAGATAAGGCAAAAAGAGGTGATAATATGAAATTTTCAGAAGCTATAAGTACTATAGAATTAGTTTTAGAATCAGGAAGTGTTCCATTAATAATAGGAGAAGCTGGAATAGGTAAAACTTCATTAGTAAAAAGAATATGTAAAAGTGATAATTATTATTTAGTTAATATAGATGCTAACCTTTTAAAAGAAGGTGAAATAGGTGGATTACCAGTAGTTGAAAATGGAAGAACAAAATATGCAACTCATTATAAGCTTATTGAAATGGAAGAAGCTATAGAAAATAAGAATTATGATGGAGTGTTATTATTTATAGATGAGTTAAATAGATGTGAACATGCAGTTCAACAAGAACTTATGAATTTAATTTTAAATAGAGAAATAAATGGATATAAGTTAGCGGGCAATGTTAAGATAGTGGCTGCTATGAATCCTTCTAATAAATATGATGGTTTTGAAGACAGTGATTATCAAGTTGTTGATATGGATAAAGCTCAAGAAGATAGATTTGTATGGATAGAATTAGACTCAGATATAAAGGAATGGATTAAATGGGCAATGAGTGATGATGGGAACATTAATGATCATATAATTGAGTTTTTATCAACATTCCCAGAATATTTAAGTACTCCAAATTCTAAAGAAACTATAAAAGCAACTCCAAGAAGTTGGGAAAGGGTTGCTAAGGCGTATAATATTTATGTGGAAAACGGTAATAATTACTCTGTAGATATATTTTATAATGTTGTAAAAGGTAATTTAGGAGTGAGTATTGCTACAGATTTTATTAATTACATTAAGAATATAAAGAATCCATTAATTAAACCAGAAGATTTATTCTCATACATTATTTTACCTATAGAATTAAAAGATGAAATAAGAAAAGAAAGCCATTCGAGGTTATATATTTTAGCTAAGAATTCCTTAAGATACTTAGAAGAAAATAATACTGAAAATAATAGAAAACTATTTGGAGATCTATTAACTTGTTATCCAAGGGATTTAAGACTTGGTATAATGAAGGAAGTTAAAAGTGATTCTAGTAAAGTTTTATATAATGATTTATTAAATGAAGATACATTCTTAGATGCATTCTTTAATATTTTTGAATAAGGAATGATGATATATGTTATTTGAAGATAAGCGTAACAGTTTGTTAAAGCAAGCTTTAGATATAAAGGAAAATGCTAGAATAGATAGTAATTTTGAAAGAGAATTCTTTTCTTTGGTAGAGTCAGTTGTTATAGGAATGCTAGAAGGTGAGGATAGCTTTTTTGGTCAATTCTTAGTAAAAATAGAAAGAAATATAAGATTTAATATTACATGGCCATTAGCTACTATTCCAAAAATGCAAGGCTTTAAAATGTATTTTAATCCAGTACTATTTTTGTTGTGTGATAAAAAAGAAATGCAGGCTCTTTTTAAACATGAAATATATCATATAATGTATGGTCATCATCAAAGAGAAAGAGAGCTGAAAAATAAATATACTACTACAGCTGTTAATTTAGCATTAGATATTTCTATAAATCAATTTATAAAAAATTTACCTACAGATAGTTTTAAGATTGAAACAGTTAATAGAGAATATAATTTAAGTCTTAAAGAAGATAATGCAATTGAAGTATATGCTGAAAAAATTGAAGAAGCAATAAAGTCAAAGTTATCTAAAAGTACAAAAGCTGATAAAAGTGATGTTATTGGAGATATAATAGATATTTCAAAGGCACATGATGTCTGGGAAGAAAGTACTTTAAATTATGATTCAATAAAGGATATGACTAAAAAAGTAGCAATAAGCTCTTTTAAGGGCAAAGCTCCAAAGGATATAGAAGCAATTATTAAATCATATACAGAAAAAGCAGAAATATCATGGCAACAATTATTAAAAAAATTGATACCATCTCTTAGAGCTGGAGAAAAGAAGACAATAACAAGAAGAAATAGAAGGCAGCCAGAAAGGTTGGATATAAGAGGAACTCTTCCCAATAATATTCCAGAGGTTATAGTAGCAATTGATATAAGTGCATCTATGAGTGAAGAAGAAGTTTATAAAGTAATGATTGAAATATTAGAAATAACTAAAACTAGAACTAATAAAATTACTGTAATAGAATGTGATAATGAAATTAGACGTGTATATGAAATGAGGTCCAAGAATGATATTAAGAAAAGGGTATCTAATATTGGATCAACTAGATTTTCACCAGTATTTAAATATATAAGAGATAATAAACTACGAAATCATGTACTTATATATTTTACCGATGGGGTAGGTGAAAAGGAGTTAGAAATTAAGCCTTTAAATCCAAATACAATTTGGGTATTAATAGGAGATGAAGAATTATCTTTATCAAATCCTTATGGACAAATAAAGAGAATAGAAGGTAGAGTAGAAAAGGGTGAAGGTGGTACTGCTGGATTAGATATGATTAAGGAGTATCAACAAGAACATGGAAGATACTTTTAAATGAAGAAGTAAAATGTAAAATGAAAATTGTGGAGAATGAAGAGAGACTTACTCCAATTTTCATTTTACATTATTTTGCTTGGCAAAAAGCTCCTAGTACTGGTATTAGTCAATAATTTGTGATATAATACAAATTTGTGGGGGTGCATTATGAAATCTTATAAAATAAGTAAAAATAATAGTATTCTTTTGATAGTATTTGTATTGGTTGTAAGCCTTTTGATAAACGTTTACACATCGATAATGAATTCACGTTACAAAGTATTAATAGGAAAAGAAACTTATAAAAGTGTTGAAGAGATAAGAAGTAGAAATGAAGGCGTATTAAATACATTAAATCAATGTATTAAAGCAAGAAGCATTAGTAATGAAGAATTATTAACATTATATAAAAGTTATAGTTCAATATCTGAAGAGTTTACAAGTTTATGGGCAAACTATAGAGATTATGGAAAAGAAGAAATTATATCTATAAAGAAAAAATCAAAGATATCAAAAGAAATACCTAATGAAGTTTATTCTAGAATTGAAAGTTTACTATTTGAATACTTAAGTTTTGAAATGAAAAATCATAATGAGAAGATTATCTTAGACGGTGAAACATTAGATAA
Source organism: Clostridium sp. 7_2_43FAA (assembly GCF_000158375.2). Taxonomy (NCBI): domain Bacteria; kingdom Bacillati; phylum Bacillota; class Clostridia; order Eubacteriales; family Clostridiaceae; genus Clostridium; species Clostridium sp. 7_2_43FAA. The sequence goes on from NZ_JH815222.1 coordinate 841,695, forward strand.
TTTTGAAGCTATGAGTAATATGGCTACTCAATTAGATGAATTTTATAAAGAATTTAACGAGAATAAATTTAAAAATGTTGATCAAGAAAAGAAGGAATTACTTACAATTAAAAAGGATTACTGGATGGATGTTTTAGAAGGTATAAATTCTATAATGGATCAATATTTAAATTATGAATTTGCTATAAAGAATTAAATTTAAAATACTCTAAAATAGAGTATTTTTTTATTTTAATAAATAAAATTAATGAATATAATAGTTAATAAAATATTTAATAAATGTAAATGATATTTCTGATTATTCTAGTAAAGTCATTAATAAAATTAATAAGATTTCTTATTTTAACTAAATTTTAAGTTTATAATATAAAATATGTGATATATTTATAATATAAGAAATAATAAGTAGTATTAGTTAATATAAGTTCCTAATATTTAAGCCACATTTAGTTATAGTAGAAATATAATATAAAATGACTATTTAAGATGGAATACATATATTATAACTATACGATTTTTAGGAGGTTTAATATGAATTTAAATAGAAATGATCAATGTTGGTGTGGGAGTGGTAAAAAATATAAGAAGTGCCATATTGAATTTGATGAAAAACTTGAAAGTTTAAAATTAAAAGGTTATGAAGTTCCAACTAGAGATTTAATAAAAAATAAAGAACAAATAGAAGGAATTAAAGAAAGTGCTAAAATCAATAATGCAGTATTAGATTTAGTACAAGAAAAAATTAAGGTTGGGATGAGTACAGAAGAAATAAATAAAATTGTTCATGAACTTACTGTTAATAGTGGAGCAATACCAGCACCATTAAATTATGGAGGATTTCCAAAGAGCGTTTGTGTGTCTATTAATGATGTTGTATGTCATGGTATTCCAAGTGAAGATACTATTTTACAAGATGGTGATATAGTTAATGTAGATGTATCAACTATTTATAATGGATACTATTCTGATGCCTCTAGGATGTATATGATAGGTAATGTAACTGAAGAAGATGCAAAGCTTGTTAGGGTTGCTAAGGAGTGCTTAGATAAGGGGCTTGAGGCTGTTAAGCCATGGGGATTCTTAGGCGATGTAGGAGCAGTGATACAAGAGCATGCGGAAGCAAACGGATTTTCAGTAGTAAGAGCTTTTGGTGGTCATGGAGTAGGTGTTGAGTTTCATGAAGAGCCTTTTGTAGCACACTATGGTAAAAGAGGTGAAGGAATGGTTTTAGTACCAGGAATGATATTTACAATAGAGCCTATGATAAATGAAGGTACTTACGAAGTTTTTGTAGATGAAGATGATGAATGGACAGTTTTAACAGAAGATGGTGGATATTCTGCACAATGGGAATATACTGTATTAGTAACAGAAGATGGGGCTGAAATAATAGCTTGGTAATAATATAATAGAAAAAGCTGTATCAAATAATGATACAGCTTTCTTTATGTTAAAGCATAACAATTTTTAAAATTAAATTAGTGACATCCGCCACCGCAAGATCCACATCCGCCTTCAACTTCGATAACTGGTTTAAGAGATAATCCTCTTCCTTCGTTTTCGTCAGTTGAAAGTAATTTGAATCCGCCGAATTCATCAACTAGTTTTTCTTCTACTACGAAAGTAATATCGTTAACTTTTTGAGTAACGTCTCCTTCTTTTGCTTCATCAACAGATATATTGAAAGCAGGACCACTACATCCAAATCCAGCTAAGTTAATTCTTATACTGTAGTTATCAACTTCATTTTCGTCTAAAAATGATTTAAATTCTTTGTATGCTTCTTCACTTATTAATATTTTATCCATATTATTCACCTTCTATTATTAAATGATAATTTATATCACTAGTATAACATAGTATAATTAAATATCAAGAGTTTTTTAATGCAATATATAGTAAATTTTAATAAATAGTTATTGTCATTACTATATATTGTAAATATAATAATTATTATAAATAATAAAATTATAATAAGTTATAATGATGCGTTAATGTTTTATTAAATATATAATTAATCGATAGAATATAAATAAAACTAATATTTCATTAATTTATATGAAAAAATTAAATAATTTATTTAAGAGTAAAATATTTGTTATAGAAAATAGAATTTTACATAAAGTAGTATATGTAATTTAATTATTATTCATTCAGAAGGGAAGTATTATTTTGAAGCCATATGACAGAACTTATTTAGTAGACAAGATAAATGAATATAATAACTTGATATCTTTAGGGAAGATTGGGAGTTTTGAAATAAAAAAAATAAATGGAAAAAAAGATTTTATTAATGGATATATGTATAATAAAAAAGAAAATATAGATTTAAGTATTTTAGAATTACATGGACCCAATAATATATGGATGAAAATTTCTCCGTTAGAAATAGAAAGTTCTTATATGTTTATAAAATATGCAACAGGAAAAGTCGGAGTAGTTGGTTTAGGATTAGGGTATGTAGTCCAAGAATTAGCTAAAAAAGATGATGTAACGGAAGTTATAGTTTATGAAATAGAAAAAGATATAGTAGATTTATATTATACAAATTTTGGGGATAATCCTAAGATAAAAGTAATAAATGAAGATGCTTATAAAGTTACTGGAGAAAGATTTGACTTTTTTTATGTAGATATATATGAGTATAAGCTTACTAAGCAAGTAGTAGATGATTATAATAAATTTAATGAATTACACGATATAAAGGAATATTTATTTTGGGGAGTGGAGCATTTTTTATTAAGTTGCAAATATGAAGAAATAGTATGGGTTTATATACCAGAAATTTGGATGGAAATTAGTAAAAATATATTTATTGCTCTTCAAGATTCAAATCTTTTAGAATATTATAGGCAACTAGATGAAGAATTAGTAAGTAGTGTATTAGCAGAGTTTAAAGCAGTATTAGATTAATTCAGGATAAAATATAGGTGATGAAAATATATATTTTTATATAAATTTGGAAATTAAGGTTTAAGAATATGTTTAATTTAGATGACATAGTTACATTATTTAAAGAATATAGCATGTATTCTATTCCTATATCAATATTGATAAGTACGATAATTGCAATATTGGGAGTAGTACCATCAATATTTGTAACAGGAGCAAATATTATATTTTTTGGTGCCTTTGAAGGGTTTATAATCTCACTAATTGGAGAAGCATTTGGAGGATATATAAGTTTTATAATATATAGATTGGGATTTAAAAAGGGAGCAGAAAATATTAAAAATAAACATAAATTACTAAAGGCACTAGTTGATTCTGAAGGGAAAAAGGCAGGTATACTTATATTCGAGGGTAGATTAATACCTTTTATACCATCAGGATTTGTGACACTAGCAGCTTCTATTAGCAATGTAAATGGACTTATATTTATAATTGCTACTTTTTTAGGAAAAATACCATCTATAGCACTTGAAGCATTAGTAAGTTATGATTTGATAAATATTGAAGAAAATTTTATTAGACTGATAATAACATTAGTAGCAGTACTCTTATTATATATAACTTTAAAGAAATATAAAAAAGAATAAGATTAAAGGGTAAAGTATTAAAATACACTTTACCCTTTTTAAATAATTGTTTTATTTTATTTAAAGTTATTTAACAACTATGTTTACAAGTCTTCCTTTTATAACGATAACTTTAACTATATTCTTGCCTTCAGTTGCTGCAATTATATTTTCATTAGCTAATGAAGCTGCTTTAATTCCTTCCTCATCTAAATCAGTAGAAACATTTATTTTTGCTTTAATCTTACCATTAACTTGAATAGCAATTTCAACTTCATCTTTAACTAAAGCTTTTGGATCAAATGTTGGCCAATCTTCATTGAAAATTGAGAATTCTAATCCAAATAAGCTCCATTGTTCTTCAGCAAAGTGAGGTGCAAAAGGTGCTAGAATCTTTAAGAAGTCTACACAAGTTTTCTTTAGGAAATCTAAATTCTTTACATCTTCTTGTAAGTATTTAGAGAAAGCATTAACAAATTCCATCATTCTTGCAATTGCAGTATTAAATTGGAATTTATCAGCATCTTCAGTTACACCTTTAATTGCATTATGTAACCAGAAGTTTAATTCCTTTTCAGCTTTATCTAAAGTAGTTTTATTGTTATTGTTAGCTTCAATAGCTTCTCTAGCTATATCAAGATATCTTTCGATTCTATCTACAAATCTTGCAACGGATTTAAGCCCATCATCACTCCAAGCTCCACCTTCAATATAAGCAAATCCAAACATTAAATACATTCTAAATACGTCTGAACCGTATTCTGAAATATAGTCATTTGGAGAAATAGTATTTCCTTTTGACTTACTCATTTTTAATCCATCAGGTCCAAGAATTAATCCTTGGTGAGTTAATGATTTAAATGGTTCATCAAAATCTAAATATCCCATATCTCTTAAAGCTTTAGTAATGAATCTAGCATATAATAAATGCATACAAGCATGTTCAGGTCCACCTACATATTTATCTACTGGAAGCATTTTATTTACTATATCTTTATCAAAGGCTTTTTCGCTATTTTTGCTATCAGGATATCTTAATTGATACCAAGATGAACAAACAAATGTATCTAAAGTATCTGCTTCTCTTTTAGCAGGCTTTCCGCATTTTGGACAAGTTGTATTTATAAATTCATCGCATTTTGCAAGTGGAGATTTTCCATCTGGAGCAAATTCAACATTGTATGGAAGTTCGACTGGTAATTGATCTTCAGGTACAGGTACAGTTCCACAATGCTCACAATGAATCATAGGAATTGGGGCTCCCCAATATCTTTGTCTAGATACTAACCAGTCTCTTAATCTATAATTAACCTTTGAAGAGCCAAGTTTCATAGATGATAATTTTTCAACTATCTTTTCTTTAGCTTCTTCAGTAGTTAATCCATCAAATTCTCCAGAGTTAACTAATACACCATATTCACAGTAAGGTAATTCAGTGTTATCACCTTTTTTGTTAGTTATAACTCTTTCTATTGGTAAATTAAACTTTGTAGCAAAAGCAAAATCTCTTTCATCATGTGCAGGAACAGCCATAACAGCTCCAGTTCCATAAGTTGATAAAACATAATCTCCAATCCAAATTGGAACTTCTTTATTGTTTATAGGATTTATAGCATAAGAACCTGTAAATACACCAGTTTTTTCTCTTGATAAAGATTGTCTTTCTATATCAGATTGTTTTTTAGCTTCTTCTTTATAATTTTCAACAGATTCTTTATATTCTGCAGTTGTAAGTTTATCAACAAGTGGATTTTCAGGTGCTAAAACAACATAAGTTACACCATTTAATGTATCAACTCTAGTAGTGAATACATCAAATTTTATATCTGAATTTTTAACTTTAAATGTAACTTCTGCACCAGTAGATTTACCAATCCAGTGTTTTTGCATAGCAACAGTTTTTTCTGGCCAGTCTAAAGTATCTAGTTTTTCTAATAGTTCATCAGCATAATCAGTTATTTTTAAGAACCATTGAGTTAAGTCTTTTTTTGTTACTTCAGTTGAACATCTTTCACAAGCACCTTCATGAACTTGCTCATTAGCTAAAACTGTATTACAAGATGGACACCAGTTTACAGGGGCTTTTTTTCTATAAGCTAATCCTTTTTCATATAGTTTTAAGAATACCCATTGAGTCCATTTGTAATAGTCTGGATTACAAGTAATAACTTCGTTATCCCAGTTAAACATAGCACCCATAGCTTTTAATTGTTTTTCCATAGTTTCTATATTTTTATCAGTTGAATCCTTTGGATGAATTCCTGTCTTTATTGCAAAGTTTTCAGCTGGAAGTCCAAATGCATCAAATCCCATTGGTTGAAATACATTATATCCTTGCATTCTTTTCATTCTAGCCCATGAATCTACAGGTCCATAGTTAAACCAGTGACCAGCGTGTAATTGGCTACCTGAAGGATAAGAGAACATTTCTAAAACATAAAGTTTTTCTCCTTCCTTATTTGGGTCGAACTTATAAAGATTTGTTTCTTCCCACTTATCTTGCCATTTTTTATCTATGGAAGTTCCATAATTAGCCACAATAATTCCTCCTTTAAAAGTAAAAAATAATATAAAAAAGCCCTTCATCTCAATTAAGAGACGAAGGACATATTCGCGGTACCACTCTTATTAGAAAAAATAATATTTTTCTCACTCAAATTTATAACGGTTCTCCCGTACTTGCTTTTAACAAGTAAGCTCATAGGCAAGTTCTTATAAGTTAAACACTGTTTTACAGCAACCAACAGCTCTCTTGAGGATAACCTTTATAATACTACTCCTAATCAAAGCAATAAATATATAATTTTAATATACTCAATTATATATTTTATTACAATATAAGTCAACAACCACAAAATAGGAAATTATATGAATTAAAATATATTAAGAAATTTGTTGATGAAAAAGGAGCAATTGGATATATTAATCATATAAAACTTAAAAGGAGGTAAAAGAAGATGAATATAGGAGAGTTAATGAAACTTAAAAACTGGGTTGTTATAGGTGATGTTTCTAATGAGACTAAATATGCAAATGAAATTTTAAATAAGTTTAAGTTAAAAGGATATATGGTAAGTGGAATTCATCCTAAAGGTGGTAAGGGAATTTACACTAATTTGAAAGAGGTTCCATATAATATAGAAGCTATTGATTTATGTATAAATGCAAAATATGGAATAGAGTTTTTAAAAGAAGCAAAAGAGCTGGGAATAAAAAACGTATTAATACAACCAGGTGCTGAAAGTGATGAAATATTAAAATATTGCAAGGAAAATTCTATAAATGCTATAGAAAACTGTGCATTAATTCAGTTAAATCATATATAGAGTTAAAATAAAGGGGGATGCAAGGATGTCTTGTTTAGGAAATTTAATTTGGATTATATTTGGAGGTCTTTTTAATGCACTAGCATGGCTAGGGTTTGGATTATTATGGTGTATTACTATAGTAGGGATTCCAATAGGCCTTCAATGTTTTAAAATGGCTGGTTTACAATTTGCGCCATTTGGAAAAGAGATTGTTACTAAGAATGATAGTGGTTTAAATTTATTACTTAATATACTATGGCTTATATTTGGTGGACTTGAAATGTGTATAGCAAATTTAATTAGTGCTTTCTTTTTATGTATTACTATAATTGGAATACCATTTGCAAAGCAATCATTAAAATTAGCTAAATTATCATTAATGCCATTTGGGAAAGAAGTAATATAAAAGTAAGTGTTTTAAAATGTAAATTTTGTATGTATTATATTAGATTACGTTTAATATTTCTCTGTTTAGTAGTATTATATTGTATAAGTAGTAATTATGATTAAAAATGATCTTAATTATAATATAGTTAAGCATTATATAAGTTTAATTATTGCAAAATAATTTGTATAGAAGATGAATATAGGTACGATAAGGAGAGAAGTATATGTCTAGAAGTAAGACTAATTTGGGAGAAGGTTCAGTAGGAAAACTATTATTAAGCTTAGCTCTTCCTGCTATAGTGGCACAATTAGTAAATGTTCTATATAACATAGTTGATAGAATATTTATAGGAAGAATGGTAAATGGAGAAGTGGCTATGGCTGGAGTTGGTGTTGCTTTTCCTATTATAATGATAATATCAGCATTTTCTGCACTTATAGGTATGGGTGGAGCTCCACTTGCAGCAATAAAAATGGGTGAAAAAGATAATGAAGGTGCAGAAAAGATTATTAGTAATAGTTTTTCTACTTTAATAATTATTGGATTAATATGTACAATTGTTTTTTTGATATTTAAAGAAGATTTATTATGGGCTTTTGGAGCTAGTGATGCAACTATTGGATATGCAGTTGATTATTTAACTATATATTTAATAGGAACAGTATTTGTGCAAATAGCTCTTGGGATGAATCCATTTATTAATACACAAGGTTTTGCTAAAATTGGTATGGTTACGGTTGTGATAGGAGCTATAATAAACATAGTGTTAGATCCTATATTTATTTTTAAGTTAAACTTGGGTGTTAAGGGAGCTGCCTTAGCAACTATACTTTCGCAATTTGTTTCTGCAATATGGGTATTAACTTTCTTATTTGGGAAAAAGAGCATACTAAAAATAAGAGTAAATTATTTAGCGCCTAAATTCAAGGTATTACTACCAATAGTAGCTTTAGGAGTTTCGCCATTTATAATGCAATCAACTGAGAGTCTAGTATTAATAAGTATGAATAATAAGTTACAACTTTATGGTGGAGATTTAGCAGTTGGTGCCATGACTATAATGAGTAGTATAATGCAAATTGTTACTTTACCATTAATGGGACTTTCGCAAGGAGCACAGCCTATAATAAGTTATAACTTTGGTGCTAAAAATATAGAAAGAGTAAAAAGGACTTTTAAATTATTATTAACAAGTTGTCTTACATATACTTTTATTATGTGGGCTGCTTTAATGGTATTCCCAGAAGTTTTTGTTGGGATATTTAATAATAAGCCAGAACTTGTAGAAATAACTTCATGGAGTATGAGAATATTTTTTGGAGGAATCTTTATTTTTGGGGCACAAATAGCGTGTCAACAAACTTTTTTAGCACTAGGTCAAGCTAAAATATCACTTATTATGGCGCTACTTAGAAAAGTAGTTTTACTTGTTCCACTTATATTCATACTTCCAATGTTCTTTGAAGATAAGTTAAAGGCTGTATTATTTGCTGAACCTATTTCTGATATAATAGCGGCACTAACAACAATTACTGTATTTATAATATTTTATAAAAAGACTTTTGTTAAAGATATGGAATGAAAATATTAATATGATATACTATAAATTATAGATATTATATTTTGGTTAAAGAAAATATAGTGATAAATATTATAAAAAGTTTTGGGGGAATAAGATTTTGAAGAGTGATGAAAATAGAATTTTATTTAAAGAAATAAAATCATATGAGGAAGCTTACTTTTACAACTCATCGCCAGAAGAAAGAAATAATAAACATTTAAATAACATCAACAATGTTAAAAAGAAGGATAGTAAAATAAAAAGATTTTTTGAATCTTCGGCAGGAGATATGATTGAAGGAGTTATCGAAATATTATTTTCCATATTGGATTAATAAATTAGAAATTTTATAAATGTTAATAATAGGCTAGATTTTATAATAAAATCTAGCCCATTTAATTTAAATTCTATTGTGTATTCTTTGCATATAAAATGAAATTAATAATGTTAATGCATAATCAAAAATTAAGAATACAGGTTGTGCTATAATCCATAACAACCAAAGTGGAAGCTTTGTTATTTCTATTGCTATAAAGGACTTAAATACAAAGATAGATATAAATAAAGAAATATTACAAAATATTATTTTACAAAATATTTCTAAATATAGCTTATTTAACTTTTCAATATAGTATTTAACTATTCCGTATATTCCAAAGAATAAAATATATAGCAAAATTATATTAATAGGTAATATAAAAAAACCAATAATTGATGAAGCTATATATACAAGAAAAGCACTTTTGATAGATCCTTTAATTAGTGCAATTGGAATTAATAATGATGCTAAGGTAAGGATACTAATTGTACTTATAGGTAGTAGAAAATTTAAATATAAAATTATGTTAGTAAGTGCTACTAAAATAGCACTTAAAGTTATTTCTTTAGCTTTCATAACTTAAAACACCACCAATTAAATAATTAGGGATTAACAACAACCTATTAGGTCACCACCCATACATTCACAGATTGAATCTAAACACCATAGATTTATACAACAATCACAAGCATTAGCATTGTTTGATCCAGTTGTTCTATAATAATTATTGCTATATGCTTGAGTCCTTTGATGAAGAGAATTTAGAGTTTGTCTATATTCAAAATTATTAGGATCCATATTTACAGCTGTTTGAATATGCTTTAGACCTGCATCAAACCAACCTTTATTTGTTAGCAATACTCCATATAAGAAATTCCACTCAGCATTTCTATTATTAGATATACTATTAAGTCTATTTTCAGCTTCAGCAAAGTTTCCACTTTGAATAAGTCTTCTTATTTCTGAAAACATATAGCTATTATCACTTGATGAACTATTATATGATGAATTGCTACTGTTTGAATTACTATATGTGTTACCAGCGTTTTTAGTAAGTGCATCATAAGCAGCGTTAATATCCCTCATTTTTTCTTCAGCAAGATCTTTTAATGGATTATCACCATATTGATCAGGGTGATATTGTTTTATTAAATTTCTATAGGCTTTTTTTATTTCTTCTTGAGTTGCCCCAGGTTTTAAACCTAGTACTTCATATGGATTCATTTTAATTGTCACTCCTTTTATCTTCTCTAGTATTATTTAATATCCCAACATATTTATCCATCATACCTAATTCTAAAATGTTTTTAAGGATATCTTCATTTCTTTTTAAAGGAAATTTGGAAATTATATCTTTACAATTATATGAACAATTTAAAATTGTAAATTCTAGCCTTCCTTGAATTAAAGAAATTAATTCTTCATATGGTTTATTATCTTCATTAAACAAATAATTTATTGGATTGAATTTTTTCTTTTCTATATCATCCTTTAAATCATCAAAGGCATCTATAAGATATATCCATTTTCCTAAAGTATATCCAAGCTTATATAATTCATTTCTTAGGCTTTCGCTATCATTAATAAATTCGTTAGGATAAGCCTTTAATATATTTCCAACTATATCACTAAATGGATGGCATATTTCATCTATAGATGAGAAATTCTTATTTTTTTCTAATTCAGTTAATGTTCTAAGGTTAACTCTTATAATATCGTTAATGTCATCTATAGATTTATTAATTTTCTTTTGATATGGATAAAGTATTTTTTCAAATACTTTGCTTTTAAGATTATTATCATCTTGAATATCGTCTTTTAATTTATGATAATAAAGTGTTAAGTTCATTGCAGCAGCATAATGTAATGCATCATTATTAATAATTACTGGTTTTTTATCTTTTGGATGAGCAATACAACGTTTGATTTCAATATTAGGTTCTTTAACGGATAAGGAATCTAAAAGTATTGCTAAAAATGTCATATCATAATTTAAAACTATTCTTGGTATATTTCCAGCACTATTTTTTAATTGAAAACATAAACCACAGTAATAACTTCTGAATTTTGTAAAGTCTTTAACTTTAAGCTCTGCTTTTAGAGGAGTTACGTATCCAAACAATAAAAACACTCCTTAATATTAGTTTAGATTAATTATACAAAAATAAAGTATCATTAACAATAATTTAAAGGAAAATAAGGAAATATTAAAAAAATAGAAACAATTACAAATTAAGTTGACAAAATATTCCTAGGAATGTATATTCGAAATATACATAGAAAAGGGGATATATGGTAATGAAAAAAATACTAAAAGTAATAACTATATTATTTATAATTTTAATTATAGGCTTTGGAGGGAAATTTATATTAGATAGTAAATCAAAATCTGCTAATAATGATATACAAAACAAAGAAAATGATGCAGATATATCAAATCAAGAAGAAGAACCTCAAAAGGAAGAAAAGAAAGAGGAAGAAATTAATTATTTAACTTTAGATGTAAATGATGTTAAAATCCCTATATTAATGTACCACTCTATATCTGATAGTGATCCTAATAATACCTTGCTTATTCCAACATCTCAATTTGATGAACAAATTAAGTGGCTTAAGGAATCAGGATTTACTCCAATGTTACTAGATGATGTTATAGAGGCTTTTAACACAGGAAAAGTTCCAGAAAAGCCAGTAGCAATAACATTTGATGATGGATATGCGGATAATTATACAGATGCATATAGAATATTGAAACAGTATGATACGAAGGCTACATTTTTTATAATAACAGATAAAACTGATGTTGATGGTTGGTATATGAATTCCAATATGCTAAAAGAGATGAGCACAAGTGGTATGGGAATAGAAAATCATACGTCTAGACATATAGAATTTACAAAAATATCAAGGGAAGATAAGATTGCAATAATTAAAGAAGGTATTGAAAAGTTAAAAGAAAAGGTTGGGGTGGACAGTAAGTATGTTTGTTATCCAGTTGGTAGATATGATGAAGAAACGATAGAAATAGAAAAGGAATTAGGGATAAAAGGAGCTGTTACAACAGAAGGAGGAATTTCAAGTCTTTCTGATGGATTATATTCATTAAAAAGAGTTAGAATATCGCCTATGGATATTGAATCTTTTAAGAGTATATTTATTGATTTTATAAATTAAAAAATAATGGGATGTGATTATGTCATATCCTATTTTTATTATTATTAAAAAGAGGTTGTAGAGTTATGGGGACGTAATAAAATTATAAATAAGTTATAGTAGGAAAGTAGGGGGATAAAAATGATAGGTACATTAATAAATAGCTTAACTATAATAATTGGATCAATAATAGGGCTTTTTGTAAAAGGAAAAATAAATGAAAAGATTAGTGATACTATAATGAGTGGGTTAGCATTATGTGTTATTTACATAGGAGTATCAGGAGCATTGAAAGGAGAAAATACAATTGTGATGATTATTTCTATAGCTTTAGGTGGACTAATAGGTGAGTTAATAGATATAGATTCAAAACTTGAGAACTTAGGAAATAAAATAGAAAAAATGGTTAATAAAAATGGAAGTACTGTATCTATTGCAGAAGGGTTTGTTGCATCTACCTTACTATTTTGTGTAGGTGCTATGGCGATTGTAGGAGCTTTAGAAAGTGGTTTAAATAATAATTATAGTACACTTTTAGCAAAGTCCATTTTAGATGGAATTAGTTCTATAATATTTTCATCAACATTAGGTATAGGAGTAATCCTTTCGTCAGTTAGTGTTTTGTTATATCAAGGTAGTATTACTCTAGCAGCTGGTATGTTATCAAATATGCTTAATGATGCAGCTATAACTAATATCACAGCTGTAGGAAGTTTATTAATTATAGGATTAGGTCTCAATATTTTAGGTATTTCTAAGATTAAGGTATCAAACTTATTACCGGCTATGTTATTTGCTATATTGTTAAGTTTTATAAAGTTTTAAATTTTAATTTATAGAGTAGATTAATATGTGTATAAAAAATGATTAGTATACACTATTTATTAAAATGCGTACAATAATTATGCAGAATTAATTAATGTAAGTAATAATTAATTCTACATATATTATTAAAAATTAGCATAAATGCTTATAAAATAAGAGGTCATAGAGAATTTTAAATTGAAATGAAGATGAAAAAAGAAATTTATCTTTTTAATAATGTTCGTATATTTCTTTGGCGATTTCAGTAATATATGAGAAAAATTTTGAAAAATGTATTTGAAAAGGTTTGAATATAAAGTTATATGTCGCAAAAATAAAAAAAATGTTATAAAATTATTGTAATCACGAATTATATGTTGTATAATTTTTTTGAAAGTTCGAATGAGAAAATTTTAAAAAATTAAAGTACAAAAGTATATTAAATTACAAAGGCTTAGGGAGGATTTTAATAATGAAGAAAAAAGCAATAGCTTTAGTTTTATCAGCACTTATGGTAACTGGTTTAGTTGGATGTGGAAACAAATCAGAAGGGTCAGCAAATGATGTTAAAGTAGGTATGGTTACTGATGCAGGTACAATTGATGACAAGTCATTTAATCAAGGTACTTGGGAAGGAATTAAAAAGGCAGAAGCTGAATTAAAAGTTGAAAGTAACTATTTAAAGCCAGCTGGAACAACAGAAGCAGATTATATGAAGGAAATAGGAAATCTTTATGATACAGGATATAAATTTATAGTTACTCCTGGATTTAAATTTGAAACGGCTATTTTCCAATCTCAAGAAAAATATAATGATGCTAAGTTTGTAATAATTGATGGATCTCCTAACAATGGAAAAACTGGAGCAGATAGAGTAGAAAAAGTTGGAGATAATTCAGTTGCAGTTTATTTTGCTGAGCAAGAAGCTGGATTTTTAGTAGGAGTTGCAGCATCAGTTCAACTAAAAGAAGGTGACTTAGGATTTATAGGTGGTATGGAAATACCTTCAGTTCAAAAGTTTAACTGGGGATTCCAACAAGGGGTTAAGTATGCTAATGAAAATCTTGGAACAAAGATGAGCATTAAAGAAGAAAATGTAGTTTATCAAGGTTCATTTGATAACGTAGCAGCAGGACAACAATTAGCAGCAACTATGTACGATAATGGAGTTAAAGCTATATTTGTGGCAGCTGGTGGAGTTGGTGTTGGATCAATAAATGAGGCAAAAGCAAGAGCTACAGCTGGTAAAGAAGCTTGGATAATTGGTGTTGATGTTGACCAATATGCAGATGGTATATACAAAGATGATAAATCTATAATTTTAACTTCAGCTATGAAGAAAATAGATGTAGCAACTTTTGATATAATTAAAGATGAATTAGATGGAAAATTCCCAGGGGGTCAAACTTTAACATTTGATGTTAAAAATGATGGAGTTGGTCTTCCAAATGAAAATCCTAACTTAACTGAAGAAACTACTAAGCAAGTAGATGAAGTTTACAATAAGATTAAAAATGGTGAAATAACAGTACAAGCTGAAAAAGGCGATTTAATAAAGTAATTTAATAGATTTTAATATATTACTTATGATATGGGAAAAGACGGAAGTACCGTCTTTTTCTTGTATAAAGGATTAATTAGATTAATTTAACAATTAGTCAAAAAAAAGGAATACAAAGACTGCATAGATATAGCAAAAGTTTTTTTATATAAGTATTAGGGAGGATAATTCATGAGTTATGTAGTGGAAATGCTTAATATTCGCAAGGAATTTCCAGGGATTGTAGCAAATGATAATGTAACATTACAACTAAAAAAAGGTGAAGTTCATGCTCTTTTAGGTGAAAATGGTGCAGGGAAATCTACATTAATGGGGATGCTTTTTGGAATGTATCAACCAGAAGCTGGAGTAATAAAAGTTAAAGGAAAAGAAGTTAAAATTTCTAGTCCTAATGTAGCAAATGATTTAGGAATAGGAATGGTTCATCAGCATTTTAAATTAGTTGAAAACTTTACTGTAACGGAGAATATTATTTTAGGTTGTGAACCTAAAAAATTCTTGACAGTAGATATAAAAAGTGCTGCAAAGAAGATAGATGAATTATCAAAAACTTATGGATTAAATGTTGATCCATACGCAAAAATAGAAGATATATCAGTTGGTATGCAACAACGTGTTGAAATCTTAAAAATGTTATACAGAAATGCTGAGGTCCTTATATTTGACGAACCAACAGCCGTTTTAACTCCTCAAGAAATTGATGATTTAATTAAAATAATGCAAAACCTTATAAATGAAGGAAAATCAATAATTCTAATTACACATAAGTTAAAAGAAATAAAGGCAGTAGCAGATAGGTGCACAGTTATAAGAAGAGGAAAATATATAGGAACAGTTGATGTTAAAGAAACTACTGAAGCTGATATGGCTAAGATGATGGTTGGAAGACAAGTTTCATTTAAAGTAGAAAAGAAAGAATCTACTCCAGGAGAAGAAGTATTAAGAATAGAAAATTTATCTGTTAAAAATAATAAAAAAGTTTTAGGACTAAAGGATTTTTCGCTAAGTGTAAGAAAAGGAGAAATAGTTGGTATAGCTGGGGTTGAAGGAAATGGACAAACTGAGCTAGTTGAAGCTATAACAGGTATGAGAGGCGTAGATTCAGGTAAAATATTATTTAACGAAAAAGATATTACTAGATCTTCTATAAGAAATAGAATTGATGAGGGTATAGCTCATATTCCAGAAGATAGACATAAAAGAGGACTTATTCTTGATTATACTATGGAAGATAATATGGTTTTGAAGGTTTATAAAAATAAACCATTTTCTAAAAATGGACTTATAAATAGAAGTAAGATAACTGAATATGCAAATAATATTATTGAAACTTTTGATGTAAGATCTGGTGAAGGTGGAAAATCTATAGCAAGATCTTTATCAGGTGGTAACCAACAAAAAGGTGTTATTGGACGTGAAATCCAATCAAGTCCTGATTTATTAATAGCGGTTCAACCAACTAGAGGATTAGACGTAGGTTCTATAGAGTATATACATAAAAGACTTGTTGAACAAAGAGATAGTGGAAAAGCTGTACTTTTAGTATCATTAGAATTAGATGAAGTACTAAATGTTTCAGATAGAATTGCTGTTGTTAACAATGGGGAACTTATAGGAATAGTAAATGCCTCTGAAACAGATGAAAATGAAGTTGGATTAATGATGGCAGGAATAAAGAGAGGTGAAAGCTAATGGAAAAAAATCAAGGCTTAAAATCTATAATGGCTGTAATCTTAGGTCTTATAGCAGGTGCGATATTAATGGCAGTTATGGGATTTAATCCTCTTGAAGGATATGAATTCTTATTTAAAGGTGGATTGATGAACCTAGAGAGAATAGGTAATACAATAGCTACTGCAACACCATTAATGCTAACAGGACTTTCAGTTGCCTTTGCATTTAAAACAGGGTTATTTAACATAGGAGCACCGGGGCAAATGTTATTTGGAGGATTTTGTTCAATAGCAGTAGGTTTATCATTAGATTTACCAAAAGCAATCCTTGTTCCTAGTGTTGTATTAGCAGGGATATTAGGTGGAGCAATATGGGCTACAGTTCCTGGAATTTTAAAAGCTAAGTTTAACGTTCACGAAGTTGTATCATCAATAATGATGAACTGGGTTGCTTATTGGATAGTTTATTATAATATTCCAAAATATTTTAAGGGTGAATTCTTAGAAACTGAATCAAAAATGTTATCAGATTCAGCAACTTTAAAAGCTTCTTGGTTATCAAATATTTTTGAAGGATCATATATAAACTTAGGTATTTTCTTAGCTATGATAGCAGTTTTCATAGTTTGGTTTATATTAAATAAAACAGTTTTAGGATATGAGTTAAAGGCTGTTGGATTTAACAGATTTGGAGCCGAATATGCTGGTATGCCAGTTAATAGAAATATAGTTATTTCTATGATGATAGCTGGTGCTTTATCTGGTCTTGCAGGAGCTATACAATATACTGGTAACGCAAACATAATGCAAATAGGTGTTATGCCAAGCCAAGGCTTCGACGGTATAGCAGTAGCACTACTTGGAGCAAGTAATCCAATTGGAGTTTTCTTCTCAGCATTATTCTTTGGAGTATTATATGTTGGAAAAGGCTTTATGAATGCAGCAGTAAAGGTACCACCAGAACTTGCAGATACTATAATGGCTACAATAATTTACTTTGCAGCAACAAGTATGATAATGGATAAAGTAATAAAAAGATTCAAAAAATCAAAAAAAAGTGATTCAAAAGGTAAAAATAGTTCTTCTGAAAGGGTGGTGGAAAAATAATGTGGAGTATAATAGAACAAATTTTTCCATATGCAATTTCATATACAGTGCCTCTTTTAATAACAGCGTTAGGAGCACTTTATTGTGAAAGAAGTGGAGTTGTAAATATAGGTTTAGATGGACTTATGATAATAGGTTCATTTGCAGGAGCATTAACAGTTTCAAAGCTACAAGCAAATGGAGTAGCAGGAGCTTTATGGATAGGATTATTAGTAGCAACTTTAGTTGGGGTTTTATTCTCTTTACTACATGCATTTGCAAGTATAAACTTAAATGCAAACCAAGTAATTAGTGGTACTGCTATAAATATGATAGCAGGAGCATTAACAGTATTCTTAGCAAGAAATATTACAGGTAGTGGTAATATAAGAGTTACAAATGGATTTATTCCAAAGGATATTCCAGTATTGTCACAAATTCCAATAATAGGACCACTTTTCTTTACAAAAACTTATGCAACAACATGGCTTGTAATAGTAATTTTATTGATTAGTGCATTCTTATTATATAAAACAAGCTTTGGATTAAGATTAAGAGCTTGTGGTGAGCATCCGCAAGCGGCAGCAGCTGCTGGAGTAAGTGTATTTAAAATGAGATATATAGGAGTTATGGTATCAGGTGGATTATCAGCTTTAGGTGGAGCTATAATTTTGGTAACATACTCAGGAGAATTTAATGGAAATGTTGCAGGGCTTGGATTCCTAGCATTAGCAGCATTAATATTTGGACAATGGAAACCACTTGGAATATTAGGAGCAACATTCTTCTTTGGATTTGCTTCAACAATAGCTAACGTATCTCAAGCGATACCATCGTTAGCAGCAATACCAGGTGTATTATTAAAGATTTTCCCATATGTGGTAACTTTAATAGCATTAGTTTTATTCTCTAAATCATCACAAG
>NZ_JH815222.1:860089-886655 GCF_000158375.2 Clostridium sp. 7_2_43FAA
AACAACATGGCTTGTAATAGTAATTTTATTGGTTAGTGCATTCTTATTATATAAAACAAGCTTTGGATTAAGATTAAGAGCTTGTGGTGAGCATCCGCAAGCGGCAGCAGCAGCTGGAGTAAGTGTATTTAAAATGAGATATATAGGAGTTATGGTATCAGGTGGATTATCAGCTTTAGGTGGAGCTATAATTTTGGTAACATACTCAGGAGAATTTAATGGAAATGTTGCAGGTCTTGGATTCCTAGCATTAGCAGCATTAATATTTGGACAATGGAAACCACTTGGAATATTAGGAGCAACATTCTTCTTTGGATTTGCTTCAACAATAGCTAACGTATCTCAAGCGATACCATCGTTAGCAGCAATACCAGGTGTATTATTAAAGATTTTCCCATATGTGGTAACTTTAATAGCATTAGTTTTATTCTCTAAATCATCACAAGCGCCAAAGGCATCTGGAGAACCATTTGATGCTGGTAAGAGATAATATATTAAAGGTAAAAAGTTAACAACTTTTTACCTTTTTTCTTTTTTATAATATATGTAACAAATTAGGATAATTATAAATCTTACTATATTAATGAAATAAAAAAACAATTTTTTTATAGATAAGTAAAATGTTATTTTGATTATTTATTATATATTAAATCTACAAATCATATAATTTAATAAGAATAAAAAGAGAGGATATAGTTTTGAAAACAATTTATAAGGAGGAGAGATAGAGAAAAAATAATTTTTTTATTTAGTTGGGAATTATATTATTATTTATAAGGAGGATGTCTTTTATGACAAATCAAGAGATTGCAAAGCAATTAATCGAATTAATTGGAGGAAAAGACAATATAAAATCAGTTAATAATTGTATGACACGTTGCAGATTAGAACTTGAAGATACTGAAATGGTGGATATAGCAAAAATTAAGAAATCTGAAGGGGCTTTAGGGGCAGTTATATCAAATGGACAAGTACAGGTCATATATGGACCAGGAAAGGCATCTAAGGTAGCGGAAGAAGTAAGGAAAATTGTTGGAATATCAATGTTAATTGGTGATGAGGCTGTGAAAGCTACAAAAGCTAATTTAAAGAGCAAAAATAATACACCTGTAAAAAATGCTTTAAGAAAATTAGGAAATATATTTATTCCTTTGATTCCTTTATTCGTGGCATGTGGACTTGTTCTAGCTGTAAATAATATATGCAATGTTCAATTTGGAGATTCATATAAGGCGACATCAGCAGGTCAAATTATAGGATTAATAGGAAACGGAGTGTTTTCAATATTATCTATACTAGTTGGAGTAAATGCAGCTAAAGAATTTGGTTCACAAATGCCAATGATGGGTGGAGTCTTAGGTGGAATACTATCATCCTCGGCTTTAGCTAATATAACTTTATTTGGAAAAGCTTTAACTCCAGGTAGAGGCGGAATTATTTCTGTTATATTAGTTGTATTATTATCTGTATTTATTGAAAAAGCTTGTAGAAAATTTGTTCCAGATGTATTAGATTTATTTATAACTCCTTTGATAACTTTGACATTATCTGTTTTAGCGGCATTATTTATTTTACAACCAGTAGGTGGATTTATTTCAGATGGAATTGGGTTCATAGTAGCTCAAACAATTTCTTCTGATAATACTATAGTTTCTGTTCTTTCAGGAGCAGTTTCAGGGGCATTATTCTTACCATTAGTTATGACAGGAATGCATCAAGCATTAACACCTATACATGCTGACTTAATAGCAAATGCAGGATATACAGTGCTATTACCTATACTTGCAACTGCTGGCATGGCACAGGTTGGTGCAACTATTGCTGTAGTGGTTAAAACTAAAAATCAAAGATTAAAGAAAACAGCTCAAAATGGATTGATTCCAGGATTTCTAGGAATAGGAGAACCTTTAATTTATGGTGTTACTTTACCTTTAGGTAAGCCGTTTTTAGGAGCGTGCTTAGGCGCTGGAGTTGGAGGGGCTGTAATGGCATTTTTAAAAGTTGGTTCTGTAGCAATAGGGGTTTCAGGTTTACCTTTAGCGTTATTAATAGCAGATGGGAAAATGCTAGTATTCTTAATAGGAGTATTAGTTTCTTATGTTGCGGGATATTTCTTTACAGCATTATTAGGTTTTGATGATCCTATAGATGAATAAATAAGTTTAGTCTTAAACTCATTCTAAATATATAAGTAGAATGAGTTTTTTTCTTGAAAATTATAACTAGTAATAGTAAAAAAATAGATTAATTAGTATAATGGATATATTAGCAATAAGCAAATTAAATAAGGGAGGAATTAAGATGAAAAAAGTCAAAATTGCTTTAATGGGGCTAGGCAATGTTGGACGTGGAGTTTGGATGATATTAAATTCAAACAAAGAAGAAATTATGAAAAGATCAGGCTATGAAGTAGATGTAGCAAAAATATTAGTTAGAGATTTGGAAAAAGATAGATATGTAGATGTACCTAAAGAACTTCTAACAACAGACTTTAAT
Organism: Clostridium sp. 7_2_43FAA; assembly: GCF_000158375.2. Lineage (NCBI taxonomy): Bacteria > Bacillati > Bacillota > Clostridia > Eubacteriales > Clostridiaceae > Clostridium > Clostridium sp. 7_2_43FAA. The sequence goes on from NZ_JH815222.1 coordinate 862,586, forward strand.
GAAATTATTAATGATGATTCAATTAAAATTGTAGTAGAAGTAATGGGAGGAATTGAACCAGCTAGAGAATATATACTAGAATCTATGAAAAGAAAAAAGCATATTGTTACTGCAAATAAAATGCTTTTAGCTACTGGTGAGGATGAACTTTTTGAAAAAGCTGATAGTGAAGGTGTTATGTTTAACTATGAAGCTAGTGTTGCAGGCGGAATTCCAATAATAAATGGGATAAATGAGAGTTTAACAGCTAATAAAGTAGAAAAGTTATATGGAGTAATAAATGGAACAACTAATTATATATTAACAAAGATGGAATTTGATAATTTAAGCTTTGATGAGGCTTTATATCAGGCTCAAGAAATGGGATATGCTGAAGCAGATCCAACTTCAGATATTGAAGGGTTTGATTCTCAATATAAATTAGCTATATTATCTTCTCTTGCTTTTGGAACTAAAATAAAAGTCGAAAATGTATATAGGGAAGGAATAACAAAGATTGAATCAATAGATATACAATACGCTAGAGAATTTAAAAAGGTAATAAAATTATTGGCTATAGTTAAAGAAAATGATGGAAGACTTGAACTAAGGGTGCATCCAACGATGATACCACAAAATCATCCATTAGCTAATGTTTATGATTCTTTTAATGCAGTTTTTATAAAAGGAAATGCTGTAGGAGATTTAATGTTTTATGGTAGAGGTGCTGGAGACTTACCAACAGGAAGTGCAGTGGTATCAGATATAGTGTCAATATTAAGAAGTAATATTGATATAGATAACCTAAATCCAGTAGTTAAAAATAATTTATGGGATAAAGAAATAGGTAGTATAAGAGATATAACAAGTAAATATTATATAAGACTAACAGTGGAAGATAGACCTGGTGTTCTTGGTGAAATTACTTCAGTCTTTGGTGGGATGAATGTCAGTTTACTTTCAGTTATACAAAAAGGAATAGATAATGATAATGAAAATAAGGTAACTTTAGTTTTAGTTACACATTATACTAAGGAAGAAAATATTATTGAATCTATAGATAGTATATGCAAGTTAAATTCTGTGTATAAGATTAATAATTTAATAAGAATAGAAGAGTTTAATTAATAATTATAGAATTTAGGAGAGAAAATATATTAGCTAATATGTTTTATAATCTCCTTTATTTTTTTATTTATAAATAGTTAATAATTACTTTTACATAATAAGTTGTATAGAGATAATTTAAGGATTATAATAGTAGAAAATAATAAAATAAGAGGTAAACATATGAGTAAGATAAAATCAATTAATAATGAGCAAGCTCAAAAATTAATTAAAGATAACAAAGAATTATTAATATTAGATGTAAGAAGGCCGAATGAGGTTAAAGAGTCAAAAATAACAAACTCTATAAATATACCTTTAGATGAATTAGAGTGGGAACTAGAGGAGATAGAAGAATATAAAGAAAAGGCTATTTTAGTTTATTGCAAGGTAGGGATGAGAAGTAGCGTTGCTTGTTCTATATTAGAAGAAGAAGGATTTAGTAATTTATATAATTTAAGAGGTGGAATTTTAGATTATACAGGTGAATTAGAGTAGTATAATAGCATTAATAATAATGATAGCATACATATTATCATAAAAAACAATAAGAAATTTTCATTTAAATTAAATACTTATATAAAAATGAATACTTATATGGTATAATATATAATGTAATTGTGAATAATTAATAATGTAAAAGCATTGACACAATAAAAAAAGAATGATAAAATGATAACATATTTAAGAAGAAACTGCCGTTTCTCACCTTACGGCTATGCTTAGTAGGGTAATATAGTTTTGTAATAATTGCTAGTTATTTTAACTAGTTTTTTATAAGTACTAGAGGGCGGCAAAATATGTCCTCTATTTTTGTTGTGTTTATATTTAAAATTTTGGAGGTGACCTGGTATAAGTAAGGATTTTACTTGTAATGAAAATATAAGAGTTAAGGAAGTTAGAGTGATTGATTCAGAAGGGAATCAATTAGGTGTACTTCAAACAAAAGAAGCTCAAAGAATTGCTGATGAGAAAGAATTAGATTTAGTTATGATTTCTCCAAATGCTAATCCACCAGTATGTAGAATAATGGATTTAGGTAAGTATATTTATGAGCAATCAAAGAAAGAAAAAGAAGCTAAGAAAAAGCAAAAGATAACTACTCTTAAAGAAATAAGATGTAGTCTTACTATTGAAGAAAATGATATTGCAATAAAAGCTAAAAATGCTAAAAAGTTTTTATTAGACGGGGATAAAGTTAAAATCACTGTTAGATTTAAAGGAAGAGAAGCACAATTAGGCCATATTGGACAAAAAATATTAGATAACTTTGTTTCTAAATTAGAAGACGTTTGTGTTGTTGAAAAGCCTGCTAAGCATGAAGGTAGAAATATGACAATGGTTTTAGGCCCTAAAAAAGCGTAACTTGAGAGGAGATAAGTATCATGCCAAAAATGAAAACCCACAGAGGTGCAGCAAAGAGATTTAAGAAAACTGGAACTGGGAAATTAAAAAGAGCTAAGGCTTTTAAGAGTCATATATTAACAAAGAAAAGTTCTAAGAGAAAGAGAAACTTAAGAAAAACTTCTTATGTTTCAACTACTCAAGAAAAAGCAATGAAGAAATTATTACCATACCTATAATATAGAGGTTTTTAGGAGGATTAAACATGGCTAGAGTTAAAAGAGCGGTAAATGCTCGTAAGAATCATAAAAAAGTATTAAAGCTTGCAAAAGGTTACTATGGTGGAAAAAGCAGATTATTCAAAACTGCTAATGAATCAGTAATAAGAGCTTTAAGAAATGCTTATGTTGGAAGAAGATTAAAGAAAAGAGATTTTAGAAGACTTTGGATAGCAAGAATTAATGCTGCTTCAAGAATGAATGGACTTTCATATTCAAGATTCATGAACGGACTTAAATTAGCTGGAATTGATATGAACAGAAAGATGTTATCAGAAATAGCTATAAACGATCCAAAAGCATTTGCAGATTTAGTAGAATTAGCAAAAAGCTCAATTAAGTAGTTTATACTATTAAAAACACCTTAAAATGAAAATTTTGAGGTTGTTTTTTTATTATAGTATAGATCTTTATAAATTTAAATAAATCAAAATAGAAAAATTAGTAATTATATAAAAGTAAATTTGCATTATAAAATCAAATGAGAAAGTATAATTAACAAAAATTGAAGATTAGTTATATAATAATTATAAGATTTACAAAGTTTTTAAAAAGAGGGGATCAAAATGAAAATGGGGTTGGTATTGTCTGGAGGAGGAGGAAAAGGAGCATATGAACTTGGGGTTTGGAAGGCATTAAAGGAACTTAAAATTGATAAGTACATAGAAGTATTTTCTGGTACATCAATTGGAGCTTTTAATGCAGTATTGTTTGCACAAAATAATATGAAAGATGCAGAAGCACTATGGGAGGAAGTAACTATAGATAAGCTTATTCCTATTAGTAAATTTGAATTATTTAAAAAAGGGATCGGGCTTATACTTGGTGGAAAAAATCTAAATATAGCAAAAAAGTATATGAGTCAAAAGATAGAAGAAGGTGCAGTTTCAAAAGATGGAGCTAAAGAAATAGTGAATAAGTATTTAGATATAAGCTTAATGAAAAAGAACGGCAAGATTTGTTACGCAGCCTGTACTGAATTAGCAGATTTTAAAGTTAAATATTTTAAAATAAATGATTTTAATGATGAAATAGGAAAAGAAATTGTGATAGCATCAGCATCGTTACCTCTAATATATGAGCCAAGTGAGTTGTTTGGATGTAAATATATAGATGGAGGTATAAGTGATAATACGCCTATACAGCCCGTATATGGGGAAGGATGTGATATTATAATTGTTGTGTTATTGTCAAGGGAAGCAAGAATTGATAGATCATTATATCCAAATGCAAAAATTATAGAAATATATCCAAGAAATTTAAATGAAAGTGTTATAAATGGAACTTTAAATTTAGATGAAGCAGCAAAAAGAAATAGAATAAAAGAAGGATATGAAAATACGATTGCACTTTTGGAGCCTATAATGGAAATGGCGGAGTTTAAGAGTAAAATAGAAGAGGAGAAAAATTTTCCAAAGCTATTTAAACTATATAGTTTTCTAAAAAGCCTATGTAAATCTAATTAAGATGATAATATTAATATAAGTGATAACTAAAAAAACTGAGATTATAACTCTCAGTTTTTTTAGTACATTAAATTTGGATATTTACTATGGTATTCATATGCTAGTCCTTCATATACAAATTCTTTATGGTTTATATCTAATAAATCACTTGGTTTTGTAAGACCAGGAATTTTATCAGAGTCATAAATATTACTTTTAATTAGAAGATGTGATATGAATTCAGAACAAAAATAATGATTATCTCTTTTAATAGGTTTTTGAAGAGCAACACCTATTAATCCTAATAAACTATATTTATATTTTTTTTGTTCTTTTAAGAAGCTCTCTAATTCTTTTTTTAATAGATTATATTGGTTATTATCTACACTAATTTTATAAATAACACATCTACTATTTTGAAATCTTTTATAAACACCATCCTGTAAGTTTTCTTCAACTAAGCCTCCTATAAAAGGAATTAGAGGGAAAACCCTTCCAAATGAATACATTTTTTTAAATGAATTATCAAAGCTCAAGGAAACATGTACATATGGATCTTTTGTATAAAAATTAATACATCTAGCAAGTAGTGTTCCAGTATTTGAAAACACTAAATAAATATCTTTATTTTTCATTTTGTAAAATCATCCCCCGAATAAATAAATATAAAATAATAAGTAAAATAAAAACATAAAATAAATACATTAAATAAATTATATAGTATAAAACTTAATTTATCCTTAAGAAAACCTAAAAATATATAAATTTTATTAAAATTATTAATAAATAATAAACTTGAAATTAAAAAAATGTTAATAAAATTGAAAGATAGCAATTATGATACGATAAATATAAATAATTTCTAGTAAAATAATATAAACTAGAAATATATTTAAGGATAAGTTATTATAATTTACAAATGGGATTTTTACAATAGGTATTTAATACGAGAGGTGATTATTTGAAAAAGAATGCAATGCAAAGAGAGTTTAAGAAGCTAAAATCACAAATTAATCAAATAGAGGAAATAGCACATAACTCAAAAGTAGGTGCTTTAATTGAACAAGAATCTTCTTTAAGAAAAAAGATAAGACAACTTAAGGATATGGAAAATGAAGGCTTTAAGGATTTTTCAAGTATAAATGAAAGATATGAGGAACTTTTAGAGTATATATCTAAAAGATTATTAGATGATTACAATAAAAAGAATAATACAGATTTTGACTTTTATCAAGTAATAAGAGGGAATTATAATAGCTTCATAAATTCAGGATTCATGTCTGTATTAACAAGGCAGCATATTCCTAAGTTAATTTCTAAGGAATTTGAAGAAAACTTTCCAGATAACCCTAAAGATGAATATAGATTAGCAAGAAATATTAATAGAAAGATATATATACATTTAGGTGAAACAAATACTGGGAAAACTTATACAGCAATGGAAAGATTAAAAGTAGCAAAAAATGGAGTTTATTTATCTCCTCTTAGAATTCTTGCATTAGAGAACTATGAAAAATTAAATAATAGTGGAGTTATATGCAATTTGCTAACTGGAGAGGAAGAAATATTAAAAGAAGGGGCTACGCATACATCTTGTACAATAGAAAAGGCAGATTTAAAAAAAGAATATGATATAGCCATAATAGATGAAATTCAAATGATAGACGATTCACAAAGAGGGGCTGCTTGGACAAGAGCTTTGCTTGGACTTAGATGCAATGAAATTCATATTTGTGGTGCATTAAATGCAAAAAGAGTAGTAGAAAAGATAATAGAAGATTGTAATGATGATTATGAATTTAAAGAATATAAGAGGAGTATTCCATTAGAAGTCCAAGAAAGTAATTTTAATTATAACTATGCAGAAGAAGGAGATGCAATAGTAGTATTTTCTAAGAAGAAAGTATTACAAATAGCAGAGCAGTATTCTGATATGGGAATAAAAGCTAGTATAATCTATGGAGATTTACCTCCAGAAGTAAGAAGAAAACAATATGATATGTTTATTAATAAAGAAAATAAAGTTCTTATAACAACAGATGCTATAGGAATGGGCGTGAATTTACCTATAAAAAGAATAGTATTCTTAGATATACAAAAATTTGATGGTGAGGAAATTAGATATCTTACTTCACAAGAAGTAAAGCAAGTTGCTGGTAGAGCAGGAAGAAAAGGAATTTATGAAGTTGGTTATGTTGCTACTGTAAGAGATAATCAAAAGTTTATAAAAGAAAAGCTTGAAGAGAAAGATAAAATAATAAAGGCAGCAGTTTTAGGTCCATCAGATGCTATTTTAAATATTAAAAATCTGCCATTAAATGAAAAATTGGCTTTATGGGCAACAAGGGAAGACTCAATAGATTATTATAGAAAAATGGATATAAATGAATATTTAATTATATTAGATAGTATTAAAAAATATAAATTAAAAGAAAAAATACAATGGGAGTTATTAAAAATACCATTTGATATATCAAAAGATGAGCTTATGAATACATTCTTAGATTATGTTGAGGAATTATTTGTACTGAAGAATAAAGTAATAAGTAGACCTCAATGTTTTAAGGGAAACTTAGATGAACTCGAATGCTATTACCAAAGGATAAATATGTATTATTCATTTTGTAAAGTGTTTAATTTGGAATTTGATTTTAAATGGATTCATGATGAAAGACTTAAGGTAAGTGAAGATATTAATGAAATATTGATAAGAATTTAAGAGAAAAGAAGATAGGTGAAAAATTAAAATTCAACTATCTTCTTTTTATTTTTAAAATTAGGTTACTATCTTATTTCTCTTTAATAATAAATATGAAGATAATAAAAGACAAATCAATTCTGAAATTAAAGTAGCAATCCATATTCCAGTATCACCAAAATAAAATGATAACGAAAATAAAGCTAAAGAAATAAAAATAAGTCCTCTAGATATAGATATTATAGTTGCTTTAAAAGCTTCTTCTATAGAAGCAAAATATCCAGAAACTAATACATTAAATCCAAGAACTAAAAAAGAACTAGAAAATAAACGAAAGGCTGAAATTGAATATGTAAATAAAGGTGATGAGGAATCTTTTATAAATATATAAACAATTTCTTTAGCAAAAACTATACAAATTATAAATATTGCAATTGATGATATAGAAACAGCTTTTAGGCCCATTTTTATTAACTTTTTTATTGTTTTAAATTCTTCTTTTCCATAATAATAACTACATAATGGTTGCATTCCTTGAGTTATTGCTATCATAGTCATTATTACTAAAGTACCTACATAACAAATTATGCTATATGTAACGATACCGCTTTCTCCTATATATATCAATATAGTTTGATTAAAAAGAAGTATAACAATTCCAGAAGTAAGCTCTGTTATTGCATCTGGAAATCCAATAGATAATATTCTTTTTAAGTATTTTACTTTGAACTCAAATTTAGTTAAAGTGAGTTTAGATTTTTTACTCATAAAATGTGATAAAAAGAATATAAAAGATACTCCTTGAGAAATAATAGTTGCATAAGCAGCACCCTTAATCCCAAAATCTAAGACAATAACAAATAGAAAATCTAGAATTATATTAGTAAGGGCAGAAATAATCATACCTACTATTGCAAGATAAGGATATCCATCAGCTTTTGTTAATACTTCTAAGCAATAGGAAATGATGAAAAATCCATTAAAACTTATAATTATTTTTAAATAATCTTTTACTAGATAAAAAGTATTTTCAGTAGCTCCAAGAAATAATGATATTCTATCTATATTTAATAAGCATAATAAAGTTATTAGTAGTGATATAGTTAACATACAAAATAAATTAAATGAAAAAATTTCATTAGCTTTTTTTATGTTATTTTTTCCAATATAAATAGAAATTATAGTAGAAGCTCCAGTTGAAAATAACATAGATATTGCAAATATAAAGTTTACAAAAGGCATTGCTATATTTACTGCTGCAAGAGCAGTTTCTCCAACACCTCTACTAACAAAAATACCATCTATCATTGTATATAATGAAAATATCCACATTGCGGTAACTGAGGGGACTAAATATTTAAAAAATTGTTTTTTTAAAGATAGATTGCTATCCATTCGACTCTCCTTTGTTATCTAATTGTGATATAATATATAAACTAACATAAAGATTATATCTTTAATTAAATAATATTACAAATTACTAGTATTTAATTAGAATTAGTCTTAGAATAACTTAGATAGGTAAAATAAAAGTTTTAGATTTGAAAGGAAGATACAAATGGAATATAAATTTAAATTTGATGAAAAAGAATATATCTTAGGAGAAGATAATTTAGAATACTTTGCTAATGATGAAAATGAGGAATTAGAAGGTATTGATGGTGAAAAAATATTAGAGTTACTTTCAAATAGTGATGAAGTAGAGTTTCAAAATGCATATTATGAAAGTTGTTGTAGTAATTGCAAAGCTGGAAAGGAAGAAAAAAAGAAGGTTTTTGACTTTTTAGAGTTCTATTTTTATGCGTATGGAAAAAATAATAAATTTATTACAAGTAGTATCGATAATGAATACGACAAAAAATCTTTCACTAGATTAAATAGAGAAAGAATAGTTGATAAAAGTTACTTAGTTACAGTTATAGTTTGTAAAAATTGTGGAACATATTCTATAGAAATAGAAGAATTTGAACTTTAATATATAAAGTATAATATTTGATGTATTAAATTTTATTTAGGGTATAAAATACTTTTGAAAGGATGTGTTTTATATGACAAAGAATGAAAAAGATATAAATCCTTTGCAAAAAGGTACAAGAAGACAAAAGTTACATAAAAATCAAGATAATGTAGGTAATGATGAAAATAGAGCTGAATATACAGATTTCAATGGTAAGCCAATAAAATAGTTCGGTTTTAAGATAGGTAAGATTAATTTTACCTATCTTTTTGTTTTCTAGGAATTATAAAAATTTATTATGTAGATAACTTTCTATAATTTCTTTACTCCAGTTATTAAGTGTATATATAAGTTTATACTGATATTATGTAAGCAGCGTATTAGTAAATTATAAAATACTTAAAATTAAATTTAAATTGGAAGTTTAATGGGAATAAGATGTGGTAAATATGATAATATATAGTTGAATAATACTAGGTTATTAGTTAGAGGTAAAAAGTATAATTAAAAGTATTTTTATAAGATGATGTTTAATTAAAAATGATTGAAGGGAGAAAATTATGATTAAGAAAATGGATTTAATAATAGGAATATTAATAGTTATATATTCTATAAGTATAAATTTAATCTTTGGGAAGATCAGTTTTAGTGAAGTATTTTTAGGAATTGGAATTACTTTAATTATTTATCACTTCATAAAAGAAAAAATGAAAGAATTTATTAATAATAAAAAAAGTATTGAAGGAATGTTTAATGTTATAAAGTGTTTTATAGCAATAATATTATTGATTTTTATAATAGTAGAAAGTGCAATAATTATATTCCCTAAAAATAATAAAAATTATTCAGATTACGTTATAGTTCTTGGAGCTGGGGTTAAAGGAGAAAAGCCTAGCCTTACATTGATGCAAAGATTAGATAAAACTATTGAGTATGTTAATAATCAAGAAAAAGAATCTAAAATAATAGTTTCTGGGGGACAAGGGAGAGGCGAAGATATATCAGAAGCACAGGCAATGAAAAAATACTTGGTGAATAATGGTATAAAAGAAGAATTAATAATAATGGAAAATAAGTCTACAAGTACAAATGAAAATTTAATATTTTCAAAAGCAATAATAGAAAGTTATACAAAAAGTGATATAGGAGATATAAATATAAAGATAATAACATCAGATTTTCATGCATTTAGAAGTAACATGATAGCCAAAAAGCTAGGATATAGGAATATAACCTTCTATACAAATAGTACCCTTCCAGCTTTAATTCCTGTTATGTATTCTAGGGAATTTTTAGCTGTAATAAAGTCATACTTGATAGATATAAAAAAATAAATTTTGTAAAAATTTCTAGAGGTAAATTTCAGTTTTTGTAGAATAGTAGAGGTAGAATATTAATAAGATTCTTTGATTAATTTTTATATCACCTTTAATCAAATATTAATAAAACATAAAGAGTTAGGCTTAAGGGGGAAATGTTAATGGCTAAAGTTGTAGAATGCTCAATAATAATTAAAGATGATTTTAACAATGTATTTATTGTTCAAAGAAAGACTAAAAAAAATGAACCAAAATTTTGGTATAGTGTTGGTAAAAAAGTAAGAGGAAAAGAATCAGAAGAAAAATGTATTTCACGAGCTGTAAAAGAAGATTTAAAATCTATAATATTTAACTTAGAAAGAATAGGTGAAGTGTTAAATAAAGAACGTGATGAAATATGTGCTGTTTATAAAGGAGAACTTAAAGAAAGAGTAACATATGGAAATGATATAGTTGATGGTAAATGGTTAAGTGCAAAGGAAATTGATGAATGTGATTTAGCACAAGGAGAAAAAGAAAAAATTTTAATGTATATTAATAGATAGAATTATTAGAGAAGTGAGCTATGTTAATTAACATAGCTCTTTATTAATATAAAGAAAATTGTAACTTTAGTATTATATAAAAATTAGAGCTATTGACATCATAAAGTTAAATAATTATCATATAAATAGAAAGGTGAGTATTAATTCATTTGTTTAGAGAAAATCTTTATTCATATGTTTAAATATTCATTTAAAATAATTAGTTATTATCTAACAAAAAAGAGAAATCTGATTTGAAAGAGAATAGTAAATAGTATATTAATAATAAAAATTATAAAATTAAGTTGTAAACTTAGTTAATTTTGTAATGCTTTTAATTACTGTAATTTTTATTATTAATATAAGAAGCCTATTTTCTTTGAATTTAAGAAAATAGGCTCTTTTTAATATTTAAGAAAATATAAAAATATGATTATACAATGTTTAAGTATCTCAATCTTAAAAAAGTATAGTGATTGATAATGTAAAGATATATATGGAAAAATAAATTAATGTCAATTTGAGATGATAATTTTACAGAATCATAAAAAAATGGGGGATAAGATATGAAGATTGGTGTAATAAGTGCAATTTTAGAGGAGCCAAGTAAGTGTAATTCTGAATTTAATGAGGTTGTTGCAAGTTTCAGAGGAAATATTAAGGGAAGGATGGGAATACCATTAGAAGATGGCATATCAATTATATCTATAGTTGTTACAGGTGATTTAAATGAAATTAATAGCTTAACAGGAAAGTTAGGCAATATTGAAGGAGTAACAGTAAAAACAGCAATTAGTAAAAAAGAGATGTAATAAGAAAAATAATTTACAAGTACATAGCTAAACATAAATTTATTGCAAATAATGTTATAAATATCATTTGGAGGATTGTATATGCAGGTTAAAAGTATTATAGACAAGCTTTATGAGTCTAACAATGCTAGTGGAGAGGAGTTATTATTTTTATTAGATAACTTAAATGAAGATGATAAGATTTATCTAGTTCAAAAAGCACATGAAACTAGAATGAAAACTTATGGAGATAAAGTTTATATGAGGGGACTTATTGAGTTTACAAACTTTTGTAAAAAAGATTGTATATATTGCGGCATAAGAAGAAGTAATAAAGATGCTGATAGATATAGACTTACAATGGAAGATATTATGGAATGCGTGGACATTGGAGATAGGCTTGGATATAAGACTTATGTACTTCAAGGTGGAGAAGATGATTATTTTACCGATGAAAGAATGGTAGAAATAATAAAAATGATAAAAAGTAAATATCCAAACAATGCTATAACATTGTCTTTAGGTGAAAGAAGTTATGATTCATATAAAAAAATGTATGAAGCAGGAGCAGATAGGTATTTATTAAGGCATGAAACAGCTACTAAAGAGCTATATGAAAAACTTCATCCAGGAGCTAGCTTTGAAGAAAGAAGGCAATGTTTAAGAAATTTAAAGGAAATAGGATATCAAATAGGGGCAGGTTTTATGGTTGAGCTTCCAAAACAAACAAATAAGGATTTAGTTAATGATTTATTATTTGTTAAGGAGCTAGAACCACATATGTGTGGAATTGGGCCATTTATACCGCATAAAGATACCCCACTAAAGAATGAAAAGGCAGGAACTGTTGAGAAAACTACTACAATGTTAGCTTTAATAAGATTATTACTACCAAATGTATTATTACCTTCTACTACAGCTCTTGGAAGTATTGATCCTACAGGAAGAGAAAAGGGAATTAAAGCAGGAGGAAATGTAGTTATGCCAAATCTCTCTCCAACAAGTGTCAGAGAAAAGTATTCACTTTATGATGGAAAAATATGTACTGGAGATGAGGCGGCAGAATGTAGAAATTGTATAGAGGGGAGGATAAATAAAGCTGGATTTAAGGTTGAGGTAACAAGAGGAGATAATATGGCATGGAGAAAAGAAAATGCTCATAAATTTACTGAGGTTATTGATAAGAGAATCCAATCAGAAAATATACAAATAATTAAATTGAATAAATAATTTATAGATTATAGGGGTGTTTTATATGTTTATTGATCATGAGTATATTGAAAGAATTTTAGAAGAAGCCAAAGGAGCCACAAGTAAGGATATAAAGGCTGTTTTAGAAAAGGCTAAAAAAAGAGATGGATTATCTTATGAAGATATAGCAGTTCTTCTTCAAGTAGAAGATAAGGAAGATTTAAAAGAAATATACAAATTAGCAGGGGAAATTAAAGATTCAATTTATGGTAAAAGAGTAGTAATTTTTGCGCCATTATATGTTAGTGATTATTGCGTGAATAATTGCGTTTATTGTGGATATAAAAGAAGCAATAGCTTTGGAAGAAGAAAGCTAAGTATGCGAGAAGTAGCTGAAGAAGTTAGAATACTAGAAAAAATGGGACATAAGAGACTTGCATTAGAGCTTGGAGAAGATCCAGTTAATGCTCCAATAGATTATGTATTAGAATGTTTAGATACTATTTATAAAACTCAAAATGATAATGGAGAAATAAGAAGAGTTAATGTTAATATTGCTGCAACAACTGTAGAAGAATATAAAAGATTAAAAGAAGCTAAAATAGGTACTTATATATTATTCCAAGAAACATACTATAAACCAAGCTATGATAAAATGCATCCAAAGTCATTAAAGGGAGATTATAATTATCATTTAACTGCATTTGATAGAGCTATGGAAGCTGGAATAGATGATGTTGGTGCTGGAGTTTTATTTGGACTTTCTGATCCTAAGTTTGAAGTAATAGGACTTATGATGCATAATAGACACTTAGAAGAAAAATATGGAGTTGGATTCCATACAATTTCAATGCCAAGGTTAAAACCAGCTTCAGGAGTAACTCTACAAGAGTTTCCTAATTTAGTTGATGACGAAATGTTTAAAAAGTTAGTTGCAATTATAAGAATAGCAGTACCATTTACAGGTATTATAATGTCAACAAGAGAAACAGCAGAAATGAGAAGAGAGTTATTAAGATATGGTGTTTCTCAAATCAGTGCAGGTTCAAGTACTGGAGTTGGAGGATATAAGGAAAGAGAAGAAGGAAAAGAAGCTCTTCAATTTAAAACATCAGATGATAGAACTCCATTAGAAGTAATAAAATCAGTTTTAGATGATGGATATATACCAAGCTATTGTACAGCATGTTATAGAAGAGGAAGAACTGGAGAAAGATTTATGAAGCTTGCAAAGAGTGGTGAAATTCAAAATGTATGTGAACCTAATGCAATGACTACTCTTTTAGAATTTGCAATAGATTATGGTGATAAGGAAATATTAGAAAAGGCAGAAACTGTTATAAAGACTGAAAGAAAAAGAATAAAGAGAGATGATATTAAAGAGCTTTTAGATAAAAACTTAGAGAGACTTAGAGCTGGAGAAAGAGATTTATATCTATAGGAGGATAACTGTATGAATTCAACACCAAATGCTAATAGAAAGCATATAGCTGTTTTTGGAAAGACTAATGCAGGAAAGTCATCTTTAATAAATAGATTTTTAGGACAAGAAGTTTCACTTGTATCTGAAAAAGAAGGAACAACTACAGATCCAGTTCAAAAAGCAATGGAGCTTATACCCGTTGGACCAGTTTTAATTATAGATACAGCTGGATTTGGTGATAAAAGTGAGCTTGGAGAAGTAAGGGTTAAAAGAACTTTAGATATACTTAAAAGAACAGATGTTGCAATTTATCTTTTTGATATAAATGACATTGATTTAGAAGAATTTAAAGAAGCTAAAAGGAATTTTAAAAAATATAATATACCTTATGTAGTTGTTATAAATAAATCTGATAGTGTTAATGAAAATATTTTAGAAGAATTACAAATTAAATTTAAGGATTCAATATTTTTATCTTCAAATACAGGGGAAGGAATTGAATTATTAAAAGAAAAGCTTATAGAAATTTTAAAAGAAGAAGAGGAAGAACTACCAATAGTAGGAGATTTACTTCCTTATAATAGTAAGGTTATATTGGTTGTACCAATAGATTCAGAAGCACCTAAAGGAAGAATAATTTTACCTCAAGTACAATGTATAAGAGATTGCTTAGATCATGGAATTAAGAGCTACGTTGTTAGAGATACAGAGCTTGAAAGTGCACTTGAAGAATTAGAAGGTGTAGATTTAGTAATAACAGATTCTCAAGCATTTAAAGAGGTAGATAGAATTGTTCCTAAAAATATAAAGCTTACAAGTTTTTCAATGTTATTTGCAAGACAAAAGGGAGACTTTGAAGAGTTTATAAAAGGAGCCTTAAAGATTAAAGATTTAAATAAAGACTCAAGAGTTTTAATTGCAGAAAGCTGCACTCACAATGTTTCACATGAGGATATTGGGAGAGTTAAGATTCCTAAACTTTTAAATAAATATGTTGGGGCTGATTTAACATATGATCATAGTATTTTCCATGACTTCCCTGAAGATATAGATAAATATGATTTGATTATTCATTGTGGAGCATGTATGATAAATAGAAAAACTGTGATTAATAGAGTAAAGCAATGTAAAGAAAAAAATGTTCCAATAACTAATTATGGCATTGTATTAGCATATTTAAATGGTATATTGGAAAGAAGTTTATCTTTATTTAATACTAAAAAAGGTGATATAATTTAAAAGTTAAAATTAACAAAGGAAAAAGGGGATATGATCATGAAAGAGTTAGTTATAGAAGCAAATAGATGTTATATGTGTAAAAATCCAAGATGCCAAGTAAATTGTCCAATAGATACACCTGTACCGGAAATAATAGGACTATTTAAAGAGGGACAAATAGCAAAAGCAGGAGAAATACTATTTAAGAATAACCCCTTATCTTTAGTATGTTCTATAGTTTGTCCTCATGAGGATCAATGTAAGGGGAACTGTATAAGGGGAATTAAGGATGAACCAGTAAGTTTTTGTGATATTGAAAGACACATATCAAAATACTATTTAGAGAATATAAGACTTGAAAAAGAAAATGATTTAGATGAAAGAGTAGCAATAGTTGGAGGCGGACCTGCTGGTATAACAATTGCATTTATATTAGCACAAAAGGGATATAAAGTAACTATATTTGACTCACATGATAAAATTGGTGGAGTATTAAGATATGGTATTCCAGAATTTAGATTGCCAAAGAGTATTATAGATCATTATGAAGAGAGATTAATTGAACTAGGGGTTAAAATAAGACCAAATACATTAGTTGGACCTGTATTAACTTTAGACAAGCTTTTTTATGATGGATATAAAGCTATATTTATAGGTACTGGAGTATGGAACCCTAAAACTTTAGATATAAAGGGTGAAAGTTTAGGTAATGTTCATTATGCAATTGACTATTTAAAATCACCTAATGTTTATAATTTAGGAAATAAAGTATGTGTAATTGGAGCTGGAGATGTTGCAATGGATGCAGCAAGAACAGCAAAGAGAAATGGAGCTAATGAAGTATATATACTATATAGAAAAGGTATGGAAAATGTACCTGCTACAAAAGCTGAATTAGAAGGAGCAATTTCAGATGGTATTAAATTTGAATTATTTAAGTCTCCTTTAGAATTAACAGAAGATGGAGTAAAATATATAGAAACAGAAAATGTCATAAGCGAGGATGGAAGAATAAGTACTGTAACTATTGAAGGTAAAGAAGGATTATTTGAATGTGACTCAATAATAATTGCTGTAAGTCAATCGCCTAAAAATAATATTGTTTCAAACACAATAGGGCTTGAAACAAACAAGTGGGGACTTTTGTTAACTGATGAAGTTGGACATACAACAAGAGATGGAGTTTTTGCATCAGGAGATGTAGTTACTGGAGCTAAAACTGTAGTTAGGGCAGCATCACATGCTAAGATAGTTGCAGAGGAAATAGAAAAGTATATATTAAAAAATAGACAATAGATATGGAAAGTTAGATTAGAGGTTATAGAGATATAATCTCTAATTTTTTGTAAATATTAAAGAACCATTTACAATATAAATTTTCTAATACTTCAATATTTAAGAGCTACTTAATTTTATGTTATAAATATAGTTAAATTATTGTTATAAAAGAAAAGAAAATATTTAATTCTCTGAATTTTAATATATAATATAGTTATGAAAAGGATTTAAAAGTGAGGCGGAGGATTTTATGGGAGCAATGGTAGAATTATTAAATGAAGTATGTAAAGAAGCTAATCTAAAAATAAGATTGTTAGATGTTAATAATAATGAAATATATGACAATTTACCTGCAACAGAATCTAAGGTTATGAGAAAAATATCTGTAAATAGTAAAGCATATAAAATTATACTAGAGCAAGATGATATTAAAATAATACCTATAGTTGAATATGTATTAAATAAATGTATAAAAAGGGAAAATATAATACAGGAATTATTAGAAGGAAGAAAACAATGGGATGTTTTAAATGAATCCTTAATAACAAAATCAAATAAAATGTTATTAATAGAAACCAATAAGGAAGATGAAGTTTTAGAAATAGTTAGAGATACATATATAGATAATGATATATATGTTGGAGAGATATATGACAGAATAATAGTTATAGGAAATTTAGAAGATGAGAAAGATCATGCTTTTTCATTAAAAGAAACAGTAATACAAGATTTGGGGGTAAATGCAAAAATAAGTATAAGTGATTTAGATTATACTTTTGATGGATTTAAAAAGGCTTATAATGGAGCTGTACAAGCCCTTGAGATAGGTAGAAAATTTAAAATTAAGCCTGAAATATACTATCTTAAAGATATGTATTTAGAAAAAGCCATATTCAATTTATCAAGTGAATATTCAAATGAGTTAAAAGAAGAGTATAAGGATATATTTAAAGGCTTTAATCATGAATTAATACAAACTTTAGAGGAGATATTGAAATGTGATTTATCATTAACAAAAGCTGCTAAAAATTTATATATTCATAGAAATACACTAATGTATAGAATTGAAAAGATTAAAAAAGAAACAGGATTTGATATACGTAACTTTAAGGAAGCTACTTTCCTTTATATTTTATATATGAATAGTAAAATAAATTGATTAAATAAAGTTTATTAATAGAAATAATTTTAAAATTAAAAAGGAACCATAATAAGTATTAAAATATCTTGTTAAGGTTCCTTTTTATGATTATTTATAATATTTACATGTAGATAAATAAGCCTAAAAATCCTGTTAATGCTATAATTGTTAATGGATTAAATTTATATTTTCTAAGTAAAAATAATGAAATAGAAAAGACAATAACAGCAATTATATTAATATTATCTAGATTTCCACTTAGAGTAGTTCTTCCTAAAAATGCAATTAAAATTATAGAAGAAGCAGATGATGCAATAAGACCTATGGAAGTTGAACGTAGGCCTTTTAAAATATTTGCAATTTCTTCAATATCATTATGTTTTTTAAAAAAGTTAAATAAGAAAATAGAAATAATTACGCCAGTAATTACGCAGGCAAAGGTAGCTATTATTGCTCCAATAATTCCTGCTACTCTTAGGCCAACAAAAGTTGAAGCATTAATTGATAATGGGCCTGGTGTCATTTGAGATATAGTAATAATATCAGTAAATTCTTGAATAGTAAGCCAACCATATTTATTTACCATTTGATCTTGAATTAGAGGCATTATAGCATAGCCACCACCAATGCTAAAAGAACCTATTTGCCAAAAGCTTAAAAATAAAGTAATAAGGATATTAATCATTTCTAATTCCTCCTAACTTTTTCTTCTTAACATATACTTGAGTAAGGCTAACTATTACTCCCAAAATAATAATAGCTAATACATTTATATTAAAGAAGAAGCTAGCGATAAATGATAAAGGAACTAAAAGGGATAATAATAAATTTTTTTCTTTAAACACATCTCCACTCATATCAATAACTAGGTCTACAATTGTAGCTGCAACACCGGCTTCCATTCCTTTAAGAACTGCAGAAATAATCATATTACTTCTGAATGCTTCGTAGAAGAAAGATATAACAGATAATATTAATAAAGGAGGTAAAACTGTACCTATACATGTTATAATAGCTCCTTTTATACCTAAAAGATTATAGCCTATTAATGAAGATAAATTAACAGCAATAGCACCTGGATTCGATTGAGCTATTGCTGCCATATCTAGTAGTTCCTCATTATTTATCAGCTTCATATCTTCAACTAAATATTTTCTTAATAAGGGAATAATTACATATCCTCCACCAAAACTAAAGCAACTTACTAAAAATGTCACCTTAAAAAGTGAAAAATATAGCTTAAAACTTTTAATTTTCATGCCATGCACTCCTTATGATTTACTCTTATGCTTATAAGTATATAGCATGGACATAGGATAAGTATAATAGTATAATTTTATATAATATATAAACATTTAGTAATGAATTAGGAGGGGAAAATGAAGATTAGGCATTTACGTATTTTTAAAACAGTATGTGAAGAGGAAAGTGTCACTAAAGCATCTGAAAAGTTATTTATGACACAGCCAGCAGTTTCCCATGCTATAAGTGAGTTAGAGGATTATTTAGGAGTATCTTTATTTGATAGAATTTCAAGAAAAGTTTATTTAAATGAGACAGGTAAATTATTTCTTATAAAGGTTACAAAGCTATTAGACTTATATGATGATTTAGATAAAAATATTAAAGAATTAGAAGATAATGCTGTTATTAAGATAGGATCTTGTATAACTATTGCAAATTTTATTTTGCCTACTATAATAGGGAAATTTCAAGGCGTTTGTAAATCTACTCCAACAAAAATTATAGTCGATAATGCTAGAAGTATTGAAAATATGCTATGTAAGAATGAAATTGATTTAGGGTTAATAGAGGGAGTTGTTTATAATGAAGAACTTGAAAGAATACCTTTTTCTTATTATGAATTAGTAGTAGCTTGTTCTAATAAACATAAATTTGCAAAAGAAAAGTCTATAACGTTAAGTGAGTTAGTAAAAGAAAAGTTACTATTAAGAGAAAAGGGAAGTTCTATTAGAGATATTTTTGATAGTGCCATGCTATTACATGATATAAGAGTAAATCCTAGTTGGACAAGTGTTAATTCTCAAGTTTTAATAGAAGCTGCAAAAGAAAATTTAGGGATAACAGTATTACCTAGGGTATTAGTTGAAAATGAAATTAATTTAGGAAACCTTGTTGAAACTAAAGTTAATGAGCTTAATTTATCTAATATAAATCATATTGTTTTTTATAAAGGAAAAGTACAAACTAATAGTTTTAAAGAATTAATAAATATAATAAAAAATATAGTTTAGTTAATTAAATATAGGTGCATAATGAATCTTTCTTCATATGATAAATATATATTAAGTGGATATTTTAGTTTGGAGTGATTTATATATTTAATATGATATGGAGAGAAGAAAAATATAGTATTGATGCAATAATAGATTCTATAGGAAAAATTGATAATAAAGTGCGAATATGCGATTTTTTTGATAATGTTACGTTAAAAAGACCTGATGCTATTAAACTTATTATTTTTACAATAGAAGGAGAACCTATATTTAGAACTATAATTTATAATGGAAATTTTATAAAATTAATTGATGATTCAACTAAAACTAGTTTAAAAAGTTATAACGAATATACGGGAAATAGATATTTAAAAGAAGCTCAAGGAGAAATGATAGCATATAATTTATATCAAGATGAAGAATTTATAAGAAAGATGTTTTCTTATAGAAGTTAAAATAGTCTATAGACTTGTCCTTCAAAAAAGTCTATAGACTATTTTTGTAATTTATTATTTACAATTTTAAAAAATATTAATAAGCATTATCTATAAATTTAAATTTACTTACATCAAATAATCCTTTATCAGTTATTTTTAGTTCTGGAATAACTGGGAGTGATAAGAAGGATAGAGTTAAAAATGGGTTGAAGTTGATATCTGGAGCAACTTCTTTAATAGCTAAGTGAAGTTTTTCAAGATCATCAACAACTTCTTGCGATTTTCTTGAGGTTATTAATCCTGCAATTTCTAGTTGAATTGATGCTAATACCTTTTTATCTTTAACAACTATAATTCCACCATTTATTTTTTTTAGTTCTTCCACTGCAAATAATATTTCTTCATCAGATGTTCCACATGTTATTAAATTATGAGAATCATGAGCAACAGTTGTAGCAATTGCTCCAAATTTCAAATTGAGTCCTTTTATTACTCCAAGACCAATATTACCAGTATTTTTATGTCTTTCAATTACAGCTATCTTTAATAAATCTAAACTTGTATCTGCTTGAAAGACTTTTGCATTATTTAAAGTGCTTATATCAACTTTTATATGATTACTTTCAAGTTTATTTGGATTAATTTCAATTACATTAAGTATTGATTTTCCGTCTATATCTATTTCTAAATCTTTGCAAGTAATTTTTCTTGTATTGATGTTGTTTAATTTAGGGAATTCATATTGTGTATCAGATGTATTATATACTACTCTATTTTCTTCTACTACTAATGTTCCATTTTTATAAACTGAATTAATTTTGAAATTAGATAAATCATCTAGTATTAAAAAGTCAGCTATATATCCTGGCGCAATGGCTCCTTTGTATTTTAGGTTATAGCATTCTGAAGGATTTAATGTACACATTTGAATAGCTGTTTCAGGGGATAGACCATAAGAAATAGCCATTTTTATAGAACTGTCAATACTTCCGTTTTTTATTAAATCATCAATATGCTTATCATCTGTGCAAAAACAAAGTCTTCTACTATTAGAAATCGAAGCAGCTTTTATTAATTCCTTTAGGTTTTTTGCAACAGATCCTTCTCTAATGTGAACATACATGCCTCTTCGTAGTCGTTGAACAACTTCTTCAGCTAAATGCGATTCATGATCAGCAACTATATTGGCTGTTGAATAAACATTAAGCATATCATTTGTAAAGCCTGCACAATGACCATCAATTATGAAACCATTTGATTTTGCATCCCAAAGTTTATTAATCATATCATCAGAACAATTTATAACTTCAGGAAAACTCATAACTTCTGCAAGTCCTAACACATTAGGCTCTTTATATAATGGGTGTAAATCTGCACTTCCTAATACAGCTCCAGAAGTTTCAAAAGAAGTAGCCGGAACGCACGAAGGAAGCATGAAGTAAAAATCAAATGGTGTATCTTTAGCAAGGTCCATGATAAGTTTAATACCTTTATCTCCTAGTACATTAGCAATTTCATGAGGGTCAATAACTATAGATGTGATTCCATGTAATAATGCAGCTTTATAGTATTCTTTTGGAGTTACCAGTGAAGATTCAATATGAGCATGGGCATCTATAAGGCTAGGACAAATAAATTTACCAGTACCATTAATTTCTACTGTCCCGTTATAATTACCAAAACCAACAATGACTCCGTTTTTAATAGCTACATTATCTATAAAAGAACTGTTTTGAAATACGTCAACAATAGTTATATTATTAATAACTAAGTCACATATTTCGGCTTTACTTGAAGCCTTAATTTGAGATATAAAATCTTTTTTATTCATAAATCCACCTCTGAGTATATTTAAATATAATAATAAACAACATCATCTGGATTATAACTTCTTAGTTATACTATTTACGGTAGTATAGTAGAGACGCCAGAACCATATTATCAAGCTTATAGGAAGGTTATTTTTATATATTATATGCAATACAAGACAAGCTGTCAAAGGGAAATATGTATAATAATATAAAATTATTTATCTATAAATAAAGAACTAATGAACTTTTAAACTATTGTATTTTATGATTTAATATTTTTATAAGGAGGGGGTATATTTGCCAATAAAAATTCCAGTACAGCTTCCAGCATACAATGTTCTATCTAATGAAAATATATTTGTAATGAATATTGAAAGAGCAGAAACACAAGATATAAGACCTTTAAAAATAGCAATTTTAAATTTAATGCCAATAAAGATTCAGGCTGAAAATCAATTGCTTAGATATTTATCTAATACTCCAATTCAAGTAGAAATAACATTGATACAAACCAAAACATATACTTCTCAAAATACACCAATAGAGCATTTAGAAAAGTTTTATAATTATTTTGAGGAAGTAAAAGACAAAAAGTTTGATGGGTTAATAATAACTGGGGCACCTGTTGAAACTATGGAATTTGAGGATGTATCATATTGGAATGAACTAAAAGAAATAATGGAGTGGAGCAAAGTAAATGTTTTTTCTACATTACACATATGTTGGGGAGCTCAAGCAGCACTATATTATCACTACAATATAAATAAAAAGCCTTTAGAAAAGAAAATATTTGGAGTATTTTCTCACGAGGTGAATAAGATTAATGAGGATTTAACAAGAGGGTTAGACGATATTTTTTATGCACCACATTCAAGGCATACTACTACATTAAAGAAAGATATAAATAAGGTTAAAGAATTAGAAATATTAGCAGAGTCAGAAGAAGCTGGTGTATTCATAATTGCGACAAAAGATAAAAGACAAATATTTATTACTGGTCATTTAGAATATGATAGAGATACATTAAAGAATGAGTATTTAAGAGATTACAATAAAGGAATTAAAATAGAGATTCCCAAAAATTATTTTCCAAAAGATGATGTAAAAGAAATTCCTACCGTAAGATGGAGAGGAAGTGCAAACATAGTTTTTAGTAATTGGTTAAATTATTGTGTATATCAAAATACTCCATTTAAATTAGAAAATATAAAGTAATTATTGTTACTAAATATAAAATAAGTTTTGCTTTTATGAGTTAAGTGCATGTTAATTCATAAAGGCACTTTTTTTATACAAAATAATATAATGATTTTAGAAAGGCATATATACGGAGGATTTTATGAAAGATAGGGCAATTATATTTGGATCTTCAGATAACTTTCTAATATATTTTGTAAAATATCTTATATTAAATAATATAGAAGTTTATTTAATACTTAGGAAGAACGAAGAAATTCCTATTATAAACGATATAGAAAAAGATGTAACAGTAATAAGATTTGATGGAAATATAGAGCACTTAAAATTACTATTAAAATCTATAGAACCTAAGGTAATATATAATTTATATGAGTTAAAGAGAGAGGATAAATATGAAATAACCGATCTTGTAAATATTAATTATATAAATGTTATTTTAATTTTAGAGGCTCTTACAACAGCAAGAAATGTAAAATTCATTAATTTAGTAAGCAAAGGTAAAATTGATGAAGAAGAGAATTCATTAGATTTATATTCTGCTGTTCAGAAATCCTTAGAAAGTATTATTTTATTCTATAAAAATATATACTCAATAGATTCGTCCATTGTATTTAAAACTGGAGATATAAACTTAGATTTAGGAAAACTCTATAGTTTGTAAAATAATAAAGCTATTATGCTTTTTAAGCATA
>NZ_JH815222.1:886755-920726 GCF_000158375.2 Clostridium sp. 7_2_43FAA
GCTTTATTATTTTTTATATATTTAATAAGGGTTGAAATTTATGACTATAGCCTTTATTATATAATTATTATTAATTAACAATTTATATTAATTTAGGAGGTATAATATGAAAAAATATTTTAATTTTGCAACATTTTATTTAGTTTTAGGGTTAGTAATGGGAGTATTTTATAGAGAATTTACAAAGTTTAATGGATTTGAAGGAAAAACTGTATTATCAGTTGTACATACTCATTCAATCACATTAGGATTTATTTTCTTTATTTTAGTTTTACTTTTAGAGAAAAATTTTGGATTATCTAAGATAAAACATTTTAGCAAATGGTTGGTACTTTATAATGTATCATTAATATATGTCTTAGGAACTTTCACAGCTAGAGGGATAATGCAAGTGTTAGGAACAGACTTTGCTGGATTAAGCCATATAGCTGGACTTGGACATGCTATGATTGGAATTGCAATGATATGGTTTGTAGTTATAGTCAATAAATCAATAAAAGAATAGCAAGTTATAATAATTATTAAAAAGTATGGTAAAAATAAAGGGGGATGATTCCTCCTTTATTTTTGCACTTTTATAAAATTTAATATATAGTTTAAATATAAGTACTTTAATTATAGGAATGGTGCGTATATATGAAAGAGTTAGTAAAATGTCAATTAGGAAAAATGGAGTTATTTAATAATTTGGATCAGGCTACAATAAATTCACTATCTGAATTAGGAGAAAGTAAGTGCTATTTAAAAGGTAGCCATATATTTAGAGACAAGGATGAAATTAATAAAGTTTATATAGTATATAGCGGAAAGGTTGCACTTTATAAATTAAATGAATCGGCTCAAAAAAAGATAATATTTATATTAGGTAAGGAATCTATACTTAATGCAGTAGTTTTAGATGATTTGCCAGCCTCTATAAACTGTGAAGTATTTGAAAAAGCAGAAGTTCTATCTTTTGATAGAATGAAGTTTCAAGAAATTATGATGAATGATTTTGAATTGACTAAAATAGTAATCTCATCATTAAGTATAAAAGTAAGAAGATTATATAGGCAGTTAAAGAATTCCACTCCTATAAAGGTTGAAAAAAGGGTAGCAGCAAAGTTATGGAAGTTATCTAAGGATTACGGAATAGAAGTTGAAGATGGAACAGTGATAGATATGAACATAAGTATAACTTATTTAGCAGATATGTTTGGAGCACCACGAGAAACTATATCTAGAGCTTTAAAGATACTTCAAGAAAATGATTTGATAATATATGAAAAGAAAAAAATAAAAATAAAAGATAAAGATAAATTAGCTAAATTTTTCAAGGGAATATCATAATAAAATAAAAATAAAAACTGTGATGAAAGTCACAGTTTTTATTTTTATTAGCATTTATAATTTAAGCATAAAGATTGTGATAATAATAACAATTGCGAGAGGAGAAAAAGATGTTCAATGAAGAGTTTAATAAAGTTGCATCTGCTGCTAAAGCAAAGGTTGAACTTTTAAAAACTAATAAGCTAGGGTATTTTATAAGTTCAATGCTAGCAGGTATCTACGTTGGATTAGGTATTATGTTAATTTTTACAATCGGAGGGTTACTTAGTTCGGCTAATTCACCTGCAACAAAAATTGTTATGGGATTATCATTTGGAGTTGCCTTAAGTCTAGTAATTTTTGCAGGATCTGAATTATTTACAGGAAATAATTTTGTGATGGCTGTTGGATCATTAAATAAGACGGTTTCTTGGCTAGATACTATTAAAGTTTGGATAGTAAGTTTTATTGGAAACTTAACAGGTTCAATACTTGCAGGAACGTTGTTTTTTATGGCTGGATTAGCTAATGGTCCAGTTGGAGAGTTCATAGCAAAGACTAGTGCTACTAAAATGTCTTTACCAGCAAGTGATTTATTTTTTAGAGGAATATTATGTAATATGTTAGTTTGTTTGGCTGTATGGTGTAGCTTTAAATGTAAAGAAGAAACATCGAAGCTGATAATGATATTCTGGTGTTTATTTGTTTTTATAACAGCAGGGTTTGAGCATAGTGTTGCAAATATGACTTTATTAACAATAGGATTACTTTCACCAGCTGGTGCTGCTGTAAGTATAGGTGGATATGCCTATAATATTATAATGGTAACATTAGGTAATATGGTTGGAGGAATTGTATTTATGGCAATACCTTATTACATAATATCTAGAAAGAAAAAAGTAAACTAAGAGGTGTTTAAGATGGGATATAAGCTTAAAGTAGAAGAGTTTAATAAGGGATTAAAAGAACTATCAAAAAAATATAAGATATATGCACCAAAGGTTTTTGAAGGAAAGGGAACTTTTTCAGATACTGATATTGTTAGATATGGTGAGATATCAAAGATTGAAGAAATAGAATTTGATAAAAAATCACAATTTTCATATAAGGAAGTTTTACTTCCAATAACACAAACAGTATTTTTCTTTACAGAAGATGAAATAAAAGAACCAAATGTTGATGAAAAATCTATATTAATTTTTCTAAGAAGTTGTGATATGCATTCATTAAGAAGAATAGATGATATTTATTTAAGAAATAAATTTGAAGACCCATATTATAAAAAGTTAAGAGAAAAAGCTAAGTTTGTTTTAATGGGATGTGAAAAAAGCTTTGAAAACTGCTTCTGTGTTAGTATGGAAACAAATAAAACTGATGAATATAATGCATATGTTAAACAATCTGGTAAAGAAGTGTATTTAGATATAAAAGATGAAGAATTAGAAGGTGTATTTAATAAATTAAATAATGAATCAATAAATGTAACTCCAGATTTTGTTGAAAGTAATGATATTAAAGTTAACATACCAAACAATTTAGAATTAAAAGTTATGAATTCAAAGGTATGGGATGAGTATTCAGAAAGATGTATAGCTTGTGGTAGATGTAATTTTGTCTGTCCAACTTGTACATGCTTCACAATGCAAGATATATTCTACAAAGATAATGGAAAAGCAGGAGAAAGAAGAAGAGTTTGGGCTTCATGCCAAGTTGATGGCTATACAGATATGGCTGGAGGACATAGTTTTAGAAAAGAAAAAGGACAAAGAATGAGATTTAAAGTTCTTCATAAGGTTTATGATTACAAAAAGAGATGGGGATATCATATGTGTGTAGGTTGTGGAAGATGTGATGATGCATGTCCAGAATATATTTCATTCTCAAATTGTGTTAATAAATTAGAAAAGGCTATGGAAGAGGTGAAGTAATATGAGTACAAACGAATATATACCATTTATATCAGAAATATTAGAAGTTATTAAGCATACAGAAATAGAATATACTTTTAGAATGGCTTTTAAGGGAGATGTAAAACCAGGACAATTCTTTGAAGTATCACTTCCAAAGTATGGGGAAGCTCCTATATCAGTAAGTGGAATAGGTGAAAATTATGTTGATTTAACTATAAGAAGAGTAGGTAAGGTAACAGATGAAATATTTAATAATTATGTTGGAGACAAGCTATTTTTAAGAGGTCCATATGGAAATGGATTTGATATTAACAACTATAAAGGCAAAGAAGTAGTTGTTGTTGCTGGAGGAACAGGATTATCACCAGTTAAGGGAATTGTAGATTACTTCTCAGAAAATAAAAATGATGCAAAGGGATTTACTCTTATTTCAGGATTTAAATCTCCAGAAGATATTCTTTTCAAGGAAGATATAAAGGCTTGGGAAAAGAATATGAATCTTATAATAACAGTAGATGGAGCAAAAGAAGGTTATGAAGGAAAAGTTGGACTTGTAACAAAATATGTTCCAGAGCTTGATATAAAAGATAAGGAAAATGTACAAGTAGTTGTTGTTGGACCACCTATGATGATGAAATTTACTGTATTAGAGTTTTTAAAGCTTGGCATTAAGGAAGAAAATATATGGATTTCTCAAGAAAGAAAGATGTGTTGCGGAATCGGAAAATGCGGACACTGTAGAATAGACGATACATATATTTGCTTAGATGGACCTGTATTTAATTATTCAAAAGGAAAAGAGTTAATAGATTAGGAGGAGACACTATGGATATCAATACTAAAAAGCTGAAAAAAAATGCCTTTAGAGTTACAAAAAGAAGAGGAATAACAGCTTCAAGAATAAGAGTTCCAGGTGGATTCTTAAAGGCTGAATACCTAGGATTAATCCAAGAAATTGCAGATAAATATGGTGATGGAACAGTCCATTTAACAACAAGACAAGGATTTGAAATTCCAGGTATAGATATGAATGACATAGAAGAAGTTAACATTCTCCTTCAACCTATAATAGAAGGATTAGAAATAAATCAAGAAATCCCAGGAAAGGGATATACAGCAGCGGGAACAAGAAACGTATCAGCATGTATAGGTAATAAAGTCTGTCCATATGCAAACTATAATACTACAAACTTTGCAAAGAAGATAGAAAAAGCTATATTCCCTAATGATTTACATTTTAAAATAGCATTAACAGGGTGTCCTAATGACTGTATCAAAGCAAGAATGCACGATTTTGGAATAATAGGAATGACAGAGCCACAATTTGATAGAGATAAGTGTATATCATGTGGTGCATGTGTTAGAGCCTGTAAGAAAAAATCAACAGCTGCATTACACCCTGAAAACTATAGACCAGTAAGAGATCATAGTAAGTGTATAGGTTGTGGAGAATGTGTTATAAATTGTCCAACAGGAGCATGGACAAGAAGCAAAGAAAAATATTATAGATTAGCTATAATGGGTAGAACAGGAAAGAAGAATCCAAGATTAGCTGAAGATTTTATAGTATGGGTGGATGAAGAAAGTATTATAAAAATAATATTAAATACTTATAAATATGTTGAACAATATATTGCTAAAGATGCTCCAGGTGGAAAAGAGCATATTGGATATATTGTAGATAGAACAGGATTTATGGAATTTAAAAAGTGGGCTCTTGAAGGAGTAGAACTTTCAGATAAAGCTATACTAAAAGACAATATCTATTGGAGTGGAATAAAATATTAATATAGGTAAATACTTATAAATGAAATTAATATAATCTATTAGACAAAGTATTAGCTAAATATGTAAAATTAGTATAACAAAAACTTTAAGACCGCTATGTTATAGCGGTCTTAAAATTTAATCTAAATATTAAGTATATGGAATGTGCAAAAAAATTGTAATAAGAGTATAATAGGGTTATTATAAAAATAAATGAATTAATAAGATGGTTTAGGAGCGAAATTATGATTCAGCTTTTAGGGATTAAAAAGAATACTGAAGTAGAAATAAGAGAAAAATTATCTTTATCTCAAAAAAAAAGAGAAGTATATTCAAAAGAGTTAATAAAATATTTTGATGAAGTTGTTATTCTTAGTACTTGTAATAGAACAGAAATTTATTTTAATGGTTCTTTAAAAGGCGAAGAAGGATTAAAAAAGATTTTTGAAGTACTAAATTGGGATATTAATTTAAGAGAATACTGTTTTTATTTAAATGAAAAAGAAACTGTAAGACACTTAATGGAAGTTGTTTGTGGATTTCATTCAAAAATATTAGGGGAAGATCAAATACTTGGACAAATCAAAGATGCATATCATTTAGCAGATGAATTAGGATCAGTTAAACATGAATTACAAAGGTTATTTCAAGAAGCAATAACTTGTGGGAAGAAGTTTAGAACAGAAGGAAAATTATATGAAATTCCAGTTTCTTCAGCATCAATTGCAATTAGTGAAGCAATAAAAAATGATTCCAAGAGGATTATGGTTATAGGATATGGAGAAGTAGGAAAACTAGTTGTTAAATATGCTCTTTCTAATGATATAAAGGAATTAAATATTGTAGTTAGAAAAGTTGAAAGTGTCAAAGATATTGAAGATAAAAGAGTTAATATAATGAATTACGAAGATGGGAGAAACATAATAAATGATATGGACTGTGTAGTTTCTTGTACGTCTGCTCCACACTTAATCATAGAAAAAAAGCATATAAAAGAAAATGGAAATAAAATTATAATATTTGATTTAGCATTGCCAAGAGATGTTGATGAAAAAGTTAAGGAATATACAAGGGTAAATCTTTATGATATTGATGATATAAGTTCAATTGATGATGATAACAAAAAGCTCAGAAAAGAAAGAATGCTAAAGTTTAAAGATATTATAAATGCATATATAGAAGAATACTTTAATTGGAAGGATATAAGAAATATAGCGCCTGTTATACAAGATATGAAAAAAAATAGTTCTAAAGTTATAAAAGAGAGGCAAACTACATTAAAGAATAAATGTAATGATAAAAAAGATATAGAAATTGCGCAAAAACTTATAAAGAGCACATCAGATTATTATGTTAATAGGGCAATAGAAGTTTTAAAGGAAGAACAACTAAAGGGGCAAGGAGAAAAATGTATAAAGATACTAGAAAAGATATTCCTGAAGAATGTTTAGAGTACACTTATCTTTCTATAATATCGAGAAAATTAAGAATTGGGATAGTTGGTGGAGGAAAGGTTGGTTATATAAAAGGCAAAAATTTTATATATAAAGGCTGTAATGTTGATGTTTTATCTTTAGATTTTGTTGAGGAATTTTCAAAGTTAAAAGATATTAACTTAATTAAGGGAGAATATTATAAGGATTTTATTAAAGATAAGCATTTAATAATAATAGCAACAGATGACTATAATAAAAATTTAGAAATAAAAAAAGATTGTGAGGATGAATATAAAATATACATATTTACTTCTGAACATCTAAAGGGAATGGCCGTAGCACCAGTACAAAGAAATCTAAACAATATAAGTTTTTCAGTAAATACGAAGAATGGAAATCCTAAGGGATCACTTATGATAGCAGATAAAGTAGCGGAGCTATTAAAAAATTATGATGATTTTATTGGTTATTCATCTTTTATTAGGAAGCAGGCAAAATCTTTAAAAGAAAATAAGGTTGATATAATAAAGTTTGTATGTAGTGAGGATTTTAAATACATATATGAAAAGGGAAAAGATAAATTAGTAATAGATATGTTTTTTGGAAAAGAAGTATCAAATAAAATATATAAAAATTTATAGGAGATATTTTATGGAATTAATCATTGCAACTAGAAAAAGTAAGTTAGCACAAGTGCAAGCTGATAAAGTAATTGAACTTATTAAAGAAAAAAATAATATAAATGCTAAAAAATTATTAGTAGTTACAGAAGGTGATAGAAGGCTAGATGTAACATTAGATAAAATAGGTGGAAAAGGATTATTTGTTAAGGAAATAGAATATGCACTTTTAAATAAAGAAGCACATGCAGCAGTACATAGTATGAAAGATGTGCCTTTTGAATTATCAGAAGATTTTGAGTTAGTGGCTATACCTGAAAGAGATGATATTAGAGATGTATTTGTATCAAGCAATGGTATTCATTTTCAGGATTTAAAAGAAGGTGCTATTATTGGAACAAGTAGCATAAGAAGAGCTGCAATGTTAAAAAAATTAAGAGGTGATTTAAATATTGTCCCAATAAGAGGAAATGTCCAAACAAGATTAGATAAGATGAAAAAAGAAAATATGGATGGGATAATCTTAGCAGCAGCAGGGATAAAAAGATTGGGACTGGAGGATATAATAACAGATTATTTTGATCCTAAAGAATTTTTACCTGCAATAGGGCAAGGTGCTTTAGGTATAGAAGCATTAAAAAATGGTGAATACAACAATTATTTAAAGAAGTTAGATAACAAGGAAGTTAGAATAGCGGTAGAAGCTGAAAGAAGTTTTATGAAAAAGTTAAATGGAGGATGCCATAGTGTAATAGGTGTTTACTCTGAGATAAAAAATGATGATTTATATATGATAGGTACTTTTGATGTAGGTGGAAAAATAATTAAAAAGGATATCCTAGGCAAGAAGAGTGAAAATATAGAGCTTGGATTTAAATTAGCACAAAAGATTTTGGAAGGATAGTGAAAATGAGTAAGGTTTATATAATTGGTACTGGACCAGGAGATGAAGAATTATTAACATTAAAGGCAGTAGAGGTTTTAAAAGATTGTACTGCTGTTTTATATGATAGATTAGTTTCAAATAATATACTTAACTATTTAAAAGAAGAGTGTGAAATTTATTATTGTGGTAAAGAACCTGGGTGTCATTATAAAACACAAGATGAAATAAATGAAACATTAGTAAAACTTGCTAAAGAAGGTCATACTGTAGGAAGAATAAAAGGGGGAGATCCTTATGTTTTTGGAAGAGGTGGAGAAGAAGTACTTTCTTTAGTTGAAGAAGGTATAGAATTTGAAGTGGTTCCAGGAGTGACATCACCAATATCAGTATTGAATTATTCAGGCATTCCTATAACACAAAGAGAAATGGCACAAAGCTTTCATATAATTACAGGGATGACTGCGGGTACATTAAATATAAATTGGGAAGCAATAGCAAAAGAAAAAGGCACATTAGTTTTTATGATGGGCTTGAATAATTTAGGTAGCATAATCGAAAAGCTAATAAATAATGGTAAAGATGTAAATACTAAAGTAGCTGTAATAATGAGGGGAACATCTTCAAAACAAAAGAAAGTAGTTGGAACTTTAATAGATATTGAAGAAAAAGTAATAAAAGCTAAATTAAAGTCTCCTTGTATAATTGTTATGGGAGATGTTGTGGAACTAAATAATAAGCTAAATTGGTATGAAAAGAAGCCTCTTTTTGGACTTAATATATGTGTAACAAGATCACGAGAGCAAGCATCGAACTTAAAGAAAAAGCTTAGAAATTTAGGAGCAGAAGTAACAGAGATAAATTCTATAAAAATACAAGAAACTAAAGAAAACCTAAATTCTGTTAAAGATAAATTAAGTAATTATGATCATATAATATTAACTTCAGTAAATGGTGTTAATATGTTTTTTGACTATATTATAGAAAATAAAATAGATATAAGAAGTCTTAAGGCTAAATTCTCGGTAGTCGGTAAAGCAACTAGAAAAGCTTTGGAAGAAAGAGGAATTCAAGCATTTATAATGGGAAGGGAATTTGTTGGAGAAGGCTTATTTAAGGCTTTAGAGCAACATTTAGTTAAAGGGGAAAATGTATTAATACCTTGTTCTTCTAGCAGTAGAGAATATTTAAAAGAAGAAGTTGAAAAACTAGGTTTATATGTTGATAGAGTACATACATATGATACAGTTTGTGGTGATATAAGAAATAAAAGAGTATTTGAAGAAGTTGATTTTATATTATACACTAGTCCTAGTACAGTAAATAATATGATAAATATGTTTAGTATAGAAGAAATTAAAAGTAAGTATAATATTGCAATAGGCCCTCAAACATATAAGGCTTTAAAATCAAACACCATAGAAGGACATATGTGTAAAAAACATTCTGAAGATGGATTTATAGATGAAATAATTGAAATATATAGTAAATATAGAGAAAGTAAAGGTGAATAAAATGATCAACAGGGGAAGAAGATTAAGAGCAAATGCAGCAATAAGGGATTTAGTAAGAGAAAATACATTAAGTACAAATGATTTAATTTTCCCTATTTTTGTTGTTGAAGGAGAAAATAAAAAAGAAGAAATTTCATCAATGAAGGGTAACTATCATTGGTCAATAGATAGACTTCCTGAAATAATAGGTGAAGTTGAAAGGCTTAACATAAAAGGTGTAATTATATTTGGATTGCCAAATGAAAAAGATGAATGTGGATCAGAAAGCTTTAATGACAATGGAATAGTACAACAAGCTGTAAGAAAAGTAAGAGAACTTTCAAAAAAATTATATGTAATTACAGATGTATGTATGTGTCAATATACTAGTCATGGACATTGTGGAATATTAAATGGAAGTGAAGTAGATAATGATAAAACATTAGAGATATTAGGCAAGATAGCTTTATCACATGCAAAGGCTGGAGCTCATATGGTTGCACCATCAGATATGATGGATGGAAGAATTGCTTTTATGAGAAATGTATTAGATGAAAATGGATATGGAAATGTAGCAATAATGAGTTATGCTGCTAAGTATTCATCATTTTTCTATGGTCCATTTAGAGAAGCAGCTCATTCTGCACCGCAATTTGGTGATAGAAAAACTTATCAAATGGATCCTGCGAATTCAGATGAAGCAATAAGAGAAATAGAGTGGGACATAAACGAAGGTGCAGATATAATTATAGTTAAGCCGGCTATGTCATACTTAGATATAATAAGAAGAGCAAAGGATAAAATAAATGTACCAATTTGTGCTTATAATGTTAGTGGAGAATTTGCAATGGTAAAATCTGCAGCTGAAGTAGGACTTATCAATGAAAAAGGAGTAGTTTTAGAAATGCTTCTTTCAATGAAAAGAGCAGGTTCAGATATGATAATAACTTATTATGCATTAGAAGCTGCAAAATGGTTAAAGGAGGATTAGTTTTATGAGAAATCAAGTTATTTTTCATGAGTCCAAAAAGTATATGCCAGGCGGAGTTAATTCTCCAGTTAGATCATATAGAAATACTGGAATGGAGCCTCCAATTATAAAAAGTGGAAAAGGTGCAATAGTAGTAGATGAAGAAGGTAAGGAATATATAGATTTTGTTTTAGCATGGGGACCTATGATATTAGGTCATTCTGATAAAGATGTTGTAAAAGTTATAAAAGAAACTTCAGAAAGTGCAATAGCATTTGGAGCTCCAACTGAATTAGAGCTAATAATGGCTAAATTCTTATGCAAAAACTTAGAAAACATTGATATGATAAGAATGGTTAATTCAGGTACTGAAGCTACTATGAGTGCAGTAAAATTAGCAAGAGGATATACTAAAAAGAATAAGATAATAAAGTTTGCTGGGTGTTATCATGGACATTTTGATGGATTTTTAATTGAAGCTGGATCAGGAGTATTAACAAATGGAATTCCAGGGTCACTAGGAGTACCTAATGATAGTATAAAAAATACGCTTATAGCAGTATATAATGATAAAGAAAGTATAAAATCTTTATTTGATAAATATGGAGATGATATTGCAGGAGTTATTATAGAACCAGTAGCAGGAAATATGGGAGTAATAAAAGCAGAAGAAGATTTTATGAATCTTTTAAGAGAGCTTTGTGATAAATATGGAGCACTATTGATATTTGATGAAGTTATGAGTGGATTTAGAGTATCTTTTGAGGGGGCTCAAAAGTTATTTGCTGCAAAACCTGATTTAGTAACATATGCTAAAATAATGGGAGGGGGACTTCCTTGTGGAGCATATGGAGGCAAAAAAGAAATAATGGAATGCTTATCCCCAGTTGGTGAAGTTTATCAAGCTGGAACTATGTCAGGAAATCCTATTGTCATGGCAGCTGGAATTGCAACTTTAAATAAGTTGAAAAAACATAAAGAAGAATATTATGAAAAAATAAATCATCTAGGATCAATTTTAGAAGAAGGTTTATTAGAAATTGCAAAAGAAAAAGGTATACCAATGACAATTAATAGATATGGTGGAATGCTTACTATATTCTTCACAGATTTGAAAGGAGTTAAAAAATATGATGATGTGAAAACATGCAATGAATCTATGTTTAAAAAGTATTTTAAACATATGATATTAAATGGAATTAATATACCACCATCACAATATGAAGCTTTATTTTTAAGTGTTGCTCACACAGAAGAGCATATAAATAAATTTTTAGATGTTTTTAGAGAATTTAACATAGAATAGAGAGGTGCATATGTCAAAAGCAATTATTGTTGTTTCCTTTGGAACAGCTAACTTAGAAGGGTTAGAAGTGTTGGAAGCATTTGAAGAAGAAATAAGAGAAAGTGTAAATGGGAAATATCATGTTTGTAAGGCTTTTACTTCAAGCGTATTATCAAACATATTATTTAATAAATATGGTAAGATAGTTCCAAGGTTAGAAGAAGTACTATTTAACTTAAGCAATGATAGATATAAAGAAGTATATATTCAACCTTTACACGTGATTGAAGGCAGTGAATATTCCAATATAGAAAAAACAATTAAAGAATATGATTACTCTTTTTCTAAGATTACCTTAGGAAATGTTCTTATGAGCAATAAAGATGGAAATTTAAAAGAATCATGTAATTTAATAGTCAATACAATGGAAGATAATTTAATGAAAACAGATAATATAGTATTAGTAGGACATGGCTCTAAAACAATAAATACAGATGCATATAACATATTAAAAGGCGTTTTTATAGAACATGGATATAAAAATGTATATATAGGAACCTTAGAAGGTGAAATAAGAAGAGAAGATGTTATTACCGAATTATTAAAAGATAATATAAAAAACATAACATTAGCTCCAGTACTTATGTTACCTGGAAACCATATAAAAAAGGACATTTTTGGAGAATGCAATTCATGGAAAGCCTCAATAAAAGAACACAATATAAATGTTACTAGTAGTAAGAAAGCATTATTAGAATACAAAGAAATAAGAGAATACTACATAAATAACATAAAATAAAACTAAATATAAATAATGAAAAACAAAGTTTCCGTTGCAAAACTTTGTTTTTCATTGTACAATATGCTAGTAAAAAATGCAATGTATTATGTTAATACTTGTTAAAAAAATAACAATATTGTGGGGTGTATCATGTACAGTAAAGAAATTCATAATTTAGCCCATTCAGCAGAGGTTAAAAGCACGTTACTAAGAAGAAGCAAGGGGAAATACTTAGTAAGTTCAATGCTTGGAAGTTTATTTGTTAGCTTAGGAATTATGCTTATTTATACTATTGGTGGAATTATGCACCATAATGGTATAGAAACTTATAAAATTCTAATGGGAGCATCTTTTGGTGTAGCACTAAGTTTAGTATTAATGGCAGGTGGAGATTTATTTACAAGTAATGCTATGATAATGACTATGGGTGCATTAGAAAAAACAGTAACTTGGGTTGATGCTATAAAAATTTGGTTTGCAAGTTGGGTTGGAAACATTTTAGGTGGGATTCTTGGTGCAATATTATTTGTACAAGCTGGTTTAACTAGTGGAAAAAGTGAATACATTGGAGATTTTATTGTAAATAATGCTTATGGTAAAATAAATACTCCAGCAGGACAACTTATATTAAAAGGTATTTTATGTAACATACTAGTTTGTTTAGCTGTTTGGATGTGCTATAAGTTAAAAGAAGAAACAGCTAAAATATTAATGATATTCTGGTGTTTATTTACATTTATAACAGCAGGATTTGAACATAGTGTAGCTAATATGGGATTTTTAGCTATGGGATACTTAATTGATCCATCAACAATAACTTTAGGTGGGTATACATATAACATTATTTTAGTATCACTAGGAAACTTTATAGGAGGAGCATTGTTTTTAGCATTGCCATACTACTATATTACAAGTGGAAGTAAGGAAGAAAAATAATAGTTTAAACTAGAATTTGTAATTAGCCTTATAAGTTCAATATTATTATAAAAAGAAATCATAAATATTTATAAATGGATTGAATAATGAGAAGTAAAGGATGGATAGATATCCATCCTTATTTTAATTGTGGTAAGAATGGATAACGACTTGGCGTAAGATATTAGCTAAAAGCTTAATGATGATATTAGTAATTTATAATTAAGAAATATCACTAACATATTAACTAACAGTTAATTTACTCACTAATAAATTAACAATGACTCAATTGTAGTAATATGTCTTACTTGATAAAATAATAGTAACAAAAGCTTTTGATTTACTATTTATAAAGGAGCACAGGCTAATATGAAGATAAATGAAATTATAAAAGAGAGAAGAATAGATCAAGGATTGACGCAGGAGCAAGTTGCTGAAGCGCTTGGGGTATCAACGCCTGCAGTTAATAAGTGGGAGAAGGGGATTAGCTATCCTGATATTACTATATTGCCAGCTTTAGCAAGGCTTTTAAGAGTAGATTTAAATACTTTGCTTTCCTTTAAAGAAGACGTAACTGATATTGAAATAGGACATTTTATAAATGAATTAGTTGAGATAATCAGAAGTAGTGGATTTGATATAGGTTTTGAGAAAGCGATGGATAAGATTCATGAGTATCCCAATAATGATAAATTAATTTTAAATATAGCAACTGTCCTTGAGGGGAGTTTATTTATGTTTGCAATTGAAAGTATAGATGCCTATGAGAAGGAGATTGAAAATTTATATGTAAAAACTTCAAATAGTAATGATATAGAGGTAGCTAATCAAGCAACTTCTATGTTAATTAACAAATACTTAGGAAGGGAAGAGTATGATAAGGCTCAAGCTTGCATTGATAAACTTCCTAATATTACTTATGATAAAAATCAGCTTCAAGGTAATCTTTATATTAAATCAGGGGAGTATGGAAAAGCAGCTGAACTTTTAGAACAAAAATTAATTTCCAAGACAACTGATCTCTTTATGATATTAATATCTATGATGGAAATTGCCTTGAAAGAAAATCATGATGAGGATGCTAAATATTTTGCTGAGATTATACAAAAGACAACAAGTTTATACGATCTTTGGGATTACAATTCTTATTCTGCATATTTTCAGTTATATTCAGTTCAAAAAGATGAAGTTAATTTAATTTCTACTTTAAGGAAAATGATAACTGAAATGAAAAATCCGTGGGATATATCAAAATCTAGATTATATAAACATATTAAACCTAAAGAATCTAAAGGTGAAAGTAATGAGGTTTTCATTTCAATGTTTTTAAATGCGCTTAAAAATGATAAGGATAATGATCTAGAATTTTTAAAAGACAATAAGGAATTCCTAGAGATTATAGATAAGTATAGTAAGTAATGTAATTAGCAATGGCTCTATATGAGATATCTATACTATTAATTTTCCTTAGAGCATGTGTAATTTGTTTTGATAGAAAGATTTTTAATGCTTCTGTGATAGTATGAGTATTTAGTATATTACATTTTTTGTTTGTAATGAGCTAAATTAATTTATAATTTTCTATGTTTTTATACAAAAAACTAGGAAGTCAAAAATATAAGAATTAGATTAAGTGAAAGGTGAACCGCCCCCTGTCTACTTGACAGGGGGCGGTTCAAATTAGACACCCACTTAAATCTTATTTTAAACTTCAAATACCCAACCTTCAGGTCCTTCAACATCTCCAAATTGAATTCCACAAAGAATTCTATAAAGCTCTTTTGTAACAGGACCAACTTCAGTTTCACTATGGAATACATGAAGTTTATCTTTATATTCTATTCCGCCGATTGGAGTTATAACAGCAGCAGTACCACAAGCACCAGCTTCTTTAAACTCATCAATATTGTCAATATAAACATCTCTTTCAAATACAGGCATTTTTAAATACTCTTTAGCTATATCCATAAGAGAATATTTAGTTATGCTAGGAAGAATTGATGGTGACTTTGGAGTAATAAATTCATTATTTTTTGTTATTCCAAAGAAATTAGCAGCACCAACCTCTTCAATTTTGCTGTGAGTTGCAGGGTCTAAATAAATACAATCTGCAAATCCTCTATCAGCAGCTATTTTATGTGGATGTAATGAAGCAGCATAGTTTCCACCAACTTTTTGTCCACCAGTTCCATAAGGAGCAGCTCTATCATAATCAGCTATCATAAAGTTGCATGGTGTCAATCCTTCTTTAAAGTAAGGTCCTACAGGTACTGCAAATACGCAGAAAATATATTCAGGAGCAGGCTTAACCCCTATATTATCTCCAACACCAATCATAAATGGTCTTAAATATAATGTAGCACCAGTACCATATGGTGGAACATAATGCTCATTAGCTCTAACTACTTGCTTACAAGCATCTATGAACTTTTCAACTGGTATTTCAGGCATAAGTAATTTAGCTGTACTCTCATTCATTCTATGTGCATTTCTATCTACTCTAAATAATTGAATCTTTCCATCTTTTCTTCTGTAAGCTTTTAAGCCTTCAAAGCACTGTTGACCGTAATGAAGAGCTGTAGAAGCTTCACTTATGTTTAACATATTATCTTCTGTTAATTTACCTTCGTCCCATTTTCCATCTTTCCAAACTGATACATATCTATAATCAGTTTTAATATAGTTAAAGCCAAGATTGCTCCAATCGATATTAACATCTTTATTCATATTTATTACCTCCTTCATGGTTTCTATATTATTCTAATTGTACCATTACTTAATAAATTAATAAATGTTTAATATACAATAAAAGTTTATTTAAATGATTACATATTGAAATTTTAGGAAAAAAAAGGTATATTTAGATTGAAGGATATCTAAAACTTTATGGAGATGCTGAAATTTGATTTAGATATCCTGTATGAGTTTGATAAGCTCATATTTAGTATTAGTTTTAAAAAAAATTATATGCAAAATAGTAAGAAAGGACGTGTAGTAAAATGCAAAAAGAAATTATTTCAACTAGTAAGGCACCTTCAGCTATTGGCCCATACTCACAAGGTATTAAAATAGGGGAGATGGTATTTACATCAGGACAAATTCCAGTTAATCCAGCAACAGGTGAGGTTGTAACAGAAATAAAAGCTGCAACTAGACAATCTTTAGAAAATGTAAAGGCTGTTTTAGAGGAAGCTGGAAGTAGTTTAGAAAAAGTAGTTAAGGTAGTAGTTTTCATAAAAGATATGAATGACTTTGGACAAGTAAATGAAGTTTATGGAGAGTATTTTAATGAAAATCCTCCTGCAAGAAGTTGTGTTGAAGTAGCAAGACTACCAAAAGATTGCGTAATAGAAATAGAAGCAGTAGCAACTGTATAATAAATTGTAAACATAAAGGCTACAATAACTAGATATGTTCCATAAGCTATATAGCTGTGCAAAGAAGTACTAGGCTAGGAAAAACTACTATGCTAAGAGTTTTGGTTAACTCACTGAGTTAAAACAATTAAGCAATACTAAGGCGTAGTAGTTTTTCCACGCCAAGTATCTCTAATTGCTTGCTATATGTTTATTCCACCGTCTATTTATATTCGCCAACTTATATTTATCATTTATAATAATGCTAAAAGTGAAAAAGTAAAAAATTAGGAAAAAGTCCTTAAGGTATTTTTGAATATAAGGTGCTTTGAACTAATTTAAATTTAATTTTCCAGCACAAAACATACTTTACTTTTCACTTTTTCACTATTAACTCTTCACTCTATTTCGGTAAGGTTGTTCCAATAGCGTTTTGGCATCATTCTTTTTTGTAATTTGGGATTAATTCGTTCGTTTATTGTGGTAGATTTAAAGTAGCCTTTCCAAAGATCTTGGAAATTATCATTGTAGTTTTTAAGATCGTTATAAATTTCTATATCCATTTCTTTTATTTCCCAGCAAGTCTTATTATAAACTGAAGCAATATTTCTTTTTATGTCATGTATTATCCAATATTCATTACTAAAGCGTTCTTGAAAATGTGGAGAAATAATTTCTAAAATGTTATTATCAGGTTCAATAGAAGAATATAAAAAATTATCGTTTACAGAAATAAAACGGACAAATCCAGTAAACCTATGACCTTCTAAAGAGACGCGTCTATCAATCAAATCAAGTTTTCGTACTGCATCTAAATGTAAATACTTATGAACATCACTTCCAAGTTTAAATGCAATTTTCAAGTATTTAAAGCATAAAAGACCCTTGTTTTTGTAATTAGATAAATATAATTTATAAATTTTATTTAATGCTAAAGGATCAATTTTAGAGACGATAGCGTTTTTGACTTTAGAATATTTATTTAAATCTGCATTTATGTATTCAGTTTCCGAAAAGAGATTAATTTCTAATTCGTCTTTTGTAGAGATTGATGCTATTTGGTTTTTACAATAAAAACTATAATAAATTGCAGTTAAGAATCCTTCAAAGGAATCTTCATATATTATTTTTAACAAAAAATCACCACCTTTAGAATTCTCCAGTTATAGAAGTTACTTTATCTGTAGGCATAATTATTTTCTTTGGTTCGGGTAATAAAATTCCATTTGATGTTTTAGGATAAATATTATCAAAGAAATTAAGTTGCTCTGAATTTTCATTTTCTAATTTTGGTCTATTCATATAAAGTAACCTTGTTCTTATTTTTTCTTCATCAAAAGAAACATCTCCATAGTACTTACCTTTGCAAGTGATAAAATACTTTGCTCTTTTTAGCACTATGCCAAGCTTTTTTAAATCTTCAAATGTTAAGGAGTGAACTTTTCTTGTAATTAATATCCTTCTTGCAGAACGAACTCCTATTCCAGGGATTCTAAGAAGAGTGTCATAGGAAGCTTTATTTATTTCTATAGGAAAATTCTCTATATTAGATAATGCCCAAGAAGTCTTAGGGTCAAAATTTAAATCAAAGCTATCATTTTCATCTTTTAAAAGTTCTTTAGCCTTAAAGCCATAAAATCGTAATAACCAATCTGCTTGATACAATCTATGTTCTCTAACTAATGGAGGATGGATAATATTAGGAAGTACTTTATCATTTTTTATTACTGGAACATAAGCAGAATAATAAACTCTTTTTAAGTTAAAACGATTATATAAATTTTCAGATAAGTTTAATATCTTATAATCACTTTCAGGAGTTGCACCAACTATAAGTTGAGTACTTTGACCACCTGGAACAAAAAGTGGTGTTGATTTTATATTTTTCTTTAAATCTTTATTTTCTAGTATAGAATTTTTTATAGTACTCATAGGAGATAATATATTTTCTTTGTTTTTTTGAGGAGCAAGTAACTTTAAACTTGATGCGGATGGAAGTTCTATATTAACACTCATTCTATCTGCATATTTTCCAGCTTCTTTTATTAAGGCTTCATCAGCACCAGGAATAGCTTTTAAATGAATATATCCATTAAATTTTTCTTCAATTCTTAATTTTTTTACAACATTTAATAATAATTCCATTGTGTAATTTGGAGTTTTAAATATTGCTGAACTTAAAAATAATCCCTCAATATAATTTCTCTTATAAAAGTTAATCGTAAGGGATACAATTTCATCAGGAGTAAACATAGCTCTAGGAACGTCCTTTGTAGATGCATTTACACAATACTTACAATTATATATACAGTAATTAGTTAAAAGTATTTTTAAAAGAGAAATACATCTTCCATCAGCAGTAAAGCTATGGCAAATTCCACTATTTTCAGCATTGCCTATACCATTATTTAAATTTTTTCTTTTTGAACCAGAAGAAGAGCAAGATACATCGTATTTTGCAGCTGCAGAAAGAATATTAAGCTTTTCATCTATATTCATAAATATCACCCTTCTTAAAAGTATTTAAAAACATTATACCGAACAAATGTTCTTATTTCAATATGTAATAAAAATTTATTTAAATACCAAAAAGTAATTATATTTTTAAGTTAAATGTTAAAGCCCTATAACAACATATATAATTTAATGGTTTATGAATAAGTAAAGATGAAATGGGATAATATAGAAAATGATAAAGTTAACGGAGGGATCAATATGTTTACTATTATGGCAATAAAAATAGAACCTAGAGTATCTATTGCACCAACAGTTCAAGAAATATTAACAAAGTATGGATGTATAATTCAAACTAGATTAGGATTACATGAGGCAAGTAAAACTTCTTGTGCAAACTCAGGTATTATAATATTAAATTTAATTCATGATGAAAAAGAAGAAATAAATAAATTAAAAGAAGAATTAAATGAATTACATGGAGTAACGGCAAAATTAATTGAAATATAGTTCTCCCTAAAAGTATTAGCTGCACCTTAGTAGTTAATACTTTTTTGTTAAAATATAAAAATAAGAGTATTAATATGATTGTAATATAGTATACATTACTACTTGGATATTTTTAACTTGCAATTACTAAAATTACATTTATAATTATTATTGCAAAATAGTAATTATTTAAAATGAAAGGAAGAAATATAAATGAGAAAATCTATAAAAATTTCTGCATTAATATGCAGTATGATTTTTGTTTTTGCTTTATTTGCAGGATGTCAAAAAAGTAATAGAAAAACTATAAATGTATTAAATTACGGAGAAAATATAGCAGAAGGTATAATAGAAGAATTTGAAGAAAAATATAACGTAAAAGTTAATTATAAGACTTTTGATGATATGGAAACAATGTATATAGAAGTAGCTTCAGGAAAAACAAACTGGGATGCTGTTTTAGTAGCAGATTACATGGCTGACAGAATGATACAAGAAGGATTACTTCAAAAAATTGATAAAGAAAATATTCAAAACTTAAAGGAAATGAATGAAAGTGATATGGGACAACCTTATGATCTTAATAATGATTATACAGTGCCATATATGAATGGAACAATTGGAATAATATATAATAAAGATTTAGTTAGTGAAAAAGTAGATAGCTGGGACATAATGTGGAATGAAAAATATAAAAAACAAATATTTGTTTTAGATGCTCAAAGAGATGCTATAGGAATGGCTCTTAAAAAGCTTGGTTATTCATTAAACACAACAAATGAGAAAGAACTTGAGGAAGCTAAAAATTTATTAATAGAACAAAAGCCGTTAGTATTAAAATATGGTGCTGATGAAGTTAAAGATTTAATGACTTCAGGAGAAGCTTCAATTGCAATGATATGGTCAGGAGAAGGTTTAACTTTAGCTGATGAAAATGAAAATTTAGAATATGTAATTCCAAAAGAAGGAGCA
Organism: Clostridium sp. 7_2_43FAA; assembly: GCF_000158375.2. Taxonomy (NCBI): domain Bacteria; kingdom Bacillati; phylum Bacillota; class Clostridia; order Eubacteriales; family Clostridiaceae; genus Clostridium; species Clostridium sp. 7_2_43FAA. Next base: position 907,395 of record NZ_JH815222.1, read on the forward strand.
AATTACTGGCTAGATTCATGGGCAATTCCAGCAAATGCAAATGATAAGGAAACTGCCGAAAAATTTATAAACTTTGTAAGTGGCAAAGATAACGCATATAAAATAGCTGAAGAAATAGGATATACTACTCCAAATAAATTAGCTATGGAAGAACAACCAGAAGAAGTTAAAAATAATGAAGGTGCATATATGCCTAAAGAAATTATGGAAAAGTGCGAAGTTTATAAATATTTACCACAAGAAAAGTTAAGACTATATGAAGATGTTTGGAGTGCAGTTAAAGCTGCAAATTAATTAGATTTTTGTATTCTACAAATTAAATTTAATTATAGCAATAAAAATGTAAAATTAAAAAAGTGTTCTTAAAAAAATATTAATATTGTATTAAGTCAATGGAATAAAGTTTATAGTAATAGTATAATATTAGTAACATCCATTAAAGTTATAGGAGTTGAGTATATTATGGATAAAATTATAGATTTTAATGAGCTAAAAAATAAAGTGAATGATAAAGATATAGATAAATTTGAATCATATATATATTCATTATATTATGATATGTCTTCTGGAAAATTAAATATGTCAGACTTCACAAAAAATATGATGGAGTATATGGAAGAAAATAATATATCACAAGATAAGTTTCTAAAAATGCAAACTAAGTTAATGGAGAGATATGGATTTGATGCTTCAGCTATAGAAGAACAAATAAAGTCACTAGGACTTAACAATATGATTCCAGGTTCAGGAGATATTGAAAAAGTAAGAAAAACAATGAGTTTTCAAGAAAAATATAAGGATAGGATTAAAGTAACAACTGTTAATAATTATTTTATAAAAAATGATAAAAATAATGTAGGAATATTAACAGAAGGAGAAAATGTTATTTTAAAAAGTTCAGGTAAAATTGATCTAAATGATTTAGAATTAAATGATTTTTTATGCTCTTATAAAAAGGTTATTGATGATAATACATTAAAAATTTCTATTTGCGAAGACGTAAAAGATTATGAATACTAAAATTGTTAAAAAAAATCTATTTATTTTGTAGAATTATAGTTTATAATAAATAAGGTGTGATTATGATCATACCTTATTTTTGTGCAATATATTAATTGAAAATGAATAAGTAAAAATTATTAATTTTAAAATAGACTTAATAACCAGGAGGATAATTAATGAGCGTTTTAACAGTTAAAGATATGAGTCATGGCTTTGGAGATAGAGCTATTTTTGAAGATGTATCCTTTAGATTATTAAAGGGGGAGCACGTTGGTTTAATTGGAGCTAATGGTGAAGGAAAATCAACATTTATGAATATAGTTACAGATAAACTTATGCCTGATGAAGGAAAGGTTATTTGGTCAAATAACGTTAGAGTTGGATATATGGATCAACATGCAGCTTTAGTGAAAGGACAAAGCATAAGAGATGCTCTAAGAGATGCATTTAAATACTTATTTGATTTAGAAACAGAAATGAATTCTCTTTATGAAAAAATGGGAGACTGTACTCCAGAAGAACTAGAAAAGATGCTTGAAAGAACAGCAGTAATTCAAGATTTACTAGATCATAATGGATTTTACATAATAGATGCAAAAGTAGAGGAAGTAGCAAAAGGTCTTGGACTTTTAGATTTAGGTTTAGATAAAGATGTTGATGATTTATCAGGTGGACAAAGAACAAAAATCTTACTTGGAAAATTATTACTTCAAAATCCAGATATATTACTTTTAGATGAGCCTACAAACTATCTAGATGAAGAGCATATAGAATGGTTAAAGAGATATTTAAATAACTATGAAAATGCTTTTATACTAATTTCTCATGATATACCATTTTTAAATTCAGTAGTTAACTTAATTTATCATGTTGAAGAAAGAAAATTAACAAGATATGTTGGTGACTATTATGAGTTTAAGAGACTATATGATGAAAATAAAAAGAGATTAGAAGCAGCATATGAAAAGCAACAAAAAGAAATAGCTAGACTAGAAGATTTCGTTGCAAGAAATAAAGCAAATGTTGCTACTGCTAATATGGCTAAATCAAGACAAAAGAAACTTGATAAAATGGAAGTAATAGAACTTTCAAAAGAAAAACCAAAACCAGAATTCAACTTTAAAGTAGCAAGAACATCAGGAAAAATTATATTTGAAACTAAAGATTTAGTAATAGGTTACGATTCATCTCTTACAAAGCCATTAAATCTTTATATGGAAAGAGGACAAAAAATAGCTTTAGTAGGAGCAAATGGACTTGGTAAATCTACATTATTAAAAAGCTTGCTTGGAAAAGTTCAACCTTTAAGTGGAGAAGTTCACTTAGGTGATTATCAACATATAGGTTACTTTGAACAAGAAGATAGAAGTGGAAATACAAACACATGTATAGAAGAAGTGTGGCAAGAGTTCCCAAGTAAAACACAATATGAAATAAGAGCTGCTCTTGCTAAGTGTGGTTTAACAACAAAACAATTAGAATCAAAGATAATGGTATTATCAGGTGGAGAAGCTGCAAAGGTTAGATTATGTAAAATATTAAATACAGAAACTAATATATTAATCCTTGACGAGCCTACAAACCACTTAGATGTAGATGCAAAAGATGAATTAAAAAGGGCACTAAAAGAATATAAAGGCTCAATTTTACTTGTATCACATGAACCTGAGTTTTATAGAGATGTTGTAACTGAGATATGGAATTGTGAGGATTGGACACTTAAGATAATTTAATTACAACCTAATAGATAATTAATACAAATGGCTTAGATACTAGTTTTAGGTATTTAAGTCATTTGTATTCTTATCTTTGTAAATGATTTCGAAATTAAAATAAGCTTTAGTTTATTGACTTCTGGTTTTTGTCTATTTGTTCTGCGGTTTTTTTTTTGATTATCGTGTTGACTATGATAAAATAAAAGAGTATAAGTTTATAGTGAGTATTTACAAACTTGTTGACTGTACAACTAGATTATTATTTGGAATTTATTAATTTAAGTTCTCTTTAAAGCATACAAATGTTATGACCATCTTTTCATTAACATCTGTATGCCTAGTATTTATGTTGAGGATATGTAATTTAATCTAAATCAGTTTGTTATTAAAGAAGACTAGTAAGTTGTTTAGATAACCCTAGTCTTCTTTGCCTAGCAAATTACTTTGGGAGGTGATTATTTTGATTCATGATAAGAAAATAATTAAACCTAAAGAGATACCTAGTAATCATGTTATAGATGCTAGACATTGTTCTTTAGTTCAAAGGCATAAAGAGAAAGCTAAGAAGGATTTATATGTTATGTTGTTTATAGGACTAGTTCTACTATTGCCTATTTTTCTAAAGTTTTTTCCTCATGCAATTTATTCTACAATAACTTTTAATTCAAGTATTGATTTTGTTATGTTGCCAGTTATATCTTTATTTCTATTGTGGTTAATTTTTAATTTTGTAATCCAGTTTCCATTCAGAATGAAAAAGGTTGAGAACTTTAATCCTTTTGATGAAGATTATAAATGTTGTTATGGTGTTGTTGAGGAAGTATGGAGTGAATATAGAAATCGTAAGAGTACCAAATACTATGCTAGTGTTTCCGTGTATGATACCGATTTATTTATTAAAAGTATGAGTATAGATATGGGGGATTATTATAGACTTAGAAGTGGTAGTCGTTGTATCCTAGTAAGTTATGATAATAGAAGTACTTATCTGATACCTATATTTTAGTTCTTAAACAATCCTAGTAGGCAAATAACCTAGAACATAGTATGTTTGTACTCTAAGTTATCCTTGCTCATTTATTTACCTAGTAGCAAAATTTAATAGTTATATAATAGTGTAAAATTATAAAAAGGATACAAAAATTATTTCTTACTTTAGAAGATATGGAATATATTTTTAATGGGACAATACATTGGTTTTAGAGGAATAATATTGTTAATATATCTAGAAAATAGGGTATATCTGACAAATTTAAAATTCTATAGTAAAATAAATGTATAATAGGAAAATTTAAGTGATTTATTTGAAAAGGAAGTTATACTATGGAAAAAAATATAAAAATGAGATACCCGAGATATTTTAAAGAATTTAAGTGTATAGGTGGAAACTGCGAAGATAGCTGTTGTATTGGTTGGGATATAGATATAGATAAGGTTACTTTTAAACAATATTATAAAATTCAAAATAAAGAAATGAAAAGAATGTTTCAAAAAAATGTTCATAACAATGATTTTTGTACAAGTTGTGATGTAGATTATGGAAAAGTAAAGTTAAAAGCTGATAAAAGGTGTTCTTTTCTAGATGAAGAAAATTATTGTATTATTTATTCTAAAATTGGAGAAGAATATCTTTCAAATGTTTGTACATCTTTTCCTAGAATAATTAATAAAATAGATGGTTATTATGAAATATCCCTTGATGTAGCCTGTCCTGAAGCTGCAAGAATTATTTTATTAAAGGAAGAGGGAATTAAGTTTAAAGAAAGTGAAGAAAACTTAGGTAAACATATAGTATCAAGTGAGATTGATACTAAATCTAAAAAATATAATAAGTCACCAATAAAGTATTTTAAAGAAATTAGGGATCTTAGTATTAAAATAATACAAAACAGAAAATTAAATTTAAGTAAAAGGCTTTATATATTAGGTGATTTTATATATGCATTAGAGGGCGAGATTAAAGATAATCATAGTAATGTATCTAAATTTATCAAAAAATATGATATAAATTTAGTTAATGATAATTATGAAGAAAATAAATTAAATTATCTTATTCAAATTGATTTTTTTAAAAAAATGTTAGAGTTTTTAAATGTATCTAAAAATGTGGATAGCTTTTCTTTTAAAGAATATACAAAGCAAATTATATCTGGATTTAAGTTTGATGAAAATGCTGAAATAAGTGAATATTCAGAAGTATACATAAAAACATTTGAAGATTATAATGAAAATTTCATTAATAATAATAGCTATATTTTTGAAAATTATTTAGTAAATTTCATATATAATAATATTTTTCCATTTTCTGAATCTGAATCATTATTTGATGGATATATTATGCTTTTAACAAGATACTCATTTATTAGGTTTTATTTGGTTGGGAAATATATATACAATAAACAGGAGTCTAAAGAAAGCATGGTTGAATTTATCCAAGCCTTCTCTAAAACTATAGAACATCATAAAAGCTATTTAATTGATTCATTAGAGTATATAAAAGAAAATGAATTTGATAATATGGAATTTGCTAAAATACTTTTATAATAAAATAATCGGTAGTACTTTTTTAATTGAATTTGAGTTTAATAAAATAGTGATTTTATAGTTTAAAGTTATAATTTAATTGGGGTTTTATGGAATGAACGTACCTCAAATAAGATTAATAGACTAAGTTACTTGGTTAAGATTGTTTTTTGAATCAAACTAATATTAATTGCTAAATCTATGGTGTAGAAGTTACAGCTTTATTTATTTGTGAGCAAATTATGAAACATAAACGGGTAGATTACATAATAGAACTATTAAATAATAAAAAATAAGATGTTTATAAAAAATTTGATATATAATAAATAAGAAAAGCCTAGTGTTTCATAACTAGGCTTTTTTTCAATACTTATTTGATTACTTTATTTTCTAAGTTACTACATCTATATTTTATACAACAAAAAAATCTTACAGTAAGAGTAAGATTTTGGTTGCGGGAGCAGGACTTGAACCTACGACCTTTGGGTTATGAGCCCAACGAGCTACCAACTGCTCCATCCCGCGATATTAAGTTTATATATTTGCTTGGCTAACTTATGTTATTAGTATATGCTTAATAAAACTTAATGTCAAAGGAAGATAACATCATATTGTGGCATATGATGATAAGAGGTGGCTTAGCATTCCAGATAATATCAAATGCTAAGGAATAAGAAAATATTAATTTAAGGTTTAATATATCTAAGAATGGTATTATGTAGAGAAGGTATAGCTTAAATAATTTTATTAGAATTTGATAATACTGATACTTCAAAAGGAAATTTATTATTAAGCTAGAGTAAATGAGTTATATGGATAGGTAGTCCTAAAATTGAAAGTTTAAATAGGACAAAATTACCTTTTTATTCATTTATAAATATTGTTATAATAAATGTTAAATAAAAGATGTAGATATAGTTTATATATAGTATGGAGAAGAGATATGGAACAATATAAGATTTTAGGTGTAGATGAAAATGCATCAATGGAAGAAATAAAAATAGCATATGAAAATAAAGTAAATAAATTAAAAGAAGAAATTAGGGATGAAAGAAGAGCAAAAGCTTTTATAAAGGTATTTGATAAAGCTTATGAGGAAATAAAGCTGGAAAGAGAAAAAAATAAATATAAAGAAAATCTAGTTAATGATTATGATAAAAACAGTCTAAATGATATTTCTCAAAGTAATTTTAAGAGAGACAGTTGGGATGATTATAATAATTTTCACTATGATGATGAAAAAGAAGAAACTAAGAAGAAAAGTAAAAGATCATCTCCTAATAATTCATCAGTGAAGAAGCAAAAAAGTGATAAAAAGAAACCTTCAAAAGATAGAAATAATGAAAGTAATAAAGAAAACACTAAAAGAGATAATGCTAAAAAAGTTGTAAATAGGCAAAAAGGCGAAGCATATACAGTAACTAAAGTAATTCAAATATTGATAAAAATAATAGCATTGCCTGTAATAGCTATATTATCCATAATAATATTTTTATGTAAGGTAATAAATTTAATTTCTTGGATTGCAACTAAAATCATAATAATAGGAGCGATAGCAGTTGCATCTATACATGGGTATCAAGTTTATATAGGACAACCTATGTATTATGAGATATTTGCATTATGTGCTGTGGCATTTGTAGCTTCTTTATTTTTACCAAGTATATTAAAGATAATTCCATCAATATTAGGTAAAATAAATGATAAATTAAAAGATTTTGTTTTTTAATATAAAGTTTAATTTAGTATAAATTTAATTTGAAAATGTATTTATTACCATAAGAAATATGTTGACATATTTAAAAGAATCAATATATAATTGTTTCAAGAAAACTAGTCCTTTAAATTTAGTCCAGAGAGACTAATAAGGTCGGATATAATACGGCAGAGATAAATTAGATAATATAGATTTGATTTATATATCTAATTTTAAGTGTTAACGACCTTTCTAAATAATAGAGAGGTCGTTTTTTATTAAATATAAGTACTGGTTTTCCTTAAATAAAAATTTAGGGGGATACAAATGGAACAAAAGATAGTATTAGAAGAAGTTATTAATGAAAATCATGATTATGAGTTAGATCATGTGCACAAAAAAGATAAAAAAGGATTCTTTTCAATGTTTGTGGTTATGCTTGGATTTACATTCTTTTCAGCAAGTATGCTTACAGGTGGAAATTTAGGGACAGGCTTACCATTGAAAGATTTTTTTATAGCAGTACTTATAGGAAATTTAATACTTGCATGTTATACAGGATTATTGGCATATATAGGAGCAGATACAGGACTTTCAATGCACTTGCTAGCTAGGTATTCTTTTGGTGAAAAAGGATCATATTTAGCATCTTTTATAACTAGTATTACACAAATAGGTTGGTTTGGCGTTGGAATAGCAATGTTTGCAATACCAGTTGCAAATAGATTTAATGTAAATTTATACTTATTAGTTGGGATCACAGGAATATTAATGACAGCAACAGCTTACTTTGGAATGAAATCCCTAACTATTTTAAGTGCAATAGCAGTACCAGCAATAGCTATATTAGGTAGTACTTCAGCAGTAATGGCCGCGAATTCAGCAGGTGGAGTTCAAGGATTAATGAATATAGAGCCAAGTAGTAAAATGGCGCTAGTAACAGCAGTAACATTATGTGTGGGATCATTTATAAGTGGAGGAACAGCTACACCAGATTTTGCAAGATTCTCAAAAAATAAAAAAGTAGCAGTATCAACAACTGTAATAGCATTCTTTATAGGAAATTCATTAATGTTCTTATTTGGAGCAATAGGGGCAATGGTCACAGGTAACTCAGATATAGCAGATGTAATGTTCTCACAAGGTTTAATTATACCAGCTATACTAGTTTTAGGATTAAATATATGGACAACTAATGATAATGCAATATATACAGCAGGACTTGGGCTTTCAAATATAACTAAATTACCTAAAAAGAAGCTAGTAATTATTAGTGGTTTAATAGGAACAGTAGGAGCAGTGTGGTTAAATAATAACTTTACAGCATTCTTAACTTTCTTAAATTCAATGTTACCTCCAGTAGGTGGGATAATAATAGCTGATTACTTCTTTGTAAAGAAAAGAAAGTATGATAATATTAAAGAAGTAAAATTCCAAGATATAAACTGGGTAGCTATAGTAGCATTCTTAGCAGGATTTATAGTTGCTAATGTTGTACAAGTAGGAGTTATAGCATTAAATGCAATAATAACAACAATGTTAGTTTATGTAATAGGAACAAAAATAACTAATAAATAAGGTGATGATAATATGTTAATTAAAAAAGTAAGGCTTTTAGATAGAGAAGGATTATTTGATATAAGAATAGTAGATGGAAAATTTACAGAAATAGATGAAAATCTACAAGTATTAGAAAATGAAGAAGTGATAGAAGGAAATGGGGCCCTAGCTTCAGCTCCTTTTATAGAGCCACACATTCACTTAGATACTACTCTTACAGCAGGAGAGCCAGAGTGGAATAAAAGTGGAACTCTTTTTGAAGGAATTGAAAGATGGTCTCAAAGAAAAGAATTTTTAACTAAAGAAGATGTTAAAGAGAGAGCTAAAAAAGCTATAGAATGGCAAGTAGCTAATGGAATTCAATTTATAAGAACACATGTTGATGTTACTGATGATAGCTTAATTGCATTAAAGGCAATGGTAGAAGTAAGGGAAGAAGTTAAAGATTATGTTACATTACAAATAGTAGCTTTTCCACAAGAAGGAATACTTTCATATCCAAATGGATTAGAATTAGTAGAAGAAGCTTTAAGATTAGGAGCAGATGTAATTGGAGCTATACCTCACTTTGAGTTTACAAGAGAATATGGAGTAGAATCTATTAATAAAATTTTTGAATTAGCTAAAAAATACGATGTATTAGTAGATGTTCATTGTGATGAAATAGATGATGAACAATCAAGATTTTTAGAAGTTGTTGCTACAAGGGCTTTAGAGACAGGCTTAAAGAATAAAGTAACAGCCAGTCACACTACAGCTATGGGATCATATAATAATGCATATACATATAAGTTATTTAGATTATTAAAGATGTCTGGAATAAACTTTGTTTCAAATCCCCTAGTAAACACTCATCTTCAAGGAAGGTTTGATACATATCCAAAGAGAAGAGGAATTACAAGAGTAAAGGAACTTAATGAAGCGGGAATAAATGTATGTTTTGGGCATGATGACATATTTGATCCATGGTATCCAATGGGAACAGGAAATATGTTAGAAGTAGTACACTTTGGATTACATGTGTGCCAAATGATGGGTTATAATGATATAAATGAATCATTAAAGTTTATATCAACTAACAGTGCAAGAACTTTAAATATTGAAGATAAATATGGAATAGAAATAGGTAAGCCAGGTAACCTAATTTTACTAAATGCTGAAAGTGGTTATGATGCTGTTAGAAGAAGAGCGGAAGTTTTATATTCTATAAGAGAAGGGCAAGTTATTGCTAAGACTACGCCTAGTAAATCATTTATAAATATGAGTGAAGAAAAAGAAATTAATTTTAAAAAATAATATTTACTAAATATTATATAAAGAATATTAAGAGCTAGCATAAAGTTAGCTCTTTTTTATTGTTGTAAATTTATCAAAATAATATAATTAATAGAAAGGGGAGGTGATTTCATGGGAAAAGATATTTTAATAAAGGTAAAAGATCAGTTAGCAAAAGATTATAACTGCACAATTGAGGATTTTAATAATCAAAATACTTTAATTACAGATAAGAAAATAATAGAAGGTAGCAGAAAGTATAATGATGAAGATGAAATTTTAAAGATCATTATATTCAATGGAAAAGCAATAATATCTGCAGATAAATGTATTAAAGAGTGGTGTATTAAAAATTTATCTAGGTTTTCAGGAGCATGGATGTTTTTATACTCAAACTTAAGAAAAATAGATAAAAAGCTAAATGAATTTGGTTATGAAATAGATAATACACACCATTATTATTTACCAATGGATAAAGAATTTACAAGAAATAATATTAAATTAAAATGGTATGAAAAAGATGAAATATTGAAATTCAAAGATGATGATAGATTTGATGAAGCTTTTTCATTTAATAAAAACTATCCAGATATATTAGCAGTTGCTGCAGTAGATGAGGAAGACAATATTTTAGGGATGGCAGGAGCAAGTGAGGATTCTAAAATTATGTGGCAAATTGGAATTAATGTATTAGAAGATGAAAAAGGAAAAGGAATTGCTAGTTTTATTGTACAATCTTTGAAAAATGAAATATTAAATAGAGGCAAGGTACCTTTTTATGGAACTGTTGAATCTCACATAATTTCACAGAAAGTTGCACTGAAATCTGGTTTTTATCCAGCTTTTGCAGAAGTGAAAATTAGAAAAATTATTAAGAATGATAATAATTAAGTTTAATAGTTTAGCACCTGAATTATCTGTAATTTATGTTGAGACATAAAAAGGATTTTATATAAGTATCTTAGAATTTCCATTTGTAAGAGGGATTAAAAATCGTCTTTTTGGAAGAATATAAATAAGCATTACTTTTGAAAGGATGATTATATGAATAAAGAAGAATTAACATATTATAAAAATAAACTTAACCAAGAAAAAAAGAGAATTACAGATCTCATTAATCAATTAGATGATAATGGAGTGACTAGATTTAATGCAGAGGTTGCAAGTGAATTATCATTTTATGATAATCATCCATCTGATATAGCTAGTGAAACTTTTGAAGTTGAGAAAGGTAGAGCACTTGAAGCAAATGAAAGAGCACTTCTTGATAAGATAGATGATGCTGTAAGAGCTATAGATGAAGGAAGTTACGGTAAATGTCAAAAATGTGGAAAAGAAATTGATAAAGAGAGGTTAGATTTTCTGCCATATGCGTTAAATTGTATTGAATGCGAAGATGTGGTTAGTACAATAAAAACTTATAACTCTAATCAAAGAGTAGTAGAAGAAAGTGTAATTGGAAATCCATTTGGACATAAATCAAGATATGGTGATAAAGATAAAATAGGGTTTGATGAAGAAGATAGTTATCAATCTGTTGGAAGATTTAATGAAATAAGAAATGAGCCACAATATGAATATGATTATGATGACGAAAATTATGTTGAAGAAATCGAAAAAATAAGTAATGAGCAATATAAGAATCAATTACCTGATTAAATTTTATTAAAACTACTAAAATATCAAGTTTCTGCATATATAATAGATATAGAAAATTTTATATAGAAGTATTTTAAAGCATTGATTTTACTAATTTTCAAAGGATATAACGAAATGTGATACCCTTTGAAAAAATAAAAAAATATATTAATCAAAAGTAGCTAACTTTCATAACAGAGGGTTAGTTACTTTTTTATTGAAAAATAAATGATTACTTATTTGAAATATATTTACAATTAGGCATTGTAGTAGTATGATTAAATCATAAGTAGTAAGTGGTAAGTAGTAAGTAAGTTTCATATGATCTGCTTATTATAAGACGAAAATTAGGGTAAAGAAGGTATTTATATGAGAGATTTAAAATTATCACAAAGTTATTCAATTATTGCATTAAATGCACAAGATAGTATTAATATGACAACAATAAAAAAAATATCACTCCATTGTATTGCAGCATCTGTTATTCTAGAATCTTATTTAAATGGTGATTTTATAGAGGTTAATGATAAATTATCCTTTAAAAAATCATATCTTGAAAATCCTAATATCACTCTATATCAGGAAGCAGTTTTTAAGCCATTATTTGGCAAAAAGGAAGTTATAGAAGAAGACTTGAATTGGTGGTTATCAAAAGCATCCAATCTATCTAATAAACATTTGAAAAATCTTGAAGTTTCTATGACAGATTCTTTAAAAGGGTATGATTATATGGAGGAAATACCAAGCCTATTAGGATGTGACATGTTTTATAAAACAGCTGGATTATCATTAAGGGAATATAGAAGTAATATGGAGGAATATTCTAGAGTAGTTGAATTTCTTAGAGCTGAAGTTCTAGAAGATGGAGTTTTAAGTGATGAAAATATGTTTATGCTGTGGCTTCTTAGAGAAAGTGGATGTATACAAGATATTTTTTCTAAGGGAGATTTGGAAATAGTAGATAAAAGGATGCATAATTTAATCATAAATAATAAGATTTCAAAGAAACTATATAATATTCACATTTATCATGGAATTGAAATGGCTGTAAAGGGATTTTTAAATATGAAGAAAAATGCAATTAAAACTCCAACAGGAACAGGGATAAATTTTATATTTCCTGTTATTGAACGTTCTCAATCCATTTTTATTGATACAGAAGAGTGGTTTCCTAACGCGTCTCAAAGATTAGATGAAGTTAGAAAAAGATTAGAAGAAAATGGCCATAATTATACTATTATACGTGAAGGAGCAGTGCCTTTAATTAAAGTAGATAATATTATTTATGAAGCTGTACCAGAAGCTACTCAAGGAAGAATACCGATTCATGGGGTACGTCTTAGAAGATATCCTATTTAAAGGAGTTGTAAAATTTAATGTCTAGACAAAGATCTATGGAAAAAATACTAGAATCAGAGTATGTATCGATTGGAGAACTTGTTAGGATTACTAACTCTAGATATAGTACACTTAAATATTATACGGAGGAAGGTATGATACCTTTTGAGCAAGAAGAAGAGAATTTAACAAGAAGATTTTTACGCGAACATGCAGTTAAAAGGATTGAAGAAATTAAGGAATTAAAAAATAAAGGATATAGCATTCCAGAAATTAAAGAGTTATTAATTAAATAAATAAAAAATAGTACAAGGTTGTGAACCGCCCCCTGTCAAGTAGACAGGGTAAATAATATAAAATTATGCTGCTAAGGTGTGGCTTCTATATTCAATAGGAGCCATACCTTTTAGTTTTTTTTGCAATCTTTTTGTATTATAAAATTTTATATATTCATCAATAGCTTGTTCAAGTTCTTCAAAGGTTGAAAACTTTCTTAGATAGTACATTTCTGATTTTAAAGTACCCCAAAAAGCCTCCATAGGCCCATTATCAATACATCTACCTACCCTAGACATACTTTGCACT